>NZ_JBDZDQ010000001.1:0-1242411 GCF_040049295.1 Sphingomonas sp. KR3-1
CCGGAATGTGCCGTGATGCAGCAGCTCATTTCTAGGAGCCGTTCCTGCACAAATTCTTCACGTATGGAAACGTGTAGGACATGCTTGAACCCAACCGAAAAGACCGAAGCCCAATCAGCTAAGTCCATGGAACGGCTTGGTTTGTCTGAGTTACTTACGCCTAGAAGCCGTAAGACCCAGGGCCGCCGCCCACATGTCCCTTCATCTAAATCACTATGTCAAAGAGCGATTCCCGCCCGAAAACCGAAATTTCCGAACCCCCGAAGGGCACACACCAACAACGCCAAGGCGTTGTCGAATATGAAGAATTTTGCTGGCCGATCCGGCCACCGAGCGAAGAAGCGAGCGCCTCGTCGTCGGGAGGCCGCCATCTATGGACCGAATCGGGGGCCGTCAACCCCGATCTCGAAGAAAAAGCACTCGGATGCATTTTTCTTGGATCCGGCTCTGCCGCTGCCCGTTCGCGAGCGAACGATTGGCAGGGCCCGCCGTCAGCCCCCTCGGGAACCGGACACCCACACCCAGAGTTTCCGTCCCCGTACAATAGCGAGCGGTGCGTCCTGCCCCCTCGCCGCACAGCGAAGGAACCCCCTATGTCGAAATCCATCATCGAACGCGGGCTCGAGCTGGCGAACAGCGGCGCCTATCGCCGCGTCGAGGAGATCGAGCGCGAAGTGTCGTTCGAAGGCTATACCAACGCCGCACAGCATTTCTCCGCTCCCACCTTCCGCAAGCAGCTGCGCGGGCTGATGCAGTCGGCACGCGCCGCCCGCGCAGCCTAGCCGATAGGCGTGGAGCGGCAGCGACGGCTCATGGGAAGCCGATGCGCAGCACCGCGGCCGGGCCGTTGAAGCGATACCGCACGCTGCCGTTCCACTTCTCCTTGTCGGCATCGAGTCGATAATCGACATAGCGATACATCACGCCGATCCCGACATTCCTGAACAGGCGGTAGTTGAGCTCGGCCTGCACGTTCCACAGCCGCCCCTTGTAGTCGTCGATCTTGATCGAGAGCCAATCGGCGCGGGCAGTGAGCATCAGTCGCGGGGCGATGCCGAGCGCGCCATAGGCGCCGATCGTCGGCAGCGGCGCCAGCACCGATTTCTTGCGCGCCTCGCCGGTGACCACCGTACTGCCGGCAACCGTGCCCTGCCCGCTCAGCCCGACCTCGAAATTGGTGATGTGGCCGCCCAACGCCAGGCCGAGCTCGAGATTCTTCTTGCGGACGATGTCATAGCCGACGGTCAGCCGGTAGATGTCCGAATTGAACTCGCTGCTCACGGTCACGCCGACCGGATAGGTCACGTCGTCGAAGGTGATGTCGCGCGTGATCGCGTGGTCGCCGGAGCGGCGCAACGAATAATATTCGGCGCCGATCACGAAGCGTCCCAGCCGCACGCCGGCGCTCACGGCGGGCAACACCTTCCGGTCCGACAGATCCAGATCCGATTCCAGGTCGATGTCGGTCGCGATATTGGGGTGGGCGACATTGTTGACCGCGACGTCCGAATCGACGTCCGGCCAGAACCCCGAGACCTCGATCCAGTATTTGTCGTCGAGCGTCTGCGCCTGCGCCGTGCCGGGCAGCATGGCCGCGCAGCATCCGCCCGCCAATGCCATCGATAGACTCCGACGAACCCAATCGCGATGCGCGTGCATTTGCATGGGAAGCTCCATCCCTGTTCTCGCACGGAAGTGTGCGCCGTTTCCCGAGGGACGCCATCGGGACAAACCCCGAGCCGCCGCCGATGTCATATGGTAGGCGCGCCCGGCGTGGCGCGGTGGGAATCCCCTGGTCGCGTCCCGCGCGGCGCGGCATGGAAAAGTCGAACAGGAACGGTGCAAAGTCCGGCCTCGTTCGGCTTTCCTCGCGCCATTCGTTACGGTAGCACCAGCGTCGTGGGGGATTCGACGTGACCGTTCAGGCATCGACTGCGCAGTCGGTCGCGCAGGCGCATGCGGCACTGCGCGCACGCGCCGATATCCAGTTCGACATGACCCCGGCAAAGCCGCCGGCCCCGCCGCCCTGGGCGAATTGGCTGGGCAAGGAACTCAACCAGCTCTCCCCCGCCGCACCCTATGTCTTCTGGACCTGCGTCGCGATCGGCGGGGCGATCCTCGTCTATCTCATCGTCGTCGCATTCCTCCGCTCCCGCCCGTCGCGCGATGCCGCGGCGGCGCCCGAACAGGATGTCGCCACCTGGCGCCCGACCGAGAAGGCCGCGCGCGCGCTGCTCGCCGAAGCCGAGGCGCTGGCGGCGCAGGGTCGCTATGAAGCGGCGGTGCACCTGCTCCTCCAGCGCAGCCTGGAGGATATCCAGCGCCACCGCCCGCGCCTGCTCCGCCCTGCCCTGACCAGCCGCGAGATCGCCGGGGCGGACTGGATGCCGGGGATCGTGCGCCGCGCCTTCGCGGCGATGGCCGCGCCGGTGGAGCGCAGCCTGTTCGGCGGGCGCACCCTTGCCCGTCCGGATTGGGAGGAGGCCCGCGCCGCCTATGGCGAGTTCGCGCTGCCGGGGGCGTGGAAATGAGCGGCGAGAACGCCCGCGCGCCCTTCGCGATGCGCACCGTGCTGGTGTTGGTGATACTCGGCGTGGTCGCCTTTCTCGGGTTCGTGCTGCTCGCGGCCTATGCCGACGATCTCCAGCCAGCCCAGCGCCCCGGCAATCATGCGCTCGCGCCCTCCGCGGTGGGCTTTGCCGGTGCAGCCGAACTGGTGCGGCGCGTGCACGGATCGGCGACGATGATCCGTCGCGAGGCCGATCTGGGCACGCACGACACGCTGGTGGTGACGCTCAGCCCCGGCACCGATCCCGATGCGCTGAAGAAATTGCTCGACCGACGGGTGTCGCAGCCGACGATCCTGGTGCTGCCCAAATGGCTTACCTTCCCGCGCCGCGACAAGCCGGGCTGGGTCACGTCGTTCGGCACGCTGCCGGCCGAGATGGTCGAGAAGCAGTTGACCAAGCTCACCCTGGTGAAGATCACCGACAACGGCCCTGGCCTGCGCACGATCACCGGCGGCGAGCTGGAGCCGGTCTATGCCGATACCGAAGACGGCGACTCCGAGCAGATCTTCACCGATCCGGACGGCAGATTGCTGGTGGCGTGGATGAAGAAGCGCCCGCTGCTGATCGTCGCCGACCCCGACCTGCTCGACAATCAGGGCCTGAAGACACTTGAGGGCGCCGAGCGGGCGATGCAGATCCTCGGCGCGTTCGAAGGACGCGCGATCGCCTTCGACCTGACGCTGCACGGCTTCGGGCGCAATCCGAACCTGCTCAAGCTCGCATTCGAGGCGCCGTTCCTGCCGCTGACGCTGTGCCTGCTGCTCGCGGCGCTGCTCGCCGGCTGGCACGCGATGCTGCGCTTCGGGCCGCCGCTGCCCGAGGCGCGCGCCGTGGCGTTCGGCAAGCGCGCGATCGTCGAGAATGGCGCGGCCCTGCTCCGCCTCGCCCGCCGGCGCCACCGCACCGGCGATCGCTACGCCGCGCTGATCCGCGAGGTCGCCGCAAGCGCGACCGGCGCGCCGGCCAGCCTGCCGCCCGAAGCACTCGATCGCTATCTCGACCGGCTCGACAAGGATGGCGAGCCCTTCACCGCCCTGGCCGACCGAGCGGCCGACGCCCGGGACACGCGCACGCTGCTCGATGCCGCGCGCGCCCTCTATCAATGGAAAAGGACCGTCACGCGTGAACATCGATGAAGTGAAGGCGCTGGGCGACGCGATCCGCGCCGAAGTGGGCAAGGCCGTGGTGGGGCTCGACGAGGCGGTGGAGCTGATGCTCGTCGCGCTGTTCGCGTCGGGGCATATCCTGCTCGAAGGCCCGCCGGGCACCGCAAAGACCTTCCTGGCGCAATGCTTCGCGCGGGCGGCAGGGCTCGACTATGGCCGCATCCAGTTCACGCCGGACCTGCTGCCGGGCGACATCCTCGGCTCCAACCTGTTCAACTTCCAGACCAGCCAGTTCACGCTGACCCACGGGCCGATCTTCACCGAGCTGCTGCTCGCCGACGAGATCAACCGCACGCCGCCCAAGACGCAGGCGGCGCTGCTCGAGGCGATGCAGGAGCGCACGGTCACGATCGACGGGATCGACCACAAGCTCTCCGACCGGTTCATGGTGGTCGCCACGCAGAACCCGATCGAGAGCCAGGGCGTCTATCCGCTGCCCGAAGCGCAGCTCGATCGCTTCCTGTTCAAGTTCGAGGTCGGTTATCCGAGCGTGGAGCAGGAGCGCCGCATCGTCGCGCAGCAGGGCAGCCGCTTCGGCATGCCGCGGCCCGATGACTGGGGCGTCAGCCAGGTGGCCGATCACGCGAAGATCAGCGCCGCCGCCGATGCCGTCGCCGCCAACCGGCTGGCCGACGAAGTGGTCGACTATGTCGTGCGGCTGGTGCGGGCGACGCGCTCGACCGGCGACCTGCAGATCGGCGCCAGCCCCCGCGCCGGCGCTACGCTCGCCGCCGCAGCGCGCGCGCATGCCGCGCTCGATGGACGCGACTTCGTGCTGCCCGACGACGTGAAGAAGCTCGCGCCCGCCGCGCTGCGCCACCGCGTGATCCTCTCGCCCGCCGCCGAGATCGACGGGCGCACCGCAGACGCGATCATCGCCGCGCTGATCGAGCAGGTCGAGGCGCCGCGTTGATCCGACCCACGCTCCGCTGCGTGCTGCTGACGGCCGCGGGGGCACCCCCGGCACTGCTGCTTGGCGTCATCGCACCGCAGCTCTGGTTCCTGGGGATGATCTGGATGCCGCTGGTGCTGGCGCTCGCCGCGCTCGACGCGCTGCTGGCCGCCCGCGCGCCGGCGCTGCGTGTCGAGTGCCCGGGCGCGATCGAGATCGGCGCGCCGCTGATCGTCGACGTGCATCTGCGGAGCAAGCCGATCGCGGGTCTCGAACTCGCCCTCGCCGCCGGGCCCAGGCTGGCGCCGCGTGCCGAGGGCCGCATCCGCCTGGCCCGCGGCGAGAACCAGGCCTCCATCGCCTTCATCGCCGTCCGCCGCGGCACCGAGCGGATCGAGGCCGTGTGGAGCCGCTGGACCGGCCCCTTCGGGCTGATCTGGCGCCAGCGGATCGAGGCGCTCGATCGCCGCGTGGTGATCGCGCCCGACATCCGCCCGGTGCGCAGTTCCGCGCATGTGCTGCTGCGGGACGCACAGGCGGGCGAGATGGCGCGCGTCGATCGCGGCGAAGGCAGCGAGTTCGAGGCGCTGAGCGAATGGCGATCGGGCATGGAGCGCCGGACGATCGACTGGAACCACAGCGCCCGCCACCTCAAGCTGCTCGCCCGCGAGAACCGGATCGAGCGCAACAACCAGATCGTCTTCGCGATCGATACCGGCCGGGTGATGTGCGAGCCGATCGAAGGTCTGCCGCGCGTCGACCGCGCGATCACCGCTGCGCTGCTCGGCGCCTATGCCGCGCTCAAGCTCGGCGACCGGGTGGCGCTGTTCGGCTTCGATTCGCAGCCGCGCGTCTCCTCGGGCACCGTCTCCGGCGTCCGCGCCTTCCCGCTGATGCAGCGGCTCGCCGGCGAGCTCGACTACAGCACCGCCGAGACCAACTACACGCTTGCGCTCGCCACGCTGGCCGGCGACCTCACCCGGCGCTCGCTGGTGGTGATCTTTACCGAATTCACCGACCCGACCGGCGCCGAGCTGATGATCCGTGCCGCGGCGAACCTGCTGCGCGGGCATCTCGTGCTGTTCGTGATCCTCGCCGATGACGAGCTCGAGGAGCTCGCCGGCGCCGAGCCCGCCGCGATCGACGACGTCTCGCGTGCCGTGATCGCCGCCTCGATGCTGCGCGAGCGCCGGCTGGTGACCGCGCGCCTGCGCCATGCCGGCATCCATGTGCTGGAGGCCCCGCACCGCGAGATGGGGGCCGCGCTCGTTCGCCAATATCTCGATTTCAAGCGGAGGAACCTGCTGTGAGCGGCGAGGCGCAATTCGCCAGCCTGCGCTTCCGCGAGGCCCGCACCGACGATTGGGAGCGGCTCGAGGAGCTGGTCCGCCGCATCGAGCGCGGGCGCGCCGGCTCGCTTTCGGACGAGGATCTGTTCGACCTGCCCGTGCTGTACCGCGCGGCGCTGTCCTCGCTCTCGGTGGCTCGCGAGACCTCGCTCGACACCGATCTGGTCGGCTTCCTCGAGGCACTGTGCGCCCGCGCCTATTTCGTGCTCTACGGCGTGCAGCCGCCGCTCCACCGCCGCATCGGCGCGTTCTTTGGCGCCGGCTGGCCGCTGGCGCTGCGCAGCCTGTGGCGCGAGACGCTGGTCGCGGTGCTGGTCATGCTGCTCGGCGCAGTCGTTGCCTATTGCCTCGTCGCCGGCGATCCGGGCTGGTACCATTCGATCATCCCCGAGGACCTGGCCGGCGGGCGTGGCCCGCAATCGAGCGTGGCGGAGCTGCGCGCAGGCCTGTACGACGGCGGTGGCGGCGCCAGGGACATGCTCGGCGCCTTCGCCACCTATCTCTTCACCCACAATGCGCAGATGGCGCTGATGTGCTTCGCGCTGGGCTTCGCCTTCGGCGTGCCGACGCTGCTGCTGCTCGTCTACAATGGCTGCATCCTCGGTGCGTTCATGGCGGTCTATGTCTCCAAGGGCCTAGGCCTGCCGCTCGCCGCGTGGCTGGCGATCCACGGCACCACCGAGCTGTTCGCGATCGCCATCGCCGGCGCCGCGGGACTGCGCATCGGCATGGCGGTGGCCTTCCCGGGCAGGCTCTCGCGCACCGTCGCCACCACCAAGGCGGGCCGCACCGCTGCCTTTGCGATGATCGGCGTGGTGCTGATGCTCGCGGTCGCCGGGCTGCTCGAGGGCGTCGGCCGCCAGATCGTCCAGTCCGACCTGATCCGCGTCGCGATCGGCGGCGGCGCGCTTGCCGCCTGGCTGCTCTATTTCTACCTGCTCCCGGTGCGCCGCGAGGATGCCGATGGCTAAGCCCCGCCCCGCCCCGCGCCGCGCCGCCGCCAAGGACGCCGACCGCCGCACCTTCATCACCCCCGAGGGCGTCGACCTGAAGCTCGACATCGCCAGCGTCGGCGAGCGCGCCGGCGCGCTGATGATCGACGTGGTGATCATCCTGCTGACGCTGATCGCCTTCAGCATCTTCCTGCTGTTCGTGCTTTCCGGCACCGGGCGGGCGCTGGGCCAAGCGCTGGCGATCATCTGGCTGCTCGGCTTCTTCGTGCTGCGGAACGGCTATTTCGCCATCTTCGAGCTCGGCCCGCGCGCCGCGACGCCGGGCAAGAGGCTAATGAAGCTGCGCGTGGTGGCACGCGACGGATCGCGGCTGCGCGGGCACCAGGTGGTGGCGCGCAACGCGATGCGCGAGCTCGAGCTGTTCCTGCCGCTGACCTTTGCCGCCTATCAGACCGCGCAGGGCGTGACCGATATGGCCATCGGGCTGCTCGGGCTGCTGTGGACCGGCATCTTCGCGCTGTTCCCGATGTTCAACCGCGACCGGCTGCGCGTCGGCGACCTGATCGCCGGCACCTGGGTGGTGCGGCTGCCGCGGCGGCGGCTGAGCTACAGCGTCGCCACCAGCCTGGCCCCCGAGAAATCGCGCTACACCTTCACCGACAAGCAGCTGAGCGTCTATGGCGAGTTCGAGCTGCAGAAGCTCGAGGAAGTGCTGCGGCGGAACGAGGAATATTCGATCATCGTCGTCGCCCGGACGATCCGCGAGCGGCTGAACCTGCCCGACAGCGGCGGCGACGATTACGGGTTCCTCGAGGCCTATTACACCGCGCTGTGCCAGCGGCTGGAGCGGGGCATGCTGTTCGGCAAGCGCAAGAAGGACAAATACCAGCGCTAAGTGGCAAAGAGCTGGCCAATATCCTTGAAGGCCTTGAACTCCAGCGCGTTGCCGGCGGGATCGTAGAAGAACATCGTCGCCTGCTCACCGGGCTTGCCGACGAAGCGGATGTGCGGCTCGATCACGAATTCGGTGCCGGCGGCGCGCAGGCGCTCGGCGAGCGTCTCCCAGTCGGCCCAGTCGAGCACCAGCCCGAAATGCGGGACCGGCACCGCATCGCCGTCCACCGCGCTGCGTGCCTTCACCCCGGCCCCCTCGGCCTTGTGGACGACGAGCTGGTGGCCGCGGAAATCGAAGTCGATCCAGTGACCGGGATCCTCGCGTCCCTGCGGGCAGCCGAGCGTGCCGCCATAGAAGCCGCGCGCAGCCTCGATATCGTCGACGGGAATGGCGAGGTGAAAGAGCGGCACGGTCATGGCGCCGGCATAGGAAATGTGGAAGGCTGGCGCCAGACAGACGCGGGAGGGATCGCATGAAACTGGTACGCTATGGCGCAGCGGGTGCCGAACGGCCCGGCCTGATCGACGGCGACGGGCGGCTGCGCGACCTTTCCGGCGTGGTCGCCGACATCGACGGCAGCGACGCCGCGATCGCGAGGGTCGCGGCGGCGGACCTCGCGGCGCTTCCGGTGGTGGAAGGCGAGCAGCGGCTCGGCCCCTGCGTCGCGCGACCCGGCAAGTTCCTCTGCATCGGCCTCAACTATGCCGATCACGCCGCCGAGACCGGCCAGGCGCTGCCCAAGGAGCCGGTGCTCTTCTCCAAGGCGACCAGCGCGCTTTCCGGCCCCAACGACCCGATCCTGCGCCCGCGCGGATCGACCAAGATGGACTGGGAAGTCGAACTCGGCATCGTGATCGGCCGCGACTGCCGCTACGTCTCCGAAGCCGAAGGCCTGGCCGCGATCTCCGGCTATTTCATCTGCCACGACCTGTCCGAGCGCGAGTTCCAGAACGAGCGCGGCGGCACCTGGGACAAGGGCAAGGGCTGCGACACCTTCGGTCCGATCGGCCCCTGGCTGGTGACGCCCGACGAGATCGGCGACACCGATGCGCTCGCCATGTGGCTCGAAGTGAACGGCAAGCGCTACCAGGACGGCTCGACTGCGACGATGGTGTTCAAGCCCGGCTTCCTGGTCTCGTACATCAGCCAGTTCATGAGCCTGCAGCCCGGCGACATCGTCTCGACCGGCACGCCGCCGGGCGTCGGCATGGCGCAGAAACCGGTGCCGGTGTTCCTTCAGCCGGGTGACGAGGTGCGGCTGGGGATCGACGGGCTCGGCGAGCAGCGCCAAGTGGTGGAACAGGCGTAAGGCCTGCTTCCTACAGCGCCGTGCCAAGCGACTCGCGAGGTTCGCGAAGTTCAGGCCAAGGCTCGGTTTTCGCGTGCCTTAAGTTGACACACTTCCCGCAAACGCGCTCCATCTCGCAACATCCTTGCGCACGCGGGATCCTATCTTTCCAACAAATCAAAGAGCGGCCGGGCACGGGCCCGGCCGTGCGAGTCCAGCAGGCGAAATCCTACATTGCAAGCCCCGCCTTCCGCTTCGGCACGGACGCGCTATGCTCGATCCAGGCAGCATGGGGGAATGCTTGTGGCCGACACCAGCGAGACGGGCCTGATCGAGCGCCATTTCGCGCTCACCGAACGCGGCACGACCGTGCGCACCGAGATGCTGGCCGGGTCCACGACCTTCCTGACCATGGCCTATATCATCGTCGTCAACCCGGCGATCCTGGGCGCGGCGGGGATGCCGGTGGCCGCGGTCGCGGCGGCGACCTGCCTGGCCGCCGGGCTGGCGAGCATCCTGATGGGGCTCGCCGCCAATGTGCCGCTCGCGCTGGCGCCCGGCATGGGGCTCAACGCCTATTTCGCCTTTACCGTGGTGCAGGGCATGGGCGTGCCCTGGCCGGTGGCGCTGGGCTGCGTGTTCCTTTCCGGCATCGCCTTCCTGGTGCTGACCTTTGCCGGCGTCCGCCAGCTGATCATCGCCGCGATCCCGCCCCAGCTGTTCGCCGCGGTGGCGGGCGGGATCGGGCTGTTCATCGGGCTGATCGGCCTCAAGAATGCCGGGATCATCGTCACCAGCCCGGCAACCTCGGTGACGCTCGGCGACCTGCACGCGCCCGGCGCGGCGCTGGCGCTGTTCGGGCTGGTCGTCACTGCGGGCCTGGCAGCGTGGAAGGTGCGCGGCGCGATCCTGATCGGCATCGCGGCGACGACGATCGCCGGCTGGGCGACGGGTCAGGTCGTGTTCAAGCCCGAGCCCTATGACCTGACCGCGATCAGCCAGGTCGCGTTCCATCTCGACCTGGCCGGGGTGTTCGGCCTGTCGGGCAGCCACGGCCTGGGACTGTTCGAGATCCTGTTCGTGTTCCTGTTCGTCGACCTGTTCGACAATGTCGGCACGCTGGTCGGCGTCACGCGCCGCGCCGGGCTGATCGACGAGCAGGGCCGCATTCCCCGGCTCAACCGCATCCTGTTCACCGATGCAGTGGCGAGCGTCGCCGGCAGCCTGTTCGGCACCAGCACGGTGACCAGCTATGTCGAGAGCGCGGCCGGCGTGCAGGCGGGCGGCCGCACCGGGCTGACCGCGGTGGTGACCGGCGTGCTGTTCCTGCTCGCGATGCTGGTGGCGCCCTGGGCCCAGCTGGTGCCGCTCGCGGCCACGGCGCCGGCGCTGGTGCTCGTCGGCGGGCTGATGATGGCGCCGCTCGCCGATGTGGACTGGGAAGATCCCGAGATGGCGATCCCCGCCTTCCTCACCGTGGCGATGATCCCCTTCACCTTCTCGATCGCAAACGGCCTGGCCTTCGGCATCACCGCCTATGCGCTGATCCGGCTGATCCGGGGGAAGATCACCAGGGGCGACGGGCTGCTGCTCGTGCTGGCCGGGCTGTTCGTGATCCGCTTCGCCTGGCTGGCGGCGGGATGAGGGAAACCGGTTTCCCTTGCACCGGCGCGCGCCTATATCGGGCGACATGACGCCTGCGCTTTTCCGCATCGACCCGAAGGACAGCACTGCCACGGCGCTGCGCGACATGGCCGCCGGCGAGGAGGCGCTGGGCGTCACGCTCACCGAGGCGATCGGCAAGGGCCACAAGGTGGCAGTGAAGCCGATTGCGGCCGGTGAGCCCGTGCTCAAGTTCGGCTTCCCGATCGGCGTGGCGACCCGGGACATCGCCCCCGGCGCGCACGTCCACACGCATAACGTGGCGACCGCGCTCAAGGGCAGCGGCGACTATGCGTTCACGCCGGCGGCGCATGACGATGCCGGGTTCGAGGGCCCCGGATTCCTCGGCTATCGCCGCGCCAATGGCCGGGTCGGCACGCGCAACGAGATCTGGGTGATCCCCACCGTCGGCTGCGTTGCGCGCACCGCGCAGAAGATCGCCGAGCGCGCCGCCGCGCTGCACGCCGGCACGATCGACGGCGTCCATGCCTTCCCGCATCCGTTCGGCTGCTCGCAGCTGGGCGACGATCTGCGGGGCACGCGCGCGATCCTGTCGGCGCTCGCCAGCCACCCCAATGCCGGCGGCGTGCTGATCGTCGGCCTGGGCTGCGAGAACAATCAGATCGCCGGCATGCTCGAGGGGATCGACCATCCCAATCTGCGCACGCTCGGCGCGCAGATGGCGAACGACGAAGTCGAGGAGGGCCTGGCGCTGGTCGCCGAGCTGGTCGCCGGGGCGGCGGCCGCGCGCACCCCTGCCCCGCTCTCCGAGCTGGTGCTGGGCGTGAAGTGCGGCGGCTCGGACGGCTTTTCGGGCCTCACCGCCAACCCGCTGGTCGGGCGGATGGCCGATGCGGTGACCGCGGCGGGCGGCACCGCGATCCTCACCGAGATTCCCGAGATCTTCGGCGCCGAGCAATTGCTGATGGAACGCGCCAGCGACGCGGGCGTGTTCGACGGGATCGTCACCCTGGTCAACGACTTCAAGGCCTATTTCACCCGGCACGGCGAGCCAGTCTCCGAGAACCCCTCGCCCGGCAACATCGCCGGCGGCATCACCACGCTCGAGGAGAAGTCGCTCGGCGCGGTGCAGAAGGCCGGGCACGCGATCGTCACCGACGTGATACCCTATGGCGGGCGGGTGCGGCGCAAGGGACTGACCCTGCTCGAGGCGCCGGGCAACGACGCCGTCTCCTCGACTGCGCTGGCGGCAGCGGGGGCGACGGCGATCCTGTTCACCACCGGCCGCGGCACGCCGCTCGGCTTCCCGGTGCCGACGATCAAGATCGCCTCGAACAGCGACCTCGCCGCCCGCAAGCCCGGCTGGATCGATTTCGACGCGGGCCAGGTGCTCGATGCCGGCATGGAGGCCGCGGCCGAGTCGCTGCTCGACACGATCGCCGCGATCGCATCGGGCAAGCAAACCGCGGCCGAGCGCAATGGCGAGCGCGAGATTGCGATCTGGAAGCGCGGAGTCACCCTCTGACGCGGGCATAATGCCGCAAGTTCCCGCGCCAAGTCCGTAACGAGACGGTAGAGTCATGACTGTGCTGGCGCCAAGTTTCTGTTAACCATATCGGCCGCGACTCAGGGGGATGGCGTGGCAATGACGATGGTTTCGATCGGCAGTCTGGGCGCGGGCGTGGCGAATGCCGCTGCCGGCAACAGCATCGCCGAACCGATCACCGCTGAGGCGATCTACTGGCCCGCCTGGATCCTGACGATCGGGGTGCTGGTCGCGCTGCTGATCATGATCGCCGTGCTCGCCTCGATCAAATCGGCGCTGCTCGCCAAGCCGAAGAAGCGCGACGCGGAATTCACGCGCATGCTGTGCAGGCAGGTGTGGAAGCATACCGAGCTGATCAAGGGCACGCTGCACGAGCGGCTGCGCCACCTGCCGGGCGACGTGACGACGCTGCGGGTGCTCACCCGCCTGCTGCGCGAGGACCTGGCCCCGCCGATGAACTTCGTCGAGCAGATGCGCGCGCACCCGCCGGCGACCTGGCCCGATTACGAGCTGTTCGCGGCGTTCAACAATTGGGGCGGCAAGATCAGCGCGATCGAATCGCAGCTGGGCGACCTGCAGCAGATGCTCAGCTATCCGGCGGTGCGCGAGCCGGTGGACCCGCACCGCGACGCGATGCTCGTCCATTATTTCAACACCGAGCAGGCGCCGCTCAGCTATGCGATCGGCCAGGTCGTCACGCATGCCATCGCAATCTGCGAGATCGGCAAGACGGTGCTCGAAAAGGCGCACAGCCCGAAATTCTTCGGCGCGCAGGACGAGGACGCGCACGACCATCATGGCTGCGAGGCGTGCCAGTCCCCAGTGATGCACGTGCCGTTCGGCAGCGACGAGCCGCGCCTGATCCTGATGCGCCCGCCCGAGGCGCCCAAGAAGGACAAGAAGGAAGAGAAGCACGCGGCGGCGCACTGCCATTGCATCGTGCCCCAGCCCTGCCACTGCGCGCCGACGCCGTGCATCTGCCTGTGCAGCTGCAAGGCGAGCGCGAAGGAACCCGCGGCGCACCACTGATCGCGTGCGGCCAGTCCTTGCTGCACTGCGGTAAACCGGAGGTGCATGGCATTGAAGCGTTAACCCTCGCCCGGTAAGTTGCCCGCGGGGATAATCGGGGTGGGATTTATGACCGAGTTTCTTGTCTTCGCCTATGCGATGCTGGCGATGTTCGTGATCCTGTCGATGCAGCGCAACAAGCGCGAGCAGCGGGCGAACCCGCAGATGGTCACCATGGTCGGCTGGGGCCTGTTCTCGCTGTCGAGCACGCTCGCGGTGCTGCTGGGCGCAGTTGCGCTGGCGCTCGCGCTGGGCGCCAATATTCCGCTTCCCGCCGACCTGCAGGCGCCGCTATTCTGAGCGAATGCCGCTTTACGAATTTGCGGGGCACCGCCCCCTGATTGCCGAGACCGCCTGGGTCGCGCCGAGCGCCGACCTGATCGGCGACGTCCACCTCGCGGAACTGGCCTCGATCTGGTTCGGCGCAGTGATCCGCGCCGACAATACCCCGATCCTGGTCGGCGCCCGCTCGAACATCCAGGACGGGGCGATGCTCCACAGCGATCCCGGCGCGCCCTGCACCGTGGGCGAGGACGTCACCGTCGGCCACCACGCGATCCTGCACGGCTGCACGATCGGCAACCGCACGCTGATCGGCATGGGCGCGACGATCCTCAACCGCGCGGTGATCGGCGAGGACTGCCTGGTCGGCGCCGGCGCGCTGGTGACCGAGGGCAAGAGCTTCCCTGCCGGCCACCTGATCGTCGGCAGCCCCGCCAAGGCGATCCGCCCGCTGGACGACATGCAGAAGGCGATGCTCAAGGCGAGCGCCGCGCTCTACGCCGCCAAGCAGCGCGACTATGCCGCGGGGCTGAAACGCATCGATTGACCCGCGATCGTTGCCGAGCCGTCACATAGCCGCGCTAGGCCGATCCCCTCGAATCGAGGGGATCGCCATGGGATTGTTCGATTGGTTGAAGCGCCGGGCCAAGGCGCCGGTGCCGGCTCCCGCAGCGCCGCCCGCCCCGGTGGCGGTGGCGGTGGCGGCGCCCGAGCCCGAGAGCTTCTGGCAGACCGGCATCGACGGCGGCGCGCTCTGGACCGCCAACCCCCAGGGCAATCGCCACGCGGTGCCGCTCGACCTGCTCGGTGCCATCGCGATCGAGACCAGCGACACCGGCTCGGACGGTCGCAGCGCCTGGTGGCTGTTCTACGGGCCCGACGAGGACGTCGCCTTCAGCCTGCCGCTCGGCGCACGCGGCGAAGGCGGGATGGTCGAGGGGATCGCGGCGCTGCCGGGCTTCCGGCACGACATGTACGCCGCGGCGATCCGCTCGACCGATATCGAGACCTTCGTCGTCTGGCAGCGTCCGTTCGACTAATTGTCGAGCCGCTTGGTCACTTCATAGCCGGCCTTGCGCAACGCCATCACCGCGGCGAGCGCCTGGTAATGGCTCTCCTGCCCCGCCTCATAGAGCTTGCCGCTCTGCCGCGCGGCCGCCTGGATCGCGTCGCGGACGATGATGTAGATTTCATTGGTAACCATGCGCATTCCCCAGCGACCTCGTCTGATCCGAGAATGGGGAGCGCACCGATTCGCTTCAATGGCCGAGTCGGACCTTTTGCGGATGCGCGCCCCCGCGCCGGAGCCGGGGCTGACGTAGCGTCGCCGGCACCGGGCTGGACGGGCAACTCCGTTTCGGTACAAAACCGATCATGGCCCTGCCCCCCCTCTTCGATCGCCTGCGCCTGCCCGTCATCGGGTCGCCGCTGTTCATCATCTCGGTGCCCGAGCTGGTCATCGCCCAGTGCAAGGCGGGGATCGTCGGCTCGTTCCCGGCGCTGAACGCCCGGCCGGACACCAGGCTCGACGAATGGCTGCACCAGATCACCGAGGAGCTCGCCGCCTGGGACCGCGACAATCCGGACACGCCGGCGGCGCCCTTCGCCGTCAACCAGATCGTCCACCGCTCGAATCCGCGGCTCGAGCATGACGTGGCGGTGTGCGCCAAGTGGAAGGTGCCGATCGTGATCACCTCGCTCGGCGCGCGGCCCGAGCTCAACGACGCGGTGCATGGCTGGGGCGGGATCACACTGCACGACGTGATCGACAACCGCTTCGCCCACAAGGCGATCGAGAAGGGCGCCGACGGCCTGATCCTGGTCGCGACCGGCGCCGGCGGCCATGCCGGGCGGCTGAGCCCCTTCGCGCTGGTGCAAGAGGTTCGCGAATGGTTCGACGGGCCGGTGATTCTTTCAGGAGCCATCGCCAATGGCCGCTCGGTGCTGGCGGCCCAGGCGATGGGCGCCGACCTCGCCTATATCGGCTCGCCCTTCATCGCCACCGACGAGGCCAATGCGGCACCGGCGTACAAGCAGGGCATCGTCGAGGGGACGGCGGAGGACATCGTCTATTCGAACCTGTTCACCGGCGTGCACGGCAACTACCTGAAGGCGTCGATCGTCAATGCCGGGCTCGACCCCGACAAGCTGCCGGAGAGCGATCCGAGCGCAATGAACTTCGGCGGGGCCAAGGCCTGGAAGGACATCTGGGGATCGGGCCAGGGCATCGGCGCGGTGCACGCCATCGAGCCGGCCGCGGTGAAGATCGAGCGAATGAAGAGGGAATATGCGGCGGCCAAGGCGGGGCTGTGCGGGTGAATTGAGCCGTCCTCCCGGCGAAAGCCGGAATCGCGTGCGGCTCCTGTCCCGCGCCGTCGCCTGAGGTCCGGGCTTTCGCCGGATACGCAGACGTCAGAATGCCGCGGCCAGCCGGTCCATCATGCTGCGCGCCGGGCTTTCGACCGGCGCCGTCCCTTCGAGCGACTCGTCGAGCCGGGCGACGCGGCGGTACAGGTCGATGCTGGTGTTGATGATCGCCACCGCATGCTCGGGCATCGCATCCAGCAGCGCTTCCTCGGTCTCGGGCGCATCGCCCAGCCGGCGCGAGGGCGCCAGCGCGTCGCCAAGGCTGATCTCGCCGGCATCGACCGCGCGCTGGGTGAGCAGCCAGGCGATGATGTGCATCAGCCGCGTCGTCACCTTCAGCGACTCGCAGGAAAAGGCCACGCGGTTGAGCGCCTCGAGCGCCTCGCGCTCGTTGCGGCCCAGCTCGTCGAAATAGCCTCGAGCCTCGTCGGCAAGCAGCATCGCCTCGACATAGAGTGAGTCGATCAGCTTGCGATGGATCTGCGTGGTGCCCTGTTTCCCCATGACTTGAGACGCTGCCACAGGCTTCATGGTAACAAAATGCTTAATTTCGCAGTCGCTTCGTCCCGTTCCGGATCAGGGCCGGATCGGGACCAAGTCACGCGATGATATCGGGGATCAGCTGGTCTTCGAGCAGCGCGATCTCGTCGCGCAGCATCAGCTTGCGCTTCTTCAGCCGGGCGATCTGGAGCTGATCGGAGGTGCCGGTGGCGAGCAGTGCGTCGATCGCCACGTCGAGGTCGCGATGCTCGGTCCGCACCGCCTCGAGCCGCCGCACAATCTCTTTCTCGTCCATCGCGAACGCCCCCGTACCCGGTGCCTCCCTGCACCAGGGCGGTAGGCTCCGCAACGGATCATCGCGTGATTTTCGCGGGCTGTCGATTAGGCAACCGTCAACCGCGATTACCCCGCGACAAAGCTGTGGAAAAGTGATCTATTCACAGGTTCCGGCCACCGATGAAGGAGACTGCTTCGATGCAGAACGCGCATTTCTCGGCACTTTCGGCCAAGCACAACGTGCTCGACCAGCGTATCAACGCCGAATCGCAACGGCCCCTGCCGGACCAGATGGTCCTGGCCTCCCTGAAGAAGCAGAAGCTTCGAATCAAGGAAGAGATGGCGCGCTGAGAAGCGCTGTGCAGAGGGGTGTGGCAGGTGCCGCACCCCGAGCGCAAAAATCCCGAATTCAGCTTGGCGGCGCCTGCCTTAGCGGCGCGTGAGGATCGGCTTCACGAAGCTCGGCGTGTGCGTGCCGCCGCCCACCGGCTTGCGGGCCAGCATCGGATCGATCGACGCATCGAAGGCGATGCCCACCCGGCCGTCGGTCGCCCAGGCGATCTGCCCGCTCACCCAGCCCACGCCGCGCACCTCGACCTGCACCGCCGTGCCGCGATCGATCGGCTGGGCATATTCCGCCATCAGCCCGCCCGAGGAGAGATTGCGGACCCGAACCTGCTCGTCCGGTCGACCCGGCACGCGGAAATGCGCAGCCAGCATGAGGCTGTCGCGCGAACCGTTGCGCTGGCTGGAGAAATCGTCCGCCGACAGCGCCGTGAGAGGGTCAAAGGAGAACTGGTCCATCGTGTCGCTCGAAACGCAAAGGGGTTACGCGCGCAAGATAGACCGGCAAACCTTGCCAAAAGCGTAAACGAACCGCGAAAATGTGCCTCCGTCGGGGCCGTGGCCCAAGCGGAGAAGGCACAAAAAAGGAGGCCGGAGGCCCCCTGTCATTCTTCCCGCGAAACCTTCTCGTTGCGCTCGTGCCGCTCTTGCGCCTCGACAGTCATCGTCGCGATCGGCCGGGCTTCCAGGCGACCGAGGCTGATCGGCTCGCCGGTCACCTCGCAATAGCCATATTCGCCGTCCTCGATCCGGCGCAGCGCAGCGTCGATCTTCGAGATCAGCTTGCGCTGGCGGTCGCGCGTACGCAGCTCGATCGACCAGTCGGTCTCGCTCGAAGCGCGATCGGTGAGATCGGCCTCGCGCAGCGAGTCGGTCTGCAGCTGGTTGAGCGTCCCCGCGGCCTCGCGGTAGATGTCGTCCTTCCACGCGTGCAGCTTGTTGCGGAAATATTCCAGCTGACGCGGGTTCATGAAGGGTTCGTCGTTGCTCGGCCGATAGCCGTCGTCGCCGTCATTGGCGGCGGTAGGAACACGTTTACCCGGTTCGTCGAAGCGATCCAAAACAGTAGCCATCCCCACACTCTCCACTCCGGTCCCCGTCAGGCCCGAGCCGTACGGTGACCGTTTGCCCTGCGCGGCCCTATACTTTCGCGCGAGCGCGTTAACAAGCGCGCTGTTGTTTTAATCCACAGGCGTAATTGCCCGTAAACGGGGGAAAATTAGCGATGGCTGAACCGGCACGGAATCGTCGCCGGAATTAACCGATAATGTTCACGAACCGGCAGCTAACAACAGCGCGTTCCGTACCGAAGTTGAACATTAACCCTCGCAGCAGAAATCCGGGGCGCGAAAATCACGCGCAAATAAGGTTAACGGAAGCTTACGCCATTGCACTTAATAGTTTGTTTTGCACTTTTGCCGCATTGACAGGCGCGAAGCTGCTGACGGTCCCGTGGGGAGCGAAGCGCCAGCAACGGAAAGAGTGGGGACAATGTCGGTTCGCATGGCCTTGGCTAAACTGTGCGCCTGCACTTGCGGGGGCGCGGTGATTGGCGGCGGTGGCGTCTATGTCACCGAGCGCATCCAGCAACCGCGCGTGGTCCATCACGCAGTGGTCGCGAAGAAGCGCGTGGTCAAGCGCACGGTCGCCCGCCCGGTTCGCCGAGTCGTGAAGCGCACCGTCACCACCACGACTCAGGCACAGCCCCAGCTAGTGGTCGTCACGGCGCAGGGCGCACCGATCCCGACGCCGCCGCCCTATTACGGCTCCAGCGGCGAGATGCCGGTCGTCTCGTCGAGCAGCAGCGGTTCGTCTTCGGGCGTGATCGGCGGCTCGAGCGGCGGTGGCGGCTTCGGCGGCGGATTCTTCGCAGGCGGCTTCTTCGGCGGCTCGTCCTCGGGCAGCAGCAGCGGCTCGAGCGGCATCAACATCGAGATCTCGTCGTCCAACTCGTCCTCGTCGGGCGGCTCGACCTCCACGTCGACGGGCGGCTCGTCCACCTCGACCTCGACCGGCGGCTCCTCGACTTCGACGTCGAGCGGCGAAATCAGCTCGACCTCGACTTCCTCGTCGAGCGGTGACGTGTCGTCGTCGACCTCGTCCTCGACCAGCTCGTCGACCTCTTCCTCGACCAGTTCGTCCAACTCGTCGTCGACGTCTTCGTCGTCGAACGGCTCGTCGAGCCACTGGAGCAATTCGAGCGGCTGGAGCTCGAGCGGCTGGCATCACGGATCGAGCAGCTATGGCGGCAGCAGCAGCTGCGGGCATGGCTGCGGCGGCAGCGGCTCGGGCGGCCCGGCACCGGTGCCGGCTCCGCCGATGATCCTGCTGTTCGGCGGCGCAGCAGCGGCGCTGGTCGCCCGCAAGCGGCTGGGCAAGAAGAAGCCAGACGACACGAGCGGCGAATAACCGCCCTCCCGGCGAAAGCCGGGATGAAGGCGCTATTCCGCCTTCGCCAGCGCCTGCTCGATCTCCGAAACCGGGTGCCCGGTGAGGTCCTTGGCGATCTCGGCCCTGAGGCGGTCGCTCACTTCCTTGTGATAATGCTTGCGCAGCTCGCCCAGCGTCTTGGGCGGTGCGATGATGATCAGCGACTCGAAGTCCTGGCGCAGCGCCCGCTCCTTGAGCAACGCGGCGGTCTCGGCGGCGAAGCGGTCTTCCTCGAGCTGGTGGAAGTCGACCTCGTCCATGTTGCCGCCACCCCATTGCGCACCGGTGGTCCGCGTGCCCATCGCGCCGCCGGCAAGGTCGGTCGCCTGGTCGTGGTGCGACGGGTTGTGCTTGTCGGCCACCTTCTTCTCGACCTGCAGGTTCGGGTTCACCGCGTCGCCCTCGTTCCTCAGGAACAGCATCTTGCGCCCATCGGCGACCACGACGACCGTATCGTGCGGAACCTGCATCTCGTCTCTCCTTCGTTTCGTGCCTGCATCCTCAACGAGCCGCGCGCGCCAGGGTTGCGCACGCTGGGCCGCCGTCATAGGGCGCGGAGATGCACGATATCCGCGCCATCCGAGAGAACCCCGCAGCCTTCGACGCCGGCCTCGCCCGCCGCGGGCTGGAGCCGCAGTCCGCCACGCTGCTCGCGCTGGACGAGAAGCGCCGCGCGCTGATCACCGAGGCGCAGGCGGTGCAGGCGCGCCGCAACGAAGCCTCGAAGGCGATCGGCGCGGCCAAGGCGCGGCGGGATGATCCGACCGACCTGATGGCCGAAGTCGCCGAGCTCAAGGAGCGGATGCCGCTGATCGACGCCGAGGAAAAGGCAGTCGGCGCGGAACTGACCAACCTGCTCGCCGCGATCCCCAACCTTCCCTATGCCGATGTGCCCCAGGGCAAGGACGAGGACGACAACGCGCTGGTCGCGACCGTCGGTGAGCCGACCGTGCTGCCCTTCGAAGCCAAGGAGCATGATGCGTTCGGCCCGGCGCTCGGCCTTGATTTCGAGACCGGCGCGCTGCTTTCCGGCAGCCGCTTCACGCTGGTGCGCGGTGCCGCCGCCAAGCTCCACCGCGCTCTCGGCCAGTTCATGCTCGATACGCTCGAAGGCCATGGCTATGAGCAGACGATCCCGCCGCTGCTGGTGCGCGACGAGGCTCTGTTCGGCACCGGCCAGCTGCCCAAGTTCGCCGAGGACCTGTTCAAGACCACCGATGGCCGCTGGCTGATCCCCACCGCCGAAGTGAGCCTGACCAACATCGTCCGCGAGCAGATCCTGTCGGAGACCGTGCTGCCGCTGCGCTTCGCCGCGCTCACCGCCTGCTTTCGCTCGGAAGCCGGCGCGGCCGGCCGCGACACGCGCGGCTTCATCCGCCAGCACCAGTTCGAGAAGGTCGAGATGGTCTCGATCACCACGCCCGAACAGTCCGAGGCCGAGCATGAGCGCATGACCCAGTGCGCCGAGGGCATCCTGACGGCGCTCGGCCTGCCCTTCCGCCGGATGAAGCTGTGCACCGGCGACATGGGTTTCACCGCGGCGCGGACCTATGACCTCGAAGTGTGGCTGCCCGGCCAGGCGCGCTACCGCGAGATCTCGTCCTGCTCGACCTGCGGCGACTTCCAGGCACGCCGGATGAACGCGCGCTACCGGCCCGAGGGCGAAAAGGGCACGCGCTTCGTCCACACGCTCAACGGCTCGGGCCTGGCGGTGGGGCGCACGCTGGTCGCGGTGCTGGAGAACTACCAGCAGGAAGAGGGATCGGTGGCGGTGCCGGAGGTGCTCAAGCCCTATCTGAACGGCCTCGATCGGCTCGAACCGGCAAACTGAGCACCTCCGCATTCAGACGTACCTGACGCGCGGGGAAATGCGCGTTATGGTGCACCCGTAATGGTTAATGTGGGGGTCGGGATGAAGGCAGCACAGCGAATGGCGCCGGTGGCGCTGTTGTTGCTCGCCGCCTGCATCCCGCAGTCCGGCGGCGCCTATCAGGATACCGGCTATCGCCCGGCGCCGCAGCAGCGCCCGGACCGCCAGCGCCCAGTCCAGCCGCGAGAGCAGGAGCAGAGCTGGGAACGACCCGCGCTCGGCAGCGAGCAGGACGTGCGCCGCCTCCCCGCCCCGCCCCAGTCCTGGCAATCGCGCAAGGTCTCGGCCGATGCGCGCGCCGTCGCCGGCCGCAGCTATGTCGTACAGCCGGGCGACTCGCTGCGCTCGATCTCGGCCAAGACCGGCGCGGGATCCGAAGCGATCGCCCGCGCCAACGACATTCCGCCGCCCTTCGTGATCCGCGTCGGCCAGAAGCTGAGCATCCCCGGCGGCCGCTATCACCTGGTCCGCGACGGCGAGACCGGCATTGCGATCGCGGTGGCGTACGGCGTCACCTGGTCGCGGATCATCGCGGTCAACGAACTCGAAGAGCCGTACATCCTGCGCACCGGACAGCGGCTGCTGATCCCGGACGACGCCTCGCCCTCGCCTTCGGGCAAGCCCGAGACGATCGAGCAGCGCGCCGCGCGCTTCCATCTCGACCTCGGCGTCGACGATATCGTCACCGGCGGCCAGCCCGCCATCGCCGAGAAGGCCAAGCCGGCGCAGCCGACCGCCTCCTCGGCCCGCGTGCTCTCGCCGACCACGCCGGTGGCGGCGCCCGCGCGGCTCGCTGGCGGCTTCCAATGGCCGCTCAAGGGCAATGTCGTGAAGCGCTTCGGCCCCGGGGCTTCCGGAGAACGCAACGACGGCATCAAGATCGCGACGCCGCTCGACACCCCGGTGCTGGCGGCGGCGGACGGCGTCGTCGCCTATGTCGGCTCGGACATTCCAGCGCTGGGCGGGCTCGTCATCCTGCGCCATGGCGATGGCTGGACGACCGTCTATGGCCATGCCGGCCAGTTGCTCGTCCAGCGCGGCCAGGCGGTGAAGAAGGGCCAGATGATCGCGCTCTCCGGCAATTCGGGCTTTGCCGACCGGCCAGAGCTGCACTTCGAGATCCGCCAGGGGCGCAATCCGGTCGATCCGCTGCCGAGGTTGCCGGCCCGCTAGAGGCTCTCCCGCGCCTCGTCGCATTCCTCGCAACCCTCTCCAGGGGCGTGGAGGAAGACCAGCGGGTCCTCGCACACCCTGGCGGCCGCGATCCGCACCAGTTCCTCGGCGTCCATCAGCCGCGCCTCGGCATGGCCGACCGGCCCTTCGCGCTGCAGCCCCGCGGCGCGGAGCCAGTCGTCGGCCAGCTCGAACTTGGCGCAGCAACTGTCGTTCTCGCCATAATGGACCTCGGTCCCGTCGGCACCGATATAGTGGAAGTCGCTGCGATAGGGGGCGCCGCCGACCAGCTCGGCAAGATGCAGCATGGTGTTGGCGTGGTGCGTCACGCCGAGCAGCAACACCTGCCCGCCGGCCGCCCGGATGCGGTCGATCGCGCTTCCCGGCGCTGCGGGCGGCAGCACGAACGGGCCGCCTGTTATCCATTCCGCCTGCGGGCCGAGTGCCGCGACCGCGTCGAAATGCTTGCTGCGGACGACACCGGGCATCCGCCAGAACCGGTCCGCGACCACGCCGAGATCGTCGCGGTTGGGCGTGGTCGCCGGATCGAAGACATGGTCGTCGTCGCCCGTCGCCGAAGGCATCGCCAGCGTGCCCATGGGGCCCAGTGCCTCGACCAGCGCGGCGATCAGCCCCTCGGGCCCGCCCTCGACCGGCCGGACGGCGCGGAAGCTGGTGTGGACGAGCAGCACGCCGCCTTCCCGCACGCCCAGCGCACGCAGCTGTTCCACCAGGCGGGTTCGCGAGATCATCTCCATGCTTGACCTTGATGCCATCCCCGCCAAGGTCACGCCATGCCCGCCGATCTCACCGCCCGCGCCCTTCCGATCCTGATGCTCATCGCCTCGAACGTCTTCATGACGATCGCCTGGTACGGGCACCTGAAGTTCAAGAGCACGCCGCTGATCCTCGTCATCCTGGCGAGCTGGGGCATCGCCTTCGTCGAATATTGCCTGGCGGTGCCGGCAAATCGCTGGGGCAGCGCGGTCTATTCGCCGGCACAGCTGAAGGCGATGCAGGAAGTGATCACGCTCACGGTGTTCGTCGGCTTCTCGGTGCTCTATCTCGGACAGAAGATCAGCGCCAACCACCTGATCGGCTTCGCGCTGATCGCGGCGGGGGCATGGTTCGTGTTCAAGGCGCCTGCTTGAACGCTCAGACGACCAGCCCGAAGATCGCTCCCATCACCAGGTACATGACAATCCAGTAGCCCGCATCGATCAGGAACAGCGCGCGGGGAAGCCGCGAGAAGAGGTAGTTCACGCCGATCGATGTGGTGATGAACCCCGTGCCGATGATCCCCGCAATCACCAGCGCATGATGCTGCCCCACCGGCGCGTCATAGGTCAGGTAGAGATGGTCGAGCATGAACGCAGCGACCAGGTTGAGCACGAACGTGCCGCCGAAGATCAATGGCATGTTCGCGCCCGTCTTCGCCGCTGCGGCATCGATGCCGCGCGCCTGCATCCAGGCCTTGCCGAACAACGGGCCATACCAGAGCCCGCCCACCACGAAGCCGGCCAATGCCGCGCCGACGATCGCCAACCAGTGGAAATGCATTTCGCCCCTCCCGACAGCTGCGCCAGTACGAAACTACGCCCGTAAACCCCGTGCCGCCAGATCCCACCGCCAATGCGCACGCACCAAAGAATTGTTACAGTATTATATCCGATCTGTATTTCGCACCATATCGGCATAGTGTCCGTTTGACACCCAATAGGAGCAATTGACACAAATACGGTGCGCCAAAAACAGGCGACTCAAGAGCAACCAAATGGTGGGGGAATATAATGAGTTTCATGAATCAGACCGCCTTCGCAACGATCGACGGCATCCAGGAACTTAGCCTGGACGAAATCGACAGCATCGCGGCTGCCAAGAACCAGACCGGCCAGGACATTGGTGGCGTGATCATGGCAACCGGTGCTGCGATCGCGGGCGTGGGCGTGCTTTTTGGCCAGCCTGAACTCGTTGCTGGCGGCACGGTCGTCGCAGGCGTCGGCGGCCTTGTGTACTTGGTCTCCTCGCTTTGATTATTTTGGCGGGCGCCCGGAAATTGGCGCCCGCCAGTTTTAGGATACCGAGAATGTATAACTTGCGATCGGATCAGCTATATTCCGTAGAGATCTTTCGTAGCAGGGTTACGCTCATCAGAAAGAAGAACGAACTTAGCTATACCGCCATCCTGGCCACGCTGATGATCATCGGCACCAGCATTGTCGTAAACCTGCTTCGCCATGCCACGTTCGACGACGTG
Source organism: Sphingomonas sp. KR3-1 (assembly GCF_040049295.1). Classification (NCBI taxonomy): domain Bacteria; kingdom Pseudomonadati; phylum Pseudomonadota; class Alphaproteobacteria; order Sphingomonadales; family Sphingomonadaceae; genus Sphingomonas; species Sphingomonas sp. KR3-1. Next base: position 24,852 of record NZ_JBDZDQ010000001.1, read on the forward strand.
CGCTACGCCGCATATTCCTATGCGACATTCTGGATCCTCCTTGCGATCCTGCAGTTCGCGGACAGGAAGAACGCGGCGGGGGTTGCCAAGGATGCCCATGTCGAAGAGCTCGGACATGGATTTTCCTTGCTGATAGTATCGCTTGCGGGCTTGAACTTGCTGATCGCGGCGGCGATTCTCGCGCTTTCCCTCTGATTTCAAGGGGCCTGGCCGCAACATTGCCGTAGCGACGGCTAGTCCGATCGCGGCATGATCGTTGATACGCGCGGCAGGCCGCCCGTGCACCGGGGCGCGGTGCTATACGCAGCGGTGCGCCATGCCGCGGCCCGCCTTGGCGCACCCCGCAATTGCCCGCGCTGGTATTTTCGCCAGAAATCCCTATGTCGCGCCCCAATCATGGCAACCAAACTCCCCGAGGCGCCCCGCGTGGGCATGGTGTCGCTCGGCTGTCCCAAGAACCTGGTCGACAGCGAGCGGATCCTCACCAAGCTGCGTAGCGACGGCTATGCGATGTCGCCCGACTATGCCGGCGCTGACGTCGTGCTAGTCAACACCTGCGGCTTTCTCGACTCGGCGAAGGAAGAATCGCTCGAAGCGATCGGCGAGGCGATCGCCGAGAACGGCCGCGTGATCGTCACCGGCTGCATGGGCAAGGAAGCCGAGACGATCCGCGCCCGCTTCCCCAACGTGCTCGCGGTCACCGGCGCGCATCAATATGAGGAAGTCGTCGGTGCGGTGCACGAGGCGGCGCCGATGCCGCCCTCGCCCTTCGTCAACCTGGTGCCGGACGCGGGGCTGAAGCTCACCCCGCGCCACTACAGCTATCTGAAGATCTCGGAAGGCTGCAACCACCGCTGCAGCTTCTGCATCATCCCGGCACTGCGCGGCGACCTGGTCAGCCGCCGCCCTGACGCGATCCTGCGCGAAGCGGAGAAGCTGGTCGAGGCGGGCACCAAGGAACTGCTGGTGATCAGCCAGGACACCTCGGCGTACGGCGTCGACATCCGCAAGGAGCCGCGCCTGTGGAAGGGTCAGGAAGTGATCCCCCACATGACCGACCTGGCGCGCGAGCTCGGCAAGATCGCGCCCTGGGTGCGGCTCCACTATGTCTATCCCTATCCGCATGTCGACCAGGTCATCCCGCTGATGGCCGAGGGGCTGATCCTCCCCTATCTCGACATCCCGTTTCAGCACGCCAGTCCCTCGGTGCTGCGCGCGATGAAGCGCCCGGCCAATGAGGCCAAGGTGCTCGAACGGCTGAAGAACTGGCGCGCGATCGCGCCGGACCTGACGATCCGCTCGACCTTCGTGGTCGGCTTCCCCGGTGAGACCGAGGAGGACTTCCAATACCTGCTCGACTGGCTCGACGAAGCCCAGCTCGACCGGGTCGGCGCGTTCCGCTTCGAGCCGGTCGAAGGCGCCGCGGCGAACACGCTGCCCGGCGCGGTGCCTGAAGAGGTCAAGGAAGAGCGCTACGCCCGGATCATGGAGAAGACCGCCGCGATCAGCGCGGCCAAGCTCCAGGCCAAGATCGGCCGCACGCTCGAAGTGATCATCGACGCGGTGGACGCGGAAGGCGGCGCCACCGGCCGCAGCCAGGCCGACGCACCCGAGATCGACGGCGAAGTGTTCCTGCGCGATGCCGGCCACCTCGAGCAGGGCGACATCGTCATGGTCGAGATCGAGGATGCCGACGAGCACGATCTGTATGGCGTGCCGCTGGACGAGGCCTGAGCGCGGAACAAAGCCGCGCGGCGAGACTTGAGCCTCTCGTTTCGGAGGCCCAATGACCGTTCCCGACCGCAGCATCGAGACCTTGCCCGCGCTCGACTATGAGGCGATGCGCGCGGCGTTGCGCACGGGCGACGTGCTGCTCTGCTCGGGCACGCAGATCTTCTCGCGCGTGATCCGCTGGGCAACGCGCAGCCCGTGGAGCCACGTCGCCATGGTATTGCGGCTCGACTTGCTCGACGAGGTGATGATCATCGAGGCAGTCGAGCACTATGGCGTGCGGCTCATCCCTTTCCACCGCTGGCTGACCGAGAACAAGACCAAGGCCCGCGTCTTTCCCGGCGACCTGGTAGTGGCGCGGCACCGCCGCTTCGAGGAACGCGCGCAGGGTGAGGCGATGCGCCATCTGGGCAAATTCGCCACCAGCCGGCTCGGCACGCCATTCGGCGCCGGCGAGATCGTCAAGATCATGGTCCGGATCGTCGCCGGCCATTGGAACCGCCGCATGCCGCGCCTGCTGCGCTCGGACGACGAGTTCATCTGCTCGGAATTTCTCTATCGCTGCTATCAGCAGATCGGCATCGAGATCCCCTGGAACGGGCTCGGCTTCATCGGTCCGGATGCCTTTGCCAAGGATCCGGAGTTCGATCCTGTCGTCCGGCTCGCCCATCATGCTTTCGACGACGATCATCCGGTCAATGTGCGCTAGGGCGTGCAAGAAGGGTGACGACGCCCTTGGCGCGCCCTAAGCTGCCTCCGAAACCATCCGGAGGCCCGATGTTCCGTCCCGCCCTTGCCGCCGCCCTTCTCTTCGCCACGCCCGCCGCCGCGCAGCAGCTTACCGCTGACGAGACCGCAAAGGTCGACACCATCGTCGGCGATGCGCTCAAATCCTCGGGCGTGCCCTCCGCCTCGGTCGCGATCGTGCGCGACGGCAAGATCGTCTTCGCCAAGGCCTATGGCGACCAGGGCCCCGGCATGAAGGCGACGAGCCCGGCGGCGAAGTACCAGATCGCGTCGATCTCGAAGCAGTTCACCGCCGCGGCGATCCTGCTGCTCGAGGACGAGGGCAAGCTCAGCCTGGACGACAAGGTGTCCAAATGGGTGCCGGACATCACCGGTGCCGACCGGATCACCATTCGCCAGCTGCTCAGCCACACCGCCGGCATCCAGGACTATTGGCCGCAGGACTATGACTTCGCCGCGATGGAGAAGCCGGTCACGCCGCAGGAAATCCTCGACCGCTGGGCGAAGAAGCCGCTCGATTTCGAGCCCGGCACGGCCTGGCAATATTCGAACACCGGCTATGTCGTCGCCGGCATGATCGTCGAGAAGGCGTCGGGCATGAAGCTGCTCGACTATCTCCAGAAGAAGATCCTCAAGCCGCTCGGCATCGACGCGATGGATCAGGACTATGCCATCGGCACGGGCTTCCCCCAGGGCAATCACCGCTTCGCGCTGGGACCGGTGCGCGCGGCCCGGCCGGCGGCGCATGGCTGGCTGTGGGCGGCGGGCGAGCTCGCCATGTCGGCGACCGACCTGGCGAAGTGGGACATCGCCCGGATCGACCGCAAGATCCTGAGCCCCGAGGATTGGGAGACGCAGGAAACCAGCGTGCTGCTCAACAATGGCAGCGACCCGCATTACGGGCTGGGCGTCTCGGTCGGCGAGCGCGCCGGCGACAAGATCGTCGAGCATGGCGGCGAGGCGGTCGGCTTCCTCTCCGACAATTTCGTGATGCCGGGCAGGCGCTTCGCGGTAGTGGCGCTGGTCAACGCCGATTTCGGCGGGGCGCAGGATGCGATCACCGGCGGGATCACCGACCTGCTCAACCCGGTGGTGCAGATCCCGCCGCCGCCCTCGCTCGACTCGGCGCGCGACTATCTCGCCCGCCAGGTCTTCGATCAGCTGCGCGGCGGCGGGCTCGATCGCTCGAAGCTGACCGACGACGCCAACTATTATTTCACGCCCCAGGCGACCGCGGACTATCAGAGCAGCCTCGGCCCGCTCGGCGATCCGGTGAGCTTCGCTGCCCGCGGCAAACCGCGGCTGCGCGGCGGCTTCGTCAACCGCAACTATGACATCACCTATGCGGACGGCCGCAAGCTGATCGCTATCACCTATGCCGAGCCCGGCGCATCGGGCAGGTTCGAGCAGTTCCTGATCCAGCCGAGGGACTGATGCGCCTGATCGCCCTCGCCGCCGCTGCCCTGTTCAGCGTCGCGCCGCCCGACGCGGTGACGGTCCGCCCGGTCGATCCGCTCACGGTGCAGGACGACGACTTCGCCCGCCACCGCGATCCGGCCGAGTGGAAGGGGCTGGCGGTCACGGCGCATGAGTTCCGCGAGGAGCGTGCGCCCTGGCGGCTGTGGCGCATCGTCAATGTAAAGCATCCCAAGGGCCCGCTGTTCTTCGTGCCGCACGACAATGAGAATGCCGGGTTCGAGGCGGGGCTCGCCGCAGTGAAAAAATATGGCGGGGTGCTGATCGCGGTCGATTCGGGCGTCTCGCCGGGAGACGACGGGGTGCGGATGAACCGCGCGGTCGATTACGGCAAGCCGATCGACCCCAACCGCAACTTCGACACCGCCCTGCCCGGCTATGCCCACAACATCCTCGCTGACTTGGCGGACGGCGCCTGGCCGATCATCGCGCTCCACACCAACGCCAAGGGCTTCGACACCGGCGACTCGCGCTGCAACAAGGGCGATCCGCAAGGCAGCGGCGTGATCTCGATCCGCTTCTGCGACGATACGCTGACCCCCAGCCCGTCGGTGTCGAAGGCCTGGCCGTTCGACGATGACGACACCGTCGCCTTCGCCACCTATCTCGCCCGCGACCAGCCGAGCGACGCCTTTTGCCGCGATGCGATGGTCGGCGCGGACTTCAACGTGGTGCAGGAGCGCGTGGTGGCGAGCGACGGGTCGCTCTCCAACTACGCGGTCCTCCACGGGCTCAGCTACCTCAACTTCGAGACGCTCGACCGGGGGCTGGACCCGGCCGAGCTCGCCCTGGCGCGTGACCGGCTGAGCTTCATGGTCGATCATGCGATCGCGATGTGCGCGCCGAAGGTGAAGCCGATCGGCCGCTAGCCGGCGATTCCATCGAGTATCTTCACCGTCTCAGGCGGCAGCTTGAGGTCCCGCACCGCCAGATTCTCGCGCAGATGGCCGAGCGACGAGGTGCCCGGGATCAGCAGGATGTTCGGCGAGCGCTGGAGCAGCCAGGCAAGCGCGACCTGCATCGGCGTGGCGCCCAGCCCCTTGGCGACCTCGTCGAGCGTGCCCGACTGGATGGGCGAGAAGCCGCCCAGCGGGAAGAAGGGCACATAGGCGATGCCTGCCTCGGCAAGGCTGTCGACCAGCGCCTCGTCCTCGCGGTGCGCCAGGTTGTACTGGTTCTGTACGCAGACGATGGGGACGATCTCCCGCGCCTCGGCAACCTGGGTCGCAGTGGCGTTGCTCAGCCCGATATGGCGGATCAGCCCCTGGCGCTGGAGGTCGGCCAGCGCGTGGATCTGCTCGGCGATCGAGCCTTCGCTCGGCGCATGGACATCGCCCATGATCCGCATGTTGACGACCTCCATCGCCTCGAGCCCGAGATTGCGGAGATTGTCCTCCAGCCCGCGCTTGAGATCATCGGGGCTCTGGGCAGGGAGCCAGGCGCCGGCGTCGTCGCGCACTGCGCCGAGCTTGGTGACGATCACCAGATCGTCCGGATAGGGATACAGCGCTTCCTTGATGATCCGGTTGGTGACGTGCGGGCCGTAGAAATCGCTGGTATCGATGTGGTTCACGCCGCTCGCCACTGCCTCGCGCAGCACCGCCACCGCCTGGTCATGATCCTTGGGCGGGCCGAACACGCCGGGGCCGGCGAGCTGCATCGCGCCATAGCCGACGCGGTTCACCTGGCGGTCGCCCAACTGATAGGTCATCGGATAGTCGGTCATCGCTCGAACTCCTTCGAAAAGCACGGCACCCATCTAGGCCTTGCGGCATCGCACGATAATCAGGCACAATTCGCACGAGCTGTGCGGATTTTCGAACAATGGACCTGGACCTTTCCGAGCTGAACGCCTTTCTCGCAGTCGCCCGCGCCGGCGGCTTCCGCGAGGCCGCGCGCTCGACCGGGGCAAGCGCATCGGGGCTGAGCGAGGCGGTGCGGCGGCTCGAGGCGCGGCTTGGCGTGCGACTGCTCAACCGCACCACCCGCAGCGTCGCGCCGACCGAGGCGGGCACCCGGCTGATCGAGCGGCTCGGGCCTGCGCTGGGCGAAGTCGCAGCGGCGCTCGACGTGGTCAACGGCTTTCGCGACCGGCCGGCCGGCACGCTCAAGCTCAACGTGCCGGTGAGCGCCGCGCGGCTGGTGCTGCCCGAGATCCTGCCGGGCTTCCTCGATCTTTATCCCGAGATCGAAGTCGAGATCGTCGCCGAGGACGATCTGGTCGATGTGCTCGCGGCGGGCTGCGATGCCGGCATCCGCTATGAGGAGCGGCTGGAGCAGGACATGATCGCGGTGCCGATCGGCCCGCGCGTCCAGAGCTTCGCCGCCGGCGCCTCGCGCGGCTATCTCGAGCGGCACGGCGCGCCGGCGCATCCGCGCGACCTGCTCCAGCATCGCTGCCTGCGCGCGCGCTTCGAGAATGGCCGGCTGGTGCCGTGGGAGTTCGAGAAGCAGGGCGAGATCGTCCTGGTCGAGCCCAATGGCCCGTTGATCGTCGGCGTCGGCACTGCGATCGACCTGATCCTCGACGCGGCCGAGGCCGGCGCCGGCATCGTCAACCTGTTCGAGGCCTGGCTGCGGCCGAGCTTCGCCCGCGGCGCGCTGGTGCCGGTGCTCGAGGAGTGGTGGGAGCGCTTCCCCGGGCCGTTCCTCTATTATCCCGGCCGGAGGCTAGTGCCGGCGCCGCTGCGCGCGTTCATCGACTATGTGAAGGCGCATCCGGCGCAGGCGTGATCTTCCAACAGCGCGACTCGGGCGGCGCGGATTCTCCGTGCCGGAAAGTCACGAAAGCCGCGACAGTCATGGAGGCGCACCCGTCCCAGTCTTGCGCAACATGATTACGCGGAGGGGACATTATATTTTCCAACTGTCAAAGAGCGGCCGGGCGCGACCCCGGCCGAGTGAGGGAAACAGACGAAATCCTACATTGCAAGGGCAGGCACCTCCCCTCCCTGAAAAGGAGGGGTGGGGGGTGAGTTGCGAGCGGAGCGAGTTCAACCAATCGGCGGCCGAAACAGAAAAGGCCGGGGTATCGAGCCCCGACCTTTTCTAACCCAACCCTAGCCCCTCCCGTGCAGGGAGGGAATATCGGACCCGGGCATTTAGGGCAAAGCGTAGGCCACCACCTCGTCGCCCACCGGCGTCTCCATGAAGTGATGCCCGCCGGCATAGATGACGAGATACTGCTTGCCGTTCGCCTCATAGACGATCGGCGTCGCCTGGCCGCCCGCGGGGAGCACGGCCTTCCACAGCGTCTTGCCGGTCTTCAGGTCGATCGCTCGGATCAGGTTGTCGGTCGATGCCGCGACGAAGATCAGCCCACCGGCAGTGACCACCGAGCCGCCATTGTTCGGCGTGCCGATCGACACCGGCAGCATCGAGGGAATGCCGAACGGGCCGTTGGTGCGCGCCTCGCCGAAGGGGCGGTCCCAGATCGTCTTGCCGGTCGCCATGTCGATCGCCCGGATCCCGCCATAGGGCGGCTGCTTGCAGAGCAGCCCGGTGAAGGGCATCCGCCAGCCGGCATTGACGTTGATGGCGTACGGCGTGTTCGCCTGGGGATCGCCCGCGCCTTCGGCGCCGCCGATCTTACCGCGGGCCTGGTCGCGCGGTGCCCAGCCGAGCTTGTCGGCCTTGGCCCGGGGGACCAGCTGCACGTAATTGGGCATGTCGTTATAGTTGGCGACGATCACCCCGCGCTGCGGATCGACGGCGATGCCGCCCCAATCGGTGCCGCCATTATAGCCGGGATATTCGATCGAGTGGCGATCGGCCTCGGGCGGGGTGAAGAAGCCCTTGTAGCTCGCGCTGCGGAACTGGATGCGGCAGATCATCTGGTCGATCGGCGACATGCCCCACATGTCGCGCTCGGTCAGGTCGGGCTTGCGCAGCGTATGCCAGAGCGAGACGCGCTGGGTGGCGGCGCGCTGCTGCGGCTCGACGCCGCCGCCAGGGGCCTTCATCTCGCCCACGGGCGTGAGCGGCTGGCCGGTGCGGCGATCGAGGACGTAGAGGTCGCCCTGCTTCGACGGCAGGACCAGCGCCGGGGCACCCTTGTAATCGACCAGGGTCGCCTGGGCGCCGAAATCATAGTCCCACACGTCGTTGCGCACCGCCTGGAAGCGCCAGCGCGGCTTGCCGGTGGTCACGTCGAGCGCGACCAGCGAGGTCGCGTAGAAATTCTCCTCCGGACGGCGCTCGGACGAGTAATAGTCGGCCGCGGCGTTGCCCATCGGGAGATAGACCAAGCCGAGCTGCTCGTCGCCGCTCGCCAGCGTCCACATGTTCGGCGTGCCGCGTGCCCATTCCTTGCCGGCCGGCGGTGCGCCGCTCCAGCTCGGGTTCATCATGTCCCAGGCCCAGCGCAGCTTGCCGGTGACGACGTCGAAGCCCTGGATCACGCCCGACGGCGCCCAGCGGTCCTGCCCGTCGAGCACCTGATGGCCGGTGACGAGCACGCCGCGCACCAGCGTGGGCGGAGAGTTGATCGAGACGAAGCCGGCCGGGACCTTGCCCATGCCCTGCTTGGCGTCGACCTGGCCGTTCGTGCCGAAATCGGCGCAGGGCTTGCCGTTCTTCGCGTCGACCGCGATCAGCCGCGCGTCGAGCGTGCCCTCGACGATGCGGGTGGCGCAGGCCTGGTTGGCGGGCGCGTTCGGCACGGCATAATAGACCACGCCGCGGCAGGCCGCCGTGTAGGGGATCGCGTCGTCGGGCACCTTGGGATCGTAGCGCCACTTCTCCATGCCGGTGGCGGCATCGAGCGACAGCAGGATGTTCTTCGGCGTGCAGATATAGAGGCTGTCGCCGACCTTGAGCGGGGTGTTCTCCGCGCCATAGGTCTTGCGGATCATCGGCGACGACGGAAGGTCGCCGGTGTGCGTCAGCCAGACCTGCTTGAGCTTCGAGACATTGGCCGGGGTGATCTGGACCAGCGGCGAATAGCGCCGCGCGCTGGTGGTGCCGCCATAGACGGGCCAGTCGGCGCCGGTCTGCTGGCCGGAGGGGTCCATCATGCCGGCGGTGCCCGGCGCGGGGAGCGCGGCGAGCACCGAGTTGGGCATGCCGGCCGCGGCGGCCCAGAAGTTGATCACGGTGAGCACCAGCACTGCGGCGACCCCGCCGAGCGCGAGCCGCCACTTGCCCGCCGCATAGGTGAGCGTCGGCAGCACCAGGATCACGGCGATGGCGAGGACGACCGGCGCGATCACGCGCGGCACCTGCGCCCAGGGATTGGCGCCCGACTCCCACCAGGCCCAGAGCACGCTGGCGACGACGATGGCGAGATAGAGCCAGCCGCCTGCCATGCGGCCGCGGACCAGCAGCACGCCCGACCAGACCATCAGCGCGCCGGTGATCACGTAATAGAGCGAGCCGCCAAGCACCGCGAGCCAGGCGCCGCCGATCGCGAGCACCAGGCCGATCAGCGCGATCACGCCGCCGACGACCAGCGCGGCGATGCTCCGGCGCCGGGGCCTTACCTCCACCGGCTCGAGATAGGGGATACGCTCCCCTTCGTAGCGGGTGTCGGTCATGCTTTGCTCCCGGAATGGCTCTAGACCTTGGGAAAACCGGTTGCGAAACGATACCGTTCCATCGTGAACGAAATTTCATGTGCGTCTTGGGACTAGCCCTTGACGTGCCCATTACCTAGATCAGCCCCCATGCCTGATCTCAACACGCTCGTTCAGCCCGACAAGGGCCAGCCCGCCCGCACCATCACCGTGATCGACGCCAAGGGCTTCGACGCCTGGCTGAATGCCCAGCCGCCGCGCCACCGCACCGCGGCTGCCGCGCAGAAGCTGGCGCCCTCGCCCTATGCCAGCGCGATCCTGCCCGGCGACGGGCCCGAGGACTGGTCGGTCGTCACCGTGGTGGCGAACGCAGACCGCCTGTCGCCCTGGTGCCTCGCCAAGCTCGCCGAGACGCTGCCCGAGGGCAGCTACCGCGTCGAGGGCGCCGAGCCCGGCAAGGCGATCCATGGCTGGCTCGCCGCCCAGTACAAGTTCGATGCCTACAAGAAGGACGAGAAGGCGCCGACCGGCCCGCGCGTGCTGCTCACCGCCGATGTCGCGCGGATCGAGGAAGCCGTGCGCATGGCGGGCGCCACCTTCAAGCTACGCGACCGGATCAACACCGGCGCCAACGACATGGGCCCGGCCGATCTCGAGGCCGCGGCCGCGGACCTGGTCAAGGCCTATGGCGGCCAGCTGACGGTGGTTAAGGGCGACGAGATCGAGAAGGGCTATGGCCTGCTCTGGGCGGTCGGCAAGGCCGCCGGCAAGGGCCGCGAGCCGCGCCTGATCGAGATCGAATGGGGCAATCCCGAGCACCCGAAGATCGCCATCATCGGCAAGGGCGTCTGCTTCGATTCGGGCGGCCTCGACATCAAGCCGGCCAGCGGCATGCGGCTGATGAAGAAGGACATGGGCGGCGCCGCGCACGCGCTCGCTACCGCCGAGCTGATCATGTCCTCGCGCCTGCCGGTGCGGCTGCACATGCTCGTCCCCGCGGTCGAGAACTCGATCAACGGCGAGGCGACGCGCCCGGGCGACATCATGCGCTCGCGCAAGGGCATCACGGTCGAGAACAGCAACACCGACGCCGAGGGCCGGCTGATCCTCGCCGACGCGCTGACCAAGGCCGAGGAGAAGGGCCCCGAGCTGGTGATCGACTATGCGACGCTGACCGGCGCCGCGCGCGTCGCGCTGGGTGCCGACCTCCAGGCGCTGTTCGCCAATGACGAGACGCTGGCGAGCGAGCTGATGGCCGCGGCGGAGACCGAGGCGGATCCGATGTGGCGCCTGCCGCTCTACGATCCGTACAAGGAGATGCTGAAGTCCGACGTGGCCGACATGGTCAACGCGGCCGAGGCGCCGTTCGGCGGCGCGCTGACCGCGGCGCTCTTCTTGAAGGAATTCGTCCCCGAGAAGGCGCAATGGGCGCATCTCGACATCTTCTGCTGGAACGGCAGCGCCAAGCCGGGCCGCCCCAAGGGCGCCGAGGCGGTGAGTCTGCGCGCCGTGTGGAAGGTGCTGAAGGACCGCTACGCGAACTGATCCTGCTCCCCCTCCCCGGAAAGGGAGGGGGACTAGGCGGCGCTGCTGCCCATCGCCGCGACGACGCTCTCGACGGGCATCGGGTGGCCGTAGAAATAACCCTGCCCCATCGCGCAGCCGAGCCGGGCGAGCGTCTGCGCGGTGGAGGCCGATTCGATCCCCTCCGCGACCACCGGCAGGTCGAGCGTCGCGGCGAGCGTGATGATCGCGTGGACCAGCCGCATCGCGCGGGGATCGCGCTCCATCGCCGCGACGAACGAGCGGTCGATCTTGAGCCGGTCGAACGGCAGCATCTCGAGATGCTTGAGCGATGAATAGCCGGTGCCGAAATCGTCGAGCGCCAGCTGGATGCCCTGGTTGCGCAGCGAGGCGATCGCCTGCTGCGCGCTCTCGGCATCGACGATCAGCGCGTTCTCGGTGATCTCGATCGTCAGCCGCTGCGCCGGGAAGCGCTCGCGCACCAGCACGCCGAGCAGCTTCTCGCTGAACCACGGATCCTTGAGCTGGGTGGGCGAGACGTTGATCGAGATCGGCACCGCCCAGTCGCGCGTCTCGCGGCAGGCGCGGTGGAGGAGGCGCAGCATCAGCGCGTCGATCAGCCCGCATTCCTCGGCGATCGGGATGAACAGCTCGGGGCCGATCTCGCTGCCGTCGCGCTGCCAGCGGGCGAGCAGCTCATAGCCGACCACGCCGCCATGCTTCAGGTCGACGATCGGCTGGTAATGCGGCACGAACGCGTCGCAGACCATCGCGGCGCGCATCTCGCGCTCGATCTCGGCACGGCGGCGGATCTCGGCGTCGAGCAGCGGCTCGAACGCGCAATGCTGGTTCCGGCCCGAATGCTTGGCCTTGTAGAGCGCGATATCGGCGCGGCGCATCAGCGTCTCGCGGTCGGGCGCGTCCTGCGGGTGGAGCGAGATGCCCACGCTCGCGCCGATATGGTGGACGAGCTCGGGCCCGACGAACGGCTTGCGCATCGCGTTGACGACTGCATGCGCGGCGCGGCGGGCCGCCTCGCCGTCGCCGTCGACGATCACCGCAAACTCGTCGCCGCCCAGCCGGTAGCTGGTCCCCTCCTCCGCCATCGCCGTGCTCAGCCGCGCCGCGACATCGCGCAGCAGCTGGTCGCCGGCGGGATGGCCATGGACGTCGTTGATCGACTTGAACCGGTCGAGATCGATGATCAGCAGCCCGAGCGCACCGGCACCGCCCTCGGGCGACATGCGCTGCTCCAGCGCCTCGGCCAGCGCGCGGCGATTGGGCAGGCCGGTGAGCGGATCGTGATAGGCGAGCTGGTGCGCGCGCTGCTCGGCACCCTGGGCACGCAGCTGCTCGGCGGCCATGTGCGAGCGCGAGGCGAGCACCTCGACAAAGCCGGCATGGGTGGTGCGCATCATCCGCAGCACCACGATCGCCACCAGCAGGATGTTGAAGCCGAGCCCGCGCAGGAACCATTCGTCGGAGAAGATCAGGCAGATCGTGACCGGCGCCGCACCGAACAGCAGCACCGCCTGCCCGGCGCGCGGCAGCGGCTGGAGGCAGTAGCAGCAGCTGATCGCGCCGATGAAGATGTAGAGCGCGATGCAGGCGCGGCGGACCAGGTCGCCCTCGGCATAGAGCATCAGCCCCCAGCCGCCGAAGCCGAAGCTCAGCACGGCGGCGACGATGATCGTGCCGCGCAGGTAGAGCGGGATCAGCTCGGGCCGCGGGCTGAAGCCGCGACGGCGCACCCAGAAGCCCGCGCGCACCGCCGAGAGCAGCGCCAGCGCCGTCGGCATGCCGAGGCTCCACCACGGGCTGACCGTGCCATAGGCGGCAAAGGCGAGGAACGCCGCATCGACGAACATCATCGCGTACATCAGTGGGATCTGCTTGCGCAGGGCAGCAAACTGCTCGACCAGAATCGCGCGATTCCGTTCGCTGTCCATAGGGCCTGCGGGAAGCGAGAGCTTCAGCATGTTCCCTTATAGCAAGCCGGCGGGAAGCGCTGGCTGCGTTGCGGCGAAGATTTACGTAATTTCAGCTTATTAACGCTCTTTCGGGTAGCCGGCCCGGAACGCCCTCCCCGTCGGCGCCCGGCTCTGCTACCGATGCGCCATGCCGGCCAAGCACCCCAACCTCACCCTCGCCGCCTGCATCCTTGCCTCCAGCCTGGCCTTCATCGACGGATCGGTGACCAATGTCGCGCTGCCGGCGATCGGCGCGGACCTCCATGCCACTCCCGCCGAGCTGCAATGGACGGTCAACGCCTATCTGCTGCCGCTCTCGGCGCTGCTGCTGATCGGCGGCGCGGCTGGCGACCATTTCGGGCGGCGCAAGCTGCTGGTGCTCGGCATCGCGCTGTTCACGCTCGCCTCGGTCGCCTGCGCGGTGGCGGCGGACCTGACGCTGCTGCTCGCGGCGCGCGCGGTGCAGGGCATCGGCGCGGCGATCCTGCTGCCCAACAGCCTCGCCACCCTGGGCCACGCCTTCACCGGCGAGGCGCGCGGCAAGGCGATCGGCACCTGGGCCGGCGTCGGCGCGATCGCCGGCGCGGTCGGGCCGCCGCTCGGTGGCTGGCTGGTCGATGCGATCGGCTGGCGGGCGATCTTCTACGTCAATGTGCCGGTGGCGCTGGCGGCGATCGGCATCGCGATGCTCTATGTCGAGGAAAGCTCGGAGGGCGACCTGCCGCTCGACCTGCCGGGGGCCGCGGCGGCGACGGTGGCGCTGGGCGCGCTGACCTGGGCGCTGACGATCTGGTCGAGTCACCACGCGCTCGACACCGGCGTGGCGATCGGCCTGGCCGGCGGCCTGCTCGCGACCGGACTGTTCCTGGGGATCGAGCATTACCGCGGCGACCAGGCGATGATGCCGGTGGCGATGTTCGGCTCGCGCGCCTTTGCCGGGCTGACGCTGCTGACCTTCCTGCTCTACGGCGCGCTCGGCGGGGTGCTGCTGCTCCTGCCCTATGTGCTGATCCAGGCCGGCGGCTATTCGGCGCTGCACGCGGGCTTCGCGCTGCTGCCGATGCCGCTCGGCATGGGGATCGCCAGCCGGATCATGGGCAAGATCACCGCCCGGGTCGGCCCGCGCTGGCCGCTGACGATCGGGCCGCTGATCGTCGCGGTCGGCTTCGCGCTGCTGCTGCTGGTCAACCGAGACGCGCCCTATTGGACCTCGGTGTTCCCCGGCGCTCTTGCGATTGCCATTGGCATGGCCAGCGTCGCGGCGCCGCTGACCACCGCGGTGCTCGCCTCGGTCGACGACCGCCACACGGGCACCGCATCGGGGTTCAACAGCGCGATCGCGCGCACCGGCGGGCTGATCGCCACCGCGATCGCCGGCGCAGTGATCGCAGCGGCAGGCGCGGGACTGATCGCGGCCTTCCATGCCGGCGCGCTGGTCGGTGCGGCGATGGCCGCGCTTTCAGGTGTCACGGCGTTTCTGACGCTTGGGTCCCGTTCGCCTTCTGCGAACAAGAGCTAAGACTTCAGGAAACCGAAGCAGCACCCTCGATAATCGGCACGAACTTCTCGGCGGTGAGGCTCGCCCCGCCGACCAGCGCGCCGTCGACATCGTCGAGCGCGAGGATCTGCGCGGCGTTCGCGCCGGTGACCGACCCGCCATAGAGGATGCGGACGGCATCGGCCTTCTCGTCGCCGATCATCATCCGCAGCTTGGCGCGGATGATCGCGTGCATCGAGGCGATCTCGTCGGGCGTCGGCGTCTTGCCGGTGCCGATCGCCCAGCGCGGCTCATAGGCGAGCGTCAGCCAGCTTGGATCGGCATCGTCGGGCAGCGACTTCTCGATCTGCGACTGGACGATCCGCTCGGCCCGCCCCGCCGCGCGCTCGGCCTCGAGCTCGCCGCAGCACAGGATCACCTTGAGCCCGTGGCGATGCGCCGCGGCGGCTTTCATATAGGCGTCGTGGCTGGTCTCGTGCTGGTCGCCGCGGCGCTCGCTATGGCCGACGATGGCGAGGGTCGCTCCCGCCTCGACCAGCATCGGCGCCGAGATGCAGCCGGTATGCGCGCCCTTGTCGGCCTCGTGCAGGTCCTGCGCGCCGATCGGCAGCGCGCCGGCAACGCCCGTGGCGGCGTGGATCAGCGTGAAGGGCACGCAGAGCGCGGCATCGACCGAGGGGTTCGCCGCCGCCGCCGTCGCGATCGCCTCGATCTCCGGCAGCTGCGCGCGCAGCCCGTGCATCTTCCAGTTCCCCACCACCAGCTTGCGCCGCATCACCCAACCTCGTCGTTATTTTGTTTCAACAGCCGATAGCAGCCGCGCGCGTTCGCACAAGCTTGTCGGGGGCGAACGAGAGCCCTAAAGCACGCCCAAACAATCTCGAACGATCGGCCCTTCATGCTCAGCTTCTTCCGCAATTTCACCAAGTCGCGCTACGGCCTGATCGCGGTGTTCGTGTTCCTTGGCCTCATCGCCATCGCCTTCGCCGCGGGCGACGTGACCGGCATCCGCAACATGGCCAGCGGCGCGGGCAGCAGCACGCTCGCCACGGTGGGCGGCCGCAAGATCAGCGACACCGAAGTGAAGGACCGGATCGACCGCTTCATCCGCAACATGCAGCAGCAGGGCCAGGCGGTGACGATGGAGCAGTTCCTGGCGCAGGGGGGGCTCGAGATCGCGATCGACGAGATGGTGAACCAGGCCGCGCTGGTCGAGTTCGCGCAGAAGTCGGGCATGCAGGTGTCGAAGAAGCTGATCGACACCGATATCGCCAGCAACCCGAGCTTTTCCGGGATCGACGGCAAGTTCAGCCAGCAGACCTTCGAGAAGTTGCTCGCCGACAATCGCCTGTCGCCCGCGGTGTTCCGCGACAGCATGATCCAGGAGCGCTACGGCAACTGGCTGATCAACCGCGCGACGATCGGCAACGACCTGCCCAACGGCGTGATCGCGCCCTATGCCTCGCTGCTGCTCGAGCGCCGCACCGGCATCGTCGGCCTGGTCAACACCGCGCAGATGGACCCGGGCCCCGATCCCGACGACAAGACGCTGAACGCCTATTATATCAGCCACCGCGCCCGCTACCTGGTGCCGCCGCGTCGCGTGGTCCGCTATGCCAGCGTGACGACCGACCAGATCCGCGCGCAGCAGACCGCGAGCGAGGCCGAGATCGCCGATGCCTATGCCAAGGCCGGCAAGCGCTATGCCGCGACCGAGAAGCGCAGCGTGCGCCAGCTCGTCGTGCTCGACCAGGCGACCGCGAACAAGATCGCCGGCGAAGTGAAGGGCGGCAAGCCGCTCGCCGACGCCGCCAAGGCCGCCGGGCTCGAGCCGACCAATTTCGACGGCATCGAGAAGGCGGAACTCACCCGCCAGACCAACGCCACCGTCGCCGATGCCGCCTTCGGCGCGGCGCAGGGTGCAGTGACCGGCCCGATCAAGTCGGCGCTCGGCTATCACATCCTGGTGGTCGAGAAGATCGAGAAGATCGCCGCCAAGACCCTCGCCCAGGCGCATGAGGAGCTCGCCACCGAGATCACCCAGCGCAAGACCGCGCAGGCGCTGGCCGACATCCGCCAGAAGATCGAGGACGGCATCGGCGAGGGCAAGAACTTCGCCGAGCTGCTCGCCGACACCAAGCTCACCGCCCAGGTGACCCCGGCGCTCGCCGCCGACGGCACCGATCCGGACAATGCCGCCTACAAGCCCGATGCCGCGACCACCGCGATCATGCATGGCGGCTTCACCTTCGAGAATCCGGGCGACGAGCCGCAGGTCGTGCAGACCTCGCCCGAGGGCGGCTTTGCGATCCTGTCGCTCGACAAGGCCGTGCCGGCCGCGCCTCGCGCGCTCGCCAGCATCCGCGACAAGGTGAAGAGCGACTATCTGGTCGACAAGGCGCTGGAGAAGGCCAAGGCCGCCGCCACCGCCGTGGTCGCCGCGATCGACAAGGGCGTGCCGATGGAGAAGGCCTTTGCCGATGCCGGCGCCAAGGGTCCGCCGGCCAAGCCGTTCGACTTCAAGCGCCAGGAAATCGCGCAGAAGGAGAACTTCATCAAGATGGCCTTCACCATGCAGCCGAAGAAGGCGCGCATGCTCGAGGCGCCCGATCGCAAGGGCTTCTATGTCGTCTATCTCGACATGGTGGAGCCGCATGACGCCTCGGGCGATGCGAACGCCATGGCCGGCATGCGCAGCGCGCTCCAGCAGCAGGTCGGCGCCGAATATGCCCGCCAGTTCATCCGCGCGATCCGCAACGACGTGAAGGTCACCCGCAACGAGGCGGCGATCGCCCGCCTGCGTGCCGACCTGACCCGCCAGGGCGTCCGCTAAGGACGTGCCACACGGCATCGAGGGGATCGACGCCGCCCGCGCGGCGCTGGCCGCGGGGCGGCCGGCGCTGCTCTGGCGCCGCCAGATCGCGGACACCGAGACGCCGGTCGCCGCCGCATTGAAGCTGATCGAGCCGGGCCGCGGCGATTTCCTGCTCGAATCGGTCGAGGGCGGATCGGTGCGCGGGCGCCATAGCCTGATCGGATTGGCGCCCGACCTGGTGTTCCGCGCGACCGGCAACGAAGCCGCGATCAACGCGGAATGGCTGTCCAGCCGCGACGCTTTCAAGCCCTGCGCCGAGCCCGCGCTCGACGCGCTTCGGGCGCTCGCCGCGCGTTGCCGCACCGAAGTGCCGCCCGAGCTACCGCGCGCGCTCGCCTGCCTGGTCGGCTATTTCAGCTATGAGACCGTCGGCCTGGTCGAGAAGCTGCCCCGCCCGCCCGAGAACCCGATCGGCGTGCCCGACATGATGTTCGTGCGGCCGACGGTGGTGCTGGTGTTCGACCGGCTGGCCGATGCGCTGTTCCTCGTCGCGCCGGTGTGGCCGGACGGCGATGTCGACCTGTCCGCCGAGCGGATCGAGGCGGTCGCCGCGCAGCTCGCCAGCGCCGCCCTGCCCGCGCCGGTGCGCGCCGAGCCCGCGGACGTGCAGCTCACGCCCGTGCTGCGACCCGGGCGCTATGCCGAGATGGTCGCGGGCGCGAAGGAATATATCGCCGCCGGCGACATCTTCCAGGTGGTGCTCGCCCAGCGCTTCACCACCCTGTTCGCGCTGCCGCCGTTCGAGCTCTACCGGGCGCTGCGGCGGATCAACCCCTCGCCCTTCCTCTATCATCTCGACCTGCCGGGCTTCGCGCTGACCGGCTCGAGCCCCGAGATCCTGGTGCGGGTGCGCGACAACGAGGTCACGATCCGCCCGATCGCCGGCACGCGCCCGCGCGGCAAGACCGCGGCGGAGGACGAGGAGAACCGCGCCAGCCTGCTCGCCGATCCCAAGGAGTGCGCCGAGCATCTGATGCTGCTCGATCTCGGCCGCAACGATGTCGGTCGCGTCGCAGAGGCAGGCAGCGTCAAGGTGACCGACAGCTACACGGTCGAGTTCTACAGCCACGTCATGCATATCGTCTCGAACGTGGTCGGCAAGCTCGCGCCGGGCAAGGACGCGCTCGACGCGCTGTTCGCCGGCTTCCCGGCTGGCACGGTGAGCGGCGCGCCCAAGGTCCGCGCCTGCGAGATCATCGCCGAGCTCGAGCAGGAAACGCGCGGACCTTATGCAGGCGGTGTCGGCTATTTCTCGCCGGACGGCTCGATGGACAGCTGCATCGTGCTGCGCACCGCGCTGGTGAAGGACGGCGTCATGCACGTCCAAGCCGGTGCGGGGATCGTCGCGGACAGCGTGCCCGAATATGAGCAGCGCGAGTGCGAAGCCAAGGCGGGCGCCCTGTTCGCAGCCGCGCGCGAGGCGGTGAAGCAGGCTGGCGAGGCCGGGTTCGGGCAGTAAAAATCCCTCTCCCTTCGGGAGAGGGAGGGAGCCGCCGAAGGCGGCGGAAGGGTGAGGGTCGAACGGCGTTGTCGACCCTCACCCTTCCCACTCGCTACGCTCGCGGGCCCCTTCCCGCTCCCAAAGGGAGCGGGAGTTCAGCGATCAAGGAACCTGCGCGGCCTTGGCCTTGGCGTCCAGCCGCTCCTGATACCATTCGCGGATCATCGCGCGGGTGCAGCCGGTCTGGCCGCCCGAGCCCACCGGCGAGCAGCTGTTCGGCAGCCCGGCGCGGTTGACTTCCTCGACCATCTCCACCCGGTTGGTCCAGGCCTGCGAGCCGGCGTCGTCCTTGCGCTGGTTCCGGAATTCCTTGGGGATGCGATAGGGCGAGTCGCCGGCATTGGCGCACACCACGATCTCGTTCTCATTCTCCGCCTTGGGGCATTCTTCCTTGCCGTAGAGCAGGATCGAGCGCACGCGCTGGGGCGGGCCGCTCTTGTCGGCATCCTGGGTCTTCTTGCTGTCCTGCGCCATGGCAGGGCCCGCCAACAACGCGGCGGCGACAAGCAAACGAACGATCATGCACACTCCTTCTGGCGTAAAACGCCCCTCGACCGCCGAGGTGCCCGCCTACTGTGGCAAGCCCAAGGCACGCGCACGGGTTGCGCCCGCCTCTTTTCCCCCTAAGTGCCACCGCATGATCCGGCCGACCGCCCTAGCCGGCGCCCTCCTGCTGCTCGCCGCCTGCGCCTCCAAGGGAGGCGTCGACGATGCGTGCCAGGACCTGGTCTTCGAGGGCACGCGCTTCACCGTCTGCCGCGCCGACCCGCAGAAGCACGACCTGTTGCTGGTCGACAAGGGCGCGGACGGCCGCCCGATGCGCGATTTCACCGGTCTCGAGCCCCGGCTGGGCGAGCGCTATCCGCGCATCGCCTTTGCGATGAACGCCGGCATGTTCGACGCCACCGGGCTGCCGATCGGCTATTATGTCGAGGACGGCGCCGAGCAGAAGCCGCTCAACCGGCGCCCCGGACCGGGCAATTTCCACATGCAGCCCAACGGCGTGTTCTGGGGCGATGCCAAGGGCTGGCACGTCGCCACCACCGATGATTTCGCCGCGCACAAGCCCGATCATGTCCGCTTCGCCACCCAGTCCGGGCCGATGCTGCTGATCGACGGCCAGCTCCATCCCAAGCTCGCCGACAACGGCACCTCGCTCCAGGTCCGCAATGCCGTCGGCGTCGGGCTGAACGGCAGCGCCTGGTTCGCAATCAGCGACGAACCGGTGTCGTTCGGCCGCTTCGCCCGGCTGTTCCGCGACAAGCTTGCCGCACCCGATGCGCTGTACCTCGACGGCGCCGTCTCGCGGCTGTGGAACCCGGTTTCGAAGCGGATGGACGGCGGATCGCCGATCGGGCCGATTGTCGTAGCGCTTCAGACACGGTAGCGCGGTCCGCATGATCCTCGTCATCGACAATTACGACAGCTTCACCTGGAACTTGGTCCACTATCTGATGGAGCTCGGCACCGAAGTGCAGGTGGTGCGCAACGATGCGCTGACCGCGCGCGACGCCGTTGCCAGCAACGCGCAGGCCTTCCTGATCTCGCCGGGGCCGTGCACGCCCAACGAAGCGGGGATCAGCCTCGATCTCGTCGCCGCCTGCGCCGATCTCGGCAAGCCGCTGCTCGGCGTGTGCCTGGGCCACCAGGCGATCGGCCAGCATTTCGGAGGCTCGGTGGTCCGCGGCGGGCTGATGCACGGCAAGACCAGCCCGGTCACGCATGACGGCACCGGCCTGTTCGAAGGCCTGCCCTCGCCCTTCATCGCGACGCGCTATCACTCGCTGATCGTCACCGACATCCCCGACGACCTGGTGGTCAACGCCACCGCCGACGACGCGCATGTGATGGGCTTCCGTCACCGCGAGCTACCGATCCACGGCGTGCAGTTCCACCCGGAGAGCATCGCCACCGAGCATGGCCATGCGATGCTGGCGAACTTCCTGAAGCTGGCGGGGATCGAGGCGCACGCGATCGCCTGAGCGCTCAGCGGGGATGCGCTTCGTCGTCATCCTCGTGATGGGTGCCGAGCCCGGCGCCCATTCCCATGCCCATCGCACCGCCCATGCCGGCGCTGCCACCGCCTTCGCCCTTGCCGCCGCCCTGGCGGGCATCGTCGCCCTTGCTGCGCCCGCCGCCGGCGCCTGACGGCCGCGTCGGCCCCTGAAGCGGGATATCCAGGCCCTTGGGCACCGGATCGAGATCGAGCGCCTTGCGGATGAAGTCGCGCAGCGAGACCACCAGCGCATGCGTGTGCACCGGACGCCCGGCGACCAGCTCGCGCGCGGCCTGCTCGGCGAGGCGCACCTGCTCCGCGGTGCCGAGCAGGATCACGTCCGAAAGCGCCGCCTCGACGGCATCGCGAATCCGGCGCGGGCGATCCGAGCTCTCCGCCCTGCCGCCCGCTTCGACCAGGTCGCGAAAATGGCGCGGGTCGACGGTCAGGTCTCCGGTGAACGATCCGCCCAGCGTGCGATAGGCGGCGATCAGCGTGCGGAGGCGCTCGTTGATCTGCCGATTCATGCTTTCGCGGCGGCGCTGCACGGTGAGCATCATCGCCAGCCGGATGCCGACGCCGATCAAGGTAACCAGCGCGAGCCCGACCAGGGTCGCCGTGACGCTCTGCCAGGAGCTGAAATCCACATTGCGCATCGCCCTGCAACGCGTGGAGCGCGCAGGATTTCCCGCCCAAAGTTGCGACAATTTCACGCACCCGGCGACATAGCGGCGCGACATGGCGGCGCCATTGTCTCCAGCATCGGCCCGA
The DNA here is from genome assembly GCF_040049295.1 of Sphingomonas sp. KR3-1. NCBI lineage: Bacteria > Pseudomonadati > Pseudomonadota > Alphaproteobacteria > Sphingomonadales > Sphingomonadaceae > Sphingomonas > Sphingomonas sp. KR3-1. The sequence goes on from NZ_JBDZDQ010000001.1 coordinate 46,454, forward strand.
TCCCGGGCGATATGGAGAGTGCAATGAACCACAAGCTGCAGCTCGTCGGCGCGACGCTGGCCGGCGTGCTCGTCACCGTCGCGGCGGGCGGCATCGCCGTTGCCAGCATGGGTGGCGACCGGGGCATGGGCCCCTTCGCCCGCGCCGATGCCAATGGCGACGGCGTGATTACCCGCGCCGAATGGATCGCGGCGGCGAACGCCCGCTTCGACAAGTTCGATGCCAACAAGGACGGCAAGCTGATCGTCGGCGAGATCCCGCCCCCGCCACGCCACCACGGCCGCCACCACGGCCCGCGCTTCGATGGGCCGGAGGATGGTCCGGACGATGCGGCCCCCGCACCGGCTGCCTCCGCACCCGCGGCGGCGCAGCCGGGGAATGCGAACTAAATTCCCTCTCCCTCTGGTGCATCGGAGGCGGCGGAAGGGTGAGGGTCTGCGCTTGTCCCGCGTGACCCTCACCCTGCTTCGCTACGCTCGACCACCCTCCCCCAAAGGCAAAGGGTTGAAGCGGCGCGACAACCCGCTAGCCTCGGCGCATGACCTTCTTCGAGAGCTTCGTGGCGCTCCTCGCCCTGGCGGTGCTGCTGCTGCAGGTCTCGCGGCGCACGCCGATCCCCTATCCGACGATGCTCGCCGCCGCCGGCGTGATCGTCGCCACCATTCCCGGCAGCCCCGATATCGCGCTCGACGGGCATACCGCGATGGCGCTGTTCATCGCGCCGGTGCTGCTCGACGCCGCGTTCGACTTCCCCCTCGCCGCCATTCGCCGGCTGTGGCGCCCGCTGGTCGCGCTCGCCGTCTTCGCGGTGCTGGTGACCACCGGCGTGGTCGCCTGGATCGGCTGGCAGTTCGCCGGCCTGCCGATCGCGGCGGCCATTGCCCTGGGTGCGATCGTCGCTCCGCCCGACGCTGCCGCGGCCACCTCGATCCTCCAGTCCGCCAGCCTGCCCCGCCGCACCGTCCAGATCCTCACCGGCGAGAGCCTGCTCAACGATGCCACCGCGTTGCTCCTCTTCGGTGCCGCGGTGGCGGTGCAGAGCCATGGCGGGATCGATGCCGGCGTCGCCACGCGGCTGAGCCTTGCCGTGCCCGGCGGCATCCTGCTCGGCCTCGCCTGCGGCTGGCTGATGGGCAAGCTGATGCCGTTCACCCGCGGATCGTTCGGCGGCAACCTGTTCGAGTTCGTCAACACCTGGATCGCCTGGATCATCGCCGAGCGGCTGGGCCTCTCGGCCGTGCTCTGCGTGGTCGCCTGCGCGATGTACGTCGCCAATTCGCCGAGCGTGCCGATCAGCGCGCGCAACCGCGTCCAGTCCTTCGCGGTGTGGGGCGTGGCGGTGTTCGTGCTCAACGTCGTCGCCTTCCTGCTGATGGGCATGCAGGCGCGCCAGATCGTAGCGGGAATGAGCCCGGAGCGGCTGCGCGAGGCGGCGGGGTTCGCCGGGCTGGTGGTGCTCGGGGTGATCGTCGCGCGAATCGCCTGGTCGCTCAGCTACAATCTGCTGGTCCGCACCTTCCCGATGATACGCGGCAACCTGCCGCCGCCCAGCTTCGCCCAGAGCCTCGTCGTCGGCTGGTGCGGGATGCGCGGGCTGGTCACCGTCGCGACCGCCTTCGCCTTGCCGCGCGACTTCCCCCAGCGCGACCTGATCGTGCTTTCCGCCTTCGCCGTGGTGCTGGCGACGCTGGTGCTCCAGGGCCTCACGCTCGCGCCGCTGATCAAGCTGCTCGGGCTTGCCGGCAAGGGCGATGGCGAGGAGGTGCTGAACCAGGCCCGTCGCGCGCTGGCCGAAGCCGCGCTCGCGGCGCTGTCCCGACGAGCAGGGCCGCATCGCCGACGAGACCCGCCGCCAGTTCGAGATCGACCGCAACGGCGCCGACAATGTCTGCCCCGAATTCGATGCCCGCCAGCGCCTGAGGCTCTGCGCGATCGCCGCCCAGCGGGCGCGGCTCGATGCACTGCTCGACGACGACACGATCGGCCAGGATCTCTACGAGCAGCTCCAGGAGGAACTCGACTGGCGCGAACTCTCGATCAGCCCCGAGGGGCGGCACCTGATCGAAGCGGGCTAAAGCAGGATTTGCTCGACTTCGCATAATGCGAAGCGCGATAGAGCCCGCGTGACGACCTTTACCCTCCTTCCCGATCCCGCATCGCCGCTCGCCCGCGAGTCCGCGGCGCAGGCCTTTGCCGACATTCTCGACGGCACTGCCCCCGAGCCCGAGATCGAGCGCTTCCTGATCGCGCTTTCCGAGCGCGGCGAGACCAGCGTCGAGATCGCCGAGGCCGCGCGGGCGATGCGCGCGCGGCTGATCCCGATCACCGCTCCCGAAGGCGCGATCGACGTGTGCGGCACCGGCGGCGACGGCCACCATACGCTCAACGTCTCGACCGCGGTGAGCCTGGTCGTCGCGGCGGCCGGCGTGCCCGTCGCCAAGCACGGCAACCGCGCCGCCTCGTCCAAGTCGGGCGCGGCCGACACGCTGGAGGCGCTCGGCCTCGATCTCGACCGCGCCGGCGCACGCGCGGAGGAATCGCTCCACGAACTCGGCATCGCCTTCCTCTTCGCCCAGGCGCACCACCCCTCGATGGCGCGCATCGGGCCGCTGCGCCGCCGGATCGGCCGCCGCACGATCTTCAACCTGATGGGCCCGCTGGCGAATCCCGCGCACGTCACCCGCCAGCTGATCGGCATCGCCCGCCCCGACTATGCCCCGATCTACGCCGAGGCGCTCGAGCAATTGGGCGTCGAGGCCGCGGCGATCGTCTCCGGCGAGGAAGGGCTGGACGAGCTCTCCACCGAGCATGCCAGCGTCGTCGTCAGCATCGGCAGCTCGGGGCTCCCGTCGCGGATCACGCCCGAGGATGCCGGGCTCCCGCGCCACCCGCTCAGCGCGATCCGCGGCGGCGGCCCGGAATACAACGCCCTCGCCCTGCGCCGCCTGCTCCAGGGCGAGCAAAGCCCCTATCGCGACGCGGTGCTGCTCAACGCCGCCGCCGCCTTGGTGATCGCCGGCGAGGCGAGCGACCTGCGCGAAGGCGCCGAGGAAGCCGCCGAGACGATCGACAAGGGCCTTGCCAACGCGCTGCTCGACTGCTGGATCGCCTTTTGATGTCCACGATCCTCGACACCATCATCGTCACCAAGCACCGCGAAGTCGCCGAGCGCCGCGCCGCCGTGCCGCTTTCGGACCTGCACGGCCAGGCGCTCGCCCGCACGCCGCCGCGCGGCTTCAAGGCTGCGCTCGATGCCAAGGCGGCGACCGGCTACGGCCTGATCGCCGAGATCAAGAAGGCCAGCCCGTCCAAGGGCCTGATCCGCGCCGATTTCGATCCGCCGGCGCACGCCCGCGCCTATCAGGCCGGCGGTGCCGCCTGCCTCTCGGTGCTGACCGACCAGGAATATTTCCAGGGGCATGAGGAGTATCTGATCGCCGCGCGCGCCGCCTGCGACCTGCCGGTGATCCGCAAGGACTTCATGGTCGACCCCTGGCAGGCGTTCGAATCGCGCGCGATCGGGGCCGATGCGATCCTGATCATCGTTGCCGCGCTCGACGACGGCCAGATGGCCGAGATCGAGGACGCCGCGATCGGGCTCGGCATGAACGTGCTGGTCGAGGTGCACGACGCCGACGAGCTCGAGCGCGCGCTCAAGCTGCGCTCGCGGCTGATCGGAGTGAACAACCGCAACCTCAAGACCTTCGAGGTCGACCTCCAGAAGACCTATGACTTGGTGCGCCACGCGCCGGCCGACTGCACCTTCGTCGCCGAGAGCGGGCTCAACAGCCGCGCCGACCTCGATGCGATGGCCGCGCACGACATTCGCTGCTTCCTCGTCGGCGAATCTCTGATGCGTCAGGACGATGTCGAGGCGGCGACGCGGGCCTTGGTGGGGTGAACGACCTCACCCATCTCGACGAAACCGGTGCCGCGCGCATGGTCGATGTCGCGGGGAAGGCGATCACCCCACGCGAAGCCGTCGCCAGCGGCCGCATCACCATGTCGGCCGAGGCTGCCGCCGCGATCCGTGCGGGCGCAGTCAAGAAGGGCGATGTCCTTGCCACCGCGCGCATCGCCGGGATCATGGCCGCCAAACGCACCGCCGAGCTGATCCCGCTCTGCCACCCGCTGCCGCTCACCAAGGTCGCGGTCGACCTGATCCCCGACGAGACGGGCATCACCGTCACTGCCACTGCCGCGACCGAGGCGCAGACCGGCGTCGAGATGGAAGCGCTCACCGCCGTCTCCACCGCGCTGCTCACCCTCTACGACATGGCCAAGGCGCTCGATAAGGCGATGGTGATCGGCGAGATTCGCCTGCTCTCCAAGAAGGGCGGCAAATCGGGCGACTGGGTGGCCTGACGCCCTCTTCCCGTCATCCCCGCGCGGGCGGGGATCCACAGCCAAGCGCGGCACGGTAGAGAAACCCTGGGTCCCGGCTTTCGCCGGGGTGACGAACAGGGATGGACAGCCGCACCAAATCATAATAGTTAGTTCACAACCTAACTATTCGAGCCCCGCCATGACCCTTCAGCTCTTCGGCCACCCCTTCTCGTCCTACACCTGGAAGGCGCTGATCGCGCTCTACGAGAACGGCACCGACTTCGCGTTCCGCAATCTCGAGGACCCTGGGGCCAGTGCCGAGCTGGAAGCGCGCTGGCCGCTCAAGCTCTTCCCCGTCCTGGTCGAGGGCGAGCGGACGGTGCTCGAGGCGACGGCGATCGTCGAATATCTCGACGTCCACCATCCCGGCCCGGTGCCGATGATCCCCGCCGACCCCGACCTCGCGGTGCAGGCGCGGATGCTCGACCGGGTGTTCGACAACTATGTCATGGGCATGATGCAGCGGCCCGTGCTCAACGCGCTGCTGCCCGAGGAGCGGCGCGACCCGGTCGGTCTCGAGGAGGCCATGGCGAAGCTCGACAAGGTCTATGCCTGGCTCGATGCCTATCTCGCCGGGCGCAGCTGGGCGGTGGGCGACCGCTTCACGCTCGCCGATTGCGCCGCCGGGCCCTCGCTCTTCTACGCCGATTGGGTGCGCCCCATTCCCGAGGACCTGGCCCATCTCCGCGCCTATCGCGCCCGTCTGCTCGCGCGTCCCTCGATCGCGCGCTGCGTCGAGGAAGCGCGGCCCTATCGCGGCTATTTCCCCCTCGGCGCGCCGGACCGCGACTGATCGTTCCGGGGCGCATTAGGGATTCCGCAACCCTCAGAATTAACCCCGCCTTCACGCCGCGCCGCCACTATCACCCCGGGCGTCTGGGCGAGAAATTTCAGTTATGCGACAAGGGCTTGCGTCCTCCACCATTTTCAGTCTCGGGGCCGAGCCGCCGGCGATGCTGGCGGCCGCCGATCCGTCCGAGCATGCCAGCCTGGATTCGGCCTTCCTCGCCGATGAGAGCGGCCGCCTGCCCTGCACGATCCGCAAGCTGAGCGCCGCCGGCGCGACGCTCCAGATCGAGGACGACGTCGCGGAAGGCGACCTGCTCAACCTCGAGCTCGCCAACGGCCAGTCGCTGCCCGGTCGAGTCTCCTGGACCGACGAAGGCGCCGCCGGCTTCCTCTTCGCCGAGCCGATCGACGTGATCAGCACGCTCGCGCGCAACCTCGCCGCCCTTCCCGCCGAGCGCCGCAACGTGCCGCGCGTCGAGCTGCACCAGACGATCTGCGTGCGCCGCGGCAACCAGGTGGAATTCACCCGCAGCCGCAACCTCTCGCAGGGCGGCTGCGGCTTCGAGACCGACATCGCGCTCCAGCTCGGCGATGTCGTCCAGATCAATTTCGATGGGCTGCGCCCACTCGATGGCGTGGTCCGCTGGTCGCAGGGCAATCTCGCCGGCGTCGCCTTCTACGAGGACATTCCCTGGCAGATGCTGATGCCGTGGCTCCGCCAGGTGCAGAAGACCCCGCCGCACCACACGCGCATGGCGGTGATGCACGAGCCGACCGGCCTGATCCCGGACAAGCAGGCGATCCGCCTCGATGCGCCGGCGCGGGTGCGCGAGGGCGTGCGCTGGTGGAACGTCAAGCTGCGCGCGATCACCCCGCATCTGGTCGAGTTCGAGACCAACGCGCCCTTCGCCGCCGGCACCCAGCTGTGGATCTCGCTCCCGCATATCGGCGGCGGCCCGGCCTCGGTGATCGAGCGCGACGACCGCAACCATTATCTTTGCGAGTTCCGCCTGCCGCTCAAGGCCGGCGATATCGGGCGGATGACCAACCCGAACTGAGGCTGGCGCAGGTCCGCGCGCTATCCTAGGCCGGGCGGATGACCGCCCTCCTCCCCGTCGCCGAAGCCCAGGCCCGCCTGCTCGCGCTGGCCGAACCGGTAGCGGAGGAGAGCTGCCCGCCCGCCGAGGCCGCGGGCCGCTGGGCGGCGCGGGATATCCTCGCGCTGCGCACCCAGCCCGCGTCCGACCTCTCCTCGATGGACGGCTATGCGATCCGCTTCGCCGATCTGCCCGGGCCCTGGCAGGTAATCGGCGAAAGCGCCGCCGGGCGCGGGTTCGCCGGCGAAGTCGCCCCGGGCCAGGCGATCCGCATCTTCACCGGCGCCCCGCTCCCGCCAGGCGCCGACACCGTGCTGGTGCAGGAGGAAGCTGCACGCGACGGTGCTGCCCTCACGCTAGCCGGCGAAGGCCCGCTCGGGCTCGGCAGCAGCGTCCGCCCGCGCGGGCTCGATTTCTCCGAAGGCGAGGTCCTGATCCGGGCCGGCGAGCGGATCACCCCCGCCCGGCTCGCGCTCGCCGCGATCGCCGGCCATGCCGCCCTGCCCGTCCGCCGCAAGGTCCGCGTGGCGCTGCTCTCCACCGGCGACGAGCTGGTGCCACCCGGCACGCCGCTCGGCCCCGACCAGATCCCCGAGACCAACCGCCTGCTGCTCGCCGCGCTGCTCGCCGACCTGCCGGTCGCGCTGATCGATCTCGGCATCCTGCCCGATGATCGCGCCGCGCTCGCGGCGGCGTTCCGGGCGCTGGACTGCGACCTGCTCGTCACCAGCGGCGGAGCTTCGGTCGGCGATCACGATCTCGTCCGCCCGGCGCTCGAGGCCGCGGGCGCCGCGATCGACTTCTGGAAGGTCGCGGTGCGGCCCGGCAAGCCGATGATGGCGGGCCGGCTCGGCGATGCCGTGGTGCTCGGCCTGCCCGGCAATCCGGTCTCGGCCTTCGTCACCGCCACATTGTTCGCGCGCCCGCTGGTCGCGCACCTCGCCGGCGCCGCCGATCCGCTGCCAAAGACGCGCAACGTGCCGCTCGGCGAACCGCTCCCCGCCACCGGCGCGCGCGCCGACTATCTCCGTGCCGTGCTGGTCGATGGGCGGGCGCATGTCGCACCGATCCAGGACTCGTCGATGCTGCGCACATTGGCGCAGGCGACCTGCCTGATCGTCCGTCCTGCGGGCGCTCCGGAGGCGAAAACCGGCGACTCGGCAGAAATCCTCGACATCGCTTGACAAGCGCGCGGAACATTGCATAAACGTTCCCAGTCTGTTCCAGACCGGGAGAAACGGGATGCTCACGCGCAAGCAGCACGAGCTCATCTGCTTTATTGCCGATCGGCTTGCCGAGACTGGCGTGTCGCCTTCGTTCGAGGAAATGAAGGAAGCCCTCGATCTCAAGTCGAAGTCGGGCGTGCACCGGCTGATCTCGGCGCTGGAAGAGCGCGAGTTCATTCGCCGCCTGCCCAACCGTGCCCGCGCGCTCGAAGTGCTGCGCATGCCGGAACGCGGCGAGACCGCGAAGAAGCCGGCCAAGGCGGCTCCCGCACCCGTGGGTGCGTCAAAGGAGTCAACGAATCTGCCGGCGCCGGCCAATGACGTGATCGAGATTCCGCTGCACGGCCGCATCGCCGCCGGCACCCCGATCGAGGCGCTGCAAGATTCGGCGATGCTCCCCGTCCCCGCCGCCCTGCTCGGTGCGGGCGAGCATTATGCGCTCGAGGTTGCCGGCGATTCGATGGTCGAGGCCGGCATTCTCGACGGCGACTACGCCCTGATCCGCCGCACCGAGACGGCGCGGGACGGCGAGATCGTCGTTGCGCTGATCGACGAGAATGAGGCGACGCTGAAGTATTTCCGCAAGGAAGGCGCGATGATCCGGCTCGACCCGGCGAACCGCGACTACAATCCCCAGCGCTACCGCCCCGACCAGGTTCGCGTGCAAGGCCGCCTCGCCGGGCTGCTACGCAAATATTGAGCCTCAGGCCAGGAACTCGCTCCAGCTGACCTTGCCGTCACCGTTGCGATCGAGTTCCTGGAAGGGCGCGACATCGGGCTGCACGCCCTTGAACAGGAAGCTGCTCCAACCGGCGGCATATTCCCTGGGCGTCAACCTGCCATCGTGATCGGCATCGAGCAGCGCGAAGCCGGCATGCAGCACGCGGAGCCGGCGCGCGGCATATTCGCCCAGGCTGATCTTGCCGTCGCGATTGCTGTCCGTGTCGGCGAAGCTGAAGTCCGCAGCCGCAACGGCAAAAGGCCGGATGCCGCGGACCTCGGGTGCCGAGGCGCGGCGCAGCGGCAGCGCCATCGTGCGATGCGCGCCGCAATGCAGCACCGGCTGCGGCCCGGTGCCATATTCGTCCGGCGTGAGGATCCCGTCGTGATTGCGGTCGACTGCCGCGAAGCCCGGCCGGAAATCGGGCGCTGCCGTCACCACCGAGGGCATTGCCAGCCCGAGTGCGCCGATCATCGCGGCAGCCGCAACCAGGCGCAGCCAGAGCCGCGGCGCCGGCGTGGGCGCAGGCGGCGCGCCGGCGATCCGCCCTTCGACGAAACCGCGCACCACGTCGCTCGCGGTCCGCCCCTCGGCCTGGCACTGCGCCATGAAGGCCCGCTTCACCGCATGCGGCAGCCGCACCTCGATCGTGTCGCTCTTCTTCGGGGCTCGCATCATGGCGAAAGAAAACCGCCACCCCGCGCCGAAGGCCAGCGATTTCGTGTCCGGACATGCGGATCGGGTTGTTCCGGTTGATAGGGCGGCTGCACCTTGGGCGGGTCGCGCCATGGATGGTGCCCCGGCCCGCGGACGGTGGTGACGCGCGCGCCGGCAAAGGCGATCGCCACCCCGCCCGTCTTCGCCAGCGCCGGCTTGTCGAGCTTGAGCCAGCGCGGCGAACAGCCCGCCGGCAGGCGCCGGTCGCTTATCATCACGTCGACGCTGCGGCACAGCGCAGTGAACTCGGCCCAGGGCAGCGGATAGCCGCTGCGCGTCGCCGCCACCCGCCAGACGCGGTCGCCAGCGCGGTGCTCGATCAGGCAAAGGTCGGCGCTGCACCGCGCCCCAGGCTCTTCGTCCAGCGCAGCAAGATCCTCCTCGGTGCCCGCGCTCTCGGCCAGCATGTCGCGGGTATAGTCCCCCGCCCGGTCGCGGAGCAGCGCGAAGCCGCCCTCAGGCATGCGGATCGCGAGGTGACGGCCATCGCCGGTGACGATCAGGTCGGGCGCCGGGGTCAGCAGCGCCCAGGCCATGCCGATCGCGAGCGGCACGCCGCCTGCCCAGCGCGCGCCGGTCCGCCACAGCGCGAGCCACAATCCGCCGACGACCATCAGCGCATAGGCGCCGCCCGGCATCCCCGGCAACGCCGCGACGGAACCGGGCGCCCCGGCGGTAGTCCGCGCCAGCCAGAGCAGCAGGTGGAGCGCCTGGTCGGTCAGCCACCAGAACGGCCCGCCCAGCCCGACCAGGTCGAACAGCAGCGCCAGCGCCTCGAGCGGCATGATCACGAAGGTCGTCAGCGGGATCGCGACGATATTGGCGAGCGCGCCGTAAATGCCGGACTGGTGGAAGTGATAGAGCGCGATCGGTGCCAGCGCCGCCTCGACCAGCACGCCGGTGAGCAGCAAAGAGCCCAGTTCGCGCGCCAGCTTGGCGGGCAAGCCCTCGTCGCGCTTGCCGAACCAGCGCTTGATCCGCGGGCTCTCATGCACCGCGACGATTGCCGTCACCGCGGCGAAGCTCAGCTGGAAGCTCGGGCCGGCCAGCGCCTCGGGCCAGCACAGCAGCACGATCACCGCACCCGCAGCGACCAGCCGCAGGGTGATCGCCTCGCGCCCCAGGCTCAGCGCGAGCAGCACCATCAGCGCGGCGACGCAGGAGCGGATCGTCGGCACCTCGGCGCCGGTAAGCCAGGTATAGCCGATCGCCGCCAGCGCACCCGCGCCCGCCGCGACCAGCGGCAACCGCCAGCGCAGCGCCAGCGTGGGGCTCAGCGCGAGCAGCTTGAGCACGAGCAGCATCGCCGCGGCAGTCACCGCGGTGACGTGCAGGCCGCTCACCGAGAGCAAATGCGCGAGGCCCGAACGCTGCATCGCCTGGACATCGTCATTGGTGATCGCACCCTGGTCGCCGGTTGCGAGCGCAGAGGCGATGCCGCCGGCGCTGCCTTCGAGTCGCGACTGGATATGCGCGGAGAGCGACGCGCGCAGGTCCGCGCCCGCCGCTTCCGCCGGCTTCATCACGGTCACCGGCGCGAAGCCCTTGCCCGTCGCGCCCAGCCCGGCGAACCAGGCGGCGCGGGCAAAGTCGTATCCGCCCGGCACCGCAGGCTCGGCCGGCGGCATCAGTCGCGCCCGCAACGCCAGAACGGCTCCCTTCGCAACACCCACCGGCACGTCCTTGGTGGCAAGATTGACGCGTATCCGCGGCGGCAGGTCGCTGCGCCCTGGCAGGAGCGTGACCCGCACCAGGTCGCGCGCCGGCAGCGGCTCGACTCGCACCACCCTGCCGGTCATCGCCACCACCGCCGGGCGCGCCAGTACCGGCGCCGCGACTCGCTCGGCGCGCCACCAGATCAGCGCACAGCCCAGTGCCAGCGCCAGCCCGCCGAGCAGCAGCGACCGCCCCAACCGCCCCGGCAGCGCGAGCCCGAGCAGCGCCACCGCGGCGGCGGCGAGCAGGAAGCCGGTCCAGCGCGCGGCATCGGGCAGCAGGAACCAGCCCGCGATCCCGCCGCCCAGCGCGACGGGCAGCCATAAGGGGAGCTGCGCGCGCTCGGCCTCGAGCCAGTGCTCGATCGCCGCCGCACACTGGCGAAAGGCCGCCCCTGCCCCCATTTGAAGGGAGGCAGACCCCGTGCTAGGGGCGCCCTCGGCGGCTGAATGGGCCATCGGAAACACAGTCTGGGAGCAAGCTCGGTTGGGCGCAACATCTGATACGGGTGCGAAACAGGTCGTCACGCGGTTCGCACCGTCCCCCACCGGGTTCCTGCACATCGGCGGCGCACGCACCGCGTTGTTCAACCTGCTCTATGCCCACCACCATTGCGGCAAGTTCCTGCTGCGCATCGAGGATACCGATCGCGCCCGCTCGACCGAGCCGGCGATCGCGGCGATCCTCGACGGCATGCGCTGGCTGGGCCTCGACTGGGACGGCGACGAGGTGTTCCAGTTCTCCCGCGCCGCACGCCATGCCGAGGTGGCTCGCGAGATGCTGGCGAACGGCCATGCCTACAAGTGCTTCGCCACCGCCGAGGAGCTCGAGGCGATGCGCGCCGAGCAGAAGGCGAACAAGCAGCCGCTGCGCTATGACGGCCGCTGGCGCGACCGCGATGAGGCCGAGGGCGGCAATGCGCCCTTCGTCATCCGCCTCAAGGCGCCGCGCGAAGGCAGCGTGACGATCCAGGACCATGTCCAGGGCGCAGTGACCGTGAACAATGCCGAACTCGACGATCTCGTCCTGCTCCGCTCGGACGGCACGCCGACCTATATGCTCGCAGTGGTGGTCGACGATCACGACATGGGGGTGACGCACGTCATCCGCGGCGACGATCATCTGAACAACGCGTTCCGCCAGCTGCCGATCTATCGCGCGATGGGCTGGGACGAGCCCGAATATGCGCACATCCCGCTGATCTTCAATCCGGACGGCACCAAGATGTCGAAGCGGAAGAACGCGGTGGCGGTCGACGAATATCGCGACGCGCTCGGCATCCTGCCCGAGGCGCTGTCCAACTATCTGCTGCGCCTCGGTTGGGGGCATGGCGACGACGAGATCATCAGCCGCGAACAGGCGATCGAGTGGTTCGAGCTGGCCGGCGTCGGCCGCAGCCCGTCGCGCTTCGACCTGAAGAAGCTCGAGAACCTGAACGGCCATTATATCCGTTCGGCAAGCGATGCGCGCCTGGCCGATCTGGTCGCGCCGCGACTCGGTTTCGAACTTTCGGAATCGCAGCAGGATCTTTTGCGTCGCAGCATGGCAGAATTGAAACCTCGCGCCGCAAATCTCCTAGAATTGGCAGAGGGCGCGGCGTTTCTGTTTCGCACTCGCCCACTGGAATTGGACGACGGCGCCAAGGCTCTGCTAGAGGGCCAGGCGCGGGGCCTCCTCGCTCAGTTGCACACCGCACTTGACGGTGTGGAAAGCTGGGATACGGAGGCGCTCGAAGCGGCGGTACGCACCGTCGCGGAAGATGCGGGTGTCAAGCTCGGTGCGACTGCGCAGCCTCTGCGCGCCGCGCTCACCGGGCGCCGGACCTCGCCGGGCATCTTCGACGTTCTGGCGCTGCTGGGACGCGAGGAGAGCCTGGCCCGTATCGCTGACCAGATGACCGTGCCGGCCTGATCCCAGGCCCGGCCCAACATAGGACGACGTTTATGAGCGACACCGCGAAGCTGCAGGTTCCGGGGAAGGATGTTGAATATCCGGTCCTTTCGGGCAGCGTCGGACCGGACGTCATCGACATCCGCAAGCTCTACGGCCAGACGGGCATGTTCACCTATGACCCCGGCTTCACGTCGACCGCGTCGTGCGAATCGGGCCTGACCTATATCGATGGCGACGAGGGCGTGCTGCTCCACCGCGGCTATCCGATCGGCCAGCTCGCCGAGCAGTCGAGCTTCATGGAAGTCGCTTACCTCCTGCTCAACGGCGAGCTGCCGAACCAGGACGAGCTGACCGGCTTCGAGAACACGATCACGCGCCACACCATGCTGCACGAGCAGCTGGCGACCTTCTATCGCGGCTTCCGCCGTGACGCGCACCCGATGGCGGTGATGTGCGGCGTCGCCGGCGCGCTTTCGGCCTTCTATCACGACTCGACCGACATCACCGATCCGCAGCAGCGCATGATCGCGTCGCACCGCCTGATCGCCAAGATGCCGACGATCGCGGCGATGGCCTACAAGTACAGCGTCGGCCAGCCCTTCCTCTATCCGGACAACAAGCTCAGCTACACCGGCAACTTCCTGCGCATGACCTTCGGCGTGCCGGCGGAAGAATATGTGGTGAACCCGGTGATCGAGAAGGCGATGGACCGGATCTTCATCCTCCATGCCGATCACGAGCAGAACGCCTCGACCTCGACCGTGCGCCTCGCCGGTTCGTCGGGCGCGAACCCGTTCGCCTGCATCGCGGCCGGCATCGCCTGCCTGTGGGGCCCGGCGCATGGCGGCGCCAACGAGGCGGCGCTCAACATGCTGCGCGAGATCGGCCGTCCGGAGCGCATCCCCGAATATATCGCCCGCGCCAAGGACAAGAACGATCCGTTCCGCCTGATGGGCTTCGGTCACCGCGTCTACAAGAACTACGATCCGCGCGCGACCGTGATGCAGAAGACCGTGCGCGAAGTGTTCGACGCGCTGAAGGTCAACGATCCGGTGTTCGACGTGGCGCTCCAGCTCGAAGAGATGGCGCTCAACGATCCGTACTTCATCGAGAAGAAGCTGTTCCCGAACGTCGACTTCTATTCGGGCGTCATCCTCTCGGCGATCGGCTTCCCGACCACGATGTTCACCGCGCTGTTCGCGCTGGCCCGCACCGTGGGCTGGGTCGCGCAGTGGAACGAGATGATCTCGGATCCCGAGCAGAAGATCGGCCGCCCGCGCCAGCTCTACACGGGTCCGGTGCAGCGCGATTACGTGCCGGTCGGCAAGCGCTAAGCCGCTTTCCTTCCCGTAACGGAACCAGATTCGCCGCTCCCGCCTTCGCGGGGGCGGCGATTTGCGTTAACCAACCCGCGGTCCAGCTTCTCGGAGTCGCGGAATGCGCCAGAACATCCTGATCTTTGCCGGCATCCTGGGTTTCCTCGCCGGCGTGCTGTTCATGCTCCAGGGCCTGGGCGTGGTGCGCTGGCCGGTGACCAGCACGATGATCGACAGCCAGACCTGGGTGATACGCGGCGGCATCCTGGCGCTGCTCAGCGCGATCCTAGTCGGCGGCGTCCGCCTCGTCCCCACCCGCGCCGAGCGCAAGGCCGCGCGCCGGGCCGAGCGCGAGTTGCGCTGAGCCCGGCGCCGACCGGTCAGGCCTTGCCGGTCAGCCGCTGCCGCCAATAGCTGGTGAAGAACACATTGCTCGGATCGCGCTTGGCGCGCAGCTCCAGGAACGCATCGAGCATCGGCAGCTGCGTGCGGTAGTGCTCGGCCCAATAGGGGAAGTCATAGGCCGGGACATATTTGCCCCAGTGCAGGCGGAACGGGATGCCGTTGTCGCGGAACAGGTCCCAATATTGCTGGAAGAACCCGCCCTTCACATTGGGCTCGCCGGCATTGGCGCGGAACCAGAACACGTCGAAGCGGACCACGCCGTCCTTGTATTCGTCGGTACCGTCGGAATAGCCCGCGCTCAGCCAGGCCTTGTCCGGCTTGGCGCCGTACACCTCGGTCGAATACCAGCCGACCGCAGCCTCGCCCTTGTCGACGAACATCTGGTTCATCAGCTGCATGCTGCGCTCGGTATATTGGATCGGCACCCAGATCTCGGTGAACTCGGTGCCCATCAATATGTCGTCGGCGGTGTTGTCCATGCACAGGCTGCGCCAGTAGAAATCGTCGAACTTGGTCGGCCCGTCCTTGCCGGTCATCGGCTGGAAGATGCCCAGCGCCGTCGGGAACAGCTTGGCGAGCAGCCCGGGGAGCAGGATGAACACCAGCTCGGGGATCGCCATCACCACGGCGATGACCAGCGTCACCAGCAGCGCCGCGACGGCCGCGATCGGCGCCGAGACCTTGGGCGCCCAGAGCCGCGTCACGCAGTGCCAGTAGCGCACATAGCCGTGCACCAGCTTGGGCACCGCGCTGAAGCCCTTGTTGCCGAGCAGCGAGTAGAAGATCGAGCCGAGCAGCTGCTCGGTCCAGCCGCCCAGATCGGGGGTGAACTCCTGATAGGGCACCGGCTCGAAGCCCGGCGGTGGGGGCGTGTCGACGCGGTCGGACTGCCAGATCACCACGCGCTCGGCGCCCGGCTGCGGCCACCACAGCACCCGGCTATAGGGCGTATCCGTCAGGAACTGCTGCATCGAGGGCTGGGTCGCGGTGCCCGGGCCGAACAGGTCGATCGGGCACGTCGCATCGGTCGGCGTCGTCACTTCGTCGCCGACGACGCGGAAGCTCTTGTTGAGCTTGAGCCGCACCCGGGTGATCACGCCGAGCAGCCCCACCGACACGCGCATCGCATCGAATTCGGGATCGTCCAGCTCGATCCAGGCCACCTCGCCGCGGCCATCGACCACGCGGAAGCCGATGATGTTGTCGAGCTCATATTGCAGCGATCCGCCCGACGAGCCGGTGCTGGCGAAGCCCGCCACGGTCTGGTGCGTGATCCCGCCCAGGTCATTGACGCCCCACCCCTTCTCGAAGAGCTGGAAGAGCAGGCTGTTGTCCAGGTCCGCACGGCCGAGCGGGTTGTAGGGATCGGCGCCCAGGTGGATCCCGGCACCGGCCTCGACGATCCCGGCAGTCTCGTCGATCCATTGCAGGTCGTTGATCTTGTCGAGCGAGAGGTCGAGGTTGCTGCCGGCCGGCGGATGGCGGGTCAGCGTGCGATTCTGCGGCAGATTGTCCACCGGATCGGTGAAAATACTCCAGGCCGTCGAATGCGAGGCCCCGCGAACGCGGATCTGGAGACCGTTCGCCACCGCATATTTCACCAGATTGGCGACTTCGGTTTCATTGGCCGGATGATAATATCCGTCCACGCCCTTTCGAATAATGTGCTCCGCGACCATGATGCCCCGCCCCTCTTCTATGGAAGAAAGCGCAGCATGTTTTCATGCCGTTTACTTGTCCATCGGCTGGCATCGGAGATTAGTCCGATCCGGGAGTTTCCACATTTGCAGATAGTCTACAATTGCCGACCAGTGACCTGCCTTCATCTTGAACGACCCCGGGGGCGGATGACCGCGATGAATCTGTACCTCGGCTTACAAATCGATTCAGCAACGCGACTCAATCGCCGCTCTATCGTTCTCGGCATGCGGGGAAGAGTTACGAGGAGAGACGACATGAATCTTGCCAAGCTGATTGCCGCGGCCGCCCTGGCCACTGTTGGCGTTGCGAGCGCCGCCACCCCGGCCGCTGCCGCTGCGCCGATCGCCACCACCAGCGTGGTCGCGCTCGCCGCTACGGCGCCTGCCGCGCAGGACTGGCGCCACCGCGACCGCTATGACCGTCACGAGCGCTGGGAGCGCAGCCGCTACTACAATCGTGGCCGCTATCATCGCAGCAGCCGCTATTGCCGCACCGAATGGCGTCATCATCGCCGCGTGCAGGTCTGCTATCGCCGCTAAGCTAGCCTGAGGAGGCAGCAAGGGCGTCCGCCGGAAACGGCGGGCGCCCTTTTATTGCCGGATCGGCAGGCTGAACACGAAGCGGGCGCCCTGGCCCGGTGCGCTGTCCACCACCAGGTCGCCGCCCATTGCGCGGGCGAGCCGGCGCGCGATGTAGAGCCCCAGGCCCGAACCGCCCGGCTCGGTCGGGTCGACGCGGCCGAACTTCTCGAAAATCTTGTCCTGATCGGCATGGGCGATGCCCTTGCCCTGATCGGCGATGATCACATGGCCGCGCGCCTCGTCGCGCTCGAGCCGGATCCACACCATCGCGCCCGGCGGCGAATAGCGCACCGCGTTGCCGATCAGATTGACCAGCACCTGCAGCGCGCGGCGGAACTCGCCGTGGACGGGCACCGTCTCGTCCATCGCCGGCTTGTCGATCCGCACCTCGGCCTGGGCGGCGCGGACCGCGAGCAGACCGGCGGCACGGCGCGCGACATCGGCCAGGTCGATCGGCTCGTCTGCCGTATCGAAATCGTCGCGCTCGATCGCCTGCAGGTCGACCAGGTCGTCGACCAGCCCGAGCAGATGCCGCCCGGCATTGGCGATGTCGCTCGCATATTCGGCATAGTCGGGCTTGAGCGGCCCTTCGGTCTGCGCGCTGATCGAATCGGCATTGGCGATGATCTTGCCGAGCGGGCCCCTGAGGGCACGGTCCAGCCGCTGGCTGAACGAATCGGGGAAGCCGCCGAACGGCACCGTCGCCTGGGGCACCGGCGCATCCACCTTGGGCGCGGCGGGCACGGCCTGGTCGAGCATGTGCGCTGCACCGACAAAGCCGGCGAAGCGCCCGCCCGGATCGGTGCGCGGCGTCGCGGCGAGGCGGACCATCCGGCCGGTGCCGCGCAGCTCGGCCTTCTGCCCGTCGAAGCGCGCCTGGGCGGCCACGGCGGTCAGGATCGGCAATTCGCCGCTCTCGTCCTGCTCCAGGCGGAACAGCCGGGTCAAAGGCTGGCCGAGCATCGCCGAACTGTCGAACCCGTAGCGCGCGCCTGCCTCGATCGAGAGGAAGGTGATGCGCAGCGACGCGTCGGTTTCCCACAGCCAGTCGGCGGCGGAGCGGAAGAAGTCGCCGTCGCGCTCGGGCTCGCTCGCCGGCGCGCGCCAGCCCGGCCGCAGCCGCCAGCCGCTGACTTCCAGGCGCACGCCGCCCTGGTCGGGCTCGGCCCGGACCCAGAGCTCGAGGTCGTCCTCGGCATCGGCGGCGATCACGTTGCGCGAGATGGCGATGCCCAGCCGCTGCGCCAGCCGCGCCAGCGTGGCGATCTGCGGCACCGCGAGCGGCGCACCGATCATGCCGCCGGCGCGCATGTTCAGCTCGAAAAGGCGCGCCTCGGCGTCGAGCAGCCGCCCTTCGGAATCGAGGCGCGCGATCGACAGCGGCAGGTTGGGATCGATGACGTTCACTTCGCCCCTCCGCGCTGGAGGGCGATCAGTGCTGCGCGATAATCGGGATCGAGCTTGAGCGGCGCCAGCGCTGCGCGCGCCTCGGCCGGCGCGATCGCAGCGATTGTGTCGAGCGTGTCGGCGAACTTCTCGAGATCGCGCCGCGGATCGGCCTCGCTCAGCGCATAGCCGATCTGGGCGACGCCCTCGCGGCCGATCTCGAGCGCGCGCAGGGCGAGCCACAGCCGCTCGGCAGCGGGATCGAGCACCAGGTCGCGGGCAATCGCATAGGGCACCCCCATCGCATGGGAGAGCAGCGCGATGAACAGCACGATCCGCCGGTCGCCGAGCGATTCGGCGAACATCCCGGCGAGTTCACCCGGCTGCGCGTCGATCGCGGCGGCGAAGCGCATCGCTGCGGCTTCGAGCCGGTCGCCCTCGTCATAGGCAGAGAGGCTGCGCTGCGCGGCCTCGCACAATGCCAGGTCGAGCGCTTCGTTCGGTGCGTCCACGCGCTCGCGGAGCGCCGCAGCCGTCCACCACACCAGCTTGTGGTGCAGCTCGGCGGGAAGTTCGGCCTGATATTGTCCCGTATCGGGACTTGTCCTGCGCCGGCTTTCGGCGATGAGCACCGCCATCGCGCTCGCGGCGACGACGCGGTCGGGGTGCTGGACGAATCGGTTGATCAGGCTCGGCCGCTCGGGATCGTCGGGCGCGCTCATCGGCAGCGCGCTGCCCAGCATCTCCTGGCGCACGCGCGCGACCAGCTCGGCCATCAGTTCACCGTCGCGCAGCAGCCCCGAATTCCACAGCCGCGTCAGCACCGATTCGCCCGGCTCGATCAGCGCCACCACAAGCACCGATTCGCCGCGCCCGGTGAGTAGGCGCACCGCATGTTCGCGAATCTCGCCTTCCACCGTCTCGACAAGGCTGCGCAACAGCGCGGCCAGGCCTGCGCGGCTATGCTCGTCGAGCCGGGCCTCTTCGGGCAGGAAGAAATCTTCGACGGCGACCATCAGACCCTTATAGGCGCGCAGCTCCGCAGCCGCCGCACGTGCGAGCAGCTCCCGGGCGCCAATGGCAAAGCCATCGCGCGTGCCGACGGGATTATCCGACATCGACCTCAAGCTAGCGGAAATGTCCTTAAGACGAGACTAAGCTTTTTCGCGCGTGCCCTCAACCGCCGCAGCGAGCGTCGCGAAGGAATATATCGCAACTGCAGCAAGGCCGATCGTGGCGAATCCGGCCAGCGCGAAAGGTGCCAGAATCAGCAGGTGCGCCGAGGGGCTGGCCCACCAGCGCCGGGGCCGCGCGGGCGCGCGCTCGACGAGCAGCTGTGCTGCGGCGCCCACCAGCGCGAGCACCGGCGGCGTTGTGCTGCCGGTCGTCGCGAACCCGACCCAGCCGGTCAGCAGCACGATCAGCGCGAACAGCGCGAAGATCGCCCATTCGAGCAGTCCGGCGCGCTTGTCCTCGCCGCGCAGCACCGCCATCGCCGCGCCGGTGGCGAGCGTCGCGGTGCCCAGCAGGGCGACCACGCTGCCGGTTCCCAGCCAGCCCAGCGCGGTGGCGACCAGCGCCAGCGCCGAAACCACCCCGCCGGCGACGCTCAGCGTCCAGCCGGGCACGTTGCGTCCCACCAGCTCGGGCAGCGCGATCCGGGCGGCGCGGGTGAACACCCAGCGATCGGCCCAGTCGGTGCGGCGCTCGGTAAGCGCGGCGAGCACGCCGGTATTGCGCGCCGCCAGTCCCTCGACGCTGCGCTCGACGGCATGGCCGCCCTTCAGCCAGCCGGCGGTGAGCCCGACATGCTCGGCGCCCGATTGCGCCGCGACGCGGAGCAGCGCCGACTGGAAGTCGTAATCCTCGGGCATGTTGGCGATCTGGGCGAGCTGCTCGACCGTGATCCGCGCCACGCCGGCCCAGCTGTCGCGCATGTCGAGCCGCTCGATCGCGGCGGGCGAAGTGGGGTCGTCGGTGACGAGCAGCGCCTCGCCGCTCGACGTCGCCATCTTGTCCATCACTGGATCGGTGGTGACCAGCCCATCGGCCATCACCAGCACCTGCGCGCCCGGCACGATCTTCTCGGCGGCTTCCTCGGCGGAGCGGACGATCTCGATCCGCGGATTGCGCTTCGCCGCGCGGTTGACCGCCGTGAGCAGCGCCGGCGTCATCTTGCCGACCGCGACGAGCACCTGCTCGGCACCGGCGCCGAACAACAGCCGCGCCTGATATTCGAGCAACGTCATCCCGCCGAACGGCAGCGTCGCCATCAGCGTACCCGGACGGCCCTCGGCCTCCTCGACAGCAAAGATCAGCCCCGCCAGCATGGTCCCGGTCCGTTAAGCCGTTTCTATCGGTACAGCAAATGCGGCGCGCGGGTCTCCGCCCAGGCTGCCTCGTCCGGTCTGGTCCGCACATCGAGATCCCCCGGCTCCGCCGCGGCGTCCTCCACCCACTCGCGCAGGTCAGTCCCACCGTTGATCACGTCGATCGCCAGCTTGTCGAAGACATATTCATAGGGGAAGTCGCGCCACAGGTCGTAGCCGGGATAGAGCGTGCGGATCGCCTTGAAGCCCAGCGCCTGCACGCGCCACGGCTGGAATCCCGAGTGATCATATGCCGGCCCCTCGGCATGGAGGAACACGCCCGAGCAGAGCTGGCCGACATGCTTGTGGAAGGTCGGCTGGAACCAGATGTCGCGCAGCGTGCAGCCGGCGAGCCACTGGGGCGCAAGCCGGCGCATCTCCGCGATCACGGCCTTGGCATCGATGTCGGGCGCGCCGAACAGCTCGAGCGGCCGCGTCGTCCCCCGCCCTTCGGAGAGCAAGGTCCCCTCCAGCATCACCGTGCCGGCATAGGCGCGCGCCATGTTGACGTTGGCGGCATTCGGGCTCGGATTGATCCAGGGCCGCTCGGGTGGCCAGCCGAAGCCAGGCGAGCCCTCGGGCTGCCAGCCCTCCATCTCGATCACGCGATAGTCCACATCGAGCCCGAAATGGGCGATGAACCAATGCCCCATCTCGCCCAGCGTCATGCCGTGGCGCATCGGCATCGGCCCGGCGCCGACAAAGCTCTCCCAGCCCGGCAGCAGCGTCGTCCCTTCCACCGGGCGGCCGGCGGGGTTGGGCCGATCGAGCACCCACACGCTCTTGCCATGCGCGGCCGCGGCCTCGAGCACGTAGAGCAGCGTCGTCACGAAGGTGTAGATCCGGCAGCCGACATCCTGCAGGTCGATCAGGATCGTGTCGAACGTGCCCATCGACTGGCCCGTCGGCCGGCGGACTTCGCCATAGAGGCTAAACACCGGCACCCCATAGGTGGGATCGGTATAGTCCGGCGATTCCATCATGTTGTCCTGCAGGTCGCCGCGCACGCCGTGCTGCGGGCCGAACACCGCCGAGACGTTGAGCCCGGTCGCGACCAGCGCGTCGAGCGAATGGTCGAGGCTGGCCGTCACCGACGCCGGATGGGCCAGCAGCGCTACGCGCTTGCCTTCGAGAGGGCGACGAAGCTCAGGGTCGGCGAGCAGCCGGTCGATACCGAATTTCATGTGCCGCTGGGTGCCGGAGCCGCGCGGGCGACGCAAGCCGGATCATCGCGCCGACTTGTCGGTTGAGCCTGCGAAACCAGCAAGGAAACGCGTAGATGATCCGATCCATCCTGATGGGCCTCGCCGCCGGCGCCCGTGCAATCACGCCGCTCGCCGTCGTCGCCAATGCCGCGCGCACCGGCAGGCTGCCCGCCGACAATGGCGCGCCGCGCTTCCTCGCCCATCCGCTGATTTCGCTCGGCACCACCGCGCTCGCCGCCTATGAGCTGGTCGGCGACAAGGAAAAGACCGCGCCGGACCGGATCATCACCCCCGCAGTGATCGTCCGCAGCTGGAACGCCGCCTTTGCCGGCATGGCGATGGCGCCGCGCAAGCACCGCTTCGCCGCCGGTGCAGTCGCCGGCGCCACTGCCGCGCTCGCCTCCTATGCCACCTATGCGCTGCGCATGCGGGCGATGAACGGCAAGCACCAGATATCGACCGGGCTGATCGAGGACGCGCTCACCCTCTCGGCCGCGACCGCTGCCGCGCTGCTCCCCTTCCCGGAGCGGCTGACCCATTTCACCACGCCCGCCACGCCCGGCCACACCGCCCCGGCCTGACCTCAGCGCGACATCGCCATTTCAAGGGCGAAGCAGGCGTCCGCATGGAAGTCCGGCTTCCCCTCGGGATGCGCGAGCGCCCAATAGGATTTGGTGCCGTCCGCCTCCTCGATCACGGCGCTGATCCCGAGCTGCCAGGTCTTGGCCGCGCCCAGGGCCGGATCTTCCAGATGGGCATTGAGCACATATTGGGCGGGCGCGGCCGGCGCGCCGGGAATCTCGGGCATCGGCGTGCTGAGCAAGGTTCCGATCGAGGCCGGGTCCAGCCCGAGCGCCGCCAGATGCGCGCCCATGCCGGCGTTGAACTGGTCGCGATCGGTCGACGTGATCCACGGATCGGCCAGCTCCAGCGGCCGCATCCCCGCGCGATAGCCATCGAACCGGTACGCCGCCCATTCGCCCGAGGGCGAGAAGTTGAACTCCAGATAGGCCCCGCTCTCCGGATCGCGCAGGAACAGCTCGAAGCAGGTGCGCTGCCACAGGCCATCGGTGCGCGCGGGCCTAGTCGGCGTCGGCAGCGCGAGGGCTTCGGACGGGGCGCCGACGATGAAGCCCGCCACCCAATGCCCCGCATCCTGCCAGGAGAGCGAGCAGAGGACGCTAGGCACCGCCTTTGCCGGCGTGTCCGGATGCGGCACCAGCTGCAGGACTTCCAGGATCATCGCTTCCCCCAACCGCGCGCGTTTGCAATCCCGCGCAGGTACATCGTGCTCGCCCGAAAAGGGTAGCCATTTTCGCCTGCCCCGGTCTGCGCCGCCTGGCCCGCTGGTGCGATGCTCACAGCGAGGGTCAGAGGCGATCGCCGCCTCACCCATCCCATAGGAGAGTCGCATGCCGAACCCGCACGCCCGCCTGGCTGCCGCCCTGCTCTGCATGAGCACGCCGCTTCCCGCTTTCGCGCAGACGACCAGCCCGCCGGCCAAGGCACAGGAAACCCCGCTGACCATGGTCGCCGCGCTCCACACTGCGTTCGGCGAGCATCACGCCCGCGCCGTCCACACCAAGGGCACGATCCTCGAGGGCAGCTTCACCCCTGCGCCCGAGGCCAAAAGCCTGACCAGGGAGCCGATCTTCGCGGGCGGCACCGTGCCGGTGATCGCGCGCTTCTCGCTGTTCGCCGGCCTGCCCGACCTGCCCGACAATGACGATGGCGCCTCTCCCGCCGGCTTCGCGGTGAAGATGATCGCGCCCGACGGCGATGATTTCGACATCGAGGCGAACCAGCACGGCAACTTCATCGTCGCGACCTTCGACGAGTTCGCCCTGTTCCTCCGCGCGCTCGGCGCCGCCGGCAAGGGCGACAATGCTCCGCTCGGTGCGTTCCTCGGCAGCCACCCCAAGGCCAAGGCGTTCCTGGAGAGCCGGACCTATCCGGCTTCCTTCTCCACCGCCGTCTATTTCGGAGTCAACGCGCTCAAGTTCACCAATGCCGCCGGCAAATCGACATTCGTCCGCTATCGCTTCGTGCCGAAGGCCGGCGAGACCTATCTAAGCCCCGAGGCGCGCAAGAGCGCCGGCCCGGCCTATCTCGGCGACGATCTCCGCAAGCGAATCGCTGCCGGCCCGATCGAGTTCGGCCTCTACGCCCAGGTCGCCGGCCCGGGCGATGTGGTCGACGATCCCTCGACCGCCTGGCCCGACACGCGCCGGCTGGTGAAGCTCGGCAGCTTCCGCCTCGATCACCTGCCTGCCGACCCCGAGGCGGCGCAGAAGAGCCTGTTGTTCCTGCCCGGCCAGGTGCATCCGGGTGTCGCGCCCGCTGATCCGATGCTGGTCATGCGCAACACCGCCTACCCGATCTCGCTCGGCCAGCGGCAGTAAGGAGCGAAGCGGGATGCGGCCGATCTGTCCCATCCCGCCTTTCGCTTAGCGCAGGCCGCCGCTGGCGGTCAGCTTCTCGCCGGTCAGCCAGCGCGCATCGTCCGATGCCAGGAAGACGGCGATCGACGCGATGTCGTCGGGATAGCCGACGCGGCCGAGCGGGGTCTGCCCGATGATCGCGTCGAAGAACTCCGAACCGACGAAACCGGCGGCATGCGTGCCCTCGGTCTCGACCACGCCGGGGTTGATCGCGTTGACGCGGATCTTGCGCGGCCCGAGCTCATTGGCCAGCACGCCGGTGATCGCGTCCACCGCGCCCTTGGTGCCGGTGTACACTGCCGACTCGGCCGGGAAGAGGCTGGTGACGGCGGACGAGATGTTGATCACGCTCGCGCCCTCGCCGAGATGCTTCGCCGCCGCCTGGGTGGTGAGCAGCACGCCGAGCACGTTGACGTCGAAGGTGCGGCGATAGAGCTCCTCGGTCGTCGCATCGAGCGAGGCGAATTCGTAGACGCCCGAATTGTTTACCAGCACGTCGAGCCGGCCGAATTCCTTGATTGCGGCATCGACCAGGCCCTGCGCCTGATCGGCCTTGGATACGTCGCCTTGCACGGCGATCGCCTTGCCGCCGGCCGCGGTGATTTCGCTCACCACCGCATCCGCGCCGGCCTTGCTCGATGCATAATTGACCACGACCGCGGCACCTTCCGCGGCCAGCGCCCTGGCGATGCCGGCGCCGATGCCCTTGGATGCCCCGGTGACGATCGCGACCTTGTCTGCGAGCTTCGACATGACTCAAATTCCCTATGGGCCGGTCGCCGGAATGGCCCCATACTCCCATAGTTCAGGATTTCGGAACTGTTGAACCAAGCTTCAAGAGGGCCTATCTAATTTTTCATGCGACCCATTCTTCATCCCTCGATCGAAGACGTGTCGGTGGCGGCGATCCTCCACGCGCTGTCCGATCCCGTGCGCGCGGCGATCTTCGCCGGGCTGGCCAATGCGAGCTGTGTCCAGAACTGCACCACCTTCGCGACGATGGGCGATCGGGTGATCCCCAAATCGTCGCTCTCGCAGCACTTCAAGGTGCTGCGCGAAGCCGGCCTCATCCATTCCGAGCGCCAGGGCGTGGAGATGCACAACTCTTCGCGCTGTGCTGAGGTCGATGCGCGCTTCCCGGGCCTGATCGCAGCAATCCTCAATGCCTATGCGGGCGATAAGGCTTGCGACGCGCCACAGGCATGACGCCCCGGGCGCCCCGGCGCGAATTCGCTTCAAATGTAGGATTTCGTCTGCTTTACCCTCGCAGATGCGCAGACTGTCTCTCGCCCCCCACCACCTCTGCAACGCCCGCTCGCCCAGCTGCGATCGGGCGGAGCCACGCGCGCGCGTAGATGTCGCGGCTTTTGTGACTTTCCACGCAATTTCGACAGGCATGACAGCGCCGTTCCGCTCGGCTATGCGGCCCGCATCATGACCGAATTCAAGTCCGATCTGCTCCGCCTGCTCTCCACCCGCGGGTACATCCACCAGGTGACCGATCCGGAGGGCCTCGATGCGCTCGCCGGCAAGCAGATCGTGCCCGGCTATATCGGCTTCGATCCGACCGCGCCCTCGCTCCACGTCGGCAGCCTGGTCCAGATCATGCTCCTGCGCCGGATGCAGCAGGCCGGCCACAAGCCGATCGTCCTGATGGGCGGGGGCACCGGCAAGGTCGGCGATCCCTCGTTCAAGGACGAGGCGCGCAAGCTGATGACGGTCGAGACGATCAATGCGAACATCGCCTCGGTCAAGACCGTGTTCGAGAACTTCCTGACGTTTGGCGACGGCCCGACCGACGCGGTGATGGTCGACAATGCCGAGTGGCTCGACGCGCTCGAATACCTCCCCTTCCTGCGCGATTACGGCCAGCATTTCTCGGTCAATCGCATGCTGAGCTTCGACTCGGTCAAGCTGCGACTCGAGCGCGAGCAGTCGCTGTCGTTCCTCGAGTTCAACTACATGATCCTCCAGGCCTATGACTTCCTGGAGCTCAATCGCCGCGCCGGCGTGCGCCTGCAGATGGGCGGATCGGATCAGTGGGGCAACATCGTCAACGGAATCGAGCTGTCGCGCCGCGTCGACGGGGCCGAGGTTTACGGCGTCACCACGCCGCTGATCACCACCGCGGACGGCGGCAAGATGGGCAAGACCATGTCGGGCGCGGTCTGGCTCAACCCCGATCAGCTGCCGCACTTCGATTACTGGCAGTTCTGGCGCAACACCGATGATCGCGACGTCGGCCGTTTCCTGCGCCTGTTCACCGATCTGCCGCTCGACGAGATCGCCCGCCTCGAGGCACTTGAAGGCGCCGAGATCAACGAGGCCAAGAAGATCCTTGCCAATGAGGCCACCGCGATGTGCCGCGGCCGCGCCGCCGCCGAGGAAGCCGCCGAGACCGCGCGCAAGGTGTTCGAGGAGGGCTCGGCCGGCGGTTCGCTGCCGACCTTCGCCGTCGAGGGCGGCAGCATCACCGTGGCCGATGCGCTGGTCGCGCTCGGCCTCTGCCCGTCCAAGGGCGAGGCGCGGCGCAAGGTCGCCGAGGGCGCGATCCGCGTGGACGACCAGGTGGTGAGCGACGCGGCGCAGGAGATCGCCGTCGCCGCGCCCGTCAAGCTCAGCTTCGGCAAGAAAAAGCACGGAATGCTCATTTCCGCGTGAAATTACGGATTGTCTGATAAGTTGATGTTAAGCAGCTTCGTTGCAACAGGATTCACACGGTAGCGTTATCACTGCAGTCGTACCTCAAGCGTTTGTGAGGCATGCGTGAGTTTTGGATCGAACCTGGCCTATACGGATAACCGGCAGGAGGGGCGTGAAGACGTCCACTACCGTGCGCGCGCATTCGGTCCGGACGCCAAGCAGCTCAACTTCGTCATCGTCAACATCTCGGCGCACGGCCTGATGGCGCGCTGCGACGATCCCTTCGAGACCGGCGACCGCATCCGCGTGGTGCTGCCGCATGCCGGCACGGTGGTCGCCGAAGTCCGCTGGGCGCTCGGCGGCCGCATCGGCTGCCAGTTCGAACGCGCGATCGACCTGGCGAGCTATTACGAGCTGATCTCGACGATGGTGAAGGCGAAGTAGGTAGAACCTTCTTCGTCCCAGCTCTACGACGAGGCAGCAAAGTCAAGGTGATCGTAAGCTCGGAATTCTGAGCAGCAAGGAGGACGGCTCAACTGCCCTTTTTGCTATCCAGCTCGCCGATGCGCGCTTCGATTTGCGGCGCTAGCTTGTATATATCAGTCAGATCGCCGATTAGATTTCGAGTCTCCGACTGCCCGTCAAAAGTCCCGACATATTTCGTAGTCAGGCCGTTGAAGTGCAATCTAGCTAATGATTTCCGGTTATTATCGTCAAGCAGGATCGCACAATAGGATTTTGCGTCACGCATAACCACACGCTTGGGATCGACTAGACGAGAAGCGATGGCTTG
Source organism: Sphingomonas sp. KR3-1 (assembly GCF_040049295.1). Lineage (NCBI taxonomy): Bacteria > Pseudomonadati > Pseudomonadota > Alphaproteobacteria > Sphingomonadales > Sphingomonadaceae > Sphingomonas > Sphingomonas sp. KR3-1. The sequence goes on from NZ_JBDZDQ010000001.1 coordinate 73,839, forward strand.
CACGATCCGGAAGCCGCTCACTTCCTCATCGGTGGTGATAATCTCTTCCGCCGATGATGTCTCCGGCTCCTCATCATATTCGGGAACGGCGGACGCGTTCAAAGCAGACGTGAGCCGATCATTCACATGGTCACGCACGATCGCCGAAAACGAATTCGCGATGAGCCGCGTGAAGTTATCCTTTACCTGCGACGTCACCTGACCCGAATAAACACGCTTGGCAATTAAGCGGGCGAACTCTTCCGATGCCGTCCCCATTTCGCTTTCAAGCTCTTTGCGAACGAGAGATTCTAGTTTCAGATTGGACGCCTCGCGCACGATTGCATCGATATCGAAACCGGCTTTAGTGAAGCTTTCGAGGATGCGCAGATCGGACTTACGAACTGCGTCCAGACTCAGAGTAAAGAACGGCTGCGTGTCCATCTTGTTTGGCTGGTCAAGATCCGAGAAAAATTTGTAAATCACGCCATTGGTTAGGATCGCAAGCCGGGCATCGGTCACGCTGAAGTACCGGAAAAGCTGCGACGCATGGTTGATAGTGAGATCGCCAGTGGATGGCTTGCACTCGATCAGGATCGAAAGCTTTCCATCGATGCAAATCGCGTAATCGACTTTCTCACCTTTTTTTGTACCCACGTCTGCAATGTATTCCGGGATTACCTCCGACGGATTGAATACGTCATATCCCAGCAGGTTGATAAATGGCATAACGAGAGCAGTCTTAGCGGCCTGCTCCGTTAGCAAGACTTCCCGATGCTGCTGAGTTTTTGCGGCCAACTCAGTAAGGCGCGTCGCCAAATCCATACGTCCCCCCTTAAATCCCCTGGGCAGAACTTGCCTGCGAATCCGGATGAACGCAATCTCGTACTATTCAGAACAGTTGGTTCTCGACGCTGCCCCGAAGGTGTATTTGATCAGCGTTTATATTCCACCGACAGCTCTTCACCGGCACTAGACGGTGCGACCTTTGACATTACCCCGCCCGCAGCAAGCTAACCGCGGCATCCCGCTCGAACAGATACAGCGCGATCCGCGCCGCCTCGCCGCGCGGGGTGTGCAGCGAGCGGTCTTGGTCCTCCAGCAGCCGCGCATCGGCATTGGCCGCGGCGATCAGCGTCGCCAGGCTCTCGGGCGTAGCCAGCTGGAAGGTCTGCTCGCCCGACTGCCGCGTGCCGAGCAGCTCGCCCGCCCCGCGCAGCTCGAGGTCGCGCTCGGCGATCAGGAAGCCGTCGGTGGTGTCGCGCATCAGCGCCAGCCGGGCCCGCGAAGTCTCGCTGAGCTTGTCGCCGCGCAGCAGGATGCAGTGCGACTGTCCCCCGCCCCGCCCGACGCGCCCGCGCAACTGGTGGAGCTGGGCCAGGCCGAAGCGGTCGGCCGCCTCGATCACGATCAGCGTAGCATTGGGCACATCGACGCCGACTTCGATCACGGTCGTCGCCACCAGCACGCCCAGTTCGCCCGAGGAGAAGCGCGCCATCACCGCGTCCTTCTCCGGCCCCTTCATCCGGCCATGAACCAGCCCGACCTTGGCGCCGAACTTCGCAGTCAGCACCGCGGCGCGATGCTCGGCGGCGGCGAGGTCGGTCTTCTCGCTCTCCTCGACCAGCGGGCACACCCAATAGGCCTGCTTGCCGGCGTCGAGGTGGCGCCCCAGTCCCGCGATCACCGCGTCGAGCTTGTCCTCGGCGATCACCGTGGTCTGGATCGGCTGGCGGCCGGGCGGCATCTCGTCGAGCCGGCTGACGTCCATCTCGCCGTGCGAAGCGAGCTGCAGCGTGCGCGGGATCGGGGTGGCGGTCATGACGAGCAGATGCGGCGGCACCTGTGCCTTGGCCTGGAGCATCAGCCGCTCGGCCACGCCGAAGCGATGCTGCTCATCAACTACCACCAGCCCGAGGTCGCGATAAGTCACGCCCTGCTGGAAGATCGCGTGGGTGCCGACCAGGATGTCGATCTCGCCCGCCGCCAATCCCATCAGCGTCGCCTCGCGCGCCTTGCCCTTGTCGCGACCGGTAAGGATGGCGACGCGCACGTCGAGCCCGGCGAGCAGGCGCGAGAAGTTCTCGTAATGCTGGCGGGCGAGGATCTCGGTCGGCGCCAGCATCGCGCCCTGCGCCCCGGCCTCGGCGGCGATCAGCAGCGCCATCGTCGCCACCAAAGTCTTGCCCGCGCCGACATCGCCCTGGAGCAGCCGGAGCATCGGCTGGCTCTGCGCCATGTCGCCTTCGATCTCGCCGATCGTCCGCGATTGCGCGCCGGTCGGCGTATAGGGCAGCTGGAGCTTGTCGCGCAGCCGCCCATCCCCTTGCAACGAGCGCCCGCGCTTGGCCCGCGCCTCGCCGCGCACCAGCATCAGCGCGAGCTGGTTGGCGAACACTTCGTCATAGGCGAGCCGCTCGCGCGCCTTGGCATCGGCGGGGTCGGCGTGGATGCGGGCGAGCGCTTCCTTCCAGCCCGGCCATTGGTGGCGGTCCTTCAGGCTCGGCTCGATCCATTCGGGCAGCTCGGGCGCGCGCTCGATCGCCTGGGCGGCCATCGCCGCGATCCGCTTCGAGGTGATGCCTTCCGAACAGGGATAGACCGCCTCGCGCCCGCCGCCGTCCGCCTCTTCGGGCACGGCGACCTCGGGGTGCACGATCTGCAGCTCCTGGCCATATTGGTCGAGCCGGCCGGAGACCCAGCGCTTCTCGTTTAGCGGCAGCAGCTTCTTCGCCCAGCCCGAATTGCCGCCGAAGAAGACCAGGCTGACATAGTTGCCGTGCGCGTCCACCGCCTGCACCCGGGCGGGCGAGCGCGGGCTGCTGCCGAAGCGGTAGCTCATCGGCGTTAGCTCGATCGCGATGACCCGCCCCGCGTCCGACGCCATCAGCTCGCTGCGCGGAAGCCGGTCGATGAAACCGGTGGGAAGATGGAAGGCGACGTCCACGACGCGCGCCAGCCCCAGCCGCTCGAGCGGCTTGGCGAGCGCCGCACCGATGCCCTTGAGCGCGGTGACTTCGGCGAAAAGGGGATTGAGGACGTCGGGCCGCATCGGCCCCGACGTAATCGTTGCTCCAGCGCACCGCTAGTGGGCGCGCGGCGGATTAGAGGGCAGCGATGCGCTGGCCGGCCGCTTCGATCGCGGCGAGGACCTCGGTCACGCTCGAGCCGACCACCACTTCGTGCGCACCGTCGAATGAGAGCACGCCGACATCGTCGCCGGCCATGTTGATCGTCGAGACCGTGCGCACCTCGGCGATGTTGACCAGCATCGGGTCGCCATTGATCGATTTCAGCATCACGAAACGCATATTCAGAACCCCGATCAACACAGCTACCGATTGGCATTATAGAACGGCGAACACGAAGCGCGGGGCAACGCGGCAGAAACTCGCAATGCAAACGATCCTGCACCCCCGTGAAGTCACTCTTGCTTTCCCTTCCATCGGGCGCGTGCTTGTCTCAGTCAAAATCGGGAGAGGGATCGATGGAAGAAGTCATGGCAGCGGTGGCGCTCCTGCAAGGCGGCGATCACGTACAAGCACGCGAAAAGTTGCTCGCCCTTTGGGCATCGCTCGATGCGGGCGGCACGCATGTCGAACGCTGCACCGTCGCCCATTTCCTCGCCGATACGGAGGAGGATGTGGCGGACGAACTCGGTTGGGACCTGCGCGCGCTTCACGCCGCGACCGGTGCCGGCTTGGGCCAGGACCATGACCCGCTGGCGCCTGGGCTCGACGCCTTCCTGCCCTCACTCCACCTCAATGTCGGCGATGCTTGCCGGCGCTCGGGCGATATCGCGCATGCGCGCCTGCATGCCGATCATGGCCTCGCCCGCGCGCATGCGCTGCCGGATGACGGCTATGGCGGCACGATCCGCGCCGGGCTCGAGCGGCTGCGGGACCGCGCGGCGAACCCGGACTGACCCGCCGCGAACACTGGCATTTCCACGCGGCTTTCCCTAAATCGGCGCTCAACCCAGCCGACTGCGCTTTTCCGCGCTGCCGGCCAATTGCCGTTGAGGACCCGCATGGATCGCGAAATCCGTCTCAAGCGCCTGCACTTCCGCGCCTGGCACCGCGGCGTGAAGGAAGCCGATCTGCTGATCGGCGGCTTTTTCGACAAGCATGGCGCCGGCTGGAACGAAGCGGAGATGGACCTGTTCGAGGAGCTGCTCGAGGAACAGGACGTCGACATCATGGCCTGGGCGATGGGAACCGCGCTGGTTCCGGAGCGCTATGCCGGGACCGTGATGACCGCCCTCAAGGCACTGAACTACGTGCCGATTTCCCGCTGAGTCCCAATGCCCGACCTCAAGACGATCCTCTCCGCGCAAAAGCCGCTCACGCTCGCGGGTGCCCCCGCCGGATTCCTGCCCTGGATGCTGGCCGACCTGGCCCGTACCGGGCGGATGACGGTGTTCGTCGCCCCCGACGAAGCGGCGATGCGCGCAGTGGCGGGCACCGCATCCTATTTCGCGCCCGATCTCGAAGTCCTCGGCTTTCCGGCCTGGGACTGCCTTCCCTATGACCGCGCCAGCCCGACGCTGCGCGTCATGGCCGAGCGCCTCGCGACGCTCCACGCGCTCCAGGCGGAGAGCGCCAGGCCCCGCCTGATCGTCACCACGGTCAACGCCGTCACGCAGCGCACGCTCACCCCGTTCCGCATCCGCCAGCTCGTGGCCCGCCTGGCGCCGGGCGAGCGCATCGGGCTCGACAAGCTCGCGGTGCTGCTCCAGGCGAACGGCTATGTCCGCGTCGACACGGTGAACGATTCCGGCGAGTTCGCGGTGCGCGGCGGACTGGTCGATCTCTTCCCGAGCGGTTCCGAGCAGGCGCTGCGCCTCGATTTCTTCGGCGATGAGATCGAGAGCGTCCGCACCTTCGATCCCGCCGACCAGCGCACTACCGGGCGGATCGACGGCTTCACCCTCCTCCCCGCCTCCGAAGCGCTGCTCGACGAGGACTCGGTCAAGCGCTTCCGCACCCGGTACCGCGAGAAGTTCGGCGCCACCGCGACCGGCGACCCGCTCTACCAGGCGATCAGCGACGGCCGCCGCCTCGCCGGCATGGAGCATTGGCTGCCGTTGTTCGAGGACCGGCTCGAGACGCTGTTCGAGCATCTCCCTGACGATGCGATCCTGATCCGCGACGCAGGCGATGCCGGCGCCGCCGAGGCCCGGTTCGAGGCGATCGCCGACTATCAGTCGAACCGCGTCCGCGCCCAGTCGGCCGATCCGGGCAGCTATCGTCCGCTTGCCGCCGATGCGCTCTATCTGACCGCGAGCGAGTGGGAAAAGCGCCTCACCGACTGGCCGGCGCACACCAGCACGCCCTTCCACGAGCCCGAAAGCGCGACCGTCCTCGACTTCAACGTCGACGGCCCCCGCGATTTCGCGCCCGAACGCGCCGCAAGCACCAATGTCTATGAGGCAGTGGTCGAGCATATCGCCAAGCTGCGCAAATCGGGCAAGAAGCCCGTGCTCGCCAGCTATTCGAACGGCGCCCGCGAGCGCCTGACCGGCCTGCTCGCCGATCACGGCCTCAAGACCACCCGCAAGGCCGAGAGCTGGCAGGAAGCGCTCGGCATCGCCGACAGCGCCGTCGCAATGATCGTGCTGCCGCTCGATCACGGCTTCTCCGCGCCCGAGGTTTCGGTGCTCACTGAGCAGGACATGCTCGGCGACCGCCTCGTCCGCCGCGCCAAGCGCCGCAAGTCGACCGACGCCTTCCTCAACGAGCTGGCGACGCTCTCGCCAGGCGACCTGGTCGTGCACGTCGATCACGGCATCGGCCGCTACGAGGGGCTCACCCAGATCCCGGTGCAGAAGGCGCCGCACGACTGTGTGGCGCTCAGCTATGCTGGCGGCGACAAGCTCTACGTTCCCGTCGAGAATCTCGAGGTCCTGAGCCGCTACGGCGCGGGTGAGGAAGGCGCGACGCTCGATCGGCTGGGCGGCGAGGCGTGGCAGCGGCGCAAGTCGAAGATGAAGGAGCGGATCCGCGAGATCGCGGGCGAGCTCATCGCCACTGCGGCCAAGCGCGCCACCCGCCCCGCCGAAATCGCCGAGCCGGACGCGGGCGGCTATCCTGCCTTTGTCGATCGCTTCCCGTACGAGGAGACCGACGACCAGGACCGCGCGATCGGCGACGTGCTCGAAGACCTGGCTGCAGGCCGCCCGATGGACCGCCTCATCGTCGGCGATGTCGGCTTCGGGAAGACCGAGGTCGCGCTGCGCGCGGCCTTCGTCGCGGCGATGGCCGGGATGCAGGTCGCGGTCGTCTGCCCGACCACGCTCCTCGCCCGCCAGCACTTCAACAACTTCAGCCAGCGCTTCGAAGGCTTCCCGATCAAGGTCGGCCGCCTTTCACGCCTGGTCGGCACCACCGAGATGAAGGCGACCAAGGACGGCGCGGCGGACGGCACGATCGACATCGTCGTCGGCACGCATGCCGTCCTCGCCAAGGGCGTCGAGTTCAAGCGCCTCGGCCTGGTCATCGTCGACGAGGAGCAGCGCTTCGGCGTCACGCACAAGGAACGGCTGAAGGCGATGAAGGCGGACGTCCACGTCCTTACCCTGACCGCCACCCCGATCCCGCGCACGCTGCAGATGGCGATGTCGGGCCTGCGCGAGCTCAGCGTGATCCAGACGCCGCCGGTCGATCGCCTGGCGGTGCGCACCTATGTGATGCCCTGGGATCCGGTGGTGCTGCGCGAGGCGCTCCTCAGAGAGCATTATCGCGGCGGCCAGGCCTATTTCGTCACCCCGCGCGTCTCCGACCTGCCCGATATCGAGGAGTTCCTGCGCAACGACGTGCCCGAGATCAGCTTCGTCGTCGCGCACGGCCAGATGGCGGCGGGCGAAGTCGAGGAGCGGATGTCCGCCTTCTATGATCGCAAGTACGACCTGCTCGTCTCGACGACGATCATCGAAAGCGGCATCGACATTCCGAGCGCCAACACGCTGATCATCAACCGCGCCGACAAGTTCGGCCTCGCCCAGCTCTACCAGCTGCGTGGCCGCGTCGGGCGCTCGAAGACGCGCGCCTATGCCTATCTCACCACGCCAGCCCAGCGGCTGATGACCGAGGCGGCGGAGAAGCGGCTCAAGGTGCTTTCGGACCTCGAGAGCCTGGGCGCCGGCTTCCAGCTCGCCAGCCACGACCTCGACATCCGCGGCGCGGGCAATCTGCTCGGCGACGAGCAATCGGGCCATATCAAGGAAGTCGGCTACGAACTCTACCAGTCGATGCTGGAAGAGGCGATCATGGACGCCAAGGCCGGCGGCCTGCGCGACGAGCGCCCGCGCGACCTGAGTCCGCAGATCACCGTCGACGCGCCGATCATGATCCCCGAGGAATATGTGCCGGATCTCGACCTGCGCATGGGCCTGTATCGCCGCCTCAACGATGTCGAGGATCGCGCCGGCATCGAGTCCTTCGCGGCCGAGCTGATCGACCGGTTCGGCAAGTTGCCCGAGGCGACCGAGAACCTCATCACGCTGATCGAGGCCAAGCTCAACGCCAAGACCGCGTGCATCGCCAAGCTCGATGTCGGTCCCAAGGGCGCGCTCGTCACCTTCCATAACGACAAGTTCCCCAACGTCGAAGGCCTGCTTGCCTATGTCGACAAGCTGGAGGGCACGGCCAAGCTGCGGCCGGACATGAAGCTGGTGATCGCCCGTGCGTGGGCGACCCCCCAGGCGCGGCTCAACGGCGCGCTCCAGCTCTCGCGTGGGCTTGCCAAGGCCGCCGGCTAACGCGCGGGAAAGAAAGTGCATCGCTTTGCCCGCAACCGTCCGGAGCCTCCTAAGAATAGGGAAACTCCGGTCCGCGGCTGCAGCCGTGCGCCGCATCAAGGAATCCGCTCACGTGATCCCGGTATTTTTGCGTAGTTGCGCGAACGGCGTCCGGGTTCAGGATGTCGCCTGAAACGTTGCCCGTCGGCGAGTATATTGTTTCCACCGCACCCTGCCGGGCGCGGGCGGAAACGAGTCGCCGCGGATATTTGTCGTCCCCGGACTGACCCGATCCGGCGCGTTTCCTGTTGGAATCTTTGAGGTAAGGCTGCGTATCAAGCCGTGACAGACGTAGTTGACAGGTGCGAGACACGTAACGAGTCCGCCGTTGGGGAGCGCATCTTGGGTCAGCCGGACAGTTTCGAGCAACGTCGGCTGCTGACCGAGGCGATGGCCCGGCTGTCGCACGCGGGCTCGATCGACGAGATCGTCGCGATCCTGCGCGAATCCGCTCGCACCATTGCCCAGGCCGATGGCATCACCGTGATCCGCCGCGACGGCAACCAGGTCGCCTATATCGCCGAGGACGCGCTCGAGCCGCTCTGGTCGGGGCAAAGCTTCCCGATCGAAGCGTGCATCTCGGGCCTGGCCATCATTGAGGCGCACCCGATCCACATCCCCGACATCTATGAGGACCCCCGCGTGCCGGTAGACGCCTATCGGCCGACCTTCGTGCGCAGCATGGCGATGTATCCGATCGGGCTGATGGGGCCGAGCATGGCGATGGGCGCCTACTGGCGCACCGCCGGCGCGATCGATCCGGGCGCATCGGCGCTGCTCGCCAGCCTGGCGCGTTATGCCGGGGTCACGCTGGGCCGCGTTACCGACGGCAAAGGCGCCGACCTGGCCTGAGCGTCAGTGGAGGGCGATGCCGTCCTCTTCCTCCGCTTCCAGCTCTTCGATCGAGAATTTCTCGCGCTGCATGCTGAAGCCGCCGACCAGCGTCTCGACCTTCCAGTTGCCGCTCGCCTGTGTGCCCTGCTCGTCGACGCCGCCTTCGTAGAAGACCGCGTGGTTCCACCGCCCGTGATATTGCTTCACGAACTGGATCCGCGTGCCGCTGCGCCGCCCGGCAACGGTGGCGCGGCGCACCCCGCCCTGCCCGTCCGGCTCGCTGATCGTGCCCGAAAAGACGCCGCCCGCTTCCTCCAGCACGGCGATGAAGCCATTGTCCTGCTGCCCGCCCCGGCTCACATAGCGGCCGTACCAGACGCCGCTCATCTCGCGCGGATCGCTCATGCGCGGCTCACCAGCTGGGCGAGCGCCGGCACGTCGATCGCGCCCGAGCAGAGATAGCCCTGGAAATACTGGCAGCCTTCCTTGGCGAGCAGATCGAGCTGCTCGGCGGTCTCCACGCCCTCGGCCACCACCGCCAGCCCCAGCGAGCGCGCCATGTCGATCACCCCGCGCACCACCACCCGGTCGCGGTGCGAGCCGGTGATGTCCTGGCTCAGCTTCTTGTCGATCTTGAGATAGTCGAGCGGCAGTGCCTTCAGATACGCCAAGCTCGAATAGCCGGTGCCGAAATCGTCGATCGCCACGCGGCAGCCTGCGGCGCGCAGCATGGTGAGCAGCCGCGCCGCCTCGCCCAGGTCCGACATGATGCCGCTCTCGGTGAGCTCCACCGTCAGTCGGTTGCGCGGGAAATTGCTCGCGTCGATCCGCCCGAGCAGCACGTCGACGAACCCGGAGCGGGCGACATCGGCCGCGGTAACGTTGATCGAGAGCCGCAGCTTGGCGAGCGACATCGGCCAGTTGGCCGCCGCCGCCAGCGCCCGACGCTGGACATGATCGGACAGCGTCGCATCGAGCCCCGCGCGCTCGGCGGCGGCGAACAGCGTCTCCGCGCCAAGCTCGCCGAACTCGGGGTGGTTCCAGCGTGCCAGCGCCTCCACGCCCACCACCTGCCCGGTAGCGATCGAGACCTGCGGCTGGAACAGCACGCCGATCTCGCTGCGCTCCAGCGCGCGGTGGAGATTATCGACGAGCAGGTCGATCGGCGGCGCGCCCTTTTCCAGCGGCACGTCGCCGAGCAGCGCCTCGCTCGCCCGGCGGAGCAGCGCCGCCGCGGTGTCGCCCGCCTGGCTCGCGCCGGTGACCATCCGCGCGCCGAGCGGGGCGATGTCGCCGCCGGCGACGAAGGGCCGCGCCAGCGCATCCTCGAGCCGCGCCGCCGCCATGCCGATCCGCGCGGCATCGGCATCGTCGCTGGCGACGAGGAATTCCGATCCGCCGATCCGCGCGATGATCGCGCCCTTGCCGAGCACGTCGCGCGCCACTTCGCCCACCCGGCGCGAGACGCTGCGCAGCAGCTCGTCGCCCACGGTGCGGCCATAGGCGGTGTTGACCGTCTCGAAGCGCGTCAGCCCGATGAGCACGATACTGACCGGGCTGCCCTCGGCGATCCGCCGGTCGATCCAGCGCCGCGCGCTCGGCCCGTCGCGCGCGCCGGTGAGTGCGTCGCGCACCGCCGCATTGGCATCGGGCGCCACGCCCAGCGCCTCGACCAGCGCGTGCAGCCGGTTGGTCTGCGCGTCATATTGCAGATGCTGCACCACCCGCCCGACGCCCGCCAGGTCGTGCGCGAAGGCAGTGGAAGGCTTTTCCGCGCCGAGGCGGCGCAGCGCCGTGCGCGCCAGCGCCCGGTCGGCGGGCTCGAGCTGCGCGAAGAAGGCGCGCGTGCCCGGCGCCTCGGGCAGGCCGAGCAGCCCGGCCAGCGCCGGCGTCAGCTGGAGCGAGCGCATGCAGGGGTCGAAGCGCCAGCCGAGCGGCTCGGGCGGCCCCTTCTCCTGCCCGTTCCACCCGGCCAGCCGCTCGACATGGCGCTGGGCGAAGCGGATCGCGTGCGCCATCGCCGCCGAGGACATTGGGCTCGACAGGAAGTGCGTCGCCCCGGCGTCGAAAAAGTGGCGCATGTGCACCGTGTCGCTCTGCGAGACGAGGATCAGCATCGCCGCGCCATGCGCCTCGATCGTCGCGCCCAGGATCTTGGTCGCGTCGAGCCCCTCGGAGAGCGCGCCGCGCGCATCGATCACCGCAACCGCGGCGCCGCTCGCCAGGAAGCGCCGCTCGAGCGAGTCCGAGCGCCGGGCCGCGACCACGCGCCAGCCTCCCCCCGCCGCGGCCGCAGCGACTTCGTCGCGCTGGCGGAAGCTGAGGACGAACACCGGCGCCGCGTCTGCATTGCCGGCGTTGGTGCTTTCGATGACTGTGAAATCTTCGGACATTCCGCCCTCGATAACGCGAACGCTTGCCCACCGCTATCATCATGCGTAACCCGTCGCACATGGCAGCCGCGCCCGCCTTGATCGACGCCCATGGCCGTACGATCCAGTATCTGCGGATATCGGTAACGGATCGCTGCGACCTGCGCTGCCGCTACTGCATGTCCGAGACGATGACCTTCCTGCCGCGCGCGGAACTGCTCAGCCTCGACGAGCTTGCCTTGGTCGCCGATCGCTTCGTCGCCCGCGGCGTGCGCAAGATCCGCCTCACCGGCGGCGAACCGCTGGTGCGCGCCGACACGCTCGACCTGGTACGCCGCATCGCCCGCCATTTGGGCAGCGGTCTGGACGAAGTCACGCTCACCACCAACGGCACGCGCCTGGCCGAGCATGCGCAGGCTCTGCGCGATGCCGGGGTACGCCGCGTCAATGTCAGCATCGACAGCCGCGATCCGGACGTCTTCCGTCACGTCACCCGCCACGGCGACGTGATCAGGGTGCTGGTCGGCATCGAGGCCGCCCGCGCTGCCGGCCTGGCAGTGAAGCTCAACATGGTCGCGCTGAAGGGCCTGAACGAAGCCGAGATCGCCCCGATGCTCGCCTGGGCCGCTGCGAGCGGCATGGACCTGACCCTGATCGAGACGATGCCGCTCGGCCAGGTCGACGAGGACCGCGCCGATCGCTTCCTGGCGCTCACCGGCGTGCTGACCGATCTCAAGGAGCGCTTCGACCTCATTCCGGACACCCACCGTACCGGTGGCCCGGCCCGCTACTGGCGTGTCGCGGGCACCGCCACGCGCCTCGGCCTGATCACCCCGCTCACCGCCAATTTCTGCGACGGATGCAACCGCGTCCGCCTCGCCACCGATGGAAAGCTCTATATGTGCCTCGGCCATGACGAGGGCGTGGACCTGAAGGCCGCATTGCGCGGCCAGGGTCTCGCCGGCCTCGACGACGCGATCGACGATGCGCTGCTGCGCAAGCCCGCCCGCCATGATTTCCGCATCGCCGCCGGCGCCGCCCCGGCCACGCGCCGCCACATGAGCGTCACCGGCGGATGAGCCAGCTGCGCGCGCTCGTCGCTTCGCCCACCGAACCCGCCCAGCTCGCCGCCGACGAGCTGCGCGCGACCTATGACTGGGTGCCAGTCGAGCAGGCGGAGATGATCGTCGCCCTGGGCGGCGACGGCCATATGCTCCAGACGCTGCACATGCTGCTCGAGGAGCGCCGCAACCTTCCCGTGTTCGGCATGAACCTCGGCACGATCGGCTTCCTGATGAACGACTGGCGGCGCGAACGGCTCGACGAGCGGCTCGCCCGCGCCAAGCCGTTCAAGGTCAGCCCGCTCAAGATGAGCGCGACCAACGCCGCGGGCGAGCGCTTCGAGCTGCCCGCGATCAACGAAGTCTCGTTCCTGCGCGAGACCCGCCAGACCGCCAAGCTCGAGGTCACGGTCAACGATCGTATCGTGCTGCCCGAGCTGGTCTGCGACGGCATGCTGGTGGCAACGCCGGCGGGATCGACGGCCTACAACCTCTCGGTGCAGGGCCCGATCCTGCCGCTCGGCTCGGCGATGCTGGCGATGACGCCGATCAGCCCCTTCCGTCCGCGGCGCTGGCGCGGGGCGATCCTGCCCGACAAGGCGCGCATCGCGATTCGCGTGCTGGAGGCGGACAAGCGCCCGGTCAGCGCTGTCGCGGACCAGCGCGAAGTGCGCGACGTCGCGCGCGTCGAGATCGAGATCGACCACCACCGCGACCTCACGCTTCTCTTCGATCCGGAGCATGCTTTGGACGACCGGATTACGATGGAACAATTCGTCGCCTGACCCCTTGCAATTCCGAAAAACCCGCTGCATAGGGCCGCCTCCGCTGCGGCACGCCGCGCGGAAAGATGGTGATCCCTGATAGCTCAGCGGTAGAGCTCTCGACTGTTAATCGAGCGGCCGTAGGTTCGAATCCTACTCAGGGAGCCACCTCCAACCCCCTTGAAATCGCCGGATTGCTTTCGCGCTTTTCTTGCGCGCCGATGTTGCGCTTGAGGCTGGCCAGGACTCCGCGACCGCTGGTGTCACGAGCCTGTGCCCCCGCTCATCGCCACATATCCCACGTACCCCCAAAAAAAACGAAACAGCCCCGCCCGCGGGGGGACGCGGGCGGGGCTTCGGAAGCCCGTAGGGGGAACGGGCTTCTCGGGGGGATTCCTCAGGCGAAGTCGGACCCGCTCGGCAGCGCCAGCACAAACACCGCGCCTTCGCCCGGCTCGGACGGCTCGGACGGCTCGGACGGCTCGGACGGCTCGATGGTCAGCGTGCCGTCATGCGCGTCAACGATCGTCTGCGAGATGGCGAGGCCGAGGCCGGTGCCGTCCACCTTGGTGCTCACCATCGGCTCGAACAGATGCTCGCGGATTTCCGGCGCCACGCCGGGGCCGGTGTCAGCCACGCGGATGAGGATGCGATCACCCTCACGCCGGCTCGCGACCACGATGCGGCGCACGTCGCTGCTCCACATCGCCTGGGCGGCGTTGAGCAGCAGGTTGGAAAGCACCATCTCGATCTGGATGCGATCACCCAGCACGCAGGTCGCGTCCGGCGCCAGGTCGCGAACCACCTCGACATTGCTCAGACACGACAGGCGGGCACTGACGGCGTCGAGCATCTCGGCCAGGCATTCGGGGCGCGCATCGATCCGGCCGGTCTTCACGAAGGAACGCATACGCAACACGATGTCCGAAGCGCGCGCGGTCTGCGCGGCCGCGTCCTCGATGAAGCCGAGCAGCTGCTCCAGGCCGTGGATGCGCTGGCGGAGCACGGCGGCGCATCCCTGCATATAGTTGCTCGCGGCGGTAAGCGGTTGGCTCAGTTCGTGCGCCATCGCCGCCGCCATCGCGCTCATCGCCGTCAGCCGCGCGCGGGCGGCAGGGTCGTTCGGCGCGCACGGCACCGCGAGGGGCGAATCACTGGCCGAAGGGAACGCCGACTCGCCCGAATCACGCACAATCTGCTCGTCATCTCGCCCGGTACGCCGCGCGACTCCTTCGAACCCCATCTAAATATTCTCCGTGCCCCCCGATATTCCTGCCCAGGAACACCGGTGTCACGGCTGCCATTAGCCATGGTAGCGCTATCTTGCTTTGCATTTCGCGCCAGCCACTTGGCAGTTCGCGTCACCCTGCATAGAAATTACCATGCTCCGGATGCAGTCCGGGCATGGGGAGGCCCTGCATGACTTCGGGACGTGCAGCCATATTGATGAACTATGTTTCGGTTGCACTCGAAGTGGGCCTCGATCCCTATCGAATCCTGGCCGACGCCGGCGTGAATCCCTCCCAATTGCGCAATCCGGAGGAGCGGTTGCCGCGCGGCGCGATCGCCTCGATCCTCGAACGCTCGGCGATGGAGGCCAATTGCCCGCAATTCGCGATGCTGATCGCCGAGCGGCGCGACCTCTCCGCGCTGGGCCCCGTCAGCCTCGTCCTCCAGCAGCAGGAGACGCTGGAAGACGCGATCCGCACGCTGATCCGCTATCAGCATCTGCTCAGCGACCTGCTCACCTTCAGCCTGGAGATCGAGGACGACAGCGCGCTGGTCCGTACCCAGATCGTCAGCAACATCGATTTCGTGCCCCGCCAGGCGCATGAGGCGGTCGGCGCGATCCTGGCGCGCGCCTTCGTCGAGATCGGCGGCGCGGCGTGGAAGGCCGATTGCCTGCACTTCATGCACGCCGGGCCGCGCACGCTCGATGTGCACCACCGCGTGCTCGGCTGCCCAGTGATGTTCGGCAGCGACGTCAACGGCGTGGTCTACAGCCTCGCCACCCTGCGGGCGCGCAACCCGAGCTACCGCTCCAACCTCGCCGCCTATGCCAACAGCTATTTCGAGACGCAGCTGCCCTCGGCGCCGGTGCTGAGCGAAGTCGAGCGGACCCGGCGCGCTCTCTATGTGCTGCTCTCCTCGGGCCATGCATCGATCGAGCATGTCGCGCGGCACCTCGGCGTGGCGCCGCGTACGCTCCAGCGCCGGCTGGATGCGGAGGGAAGCGGGTTCAGCGCAGTGCTCAACCATGTGCGCCGCGAACTGGTGGTCCGCCACCTGCTCAACGCCGTCCATCCGCTGGGCTCGGTCGGCGAGATGCTTGGCTATGCCTCGCCGGCCGCATTCACCCGCTGGTTCAGCTCCGAATTTGGCATGTCGCCCAGCGCCTGGCGTCGCCATGCCGGCGAGGAGACCGCATCGCCGCTCGCACGGGACGGCGCGCCGCCCAGCGAGCCCGCCGCCTTCACGCCGCTGGCGCCGTTTCCGCCATTGTGAACGCGAACCGGTCGCGGATGCGTCGGTTGAAGTAGCTGCCCTTCGAGATCGCCTGCTTCATGCCCTGCGCGACTCGCTCCGGCACGGCATGATAGTGGTAGCGGCGTCCGGAGACGAAAGTGATGTCGAGCCGGTGCTCGGCTTCGTCATAGGACCAGGCGCGGATCACGCTCGACGGCATGCGGGTGCAACGCGCGGCGAACCGCCGCGCTCCCCTTGCGACTCCCCCGCCCGCCTGCGATGCTCCGGCGATGACAGACCTCGACGCCTTTATCGCCGGCCTGCCCAAGGCCGAGCTCCATCTGCATATCGAGGGCAGCCTCGAGCCCGAGCAGATGTTCGCCTTCGCCCAGCGCAACCAGGTCGCGATCCCCTTTGCCTCGGTGGAGGAAGTGCGCGCGGCCTATGAATTCTCGAACCTGCAGGACTTTCTCGACATCTATTATGCCGGCGCCAACGTGCTGCGCACCGAAGAAGATTTCCGCGACCTGGCGCTGGCCTATTTCGAGCGCGTGGCGAAGGACGGCGTCGTCCATGCCGAGATCTTCTTCGACCCGCAGACGCACACGCACCGCGGCATCCCGTTCGGCGTGGTCGCCAACGGGCTGCTAGCGGGCATGGCGGAGGCCGAGGAACGGCTCGGCATTACTTCGAAGCTGATCCTGTGCTTCCTGCGCCATCTCGACGAGGAAGACGCGTTCAAGACGCTCAGCCAGGCCCAGCCCTGGATCGACCGGATCGCCGGCGTCGGCCTCGATTCGTCCGAGGTCGGCCACCCGCCGTCCAAGTTCGAGCGCGTCTTCGCCGCCGCCGCCGCGATGGGGCTCAAGCGCGTCGCCCATGCCGGCGAGGAGGGGCCGCCTGCCTATGTCGAGGAAGCGCTCGACCTGCTCCAAGTCGACCGGCTCGACCATGGCAATCGCAGCCTCGAGGATCCGGCGCTGGTCGCCCGCCTCGCCCGCGCGTCGATGACGCTCACCGTCTGCCCGCTCTCCAACGTCAAGCTGTGCAACGTCGCCTCGGTCGACGAGCACCCGATCGACCGGATGCTCGAGCTCGGCCTGCGCGCCACGGTCAATTCGGACGATCCGGCCTATTTCGGCGGCTATGTCGCCGACAACTACCGGGCCATCGCCCAGGGCCGTGCGCTGAGCCGCCGCGATCTCGTCACGCTGGCACGGAACAGTTTCCTGGGCTCCTTCCTTTCCGATGACGAAGTCGCCGCGCACCTGTCGCGCGTCGACGCCTATGCGAAGGAGCACGCATGAGCATCGTGTTCACCCACTTCACCCACGAAGAGATGGTGGCGGGCATCCACGCCATCGCCGAAGCGGCGGAGGCCTGGAACCCTACCCTCCTCGTTGGCATCGGCCGCGGCGGGCTGACGCCGGCGGTGTTCCTGTCGCACCGGATGGGCCTGCCGCTCGTCTCGATCGACCATTCGACCAGGATCGCCCAGTTCGGCGAGGAACTGGTCGCGGTGCTGGCGCGGCGCACGCGCGAAGGCGACCGGCTGCTCTTCGTCGAGGACATCAACGACAGCGGCAAGACGATCGGCGAGATCCGCGCCGCGCTGGCGGCCGAGGAAGCGTTCGCCAGCCGCATCCGCTTCGCCGTGCTGCTCGACAATATCCGCTCATCGCAGCGCGTCGACTATGGCGCGCGCCAGATCGACCGATCGATCCACAAGGACTGGTTCGTCTTCCCCTGGGAGGCGATGGCGCCACGCGACACGCTGTCCGCCGAAGCCATGGAAGTCCCTGAACGCCTTGCATGAATTCGAGTTCATTCACCCACGGTCAATCGCGCTTCTGGCACGCTCCGCCGTGGACACATCACTGCCGGCACGCGTTCGTTCCGTCATACCCGTGCCCAAGATTTAACCTGGAGGAACCATGCTGAGCACTCCCAAGCGCACCCGGATCGCAGCGCTTGCCCTCATCCTCGCCGGCAGCGTCTCGCTGTCCGCCTGTATGACCGCGACCCCCTATCAGCCGGCTGTCGGCAGCGGCAGCGCCCGCGCCGGCTATTCGGACACGCAGATCGAAGGCAATCGCTTCCGCGTCAGCTTCGCCGGCAACAGCCTCACCGCGCGCGAGACGGTCGAGCGCTACCTGCTCTATCGCGCCGCCGAGCTGACGCTGCAGCAGGGCTTCGACTATTTCGTCCTGTCCGATCGCGACACCGAGAAGAAGACCGATATCGTCAGCACGCCGAGCGCGTGGGGCGGCCCCGGCCCCTGGGGCTATTGGAGCCCGTCCTGGCGCTTCTATCGCGGCCCGCGCTATGGCGGCTGGCGCAGCTGGGACCCCTTCTATGACGATCCCTTCTGGCGCGACCGCGACTGGGATTATCGCACCGTCACCCAGTACGAAGCGATGGCCGAAGTGGTGATGGGCAAGGGCCCCAAGCCCATGGACAATCTGCGCGCCTTCGACGCGCACGAGGTCGTCAGCCGCCTCGGCCCGTCGATCCAGATGCCCACGCAGAAGTAAGCGGATACGAAAAACCCCTCCGGCTCAGGCGGGAGGGGCTTTCGAGAGGGAGGGCCGCAACGCCCTCCCTTTTCTTTTGGCCGGCGGGCTACGCCACCTGACCGTGGCAGTGCTTGTACTTGCGTCCCGAGCCGCACGGGCACGGCGCATTGCGGCTGACCAGCCCCTCCCACTGCGCCGGATCGGTGCCCAGCTCGTCGCCCGTCGGCTGGGGGATGCCCATCTGCGGCAGGCGAGTGGTGACCAGGCCGGCGGCGCCGCCGTCATAGTCATAGCTGTCGTCCTCGCCAGTCAGCGGGTCGATATGCGTGGTCAGGAAGTCGGGCAGGTCGGGGAGCTGCGGCGCCGGCTCCATGCGGAACTGGGCAAAGGCCAGCGTGCGAGTCACGTCCTCGCGGATCTGCTCGAGCATGCGCTCGAACATCGAGAAGGCTTCGTGCTTGTACTCGTTGATCGGCGTCTTCTGCGCATAGGCGCGCAGGTGGACGACCTGGCGCAGCGCATCGAGCATCGCGAGATGCTCCTTCCAGTGATGGTCGAGATTCTGCAGCAGGATCGACTTCTCGACCTGGCTCCAGGTCTCGGGCTCGAGATCGCCCGACTTGGCCTCGACCAGCTGATCGGCGGCGGCGCGGATGCGCTCCTCGACGATCTCCGGCTCGATCTGCGCCTCGTCCTTGATCCACTGCTCGACCGGGGCGTCGATGTTGAGCGTGCCGAGCACGCGCTCCTTCAGCGCCTCGACCTTCCACTGCTCGGGGTACGATCCGTGCGGGCAATATTCGCCGACGATGGCATTGACCGTCTCGGCGCGCATGTCGGCGACGACATCACCCACCGTATCGGCATCCATGATGTCCGCGCGCTGCTCGTAGATCACCTTGCGCTGGTCGTTCATCACGTCATCATATTCGACGACCTGCTTGCGGATGTCGTAGTTGCGCGCCTCGACCTTGCGCTGTGCGGTCTCGATCGCCTTCGAAAGCCACTTGGAGCCGATCGCCTCGCCATCGGCGATGTTGTTGCGCATCATCTTGGCGAACATCGTGTTCGAGCCGAAGATGCGCAGCAGGTCGTCGTCGAGCGACAGGTAGAAGCGGCTCAGGCCCGGATCGCCCTGGCGGCCCGAGCGGCCGCGCAGCTGGTTGTCGATGCGGCGGCTCTCGTGGCGCTCGGTGCCGAGCACGAACAGGCCGCCGGCTTCCTTCACCTTCTGCTTCTCCGCCGCGATCTCCGCCTTGATCTGATCGATCGCGGCGTCCTTGGCGGGGCCCTCCTCCATCTCGGAGAGCTCGTCATTGGTGCGAAACTCGAGGTTGCCGCCCAGCTGGATGTCGGTGCCGCGGCCGGCCATGTTGGTCGCGATCGTCACCGCGCCCAGGCGGCCCGCCTGCGCCACGATGTGCGCTTCATGCTCGTGCTGGCGCGCGTTGAGCACGCTGTGCTCGACGCCTTCCTTGTTGAGGAACTCGGACAGCATTTCCGACTTCTCGATCGAGACGGTGCCGACCAGCACCGGCTGGCCCTTGGCGGCGTGCTCCTTGATCTTCTTGGCGATCGCCGCGAACTTTTCCTCAAGCGTCTTGTAGAACTCGTCCTCCTCGTCGGCGCGCTGCACCGGCAGGTTGGTCGGGATGGTGACGACGTTCATCTTGTAGATGTCGAAGAATTCGGCAGCCTCGGTCGCCGCGGTGCCGGTCATGCCCGAGAGCTTCGGGTACATGCGGAAATAGTTCTGGAAGGTGATCGAGGCGAGCGTCTGGTTCTCCGGCTCGATCGCCACGCCTTCCTTGGCTTCCACCGCCTGGTGCAGGCCGTCCGACCAGCGCCGGCCGTCCATCATGCGGCCGGTGAACTCGTCGATGATGACGACCTTATTGTCCTTCACGATGTAATCGATGTCGCGCTTGAACATCACGTTCGCGCGCAGCGCCTGGTTCAGGTGATGGACAACCTGGGTGTTCTCGAAATCATAGAGATTGGCGCCCTGGAGCAGCCCGGCGGCCTCCAGCATGCGCTCCACCTTCTCGGTGCCGTCCTCGGTGAGGACGATCGTGCGCTGCTTCTCGTCCATGTCGTAATCGTCTTTGACGAGCTGCTTCACCACCACGTCGACGCCCATGTAGAGCTCCGACTTGTCGTCGGTCGGGCCCGAGATGATCAGCGGGGTGCGCGCTTCGTCGATCAGGATCGAGTCGACCTCGTCGACAATGGCATAGGCGAACGGGCGCTGCGTCATCGACGAGCGCTCATACTTCATGTTGTCGCGCAGATAGTCGAAGCCGAACTCGTTGTTCGTGCCGTAGGTGATGTCCGCCCCGTACGCCTCGCGGCGCTCATGGTCCGAGAGGTTCGGGATGATCACGCCGACGGTGAGGCCGAGGAACTTGTAGACCCGGCCCATCCAGTCGGCGTCGCGCGCGGCGAGATAGTCGTTGACGGTGACGACGTGGACGCCGTCGCCCGGCAGCGCGTTGAGATAGGTCGCCAGCGTGGCGACCAGCGTCTTGCCCTCGCCGGTGCGCATCTCGGCGATCTCGCCGCGGTGGAGCACGATGCCGCCGACCATCTGCACGTCATAGTGGCGCTGGCCGAGCACGCGCTTGGCGGCCTCGCGCACCGTGGCGAAGGCTTCGGGAAGCAGCGCGTCGAGCTTCTCGCCATTGGCGAGGCGCTCGCGGAACTTCGCGGTCTGGTTCGAGAGTTCCTCGTCGCTCATCGCCACGAGCGCCGGCTCGAAGCCGGCGATCTTGCGGACGATGCCGTCGAGCGACTTGACGTAGCGATCGTTCGAGGAGCCGAAGAGGGACTTGGCAATGCCGCCGAGCATGGATTTTCCAGTCTAAATCTAGGGTGGTCGGACGGGCGCGCCGCTGCGGTCGGCGCCCGTTTGGATGCGGTAACGGAAGAAACGGCCGCCAGGTTCAGCGGACCGCGAAAAAGCTCACTCGAGCCGGCGCTCGAAGGGCAGGTGCAGCGCGCCGAGCGCAAGCTGCACGGCCGCGAGCGGCCGGGTCTTTTCGGGGCGGAGCAGCGGCACCGCGATCGCGGGCGCCGCGCGGCGCGCGGGCAGCACTGCCGCCTGGGCAGCCTGGGCCGCCTGGACCACCGCTACGCCCTGGATCTGCCGCATGCCACCACGATCCGCCTGACCGACGCCGGTCAGGCTTGCGAGGAAGGCAGTCAGGAGAAGCAGCAGTTCCAAACGGCAAGTCTCTAGAAAGGCACGGGCAGTCGCCCGCGCAATTGACCGGGACATAGTGGCTCGATCCGGTTTCGCCAATCCGAAATCGCCCGAAGCGTCAGACCGTCGGCCCTTCGGCGGGGTCGCGTGGCGGCGGTGGGTCGCGCGTCAGGTACATCGACACGGTCATCTCGACGCTGCGCTTGCTCCCCGCGAGCGGCGGATAGCGCATCCCCGAATGGCAGCGATGCGCGACATAGCCCAGCGGATCCTGCGCCGCGGCGCCACTCACCAGCTTGCAGTTGGCGACATTGCCCGCGGCATCGACATCGAAGCGAATCCTGCGCTCGTAAAAGGGCTTGCCGGCCGGGCGCTCGATCGCGGGCGTGGCATCCCCCCCGACGATATGCGTCTCGATCACCTTGATCGTCGCGCCGGCATTCGGCCCGGCCAGCAGTGGCGCCATCGCTGCAGGCACTGGCGCGCCCAGCGCCACACAGGGGCCGCTCGTCACCCGGCTGAAGCCGACGCCGCGGCTCTGCGCCATACAGCCGGCAATGCGCCCACCCTGCACGCGGATCTCGTTGAAGAATATCCAGGACCCGAACTGGCCCTCGCCCTGCGGCAAGACCCAGGTGAACTTGAAATCATAGCTGCCCGGGATCGGCTTTCCGGCGGCGTCGCGCGCCGGATTGAAGCGCGCGCGCTGGCGGAACAACTCGCAGGTGCCCCTGTCCAGCACCGCCGAGCCGCTCGAGGCGGTAACGCTGCATCCGCTCGGAACCCCGTCCGCGCCGACATCGAGGCGCGCCGCGACCGTGCCCGACTGGCGCTCCCAGATCGCCGCGTCGGGATAATCCTCGTCGGTGACCCAGGTTTGCGGCATGCCATAGGGCGTCGGCCGGGTCGCGCCCTTGCTTGCCGCGCCGCCGGCATCCTGCAGGGCCAACGACAGGCCGGCCAGCATCAGTCCCGCAATCATGCATTCTCCCCGCAAAAGCCGTTGCGGCGAAGCCTGGCTCGCATCCGATTGCTGGCAACTGGACGCGAGCCAGGACGTGTTACTTGGTGATGAATTCCACCGAAGAGGAGCGCGATTCCGGTGCCTTGCCCTTGGGCGCGGGCAGCTTCACCGTCTCGGTCACCTGCTGGCAGGCGACCCGGTCGATGGCCGGGCTGCCGCTCGTTTCTTCGACGGTGCAGGCCGAGACGGCGCCCTCGCCGTTGAAATCGAGATGCACGATCGGCGACTTCTTGAAGGTCGCCGGCAGCTTCTGCACGGTGATCGTCATGATGGCGGCCGGCGCAGCGGGGGCCATCTGGCCGGCGAGCGCCAGCAGGGTAGCGAGAATCATGGAATGCCTTTCGAGTCTTTAGCGGCTTGCCTCTTGGTAGCGCATGGCGGGCGGCTGTCCACGGACTCCCGTCACGGCGTGTCGCAAAATTCGGGACGCCGGGCGGCTCGCTATTTCGCCGCCGCGAAGGTCACCAGGGCCATGCGGCTGTCCGGCTCGGCAATGCCCGGCTTGCCGATCTTGAGCGGAGGAACCTGCGCCCTGGTCTGCTCGCAGGCAACGGCATCGAGCTTGGCATTTCCGCTACTCGTTTCGACATGGCAGGCCTTGACCTTCTCGCCCTCGAATTCGAGCCGCAGCAGCGCGGGGTTGGCATAGGTTTTCGGCACTGCCTGAAGTGCGATGTCCACATTGACCGGATCGGCGGCGAGCGCGCTCACCGGGTTGGGGCCGCGCGCGACGTTGGGCAGCGCCCAGGTGAACGTGCCATTATAGGCGAAGGGGATGTTCTTGCCCGCCCCGTCTTGTGCCGGCGTGAACTCGGCGCGCTTGCCCAGGAACAGGCAGGCGGTGTCGTCGAGCTCGGCATAGCCAGAGCTCCTGGTCACGTGGCAGCCCGTCACGTGACCGTTCGCATCGACATCGAGTCTGAAACCGACAGGGCCGTATTGCTTGTTGTGAAGCGCGGCGCGCGGATAGTCGTCGTCGGTGATCCAGGCTTGGGGCCGGTTGCGTGGGATCGGCTTTCGTGCGGTGCCCAGAACCACCTTGTCCTGTGCCGCCGGGACGGCCTGGATCGCCAGCGCCAGCAACGATACCAAAAGCATTGATCTTTCCCCACGCTTGTCCGAAGCGGACGGCAACTTAGCAACAGGTTGCCGCATGTCCATCGAACGCTCCCCGCTCGCGCTGCCCTTCCCTGCCCTGCCGGCGATCCCCGGTGCCACGCCGCGCGTGGCGCGGGCGCGCTACAAGAGCTGGGACCGCTGCGACCTGACCTTCATCGAGCTGGCACCGGGCACGACGGTCGCCGGCGTATTGACCAGCAGCAAATGCCCCTCGCCCGAGGTGGAATGGTGCCGCAAGGCGCTGCCACTCGGCCAGGCGCGGGCGCTGGTGGTCAATGCGGGCAACTCGAACGCCTTCACCGGCAATCGCGGCCGCGCCGCCGTCGAGGCGATCGCCGCCCGCGCCGCCGCGCATCTGGGGTGCGAACCATCGGATGTGTACGTCGCGTCCACCGGCGTGATCGGCGTGCCCCTGCCGATCGACAAGGCTGAGGCCGGCCTCGATGCGGCCTTCACCGCCGCGCCCTGCACTTGGGAAGACGCCGCCGCGACGATCATGACCACCGATACTTTTGCCAAGGGGGTGGTGACCCAGGCGGTCGTCGGAGACCGGACCGTGCAGCTCGCGGGGATCATCAAGGGCTCGGGAATGATCGCGCCCGACATGGCGACGATGCTCGGCTTCATCTTCACCGATGCCGCGATCGATCCCGTATGGCTCCAGGCTGCGCTAAGCGATGCCAATGCCAGGACTTTCTCCTGCATCACCGTGGACGGCGACACCTCGACCAGCGACACCGTGCTCGCCTTCGCCACGGGAGCTGCGGGCAACGCCCCCCTGGCGAGCGACGAGGATGACGGCGCCGACGCGTTCCGCGCCGCGCTTCAGGACATGTGCCACCAACTCGCCCAGCTCGTCGTCCGCGACGGCGAAGGCGCGCAGAAGCTCATCGAGATCACTGTCGAAGGCGCCGAGAGCGACGCCAGCGCCCACCGCATCGCCATGTCGATCGCCAATTCGCCGCTGGTGAAGACCGCGATCGCCGGCGAGGACGCCAATTGGGGCCGTGTCGTCATGGCGGTCGGCAAGGCCGGCGAGCCCGCCGAGCGCGACAAGCTCGCGATCCGTTTCGGCGCCACCCAGGTGGCGCGCGAGGGGCTGGCGGTGGAAGGCTATGACGAGGCGCCGGTAGCCGCCCACCTCAAGGGCCGCGAGATCGAGATCGGCGTCGAGCTGGGCCTTGGCGAGGGTCGCGCCACGGTGTGGACCTGCGACCTGACGCACGGCTATATCTCGATCAACGCCGATTATCGCAGCTGAGATGGAGGGCGGCTGCATGTGCGGCGCGGTCCGCTACCGGCTCGCATCAGAGCCGACCGACGCCGGCTGGTGCCATTGCCGTACCTGCCAGCTGAATTCCGGCAGCCCCGCCATGGCCTTCGCCACCGTGCCTGCCGAGGATTTCGTGCTGCTGTCGGGTGCCGAACTCGTCGGCAGCGTCGCCTCGAGCGAGACCGGGGAACGCCGCTTCTGCAAGGGCTGCGGTACGCCGCTGCTGATGCAGGACAAGGGCGCCGCCACGGTCGATTTCAGCCTGGCGACGCTGGACGAGCCCGGCCGTGCACAGCCGGGCTTCCATATCTATTACGACAGCCGGATCGGCTGGGCGGAGGCGGGCGACAATCTGCCGCGCCACCCCCCGCTCGCGCCGGGAATCAAGCGGCGCTTGAGGCGCCTGCGCCTGCCGCCAGCGAGCTTTCCAGCCACTTCTTGATGCCGTTCTTCGGCATCGCACCGACCTGCGTCGCCGCGGGCTGGCCGTTCTTGAACAGGATCATCGTGGGAATGCCGCGAACGCCGTACTTGGTCGGCGCGTCGGGGTTCGCGTCGATGTCGATCTTGATGATCTGGACCTGATCCGAAAGCTCCTCGGCCAGCTCCTCGAGCGCCGGGGCGATCATCTTGCAGGGCCCGCACCACTCTGCCCAGAAATCGACGAGGACGGGCTTGCCGGCCTCGAGCACGTCTGCGGAAAAGCTGGCGTCGGTGGTCGCCTTGGTGGCCATGGGTACAACTCCTGAGAACTATTGGGTGCTAATCTATGATGCGACCTCGCTTGGTCAAGCGCGCGAGACCAAGCTTTGCTCCGTGGCGACGAAGCCGGGCTTGTGCGCGGCGAGCAGATCCGCGGGCAGCAGGTGCAGCGTCGGGCCCGCCACATAGAGCAGCCCCGCCTCCACCGCCCGCCCGGGGAAGATCACCGCCAGCGCCGCGGCATAGGCGGCCACCTGGCGCACATGATAGGCCGGGATATCGGCCAGCGTGGCGGGCGCGCGCCGGCCGGTCTTGAAGTCGACGACGCGGACCTGGGTGTCGGTCACCACCAGCCGGTCGACCGTGCCGGAGACGACCACCCCCTCCCCCACCACGGCGGCGATCGGCGCTTCGCCCAGCGAATTGGGCCCGAAAAGCGCGGAAAAGCGCGAGTCTTCGGTGACCGCGAGCGCGGCGGCGACCAGCGAGTCGCGCAGCTTTGGATCGGCTACCCCCCCTGCCCCGGCGAGCCAGCGCTCGGCGGCCTGGGCGCGGTCGGCGGGACTGACCGAGGGCAGGCGCTCGAACAGGGCGTGGAGGAGACGGCCCCGCTCCGCGGCGGCGCGCAGGGCCGGAGTCGGCGGAGGATCGGCGACGCTGTCGTCGCCCAGCGAGGAGGGCGCCAGGGGGCGCGGCGGGCGGGCTTCCGCCGGCGCCATGCGGCGGGCCCAGTCCGGCAGGGCCGCGATCTCGACTCGCCCCGCGGCGGCGAGCGGCCTGGCGGGAACCGGCGCCTGGGGCTGCAAGCCCTTGAATTCGCGGGTCTCGCCCTCGCCCACCCCGAGCGCATCGAGGGCGGCGGCGCTGGCGGCGTACCAGCTCTTGGCGGGAGGCACGCCCTTGGCCATCGGCCCCAGCGCGCCGGCGATCACCAGGCGTTCCTCGGCCCTGGTGGCGGCCACGTAGAACAGACGCCAATGCTCGCTAAGCTCGCGCCGATCGGCATTTTCGATGACCTCGCCGAGTACGCCCCGCTCAGCGGCGCGGGGCCGGAAGATCGGCAGTTTTCCGGACACTTCGGAGGGTTCCCATTGCAGGAAGTCGCGCGGGGACCTTGTGGGATCGACGGTGGCGTCCGCCAGGATCACCAAGGGCGCCTGCAGCCCCTTGGCGCCGTGCGCGGTCATCACCCGCACCGCGCCCTGGGGCTGGGCAGCATCGCGGACGATCTCGACATCGCCGCGATCGAACCAGTCGAGGAAGCGCTGCAAGGACGGAGTCGCGGTCTTCTCGAAGTTAAGCGTTGCGTTCAGAAGCTCCTCGATCGGGTCGCGCGCCTCCTCGCCCAACCGGCGCAGCAGCTTGCGGCGGCCGTCGAGCGGACCGGAGAGGATCTCCTCGAGGAAGCGATAGGGCGTGGCGATGTCGGCGCGGCGCAGCAGCGCGTAGAGCGGCGCAAGGCTCTCCTCGCTCTGCGTATTCCGAAGATGGCGCCACAGCCCGATCGGCCCGCGCACCGCCGCGGCCATCAGCTCGTCCTGGCTCCAGCCGATCAGCGGCGAGACCAGCAGTGAGGCCAGCGACAGATCGTCCTCGGGCTGAAGCGCGAAGCGGATCGCGGCGAGCAGGTCCTGCACCGCGAGCGGCGCATTGAGGCGCAACCGATCGACGCCCGCCACCGGCACGCCTTCCGCGTACAGGCGCGCGACGATCAGCGACGCGAGCTCGCCGCGGCGCTTGACCAGGATCATCACGTCCTCGGGCTGCAGCGTGCGGCCCTTGCTTTCGAGTGCAAGCGTTCCGATCCAGCCCCTGATCGCCCGGGCGATGTCGCCGGCGAGCTTGCGGGTGGCATCGCTGACCCATTCCTCCTCGTCCGCCTCGCTGCCGCCCTCGATGACCGGCGGCCACAGCGTCACCGTGCCCGAGCCCGGGACCTCGCTGGCATGCTGCTCGAGGTCGGAAAGTTCGCCCATGCCCGGTGCCGGCAGCACGCCGAGCGCGGCATCGACGAACTCGAGCACCGGACGCGTCGAACGGAAACTGTGGGTGAGCGACAGCTCCTCGACTTCGCGGGGCTCCACATCGAAGTCTGGATCGGGCTGGATGCGCGATTTCGCCAGGAAGCGCTCGAACGCGGCGCGGAAGAAGATCGGATCGGTGCCCTGGAAGCCGAAGATCGCCTGCTTGTAGTCGCCCACGGTGAACAGCGTGCGGATCGTCTCGGCCTTGATCCCCTCGCCGACGAAGAACTCGTCCGCGATCGCGCTGACGATCGCCCATTGCTGGGGATTGGTGTCCTGCGCCTCGTCGATCAGGACATGCTCGGTCGCCTGGTCGAGCTTGTAGCGCACCCATTCGCCCATGCCGGGGCTGCCGAGCAACGCGACGGTGGCGTGGATCAGGTCGTTGAAATCGACCGCGCCGAGGCGGCGCTTGGCCTGCTTGTAGGTCTCGGCATAGATCCGGCCCGCCTCGAGCCCGCGCGCGAGCAGGTCGGCATAGGCGGCCTGGGTCTTCATGCCGAGCAGCTGCGCGCAGCTATCGTAGAGCCGCATCGCATAGTCGGGGTAACCGGCATCCTGCGGCGCCTGGCCCTTGCCGAAGGAGCGCGGCTCGCCCTTGGCGGTGGCCCAGACGCCGTGCAGCTCGGCAAGGGTCGCGGCGCGCGCCTCGGAACCCCTGGCGAGCCAGCCGACGATGATGTCGGCGCGCTCGAGGCCCGACCTGGTGCCCCAGTCGGCACTCATCGTCGCGACCGCGCGCAAACTTGCAAGATCGAACTGGTCGTCGCCGCAGCGCCGGGCGATCTCGGCATCGACATCGCCGAGCGGCAGGCCGAGCGCCTCGCGCAGATAAGGCTGGATCAGCAGGGGCAGCTCGGCGAGCGCCTCGCCCTCGCGCGCGCAGGCCTTGAGGAAATCCTCGGCCTTGCCCTCGCCCAGCCGCAGCGACAGCGCGCCGACGGCGTCCACCACCCATTCGCGGTGGTCGCGCGTCGCATCGACAAGCATCTCGGCCAGCGCCTCGCGCGCCAGCACCGCTTCCTCGCGCTGGTCGAGCGGGCGGAAGCCGGGGACGAGGCCGGCTTCCATCGGGAAGGCGGCGAGCAGCGACTGGCAGAAGCTGTGGATCGTCTGGATGCGGATGCCGCCGCCGGGCGCGTCGAGCACCTTGGCGAAGAGCTGGCGGGCCTTTTCGCGGCCGGCGGGCGAGATGTTCTCGCCCAGCGCCTCGAGATCGGCGGCCAGTTCGGTGTCCGATGCGCGCACCCAGCGGGCAAGCCGGCTGGTGATCCGCTCGGACATCTCGGCCGCGCCGGCCTTGGTGAAGGTGAGGCAGAGGATCGCACCGGGATCGGTGCCGCCGAGCAGCAGTCGCCAGACGCGCGCGGCGAGCACCTGGGTCTTGCCGGTGCCGGCCGAGGCGGAGAGCCAGATATGGCGGCCGGGGTCACTGGCGGCTTTCTGGTTGCCCTTGAGTTTGTGGAGGGGACGGACTTCAGTCATTTGGGATGCCCCCGGCGGTTGAGCGCAGCTATTCCCCGGCGAGAAGAAGGGCGGATCGCCCTCAACTCAATCACGGCCATACCATTCGTCGCGGCGCATCAGCTGGTCGTACTCGGCATAGGGCGCGTATTCGGGCACCAGCTTGGCGGTGAAGGGGGCGTCGCCGGTCAGCCAGGCGCGGACCGCCTCGGCGAAATGGTGCGCGGCGATATCGACGAACTCCTCAGCCGGGATCGGCTCCTTCTTCTTCGGATCGACGGGGCTGTCGACATAGCCGAAGCCGCCGGTGCGCGGCGAGCGGGCGAGCGACCAATATTCGAAGGCCTTGGCGACGCCCTCGATGTCCGCGAATCCGCCCCTTTCCGCGATCAGCCCGAGCAGGCCGAGCTGGAGGCTGAACCCGGCGCGGACGGCGCGGGTGCTCGGCGGCTGGCCGGTCTTGTAGTCGACGATCGCCAGGCTGCCGTCCGCCAGGCGATCGATCCGGTCGAACTTGCCGCGCAGCTTGACGCCAGCGAACTCGATAGCGCCGTCGAGCTCGACCGCGAGCACCTTGCGCTCCGGGGCTTCGGCGATCTGGCGGGCGATCCAGTCGATCGCCTCCATCAAGCGCGGCTGCCAGAGCGCGCGCATCATCGGGCGGGTACGCTCGTCCGCCAGCATCGCCTCGGCACGGGCGCGCAGCCTGGCCGGATCGCAGCTATCGAGTTCGAACCATTTCTGAAGAACGTCGTGCACCGCGGTGCCACGCCACGCCGCGCTGGGATCGGCATCGACCGGATCGAGCGGCGCGAGCCTGAGCAGGCGGCGGGCGTAGAAGGCATAAGGATCGGCCTTCAGGCGATCGACCTCGGTGACCGAGATCGCTTTGGGGCGATCCTCGACCGGGGGCGAAGGCTCGGGGCGCTCGGCGGGCTCATGCGCGCCGGGATTGTCGATCGCGTGGAGCCAGGCGGCGAGATCGGGCGCGCGATCGAGGCCGCCCGAGAGCGCCTCGAGGCGGAGCCAGAACCGCGAGGCGATGGTCGGCGCGGTCGCGTCGCGCCTTGCGCGGGTGAGCAGGACTTCGGGGGCGCCCAGCGCGCCGGCAAGGTCGTGCGCGGCCAGGCCGATGCGGCGTTCGAGGCCGGGCAGGTTGAGCTCGGTGCGGATGCGCGGCGCGAGCCAGGGATCGGGCGCAGGCAGGCTCGGCCAGACGCCTTCGTTGAGCCCCGAGAGGATCATCAGATCGGCGGTCTGCAGCCGCGCCTCGAGCTGGCCGAGGATCGCGAGGCGCGGATGGCCGCCCTGGGGCGGGCGCACCGCGATCTGGTCCATCAGCGTGCGCAGCATCGGCGCGAGCGTCTCGGGGTCGGCGCGGACCGGACCGTCGGCGGCTTCGCGCTCGAGATCGTCGAGCAGGGTCGCGGCGGCCCGCCCCTCGGCGCGGCTCCACAGGCCGTCGCCGCCGAGCGCCTGGGCGGCTTCGCGCAGCGCGGCGAGGAGGGCCGGGATCGGCTGGGCGCCGCTTGCGAAGGCTGCTTCCAGCGGGGCGAGCAGTGCCCTGGCCTCGGGCCACCAGCGCTCGGCAGCCTTGCGGAGCGCGCCGCCCCTGCCCTCCTGCTCGGCGAGATAGCGGTCGACGCCGGTGAGGTCAGGCGCCGGGCGGGGTCCGCGCAGCGCCCGATCGAGCAGGCGGGCGCCGTCGAGCCACTCGGTGCGCGCCTCGGGCATCACCAGCGGGTGCTTGAGCAGGGTCAGCAGCGGCAGCGGGGCGAAGCGCTGGGCAGCGGCGTCGGCGAGCGCGAGCAGGAGCGTGCCGGGCGGCAGGATCGAGAGCGGCTGGCCGGCGGAATCGTCGACGATGATCCCCCAGCGGGCGCAATGCGCGGCGACGCGGCGGGCGAGCGCGCGATCGGGCGTGACCAGCGCCGCGGTGCGGCCAGGAGTCTCCAGCGCCTGGCGCAGCGCGAGGGCAATGGCCTGGGCTTCCTCGGCCGGCGTGGCAACTTCGAGCGCGCGGACGCCGTCGAGCTTGCGCTCGCGCTCGGGCAAAGTCGTCCAGCTATGCGTCAACTCGGGCGGCTGCATCGCCGAGGCGATCGCCTTGCTGCGCGACGGCGCGGCGTCATGTTCGCTCGCCGCCCGCCAGGGATCGAACTCGCTGCGGTGCACGCCCATCCGCTCGAGCAGGAGCTTCAGATGGAATTGCGGATGCGTCTCGAGGTTGCGCTTGCGGCGGCCGTCGGGATCGGGGGCGTGCGGGCCGAGCAGGTCCCATTCCGCGTCGCTCAGGCCGATGCCGAGATCGGGGAGGACGACCATGCCCTGCGGCAGGCCGGCGACGGTGCGCTGGAGCCGGGCGATCGCCGGCGCGCTGGCGGTGATGCCGGCGGCGCAGACGAAGCCCTGGGGCGGGTTCTGGCGCCAACGCCTGGCGACCTTGTCGATCAGCAGGCGGCGGCGATCGGCCAGGTCGATGCGGCCGAGCCGGGCGAGTTCGCGCGGCCAGGCCTGGAGGACGATCTCGAACAGATGAAGCGCGCGTTCCCAATGGGCGGAAAGCTCGGGGGCGAGGTTGAGCTCCTTGAGCGTGCCCGGCGCGACTTCCTCGATCAGCAGCTGGTCGAGCGTGGCGGCGAGGTCGCCGGCCAGGCGCACGGCCTCGGCGGCATCGTGGCGCGGCTCGGCCTGCTGGATCAGGCGGGCGAGGATGAGCTGGCGCTGGAGCGGCGCGACCGCGGGGGCGACCGGATCGGGATCGCCGGCGGCATCGAACATCGCCTCATCGAGCTCGGGATCGCCGACCGCGACGAGGCGCGGCAGCAGCAGCCCGCCGCCGCTGGCGCGGACGAAGGCGTCTTGGATCGCCTTCTTGGCGCGGTTGTTGGGGAGCAGGATGATGCCGCGGGCGAGCGCCATCGGGTCGGCCCCGAAGCGCTTGATCAGCCCGTTCGCCAGCGCATCACCGAACGCGCGGTGCGGGGGGATGGTGTAGAGGTGGAGCTGGTCGGGCATTGAGACTCTAAAGCCCCTCCCCTTCAGGGGAGGGGTTGGGGTGGGGAATGTGTCTCACAGAGACCTGCGCTTGGGAAGACTGCCCCACCCCAACCCCTCCCCTGAGTGGGAGGGGCTAGGCAGGTTTACACCGCCGCCAGCACGTCCTCGGCTTCCTTGACCGCGCCGGGCGTGCCGACATCGAACCACAGCCCCTGGTGGACCACGCCCCAGAGCCGCCCGGCCTCCATCGCGCGATTCCAGAAGAGGTTGGTCGAGAACGGGCCTTCGGGCCAATCCCGGATCACGCGCGGCGAGAGGATCTGAGCGCCGGCATAGACGAAGGGCGCGAGGCGGCCAGGCTTGCGGCGCTCGGTGATGCGGCCGAGCGGGTCGAGGCGGAAATCGCCCTGGCCCTTGTGGCTGCACGCAAGCGCCAGCGGGACGAGCAGGAGCAGCGCGTCCATCTTTTGATCGTTCCAGGCGGCGGCGAGGGCGTGGAGGGAGGTTATTGGGCCGTCGACCCACAAGGTATCGCTGTTGACCGTGAAAAAGGGCTTTTCGCCGAGAATCGCGCGCGCCTGGACGATACCGCCGCCGGTTTCCATCAATTGCGCGCGCTCGTCCGAGATCTGCACGTCGATGTCGCCGGCACGGGCCTTCAAGTGCGCCTCGACCTGGTCCGCCAGATAATGGACGTTGACCACCGCGCGCTTGATCCCGGCCTCGCGCAGGTGGTCCATCGTGTGATCGAGCAGCGTCTTGCCGGCGACCTCGACCAGCGGCTTGGGGCGCGTCACGGTGAGCGGGCGCATGCGCTTGCCCAGCCCCGCGGCCATCACCATCGCCGTCTCGGGCATGGCGACGTCCGGATTGGGGCGCAGCGAATAGGTGGCGGAGGGCTTCATGCGCCGGCAATGGTCAGCGGGTCGCCGCGCATGTCCTCGGGCACGTTCGCCGCGAACCAGTCGGCGACGGGCTTGAGCGCGGGGTGGCGCAGGTCGCGGTTGAGATAGGTCCAGACGCGCGGGCACAGGCCCGGGTAGCGCGGCTTGCCGTCGCGGACCCACAGGCGGGTGAAGATCCCGACGATCTTGGCGTTCCGCTGCGCGCCGAGCACGTGATAGGCGATATCGAACGCGTCCCCCGCGCCGGTGATGCGCTTGTAGCGATCGAGCATCGCCGTCTCGAGGCTCTCGGGCACGTCGCGGCGCGCGTCCTGCAGCAGCGAGACGAGGTCATAGGCGGGATGGCCCGCCAGCGCGTCCTGGAAGTCGAGCAGGCCCAAGGTCTCCGCGCTACCGTCGATCAGCATGATGTTCTCGACATGATAGTCGCGCAGCACGGTGACAGGCGTGTGACCCGTCAGCACCGGGGCGAGGACCTGGTCCCAGGCGGCGCGATAGCCCGCGAGATCCGCCTCGAGCCCGACCGCGGGGCAATACCATTCGGGGAGCAGGTCCGCCTCGCGGTGATATTCCGCCAGCGTGTAGGGCTTGAGCAGGTCCGCTGCGGGCACCTCGGCGAGGCGGATGATCAGGTCGATCGCCTCTTCGTAGAGGCGCAGCTCGCTCTCGGGCGCGGCATCGACGGTCTCGCGCATGCGGGCGTCGCCGAAGTCCTGGATGAGGACGAGGCCCTCGGCCAGGTCCTCGTGGAGGATCTCGGGCGCGGCGAAGCCATGCCCGGTCAGCCAGCGGGCGATGTTGATGAAGGGGCGCGGATCCTCGTGCGGCGGCGGCGCGTCCATCAGGATCGCGGTGCGATCATGCTCCACGACGCGGAAATAGCGGCGGAACGAGGCGTCGCCGGCGAGCGGACGGATCTCCGCGCCTCCCCAACCGGCGGCTTCGAGAAAGTCGGGCGCCGCGGCGGGCGGATTCATGTCAGGAACCATCGGTCCTTCCATGCCGCCGGGACCTTGGCTGTCAAGGCGCGCGCGCCATCCGGTGCCACATCCAGGGACAACCACAGCGCATCATGCCACGCCGAATCGCCCAGACGCTCGGGCCATTCGACGATCAGCAGCGAATCATGACGGGCATCGTCGAGCCCGAGCTCCTCGGCTTCCTGCGGGTCGTCGAGCCGGTAGAGATCGACGTGCAGCACCGGGAAGCGCACCTCCGGCGGGTCATAGGGCTGGACGATCGCGAAGCTCGGCGACGGCGCCTCCTCCTCCAGCCCGAGCGCGGCGAGCAGCCCGCGGGCGATGCTGGTCTTGCCGGCGCCGAGCGGCCCCGAGAGCGCAATCACGTCGCCGGGGCGCGCGACTCCGGCGAGCCTGCGGCCCAGTTCGAGCGATTCTTCCGGCGAGCGCAGCAGCATCGCCCTCCCCTATCGCGCCGGCGCCGGCTTGAACACTTCGTTGACGAAGATCTGCGAGAATGCGCAGCCATGGACGAGGAAGTGCGATCTCCCACCGCCCGCTGGATCGACCGGATCCTGCTAGCCGCATTCATCCCCTTCTATTTCTTCAGCCAGGACCTGATCGGCGACGTCTCGCTGGAGGGGCTCGACCGCTATGTCCTCTCCGCCCCCGCCGGCAGCACGCGCGACGAGATCGACGGGCGGATCGCGCATTTCAGGCATTGCTACTACCGCGCGCCGAGCCGCACCGACACGGGCGACGCGGTCGACTATCTCTACCGCGGCACGACCAGCGATGTCGGCTATTTCGTGTCGGTGAAGGTGCATTGCCCGTTCGGGCCGGGCGGCACGCTGGCCGGCCAGTGCACGCGCCAGCAATGGGCGCTGATCCCGTCGGATGTGGACGCACAGGAAAAGCGGAGCGGCTGGCTGGTGAACTCGGCGCCGGAATATTCGAATGCGGGTGCGCCGGAGTGCCCGGTGGAGGACTGAGGCTTGTTCTCCCCTCCCTGCAAGGGAGGGGCTGGGGGTGGGTTGCGGCCCCGGCGAAGCCGGGGCCGCCCAGCCGGCCGGCCGGTGAAGCAGAAAAGGCCGGGCATCGAGCCCGACCTTTTCTAACCCACCCCTAACCCCTCCCTTGCAGGGAGGGGAACATCGTTCACTTGCGCGGCAATTCCACCGTTACCAGCGTGCCTTCGCCCGGTTCGGAGATCAGCTCGATCCGGCCGCGATGCGCCTCGACGAACTGCTTGGCGAGGGGGAGGCCGAGCCCGGTCGCGCGGTCGCCGCCGCGGGCGTTGCCGAACTGGGCGAAGCGATCGAAGGCGCTGGCCGCCGCCTCGCGGCTCATGCCCGGGCCATTGTCCGAGACGATGACGCGGGCGACGCGGCTGTTGCCGTCGAGATGGAGCAGCACCCTGCCCTGCTCGGGCGTCGCCGCGACGGCGTGGCGCAGCAGATGCTCGATGATCTGGCGGATGCGGCGCGGATCGCCGGTGATGCTGCCCGCGCTGCCGGCATCCTCGACCACCAGCTCGATCCCCTTGGCCTTGGCGAGCGGCGCGACCGCCTCGGCGGCGTTGTGCGCGGCGATCTCGATATCGACCGGCGCCTTTTCGAGCGGCGTGCCTTCGTTCTGCGTGAGATCGAGCACATCGTCGATCAGCACGCCGAGCCGCTCGACCGAGACCAGGATCGCCTCGGCATATTCGCGGCCGCTCTCGCTCAGCGGGCCCGCAAAGCCGCCGTCGAGCATCTCGGCAAAGCCCTTGATCGACGTGAGCGGGGTGCGCAGCTCGTAGCTCATATTGGCGAGGAACGAGGTCTTGACGCGGTCGGCCGCCTCCAGCGCCTCGTTGCGGGCGCTCAAGGCCCGCTCGGCGCGGTGGTGATCGGTGGTGTCGAGCATCGTCACCAGCGCATTGCCGTCGGGCAGCGGCACCGCGGTGATGTCGAAATGGCGGCCATCGGCAAAGGCGATGCTGCTCCCGCGCGACTGGCGGTCCTGCGCGGCGATGCGGATCAGGTCGCCGATGATGTCGGCGCGCGAGGCCTTGGCGAGCTTCGGCCCGGCGGCGCGGACGAGCTGCTGGACCTGGGGATGGCCGTCGAGGAAGGCGTCCTCGAAATCCCAGACCTGGCGGAACTTGCGGTTCCACAGCTGCAGCCGGCCCTTGCCGAACACGGCGACCGCCTCGGCCAGGCTTTCCAGCGTGGCGGTGCGCACCTGCTGCATCTCGCCATGCTCGCGCTGCAGCTCGAACTGCTGGGTCTGGTCCTCGAACAGCAGCAGCAGCCCGCCCTCGGGCAGCGGCTGGGCGACGACGCGCAGATGGGTGGCGCCGACGCTCCACGTCTCCTCGACCGCGTCGGGCGAGACGAACCATTCGCGCCGCTCCGCCTTCCATGCCGGATAGTCGCGCACCTCAGGCAGGCGATTGGCCTCGCGCATGCGATCGAGCACGCGATCGAATTCGGGGCGATCGGCCAGCCACTCGTTCTTCACCGCGAACATGCGGCGGAAGGGCTGGTTGGAGAAGATCAGGCTGCGATCGGCGCCGAACTGCGCCACGCCCGACGAGATCTTGTCGAGCATCGCGCGCTGGGCCTGGGCGAAGCGCTTGAGGCCGCCGCGCGCCTGCTCGAGCTCCTCGACATCGACCGCGAAGCCGGCGACGCCGCCAGTGGAGAGCGGCATGTCGTGCAGGCGCAGCATGCGGCGGGTGCCGCCGATCGTCGCGGGCATCGCCGCGGTCTGCGGCTCGCCGGTATCGCGCGCGATCGCGGCATTGGCGAGCGGCCCGCCCATGCCGACCCCTTCGACCAGCTCGAGCCCGCGGGCGACGACGTCCTCGGCATCCTTGCCCTCGACCGCGGCGACATAGGCCGAATTGACCATCAGCAGGCGCAGATCGGCGCCGCGATACCACATCGGCATCGGCGACGCCTCGATCAGCGCGGTGAGCGCATCGAACGCGGCGCGCAGGCGCGTGGCCTCGCGCTGGAGGCGGTTGATCTCGGACTGGCTCTCGGTCGCGTCGAGGAACCAGAGGACGACGCCGCCCGGCGCGTTGACCGCCTGCGGCGCGCGCTCGCCGATCACCAGCAGCGCGCGCTCGGAGCCGCGGGCGCGGACCGAGAGGCTGAACGGCTTGCCGGCCTTTTGCGCGGCGGCGACATGGACGGCGAGCGCATCGGCATCCTCGGGCAGCAGCCCGGCATCCTTGCCGCTCAGATCCTCGACCGCGCGCGGCAGGTCCTGC
Organism: Sphingomonas sp. KR3-1; assembly: GCF_040049295.1. Lineage (NCBI taxonomy): Bacteria > Pseudomonadati > Pseudomonadota > Alphaproteobacteria > Sphingomonadales > Sphingomonadaceae > Sphingomonas > Sphingomonas sp. KR3-1. The sequence goes on from NZ_JBDZDQ010000001.1 coordinate 110,563, forward strand.
AGGCCGAGCCAGTCGCCAAGGCGGCGCGGCAGCTCGATCCGGCCATCGGCGCGGATCAGCATCGCCTGGGCGGGCGAGCCGCTGACCAGGGCGCCGAGCTGGGCATTGGTCTCGGCGATGCCGGCGGCTTCGGCGCGCGCGCGCAGGCCGGCGAACAGCGCCCAGACGCCGCCGATCACGAGCAGCGCAAGCGCGGCGCCTGCGATCACCGCAGCCGATTGCGTGATATGGATCAAAGCGCGCCGCTCCGGGGGATCATCCCAATCCCTTAGGCCAGTTTGTCGCCAAACGAAAAGGGCCCGGCTTGCGGCCGGGCCCTTCCTTTTTTCGCTTCGCAGCGGATCAGTAGCGATAGTGATCCGGCTTGAACGGGCCCTCGACCGGCACGCCGATATAATCGGCCTGCTTCTTCGAGAGCTTGGTGAGCTTGACGCCCAGCTTCTCGAGGTGGAGCTCGGCGACCTTCTCGTCGAGGTGCTTCGGCAGGACGTAGACGTCGTTGCCGTAGGTTTCCGACTTGGTCCACAGCTCGATCTGGGCGAGCGTCTGGTTGGTGAAGGACGACGACATCACGAACGACGGGTGGCCGGTCGCGTTGCCGAGGTTCACCAGGCGGCCCTTCGACAGGATGATGATCTGCTTGCCGTCCGGGAACTCGACCAGGTCGACCTGCGGCTTCACTTCGGTCCACTTGTAGTTCGACAGGCCCGAGATCTGAATCTCGCTGTCGAAGTGGCCGATGTTGCAGACGATCGCCATGTTCTTCATGCCGGCCATGTGCTCGGCGGTGATGACGTCGGCGTTGCCGGTGGCGGTGACGAAGATGTCCGAGCGGGTGACCGCCTCTTCCATCGTCACGACTTCATAGCCTTCCATCGCCGCCTGCAGCGCGCAGATCGGATCGATCTCGGTGACGAGCACGCGGGCGCCGCCATTGCGCAGCGACGCGGCCGAGCCCTTGCCGACATCGCCGAAGCCGGCGACGGTGGCGACCTTGCCGGCGAGCATCACGTCGGTGCCGCGGCGGATCGCGTCGACCAGCGATTCCTTGCAGCCATAGAGGTTGTCGAACTTCGACTTGGTGACGCTGTCGTTGACGTTGATCGCCGGGAACGGGAGCTCGCCCTTCTTGGCGATGTGATAGAGGCGGTGGACGCCGGTGGTGGTCTCTTCCGAGACGCCCTTGATGTTCTTCACCGTCTCGGTGAGGTAGCCCGGCTTGCGCTTGATGAATTCCTTCACCGCGCGCTGCATCTCGACTTCCTCGTCATTCTCCGGCTCGCCGAACGACTGGCCGGCCTCGAGCTTGGCGCCCCACAGCGCGAACATCGTCGCGTCGCCGCCGTCGTCGAGGATCATGTTGCAGGTCTCGTCGCCCCAATCGAAGATCGAGCCGACATAGTCCCAATATTCGGCCAGGCTCTCGCCCTTGATCGCGAACACCGGCACGCCCGACGCGGCGATGGCGGCGGCGGCGTGGTCCTGCGTCGAGTAGATGTTGCAGGTCGCCCAGCGGACCTTGGCGCCGAGCGCGGTCAGCGTCTCGATCAGCACCGCGGTCTGGATCGTCATGTGGAGCGAGCCGGTGATGCGTGCGCCCGCGAGCGGCTGCGACGCGCCGAACTCCGAGCGGAGCGCCATCAGGCCGGGCATCTCGGTCTCGGCGATGTTGATCTCGGCGCGGCCGAAATCAGCGAGCGAGATGTCCTTAACGACGTAATCCTTGTCGAGCACGGTAGCCACTTGTCTGTCTCCAGATGTGAATCAGTTGCGCGCCGGGAATCGCCGGCCGCGATGCGCGCGCCCTAGCCGCTTCGCCGCGCGGGCGCAATTCCGAATATAAAGATATCTTTATATGTCGCTTGACGGGGCGTCCCGCGGGGCGGATGCTCAGGGCGTCGAGGTTCTTCCGGCCGGCCCGGAAGCTAAGACGGGAAGCCGGTGCGAGCCCGGCGCTGCCCCCGCAACTGTGAGCGGCGAGCGGCGATCCAGCATGTCACTGAGGGCGCGCCCTTGGGAAGACGGATCGTCCGCGCTGACCCGCGAGCCAGGAGACCTGCCTCGGCGCGATATCGTCCACCGGCGGGGTGCCCGGTCTGGTCGCTTGCATGCCGCGGCCAGCGATGCGCCGCGCGCGCCGGTGTCCATGCTCGCCCCGCCCAACCGGGTTTGCAGATCATGACCATTCCTTCCCCCGTCCGCCTCATCGACATGGTGTTCCCCGGCGACACCAACCACCACGGTACCTTGTTCGGCGGGGTCGCGCTGGCGCATATGGACAAGGTCGCGTTCCTCGCCGCCTCGCGCCACGGCCGCGCCGCCTTCGTCACCGCCGCCTCCGAGCGGATCGACTTCGCCGCGCCGGCGCTGAAGGGCGAGCTGATCGAGGCGACGGGCCGCGTCGTCCGCGTCGGCACGCGCTCGCTCGACGTCGAGGTCGAGCTGGTCGCCGAGGCGCTGCTCAGCGGCGAGCGGCGGCTGTGCACGCGCGGGCGCTTCACGCTGGTCGCGCCGGCGGGCGGGCCGCTGCCGCCGCTCGCGCCGGCCGAGCCGGAGCCCGAACCCGCCGACGTGCTGCGCATGGCCGACATGGTCTTCCCGCCCCAGACCAACCATTACGGCACGCTGTTCGGCGGCGAGGCGCTGCGGATGCTGGGCAAGGCGGCGTTCATCGCGGCGACGCGGGATACGCGCAAGGTGATGGTGATGGCCGCCTCCGAGCGCGTCGACTTCACCACGCCGATCCGCGAGGGCGAGATGATCGAGCTGGCCGCCCGGGTGACGATGCGCGGCAACCGCTCGCAGCGGGTGCGGGTCGAGCTATGGGCGGAGGACCTGCTCAGCGGCGCGCGCCGGCGCGCGGCCTCGGCGGAGTTCGTGATGGTTGCGACCGCGCCCGCCACGACCTAGACGGAAGCGGAGTGCGGAGCTTTGGTACCCCAAGTTTCGGCCCGTGACGAAAGGATCGGGCCGGGGCAGGATCGTTGCATATCCTTCCTCACGCCCGCGAGTTCCCCATGTTCAAAATTGTAGCGTCCGCGTTGTTCCTCTCGCTCGCCTGGACCTTGCCCGCCGCCGCACAGGGCGCGGCAGCGGAGGAGGTGAGCAGCGCCGGGGACGTTCCCGATCACGGCAATCCGGAGGCCGCCGCCCGGGCCTGGGCCGAGGCGAAGCGCAATGCTCCCGAGCAGGTGAGGCAGAATTGCTGGAATCTCGGCTGCATGGTGATCGTCAACCAGACGAGCGACTATGACGTGATCGGCTTCTATGTCGATTCGGCCAAGCCGGGGAAGCATCCCTTCTGGAGCGGCAACCAGTTCGGCGAGCCGCTGCCCCCGGAACGGGCGACGCTGCGCTTCAAGACCGGCAATGCCGAGACCTGCGCCCTGCCGGTGCGCTTCGTGCTGCGCCAGCGGGACACCCATGCGAAGGTGGACGTGACCGGCACCGCCAGCTTCTGCTCCTCGCCGCACCAGGACACGCTGGTGCGGATCAATGCGCCGGACGGGCCCCAGGGCAAGGTCTATGTCCGCGGCGACGACGAGGCGCCGCCGCTGCCGCAGACGCACTGATCGAACGGCTCAGTCGCACCAGAGGACGGTGTTCACCAGATGCGGCCTGGCGCAGCCCCTGGCGGGGAGCGGAAGCTTCATGCCCGGGCGCCACAGGCCGAGCCGGCGCTCGATATTGGGCATTTCGGAGTCGATCACCGCGAGCGGATTGCCATCGCCATAATGGGTCGCGCTGCGATAGCGCAGGGCCTGGGTGTAGCGCAGCGCGGAATCGGGCTTGCTGACGGTGATCCAGTAGCCGAACGGCTTGTCATCGGTCGGCTCGGCGGAGATCATCGCGCCCTGAAGCGGGCCGCCCGCCACGTAGCGGACCTCCTGGTTGTTGTTGCGCCCCGCACGCCTGGCATAGACGGAGACGAACGCGTCCTTCGCGCGGTCATAGGCGAGCAGCTGGGTCGAGACGCGCTGGTCGCCATTGCCGCTGTGCACGCTCGCGAGCTGCACGAGCAACAGCGCCCGCCCGCCAGCTGGATGCACGATGCGCGCGCTCTCCAGATAGTGCGGTACGTCGAACAGGTCGGGCGCCGGCCCCACGTGGAGCGCCTGGGAGAGGTCCGGGCTGCAGCTACGTCCCCCATCCCGGCTGAGGCACAGGGTGAGCGCCCCGGGCTCGGGATTGTCGGCGACGTCGACGGAATCCGGCCCCTGGACGACGGTCAGCCGCCAGGGCGCACGCGTAGCGAACGGCTTGGCCAGGTCGAGTGTGGCGCTCTGCTTGGCTTGGGGCGCCGCCGCACCCCCGGCGAGCAGCGCCAGCACCAGCGCCGCGCGGATCATGCCGTCCCCGCGCTGTTCGCCAGCATCCGGGGATCGATCCCCGCCCCGGCAAAGGCGACTGCCCAGCGGTCCTCGGCATCGATGTCGTAGATCAGGTCGGGCGTGCCGGCGGTGTTGAACCAGCCGTGCCGCGCCATCTCGTTGTCGAGCTGGCCCTCGCCCCAGCCGGCATAGCCGAGCGCGATGAGATATTTGGACGGGCCGGTGCCGTCGGCGATCGCGCGCAGCACGTCGACCGTGCCGGACAGCGCCCAGCGCCCGCCGACGTTGATCGTGTCCTGCCCGCCCCAATCGGGCGAATGGAGGACGAAGCCGCGTCGCGGCTCCACCGGACCGCCGAAATGGACCGGCCCGTCGGGCGCGAGGCCGGGATCGATCTCGAACTGCTTGAGCAGGTCGTGCAGGCTCAGCCCCTCGATCGTGTCGCCGATGCCGATGCCGAGCGCGCCCTCCTGGTCATGCGCGCACATCGCGATCACCGCGTGATCGAAGCGCGGATCGCCGATGCCCGGCATGGCGAGGAGGAATTGTCCGGTGAGGAAAGGCGTCGAGTCCATGGCCGATCAACGTAGCCGCACCGTTTCGGCTCCGCCACGCTTGAAAATCGAACGGCAATCGCCCTTCGCCCTGCGCTTGCCGAAGGCCCATTCCGCCTTTCCCAAAGGCGCGGAAGAAAGTACGGGGCTTCGACAAGCTCAGCCCGAACGGGGTTGAGGGCAGGAGAACGCATGATGACCATCCAGGTTGGCGACCGCATCCCCAGCATCACTTTCGTCAAGGTGACGGAGGGCGGCCCCGAGCAGATCAGCTCGGACGACTATTTCGCCGGCCGCAAGGTTGCGCTGTTCTCGGTGCCGGGTGCCTTCACCCCGACCTGCTCGGCCAAGCACCTGCCGGGCTTCGTCGAGAAGGCCGACGAGATCCTCGCCAAGGGCGTGGACGAGATCGCCTGCACCGCAGTCAACGACGCGTTCGTGATGGGCGCATGGGGCAAGGCCAGCGGCGTCGAGGGCAAGGTGACGATGCTCGCCGACGGCAATGGCGACTTCCCCAAGGCGCTGGGCCTGACCATGGACGGATCGAAGTTCGGCATGGGCACGCGCGGCCAGCGCTTCTCGATGCTGGTCAATGACGGCGTGGTCGAGCAACTCAACGTCGAGGCACCGGGCCAGTTCGAAGTCAGCTCGGCCGATTATCTGCTCGGCCAGCTCTAAGTTCGAGGCCGTAACGGAACCGTGAGAGGCTCGCCGAGTTGATTCGGCGAGCTTTTCAGAAAGGGACCGTCATGGCCGAGACCGATACCACGACTGCCAACAGCACCAGCAACAGCACGGGCAACGACACCGGGACCAGCATCCCGACCACGCTCGAAGAGGCGACCGAGCAGGCCAAGAGCTTCCTTGCCCAGGCACAGGAAGTGATCGGCGATGCAGTGGACGCCACCGTCGCCGCGGTGAAGGAACACCCGATCGCTGCAGCCGGCATCGCCGCCGGCGTTGCCGCTGCGGTGGGCGGTGCCGCCTATGCCGCCACGCAACTGGGCAGCGAGCCCGCCAAGCCGGCGGCCAAGAGCAAGAAGTAAGCCCCTAAAAGCCCCTCCTCGTTGGGGGGAGGGGTTGGGATGGGAATGTCGCATCGAGACCATCGCTCGCGATTTCTGCCCCACCCCAACCCCTCCCCTGAAGGGGAGGGGCTTACTATGTGTGGTCTTGCCAGCGTCATCTTTGCGCATTAGCCGTCAAAGATGACTCAAGCTTCCGATATCGTCGCCGACCTCGAGCGCCTCTACAATGCCTCGGTCGATCGCCTCAAAGCCGCTCTGAACCGCTACATCCTCGACGGCACGCCGCCGGCGCCGGAGGATCGTGCCGATGGCAGCTTCGCCTATCCCGAGCTGCGCGTCACCTATCGCGGCGGCAACGACCGCAACCGCCCCACCCCGCGCCGCTCGTTCGGCCGGCTGGTCGAGGAAGGCGAATATCGCATCTCGGTCACCCGCCCGGCGATGTTCAGCCGCTACCTCACCGAGCAGCTGACCTTCCTGATCGAGGATTACGACGTCGAGGTCCATGCCGTCGCCGGGCGGCAGGAGATCCCCTTCCCCTATGTGCTCGATCCCGGCCACATCGCGGCGATGGACCAGATCTCGGTCACCGAGCTGGGCCGCCATTTCCCCGCGACCGAGCTGGCGCATATCGGCGACGAGATCGCCGACGGGCTGTGGATGTCGGTGGACGACACGCGCCCGCTGGCGCTGTTCGACGGGCTGCGCACCGATTTCTCGCTGGCCCGGCTGCGGCACTATACCGGCACGCCGGTCGAGCATTTCCAGCAATATATCCTGTTCACCAACTATCACCGCTATGTCGACGAGTTCGTCCGCTGGGCGGTCGACCAACTGGGCGACGGCAGCCGCTTCACCGGCGTCTCGGGCGCGGGCGGCGTGCTGGTCGAAGCCGGCGACGATACCGACCGGCTGCTCAACGACACCTCGGCCTGGCGGCGGCACCAGATGCCCGCCTATCACCTGATGGCCAAGGACGGCACCGGCATCACCCTGGTCAATATCGGCGTGGGGCCCTCCAACGCGAAGACGATCACCGATCACCTCGCGGTGCTGCGCCCCGAGGCGTGGCTGATGATCGGCCATTGCGGCGGCCTGCGCCCGAGCCAGCGGATCGGCGACTATGTGCTCGCCCACGCCTATCTGCGCGACGATCACATCATGGACGATGTGCTGCCCCCCGAGATCCCGATCCCCGCCATCGCCGAAGTGCAGCTTGCGCTCGCCCGCGCGGCGGAGACGGTTTCAGGCCAGTCCGGCGAGGAGCTCAAGCAGCGGCTGCGCACCGGCACGATCGTCACCACCGACGACCGCAACTGGGAGCTGCGCTACTCCAAGTCGGCGCTGCGCTTCTCGCTGAGCCGGGCTGTGGGCATCGACATGGAGAGCGCGACGCTGGCCGCCCAGGGCTATCGATTCAGGGTTCCCTACGGCACCCTGCTCTGCGTCTCGGACAAGCCGCTTCACGGCGAGCTCAAGCTGCCCGGCCAGGCCAACCTGTTCTACGAGCGCGCGATCGCCGAGCATCTGAAGATCGGCATCGAGACCTGCGAGGAGCTGCGCCGCGAAGGCCCCCGCCTCCACTCGCGCAAGCTGCGCGCGTTCAACGAGCCGCCGTTCCGCTAAGCTACCCGCATGGGGGTGACGCAAGACGCGCACCCCGTGCTAGCGCTGGTGCGTTGAACCTTCTTGAGGAGACGGACGATGATCGACCCCGAAGACCAGCAGGAAGAGCAGCCCCACGCCCACCAGGCCGACGGCACCGACAGCTCCGCCGAATGGGACGCGCAGATCGCCGACGAAGGCATGATCCCGGACAGCGATCCGCCGGCCTGAGGCTCGGCGCATCGCTGGCATCTGGCCCTCTCCCCAAAAGGGGAGAGGGAGAAGAAAGGTACGCCCCAGCGCGCTTATTTGCTGAGCTGGAACTCTATCGCCAGGTTGGCCGATACGGTCACCGTGTCCGATCCCGCGCCCTGCTTGGGCGCGAACATGCCGATGATCTGGAGGAAGAAGCCCATCGAGCCGGCGACGATGTCCTGCCGCTCGCTGATCCGCGCGATCGCGGCGCGCTTGAGGCCCAGCGTGCTGGCATAGGCGGCGGCCTCGCCCTGCGCCTTGGCGATGGCATCGGCCTTGGCCTGGCGGGTGGGGCCGACATAATCGTCGAGCAGCGCGATCACATCGGCATCCATCTTGCCGTTGTTGCTCTCGACAAGCGCCTTGGCACCGGTCGCGGCGGCGCGGGTGGGTGCGTCGAAGAACACCGTCTCGCTGGCGGTCGATTGCGGCTTCTCGTTGTCGTCGGCCGCCATGTCCATCGCGAAGCTGGTCTTGCTGCGGCCGCTGAACGCGGAAAACAGGCTGGCCAGCGGGTTGCCGCTGGCGCCCTCGATCGGCTGGCCTTCGCGGATGCCCTGCGCGGCGAGCAGCTGGATCAGTTTGGCGCGGTTGGCGGCCAGCGCGGCCTCGGCGGCCTTTTCGTCCGCCCCCTTGCCGGTGACCTTGACCGAGAAGCGGAAGCGCCTGGCCGGGACCACGACCTGCCCGGCCGAGAGGATCTCGACCACCACCGGCCCGTCGACGACCGGCGCGGCCTGGGCCATCGCCGCTTCCGGCGCGGCGATCAGTGCGAGCGCGAAGGCATATTTGATCATGGCTCTTCCCTTCAAACTGTCAGTCGATCGTGGCGTTCGGACAGGCGCGGATGCGGATCGCCCGGCCAGCGGCGAGATCGAGCCGGAAGGCCGCCCGTCGCGCGATGAAGCTGCCTTCCGCCCTGCCCGGCGGCAAGCCGCTTTCTTCGGCCAGCACGCAGGTGTCGCGGCCAAGCGTGCCGAAGGCGATCCGCCGGTTCTCGATTGTCCCCAGGCGGGAAAGCCCGGCCAGCCCCTGCTCGATGTCCGCCTGCACCCGGTCGCGCGGGCCGGTCTCGCGGGGACCAAGCGTGCGAAGGGCGATCCGGGCGAAATGCGTGGTGCGCTCGACCAGCATGACCTTGCCGATATCGCGCAGCCATCGCACGTCGAGATACCGCTCGAAGCGCGTCAGCGGGCGATGCTGCACGCCCGGGCCCTGCAGCCAGGCGGTGGTGCGCATCGTCCTGTCGGGATCGGCCGCCACCGCCGACACCGTCCAGCGCCCGTCGGGCGAGCGCACGTGCCCGCCCCGGAACCCGTCAATGCCGGGGGTAGCCGGTGCGGCACCGGCCAATGCCAGTGCCGCGACCAGGCCGCGCTTCACCACCCCTGGGGCTGGCCCTTGTTCTGCTGGTCGAGCCACTTCTTCAGCGGCGCGAAATATTCGGCCATCGCCTTGCCCGAGATCTCGCGCGTGCCGGTGAATTCCTGCAGCGCATCGGGCCAGGGCTTGGACGCGCCCATCGCCAGCATCTTGTTCAGCTTCGCGCCGACTTCCTTGTTGCCATAGAAGGAACAGCGGTGGAGCGGGCCCTTCCAGCCGGCCTGCTTGCATGCCGCCTGGTAGAACTGGAACTGGAGCACGCGGGCGAGGAAGTAGCGGGTATAGGGCGTCGTCGCCGGGATGTGGAACTTGGCGCCCGGATCGAAGCGGGTCTCGTCGCGCGCCACCGGCGGCACGATGCCCTGGTATTGCAGGCGCAGCCTGTCCCAGCCGGCCTGGTAGCCATTGGTCGGGATCTGGCCCGAGAACACGCCCCAGCGCCATTTGTCGACGAGCAGGCCGAAGGGCAGGAACGCGACCTTGTCCATCGCCTGGCGGAGCAGCAGGCCGGTATCCTTGTCGGCGCTCGGGATCTGGCCCTTGTCGAGCAGGCCGATCTGGACGAGATAGTCGGGCGTGATCGACAGCGCGATGAAGTCGCCGATCGCCTCGTGGAAGCCGTCGTTCGCGCCGTCGATATAGAGCGGCGACTGCTGGTTGTAGGCGCGCTGGTAATAATTGTGGCCGAGCTCGTGGTGGATCGTCACGAAGTCGTCGGCATTGACCTTGATGCACATCTTGACGCGCAGATCGTCGACATTGTCGATGTCCCAGGCCGAGGCGTGGCAGACGACTTCGCGGTCGGCCGGCTTGGTGAACTGCGAGCGCTGCCAGAAGGTCTCGGGCAGCGGCTTGAAGCCGAGCGAGGAATAGAAGCCCTCGCCCGCCTGCACCATCTTGTGCGCGTCATAGCCCTTGGCCTTGAGCAGCTCGCCGACGTCATAGCCGACGCTGCCCGATCCCGCGGGTGCGACGATATCGTAGATGTTGCCCCATTCCTGCGCCCACATGTTGCCGAGCAGGTCGGCGCGGATCGGGCCGGTCTTGGGCTGGACGGCGTCGCCGTACTTCTCGTTGAGCTTGTGGCGGACATAGGTGTGGAGCGCGACGTAGAGCGGCTTGAGGTCGTCCCAGATCTTGTCGGTCATCGCCGCGAAGGCATCGGGGTCCATGTCGTAGCCCGAGCGCCACATCGCGCCGACATCGGCATAGCCGAGGCCCTTGGCGCCTTCGTTCGAGATGGTGACCAGCTTGGCGTAGTCGGGGCGCATCGGCGCGCCGACATTGTCGTTCCAGCTCGTCCACATCTCCTTGAGCTTGGCCGGATCGCGGACCTCGCCCATCGCCGCCTCGATATCGCTGCCGTTGATCGGCTTGCCGTCGAGGCTGCCCTTGCCGGCGCCGTACATGCCGGTGATCTTGGCCGAGACCGCGGCGAGCTCGTCCGCGGCGCCGGTGCGCACCGGGGCGGGCAGCACGATCTTGTTGCGCAGCATGCCGAGCTTGCGGCTGGTGTCATAGTCGAGGCCGGCGACATTGGCGTATTTCGCCGCGCCGAGCGCGAGATCGACCTGGAGCTTGGTCAGCGTCGCCGCCTCGCGGGCGGTCATCGCCTCGGTGTCCTGGGTGATATAGGTGTCGTAGACCCACTCGGCGCGGGCCGCGACCACGCCCTGGGCGAACAGCTTCGCCTCGGCATCGGCGACGAACGCCTTGGCCTCGGCGGCGCTGGGCGCGGTGGTCTGCGCACTTGCAGGCGCGACGACGAGGGCGGCCGCAAGCGCGAGCGCCGAAATACCGGTACGGATCATGGGAAGGCCCCTCTTATCTGGATGCGGGGACGATGCAGGCGCCGGCCGAACCGGTCAAGCCGCGAGGAAGTCGGCGATCGCCTCTCCGAGCTGGCGGTGGGTGACCGCGCTCATGTGGTTGCCCGGGATCTCGCGATATTCGCCGTGCGGCAGCAGCGCGGCGACTTCCTCGGCCGAGCCATTGTCGAAGTCCTGGTTGCCGCAGACGACGAGCACCGGCAGGTCGATCGCCGCGATCGCCTCGCGCGGCGTGTCGACAAAGGTGTTGAGGATCAGCAGCAGCGCCTCGGGATCGCCGCCGGTGGTCTTGAGGAACGCCTCGGTCAGCCATTCCGAGCTACCGCGCTCGAAGCTGCCGAGATTGGTCAGCACATTGCGGAAATAGGTGCCGCGCCCATCGGTGTGGACCAGCCCCTCGAGCCCGACGCCCGACAGGATCGCGCGGCGCGGGGTCGCGCCGTTGACCAGCATCCGCGTGGTGGTGCGCGCGCCGAGCGAATAGCCGCCCAGGTCGTAATCGGTCAGGCCGAGATGCTCGATCAGCGCGAAGCCGTCGCGCATCAGCACGTCGGGGCCATAGGCGGCGGGATCGTGCGGCTTGTCGCTGAACCCGTGCGCGCGCAGATCGGGCATGATCACCCGGAAGCCCTTCTCCGCGACCTTCGCGGCATGGCCATATTTGATCCAGTTGACCTGCGCGGTGGAGAAATAGCCGTGGATCAGCACCACCGGCCTGCCCTGTCCCATCTCGGTCCAGGCCAGCTCGACGCCGTCGAAGCTCTTGAAGCGGTGCGTTTCAGTCGGGAAGTCGGCCAACTTTTTCCATCCAGCGTTTGACGAGGCTCGGGTTCTCGTCGGTCCGTGATGCCGGGAGGTGGCTCGTGTCAAGCCAGGCCCGGTGCCAGCTCTCGCAGCCCGAATGCTCGGTGGGCACGAAGCGATCGGGATCGTCGAAGCTGCCGATGGTCAGGTCCATATAGGGATGCTCGTGCGCTTCGTAGGTGAGCGGTGTGCCGCAGTCCCGGCAGAAGCCGCGTTGCGCGACCGGCGAGCTGTCATAGCGATCGGGCTCGGTCTCCCAGCGGACATCGGCGCGCGGGAAGTTCTTGAACGCGATCGACACGCCGCCGGTGGCGCGCTGGCACATGCGGCAATGGCAGAGATACGCCTCGTCGTCGTCCACCTGCGCCGTGTAGCGGATGCGCCCGCACTGGCATCCGCCGGTCATCGCTTCGCCCATCGTTTCGCTCCCTGCAATTGCTGCGTCGCAAAAAACAATCCGGTTGTGGTTTGAAATCCATGAGCATGCTTATTATATGCACACTATGTCCGAGAGTCTTGGGTTCCTGCTTAGCGATGTTTCGCGGCTGCTGCGCCGTCGTTTCGACGAGCGCGCCCGTGCGACCGGCGCGAGCGTGGCGCAGTGGCGCGTGCTCAAGCTGCTGGTCCGGCATCCCGGCGCGAACCAGGGGCAGCTCGCCGAATTGCTCGAAGTCGAGCCGATCACCGCCTGCCGGATGATCGACCGGCTCGAGGAAGCCGGCTTCGTCGAGCGCCGCCGCGATCCCAGCGACCGCCGGGCGTGGCGCATCCACCTTACCGAAAAGGCCGCCCCCGTGCTCGACGAGCTGCACGTGCTGGCGGCCGATTTGATCGAAGAGACGCTTCAGGGGTTCAACTCCAAACAGCGCGAAGAACTGATCGCGGCGCTCGAAGGGCTCCGCGCGAACCTGACCAACGTTCAAGAGGGCAAAGAGGCCGCACATGGCTGACGCAGAACCGAAGATCGAGAAGTCCGAAGCGACCAGGATCACCATGCCCAGCGAAGGCACCACCGTGCCCGAGGCGCCCGAGACCACCAAGCCGAAGCGCAGCCTGCTGCGCCCGCTGCTGATGTTCGGCGTGCCCGCGGTGCTGATCGCCATCGTGGCCTATTTCTACTTCACCGGCGGCGGCAGCGTCTCGACCGACAATGCCTATGTCCAGCAGGACAAGAGCTCGGTCTCGACCGATGTCGCGGGCCGCATCGTCGAAGTCGGCGTGAAGGAGAACCAGACGGTCAAGGCCGGCGACCTGCTCTTCCGCATCGATCCCGAGCCCTACAAGATCGCCGTGTCGCAGGCCCAGGCCGCGATCGCTGCGGCGCAGGTGCAGCTCAACACCGACCAGGTGAGCTCCGAGGGCAAGGGCGCCGACATCCAGGCCGCGCGCGACGTGATCGCCAACGCCCAGGAGAATTACGACCGCCAGGCCGCGCTGATGAAGCAGGGCTTCACCACCCGCGCCGCCTTCCAGGCCGCGCAGCATGCGCTCGAGCAGGGCCGCGCCCAGCTCCAGAACGCCGAGGCCAGCGCCGCCGAGGCGCGCGCCAAGATCGCCACCGGCGCCGCCGTCCCCGGCGAGAACCCGGCGATCGCCGCCGCCCGCGTCCAGCTTAGCAAGGCACTGCTCGACCTGCAGCGCACCACGGTGCGCGCGCCGGTGAGCGGCATCGTCAGCCAGACCAAGAGCCTGCAGGTGGGCCAGCAGATGATCACCGGCCTCGCTGCCGTGACGATCGTCTCGGACAAGCCGGCCTGGATCGACGCGAACTTCAAGGAAACCGACCTCAACAAGATGCGCGTCGGCCAGTGCTCGATCGTGACCTTCGACGCCTATCCGGGCCTGAAGCTGAAGGGCCATGTGGAATCGCTGGGCGCCGGCACCGGTTCGGAATTCTCGATGCTCCCGGCGCAGAACGCCAACGGCAACTGGGTGAAGGTCACCCAGCGCGTGCCGGTGCGCATCGCGATCGACGACAAGAGCCCGCGCGCGCTGATCGCCGGCCTCTCGGCAGACGTGAAGGTCGTCTTCAAGGGCGCCTGCAACTAATATGGCGACGGCAGCCCCCGGCCGCGCCAACAGGGCGGGTGAGGCATCTCCCCCTATGCCTCCCCGCCCGCAAGCCGCTCCGGCTGGCGGTGGCGGTGCCGCCCTGCCCGTCAAGTACAAGGGCCTGCTCACGCTCGGCGTCATGATGGCGACGATCATGCAGATCCTCGACACGACGATCGCCAACGTCGCGATCCCGCACATGCAGGCATCGCTCGGCGCCACGCGCGACACGATCAACTGGGTACTGACCAGCTACATCGTCGCCTCGGCGATCGCGATCCCGATCACCGGCTGGCTGTCGGACCGGATCGGCTCGCGCAACCTGTTCCTCGTCGCCACCGTCGGCTTCGTCATCGCCTCGGCGATGTGCGGCGCGGCGCAGACGCTGGAGGAAATGGTCGCCTTCCGCATCCTGCAGGGCATCACCGCGGCCTTCCTCAACCCCTTGAGCCAGACGGTGATGCTCGACATCAACGCGCCCAAGGACCAGCCCAAGGCAATGTCGATCTGGGGCATGGGCATCATGGTCGGCCCGATCATGGGCCCGCTGATCGGCGGCTACCTGACCGACAATTTCGACTGGCGCTGGGTGTTCTACGTGAATCTGCCGGTGGGCGTGGTGACCTTCGCGCTGCTGTGGTTCCTCCTGCCCTCGCGCCCGATCCGCAAGCGCTCGTTCGACGCGTTCGGCTTCACGCTGCTCGCGCTGGGCATCGCTTCGCTCCAGCTGATGCTCGACCGCGGGCAGGACCAGGACTGGTTCTCCTCGACCGAGATCTGGGTTGAGATGCTCGTCGCGGTGATCGCGCTGTGGATGTTCGTCGTCCACCTGTTCACCGCCAAGAACCCGATGTTCGAGCGCGAGCTGTGGAAGCATCGCAACCTCGTCACCGGCATCTTCTTCATGCTGGTGATCGGCCTGGTGATGATGGCGACGATGGCGCTGCTGCCGCCAATGCTGCAGAGCCTCTATGGCTATTCGGTGTTCGACGCGGGCCTGCTCCTCATGCCGCGCGGCGTGGGCGTGCTGATCACGATGTTCGCCGGCGCGCAGCTGATCCAGCGCGGCTGGCTCGATCCGCGCTGGTCGGTGGCGATCGGCCTGACGATTGCCGCGATCTCGCTGTGGGAGATGTCGCGCTGGACGCTGGAGATGAGCAGCACGCCGTTCATCATCTCGGGCTTCGTCCAGGGCCTCGGCCTCGGCCTCGTCTTCATGCCGCTCAACGGCCTCGCCTTTGCCGGCCTGCCCGCGCATTTCCGCACCGAAGGATCGAGCCTGCTCAATCTGCTGCGCAATGTCGGCGCGTCGGTGGGCATCTCGGCGGTGAGCGCGATCCTGGCGCAGAACATCCAGCGCAGCCACCAGTATCTGGGCGAGCACGTCACCGCCTCGACGATGAACGGGCTGGGCGCGCTGGTGCAGGAGATCGGCGTGCAGGCCTCGGTGGTCACCGGGCTGATCGACGCCGAAGTGAACCGCCAGGCGGCGATGATCGCCTATCTCAACGATTACTGGCTGATGGCGATCGTCACTGCGGTCAGCGTGCCGCTGGTGGTGCTGCTGCAGAAGCCGCGCGCACCGATGAAGAACGACCCGTCGGCAGCGGGGCATTGACCTCGCTGCGCCGGAGCGGCTGCCACTTCACATAGGCGAGGCTGCGCCACAGCCACTCCAGCGGGCCGCTGACGAAGTGGCGCATCCACCAATTGGCGAAGGCGATCAGCGCCGCGATCCCGATCACCGAGACCAGCGCCGATTGCGCCCAGCCATAGCGGCCCCAGGGCAGCAGGCCCCAGGGCGCGAACAGGATGTATTTCCCCACCGCCTGCTCGAGGAAATAGAGCGAGAAGGCCATGCGGCCGGGCGCCTTGAGGACGCCGAGCGCAGCATTGCCGGCGCGCGACTTGGCGATCAGGTTGATCAGCGCGAGATGGCCGAGGCCGATCGCCATCCGCGCGAACTCGCCGGTGATCCACAGCGAGCGCGGGCCCGGCGAGAAGCTGAGCGTCTCCGAGATGCCATAGGCGCGCGCGACGATGCCGAAGCTGTAGCCGCCTACCGCCAGCCACAGATAGAAACGCGCGCTCCTGAGACCCTGGATCACGCCCCATTTCCACAGCGCGACGCCGATCAGCATCGTGCAGAACGCTTCGAGCACATCCCAGATCAGCCAGTTGCTGGCGAGATAGCTCCAATAATTCCAGGCTTCCTTGGCATAGGGCAGCCAGCCGCCGCGATGCGCCTGCACTTCGCGCGCGACCAGCGCGGGATCGGGCGTGTGCCGCCCGAGCTTCTGCCACTGCGCCAGCGCCGCCGGATCGCCCGCCTCGACCTGGCGGGTGAGCGTCACCCGCTCGGCATATTCGCGCGCGCCATATTCGGGAATGCCCACCCCGGTCAGCACCGCCCAGCCGAGGCCCAGCGTCACCAGCCATTTCGGGCTCAGCGTGCGGAACGGGAAGAGGAACAGCGCAGCGAGCGCATAGATGTGGAGGATGTCGCCCGGCCAGAGCAGCACGAACACGTCGAACAGGCCGAAGGCGAGCAGCCACAGGTTGCGGCGATAATAGAGGTCGGCGACCGCGACCGGCCCGTCCGGCGCCATCGCCTTGCGCGCCAATACCATCATGCCGGCGCCGAACAGAAATTCGAGCAGGCAGCGCTGGGTGCCGGCGAAGAAGAGGTTGATCGCCACCCAGGCGTCGCGGTCCGCCGCGCTCCAGCCGATCAGGCGGACATCGGCCGAGAAGGTCCAGACGCTCGCCGCCATATAGGGGACGTTGATGAAGAAGATGCCGAGGATCGCGACTCCGCGCAGCATGTCGAGCACGTCGATGCGCGCCCGGCCGGCCACCGGCGCCAACATGCTACTACCCGACTCGACCATTGACGCGGCCCACCCAACCCGAAACCCGGCTGGTTTAACGTGGATCAGTCAACACGACGTAAAGGCCGTGGGCGGGATCAGCGCGAAAGCACTGCCGCGAACTCGGCCATCGGCGCGCTTTCGGGCCATTGCGGCACGTCGTCGGCGATGACGACCCAGGGCTGCTTGCGCTTCACCCAGATATGCGCAGCGGGCACCAGCTCGTCGCTGCGATCGAGCGTGCCGGCGCGCACCATCGCCAGCCCGGGACGGGCGCTGTTGGTGTTGTAGATCCGCGTGTGGCAGGTGCCGCAGACTCGCTGACGCGACGTCGATCCGCTCGGATTGGTGAAGCTGTATTCGACCACCGGCCCTTCGACCGACAATGCCCCCTCGCTGACCGGCGCCTGCTCGGTGAAGGCGCTCCCCGCCCAGCTCTGGCACTTCAGGCAATGGCAGCAATAGACCGCCGGCAGGTCGTCCAATGCCAGCGTGTAGCGGACGGCGCCGCAATGGCAGCCGCCCGCGATCACGGTTACGCCGCCTTTTTGAGGTGGCGGCGGCCGAGCAGCTCGGCGATCTGCACCGCGTTGAGCGCCGCGCCCTTGCGGAGGTTGTCGCTGACGCACCAGAGCGACAGGCCGTTCTCCACCGTCGAGTCCTCGCGGACGCGGCTGATGAAGGTGGCATATTCGCCGACGCACTCGATCGGAGTGACGTAGCCGCCATCCTCATGCTTATCGATCAGCATCACGCCCGGCGCCTCGCGCAGGATCTTCTTGGCCTGCTCGGCCGAGATCTCGTCCTCGAACTCGATGTTGATCGCTTCCGAATGGCCGACGAACACCGGCACGCGCACGCAGGTGGCGGTGACCTTGATCTTGGGATCGAGGATCTTCTTGGTCTCGACCACCATCTTCCACTCTTCCTTGGTCGAGCCGTCGTCCAGGAAGGAGTCGATGTGCGGGATCACGTTGAAGGCGATCTGCTTGGTGAACTTCCTCGGCTCGGCGCTGTCGCCGACGAAGATGTTGCGGCTCTGCTCGAACAGCTCGTCCATGCCCGCCTTGCCCGCGCCGGAGACCGACTGGTAGGTGGCGACGACGACGCGCTTGATCTTGGCGGCATCGTGGAGCGGCTTGAGCGCCACCACCATCTGCGCGGTCGAGCAGTTCGGGTTCGCGATGATGCCGCGCTTGGTATAGCCGTCGATCGCCTCCGGGTTCACCTCGGGCACGATCAGCGGCACGTCCGGGTCCATGCGGTAGAGCGACGCATTGTCGATCACCGTGCAGCCGGCAGCGGCGAACTTGGGCGCATAGAGCTTCGAGCCTTCCGAGCCGATCGCGAACAGCGCGATGTCCCAGCCTGCGGGGTCGAAATGCTCGATGTTCTGGATCTTGTACTGTTTCCCGGTCTCGCCGAAGTCGACCATGTCGCCCGTCGAGCGCGACGAAGCCAGCACGGCCAGCTCGTCGATCGGGAATTCCCGCTCGGCCAGGATGTTCAACATTTCGCGCCCGACATTGCCGGTGGCGCCTGCGACGACGACACGGTAGCCCATCATGTACTCCAGGGTGGTAATCGAGCGCCGCGCTACGCCGATCGCGGCAGGGGCGCAAGCAAGCGCTGCTTGTTTCGCGCCATGGCTCCGCTTTGGTCGATTTCGTTCAAGACAGGTTTCGCGTAATTTTGTTACGCCCGCCCCCGAGGATGAGGGGGCCTGAACGATGCGCCGGATGCTGCTGATCGTGCTGCTGGGGCTGAGCCTGGGCAGCTGCGCCACCAAGGGCGCGCTCAAGATGGCGTGCGCGGACTTCTCCAGCTTCATCCATCCGATCGAGATGACGCCGCTCGAGCGCCAGATCCGCGCGCTCGACCTCGAGGCGCTGCCGCCCGCCGAGCGCGAGCTGGCGGATCGGCTCGCCGCGCCCGAGATCGCGCGGCTGCAGGCCGACCCCGCCTTCCTCGCCGCAGCCCCGGCTCCCAGCCGCCCGGTGCTGCTGCTCTCGGGCGGCGGGCAATGGGGCGCATTCGGCGTCGGGCTGATGAACCAGCTCGTCGAGAACCACCAATTCCCCGATTTCGCGGTGGTGACAGGCGTGAGCACGGGCGCGCTGCAATCGCTGTTCGTCGGTGCCGGGCTGGACCGGCAGGACGCGCAGGGCAAGGCGATCCGCGACGCGCTGGAGATCGCCTATTCACCAGCCAGGGAAAGCGACATCGTCAACCGCGAGAGCATCCAGGCGCTGGCGGCGATCACCGGCGCGATGGCCGGCCTGGCGCCGCTCAAGCGCCGGTTCGAGGACCGGATCTGCCCGAAGATCTACGACCCCAAGTCGCCCGCCGGCCAGGCCGGGGTGTGCATCGTCCAGACGCTGCGCGACACCCGGACGCGCAAGGTGCTGCTCGGGCTGATCGAGGCCAATTCGGGCGCGTTCGGCTATATCGACGTGCAGGAGCTGCTCGCGCCCTACGGCAACAGCGACGCGGACCTCGCCAAGGCCACCCAGTGCCTGGCGGGCGCGGCGCTCGCCTCGGCAGCGGTGCCGGTGTTCTACCAGCAGGTCCGGGTCGACGGGAAAACCTATTATGACGGCGGCGTGCGGCAATCGGTGTTCCTCGCATCGGTGGCCGATGCGCAGCGGCTGGCCGGCGACGTGGTGCGGCGCGAGCGGGCGCGGCTGCTCGGGCGCGAGGCGGGCGCGGCGCCCGGCGGCGGAAGCGACATCTATGTGATCCGCAACGGCCCCACGGTGCTGCCGCCCGACCAGGTGGTGATGCCGGGCTATCCGTCGGAGATAGACCAGAAGGCCGATGCGCTGACCGCCGCGCAGCGCGGCGAGGCGATCATGGTCAACCAGCTCGAAGTCGGCTCGATCGCCGCGCTGCGGCTCAGCCGGCCGGGCGGCGCGATCTGGTTCGTCAGCGCCGACGGATTCGAGAACTACACGCCGACCTATGACCTCACGGTACGCTGCGGCAAGCTCAAGGAGGCGAACCGCAAGGCGATGTTCGTGCCGCCGTTCATGAAGTGCATGATGGACTATGGCCGCAACCGCGCCACCGGGGGCGAGCCGTGGATCGACCTGTGCCATTATGACGGGACGGAAACCCGGGCGATCTGCCGGCGGCCGGACGGGACGATGCCGGGCGCTGTGGGGCGGCGCTAGGCCGTCTGCCGCTGGCGGAACGGCTGCCAGTGCACATAGGCGAGGCTGCGCCAGAGCCATTCGAGCGGTCCGGCAGCGAAGAAGCGCAACCAGACATTGGCCAGCAGGAGCTGCGCGGCGATGACGATCAGCACCGTGCCCGCCAGGTCGGACCAGCCTTGCCGGCCCCATAGCCCCAGCCCCCAGGGCGAATAGAGGAGCTGCAGCCCGATGATCTGCTGCAGGAAATAGAGCGAGAACGCCATTCGCCCGGCCGCCTTGAACGGCGCCAGGAGCGCCCGCCCCGCCCCGCTCTTCACTGCCAGGTTGACCAGCGCGACATGGCCGATCGAGACCGCCATTCGCGCGAATTCCGCCGTCATCCACATCAGCTTGGGCCCGGGAATGTCCGACAGATATTCGAAGCTCGCCACGGTGCGCAGCGCCAGGCCGGGGAGATAGCAGGCGAGCATCAGCAGCAGGTATAAGCGCGCGCTCCTTTGCCCCTGGATCACACCCCATTTCCACAGCGCTATGCCGACCAGCATCATGCAGAAAGCCTCGGCGACGCTCTTCAAGATCTCGGGCCAGAGGAACATCTGGTAGAAGCCGATCTGCAGCCCTGCATAGGCCCAGAGACTGCCGCCATGCCCCTTGGCCTCCATTGCCCGCACGCCCTGCATTTCCTCGCCGCCGGTGCGCAGATTCTCGACCTTCTTGCGCCAGTCCTCGAGCGCCTTCTTCTCCTCGGCGCTGACCGGCCGGTGGCTGGCGAGCTTCGCCTCGGCGACATGCGCACGCTCGACCAGAGTGTTGCGCTCGACATAGCGCCAGGCTCCGGTGCCCGCCGTATAGAGCGCGAAGCCCATGCCCAGCACGATCAGCCATTTCGGACTCACCCGGCGGAACGGGAAAAGCAGCAGCGCCGCCAGCGCATAGATGTGGAGGATGTCGCCCGGCCAGAGCAGGACGAAGATGTCTAAGATGCCGAAGGCGAGCAGCCAGAGATTGCGCCGCCAATAGAGGTCGGCGACCGCCACTGGCCCGTCGGGCGCCATCGCTGCGCGGGCGAACACCATCAGCCCGGCGCCGAACAGCATTTCGAGCAGGCCGCGCTGGGTGCCCTCCAGCACCACCTGGATTCCCCACCAGCTCGCCTGGTCGAGCGGCTTCCAGCCGATCAGCCGGGGATCGAGGAACAGCTTGGAGACCTGCGCCCCCATGAAGGGGATGTTCATGAAGAAGATGCCGAGGATCGCCAGCCCGCGCAGCATGTCGAGCACGTCGATCCGCGCCTTGCCGCGTACCGGCGCAAGCGGCACCCCCGTCGCATCCGTCATTCGCATGTCCCCCACCGAAGCGGGGGATGCTACGTCACCGAGAAACCTGCGTCGAGTCGCAGATATATGGGGTTACTTCGCCCCCGTCTTGCGATCGAGGAAGTCGAGGATCGTGTTCCACAGGTGGACGCTGATCCCCGGACCGCCGACGCGGTGGGTGTGGCCGGGGTAGAACATCATCTCGAACGGCACTTCGGCCTTTTGCAGCGTCGCCGCCAGCGCGGTGCTGTTCTCGAACACGACATTGTCGTCCGACATGCCATGGATCAGCAGCAGCGGATCAGCGATCTTGGCCGCCTCGCCGATATTGTCCGACGCCTTGTACGCCTCGGGCACCTTGTTCGGATCGCCCATGTAGCGCTCGGTATAATGGGTGTCGTACAGCTCCCACTTGGTCACCGGCGCACCGGCCACGCCCGCGGCGAACACCCCCGGCGCCTTCTCCAGCAGCTTCAGGCTCATGTAACCGCCATAGGACCAGCCATAGGTGACGACCTTGTTCGGATCGACATAGGGCAACGTCTTCAGATAGTTCGCACCCGCGACCTGGTCCTCGACCTCGACCGTGCCCATCGCGTGCCAGATCTGGCTCTCGAAATCGACGCCGCGATTGGCCGAGCCGCGATTGTCGAGCTGGAACCAGATATAGCCGCGCGAGACGAGATACTGCTCGAGCGAGCCGCCCCAGGCCTTGCTCACCTGCTGCGCGTGCGGCCCGCCATAATGCTGGAAGAACACCGGGTATTTCTTGCCCGGCTCAAGCTTGGGCGTAATCATCTCCCAGTGCAGCACGCTACCGTCGGCCGCCTTGATCGTGCCGAAGGTTCGCTCGCGGTGCGCCGCGAGATAGGGATTGTAGGGATGATCGGCGGCGGTGACCGCATTCTCGTTCACCCAGGCGATGCGCTTGCCCGATGCGTCCGCCAGATAGGTCTGCGACGGCTGGTTGGGGTTCGAGCGCGTGACGATCGCATGGGTGCCCGAGGCGTCCATCACTGCGCCGTTCCACCAGCCGGCCTCGGTGAGGCGCGTGACCGCGGCGGGCTTGCGGTAGTCGACCGAATAGAGATGCCGCTCGAGCACGCCGTCCTTGTTGCCGAGGAAGAAGACGCGGCCCTTGGCCTCGTCAACGCCGGTCACGTCGGGCGTGACTTCCCAGTCGCCCCTGGTGAGCTGGGTGAACTTGCCCTTGGCGAAACGGTAGAGATGGCCGTGACCGTCGCGCTCGGACCACCAGAGCAGGCTGCCGTCGCCGAGCGGGGTAAGCGCGTGGCTGAGGTTGACCCAGCTCTTCGCCCGCGCCTTCTCGCTGAACAGCAGGTTCGCCTTGCCGGTGGCGGGATCGACGGCGAGCAGATCGAGCTGCGTCTGGTCGCGGTTCTCGCGCTGGACGTAGAGCGTCTTGCCGTCCTTCGACCAGTCGACGCGCGCCAGATAGATATCGGCATCGGCGCCCAGCTCGACGCCCACCTTGTGATCGCCATTGGCGTCCATCACGTAGAGCTCGACCTTGGCGTTGGGCGTGCCCGCCTTGGGATAGCGCTGCTGGTAGACGCTGGTCCCCTCGGCGCCGATCGCGGCGCGGGTGACGATGCCCACCGGCGCCTCGTCGAAGCGCTCGACCGCGACGTAGCGATCGCCGGGCGACCACCAATAGCCCTTGAACCGGTCCATCTCTTCCTGCGCGACGAACTCGGCCTCGCCCCAATGGACGGTGCCGTCGCCATCGTCGGTGATCGGGCGGGCGCGGCCATCGGCCAGGCCCATCACCACCAGGTTCTGATCCTGCACATAGGAGACGAAGCCGCCCGCCGGGCTGATCTCGGCATTGAGCTTGGGCCCCGCCTTGGTCGGCAGCTTGCTGACGCTGCCATCGAGCCCGGCGCGGTAGAGCTCGCCTTCGAGCGGCACGAGCACCGACTTGCCGTCGGGCGCCCAATCATAGGCGACGATGCCCTTGGAGCCGCCGATGCGTGCGCGCTCGCGCTGCATCTTCTCGGCCTCGGACAGCTCGGCGCCGGTGCCGACCTTCTTCGAATCGACGAGCATCCGCCATTCGCCGGTGCGCGTGTCCATCGCCCAGAGGTCGAAGCGCTCCTTCTCGTCGGCGCGGTTGCGCAGCAGCGTGAGGAACTTGCCGTCGGGCGAGAGCTTGGCGCCGCGCGGCTGCGGGCCGTTGAGGTCGGGGCTCGCGAACACGCGGTCGAGCGTGAGCCCCTTCGTCTGCGCCAGCGCCTCATTTGCCATCAGCGGCGCTCCCAGCATTGCCAGCCCAACCAACCATTTCTGCATAACCCCGATCTCCTTGGGAGCGCGTTATCGCGATGTGGGAGTTCCGGGTAAAGTGCCGAACCCTTCCTTAAACATGGCAACCTATCAAACTACGCATGTTGCGTATTTTGCCCTTCGCCCTTGCCGCCTGCCTGCTCGCCGATCCAGCCTTCGCGCAGAACGACAATCGCGCCGGCGGCAAGCTGCTGTTGACCAACGGCATTTCGACGATCGAGGGCGCCAGCGGTGGCGGCCTCGCCCCCTGGGCGACGATCGCGGGCAACGAGACCAAGGACGGGATCGGCGCGCAGGCGAGCGTGACCGCTGCCGAATTGAAAAGCTATGATTTCCGCAGCTACAATGCCGCGATCGGGATCAAGGATCGCGTCGAGCTTAGCTTCGCGCGGCAGAGCTTCAACACCAACGAGATCGGCGGCGCGCTCGGGCTGGGCAACGACTATGCCTTCGACCAGGACATTTTCGGCGCCAAGGTGAAGCTGCTCGGCGACATGGTGTACGGGCCCGAAATGCTGCCTGCGGTAGCGGTCGGCGTGCAGTACAAGAGGAGCCGCAACGCCGCGATCGTCAAGGCGCTGGGCGCGCGCCGCTCCGAGGATGCGGACTATTATGTCTCGGCGACCAAGCTGCTGCTGCGCCATTCGCTGCTGATCAACACCAGCGTGCGCCTCACCCGAGCCAACCAGACCGGACTGCTCGGCTTTGGCGGGCGCGACGACAAGTATCGCTTCGAATTCGAGGGATCGGCCGCCTATCAATTCTCGCGCCGCTTCGCGATCGGCGCCGAGTTCCGCTCCAAGCCCGACAACCTCGCCATCGCCCGCGAGGACGACTGGTTCGATGTGTTCGCCGCCTATGCGATCGACCGCAACCTGACGGTGACCGCCGCCTATACCGACCTCGGCTCGATCGCGACGGTCAAAGGCCAGCGCGGCGCGTTGATCCAGCTCCAGACCGCTTTCTGAGGACGTGCCCATGTTCCGCCCGCTGATCCTGGCCGCCGCGCTGCTCGCCCCGACCCTAGCCCTCGCGCAGACCGCACCCAACGCGATGCCGGCCGAGGACAAGGTCGATCCCTACACGCCGGGCAACGCCAATGCCGGCGCCACGCCGTTCGCCGGAACCGGCATGGCCAGGGCGTTCCACGGCCAGGACGGCATCCGCCGGATCGTCGAAACCTTCGTCAGCAGCAACTTCGCCGACCCGGTGATCGGCGACATCTTCAAGGGCCATGACCAGGTCCGCCTGAAGCGCGTGCTGTTCGAGCAGTTCTGCTACATCCTCGGCGCCGGCTGCGACTATACCGGCCGCGACATGAAGACCGCGCACCACTTCATGGGGGTGCAGCAGAAGGACATGAACCGCCTCGTCCAGAACCTGCAGGCGGCGATGCGCAAGGAGCGCGTTGGCTTCGCGGCACAGAACAAGTTCCTCGCCAAGCTCGCCCCGATGCGCGGGGACGTGGTCGAGCGCTAGTCGAGCCCCAGCGCGACCTTGCGCGATACCAGGATGAAGCGCGGCCCCGCCCCGTTCGCGGCGGCGCGGTCCTCGGGATTGTAGAGCGCGCATTTCTTCAGGCTCAGGCAGCCGCAGCCGATGCAGCCGTCGAGGTCCTCGAGCGTGCGCTGCAACTGGGCGATCTGCACTTCGATGCGCTCGCGGATGCCGCGGCTGATCCGTTCCCAGTCCTCGCCGGTGGGGGTGCGTCCTTCGGGCAGCTTGGCCAGTTCCGTGGCGATCTGCGGCAGCGTGAGCCCCAGTTGCTGCGCGATCAGCGCGAAGGAGATGCGGCGGATGTCCGAGCGCAGGAAGCGCCGCTGGTTGCCGCTGGTGCGGATCGGATGGACGATCCCCTTCCCCTCGTAGAAGCGCACCGCCGAGACCGCGATGCCGGTGCGCGCCGCCAGCTCGCCGATCGTCAGAAGCTCGTTCCCGCGCACCGCAATTTCCCGCTTGACCTCAACTTAGGTTGAGGTTGTAGCTGCTCTCGGCATGGCATCCAATCGGAAAGGAAACCCATGCCCCAGCCCTATATCGAGCACGTCAACCTGACCGTCAGCGACCCCGAGCGCGCGGCTAGACTGCTCGGCGACCTGTTCGACTGGCATGTCCGCTGGGAAGGCCCGGCGCGCGACAATGGCCGCGTGATCCATGTCGGCGACGAGCGCACCTATCTGGCGGTCTACACGCCGCCCGAAGCACCCAGCCGGGACATTTTCGAGAAGGGCCGGCCGTTCAACCATGTCGGCATCCTGGTCGACGATCTTGACGAGATCGAGCGGCGCGTGGTGGCGGCAGGGCTCGAGCCGTTCGCGCATGGCGATTACGATCCGGGACGGCGCTTCTACTTCCTCGATCACGACGGGACCGAGTTCGAGATCGTCAGCTACGCGTAAACATCTGGCTAACCTTCAATTCTCGGCAACTTACCGCCCCCGCGCCGGGTTCTCCTGCCAAGCATCTCAAGGAGAACCCGCGTGACCACCAACCATGACGTTTCCAAGCTCGACGACCTGATCGTCACCACGATCGACAGCGTGCGCGGCTATGAGCATTCGGCCAAGCATGCCGATGCCGGCCGCTTCCAGAAGTTCTTCGCGGACATGGCCGACGAGCGCCGCCGCGTGATCGAGGCGCTCTCCGCCAAGAGCCGCGAGCTGGGCGGCACCCCGGCCGAATATGGCTCGACCGCCGCGACGATCCACCGCCGCTGGGAGGATCTGCGCCATGTGCTGGGCGGCGGCGACGAGGCGATCCTGAGCGAGATCGAGCGCGGCGAGGACTATCTGAAGGAAGAGTTCGACCGCGTGCTCGAGGACGAGCGCATGACTCCCGGTGCACTGGGCGTGGTGCGCGAATGCTATACTTCGGTGCTCAAGGGGCACGACACGACGAAGAAGCTGCGCGATCTGCTCCAGGCGGCGGAGTAACCCGCCCACGCTTCGGCTCTGGCCGTAACGATCGGGTCGCTCCGCCATCCATAGCCGCCCTGGCCCGGCGCTTCCGCCGGCCAGGGGAGGCAAGGGTGGCGGAGCATTTCTACGGGGCCGAATGGGCCGAGCATCGGCACAAGCTGTTCGCGGGGATCGGGGCGCTGCTTCGGCGCCTCAGACGCCGCGGATAAGAAAAAGGGCGCGGTGACCATTGCCACCGCGCCCTTTTGGCGTTCCGTGCAGCCGAAGCTTACTCGGCTGCGGCGACCTCGCTCGGGCGCGGGTCGCGGCGCTCGGCGATACGCGCCGACTTGCCGGTGCGGCCACGCAGGTAATAGAGCTTCGCACGACGCACGACACCGCGGCGAACCACTTCGATGCTGTCGATGTTCGGCGAATAGAGCGGGAAGACGCGCTCGACGCCCTCGCCGAACGAAATCTTGCGGACCGTGAAGCTCGAGCCCATGCCCTTGTTGGCACGGGCGATGCACACGCCCTCATAGTTCTGCACGCGGGTGCGCTCGCCTTCGACGACCTTCACGCCGACCTTGAGGGTGTCGCCCGGGCGGAACTCCGGAATCTTCTTCGCCTCGTTGAACTTGGCGATCTGCTCGGCTTCGAGCGTCTGGATCAGGTTCATTACTTGTCGTCCTGTTTACGTCGCCGCGCGCCAGAGGGAGACTGGATCCGAGCGCCCTCATGACGCTCCCAAAGATCCGGTCTCCGTGACCGTGTATCGACCTCGGCACGCTGGCGTCGCCAGGCCTCGATCTTCGCATGATCCCCCGATCGCAGCACTTCGGGGATCGTGCGCCCTTCCCATTCGACAGGTCGGGTATATTGCGGATATTCGAGCAGCCCCGTTTCGAAGCTCTCGTCCATGCCGCTGGAAGGCGCGCCCATTACTCCGGGAATGAGCCGAATGCAAGCGTCTAGCAGCGTGAGCGCCGCCATCTCGCCGCCGGAAAGGATATAGTCGCCGATCGAGACCTGCTCGATATCGCGCGCCTCGAACAGCCGCTCGTCGATTCCCTCGAACCGGCCGCAGAGCACCACCGCACCGGGCCCCTGCGCCAGTTCGCGGACACGGTCCTGGGTCAGCGGCTTCCCGCGCGGGGTCATGGCGAGGATCGGGCGGCCAGGGGCGACACTATCCAGCGCGGAGGCGAGCACATCGGCGCGCATCACCATCCCCGCCCCGCCGCCGGCCGGCGTGTCGTCGACGGAGCGATGCTTGTCGGTCGCGAAGTCGCGGATCTGGACGGCCTCCATGCTCCACAGGCCCTCGCGCAGGGCGCGGCCGGCGAGTGAAATGCCAAGCGGCCCGGGAAACATCTCAGGGTAGAGGGTCAGGATGGTGGCGGCGAAGGTCACAGGGTCCAATTCTCGATTCTAAGGCCGGGGATGTCGGCGAAATCGCGTTCGTTGTTGGTCACCAGGGTCAAGCCAAGCGCGAGCGCATGCGCTGCGATCAGCGGATCGAAACTGGCCCGGCGGAAAGGAAGCCGCGCATAGCGCTCGGCAGCAACACGATCAAAGGGAAGCGGCGTCACCAACTCGAAAAAGGCCATGGCCTGGCGGATCGCTTCGGTCTCTTCCGGCGGAATACCTCGCATCACTTCGCCGAAGACGATGCTCGACGTGACCACCGTGCCTTCATTCTGGGTCTGCACCGCGCGCGATGCAGCGCCCTGGCTGTCCGCCAACACATAGATGCAGATATTGGCGTCGAGGAGAAAGGCGGGCTCAGTCACGCTTGAGCCGCTTTCCTTCCCAATCGAGCTCCCGGTCCTCGAAGATTCGATCTTCCCGCGGAATGGGCTTCAGCCAAGGGATCGAGCCGGCAATCCCGGTCAGGTCGATCTTCTTCGGGGTCTCCGGCACTGGCTCGACGCTGAAGCCGGTCCGCTCCTCGCGTAACACCACTTCCGCGCCCTCCTTCAGGCCGAGAGCCTTGGGCAGGCGCAGGGCCAGCGAATTGCCCGACTTGAATATCCTGGCGCGATATTCCTCGCCCATCGATGCCTCCTGTATATACTTCATGTATATACACACCTTGCGATCGTCAAGGAACCGCCCTGCCCGCCAAGCGCTTGCGCCAGCGATGGACGATTGCATCATCATCGGTGGCGGACCGGCCGGGCTCACTGCGGCGATCTATCTGGCGCGCTTTCATTTGAGCATCCGGCTGTTCGATTGCGGATCGAGCCGGGCGGCGCAGATCCCCTGCACGCGCAACCATGCCGGCTATCCGGAGGGCATATCCGGCAAGGAATTGCTCGCGCGGATGCTGGCGCAGGCAGAGAAATACGGCGCGGTGCGCGAGGCGGCGGAGGTGACCAGCCTGCGCGTGATCGAGGGCGGCTTCGGCGTGCGCGTGGGCGAGCGCGAGCTGGCCGCGCGGACGGTGCTGCTCGCCACCGGCGTGGTCAACAACCGCCCCGACATGCCCCGCGCCTTGCACGACGACGCGCTCGCCCGCGGGCTGATCCGCTATTGCCCAATCTGCGACGGCTATGAAGTGACCGACAAGCGCATCGGCGTGATCGGCACCGGCAGCCACGGGGTGCGTGAGGCAGTGTTCCTGCGCGGCTACAGCGCCGATGTGACGCTGGTGGCACCCGAGGCGCACCAATTGTCCGACGAGGACGGAGCGACGCTCGACGAGGCCGGGATCGTCCGGATCGACGGCCCCTGCGGCGCCTATGCGATCGAGGACGAGCAGCTCGCGTTCGACACTGCCCAAGGGCGCCTGCGCTTCGACAGCGTCTATCCGGCGCTGGGATCGAAGATCCGGTCGGGGCTGGCGATCCAGGTCGGCGCGCGGGGCGACGAGAGCGGATGCCTGGAAGTCGACGACCACCAGCGCACCAGCGTCCCCGGCCTGTTCGCCGCCGGGGACGTGGCGCGCGGGCTCGACCAGATCAGCCACGCGATGGGCGAGGCCGGCGTGGCGGCAACGACGATCCGCAACCTGCTGGCCGAGCGGAAGCCGATCCGCCGCTAGCCGCGGCCCAGATATTTCTGGATCGCGAAGTTCAATGCCCAGCCGATCAGGAACAGCGCCAGCGCGCCGCTCCCGACGAACATCGCCGCCATCGCCGCCATGCCGCAGGCATCGACGCCACACTTCTCCGCCGGGCTGAGCAGCACGCTGACGAACAACCAGGCGCACAATGCCAGGATCGGCACCGGCAGGATCGCGGCCGAAAGCAGGCTGGAGCGCCACACCGGCCAGTTCGGCCGCGCCCCGGCGACCGCGAAGCCGAGCAAGATCGTCAGAAAGATCGGCAGCCCCAGATAGAGCCAGTCCCAGATGTGCATGTTTCCTTCTCCCTAGCTTCCGCAACCGCCGCAGCCACCGCCGCCGCAACCCCCGCCCCCGCCATCTCCGCCGCCGCTGCTGCCGCAGCCGCTGCCGCTCGAGCTCGCCGAGCGCATCTGGTGGAAGTCTCCCCAGTCGGAGCCGACCAGCACCGCCGTGCCGAACAGCGCCACCCCGAGATCGGTCTCGCCGCTTGCGGGCGCGCGGCGGAGGCGTTCGGAGCGGGTGCGCGCCTCGGCGAGCGCCTCCTGCCCTGCCCGCGTCTTGCGATCGAGCGCCGCGAAGCGGATCAGCGCGAAGATCGCGGTGACCGCCAGGAACATGGTGAGGAAGCCCACCGGCCTGCCCCGGCTCTCGCCGATCAGCAGCTTGGTGTAGCCGAAACCGAGGAGCAGGAAGTAGGGCAGCGTCTGGAAGAAGCGCATCTGCAGCGCTTCTCCCCAGCCGATCAGCAGGCCGTTATCGATCAGCCGCGCGCGGGTGCCGCCGGCGTGCTTGCCGATCGCCACTGCGACCCTGGCCCAGCTCGATCCGTCGGGCAGCGCGAGCACGCTGCGCTCGACGGGCGTGCCGGTGCCTAGGTGGCGCGGGAAGAACTTGTCCTTGCCGACCATCGCAAGCTGCCGCGTGGCGAGCAGCCTGGTCGCCACGGTCTCGGCGAAGCGCATCCCACCGCCGGCGAGATAGGCAAGGTCATCGGTATCGATGCGGCGCGGCGTGCGGCCTTCGGGCTTCAGCCAGCGCGGAATGAGGAAGCCGGCGACGATCGTGACGATCAGCAGCCCGCCATAGAGTTGGAGAAACGGCCCGCCGGTAAGGTCGAAGGGCGACATAGAGTCCTAGCTCCTCAACAGAAGCGCCAGGGCCAGGGCGAAGAGCGGTGCGAACGCCACGAGCAGCGCGATCCGGAATGGCCTCCGGGGCAGGATGAAAGCGTCGCGCGGATGCACGCGGCGCGCCTTGTGGTCCTCGAGCAGGCGCCGCCCCGCGTCGGGCCACAGGTCCGCGGGCGGCGTGCCGAAGACGCGCTCATAGCTGCGCAGCGTCTCGGCATATTGGGTGAAGTAGCGATGCCCCTCCGCGCGTCCGCCGGCCGTGGGGCCGTGATGGAGCGCGCGGCCGAGGATCCGGGGGCAGAAGCGCTCCCAATAGTCGTGGGTGTAGGTGAGGTGGAGATGCCAGGCCTGGTCGACCTGGTCGGACGGCGTGACCGGGTGGTCCGCCGTTACCGCGAGGAAGCAGAAGCGCTTGTACTCCTCGATCACCCGCTCGGCGGTGGCACGGCTCCAGCCGTTCTCGCGCGCCAGCCGCTCGGCGAAGCTGAGCTCCGCGTCCTCGGGGCCGATGCTGTAATGGAAAAGCGCCGTCCAGACCGGGTGGTCGGTGGGGGCTCGAGACAGACCGGGGGCCTTGCTCATCTAAATTCCCACTAACATGGGGGATTTAAAATGTCAAGGGTTGCCCGGCTATCCGCCCGATGCCCGCCACGTCATTTGTTGTGCTTGAGCACGTCGTCGCAATAGCTATTGGTCGAGGTGCCCTGGCCTAGCAGCCGCCCGGCACCCGCGCCGACCGCGCCGGCGATGATCGTCCCGCCGACACTGGCGCCGCCGATCACCCCGCCGGCCACGCCCGCGGCGCCCCCGGCGATCGTGCCGGTCTTGGCGCCCTTCTTCTTGGCCATCAGGCAGTTGTAGACGGCGTCCTGGTCCTGCGGCGCGGCCCGGGCCACGCGCGCCCTTTCCTTGGAACTCAGATTCTGCGCGACGGCAGGCGCGCCGGCGAGCATCGCGAGCGGCATCGCGAAGACGAAAGCTTTGGGTTTCATGGCCTTGCTCCGATTGGGACGGAGCGGAATCTATCAGGGAGCAGGCCGCGCGGTGATCGGGGAAAACCCCGAAAACCGGAGCTGATCAGCGCTCGACGAACGCGTCCGCGACCACCAGCCGCGCATCGTCCCACTCGGGCACCGCGGCGGGGATCATCGGCACCATGAAGCGCCTCGCCTTGCCGCTCTCGTCGGCAGGGCGCTCGATCTCGATCACGTCGCCCGCGCCGAAATCGTCGATGGCGACGATCGTGCCCAGCGCTTCCCCGGTGTCGGAGACGGCGGGAAGGCCCAGCAGGTCGACATGATAATATTCGCCCTCGCCGAGCGGGGGCAGTGCGGAGCGGGGCACCTTGAGCTCGGTGCCGCGCAGCGCCTCGGCGCCGTTGCGGTCGGCAATCTCGGCGAAGCGGGCGATGACGCCGTTCGAGCCGCCGCGCACCGACTTGAGCGTCAGCGCACCGCCATTGAACTGGCGGTGCACCGACAGGTCTTCGGCGAAGACCTTGAGACGGACCTCGCCCGTCACGCCGTGCGCGCCGATGATGACGGCGAGCGTGACGGGCTGATCGCTGGACAAGGCTTATGCCTCGGCCGGCGGGGTCTCTTCGGCAGTCGCTTCGGCGACCTGCTCGGCTTCCGCGGTCGGCTCCTCGGTGGCAGCCTCGACCTCGGCGGCCATCACGGCCTCGGCTTCCTCGTTCGAGCCTTCGGCCGGAACCTCGGCAGCGGCTTCCTCAGCGGCCGGAGCCTCCTCGGCGACAGGCTCGGGCGCCGGTGCGGCTGCTGCCTCGGCGGCGGCTTCCTCGGCGGCCTTCAGCTTCTCGGCACGCTCTTCGGCGCGCTCGACGGCCTTCTCGCCCGGCTTGCCCTTGTTCGGGTTGTTCTTGACGGTGCGCTCCTTGATGCCGGCGACATCGAGGAAGCGGGCAACGCGGTCGGTCGGCTGCGCGCCGACGCCCAGCCAATACTTGGCGCGATCGCCGTCGAGCACGACGCGCTTGGCATCGTCCTTGGCGAGGAGCGGGTTGTAGGTGCCGATCTTCTCGATGAACTTGCCATCGCGGGGCGAACGGGCGTCAGCAACGACGATGCGGTAGTAGGGACGCTTCTTGGAGCCGCCGCGCGACAGACGCAGGGAAATAGCCATTACAAATTCCTTCTTACGATCTTGAGTTAAATTACTTCTTTTTCAGGAAATTCTCGAAGCCGGGCGGGAGCTGAGGCGCGCCCGGGCCGCCCAGGCCGGGAAGCCCGCCGGGACCGCCCAGCTTGCCCATCATGTCGCCCAGATCGGCGCCGCCCAGCGCGTTGCCGATGCCGCCCATGCCGCCGCCGGGGCCACCCTTGCCGAGCATGCCCAGCATACCCTTCAGGCCGCCCATCTTCTTCAGCCGCTTCATCGCGGTCTGCATCTCGAGGTGCATCTTGAGCAGCTTGTTGACGTCCTGCACCGTGGTGCCCGAGCCCTTGGCGATGCGGATCTTGCGCTTGGCGTTGATCAGATCGGGCTTGGAACGCTCCTTGGGCGTCATCGAGGTGATCATCGCGTCCATGCGGACCAGCACCCGGTCGCCACCGACCTGATCGACCGCGGCCTGCGCCTTCTTCATTCCCGGCATCATGCCGGCGAGCGCGCCGAGGCCGCCCATGCGCTGCATCTGGGCGAGCTGGCCGCGCAGGTCGTTCATGTCGAACTGGCCCTTGGCGAGCCGCGCCGCCATCTTCTCGGCGTCTTCCTCCTGGATCGCCGCCGCAGCCTTCTCGACCAGGCTGACGACGTCGCCCATGCCGAGGATGCGGCCGGCGACGCGCTTGGGGTGGAAGGGCTCGAGCGCGTCGAGCTTTTCGCCCATGCCGGCGAACTTGATCGGCTTGCCGGTGACCGCGCGCATCGACAGCGCCGCGCCGCCGCGGGCATCGCCGTCCATGCGGGTGAGGATCACGCCGGTGAGCGGCACCTGCGCCGAGAAGCTCGACGCGACGTTGACCGCGTCCTGGCCGGTCAGCGAGTCGACGACGAGCAGGATTTCGTTCGGCTTCGCGATGTCCGCGACCGACTTCATCTCGTCCATCAGCGCCTGGTCGACATGGAGTCGGCCGGCGGTGTCGAGCATCAGCACGTCATAGCCCTGGAGCTTGGCGGCATTGAGCGCGCGACGGGCGATCTCGACCGGCTGCTGGCCGGCGACGATCGGCAGCGTCTGCACCTCGGTCTGGGTGCCGAGCACCGCGAGCTGCTCCTGCGCGGCCGGGCGATTGACGTCCAGCGACGCCATCATCACCTTCTTGCCCTGGCTCTTGAGCAGCCTGGACAGCTTGGCGGTGGTCGTCGTCTTGCCCGAGCCCTGCAGGCCGACGAGCATGATCACCGCGGGCGGCGTGACGTCGATCGAGAGCTCGGCGGTGTCCGGTCCCAGCATGTCCACGAGCGCGTCGTGGACGATCTTGACGACCTGCTGACCGGGGGTGATCGAGCGGAGGACTTCGTGGCCGACGGCCTGCTCGGTCACCTTCTCGACGAAGTCGCGCGCCACCGGAAGCGCGACATCGGCCTCCAGCAGGGCGATCCGCACTTCGCGCATGGCGGTGCGGACATCGGCTTCGTTGAGCGCGCCACGGCCACGCAGGCGATCGAATACGCCACCCAGCCGTTCGCTCAGAGACTCGAACATCTAAAACTCCAATTCCAGGACCGCGATTCGCCAAACGCAAAACACGCCGGCGGACGAGAACTCGTCGGCCGGCGTCACCCCTTGGGGTGGCAAATGTCTCGCGTTCGAAGAGAACGGTCGCGGCGGCCCCTAGCCCATCGGCGCGCGAGAGGCAAGTGCACAGGGCATCGCAGATTTATTGCGCAATCGTGTCGCGGGCTTAACCCGATCTATACCCTGAGCATGAGAAATGACCCCCATCGTATCAGGGGATAGCTGCCGGCATGTCGCTGGACCTCGAAGACCACACCATTTCGCAACGCGCGCCGCGGCCGAGCCTGCTCTCGGGCGCGATCAGCGTGTCGGCGATCCTGCTGTTCGTGGGAACGGGCAGCGCGGTGCTGTCCAAGACGCTGCAATATTATTTCGAGGGCGGCGCGCCGGCGGATCGCACGCTGGTGATCGCGCTGCTGCTCAACGTCGCGCTGATCCTGTTCGGCTGGCGGCGTCACTCGGCGCTGAGCCACGAGGTGCAGATCCGCGCCGCAGCGGAGGAGCGCGCCCAGCAGCTCGCCAGCCGCGATCCGCTGACCGGCTTCTACAATCGCCGCAGCCTGGCCGAGGAAGGCGCTGCGATGTTCGTCCGCGCCCAGCGCCGCCGCAAGGCCATGGCGATGGTCATGCTCGACCTCGATCACTTCAAGACGATCAACGACATGCACGGCCATGCGGTGGGCGACGCGCTGCTGCGCGCCGTCGCCGGCGAGATCGCGCATGTCATGCCGCCGATCGCGCTCACCGCGCGGCTGGGCGGCGACGAGTTCGCCTGCGGCTTCCTGTTCGATCCCAGCGAGCCCGCGGTGGTCGAGCGGATCGCCGAGCGGCTGGTCAGCCGCATGGCCCAGCCCTTCGAGGCCGAGGGCCTGCGCCTGCACATCTCCTGCTCGCTCGGCATCGCGCGCTCGGACTTCGATTGCGCGAGCATCGACGCGCTGATGCGCTCGGCGGACATCGCGATGTATGCGGCCAAGAAATCGGGCCGCAACCGCTATGCCTGGTTCGATCACTCGATGGAGCGCGAGCTCCAGATCCGCAACGAGCTGGAGAACGGGCTGCGCACCGCGATCCCGCGCGGCGAGATCGTCCCCTATTTCGAGCAGCAGATCGATCTCAGCACCAACCGCCTGCACGGCTTCGAGGTGCTGGCGCGCTGGGAGCATCCGACGCGCGGGCTGATCAGCCCCGAGCTGTTCATCCCGATCGCGGAAGAGACCGGCATGATCGCCGACCTCTCGCTCTCGATCATGCGCCAGGCCTTCCTCGCCGCGCGCGACTGGGATCCCTCGCTCACCCTGTCGATCAACATCTCGCCCTGGCAGCTGCGCGACGCCTGGCTGGCGCAGAAGATCATCAAGGTGCTCGCCGAGACCGGCTTCCCCGCCAGCCGGCTCGAGGTGGAGATCACCGAGAGCTCGCTGTTCGACAATCTCGCGCTCGCCCAGTCGATCGTCGGCAGCCTCAAGAACCAGGGCGCCAAGCTGGCGCTCGACGATTTCGGCACCGGCTATTCGTCGCTCGCCCATCTGCGCGCGCTGCCGTTCGACCGGATCAAGATCGACAAGAGCTTCGTCATCTCGCTCAACACCAGCGCCGACTCGGCCGCGATCGTCAATGCGATCATCAGCCTGGGCGAGAGCCTGAACCTGCCGATCACCGCCGAGGGCGTGGAAGACGCCGCAATCGAGGAGCGGCTGCGCGCCGCCGGCTGCGCCAAGGCCCAGGGTTGGCTCTACGGCAAGCCGTTGTCGGTGAGCGGCGTGCGCCGCCTGCTGGCCGAGCGCCGGCTGATCCTGACGGGCTCGGCAGCGCAAAGCGCGCCGGAAGCGCCCGAGGGCGATCGGCGGATGGCGGGTTAACTTATTCCCCTCCCTGCAAGGGAAGGGAGTTAGAAGGTCACCACCCCGCCCCATCCTGCTTCAGGAATTCCAGCTCCTCTGCCGTCGATTCCCGCCCCAGCGCCGCATTCCGGCTCGGGAAACGCCCGAACTTCGCGATCACCTCGGCATGCTTCTCCGCGAAGCCGAGCAGATAGGCGTCGCCCAGCGACTCGAACTTCTCGATGCTCAGCGCCTGCATCGCCTTGTCCTCGGCATGTTCGAGCGGGAGATAGAGGAACTGGCGATGCTCGGCCGACATCGACTCGTCCCAGCCCTTGCCGATCGCCTCCAGCGCCAGGTGCAGCGCCAGCGGATCGGCGGCGAACGCCTCGGCGCCGTCGCGGTGGATGTTGCGGCTGAACTGGTCGAGCAGGATGATCGCGGCGAGCAGCGTCTCGGGATCGCCGCGCCAGTCCGCCGCGCCCGATCCGAGCACCAGATCGCGAAGCGCGCCGAAGCGCTCCTTGATCTGCGCGTCGACCCGCGCCGACTTGGCGAAATGCTGTTCGGGCGTGAGCGCGAACCAGAAGCCCAGCACGTCACGGGCCTTCACGTGGACATCGTGGGTCGTCGCGCCTAGATCACCGGCCAAATGTCATCCCCTCACGTCATCAGTCTGGGTTGCCGACTCAACCTCGCCGAGAGCGAAACGATCCGCGCCCTGCTCGCCGATCGCGATACCATCGTGATCAACAG
Organism: Sphingomonas sp. KR3-1; assembly: GCF_040049295.1. Taxonomy (NCBI): domain Bacteria; kingdom Pseudomonadati; phylum Pseudomonadota; class Alphaproteobacteria; order Sphingomonadales; family Sphingomonadaceae; genus Sphingomonas; species Sphingomonas sp. KR3-1. The sequence goes on from NZ_JBDZDQ010000001.1 coordinate 147,428, forward strand.
CTGCGCCGTGACCAACGAGGCCGCCAAGCAGACCCGCCAGGCGATCCGCCGCGCGCGCCGCGAGCGGCCGGGTGCCGAGCTGGTGGTGACCGGCTGCGCGGCGCAGATCGATCCGGCGGCGTTTGCGGCGATGCCCGAGGTCGATCGCGTGATCGGCAATGCCGAGAAGCTCCGCGCCGATGCCTGGACCGCGCCCGAGCCGGTGCTGGTCCAGGACATCATGGCCGTCCGCGAGACCGCGCCGCATCTCGCCGCCAGCTTCTCCACCCATGCCCGCGCGTTCGTCGAGGTGCAGAATGGCTGCGATCATCGCTGCACCTTCTGCGCGATCCCCTATGGCCGGGGAAACAGCCGCTCGGTGCCGGCCGGCGCCGTGATCGACCGCGTCGCCCAGCTGGCCGAGAGCCATGCCGAGGTGGTGCTGACCGGCGTCGACCTCACCAGCTACGGCCCCGACCTGCCTGGCGCGCCGAGCCTCGGTCAGCTGGTCGAGCGCATCCTGACCCATGTTCCCAGCCTCAAGCGCCTCCGGCTTTCCTCGCTCGACGGGATCGAAGTCGACGACCGGTTGTTTGCGTTGCTCACCGGGGAGCCACGCCTGATGCCGCACGTCCATCTCTCGCTCCAGGCGGGGGACGACATGATCCTGAAGCGCATGAAGCGGCGCCACAGCCGCGCGCAATCGGTGGCGCTGGCCGAGCGGCTGCGCGCGGCGCGCCCGGAGATCGCGATCGGCGCCGACCTGATCGCCGGCTTCCCGACCGAGGACGAGGCGATGTTCGTCAACACGCTGGCGCTGGTCGAGGATTGCGGGATCGTCCACGGCCACATCTTCCCCTATTCGCCGCGCGCCGGCACGCCCGCCGCCAGGATGCCGCAGGTCGAGCCCGGGATCGTCAGGGCGCGTGCCGCCCGGCTGCGTGCCGCGGCGGAGCGCCGCCGCACCGCCTGGCTGCAAAGCCTGGTAGGCAGCACCCAGCAAGTGCTGGTAGAGCGCCCCGGCGAACGGGGCCATGCCGGCAATTTCGCCGAGGTTCGCCTCGCCCCAAGCCAGGTCGGAGAGATTGTGAGCGTCAAGATTGTCGATGTGCAGGACGGGAAGCTGGTCGCATGAGCGGCCCCAGCTGGCACGAGAAGCTGCTCGGCGGCTTCCGCAAGACGTCCGACCGGCTGATCGGCAACCTCGCCGGCCTCGGCCTGGCGCGGCTCGACGATGCGACGCTCGACGAGATCGAGGAGGCGCTGATCGCCTCGGACCTTGGCCCGGCCACTGCCGCGCGGGTGCGCCAGCGGCTGGCCGAGGGCCAGTATGAGCGCAACATGGAGGAGCTGGGCATCCGCCTGGTCGTCGCCGAGGAAGTCGCCAAGGTGCTCGCACCGGTGGCGAAAAAGCTGGAGATCGAGGCCTTCCCGCGCCCGCAGGTGATCCTGGTCATCGGCGTCAACGGCTCGGGCAAGACCACGACGATCGCCAAGCTCGCCAACCTGCTGATGGAGCAGGATTATGCGGTTATGCTCGCGGCGGGCGACACCTTCCGCGCGGCCGCGATCGGCCAGCTCAGGACCTGGGCCGAGCGGATCGGCGTGCCGATCGTCACCGGCCCCGAGGGTGGCGACGCGGCAGGCATCGTGTTCGAGGCCGTGAAGAAGGCGACCGAGATCGGCACCGACGTGCTGATCGTCGATACCGCCGGGCGCCTGCAGAACAAGCGCGAGCTGATGGACGAACTCGCCAAGATTCGCCGCGTACTCGGCCGGCTCAACCCGGCGGCGCCGCACGACGTGGTGCTCGTGCTCGACGCGACGACGGGGCAGAACGCGCTCAACCAGATCGAAGTTTTCAAGGAAGTCGCCGGCGTGACGGGCCTCGTCATGACCAAGCTCGACGGCACCGCCCGCGGCGGGGTGCTCGTCGCGGCGGCGGAGAGATACGGCTTGCCGATCCATGCGATCGGCGTGGGCGAGAAGGTGGACGACCTGCGCCCGTTCAATGCCGAGGAAGTCGCCCGGATCATCGCGGGCGTGGAGGAGCTTACCAATGGCTGAGAAGAAGGCCGCCTCGCCCGGCGTGCGTCTGCTGATCGATTACGGGCCGCTCGCGGTGTTCTTCGGCGTCAACGCGCTGGCGCACGGCCCGGTGCTGGCGCGCGTGTTCGCCGCCACCGTGGCTTTCATGGTCGCGATGGCCGCGGCGATCGCGCTCTCGTGGTGGAAGACCCGCCACGTCTCGCCGATGCTGTGGATCACCGCCGCCTTCGTGCTGCTGTTCGGCGGGCTGACGCTCTACTTCCACGACCAGACCTTCATCCAGATCAAGCCGACGATCATCTATGCGATGTTCGCGATCGTGCTCGGCTATGGCCTGATCGCCGACAAGCCGCTGCTCCAGATGCTGCTCGAACAGGCCTATCCGGGACTGTCCGCCAAGGGCTGGCGGCTGCTGACCCTCAACTGGGCGATCTTCTTCGCCGTGGCGGCGGCGGCGAACGAAGGCGTGCGCCACTTCGTCACCTGGGACCAGTGGGTGGTGTTCAAGACCTGGGTGATGATCCCGGTCACGCTCGTCTTCGCGATGCTCAACATCCCGATGCTGCTCAAGCACGGCTTGCAGCTCGAGGCACCGCAGGAAGCGCCGGTCCCGCCGCAGGAGTAAGCGGCGGGTGTCGAGCCCATTGTATCGCGCGGTGCGCGCCGCCAACTGGCTGCGCCGGCAGACCCGATCCAACGCCCTGGGGTTCCTGGCATTGTCGCTGCTCGTCGGTGCGGGCGCCGGGCTGTGCGCGATCGCGTTGGGACAGGTCGCGCGCGGCACCCAGCGGCTGCTGTTCGGGCTGGCGCAGGGCGAGCATCTGAGCGCGGCAAGCGAGATCGCGCCCTGGCGGCTGATCGCCCTTCCCGTTGGCGGCGCGCTGCTCGGGCTGGTCCTGTGGTTCCTGCGCCGGCGCAAGGCAGTCGACATCGTCGAGGCCAACGCGCTCCACGGCGGCCGCATCCCGGCGCGCGACACCGCGACGGTCGTCGGCACCACCTTGCTCTCCAACAGCTTCGGCGCCTCGGTGGGGCTGGAGGCGGCCTATGCCCAGGCGGGCGGCGGACTCGCCTCGCTGCTCGGCCAGCGCGTGAAGCTGCGCCGCAGCGACCTGCGCACGCTGATGGCCGCCGGTGCGGGCGCGGCCGTGAGCGCGGCCTTCGGCGCGCCGCTAACCGGCGCATTCTACGCCTTCGAAGTCGTGCTCGGCGCCTATACCCCCGCCAATGTCGCCCCGGTGATGCTCGCCGCGCTTGCCGCCGCCGTGGTCGCGCGCGGGCTCGGCATGACGCCCTATGTGATCGCCGCCGGCGGCATGCACCCGATCGGCACCGCCGATTATGCGCTCTACGGCGTGCTCGGGCTGCTCTGCGCCGGCGTCGGCATCGCGCTGATGCGGCTGGTCTCGCTGGTCGAGCATGCCGTCCACCGCACCCGTCTGCCCGCGCATTGGGCGCCGTTGGTCGGCGGGCTGCTGCTCGTGCCGCTCGGCCTGGCCTCGGCGCAGACGCTGTCGGGCGGGCACGGCGCGCTCAACCTCAACCTGGCGACCGAAGTGACGATCGCGGGCCTCGCGCTGACGATCCTGCTCAAGATGCTCGCCTCGGCGCTGTCGCTCGGCTTCGGCTTCCGCGGCGGACTGTTCTTCGCCTCGCTGTTCCTCGGCTCGCTGGTCGGGCGGTTCTACCAGGTGGTGCTGGCGCATGTGCCGGGCCTGCACGTGCTGGCGCCCGACGACGCCACCGTGGTCGGCATGGCGGCGCTTGCGGTGGCGGTGGTCGGCGGGCCGCTGACCATGTCGTTGCTGGTCCTTGAGGTGACGCACGACTTCTCGATCACCGGCGTAGCGGTCGCCGCCACGCTGATCTCCTCCACCTTGGCGCGCGAGCTGTTCGGCTACAGCTTCTCGACCTGGCGGCTGCACCTGCGCGGCGAGACGCTGCGCAGCGGGCGCGACGTCGGCTGGATGCGCGCGCTCACCGCCGGCCAGATGATGCGCCGCGACGTGCCCCAGCTCGCCGCCGATGCCAGCATCTGCACCTTCCGCGACCGCTATCCGCTGGGCTCGACCACCCGCGTCGTGCTGCTCGACGTGCACGGCCACTATGCCGGCATCGTCGAGACCGCCGCGGCCTGGTCGCCCGATATCGAGGCAGCCGCCGAGATCGGCACGCTGGCGAAGCTCCGCCAGGCTAGGCTGGCGCCGGAAATGGGGATAGCCGATGTGCTGGAGCGCTTCGATGCAGTGGCCGCGGACGATCTCGCGGTAGTGACGCCCGACGGCTGCGTGGCCGGCCTGATCACCGAGCGCCACGCCCGGCGCCGCTATGCCGAGGAGCTCGAACGCGCCCAGCGCGAGCTGTACGGCGAGGCCTAGGGCCGCGTGCCGGTCCGCTTGGCGATCACGTCGCTGCGCAGCGCCTCGCGCCGGGCGAACAGCTCGGCCTCCTCGGCGGGGCTGAGTCCGCCCGCAGCATAGCGCTCTTCCAGCGTATCGATCTGCCAGGCCTCGCGCTTGAGCTGCTTGGCCTCGCGCCGGCTGAGCTGGCCGCTGTCACGCCCGGCACGGATGTCGTCGCGGATCTTGGCGGTCTCGGCGGTGCCTCGGTCGCTCGCCATCGTGCCGCCCGAGGGCCCATGCATCGTCGGCCCGCCCCAGATCTGCGCGGAGGCCGGCGCGGCGGCGAGGAGCAGAGGTGCAAGGATCAGGTAACGGCGCATCACGACTTTCCCCGAAGCAGTGGTTGGCGGGAGGCTCGCCCGAGGCGCTTGAACGGCCAATGAATGCCACTCTTCGTCACCCCGGCCTTGTGCCGGGGCCTACCGGGAGGCGAATCATGGACAAGAGGCTCAAGCGCATCCGGAGCGGCGCAGTGGATCCCGGCACAAGGCCGGGATGACGGTTGGGGTTTGGGCGCAGCACCTGCCCAGGAAAAAGGGGCGCCCGATCGCTCGGACGCCCCCTTTTCCAATTCGCCGTTCCGGGAAGGATCAGCTGTCCTGGTCCGCACGGCTCACGCCGGCGCCGTCGAGATTCTGCGACACGAAGTCCCAGTTGATGATGTTCGCGGTAACCGTCTCGAGATACTTCGGGCGCAGGTTGCGATAATCGATGTAGTAGGCGTGCTCCCACACGTCGATCGTCAGCAGCGGCTTCATGCCCTCATAGACCACCGGCGTGTCGGCGTCGTGCAGCGAGGTGACCTTGAGCGCGTCGCCGTCGAGCACCAGCCAGCCCCAGCCGTTCGAGAAATGCGCGGTCGATTCCGCGACCAGCTTCTTCACCAGCTCGTCGGTCGAGCCATACTGCGACGCGATCAGCTCGGCGAGCTTGCCGCTCGGCGCCGTCTTCTCGCCGGTCAGGCCCTGCCAGAAGAAGCTGTGGTTCCAGATCTGCGCCGAGTTGTTGAACAGGCCCTTGTCGCCCGTCTCCTTGGCATGCGCGATCACTTCGCTGAGCTTGCGGCCCTCCAGGCCCTTCTCGGCGATGAAGCCGTTGGTCTTGTCGACATAGGCCTTGTGGTGCTTGCCGTGGTGGAACTCGAGCGTCTCCGCCGACATGTGCGGCGCCAGCGCGTCCTTGTCGAAGGGAAGCGGGGGAAGTTCGAAAGCCATGGGTTTCTCCAGGTCACCAAAGGGGTCACCCGGGGCAACGAACCGCCGGGCGATGCGGTCCCTCCCCTAGCGCGCAAAAATCGCCGCTGTCGCGGAAAAATCGTTGCGTGGCGCAAATGAAAATTTCGATTGGGTGCGATTGGCGCAATTACTGTTGCGAACGACACGCATTAGCCTGCGTTCGCGCGCATTTTCAGGCCCCCGCCTGCAGCAATTCATGCCGCTTCAGCGCGTGGCGAAGCTGGTCATAGGTCAGCCCCAGCGCCTCCGCCGTGGCGCGCTGGTTGAAGCGGTGATCGGCGAGCGCGCGCTGGAGCAGTTCCTTCTCGAAGCGCGACACCCGGCTCTTGAAGTCGGTCGCGCCGGCAAGCGACACGGGCTGCGCTTCCAGCGTGGTCGGAGCAGACGCAACGGCGGCAGGCGCCGGCGCGCTCGAGGCGCTGCCCGGCATGGTGCGGATGCGATAGGGCGACTGGAACGGATCGATCTCGATCGCGTCGATCGGCCCGTCCTGCTCCCAGCGATAGACCGCGCGCTCGACGACGTTGCGCAGCTCGCGGACATTGCCCGGCCAGTCATAGTGGACGAGGATGTCGAGCGCGTTCGGCCCCCAGCCCGGCCATGCCGCCCAGCCGATCTCGCTCGCCATGCGCCGGCCGTAGAATTCGGCAAGCACCTCGACGTCGCCGCCGCGGTGGCGCAGCGGCGGTAGCGTGACGACTTCGAAGCTCAGCCGGTCGAGCAGGTCGGCGCGGAACGTCCCCTTCTCCACCCGCTCGGGCAGATGCTCGTTGGTCGCCGCGACGATGCGGACATCGACCTGCACCGGACGCGACGAGCCGATCCGGGTGACTTCGCCATATTCGACCGCACGCAGCAGCCGCTCCTGCGCGCCCATCGACAGCGTGCCGAGCTCGTCGAGGAACAACGTGCCGCGATGCGCTTCCTCGAATCGCCCGGTGCGTGCCTTGGTCGCGCCGGTGAAGGCGCCGGCCTCGTGCCCGAACAATTCGGCCTCGATCAGCGTCTCGGGCAGCGCGGCGCAGTTCATCGTCACCAGCGGTTGGTCCCATCGCGGCGACAGGCGGTGGAGGCGCTCGGCGACCAGCTCCTTGCCGGTGCCACGCTCGCCGATCACCAGCACCGGCCGGTCGAGCGCGGCAGCACGGCTGGCGCGCTCGAGCGCGTCGAGGAATGCCGAGGACTGGCCGATGACCTGGGTTATGCGCTCCATGCCAAATCCTTGGTGTATTTTCCCAACACTTGGCAAGTTAAATCCACGACCTGAACGCCTTGTGAACGGCAGAAACGGCAGATTTCTGCGGTTTTCGCAAATTGGCACGGCCCCTGCAATGCATTGAGCAAGCCCGCCAACGGGCAACACAGACACCAAGGTTCAGGGAACAGGAACATGAACGCCAACGCCAACATCGCCTACTACCGCAACGCTTTCTTCGCGGTGGCTCTCTCGGTCGCCCTCAGCCTGGTCATCATGGCCGGCACGGTCGGCCCGGTGATGGCCTGACACAAACATAAGGGTCCCCCGCTCGCAATTGCCCCCGCGAGCGGAGATACTCCCGGGAGGGGTCACCCCCTAGGCCCCTCCCGGCGAGAAACAAAAACGAAGGAGTGAAGACGAAATGGGTATCTTCTCGCGAACCCGGGACATCATCGCCGCCAATGTCACCGATCTGCTCGACAAGGCGGAGGACCCGGCGAAGATGGTCCGCATGATCATCCTCGAGATGGAGGAAACCCTGGTCGAGGTCCGCGCTTCCGCGGCCCGCACGATCGCGGACCAGAAGGAAATGCGCCGCCACATCGCCAAGCTCGAAAAGCTCCAGGAGAGCTGGACCGAGAAGGCCGAGCTGGCGCTTTCGAAGGGCCGCGAGGATCTGGCCAAGGCCGCGCTGGTCGAGAAGCAGAAGGCTGCCGACATGTGCGAGCAGCTGGGCGAGGAGATTGCCGTGCTCGACGAGGCGCTGCGCCTGTCGGAAGAGGACATCAACAAGCTCCAGACCAAGCTGCGCGAGGCCCGCGCCCGCCAGAACTCGATCGTCACCCGCCTGGAGACCGCGAGCAACCGCACGCGCCTGCGCGAGATGACCAATGGCAGCCGCATGCAGGACGCCTTCTCGCGCTTCGACGTGCTCGAGCGCCGGGTCGACCTGGCCGAGGGCCGCGCCGATGCCGCCGGCCTGGGCGGTGCGCCCAAGACGCTCGACGAGGAAATCGCCGAACTCCGCTCGTCGGAGAAGGTGGATGCCGAGCTCGAGGCGCTGAAGGCCCGCCTCAACAAGGGAGCCTAAGCGATGGAGGACGTCTTTCTGCCGATCGTGATCGTCGGGATGCTGTTCATCGGGCTTCCCTGGGTGATCATGCACTACATTACCAAGTGGAAGCAGTCGGCGACGATCACGGGCGAGGATGAGAAGCTGCTCGACGAGCTGCACTACACCGCCCGCCAGCTCGAGGAGCGCCTGATCACGATCGAGCGCATCCTCGCCGCCGACAACCCCGACTTCCGGCCGCTCCGGGACCAGCGCCCCGAGCAGAGCCCCTACGATATCTCGAGGAGGAACTGATCATGTCGAGCCGCACGCGTTTTTACCTCGACAAGGCCAACGGCAAGTGGCTGGGCGTCTGCTCGGGGCTTGCGGACTATACCGGGATCGACGCCATCTGGCTCCGCCTCGGCTTCGTGATGCTCTCCTTCGGGATCTTCCCGATCAACATCGTGGCCTATGTGCTGATCGCCTGGATGGCGCCGAACAAGCCCTATGGGCTGTACGAAGGCCCGGAAGAAGCGAAGTTCTGGCAGGGCGTCCGCTCCAATCCGAGCCGCACGACCGCCGAGGTCCGCTCCAAGTTCCGCGACATCGACCGCCGCATGGCCGATATCGAGATGTACTACACGGCCCGCAACACGCGCCTGGCCGACGAGATCGACAGCCTGCGCTGAGACGCAGCCGTCAAAGAGGGACAGAGACATGGATCCGACGCCATATTTCATCATGGGGATGCTCACCGGGATCGCGGGCACCCTGGCCATCCAGTTCTTCGCCAACCGCAAGGTGAAGCGCGCCCTGGCCGAGATCGCCCAGGCCGCCCCGGCGGAAGCGCTGGAGGAAAGCCGCCAGCAGCGCCGCGAGACGCTCGAAATGCATCGCCGCCTGGTCGTGCTGGAAAAGATCGTCACCGATCAGCCGCACCGTCTGGGTGCAGAGATCGACAGCCTGCGCTGAGCCAATCGCCAGGCACGTCAACAGGGAGGAAGAAATGAGGGAGTTTGGTTGGCTGATGCCGGTCCTGATCGTCGTCGCAGTGATGGCGTCCAGGGCGTTCCAGACCTGGATCCGCGCCAAGCACGGCTATCCGGTCGAGGACGAGAACTGCAGCGGCCGCAGCTACCGGGGCCAGCGCCGCGGCGAGGACATGCAGGCCGAGCGCAAGATCGCGCTGCTCTCCACCGAGAACGAGCGGCTGACCGGCCAGATCTCGCGGCTCGAGGAGCGGATCGCAGTGCTCGAGCGGATCGCCACCGATCCCGCCGAGCGCGTGGCCCGCGAAATCGACAGCCTGCGCTGAGGAGCGACGAGATGAACTTTCCCTTCGCAGCTTTCGCCCCGGTCGCCGTCATCATTGGTGCGCTCACCGTGGGTGGCTGGGTGCTGACCACCTGGCTTCGGATCAAGCATGGCTACCCCCTCGACGGGGCTTGGGGCCAGGCGGTCTATCCGAAGAACGACGACGCGGCGATGGAGCGGATCAAGCTCCTGAGCCAGGAGAATGCCCAGCTCCGTGCCGAGCTGGGATCGATCAAGGACCGGCTCGGCAATGTCGAGCGGATCGTGACCGACAGCTCGCACCTGCTCGATCAGGAGATCGAGAAGCTGCGCAGCCCGCGTAACTGAGGAGTTTGAGATGATCAGCCCCCTGCTCATTCCCATCCTGGGCATCATGTGCGGAATGTTCGCCATCTTCGGCGGTGTGTTCCTCAAGCCCTGGTTCGCGCTGCAGCAGCGCAAGATGGAACTCGAGGCGCAGATGGTCGCTGAAAAGGCCGCGCAATATGCGGCGCAGACCGAGCGGCTGGAGCAGCGGGTGCGCGTCCTCGAGCGGATCATCACCGACAAGGGCGCCGATCTCGCCGACGAGATCGACAAGCTGCGGGACGAGACCCCGCTGAACTGAAGTTCCCCGCGGCGCTCCGGCGCCGCCAGTAAGAGGAAGTCCAAAATGATTGCGATAGTGATGGTCGCAGTGCTGACGGCACTGTGCGGGGGAGGTATTGTCCTCGCCGAAAAGCGTGATCGCCCCGTTCGCCGCGCCGAGCGGCTTGCCCGGGCAGCGCAGAACTGAACCGCCCAAGTGTTTGAAGGAGGTGTGGAATGAACCCGTTCGAGATGGTTGTCGCGATTATCGTGATCGTCACGATCGGCAGCGTGCTCAAGGCGCGCTACGGCATCCACAAGGACAGGGACGGCAACGAGGTCTATCGCGGCAACGCCGCCGATAGCGCCGCGACCGCCGCCGACAATGCCCGGCTCCGCGACGAGATCCGCGCGCTCAAGGAGCGTGTTCAGGTGCTCGAACGCGTCGTCACCGACACCGAAGGCAGCGTTCGTCTCGACCGTGAGATCGAGCAGCTGCGCGACAAAAACTGAATACGTCAGACCAAGGGAGGCATGACGTGACCCAGGATCCGACTTTCTATTTCACTGCTGCCACCGCCGGCCTGGCCGGACTCGGCATGATCACCGCCGCCGGGCTCTCGGGCTGGCGCGGCTGGCTGGCCCTGAAGCGCCAGGAGCTTTCCGCCCATCATGTCGGCGATGCCCCGGCGATGCCCACCGCAGCCTCGCGCATCGAGATCGCCGACCTGAAGGAGCGCATCCGCAAGCTCGAAGCGATCGCGGCCGGGGTGGACCTCTGAGGTCCACCCGGCTAGCGGCAGGGTATGACCAGCCTCGCCGACCTGCAGGACGAATATGCGTTCCTCGAAGCCGATGACCGCTATCGCCTGCTGATCGATCTCGGCCGCGGGCTGGAAGAAATGCCCGACGCGCTCAAGACCGACGCCACCCTGGTCCGCGGCTGCTCCGCCGCGGTGTGGGTCTACCCCACTCGCCTGGACGACGGCCGGCTCCACTTCCTCGCGGATTCCAACGCCGCGATCACCAAGGGCATCATCGCGCTGGTGCTGCTCACGGTGCAGGACAAGGCCCCGGCCGAGATCCTCGCCAGCGACATCGAAGGCGCGCTGGCGCCGTTCGACCTGAAGAACCAGCTCAGCTCGAACCGGACTCAGGGCATCCCGAACATGATCGCGCTGGTGCGGGAAACGGCACGACGATATAGCTGAGCGCGGTATCAATCGCCCGGGACCGTCCGATGCTGCTCCCGTTTTTGCTCGCCATCACTCCGGTCGCGGAGGATTGCGCGTTCCCCGAAAATTATTCGATCGACGATGCCAGGCCGTTCCAGAAGGCCGGGAAGGGATTGTGGATCGGCGGCCTCGCCTTCACGCGCGCCGACATCGCCGGCACCCGGCCCGTCGAAAGTGAATATGGCATCGGCTGGACGCTGGAGCTGAGCTTCACGCAGGCCGGCAACGCCAGGTTCGTGCAGGCCCAGCATTGCGGCGTCGGACGACCGATCGAAATCAGCATCGATCGCCATGTGCTGTCGCGGCCCGTGCTCAACGAGCAGATTCTCGGCGGCAAGGCCGTGATCACCGGCGGGTGGAAAACGCGCGAGGAAGTCGAGGCGGTGGCCCGGCGGATCAGCGGGGACGGAGTCTAGCCCCGCGCCAGCCCCAATTCCTCCGCCACCGCGTCCAGGTCCGCTCCCTTCGGCACCAGCAGCCATTCCCGCGGGCCGCCCGCGTCCACCACGGTCACCGCGCCGCGCGGGCAGACGCCCAGGCACTTCACCTCGACGATCCCCGCCGCACCCTTGCGGCCCTTCTTCAATCCGAGATGCTTGCGCAGCGCCTTGGCGAGCGGTTGCCTGCCCTTCGGCCCGAAACCGCCGTCCAGCTTCTTCGAGCATTTCGCGCAGACCAGGACCGTGTGGTCCCAGTTTGAATGGATGCGCAGCTTCAATCGCCCTTCCAGGTCCGCCGTTCCTCGGCGGCCTTGAGAACGTCATACGCAGCCTGGATCGCCTGGAAGCGCTTGGCGGCATCGGCGTCGCCCGGCTTCACATCGGGGTGGTTCGACTTGGCCATCCGGCGCCAGGCGAGCCGCACTGCCTCGAAATCGGCGTCGACCTCGAGCTCGAGCACCTCGAGCGCCTTCATCTCGTCGCGCGAGCGACTGCCGTCGCCCGGCCCTGCCCAGCCATTATACTTGGCCTCGCTATAGCCCGAGCTGTCGCGCCGCTCGTTCGCTTCGCGCTCGGCGGCTTCCTCGGCGGTGAGCCCGGCGAAATAGTCCCAATTGCGGTTGTACTCGCCGGCATGCGTCTCGCAGAAATACCAGCGCTCGGGGCTGTTGGGCGATTTGGGGGCGGGGCGGTCGCCCGGCTGGTCGCAGCCGTGCCGGTCGCACATGCGCACCTGCACGGCTTCGCGCTCGGCGCCATATGCGCGCCAGCGCGGGAATCCCCAATCGGTCGAGCGCGTCGATCTTGCCATGCCGTCCAGATAGCCACTCGATTCGTCGGCGCAAGCGCTCGTCCGGTCGATTGGTCATTGTTGTGCAACGCAGCGCCGCTATTCCGGCGCGTGGGAAGGGACACCCGTATAAAGGGAGTAGTCTGTGTCCCACCCAGCTTCGCTCCTGGCGCAATGGCGCCAGGATGTCCCAGCTTCTGTCGTCGTTGCCCTTGTTGCCCTGCCACTCTGCCTCGGCGTAGCACTGGCATCCGGCGCCCCCCTCTTTTCCGGCCTGATCGCGGGCATCGTCGGCGGCATCGTCGTCGGCGCGCTCTCCAAGTCGCCGCTCTCCGTCGCGGGACCGGCGGCCGGCCTCACCGTGATCGTGCTCGACGCGATCACGGCGCTTCCCAGCTTCGAAACCTTCCTCCTCGCCGTCTGCCTTGCGGGCCTGATGCAGATGGCGCTGGCGTTCTCGCGTTCGGGGCTGCTCAGCGAATTCGTGCCGAGCTCGGTGATTTCGGGGATGCTCGCGGCGATCGGCCTGATCCTGATCCTCAAGCAATTCCCCCACGCGATCGGCTATGACGGCGATTACGAAGGCAGCTTCGCCTTCCTCCAGCCCGATGGCCGCAACACGCTGTCCACGCTCTGGGCGGTGCTCAACCAGCAGATCGTCTGGGGTGCGCTGATCATCGCGGTGGCGTCGATCGCCTTCCTGTTCTGGTGGGACAAGGCGCGCCCGAAGGAAGGGCCGCTGCGCTTCCTCCCCGGACCGCTCGTCGTCGTGCTGTTCGGCGTCGGCATGAACGCGCTATTCGGCTTCGCGATGCCCGGCCTCGCGATCCAGACCACCCACCTCGTCCAGGTGCCGGTGGCGAGCAATCTCGGCGAGTTCGCCGCGCTGTTCCGCCTGCCCGACTTCACCCAGATCACCAACCCGGCGGTGTGGACGATCGCGCTCACCCTCGCCCTGGTCGCCAGCCTCGAATCGCTGCTCAGCGTCAAGGCGGTGGACGAACTCGATCCGCAGCGCCGCACCACCAACAAGGATCGCGAGCTCCTTGCCCAGGGCGGCGGCAACCTGGTCTCGGGCCTGCTCGGCGGCCTGCCCGTCACCTCGGTGATCGTCCGCAGCTCGGCGAATGTCGATGCCAATGCCGGCAGCAAGCTCTCGACGATCCTGCACGGCTTCTGGCTGCTGGCGAGCCTGTTGCTGGTCCCGGCTGTGCTCAACCTGATCCCGCTCTCGGCGCTTGCCGCGATCCTGATCGCGACGGGCTACAAGCTCGCCAAGCCGGCACTGTTCCGCGAGAAGCTCAAGCAGGGCTGGAACCAGTTCGTGCCGTTCGTCGCGACGATCGCTGCGATCCTGTTCACCGATCTGCTGATCGGCATCGTGATCGGTATCGGCATCGGGCTGATGTTCGTGATCGCGCGCAACTTCCGCCCCGCGATCTCCTATGTCCAGGACGGCAGCGAGGCGCTCGTCCGCGCGCGCCGCAACCTCTATTTCATCCACAAGCACGAGCTGCAGACCGCGCTCAACCGCGTGCCCGACGACGTCGACCTGCTGATCGACCTCTCGGCCACGCAGTTCGTCGATTTCGACAATATCGAGATCCTCAACCACTTCATCCGCGGGGCCGAATATCGCGGCATCCGCGTCGTGGTGCGCGGCGACCTGGCCGAGCGCACGGCCCCCAAGATCAAGGCCCCGCGAAAGGAGGTCGTCTACGCATGAAGGACTATCGACAGCTGCTGCTCGCCAACCGGGCCTGGGCCAACGAACTCACCGACGAGCGCCCGGACTTCTTCGAGCGCCAGACCGCCGGCCAGAAGCCGCAATTCCTGTGGATCGGCTGTTCGGACAGCCGCGTCTCGCCCGAGCAGATGACGATCACCCAGCCGGGCGGCATGTTCATCCACCGCAACGTGGCGAACCTAGTCGATGAGAACGACCTCAACCTGATGGCGGTGCTGCAATATGCCGTCACCGTGCTCCAGGTGAAGCACCTGATCGTCTGCGGCCATTATGGTTGCGGCGGCGTGATGGCGGCGCTGAAGGGCGGCACTACCGGGCCAGTCGATACCTGGCTCGCCAATGCCCGCGCCGTCTATCGCGAGCACCAGGACGAGATCGACGCCCTGCCAGACGATACCGCCAAGGCGAACCGCCTGGTCGAGTGCAATGTCCGCGACCAGCTCGTCCATCTCGCCCGCACCGAGATCGTCCAGCAGGCGTTCGGCTGCGGCCAGACGCTCTACCTGCATGGCTGGGTCTACGGCATGCATGACGGGCTGATCCGCCCGCTGCTCGAGATCGACGCGGATACCGTGCTGGACGCGGTCGAGCGGCCCGAGCCGGCGCACGCGCTGGGATAAGTTGCAGGAGGAACGGGCGCGGCGACACAGAAGCGCCGCGCTCCTCTTCTGAGCCCTCTCCATCCAGGAGAGGGCGGAAGGGGCGAACCGCAAGGTTCGTCCCTTCCTACTATCGTCATCCCGGTTTTCGCCGGAATGGCGTATTTGCCAGAGGATCTATAAGCCGGGTTCTGTCCTCGCCTTTCGGCGATGTGCGACCATTCCTCTAGGCGACGGATTGCTCCGCCGCTCCAGCAACCAACCCGGGCGACAGGCCGGAACCAGGCCTATGCGCCGCCCCTATTCGGTCTTGCTCCCGGTGGGGTTTACCATGCCGCTTCCGTTACCGGTCGCGCGGTGCGCTCTTGCCGCACCCTTTCACCCTTGCCGCTCCCGAGGGAGGTAGGCGGTCTGCTCTCTGTGGCACTATCCCTGGGGTCGCCCCCGCCGGGCGTTACCCGGCACCGTGTTTCCGTGGAGCCCGGACTTTCCTCGCGTGCTTGCGCACCCGCGGCCGCCCAATCCTCTGGCGCGGACAGCTCTAGCGGCAATGCGCAGGAGTTCAAGCGTCGGCGGATTGCTCGGTCGGCTTGGGCTCGGGCGGCACGGCGCGCGTCACTGCGGTGCCATAGGCTTCCACCACGATGCTCCACTGCGTCGTCAGCGGCCCCGCCGCCACGGCCGCGCGGTGATAGTCGGACGAGATGTGGATCACGTCCTCGGCGCCGGTCACCTGGGCCACGCGCCGTAGCTGCGCCACCGCTTCCGCCGCCTTGGGCAGGTTGATCGATTGATGCCCGTCGGCATCCCCCTGCACCATCGACGCCAGGCGCACGCGCACCGGCCCCAAGGCAGTCATCGTCGGTTTCATTCCGCTAGTGATCAAGGTGCGAGCCTCCCACCTCCTATAGATCATCCTATACTTGCAGAACCACGCAAGGATGTAGTGCACGCTTGCGTAACTATGCCGGTGGTTGCGCCTGCGCCGCCGACTGCGCATTCCTGTGCCAAGCCAAGCGAGGGAACGGCACCATGCTCACGGTCTATGGCGAAGGCAGGGGCTTCCGGGTGGTCTGGCTGCTGGAGGAGATGGGCCTCCCCTATCGGCTGCGCCCGGTGGACATGCTCGCCGGCGTCGACAACGACCCCGAGTTCCTGGCGATCAACCCCGCCGGCTTCATCCCCGCGCTGGTGGACGGCGACACGGTGATGGTCGAGTCGATCGCGATCATGGAATATCTGATGGCGCGCTACGGCCCGACGCCGCTGGTGCCGGACGCGCGCGATCCCGCCTTCCCCGCCTACCAGCAATTCCTCCATCTGGGCGAAGCCGGACTCGCAGCCTCGATGTTCTTCGTCGTCGTCAGCAAGATCCTCGCGCCCGAAGCCGAGAAGGACAATTGGGGCGCGCGCAAGGCATTCGAGACCTTCGAGAGCCGCCGCGGGATCGTCGCACGCCAGCTCGCGCGCTCGCCCTATATGGCCGGCGACAGCTTCACCGCGGCCGACATCTCGGTCACCTATGCGCTGCAATTCGCCCGGCGGGCCGGCGGCGTGGCGCTGAGCGACGCGGAGCGGGCCTATGTCGCCCGCACCACCGCGCGCGAGGCCTATGCGCGGGCGATGGACAGCTGCCAGGCGACCAAGGCCTGGGCTGAGTCCCTCGGCGGCTGAAACGCTCTATTCGTCCCCTTGGGGCTTGGGCAGCAGCAGCGCGAGCAGCAGGCAGCGGCATTCCATGTCGATCTCGCCATCGACCAGCTCGGGGCGGAAGCGGCGCTGGAAGGCGGTGACCGCGGCCTCAGCATCCTCGACGTCATAGCCGAAGCGCTCCAGCGCGAGCATGAAGCCGGCATCGGGCCAGCCCGGGTCCACCAGGTTCTTGGTCGGCCGCGGCAGCGCCAGCCGCAGGCGGGCGAGCGCGTGCCAGTTGAACAGCTCGCCCGGATCCTGCTTGCGCGCCGGCGCCACATCCGAATGGCCGACGACATTGCCGCGGGTGATGCCGTAGCGCTCCTTGATCTCGGCGACGAGCGGGATCAGCATGCCCATCTGCTCGGCGGGGAACGGCCGATAGCCATTGTCGTGGCCGGGATTGACGATCTCGATGCCGATCGAGGCGGAATTGACGTCGGTGATCCCGCGCCAGTGCGAGCGGCCGGCGTGCCAGGCGCGCTTGTCCTCGGGCACCAGCCGGTGGATCGTGCCGTCCTCGTCGACCAGGTAATGCGCCGAAACCTTGGCCTCGGGATCGCGCAGCCGCGCCAGCGCCGCCTCCGCGCTCACCATGCCGGTATAGTGAAGCACGATCATCGTGACGGGCAGCGCGCGCTCGTCGAAATTGGGCGATGGCGCGTCGATGAAGTGCAGTCCGTGATGCATCGTGCGGACGCTAGCCGCGCGATGCGGGTGCGATCAACCCGCGGCGCGCATCACGCCGGCACCGTCCACCGCACGGTAGAAGCCGCGATAGGTCTCGCAGGGCTGGAAATGGTCGGTCAGGCCGATCACCGTCTCGCCCGCGCCCAGCGCCAGCATCCCGCCCGGCCGGATCGCCGATGCCAGGGTGTCGAACACCTGGCGGCGCACCGCGGGAGAGAAATAGAGCATCACGTTGCGACACAGGATGATGTCGAAGCTGCCCGCCGGCGCCGGATCCTGGGTGAGGTTGTGCTGGCGGAACTGGAGCTTGCGGACCAGCTCGGGCTTGGCGACCCAATCGGCGCCCGTCGTGTCGAACCAAGTCATCATCCGGCGCACCGGCAGGCCGCGCTGGATCTCGAATTGCGAGAAGCGACCGCTGCGTGCCCGGGTCAGCGCGGCGGGCGAGACGTCGGTCGCCACGATCTCGGGATCGGGCATACCGCGCTCGGAGAACAGCATCGCCAGGCTCAGCGGCTCCTGGCCGGTCGAGCAGCCCGCGGACCAGATCCGCAGCCGGCGGTTCCCCGCCTCGGCCTGCATCGCCTGGGCGGCATCCGCCACCATGTCGAGCACCGCCGCATCGCGGAAGAAGCTCGTCTCCTGATTGAGCAGTGCATCGACGACCAAGTCCGCCAACTCCCCTGTCCGCGCCGTGATGAGCTTGGCCACGAGCTCGTCCAGGCTGGCCAGACCCTTCTCGCGAAGGATCGGCTTCAGTGCCGTTTCGATCCGCCAGGTGCGGTTCGCCGCGATCTGCTGGCCCGCGCGCTGCTCGAGCAGCGCCGCGAGCATGTTCATCGCGCCCGAGGACGCGATCGGCGTGGTGGCGGGCGGGATCATGCGCCGCCTCCGCCGCGGGCGATCAGCCGCCCGATCTCGTCCGGCGGCAGCACCGCGCTGGCGCGCCCCGCATTGGCGACTGCGCCGGGCATGCCCCACACCACCGAACTTGCCTTGTCCTGCACGAGCACGCGCGCGCCACCTTCGATCAAATCCTTGGCACCCTCACACCCGTCGCGGCCCATCCCGCTCAGCACCACGCCGAGCGCGCGATTGCCGAAAACTTCCGCGACGCTCTCGAACATCGGGTCGACCGAGGGCATGCAGCCGCTCGAGGCCTTTTCGTGCGTCAGCCGGATCGCCGCGCCGTCGGACATGCGGACCACGCGCAGATGCGCATCGCCCGGTGCCACGATGATCCGGCCGGGCCGGATGCGCATGCGATCGGTCGCCACTTCGCAGGGGCGCCCGCCGAGCACCGCGAGCTGCGTCGCGAAATAGGTCATGAAGGAAGAGGGCAGATGCTGAGTCACCAGGATCGGCACCTGGAAGCGCGCGGGGATCGCGCGGAGCAGCTGACTGAGCGCGTGGATGCCGCCGGTCGAGGCGCCGATCGCGACCAGGTCGAAATCATGGGGCGCCGCGACGGGGCCGTGATGATGCACCTCGGGATGGGCGTGGGCCTCGATCAGGCGCGACAGCCGCTCCTCGAGCACTTCGGCGAAGCGGCCGCCGAACGCGCCGATGCCGGGCTTGACCAGCGTGTCAGCCGCGCCGAGCGCTAGCGCCTGCACCGTCACCGCCGCGCCCTGTTCGGCCGAGGAGGAGACGATCAGCACCTTGGCCCCGCGCCCCGCCTCGATCATGTCGGGCAGCGCGGTGAGCCCGTCGATCCCGGGCATTTCGATGTCGAGCAGGATGATGTCTACCGAATGGGTCTTCAGATAGTCGAGTGCGGCCCGCACATCGCTATAGGCGGCGGCAACGCGAAAGCGGCGCGTGCCCTCCACCATGCGCCCCAGCACCGAGCGCGCGACGACCGAATCGTCGACGATCAGCACCTGCGCCGGCCCGGCGGTGGTGCCGCCGAACCCGGTTTCCGCAAGAGATGGGTGCGCCACGTGGGGCTCCTTGAGTGCGCCGCTTACGCGACGCCGACGATCTGCAGCTTGCTCTCGAGCGTTTCGCGGTCGAACGGCTTCATGACATATTCGTCCGCACCCGCCTCGATGGCGGCGCGGATATAGGCCATGCCGTTCTCGGTGGTGCAGAACACCACCTTCGGGCGCGTCGGCAGCCCCGAATCCTTGAGCGCGCGCAGGAAGTCCATGCCGCTCATCACGGGCATGTTCCAGTCCAGCAGGATCACGTCCGGCGGGGTCTGCAGGCAGGAGTCGAGCGCCTCGCGGCCATCACCGGCCTCGCGCACTTCGAAATCGAGCGTCTCCAGAATGTGACGGGCGACCTTGCGGATCACCTTGGAGTCGTCGACGACCAGACAAGTCTTCATTTTCCCCTGTTCCCCGCTTTCAGGCATTAGGTAGGATCGGACAGTGCACGAAAGGCGTAAGCGCCACGTTAATCGCGCGGTTTAATTCGGACCGGCAGCGCCGGGGACCAGGCTGGCGAGATCGATCGCCAGGATCGGCTCGCCGTCCCGCTCCACGATCCCGCGCCCGGCCTGTCGCCACGCCGGATCCAGCGTCACGCCGCTGGCAAGCGGCAAGAGTTCGAACGGCGCGACATCGTCCAGCGCATCGACGAGCATCGCGTAGTGATGCCCCTCGACATGGGTGATCACGGCGCGGCGGGCAGTGCTGCCACCCTCCATTCCCAGCGCCGACTGGGTATCGACCACCGTCACCACGCGGCTGCGCAGCGCGGCGAGCCCGCGGACATGCACCGAGGCGCAGGGCACCGCGGTCACTTCGCCGATATCGACCACCGATTCGACCTGCTCGGAATCGATCGCCACGGCGCGCCCGGCGATCTGGGCGATGAGATAGAGATGCGACATCAGCGGCCTGCCTTGCCGGAAACCCGGGCTTCGAGCGCGGAAAGCAGTCCCGCTCTGTCATACCTATAGACGCTGTCGTCGCCCGCCCCACCCGCAGCGCGCTTTCTGCGCAGCCGCACGACCGGGGCTTCCTCGCCCTGCGGCCCACCCTTGTCGTCCGACGAGAGCACCACCGCCGGCGTCTCGCCCGGCGCTAGTCGCAGCGCGACCCGATAGCCCGAGGCTTCGAGCAGCGGCTTAACGAACGAGGCCATCCAGCCATCGTCATCGCCCGCGATCAGGCAGAGCGGCGGGCTGTCGTCCATTTCGAGGGCGGCGTGCTCGTCGAAGATCCACAGCATGTCGACCAGCTCGATCTGCTCGCCATCGACCAGCACGACGCCGGCGATCGGCCCCGGCTCGCGCGCCGGCGCGATCTCGTCGGGCAGCACGACGATGTCGGCGGCTTCCTGGATCGCATAGGAAACTTCGTTGGTGCCGTCCTTGAGGCGCAGCACGTTGATCCGCTCCAGCCCATCCAGGTCGCCATGCGCGGCGAGCGGGAGGATGCGGTCGTCGATCGTCACGCGGAAGCGGCCCGCGGCGAAGCGGATGTTCGCGCCGTCGACCTGCTCCACCCGATCGACCGCCGCCAGCGGCACCGCGCGGCGCACGCCGTCGAGGTCGCGGAACAGCAGCGCGGGCAGGCCCTGCGCCACTTCGGCCTCTTCCTCTTCCTCAAACAGGTCCTGGGCGTCGCGATTGAAGTCGAGCCCGGCGACCTTGGCCATGCCGGCGCAATCGAGCAGCAGCATCGGCAGGCCCGAATCCGGCAGCGTCTGGCCCGCATAAAGCCCGGTGGACATGACTGCGGGCGACGCCGGCTTGATCACCAGCTCCTCATTGTCGAGCACGGTATCGACCGCGAGCGCATAGCTGCCCTCACTGACACTGACGATCGCGAGCATCTGGCCGCTGTCATGCTCCAACACCACGGCCGGCAGCCCGAGCATCTTCGACAGATGGATCAGCGGCATGCGGCGTTCGCGCACGCTCGCCACCGGTGAGCCGCCGATCACGTCGACACGGATCGCCTCGCCGCGCTCGGTCACGATCTCCTCGATCGACTGGCGCGGGATCGCGAAGCGCTGGCCGCCCACGCCCACCACGATCGTCGAGATGATCGAGAGCGTCAGCGGCACGTGGATGGCGATGCGCAGGCCCTTGCCGAGCGTCGAATCGAGCTCGACCCGGCCGCCGATCTGCTCGATCGCGGCGCGGACCACGTCCATGCCGACGCCGCGGCCGGAAACTTCGGTCACGACATCCTTGGACGACAGCCCCGGCTCGAACACCAACTCGTTGCGCGCACGCGTCGAAAGGCTGCGCAGCTTGGCCTCGTCGCGGCCGTTGGCGATCAGCTTCTGGATCAGCCGCTCGGTATCGATGCCGCGGCCGTCGTCCGCGATCTCGATGATGATCTGGTTGCCCGACTGGCGCGCCGAGACCGACAGGCGGCCATTCTCGCGCTTGCCACCCGCACGGCGCTCGCCGGGGGTCTCGATGCCGTGGTCGATCGAGTTGCGGATGATGTGAACCAGCGGGTCGCGCATCACTTCGATCATCTCGCGGTCGAGCTCGACGTCCGAGCCCTCGACCTGGAGCATCACCGACTTGCCGAGTCCCGCCGCCGTGTCGCGCACCATGCGCGGCAGCGCGGAGAACAGCGCATCGATCTTCTGCATGCGGGTACGCGTCACCGTGTCGCGCATCTCGCCGACGGTGAGCGAAAGCCGCTCGAGCGCAGCCTCGATCGCGGGATCGACCTCGCCCTGGCGCAGGCGCCGGGAAAGCTCGTTGCGGGCGAGCACCATGTCCGACATGCCGGACATCATGCGGTCGAGCAGATCGACGTTGAGGCGCACGCTGCGTGCCGGCGCGCGGTGCGTGACCGGCCCGGCCTGGGCGATCTCCGCGGCGCCTTCTGCCAGCGCCGAGATCAGCAGATCGTCGCCGCTGTCTTCCAGGCCGGTGCCCGATTCAATCGCTTCGACCAGCTCGCCGATGCGGTCCACCACCGCGAGCACGGCGTTGACCAATGCGCGGTCCGGCGTGCGGTCGCCTTCGCGCACCTGCGCGAGAACGTCCTCGGCGGCATGGCTGAGGCGTCCCAGGCGCGGCAGGTCGAGGAAGCCGCAGCTCCCCTTCACCGTGTGGACGAAGCGGAAGATCGCATCGAGCCGGGCGCGATCCTCGGGATGCGCCTCCCACGCGACGATCTCGCCCGAAAGCGCTTCGAGCGTCTCTCGCGTTTCGGCGATGAATTCCTGCAGAAGGTCGTCCATGGTGCCCCGGTAAGCAAATTTGCCGGCCCGTTCTGCGCCCTTGCTGGTTAAAAGGGCGTTAGCACCTAGCCGCGAAACCGCCCCAGCATGTCGAGCGCATGTGCGATGCTCGCAAAGGGCTTGGCGCAGGCAGCGTGGTAGCGCCCGCTCATGTCCGAACTGCCGGAATGTTCGGGGAACTGCACGTCCTGCGTGGCATGATGGTCGAGGATCGGCTGGCGGCAGCTCTTGCACAGCGGCTGTGGCGTTTCGCTCCAGCCTGGCCCGAGCGGCCCAGTATCGAGGAACATGATGGACGCGACTCCAAGGGGTTGTTTGTCCCTAGGAAGCCTTAAGGGCGCGCCCCCGCCAAGCTGCTGTTAACCCCTAGGGGTTCGTTCGCGCTACGTGCCGCGCCGCTCAGCGCGTGGCCGGCAGTTCTAGCTTGGATCGGTCGAACGGCAGCGGCTGGCGCAGATAGGGCGCAGCCTCGTCCCAGCCGAAGCCGCTCTTGCCGCCACAGGTATAGCCGCCGATCTCATAGGGATCGAATTCGAAGACGACCTCATTCGGCAGCGGCACGAACTTGGCCTGCGCCAGATCGGGCAGTTCGCAACCGTCCTGGTCGAAATGCTTCAGGACCATCTCCCGCAGCCCGCGGTCGGCGACGTCCGTGAAGACCTCCGCATTGCGCAGCGGCCGGGCGAGCGGCACCGACCAGAGCATTGTCCGACTGGTGTAATTCGGATGCGGTCCGCCGAAATTGGTCGAGACGCCCAGCCGTGCGATGAGCAGCTCCGGCGAGGCGGCGACCAGCGCGATCTCGACCTCGACCTGGCCCGGCCCTTCCCAAGACCCAAAGCCCCTGGTCTCCCCCGGAAAGGCGAGCTCCTCGCCCTCGCGCAGCCAGGCCTGCATCGCTGCATTCCACGCCCGTTCGCTGGCACTGGCCGGCCGGGCGATCTGCACCAGCGTGCTGTAGAGGCGAAGCTCGGGCGGCAAATTGCCGTCGTCGGAGGGCTGCGTCCGCCTGCGCCGGACCTTGTGGCTGACCGTGAAGCTGCGTCCCGCCAGCAGCTGGTGGTCCGTCGCGGCCACCGGCGCTGCCTTGCTCGCCGGCGCAGGCGCAGCCAGGACCAGCGCGAGCGCCAGGGCGATCATGCGACCCGGAACGACGCCCCGAACAGCAGCACCTCGGCGTCGGGCGGGCTCACCTGGAGCACGCCGCCGCCCTGCGTCACCAGCGCGTGGACGAGGTACGCCGCCGCAGCGCGCGGGGTGATCGGCAGATCGTCCTTGCCGCCGGCCAGCGCGCTGCGCAGCTCGGGGTCGAGCACGATGCGCGGCCCGTCGGCGCGCACGACGATCTCGATCGCGCCGTCGACGATCTCGGCGCCGATATCGAGCTGGCCGCCGCGGATCAACGCATCGCCGCCGATCAGCGACAGGTTCATCAGCACCTTGATCGCCTGCTTGGGGAGGACCGGGTCCTCGACCATCCAGCCGACATTGACGCGGTGGTTCTCGCCGAACAGCCCCTCGATCGCCGCCTGCGCCTCGCGCGTGTCGACGGTCTCGCCGAAGCCGCCCGCCGCGCCGAACGCCAGGCGGAAGAATTTGAGCTTGTTGGCGCTCGCCTTGGCGCTCTCGTTGAGCAGCTCCAGGCAGCGCGCGCGCATCTCGGGATCATGCTCGTCGGCGAGCAGCTCCAGCCCGTTGTTGAGCGCCCCCACCGGGCTCAGCAGATCGTGGCAGAGCCGCGAGCAGAGCAGGCTGGCGAAATCGGTCGGGCTGATGTTCAAGGTGCAGGCTCCCCGCGAGGTCCACCCTCTTTGGCGCAGGGCAGGCCATGCTGCAAGCGCGAGGCGCGGGCGCGACCAAGGTCGTGGCTGTACGCCTCATGAAGGTACCGCTACCATCGCCGGAAAAGTGCCGAGAAAAGTGACTATGGGAGAGCATATGCGACAGGTCCTGCCCCTCCTCGCCGCGCTGCTGGTCGCGCAGCCCCTGCCCGCCCTCGCGCAGGAAACGCCCGCCGCCACCACGACCTTCAGGATCGACAAGGCGAGGCTCGATCGCGCGCTCGCCGACATGGTCGCGAGCGGCCGCGCCACCGGCGTCGAGGCGCTGGTATGGAAGGACGGGCGCGAAGCCTATTACGGTAGCACCGGCCTCGCGGACCGCGAGGCCAATCGCCCGATGCGCCGCGACACGCTCGTCCAGGTCTATTCGATGACCAAGCCGGTCACCGGCGTGTCGCTGATGCAGCTCTGGGAGCAGGGCAAGTTCGGGCTCGACGATCCGCTCGCGCGCTACCTGCCCGAATTCGCGACGATGCTGGTGCGGGACGGCACCGACGCGGCCGGCGCGCCGATCTGGCGCCCGTCGAAGCGCCCGGTGACGATCCGCGACGTGCTGCGCCACACCGCGGGCTTCGCCTATGGCGGCGGCGACAGCGCGGCGGAAAAGGCCTTCGCCGCCGCCGATCCGCTCGGCCTCGATCATGACCTCACCGAATTCGGCCACCGCCTCGCGCATCTGCCGCTGATCTTCGATCCGGGCAGCGAATGGCGGTACAGCTCTGCAGTCGACGTCCAGGCGCTGCTCGTCGAGAAGCTCTCGGGCCAGCCATTCGAGGACTATGCCCGCCAGCACGTCCTCGCGCCGCTCGGCATCAAGGAAGCCGGCTGGTCCCAGCCGATGGACCGGCTCGACCGGTTCGCCGCCACCTACATCCTCGGCGCCGACGGCAAGCTCACGCGCGAGCCTGATGCCGTCACCCGCGCGCGCAATTTCCCCAAGCCGGCGATGACGATGGGCGGCGCCGGCATCGTCGCGCCGATCGACGATTACATGCGCTTCGCCCGCATGCTGCTCGGGCAAGGCACGCTCGACGGCGTGCGCATCCTCAAGCCCGCCACGGTGCGGCTGATGGCGACCAACGCGCTCGATCCGCGCATCACCGAGAAGAGCTGGCTGCCGAGCAAGGGCAATGTCGGCTTCGGCATCGATTTCGCGGTGCGCATCGGCCAGCCGAAGACGCCGGAGGAAAATCGCGGCGCGGTCGGCGAGTTCTTCTGGGATGGCGCGGCATCGACCTTGTTCTGGGTTGATCCCGCCAACCGCCTCGCTGCAGTGTTCTTCGTCCAGACCAAACCCTTCCAGGCGACGCTACACCGCGACTTTCGCCGTGCGGTATATGGCGCCGCCTATCTGGGCCCGTCAGGCGACTAGTCCGGACCGGGCCGGGCTAGACGACCCGACGACCGGTGAAGAGCTGGATCAGGCCGATGACCAGCGCGACGACCAGCAGGATGTGGATGAGGCCGGCGCCGATGTGCAAGGTAAAGCCAAGCAGCCACAGGACCAGCAGGATGACGACGATCGTCCAAAGCATTTGGGTACGCTCCCTATAGTGTTTCCCCAATAACGGGTTGCGGCACCGGAACGTTCCGCCTGCGACACTCGCGGTTTTTCCGGATTACGCCCGGGGCAACGGTTCCTGCTACAATGTGCAGGCAAGGGCTCAGGCCCGCCCTTTGGAAAAGCGATGAACGGCGCCGCGACGAACAGGCAAAGCAAGGCATTTTCCGGCTCCGGCTGGGCGCGCGTTGGCGCAGTCAGCCTGCCGCAATGGCTGACCGGCATCGGCTGCCTGCTACTGTCGATGCCGCTGCTCGGCTGGCTTTCGGGAATAGCGGTGCTGCGCGGCTTCGGCGATCCGCACTACGCCGTGGCGCCGCTCAGCGCGATCAACGGCTGCAGCGTCACGCTGGCGGCGTTCTTCGCCGTGAGCGACCGGCCCCGGCTCGCGCGCCTCGCCTTTGCGCCGGGCGCGGTCCTGCTCGCGCTGATCGCGGTCGAATATCTCACCGGCATGATCGCGGTGGAGCGGCTGTTCTTCCCCGATGCGGTGCAGGCGCTCGGCGTGCGCAACAACGGCCTGCCGCCCGCCGGCACGGCGATGGTGCAGATCGTGGGCGGCCTCGCCGCGGTCGCGCTGACCTCACGCCGCCGGATCTTCCGCATCTCCGGCATCCTCCTCTCCAGCGCTGCCGTGGCGCTGACCCTGCTGGCGGCGACCGCGCTGCTCACCGAGCGCGTCGGTGCGCTCTCCCCCGCCTTTCTCGGCCGCTCGACGGTCTCGCCGGCGATCGCGCTGCTGCCGCTGATCGGCCTGATCCTCTGCGCGATGCGGCAACAGGCGGGCGAGCGGGGCTGGCACGTGCTCGTCCAGCTCGCCCCGGCGATCATCATCTTCCCCGCCATCCCCTCGGTGCTCGGCTTCGCATCCTATCAGTTCGGCCTGCTCGGCTTCGGCGCGGCCCAGTTTCTCGTGCTGCTGGGCAATGTCGTGATCCTGGCGGTCGTGCTGATGCGCGCGATCCGCCACGCCGACATGCAGAGCCGCGCGCTCGCCATCCGTGGCGCCAAGCTGGCCGCGGTGCTCGAGATGGTGCCCGATGCGGTCATCCTGATCGAGGAGGATGGCACGATCCTCGATTTCAGCGCCGCCGCCGAGCGGCTCTGGGGCTACCGGGCCGAGGACGTGCTCGGCAAGCCGGTCACGCTGCTCGCCCCACCCGAGCACAGCCAGCGCTACGACAGCGAGCTGCTCAACGCGCGTTCGATCGATTTCAACACCACCCAATCGCGCGTGCTCAGCGCGGTCGGCCGGCGCAGCGACGGCACGCTCTTCCCGCTCGAGGCGCGTGCGGGGCGGGTCGAGGCGGACGACGCCAAGTGCCTGACGGTCTTCGTGCGCGACATGTCCGCCCAGTTCACGATCGAGGACCAGGTCGCGCAGCTCAATGCCGAGCTCGCCCATCTCGCCCGCCAGAGCGCGATGGGCGAAGCAGCGGCCGACCTCGCGCACGAACTCAACCAGCCGCTGACTGCCGCCGCCAATTACCTCTCCGCCGCCGCGATGATCGCCAAGACCAGCGGCACCGAAGAGAAAGGCGCCGAGATGGTCGGCAATGCCCGGGAGCAGGTGATGCACGCCGGCGAGATCATCCGCCGCCTGCGCAGCTTCACCGAGCGTAACGATACCGAGCGCAGCGTCGAGTTGCTCCATCCGATGATCGAGGATGCCGCGCGGCTGGTGCTGGTCGGCTCCGGCCGCCTCGCCGCGCAGATCGATTGCGACGTCGAGCCTGAGGATCTCCGTGCCTTTGTCGACCGCGTCCAGATCCAGCAGGTGCTGGTCAACCTGATGCGCAACGCGGTCGAGGCGCTACGCGAGGCGGGCAGCG
The DNA here is from genome assembly GCF_040049295.1 of Sphingomonas sp. KR3-1. Lineage (NCBI taxonomy): Bacteria > Pseudomonadati > Pseudomonadota > Alphaproteobacteria > Sphingomonadales > Sphingomonadaceae > Sphingomonas > Sphingomonas sp. KR3-1. The sequence continues at coordinate 174,816 of NZ_JBDZDQ010000001.1, forward strand.
AAAACCCGCGCGTCTGGATCACCGCCCGCCCCGCCGCCGACACGATGGTCGAGGTCCGCTGCAGCGACAACGGCCCCGGCCTCTCGGCGGAGACGATCGAGCATCTCGGCAAGCGGTTCTCGGCCAAGCGGACGAGCGACGGCATGGGCATCGGGCTGTCGATCTCGAAGCGCATCGTCGAGATGCACGGCGGCAGCTTCACCGCTGCCAACGCGGCCGAGGGCGGCGCGGTGTTCACCTTCACGCTGCCGACGCTCGAAGGCGAGGACAACGCCTAGGCAAGGACCTGCCTGCAGGACAAGTTGCGACAATTTCGCCTGCGATCCGCAAAACCCTCGCGACAAGCGCGGCCTATTTCCAGCCTTGTCCAAAGCAAGGATTGGAGCGGAGAATACCATGAACAAGCTGAAACTGGCCGTGCTGCTCGCGGCAAGCGCACTCACCTCGCTGAGCGGTGGCGCCGCGCTGGCGCAGACCCGTCCGGCACCGGCCCCGCAGGGCCAGCAGGCACCGCGCCCCCATCACGACATGATCGACCTCAACAAGGACGGGGTGATCACCAAGGACGAGTGGATGAAGGCCGCCGCCGCCCGCTTCGAGCGGTTCGACGTCAGCAAGGACGGCAAGCTCTCGCGCGAGGAAATGCGCTTCGGCCGGTTCGAGGAAATGCGCATGCATCGCAGCCGCGGCCATGGCCACGTCGGCCCGGGCGGCCCCGGCGGTCGCGGTGGCTGGCAGCACGGCCCCAACGGCGGCCCGCAGGGCGGCCCCGGCCACCGCATGGGCCCGCCGCCGCCGCCCGCCGATGCCCCGGCTCCCGCTGCGCCTTCCGGCAACTAGGACCGCACCGAAATGCACTGCGCGATCCAGCCCCCTCTTTTCCCCGGCGAAGGCCGGGGTCCAGGGTTTCTCTGCCGGATCGCCTGTGCCCCTGGGCCCCGGCTTTAGCCGGGGAGCAGTGTGGGGATATCGAAAGCCCTATCCCTCGATCGCGACCGGATCGAAGCGCCCGTGGAGCGCCCCTTGCTCCACGGCGCGCCAGGCAGTGACGGCCTCGCCCCCAACGATCAGCCACAGCTTTTCGTCGGGGGCAGCCCTCGCCGCGTCGGTTACCGAGGGCGCCGCATCCCCGCTGGGGTGCGAATGCCAATATCCAACAAGCTTCTGCCCGCCGGCGCGCTCGGCGCGAAGGGCGGCAAACAGCGCGACGGGATCGATCTCGAAATGCCGATCAGGCGCTTCATCAACATTTTCAACAGCTTGAAACCCGTCTATGACAGCCTCGCTGCCGAACAGCAGCCCACAGGCCTCCAGAGGCGCGGCAGCCGCAGAAATCTGCCGAATACCGATCAGTACAGATCTTGAAATTTCCAACCTCATGCCCATTTACGATAAAACATGAATCAGGGGGTTTCCATCATCGAAGCGCGCATTTCGGAGTCGGCCGATGGCTGGCGTCTGGACCGTGCGCTCGCCGACGCCGTGCCGACCATGTCGCGCGAACGGCTCAAGGTGCTGATCTCCAGCGGTGCCGTCACCGGCCCGCAGGGGCTGGTTCGCGATCCGGCGAAGAAGGCGCTTGGCGGCGCGCTGTTCAGCGTCGCGGTGCCCGATCCCACCCCTGCGCACAACGAGGCGCAGGAGATCCCGCTCAACGTGGTGTTCGAGGACGAGCATCTGATCGTGATCGACAAGCAGGCCGGGCTGGTCGTCCATCCCGCCGCGGGCAACCTCGACGGGACTTTGGTCAACGCGCTGCTGCATCACTGCCACGGCTCGCTTTCGGGCATCGGCGGCGAAGCACGCCCGGGGATCGTCCACCGGATCGACAAGGATACTTCGGGCCTGATGGTCGCGGCCAAGCACGATCGCGCGCATGTCGGCCTGGCCGCGCAGTTCAAGGCGCACTCGATCGATCGGCGCTACAAGGCGATCGTAAGCGGCAGGCCGCGGACGCTGCAGGGCATCGTCGACGCCCCGCTCGCCCGCTCGCCGCACAATCGCAAGAAGGTGGCGATCGTCGGCAACGGCAAGCGCGCGGTCACGCATTGGCGTGTGCTTCGTGAACTTTGGGATGCCGCGCTGGTCGAGTGCAAGCTCGAGACCGGGCGTACCCATCAGGTGCGGGTGCACATGGCCTCTTTGGGTCATCCGCTCGTCGGCGATCCAGTCTATGGCAGTGTCCGCAAGGTGCACCGTCAACTTCTGGAAACCTTGAATTTCCGGCGCCAAGCCTTGCACGCGGCCCATCTGGGGTTCATTCACCCCATCAATAGTACCGCTTTGGCGTTTGAAAGCGAAATCCCTGCCGACATGCAGGAACTGTTCGATAACCTCATCGTATGAATTTTTCGGCGGCGCTTCGCCTTAGGGGGAGCGCGCCTAGTAAAGGGAGAAGTGATCATGGCAAGCGGAAGCAACGTCCCGGCGACGATCCCCGCGCTTGGTGGTGAGGCGAGCCTCAACCGCTATCTGGCCGAGATCAAGAAGTTTCCGATCCTGAGCCCCGAGCAGGAGTTCATGCTCGCCAAGCGCTTCCAGGAGCATGGCGACACGGATGCCGCGGCCCAGCTGGTCACCTCGCACCTGCGTCTCGTGGCGAAGATCGCCATGGGCTATCGCGGCTATGGACTGCCCGTCTCCGAGCTGATCTCGGAAGGGAATATCGGCCTGATGCAGGGCGTGAAGAAGTTCGAGCCCGATCGGGGCTTCCGCCTGGCGACCTACGCCATGTGGTGGATCCGCGCCTCGATCCAGGAATTCATCCTGCGCTCGTGGAGCCTGGTGAAGATGGGCACCACCGCCGCGCAGAAGAAGCTGTTCTTCAACCTGCGCCGGATGAAGGCCAAGCTCGACGCGTTCGAGGACGGCGATCTCAGCCCCGAGCATCTCACCAAGATCGCCACCGATCTCGGCGTCACCGAGGAGGAGGTCACCTCGATGAACCGTCGCATGGCGATGGGCGGCGATACGTCGCTCAACGTGCCGATGCGCGAGGATGGCGAGGGCCAGTGGCAGGATTGGCTGCAGGACGACAGCGCGCTCCAGGACGAGCAGGTTGCAGAGGCGCAGGAAGCCGATGTCCGGCACGATATGCTCGTGTCGGCAATGGAAGACCTGAACGAGCGCGAGAAGCACATCCTCACCGAGCGCCGCCTCACCGACGATCCCAAGACGCTCGAGGAGCTCTCGCAGGTCTATGACGTCAGCCGCGAGCGCGTCCGCCAGATCGAGGTGCGCGCGTTCGAGAAGCTGCAAAAGGCGATGATGCGCATCGCCGGCGAGAAGCGGCTGCTCACCGCCTGACGCCTGCGCATGGGTGACAATCGAAACGACGAGGAGGCCCCGCGCCTCCCGGAAGCGCCGGCGGACATCCCACCGGCGCCTTCCGATTCTGCGCCCCGTCCGCGCGACTGGACGCCGCGCGCGACCACGGTCCAGCCCGAGCTGGGCGCGGCGCCGATGCCGGACCTGCGCCCGCTCGGCGAGGAGCCCGATCCGTTCACCTCGGCACGACAAGCCCCTCCCCCGCCTGCACCGGCAAGCGAGGAGCGCCCGGCCAAGCCGCGCAAGCCGCTGCTCCGCCGCATCCTCTTCTGGATCCTGAAGGCCGTCCTAGCCTTCCTGCTGGTCTCGATCGGCATGGTGGTGCTCTACAAGTTCGTGCCGGTGCCGATCACCTGGACGCAGATCGGCGACGTCTTCTCGGGCCACGGCGTCTCCAAGCGCTGGATGTCGCTCGACCGGATCGACCCCGACATGCCCCGCGCCGCGATCGCCGCCGAGGATGCGCGCTTCTGCACGCATCACGGCTTCGATTTCACCGCGATCGAGCAGGCCTATGCCCGCAATGCCACCGGCAAGAAGAAGATCCGCGGCGGCTCGACGATCAGCCAGCAGACCGCGAAGAACGTCTTCCTGTTCCAGGGCGGCGGCTACGCCCGCAAGGCGCTGGAGGCCTATTTCACCGTCCTGATCGAGAATATCTGGGGCAAGCGCCGGATCATGGAAGTCTATCTCAACGTCGCGGAGACCGGGATCGGCACCTATGGCGTCAACGCCGGCTCGATGCGCTATTTCAAGCATGACGCGTCGCAGATGAGCCCGCGCGAGGCCGCCCAGATCGCCGCCGTCCTGCCGCTCCCCAAGAAGCGCGCCGGCATCGATCCGCGCGGCTTCACCCGGCGCTACGGCAACGCGATCACCGCGCGCATCGGCACGGTGCGCGGCGACGGGCTGGACGCCTGCATCCGCTGAGTCCGCCGATCCGCATCGCCGCCGCGCTGATCGACGACGGCGCCGGCCGCATGCTGCTGGTCCGCAAAACAGGCACCTCCGCCTATATGCAGGCGGGCGGCAAGATCGAGCCGGGCGAAACGCCGCTCGGCGCGTTGCGCCGCGAGCTGGCCGAGGAAATCGGCATGACGCCCGCGCACGAACCCGTGCATCTCGGCCGCTTCGAGGCGCCCGCCGCCAATGAGCCCGGCCGCGTGGTCGAGGCGGAGCTGTTTCACCTTACCGCCGTGCATCAACCCGTTGCCGCGGCGGAGATCGCCGAAGCGCTATGGGTGCCGATCGCCGAGGCCGATGCGTTGCCGCTCGCTCCGATGACCCGCACCCATGTGTTGCCTATTGCGCTGAAATTGCTCCGGTAACGGGCCGTTACTGGACCTTCTTCGCCGCGTCTTGCGCCGCGTCGCCGACATCCTTGGCGGCGCCGCCGACGTCCTTCGCCGCCTGCGTCACCGCATCGGTCTTGGCGTTCTCGCGGTTGTTCTGGTTGAACAGATAGACGGCGCCGATCACCACGGCGACCAGCAGCACGAGCCCGATCAGCAAGCCCGCGCCGCTGCCACCGCTCTTCTCGACCACCACGGTGCTGCCGCCGGTCTCTGTGACGCGCTCGGCAGTCACGCCGTCGGTACGCTCGGTTACACGTTCCACCATTTTCGTCCTCCTCGAACTGTGCCGTCAGCAACCGAGGAGAACGAACGAAGGTTCCGGAAATCAGAAGGGCAGCTTGAAGCCCGGCGGCAGCGGCAGGCCGCTGGTCATCTTCGCCATCGACTCCTGCGACGCCGCATCCGCCTTGGCGCGGGCATCGTTGAAGGCGGCCGCGAGCAGGTCCTCGAGCATGCCCTTCTCGGCCGGGTTGAGCAGCGAATCGTCGATATGGATGCCGATGATCCGGCCCTTTGCCGATGCCTGCACCTTCACCAGCCCGCCGCCGGCGGCGCCCTCGACCTCGATCTTGTCGAGATCGGCCTGGGCCTTGGTAAGCTCGGCCTGGACGTTCTGCGCCATGGCCATCATCTTTTCGAGATCCATACTCAACTTCCTGTCTTGGACCAGCCGATCAGCTCGGCATCGGGAAAGGCTTCCATCGCCGCGGCGACCATCGGCGAGGCGAGCACCGCGTCGCGCTCGGCCTGCTCGTTCGCAGCCTGCTCCTCGCGCAATGTCATCGCCTGTGCCGGTACGTCAACGCACTGGAGCTTCCAATTGGTGCCGGTGAACTCCTTGAGCGCGGCGCCCAGCTCCTTGAGGAAGTCGAACGGCAGCGGCCGCGCGGCGGCGAACTCGATCTCGGTGCCCGCGAAGCCGACCGGGCGCAGATAGTCGCGCACCTGGGTGGCGAGCTGGAAGCGGCGCTTCTCCTCGAGATAATCGGCGAGCTGTCCAAGCGAGGTCGGCATCCCCGCGCCGTTCGCCCCAGGCGTTGCCGCCGGTGCCGCGCCGCCCGAAATGGTCACGCTGCCGCTGGCGATCTGGCGGGCAAGCTCACCCGGGTCGGGCAGCTGTGAGGCGTGGATCACGCGCAGCAGCGCCATCTCCGCCGCCTCGATCGGGAGCACCGCCTTGGCGACTTCGTCATGCCCGCGCAGCACGAGCTGCCAGAGTCGGTGCAGCGCCGGGAAACTCAGCCCCGCCGCCCAGCGCTCGAGCGCCTTCAGCTCCTCGGCCGACTGGCCCGAATTGCCATCGGTACCGAGCTTGGCGAGGGTCACCGCGTGCACGGTCTCGAGCAAGGTGCGCAGCACCGCCTGCGGATCGACGCCAAGGTCGTACTGCCCTCGCAGCGAGGCGAGCGCACCCGGCGCGTCGCCCTCGAGCAGCAGCCCGAACAGCGTCCGGATCGCGCCGCGGTCGGACAGGCCGAGCATCTGGCGCACGGCTTCCGCCTTCACGCCCTCGCCTTCCAGCCCGGCATGCGCGATCGCCTGGTCGAGGATCGACAGCCCGTCGCGCGCCGATCCTTCCGCCGCCCGTGCGATCAGCGCCAGCGCCTCAGGCTCGGCCTCGACACCCTCGGCCTGGCTGACCTTGGCGAAATGCTCGGCGAGCAGCTCGGCCGGGATGCGGCGCAGGTCGAAGCGCTGGCAGCGCGACAGCACCGTCACCGGCACCTTGTTCACCTCGGTGGTGGCGAACAGGAACTTCACATGCGCCGGCGGCTCCTCGAGCGTCTTGAGCAGCGCGTTGAACGCGCTCTTCGACAGCATGTGGACTTCGTCGATGATGTAGATCTTGTAGCGCGCCGAGACGGCCGAGTAGCGCGACGCCTCGATGATCTCGCGGACATCGTCCACGCCGGTGTGGCTGGCGGCGTCCATCTCGATCACGTCGATATGGCGCCCCTCGGCGATCGCCCGGCACGGCTCGCAGATCCCGCACGGATCGATCGTCGGCCCGCCCTGCCCGTCCGGCCCGATGCAGTTGAGCGCCTTGGCGATCAGCCGCGCGGTTGAGGTCTTGCCGACGCCGCGGACGCCGGTGAGCAGGAAGGCATGCGCCAGCCGGTCGCGCTTGATCGCGTTGCCCAGCGTGGTGACCATCGCATCCTGGCCGATCAGCTCGGAAAAGGTTTGCGGCCGGTATTTGCGCGCCAGCACCCGGTACGCGTTGTCACGCGGCTGCGGGGGTTCGTCGAGGCCAAGGAAGGAATCGGACATCGGCTTCTATCTAGGGTGCGAAGGCGGGCTTGTCGAAGCGTCAGGTGAGATGGCGAGCCGCGTCCCGGCGAATGTGGAGGATACGGACGATCACGATCCTGGATCGCGCGATCGTATAGAGGATCGCGTGGCTGCCGGTTCGCCATTGACGATACAGGCGGCCCCTATGCCGGAGCGCTCCGCCGATATGAGAAAAGGTCGCGAGCCGCTCGATCGCTCTGTCGATCTCGGTGGCATACGCATCGGCCTGCCAAGCCTCGTTCGCGCTTGGAGAAACAGATCACGACGTGCGCGAGAATCTCTGCCTGGCATCGGACTTTGTCAACGATGCGGGCGGCGGAAGGTGGGAGCCGGAACGACCCGCAGCGAAATCGTTGTGGCTGCTTCCTTCCGGATCTGACCAGGTTGGCGACGACTACGTCCGCCCGACTCCCGCGGCGCATATGGGCAAAGTCAGGCGGTTAGGCAAGATGCTTAGGCTGGGGGCGGAAACGTTCCCGGCGCTTCCGCCCCCGACCCTCAGCTTAGCGCCAGGCGCGAACCTTGCGGCAGACGCGCTGACGATGGCCGTGGTTCCACTTGGTGGTGCAAACGGTGCGCCAGTAAGCGCGGCGCGCATGCGGGCGGTGATGCTGAATCGCAGCCTTGGCGATCATCGAGGGTGCAGCCGGGGCAGCGGCGGCACCAGCGGCCGGAATGGCCAGGGTGGCGGCGGCAGCGGCCGCGAGGATCGTGAGCAGCTTCATGTTTCTCTCCTGCTGGCAGGGATAATCCCTGTGCGTTGCGAAACCGGACCAAATCGTTTCGGTTCCATGCACGATCCTGAAACGGGACGGATTGCGCGAGGCTGAATGTCTGGCGCGTTGCTGGAATGTGTAGGCGCTGCCGCCGGAGGTTAGGCGGTGCCGGACTCGAGCATCGCCAGACGCGATTGCAGGTCCGCGCCCTTGCCGCGGCGCCGTGTGTCCGCCGAGGCGGTGCGCTGGCGGCCAACCTCGGTCTGCACGAGCGAGACGAAGGTGCGGGCGGCGTCCTCCGCCACCCGCCCCATCCGCACGCGATCCTCGGCGCTCGCGTCGCCCCAGCCGCAGGCGATCTGGTGCGCGAGCACCAGCTGGTCGAGAATCTCGGGGCGCCGGCCGCGATAGGCGGCGGCCTTCTCGATGCCGTGCCGCCCGTCGCGCGCGTTGCGGAAGAACAAGCGCCCGCGCTCGACCAGGATCGAGGTGTCGAACATCAGCTGGACGAATCGGACACGCTCTTCCTCCGGCGTGATCTTCATCCGCGTGCCGGCGGTGAGCAGCCGCACCGCCTGGAGCGCGGCGATCGCCTCATCGGCCCAGCGATGGACATCGTCGCGGCGCAGTTCGCCCTGTCGCTGGCGCAGCCAGGTGGCGCCGAGCGCGACCAGCGCGATCAGCGCCGAGATCGCGCCTGCCACCGCCTCGACATGATCGGCCAGCCAGGTCATCGCTCAGCGCCCCTGCATGTCGCGGTGACCGGCGGGCAGGCGCACCACCAGCCCGTCGAGGTCCGCGGTGAGCAAGATCTGGCAGGCGAGCCGGCTGGTTCGCACCGCACCCACTGCGAGATCGAGGATGTCCTCCTCCTCCTCCGCCGCGCGCGGCAGGCGGGCGAAATGCTCGGCATCGACGATCACGTGGCAAGTCGAGCAGGCCATCTGCCCCTCGCACGTGCCTTCGAGCGGCTGGCCGTCATTCTGCGCGACTTCGAGCAGCCGGAGCCCTTCCTGCGCCTCCACCTCGTGCCGGTCGCCGCCGTCGGCGCTGACGAAGGTGATGCGGATCATGCCGCGCGGCTCTGCTGGCGGGCGGCGCCCACGATCCGGTCGATCGCGTGGAGCAGTTCGTCCTCGCTGGTGTAGCGCCCGTAGCCGATGCGGATGCTCGACCGCGCCTGCGCGTCGCTCAGCCCGATCGCCCGCAGCACATGGCTGGGACGCCCCGATCCGCTTGCACAGGCCGAACCGGCGGAAAAGGCGATGTCGCGCAGGTCCGAGATTAGCCGCGAGACGTCGAGCCCGTCGTGGCGCAGGTTGAGATTGCCCGGATAGCGGTCGCCCTGCGAGCCGTTGAGCGACCAGTCCCCCGCCAGCCGGCCGAGCGCGGCGCGATAGAGCTGCTCGGCATGGGCGTGATCGATCCCGAAGCGCTGCTTGGCGAGCTTTGCGGCCGCGCCGAATCCTGCGCAGAGCGCCGGCGACAGCGTGCCCGAGCGCCCCGCCGGCTCCTGCCCGCCGCCATGCATCAGCGGCTCGAGCGTTACCCCGTCGCGGATCCATAGCGCGCCAATGCCCTTGGGCCCGTGGATCTTGTGCGCCGAGACCGCGATCAGGTCGCAGCCCTCGGGCATCCGCACCCGGCCATAGCCCTGCACTGCGTCGCACAGGAACAAGGCGCCGGCGGCATGGGCGAGGTGCGCGAGTTCCTCGATTGGCTGGATCACGCCGATCTCGTTGTTGACCAGCATCGCGGCGACGAGGCCCGTGCCCGGCCCGATCGCGGCGCGCGCGGCGGCGAGATCGACCAGCCCCTCCGGGCCCACCGGCAGCACCGTCACCGCCCGACCCATGCGCGCCTCCGCCTCGATCGTGTCGAGCACCGCGGCATGCTCGGTGGCGACCGTCACGATGCCGCCGCTTGTGCCCTTGATCGCCCAGTTGAGCGCCTCGGTCGCGCCGCTGGTGAAGCTGACCTTGCCGCCCGGCGGAAGCAGCCCGGCGACCTCGTCGCGCGCCACTTCCACCGCCGCCTTCGCCGCCCTGCCCGGGGCATGGGCAGAGTGGGGATTGGCGAAATTGCCCTCCAGCAGCGGCAGCATCGCGGCCAGTGCCTCGGGGGCGAGCGGCGTGGTCGCCTGATAGTCGAGATAGGTCATGCGGCCCTGGTTCTGGCCTCATCCGCGATCTGACGCCAGAGCGTCGTGAAGGCATCGACCTCGGCCTCGGTCGTGCCGCGCCCGAAGCTGACCCGCACCACCTCGCGCAGAGCGGGCTCCTCCCAGCCCATTGCGCCCAGCACATGGCTCGGCCGCATGCTGCCTGAGGAGCAGGCGCTGCCCGCCGAGACCGAGATGCCGGCCAGGTCGAAGCGGATGAGCTGGGCGGCGGCGGAGACGCCGGGCATGCGATAGGCACCGATCAGCGGACTTCTCGGACACTTCGCGGCAACCACGTCACCACCGGCGGCCAGGATCGCGACCTCGAGCCGGGCGCGCAGCGCTGCCATCGGCGCCAAATCCTCGGTCACCTGGACGGCCACCGAATAGCCGAGCGCGCCGGGCAGGTTCTCGGTACCCGCGCGGTAGCCCTTTTCCTGGCCGCCCATCGGCAGCAGCACGCCGAAGTCACGGACCAGCAACGCACCGATTCCCGGCGGTCCGCCCCGCTTGTGCGCCGAGACCGCGACCAGATCGGCATGGCGCAGCACCGCCTCATCGGCGCGCGTCGGCATCTGCGCAGCATCGACCAATAGAATGCCGTCGGCCGCGTGCACGTGTGCGGCGATTTCGGCGATCGGCTGGCGTACCCCGGTCTCGCTGTTCGCCCATTGCACGCCGACGAGCGCGCGCGGTCCCGCGGCCAGCGCCGCCTGCAGCGCATCCATCCGCAGGATTCCGTCCGGATCGACCGGCAGGACCTGCGCGCCTTCCGAATGGCGCAGCACCGAATCATGCTCGACCGCGCTGATCAGCCGGCGCGGCGCCATCGAGCGTCCGAGCGCCATCTGCAGCGATTCGCTCGCCCCGCTGGTGAAGACCAGCTCATGCGCCCAGCCATAGGCCGCCGCGACCTCGCGCCGGGCCTTTTCCAGCGCGGCACGGGCGGCCCGACCCTCGGCGTGCGGAGAGCTGGGATTGGCCCAATCGCGCATCCCGGCCGTCACGGCTTCAACGGCTTCGGGCAGCATCACGGTGGTCGCGGCGTGATCGAGATAGATACGGTCGGCCAATTCACTCTCGTAATAATTGCGCAACGCGGCGCGCTGCCTATATAGCGCCCAACTCTCCGCGCTCTACAGCGCCCACGAATTCATACAGGGAAAAGCCTTGCCCGAAGTCATCTTCCCCGGCCCCGAAGGCCGCCTCGAAGGCCGTTTCGCCCCCGCGCCCAAGCCGCGCGCGCCGGTCGCCATGATCCTCCACCCGCATCCCAATGCGGGCGGCACGATGAACAACCGCATCGTCCAGGAGCTCTACAAGACCTTCCAGCGCCGCGGCTTCGCGACGCTGCGCTTCAATTTCCGCGGCGTCGGCAAGAGCCAGGGCACGTTCGACAACGGCATCGGTGAGCTCAGCGACGCCGCCTCGGCGCTCGACTGGGTGCAGAGCTTCCACCCCGAAGCCAGCTCGACCTGGGTCGCCGGCTTCGGCTTCGGCGCCTGGATCGGCATGCAGCTGCTGATGCGCCGCCCGGAGATCCGCGGCTTCATCTCGGTCGCTCCGCCGGCGAACATGTTCGACTTCACCTTCCTCGCCCCCTGCCCGTCCTCGGGCATCATCATCCAGGGCGAGGACGACGAGGTGGTCACGCCGGGCGCAGTACAGAAGCTGGTCGACAAGCTGCGCACCCAGAAGCACATCACCATCCACCACGACACCATCCCCGGCGCGAACCATTTCTTCGAGAACGAAATGGACGACCTGATGAAGAGCGTGGACAAGTATCTGGACATGCGGCTGGATCCGAACTCGCCGATCCGGTGAGCTAGGCGAGCAGGCGGCCCCAACCCGTCACCCCGGCGAAAGCCGGGGCGCAGTGGGCCGCAGCATTCCCCACGGGTCATCAAATCAAACTTCTTCGTCACCCCCGCGAAAGCGGGGGCCCATCTCCCGACCTGTCCACCAGAGCACCGGCTGCATGTGCCGATCGCGTAGGAGATGGGTCCCCGCTTTCGCGGGGATGACGGAATGATGGGATGACGAGATAACGGGGCTATCAGCCCTTCTTCAAGTTCCGCGCCCCGCCCGCCAGGATTGCGGCGGTCGCCTCGGGCGCGCCGCGATAGGCTTCCTGGAACGCGGCGCTCCAATATTTGAGCTGGTCGAGCGGGATCGGATCGCCGGTGACGGCGCAGACGACGTGGGAGCCCGGGCGGATCACGTCGAAATCGGACGCGTCGTAATGGAGTTCGGCAAGGAGCGACATGGCATGCATGTAGGCATTCCCGCGCCGCCGTCCAATCCCAAGCGTGCGATGCTCAGCGCGCCAGCACGCCCTCGATCCAGCGGTCGACCACCGAAGTGGCGGGATAGTCCGCATCGCCGAGCCGTCGGTTGATCTCCATATGACCCTGCAGCCCGCGCCCGGCGAACCCCTGCACCGTCACGCGCGCGCCCGCCGCCGTCAGCGCACGCCCCAGCGCTTCGGACTGGCGGGTGCCGTCCTCGCGCTGCACATGCAGGATCAGGAAGTCCCGTGCATTGGGGGAAGCGGCCTGCAGCGTCGGCGATAGTGCCCGCTGGCGCGCCGAGTCGCTGCCGAACGCCGCCTGATAGGTGCCGCCCATGATCCGCGGCCCGTCGCTCATCTGCGCCGGCACGTCATAGGCCGCGCCGTCGAGCAGCACGACGCCGGCGATCCGGTCGAGGCTCCAGCCCGCCTTTTGCAGGTACCGGGGATCGGTGGCGACCAGCGCAGCGAGATGCGCGCCGGCGCTATGCCCCATCACCACCACTTTCGCGGGATCGACGCCGAGTTCGCGGGCATGCTTGACGAGATAGCCCAGCGCATCGGCGACGTCCTGCGTCTGCTGCTCCACCGTCGCGCCCGGCACCAGCCGGTAGTCGAGGCTGGCGAAGGCATAGCCCTTGGCCGTGAAGTGCGCGACCTTGGCGCCGCCGGTGGCATTGCCCTTGTCGCCGCGCTTCCAGCCGCCGCCATGCACGAACACGACCAGCGGCGCATCGGCCGTCGCCGCCCTGTAGAAATCGAGCCGCTGCAGCGCCGCGCTGCCATAGGCGATCTCGCGCGGCGGCGCCGACTGGGCGAGCGCCGGCCTGGCGGCGAGCAGGAAGGGCAGCAGGATCAGGGACTTACGCATCGCACACCTCATCGAACCTTGGCTGCGAGGATATGCAGGCCAAGCCGCGGCGTCCAACGCTCTTGTGTAACGAGATGTATCGCCGCCATCCGTCACCCGCCTTCGCGGGGACGACGAATCAAGAGGATCAGGCACCCAGGATCAGCAGATTGCCCAGGATCACCGCGGCGCAGACGAACATCAGCACGCCCTTGATCCGATCGGTCTTCACTTGCCGCCAGCCGCCCCAGACGAGCAGGCCCACCGCGATCACCGCGATGCTCAGCCACAGCGGCTCGAGCGAGGCGTCGAGCATCTAGCGGACGATCAGCCAGACGAGCAGCGCGATCGCGCCGATCCCGCCGGCGAACAGCGCGATCATCCGTGGATCGCGGCGATAGACCATGCGCAGGAAGCCATAGATCACATAGCCGAGCACGCGCGCGCCGGCGCTCATCACGGTGGCGATCGCGGGGCCGAAGCGGTTGGACACCGGGTCAGTCCTTCGTGGAAAGTATGTGGGCATAGGCATCGGGATCGGCATTGCCCCCCGAAAGCACCACGAGCAAGCCCGGCTTCACATCGACCTTGCCCGCCAGCAGCGCCGCCAGCGCCACCGCGCCGCCCGGCTCCACCACCACGCGCAGCTTCGCCGCCGCCCAGCGCTGGGCAGCGCGGATCTCCGCCTCGCTCACCGCCAGGCCGGTGGCGCCGCGCCTGGACAGCACGTCGAAGGTCAGCGGCGAGACGCGCGTCGTCTGCAGCGCGTCGCAGGCGGTCGGCGGCGGATTGTCGCCCACCGGCTCGATCCAGCCCGCCTCGAGGCTGCGCGTCATGTCGTCCCAGCCCTCGGGCTCGACCACGATCATCTCGGCATCGGGCAGCGCCAGCGCGAGCCCGGCCGCGAGACCGCCGCCGCCGCACGGCACCAGCACATTGGCGAAATCGGGCAGCTTCGCCTCGACGATCTGGCTCATCGCCTCGATCCCGGCGCTGCCCTGCCCCTCGATGATCCAGGGATCGTCGAAGCTCGGCACCAAGGTGGCGCCGCGGGCATGGGCGAGATGCGCGGCGATCTTCTCGCGGCTCTCGGTCGCGCGGTCATAGGAGACCACCTCCGCCCCCATCGCCAGCGTCGCGTCGCGCTTCACCCTGGGCGCGTCGGCGGGCATCACGATCACCGCGGGCATGCCCAGCTTCCTGGCCGCCCAGGCGACTCCCTGGGCATGGTTTCCCGACGAGAAAGCGACCACGCCCTTTTCGCGCTGCGGACCGTCGAGCGCGGTCAGCCGGTGCCAGGCGCCGCGGATCTTGAACGCGCCGATCGGCTGCAGGCACTCGGCCTTGAAACATACCGGGACGCCGCGAATTTCATGAACGAAAAGAGGCGTTTGCGGCAGGATCGCCGCGACCTTGGCAGCCGCGTCCCGCACCCCGGCCCGCGTTGGCTGTCGCACAATCGTCACACTTCACCCCCGCCGTAGATTTCCGGATCGCGAATCACTTTACACCCCGGTCCAACGTCCTTATGTGCCGCTCTCCCGCTGCCCCATGGGACTTCCAACCGCAAGGCAGCAATTGTCAACGATCGCCGTAAGGCACTTGGAGGTCCCTTGAGTTGCACCAGCATCATCGCGCGCTGGGGTTAGCGCCCCTCTCGACCGCCGGCTCCTCCGTGACCGGCATCGACATCGCTAAGCAGGGTCCGGTCCAGCCGGTCACGCTCGTCCGTCCGCACGCTGCGGCGCGGGCCGCTCGGTTCTTCGTCGAGAAGTTCCCGGGCAAGGCCATGTATGCGGTCAAGGCGAATCCCTCGCCCGAGCTGCTGCAGATCCTGTGGGACAACGGCATCACCACCTATGACGTGGCGTCGATCGGCGAAGTGCGCCTGGTCGCGCGTACGCTGCCCGAAGCCACGCTCTGCTTCATGCACCCGGTCAAGGCCGAGGAAGCGATCGAAGAGGCGTATTTCACCCACGGCGTCCGCACCTTCTCGCTCGATTGCCTCGACGAGCTGGCCAAGATCGTCCGCGCCACCAGCCGCGACGGCGTGCCCGCGAGCGACCTGACGCTGTGCGTGCGCCTGCGCGTCTCGTCGGAGCATTCGAAGCTGAGCCTCGCGTCGAAGTTCGGCGCCGGCCCGGGCGAAGCCGCCAAGCTGCTGTTCGAGACCCGCCAGGTCGCCGATGCGCTGGGCATCTGCTTCCATGTCGGCTCGCAAGCGATGTCGCCCGATGCCTATTCGAACGCGATGGAGCGTGTGCGTGCGGCGATCGTCGAGTCGGCGGTCACCGTCGACGTGATCGACGTCGGCGGCGGTTTCCCCTCGGTCTATCCGGGCATGACCCCGCCGCCGCTCGAGCATTATTTCGAGACGATCCACCGCGCGTTCGAGAGCCTGCCGGTTTCCTATTCGGCCGAGCTCTGGGCCGAGCCGGGCCGTGCGCTGTGCGCCGAGTACAGCTCGATCGTGGTGCGCGTGGAGCGCCGCCGCGGAGCGGAGCTGTACATCAACGACGGCGCGTACGGCGCGCTGTTCGATGCCGCGCATATCGACTGGAAGTTCCCGGTCGAGCTGCTGCGCGAGCCCGAATCGAACGCCAAGGACGTCGAGTTCAGCTTCTACGGCCCGACCTGCGACGATCTCGATTACATGAAGGGCCCGTTCCTTCTGCCGGCGGACACCCGCACCGGCGATTATTTCGAGATCGGCATGCTCGGTGCCTATGGCTCGGCGATGCGCACCGCGTTCAACGGCTTCGGCACCGACGCGACCGTCGCAGTGACCGACGAACCGATGGCCTCGATGTATGTCGAGCTGACGGAACGCCGGCCGGCCTGGAACGTCGTCAAGCTGTAACGTCACATCGCTTTAACCCGTCATCTCCGCACAGGCCCCGCCTGCGCGGGGATGACGGATATGGTTTTGGGGTCTAAGGGCCCCGCATCCGGGTTACCGCGTCCCCTTTGAATGACGGCGGCATGGCAAGAAAATGGGAGACCCCATGACCGACACCCTCACCAAGACCGCGGCGGCCAACGCCCCGATCAACGACACCCGCAAGGCGGAGCTTCTGTCGAAGGAAGTGAAGCACATCGACATCACCAAGTTCGATGCGCGCCCGATCGTCGACGCTATGGCCGACATGAGCTTCACCAGCCGCGACCTCGGCCGCGCCACCAAGATCTACAACGAGATGCTGGCCGACAAGGACTGCACCGTCTGCCTGGTGATCGCGGGCTCGACCTCGGCTGGCGGCTGCATGGACCTCTATGCCGAGCTGATCCGCAACAACATGGTCGACGTCGTGGTCGCCACCGGCGCGACCATCGTCGACATGGATTTCTTCGAGGGCCTTGGCCACAAGCACTATCAAGCGCTCGAAATCCCCGACGACGACACGCTGCGCTCGCTCTACATCGATCGCATCTACGACACCTATATCGACGAGGAAGCGCTCCAGAACGTCGACCATACGATCTTCGAGATCGCCGAGACGCTGGAAGCCAAGCCCTATTCGAGCCGCGCGTTCATCCGCGAGATGGGCAAGTATCTCGTCGAGCACGGCAAGAAGGACAACAGCCTGGTCAAGCTCGCCTATGAGCATGACGTGCCGATCTTCTGCCCGGCCTTCGTCGACTCGTCGGCCGGCTTCGGCTTGGTCAAGCACCAGGTCGACCGCGCCAAGGCGGGCAAGCCCTACATGGTGCTCGACGCGATCGCCGACTTCCGCGAACTCACCGAGATCAAGATCCAGGCGGGCACCACCGGGCTCCTCATGATTGGCGGCGGCGTGCCGAAGAACTTCATCCAGGACACCGTCGTCTGCGCCGAAATCCTCGGCCATGAGGACGTGGAAGTGCACAAGTACGCCGTGCAGATCACCGTCGCCGACGTGCGCGACGGCGCCTGCTCGTCCTCGACCCTCCAGGAGGCGGCGTCGTGGGGCAAGGTCAACACCGGCATCGAGCAGATGGTGTTCGCCGAGGCCGGCTCGGTGATGCCGCTGCTGGCGTCCGACGCCTATCACCGCGGCCACTGGAAGGATCGCGCCAAGCGCGGCTGGGCGAAGCTGTTCGCCTGATCCTTCGCGGATCGTGGGAGAAACAGGGCGGCCGGGATGACCTAGCCGCCCTTTTCTTTTGGGACACCATAACGGCCGGGAGATGCGGCTAGCCGCGTTCGGCCCAAGCGGAATCTAGAAGGGCTCTACCTGCCTCGGTCCGTGAGCCACCTCTACCCGATGACGCAAGGCGACAGTTGGACGACGGCAGTCTTCCGGCGCTTCGCCGGGTTCGCGTCTACAGCCGGTAAAACACCCTGGCATTCTCGTAGAAGATGTCCCGCTTCTCCTCCGCGCTGAGGAAGGTCGCGCTTGCCACGCCCTCGATCGCCAGGCCGATCGCGTCGGGCCAGAACATGTTGTCCGATCCGAACATCACGCGCTTGCCGAAGCCCGATTGGACGATCTGGCGCAGGTAATCGTGGAAGGCGGGGCGTGGCAGCAGCCAGGCGTTGGCGCCGGTGTCCACGTTGATATTGGGATAGAGCATCAGCATCGCGATCGTCTCTTCGAGATAGGGCCAGCCGCTGTGCATCAGGTTGAGCCGCAGCCTGGGGTGCTTGTTGAGCGCCTCCTCGACCGTCTCGGGATGCCCCCAGCGCGCCCGCGCGGTGCGGCAGCAGGGATCGAACGGCGTGCCCGGCGGCATCGTCCCGATGTGCAGCGCCACCGGCACGTCATATTCCTCGGCCAGCGCGAGGTACGGATCGAACTTCGGGTCGCTCAGCGACAGGCCGGCATATTCCGCGCTGACTTCGCCCAGCACCTTGATCGTCCCGTCGGCGAACGCCTTGCGCAGCACCTCGAGCGGCGGCAGCGGCGTGTCGTCCGATCCGCGGATGCCCGCGCCCGCGACGAAACGCTCGGGATCGCGCACGTGCCAGTCGAGCGCCGCCTGCAGCCGGTCGCCATCGCCGCCGCTGACCACGCCCTTCACGACATTGTGCCGCCGCATCTCGGCGATGCAAGCGGTGAGATGCTCGGCGCCGGTGCGGACAGTACTCTTCGCGCCGGTGACCGGGTTGGTGGCGGCGGCCGGCAGCTTCATTGCCGCGGGATAGGCGTGCAGGTGCACGTCGATGATCGGCTGCGCTGCGGTTGCCGCAAGCACGGCCCCGGGCAGGGCTAGCGCGAGCCCCGCGCCGCCGCCCAGCGTCAACATGTCCCGCCGCCCGAGTGTCGTCATGAGGATCCGCCCTTTGCTTCAAGGGCATCAGGCGTGCGTCGCGCGGCGGCGCCGGGCAACTACCTCGCAGGTAAGGCCCGCCCCGCTCCCACATCGGCACGTTGTCCCGCAGCGGGAACGCAATCTGCTTTCGCGGCCACTCTCAGCAACATAGTGGAACCATATCCGTTGCAACCTGCGGCGGGGAGCCAACGAAACCAGCATGCCGCGCCTGACCGAAGCCACCGCCGCGAAGCGTCGCGCGCATATCCTTGACGCGGCCGCGCGCTGCCTGTTCGAGCAGGGGCTGCTCGCCACTTCGGTGGACGATGTCTGCGCCGCCGCGGGGATCAGCAAGGGCGCCTTCTACAGCCATTTCCCGAGCAAGGAGGTGCTGATCCATGCGGTCGCCGACCGGCTCGGCGGCGAGCTCGGCCCGCTTCAGGGCGGCAGCATCGCCGCGCTCGCCGATTCGCTGTTCGAACGCCAGATCGCTCCTGCCCTGCCCGCCGCCAATGCCCGGTTCGGCATCGAGATGACCGCGGCGAGCGCCGGCGATGCCGGGCTGCGCGAGCGGATGACCGCCAATCTCGAGCGCCTGCGCCACGCCGTGGAGGCCGAAGTGCGCGCACTGGTCGCGGCCGGCACGGCGCGCGCGGATGCCGATCCCGAGGCGATCGGCTGGCTGGTCCAGGCGCAGCTGATGGGCGTGCTCTGCCGCAACTCGGTATGGCCTGCGCAGGACGAGGCGGCGTTACGCCGCGCGATGCACCTGCTCCTCGATAGCCTGCTCGCACCGGTTTAGTTGCATTCGCGAACCGACTTTGGCAGCCTTCCCCGATCAACGCAGTGGGAGGGGCTGCAATGCAACGTGAAATCCTGGCGCCCGTGGTGGCGCTGGTCGCCTGGACGCTGGTGATGCTCGGCTGGATGATGGCGATGCGCATGCCGGCGATGCGCGCCGCGGGCATCGACATGGGCAAGCTCACCGGCTCCAAGGGCAGCGACGCCGACAAGGTGCTGCCGCCCCAGGCGCAGTGGAAGGCGCACAACTACAACCATCTCCACGAGCAGCCGACGCTGTTCTACGCGATATCGATCACGCTCGCGGTGCTGGACAAGGGGCATGGCATCGCGCTGTGGCTCGCTTGGGCCTATGTGATCCTGCGCATCGCCCACAGCCTGGTGCAGGCGACCTTCAACAAGGTCTCGACGCGCTTCGCGCTGTTCGTGCTTTCGACCGCGGCGCTGGCCGCGCTGACGGTGTGTGCGGGGCTGGCGCTGGCGATGGACGCGGCAACGCCCGGGCCGATCGTGACGACGGCTGCTGCCTACCCGCACTAGCCAGATGGTTTCCCCGGCGAAGGCCGGGGTCCAGACTCAGTGTGCGCGGCGAAGACGCGCCAAGGCGCGGACTTTCAAGGCTGGGCCCCGGCTTGCGCCGGGGAACGGCAACCCTGCGCTCTATCCGAACAGCCGCGTCAGGCTGCGCTCCAGCATCAGCAGCTGCCACAGCGTGCGGCCATGCTCCGCCCGCCCGGCCTTGTGGTCTGCCGCGAGCTTCTCGATCGCGTGGAGGTCGAACCAGCCGGTGCTGTGGAGCAGCTTCGAGCGGCCCAGCGCCGCCGCCTCGTCGGCCAGCGCCTTGCGGAACCAGGCGCTGATCGGCGTGACGAAGCCCATCTTGGGCCGGTAGAGTATGTCCTTGGGCAGATAGGGCTCGAGCGCCTTCTTCATCAGCCACTTGCCCTGCCCCGCCCTGATCCGCAGCGACGGCGGCAAGGTCGCCATGAACTGGACGAGGCGATAGTCGAGCAAGGGCTCGCGCGCCTCCAGGCTCACCGCCATGCTCGCGCGATCGACCTTGGTGAGGATGTCGCCCGGCAGCCAGTGCTGGATATCGGCATATTGCGCCCGGTCGAGCCCGTCGCGCGCCGGCGCCTGGCGCATCGCATCGACGTAGCGCTGCTCGGCGCTGTGCCCGGCCAACCCTTTGCGCATCGCGTCGCTGTAGAGCCGCTGACGCAGCGCCGGCCCGGTAACGCCGACCGCCTTGGGATAGGCGAACTCGCCACCCTCGGCGAGCGCGAGCAGCGTCGTCTTGGCGCGGAACGGGCGCGGCGCCCAATCGGCCTTGGGATAGAGCCGCCCGAGCGTCCCGAACAGATTCTCGCGGACATTCTGCGGCAGCAGCGAACGCATCCGTTCCTCGGCGGCGAAGAACTTGTAGCGCCGGTATCCCGCCATCGCCTCGTCCGCGCCGTCGCCCGACAGCGCCACGGTCACGCTCTCGCGCGCCAGCTCGCAGACGCGATAGGTCGGCAGCGCCGAGGCATCGGCAAAGGGCTCGTCGAACGCGCCGACCAGTGTGTCGATCAGCGCGAAATCGTCTGCCGCGACCTTGCGCGCCTGGTGCGCCGTGGCGAAGCGCTCGGCGACGATCTGCGCATAGGCTGTCTCGTCATGATCGGCCTCGTCGAAGCCGATCGTGCAGGTCTTCACTGCCGCCTTGCTCGACTCGGCCATCAGCGCGACCACCGCCGAGCTGTCGACGCCGCCGGAGAGGAACGCGCCGAGCGGCACATCGGCGATCATCCGCGAACGCACCGCGCTTCGCATCAGGTCGATCAGCTCCGCCTCGAGGTCGCGGGTCCTGCCCGTCGCGCGCTTCGAGAAGTCGATGTCCCACCAGCGCTGCGGCCGCGGCACCGGCTTGCCGCGCTCGAGCAGCAGGAAATGCCCGGCGGGCAGCTTCTTCACGCCGCTCAGGATCGACGTATCGTCGGGGACATAGCCGAGCCCGAGATAGTCCTCGACCGCCTTGAAGTCGGGCGTGCGGCGGAACAGCGGGTGCGCGAGCAGTCCCTTGAGCTCCGAAGCGAAGGCCACCGCCCCGTCGGACAGCTCGGCATAATGGAGCGGCTTCACCCCGAAGCGGTCGCGCGCCAGGAACAGGCTCTGCGTGCTGGCGTCGTAGAGCGCGAAGGCGAACATGCCGTTCAGCCGGTCGAGCATCCGCGGCCCCCAGGCCCGCCAGCCATGGAGCAGCACCTCGGTATCGCTATCGGTGGCGAAGCGCGCGCCCTTGGCCTCGAGCTCGGCGCGGACCTCCTGGAAATTGTAGATCTCGCCATTGTAGGTGACGACCACGCCCTGGTCCGGCGTCGCCATCGGCTGGACGCCGCCTTCGAGGTCGATGATCGCCAGCCGGCGATGCCCGAGCCCGACGCCGGCGGTGACCCACACGCCCGACCCGTCCGGCCCGCGATGGACCAGCGCATCGGTCATCTGCACGATGCGCGCGGGATCCACCGGCTTGGGGATGGCGGGGTAATACAGGCCGGCGATGCCGCACATTCAGGCGAAGTCCCCCAGATAACCAACCGTCACCCCGGCCCTGTGCCGGGGTCCACCAAACCTCGCGCAGGGCACAAAGGCCTCTTGCCCAGTCATTGCCTCCCCGTGGACCCCGGCACAAGGCCGAGGTGGAGGAAGGAGAAGTCAGTTCGCGCCCGTCATGCGATCGGCCACCCCTTCGACGGGACCAAGCGCTCCCAGGAAGTCCTGGATCGCCGCGTGCGCGCCGTTCTCGTTGCCCTGTTCGGCCGAGACCAGCACCGCCACGCCGGCCTGGTTGCCGCCGAGCAGCTTGGTCCTGAGCGTCTCCAGCTTCACCCGCTTCTCGCTGCCGGTCAGCACCCCGCCGATCCGGTACCAGGTGACGACCTCGCGCTCGGTCCGGCCGGGCCCGGTCATCCGCAGCGCGGCGCCCTGCCGCACCGGGCCGAGATCCTCGATCTTCACCCATTTGTCGTTCTCGCGGATCGCGCCGATGCCGAAGCCGACCAGCTCGTGCCCTTCGTGCTGCGTCGCATAGACCGCCACCGCCAGGTCTACCGTGCGGCCGCTGTCGTCGGCATAGCGCTGGATCAGGAAATAATCGGCACCCGGATAATTGGGCGACCAGGGTGCCCGGGCGTTCGCGGGCACGCGGTGCCAGCCCGGCACCTCGAGCAGCGCGACCTGCGCCGGCAGTCTGGCCGCGCGCGCGTCGTTGAGGCTCGACCAGCCGAGGAACAGGCTCGCCACCGCCAGCACCAGCAGC
Source organism: Sphingomonas sp. KR3-1 (assembly GCF_040049295.1). Taxonomy (NCBI): domain Bacteria; kingdom Pseudomonadati; phylum Pseudomonadota; class Alphaproteobacteria; order Sphingomonadales; family Sphingomonadaceae; genus Sphingomonas; species Sphingomonas sp. KR3-1. The sequence goes on from NZ_JBDZDQ010000001.1 coordinate 197,144, forward strand.
CCCGCCACCGGTGCGTCGAGCCGCTGCGCCGGCACTGCCTGCAGCTTCGACGGATCGAACCAGCGCGCGTCGGGATCGCGGTCGAACCATTTCCAGCCGATCGCCAGCACAGCGGCCATCACCAGCCCGAAGAACACCCAGCCATAGACGATATGGTCGAAGCCCGTGGCGGCCTCGACCGAGGTCCACCAGGCCACATAGATCGTCCCGAAGGCGCGGATGCCGTTGGCGAGCACCGGCACGATCACCGCGGCGACGAGGAACGCCGCGCGCCGCCGCCACGCGACGTAGCAGACATTCGCCACCAGCACCCCGAACGCGACCATCGCGATGACGAACTTGGCGCCCGAGCAGGCTTCGGCCACTTCGAAATAGCCGTTCGAGGTGGTGATCAGCACGCCGTCGACGCTTGCCGGCACGCCAAAGGCGTGGAGCATCGGCATCACCATCGCGATCGTGATGTCCTGCAGCGGCCCTTCGAGAAAGTCGCCGAACGGCACCAGGAAGCCCATGTAGCAGAGCGGGAAGAGCAGCCCGCGCGCGAGGTTCGGCCCGAGCACGCTCACCACCGCGCCCTGGAGCATCAGCACGAGGCCGGCATGGCGGAACAGCGCGACGCCTGCGGCATCGCCGACCATCCAGCCCAGCCCGCCCGCAGCGACGAACGCGAGGCCGGGCCACCAGCCCTGCGGCGGCACCTGGCTCAGCTCGGCGCGGCGCTGCCACACCAGCCAGCCGATCACCGGTGCGATGAACAGGCAATGCCCGAAGGTGGTGTTGGTCCAGTAGATCGTCGCGAGGTCGAGCGTGTCGCGGTGGAAGATCGCGAGCAGCGCCAGCCAGACGGCGCCGAGGATCGCGGCATGGCGCTGCCAGCGGGCATCGAAGGTCGCCGTCGCGGGTGCGGTACCCGCTGCCGGGGCAGCGGCGACGGTCACGCCGCCCGCCGCGGCTTCTTCGGCACGTCGGTGACGCGCGCGACGCGCTCTTCCTTGGCGGGGCGCAGCGGCTGGCCGAGCACCGCGTCGAGCGGGCTCAGCCGGGCCTCCCAGCTGTAATGGTCCTTGACCCGCTGGCGGGCGGCGGCACCCAGCGCCGCGGCCTTGCGCGGATCGGAGAGCAGCCGCGTGACGTGCTCGGCGATCTCGCCCACCGTGGATCCGACCAGGATCGTGCCGTCATGGTCGATGCCGGTCGCGGCGGCCTGCGAGGCGACCACCGGCCGCGCCATCGCCATGCCCTCGAGCACCTTGTTCTGGATGCCGCGCGCGAGCTTGAGCGGGGCGACGACCACCGCCGCCTGGGCGAGCCAACCGCGCACATCGGGCACCTCGCCGATCACCGCGACGCCGGGATGCTTGGCGAGCGCCTTCACCGCGTCGGTCGGGTTGCGGCCGACGATCATGAAGCGGGCATCGGGATGGACGAGGCGGACATGCGGCAGGATCGTCTCGACGAACCAGGTCACGCCCTCGACGTTCGGGCGATAGTCCATCTGGCCGGTGAAGACGATCGTCGATCCCATCACGTCGACGCGCTTGAAGGTCGCGGCGGGATCGAAATACTCGGTGTCGATGCCGTTCTCGATCACATGGACGCGGTCGGCATGGGTGCGCTGGCGGAACAGCTCCGCCTCGGCCTCGCTGACGAACAGGTTCGCATCGGCGCGCGCCGCGATCGCCTTTTCGTGCGCGAGCAGCAGCCGGGCCTCGCGGCCGAGCATCCAGCCCATCGGCCCCTTCGAGCTCTTCGCATAGGCGGCGAACTTGGCCGAATCCATGTCGACAAAGTCCATGATCACCCTCTGCCGGGGACGCGCGGGCAGATACTGCGCCATCTGGCTCGAGAAGACGTAGATCGTGTCGATCCGGTGGCGCTCGAGGATGTTCTCGACGGCCTGGCGCAGCGCGTCGTTGTCGAACGCGGTGAGCGACACCGGCCGATGCTGGATCAGCGCCTGGATCCCGGCCAGCGCCTGCGACTTGGCGCGCCAGACGATCGAGCGGTTGCCTGTGTACTTGGTCAGCCCGCCCTTCTGCTTGAGGTCGGCGGGATCGTCGGCAAAGGCGATCAGGTGGACGCGCTTCTTGCCCGACAGATATTTCAGGATGTGGAAGCCGCGGATCTTGTCGCCTCGGTCGGGCGGATAGGGCACGCGGTGCGCCAGGAAGAGAATGTCGCCCATCAGCCAAGGCCCTTCGCGATCAGGGGACCCGCGCGATTGGCGATCCACAAGGGGAGCTTGCTCCAGACGCGCACCTGCAGCGAATATTTCGGACTCACCGGGCTCGCATCGCGCGGCTTGGCGCCCTCGGCGACCCGGTCGTAATAGGCCAGCGGACGGGGCTCGAAGCCCCAATTCTTCTTGAACGCCGCCGGGCCGGTGCCGACCTTCGAGCGGCCGAAGTCGAAGTGCTTGCAGCCGCGCTCGCGGGCGTGGCGCATCAGCTCGAAATACATGCGGTCATTGGCGCGCAGGCCCCGCGCCGCGCGCGTGCCGCCACCCCAATAGGGATAGACCGTTCCCTTCCAGTACAGGCTCAACACGCTCGACACAGCCACCCCGCCACGGCGGACTATAAGCACGTCCGCCGATTTGCCAAATTCCCGCAAAACCTCGGAAAAAAGACTCCGGGGAAATACCGGGGTGCCGAGGTTGCGGACCGATTCGGCATAGACCGCATAATGGGCGGCAACGTCATCTGGATGACAGCCGATCGAAATATCGAGCTCGGTCTCCAGCGCCTTGCGCACCTCGGCGCGCTGCTTGCGCGGGATGGCGAGGAGTTCGGCGTCGTCATCGGCAGCTAGCGGGCGCACGAAGCCGAGATAGCGCGTGTCGTCGACACTCCATTCGGGCCCCGGCAGCGGCCCGCCGCGCACTTCCATCACGCTGCACTTGCGCTGCTGCGCCAGCGCCCAGGCCGCCTCGTCGAGCTGCGAGACCAGGCGCGGATCATGCGTGAGGATCCCGCCGCCCACGCCGAACCCGGCCGATGCCATCACGTTGCCGAACAGCGGCGAGCGTATCTCGGTGAGCGGCATCACCCCGGCGAGGTCGCCCCGGGCATCCTCGGCGACGAGATAGTGGCTCTTCTGCCCGCAGCCGCGCGCCACGCCGACGCTCCAGGCGGGCAAGTGGAAGGGCGTGCCCTCGGGATGATCGTGGACGAACGCGCCGATCCGCGCCCGCTCGATCTCGTCGGCGAGATTGGCGACGCGCAGCGCAACGGGCTTGCCGAGCAGCGGCGCGTTCATGTGCGTTTCTCCGCCTTGAGCCGCGCCGTCTCGCGTGCCGCGATCTCGTCCATGCGCCCCCATTTGTGCCCTGCGATCAGCGTCTCGAGCTTGCCCGCCATCGCGCCCAACCGGCTGTAATGGCGGAGCTTCGACTTGAACGGCGCATCCTGCACGCGCGGCTGGCCCGGGTCGATCTCCCAGGGATGAAAATAGAAGATCGCGGGACGCGCCGCGCCATTGGCGGCGCGGACGGCGCGATAGGTCACTTCGCCGGGCAGCAGCCGGAAGAAACCGCCGCCGGTGGTGACCTCGCGGCCGAAGAAGCTCGCCAGCGTGATCGGGATCTCGATCAGCTCGGCACCCGGCACCGGCCAGAAGGCCCCGCGCGGCGCATCGTGCCAGCCATAATGGTCGTGGCGGACCGGCGCAACGCTCGAGGAATAGGCATAGCCCTCCTCCGCCAGCACCTCGTGCGCCCAGGGCGTGCGGCGATCGATCGAGAAGCTCGGCGCGCGGTAGCCGCGCACTTCCTGCCCGCTCGCATCCTCCAGCGCCCGCTTCGCGGTGGCGAGGTCGGCGCGGAACTGCTCAGGCCCCATGGTGAACACGCGCTGGTGGTCCCAGCCATGGCTCGCGACTTCGTGCCCTGCATCGGCGACGCGGCGGATCAGCGCGGGATAGCGCTCCGCCACCCAGCCGAGCGTGAAGAAGGTCGCCTTGACCCCGCCCGCGTCGAACAGCGCCAGCACCCTGTCGGTGTTCGCCTCGACCCGGTGCTCGAGCGAGTCCCAGTCGTCGCGCGCAATCGTGTTCTCGAAGGCGCCGACCTGGAACCAGTCCTCGACATCGACCGAGAGGGCGTTGACGACCATCCGGCTCAGGCCGCGTTTCCGCGCACTGCCGAGAGATCGGGGCGGCGGCCATTGCCTTCGCCCTGCTCGACCCAGTCGACCAGCAGCCCCAGCACGCGGCGCAGCGCCTCGTCCTGGTCGCGCACCTGCGCTTCGAGCTCGGTTATGCGCTGCTGCACCGGATCGCTGCCGGCGGCCGGCGCTTCGGGGCGCAGCGGCACCGGGCTCACGGGCTGCGGCGGCGGCACCGGCGCGCCCATCGCCATCGGCGCGATGTCGGTCAGCTCGAACGGCTCGGGTGCGGCCACCGGCGCAGGGGCCGGCGCCGGCACGGGGGCCGGGCGATAGGCGGAGACCGGAGTGTCGTCGTTCAGGTCTGCGATCACCGCGGCGAGCTCCTGCGCGCCGAACGTCTCCATCTCCTCGACCGCGCCGAACAGCAGCACGCGGCTGGCGAGCTGGTTGATGCGGCGGGGCGAGCCGCCCGACCAGCGATGGATCGCGGCAACCGCGTCGTTGGTGAAGCGCGGCTTGCCCCGCCAGCCGACGCACGACAGGCGATGGATCAGATAGGGTTCGACTTCGTCCGCCTGCATCGGCTCGAGGTGATGCATCGCGATCACGCGCTGGCGCAACTGCTCGAGCCGCGGATCGGACAAGGTGATGCGGAACTCGGGCTGACCGAGCAGGAAGATCTGGAGCAGCGGATAGCCGCCGGCCTGGAAGTTGGAGAGCATGCGCAGCTCCTCAAGGCTCTCGATCGGCAGCGACTGCGCCTCGTCGACCACGACGAGCGTGCGGCGGCCGGTGCGCGCGACGGTGTGCAGCCCGCGCTCGATCGCGCCAAGCATCTCGGCCTTGTTGAGGCTCGTGCTGTCGATCCCCAGCCCCTGGCAGACCAGCCGCAGCAGGTCCTCGGGGCGCAGCTGGGTCGAGACGATCTTGATGACGTTCAGCCGTTCGCGGTCGATCTCGCCGAGCAGATGGCCCATCAGCGTGGTCTTGCCCACGCCGGGATCGCCCGTGATCACGACAAAGCCCTCGCCCTGGCTCAGCCCATAGCCAAGATAGGCCATCGCCTTGCGGTGCGTGGCGGTGTCGAACCAGAATTTCGGATCGGGGGTCAGCTGGAAGGGCCGGCCGGTCAATCCGTAATGATCGTCGTACATGTGTCCGTCCAGACGCTTAGAAGCCGTAGCGCAGGCCGAGCAGCGCCTGGGCGCTGGCCGAGCTGTCGCCGTCGCGTTCGAACCCGAACACGCCCGCGGAGAGGGTCGCGTCCAGATGCCCGAACTGATGGGTATAGGCGGTATTCGCTCCCCAACCGTAAATGCCGCCATTGCCGGGGATATCGCTATCGTAATAGCTGCCGAGCAGGCTGCCCTGGAGCTGGCCGTTGGCGCCGACGCGGGTCGAGGCGAAGATATTGCCGTAGACGGTGGTGTCGCTGGTGCCGTTGGTGGTGAAGCCGGCGCCGCCGCTCGGCGCGATGAAGTCGCGCTTCGCCCAGCCGCCGCCGATGCCGAAATGCGTGCCGCCGCGGCCGGCGACCATCACGCCGGTCACGCCGCGGGCGCGATAGGCCGAGGTCGTGGCCGAGGCGAATACCGCGTTCATGCAGCCGCCCGTCGCCGCCCCGGTGGTGCCGTAGACGCAGCCCGAGAACTGGTTGCCGAACGGGTCGGTGGTGCTGGCAAGCGCGGTCGGCATCGTCGAGAGCTGGCCGTTCAGCTGCTGGCCGAAGGTCTCGACCGTGTCGTACACGCCGATCTGGATGCCGCTGCCCGGGGTCGGCTGATAGCTCAGCGACCCGGTATAGCTCATCGTGCCGTAGCGCCGGCCGACGCGCGCCTCGAAGAAGGTGCGGCGGCTGGGCTTCCAGATCACGCCGGCATCCCAGAACACGCCGTCCAGGTCATAGGCGATGCGGCGCGGCGAGTTGGGATCGGTCTTGAACCGCCCTGCCCCGTCGATCACCGGCTGGCCGCCGACGAGCAGCGCGTCGCGCTGGGTGATCTTGATCTGCTCATAGCCGACGCCGCCCGCGATCGCGAGGCCGCGCAGGATCGGCAGCACCACGTCGCCGCGGCCCCATTTGCCCTCGAAGCGCTGGTCGAGCTGGCCGGCGTCCTCGCGCGTGTACGACCCGCTGGCGGTGATGCCGACCGGCAGCACCGTGCCCGATTTCACGCCGACGCTGGCTGTCGCGACATGCACCTTGGAATCGTCGTAATAGTCAAGCCGCGGCTGGCCGGCAGCGACGCCGGTCTGCCCCGGAGCTTCCACCTTGGTGTAGCCGAACCGGTACGCACCGTTGACGAACATCGGCCCGAGATGCGTCGCCAGGTTCGGCCCGACATAGGCCGAGAAGACCTGCGCCGAGTTGCTGAAATTGCCGACATTGCTGGTTTGCACGTCGCCGCGCACGTCCGACCGGGTGCGCGTGGCGATGCCGCCCGCCTCGATGCTCAGCCCCGGCGCCACTACGGCCTTCACCGTGGCGAGGCCGCTATGCGTGTGATCGTTGTTGAGCTTGTTCTGGTAGTCGAAGCGGTGCTCGTAGCGATAGCTCACCTGCACCTCGACGCGGCGCGAATGCACCTCGGCGTCGATCCCCGCGCCCACGGTCGAATAGGTCAGCACGTCGCCGCCATTGAGGTCGGACGCGACCACCTGGCTCGCCTCGATATAGGGCGTGACTTCGACGCGCCGCTGCTGCGCATGCGCAGGCATCGCCACCCCCGTGGCAAGGCCCGCCAAGATGATCAGCCGCTTCACCGGCCTTCCTCCCCATATTCATAATAGCTGCCGAACCGCCGCCCGCCCGGCTGGAACGACACGGAATTGAGCACGAGCTGGATGTGCTCGCAGGCATCGAGCGTGTTGACCGCGGCGCGCAGGTCGCCCTCGCTGGTCTTGTCGGCGCGCACGACGAGCATCACCTGCCCGACGTGCAGCGCCAGCACCGAGGCGGGCGACGCCGCCAGCGCCGGCGGCGAATCGAAGATCACGATGCGGCGCGGATTGGCCGCGGCCAGCCCGTCGATCACCGCCCGCGCGCGGTCGCTCGCCAGCAGCTCGGTGTCGCTGTTCGAGCGCGCGCCGGCCGGCAGCACCGAAAGCTGCGGCACATCGGTATCGATGATGCAGTCCTCGACGTTCGACACCGAGCCGGCCAGCACGTCTAGCAGCCCCGGGCCGCTTGGCAGGCCGAGGCGCGGCAGCACGTCGGGCTTGGGGAAGTCGGCATCGACCAGCAGCACCTCGACGTCCTTCTCGGTCGCCATCGAGAGCGCGAGGTTGATCGCGCAGAAGGTCTTGCCCTCGCTCGGCTGGGCCGAGCAGACCAGGATCATGCGGGCGCGGTCGGCGGCCTTGGCGGTGTCCTTGGCGGCGACGGCGCGCGCGGTGAGCAGCAGCTGGCGCTTCACCATGCGGAATTCCTCCGCCAGCGGACCGATCGCGGCACCGGGCATCAGCATCCCGCCCTGCTCGAGTACCGCACGATCGAGCGGCGCCATCCGTCGGCCGGTCGGGCGCGCCGTGGCGATCTGGGGCTCGGGCTCCACGGGAACGCCGCGCGCGAGCACGGGCTCGACAGGAGCGACCATGGGCTCGGGCGCAGTCAGCGGCTCGGGTGCCGGCACGGGCGCAGGCGCTGTCTCAGGCTGCGCCACTGGCGCCTCCACGCGCTTCTGCGCCGGCTTCGCAACCGGCGCAGCCGGCGCAGCAGGTGCAGCAGGCGCATCCTCGATCGGCGCGGGGGCATAATGGAAGCTCGGCGCCGCGCGCTCGAGCAGCGATCCCTTGAAGCGGCGGGGCGTATGGTCGTTCATGTCAGGCCCCCATGCCGCGCTGGACGAACTCGACACCGAGCAGCCCCACATAGGCGCAGCCCAGCGCCGCCAGCCCGCCGGCGAACAGCGTCAGCTTCTTGCGCCGCATCGCCGTCTGCGCCGCGGTCACCACTTCGCCGATCGATCCGATCACGGTCATGCCGCTCGCCTTTTCCAGCTTGCCGGCGGTCGCGAAGGTCGTGGTCAGCTTGCCGAGCGCGAACGCCGCGGCCAGCCCCGCGCCAAGCCCGGCGATCAGCACGCCGGTCAGCAGCAGCGGACGGTTGGGCGAGGTGGGGCCACGCGGCTGCGTTGGCGGGTCGACCACGTTGAACTTGTCGGCATCAGCAACATTCTGCGCTTGGCTCGAGATCTTCATCTGCTCGCGCTGGGCGAGCAGCGTGTCATACTGGCTCTTGAGCACCTGGTATTGGCGCTCGATCTCGCCCTGCTCCGCGGCCACGCCCGGCGCTTCCGCCATCTTGGCCTGCAGCGTGTTGAGGTCGCCCTCGATCTGCGCCTTGCGCTGGACGAGCGCGGCGACGGTCGCCTGCTTGTCCGCCCGCATCGACTGGAGGCCGATATAGACCGGGTTGGAGGCGCCGCCCGCGGCACCGCTGATCACCGGCTCGCGCGCCGCAGCGCCCTGCGCCGCCGCCATCTGGTTCTTGAGCGCGATTACGTCGGGGTGGCTGTCGGTATAGCCCTTGGCCCGCGCATCGGCGAGCTGGCCCTGGATCGCCGCGAGCCGCGCGCGCGCCGGCCCGGCCATCGCGCCGCCGCCCGAGCCCGCGATGTTCGCCGGGGTGCCGGCCATCTGCGCATTGACCACGTTCAGGCCCGATTGCGCCGCGGCCAGGTCGCCCTGGATCTGCGCCAGCTGCGTCCGCGCCGCCGAGACGCGGTCGTCGATCGACCCGGTGCCCGGCAGCGAGCCGAGGAACTTCGCCTGGAAGTCCGCCCGCTTGCTGTCGGCGTCCTGGAGCTGCTTCTGCCGCTCGGCGAGCTGCTGGTCCATGAAGTCGAGCGACTGGCTCGACTGGTCGCGATTGTCGGAGAGGTTGGCCTCGACGAAGATGTCGATCAGCTTCTGCGCGATCTGGCGCGCCAGCTTGCCGCTCGGCGCGGTGACCGCGATCTCGAACAGATTGTCCTGCTGCGCGGTCAGCTTGATCGCCTTCTGCAGCCCGGCCACCCGGTCCGCCACGTCGCGGTCGGTCGAGACCGTGCGGGCGAGATCGGTGCCGCGCACCACCTTTTCCAGGTTCACCGCGCTGGTCAGCGTCTGGCGGATCCGGTCGAGGTCCTTCTGCTGGTTGAGCGCGGTCGTCCCGTCGGTCGGGATGATCTGGCGCAGCTGCACGAAGATGCGCGCGCGCGACTCATAGTTGTTCGGCATCTGCGACACGACCAGCCAGCCGGCCAGGCAGATGCACCACGCCACCGCCAGCGCCACCCAGCGCCGCTGCCAGATCGCGTGCAGTGCGCCGCGAAGTTCGTCGTAGAGGCTCCCCACCCGCGCTACCTCAGAACATGCTCGTAGGAATGATGATCACGTCGCCCGGCTCGAGCTTGACGTTCGCGGAGATGTCGCCGTTCTTGAGCAGGTCGCCCAGGCGCACCTTGTATTCGTGCTGCTTGCCGGTCGTCCGGTCGTAGCGCACCAGCCGCGCGCGGTTGCCCGAAGCGAACTCGCTGAGCCCGCCGACGGCGATCATCGCGTCGAGCACGGTCATGTTGGCGCGGTACGGGATCGATGCCGGCTTCTCGGTCGCGCCGACGACGCGGACCTGCTGGCTGTACGTCCCGTTGAAATTCTGCACGATCACCGAGACGATCGGGTCCTTGATATACTCGCCCAGCGCGTATTTCAGGTCGTCCGCGAGCATCGCCGGGGTCTTGCCCACCGCCGGCATGTCGCTGATCAGCGGCATCGTGATGCGGCCGTCGGGGCGCACCTGCACCGTCACCGACAGGTCCTTGTTGTTCCAGACGAAGATCTGCAGCGAATCCATCGGGCCGATGACATATTCCTCACTCGGCACTTCGCGCCCGGCCCCGGCCGCTGCCGCGGGCGGAAGCTCCGGACGGCCACCGCCGCCGCACCCCGAAAGCAGCGTCGCCGCCGTCCCGAGAGCCAGAAGTGTCTTGCCAAAGCCGATGAAACGCATGCCGAGCTCCTCTCCCCGCGGGCGGAAGCGCGGCCAACGTCTCGGCCACAACCCGCACAGGATCAGGGTCCGCTATGGGCTTGAGAGGTAAATATCGGGTTAGGGGTCGCGGGGGTTTCCCGGCTAGGCACTGGTCCCGCCGCGGGACGCATCCCCGGATCTGCGCCGTTCGCTTTCCAGAATGGCCACGACGCCATCACCTGGGCGATTTCACCATCCCCGCCAGGTGACATGCGGGCCAGGTAGCGCCTCGCGCAAGCGGGTCGCCTCCGAAGGGTCGCCCGTTCCCCCTCAGCGCACTCGCTCTACATTGGGCAGCACATAGCTGCCGTCCAGGATCGCCGGCCCCGGCACATAGGCGCGCAGCAACAGCGCGAACTGGTCGTCGGGCGCCGGCAGCCAGTTCGCCTTGCCCTCGGCATCCGCCGGCTCGGCATGCGACAGCACCAGCGTCAGCGACCCGTCCGCGCCGAACTCGAGCTCGTCCGCGTCCAGATTGACCGTGCCGATATTGTGGCGGCCATTGGGGCTGGTCGCGGTCATGAAATAGTCGCGGTCGTACATCGTCAGCGACCAGAAGCCGCCCTTCGCCGCGTCGACCGGCGGCAGCTGCTCCTTCTCGAAGCGCACCTTGTAGCGATAGCGCCCCTGGAGCAGCGCGCCCTCGGCATCGGTGCCGCGGATCAGATAGGTCGCCTCGTGATAGTCGTTGACGTAGATGTAGATCACCGCGGCGAGCGCCCTGCCATACCAGTCGCTGCCCCAGTCGCCGCCATTCTCCTGCCGCTGCCAGCCATTGCCGGCATCGACGCCGACCTGGTCGTAGCGCGCGCCCTCGTACAGCTCGGCATCGGCGGCGAGCGCGATCCGGTCGAGCAGCAGCTTCCACCCCAGGTCGCTCCTGCGCAGCCCGAGCAGCGTGCGCGCCTGCTCGGCCATCGCCGCATCGTTCGGCCCCACCCTGGGATTGGCGTCGAGCGCCTTTTCGAGGTCGTCCCAGAAGCTGTCGCCGCGCACCGGCCGGGTGCGCAGCAGGTCGGGATCCGCCGCCAGCATCTCCGCGGTCAGTCCCGGCGGATAGACCTTGTTGCGCGCGCTCGCCTTGCAATCGAACGCGCGCCGCCCCGGGGCGTCGGCGCTGAGCGGATAGGCGCCCATCTGGTCGAGCACCGCGCGCGCCGCCGCCTTGCCCTCTTCCGTGTGCGCCGCGAAGCTGCGCGCCATCGCCACGCCGATATTGGTCGGCGAGCGCAGCACCTCGACGAATTCCTCGGGCGCCACGCCCTGCCAGTCCGGCCCGACCCACAGATACTTGCCCGGCACGGTGCCCGAGGCGGAGCCGAGCTGGTGCACCACCGTGGTGAAGGCATCGACGATCTGGATCGTCCAGTAATGCCCGGCGGGCACATCGTCCGGCGTCTGGATCACCACCGGCTCCGCGCCCAGGTCGCCGAAGCAGGCGCCGTAGATCGTGTCGTTGTTGGGCGTCACCACGTGCCGCTGCGACGGCGGCAGATAGTCGTCGACATAGCCCATCCAGTTCTTGGGCGCGCCGGGGAACAGCCCCATCGCCATGCCCGGGCCATGCCCTTCCATCAGCGCCCAGGTGCTGCTCCGCCCGAAGGTGTTCACCAGCGGATGCCCCCACATATAGACCACCCGCGCCAGCGCCTCGACATAGCGCGCGCTGGCGATGCTCGCGGGCACCCCGCCGCCATTGGCGAGCGCGGGATTGGCGGGGGTGAACTGGCGCACGCGATACGGCGCCCTGGCGCGCGGCGGTGACATGTCGGCCATGAGGGCGTCTCCCGGGGGTGATTGCGGGCGGAGCCTATCGGGCGCGGGCGGGCGCCAGCATCGGGGGGAACCCGGAAAGGGGGTTGGGGAAGACGGTAGGGCCAACGCATCGAAAAATCCCGATGCTTCTTGACGCGCGCGAAACCCATCGACTATTTACGATGCATGGAAACCGAAGCCGCGCTCACGATCCTCTCGGCCCTCGCGCACCCGACCCGGCTGTCCACCTTCAAGTTGCTCGTCCGCCACGCGCCGACCGGGCTATCGACTGGGCAGCTCGTCGAAGCGAGCGGCTTGGGCCAAAGCACCTTCTCGACCCATTTGGCGGTCCTCGCCAAGGCGGGGCTGGTATCCTCCGAGAAACAGGGGCGCCAGCAGATCCAGCGCGCCAGCATCGACACGTTGCGCGCGCTGATGACCTTCCTCGCCAGGGATTGCTGCCTTGGCCGCGCGGAGCTGTGCGAGCCACTTCTCGCCGACCTGTCCTGCTGCTGAGGAAACGCCGTGACCGACATCGTCATCTATCACAACCCTGCCTGCGCCACCTCGCGCAACGCATTGGCGCTGATCCGCAACTCCGGCGTCGAGCCGCACGTCATCGAGTATCTGAAGACGCCGCCCGCCCGCGCGCTGCTCGCCCGGATGATCGAACGCGCCGGCATCGCGCCGCGCGACCTGCTGCGCGAGAAAGGCACGCCCTATGCCGAGCTCGGTCTGGCCGACGCATCGCTTTCCGACGACGCGCTGCTTGATGCGATGATCGCGCATCCGATCCTCATCAATCGGCCGCTGGTGGTTACGCCGCTCGGCGTAAGGCTCTGCCGGCCGTCGGAAACCGTGCTCGATATTCTGCCCGACCTCCAGCGCGGCGCCTTTGCCAAGGAGGATGGCGAGCAGATCATCGACGCGACCGGAAGCCGCCTTCCCGCGTGAACTGGCGGGCAATCCTCTCCGAAGCGCTGGGCAGCGCCCTGCTCTTCGCCACCGTGATCGGCTCCGGCATCATGGCCGAGGCGCTCGCCGGAGGAAATGGGGCGATCGCGCTGCTGGGCAACACGCTGGCGACCGGGGCGATGCTCTTCGTCCTCGTCACACTCTTCGCTCCGATATCGGGCGCGCACCTCAATCCCGCCGTTACGCTAGTCCTGTGCCTTCGCGGGCATGTCGGGCGCCGAAGCGCCGCCGCCTATGCCGTGGCGCAGCTGGCGGGCGGCGCGCTCGGCGTCTGGGTTGCGCACCTGATGTTCGCCCTGCCCGTCTTCCAGCTCTCGGAGCGGATACGCAGCGGCCCGGGCCAATGGATCGGGGAAGCGGTTGCCACCTTCGGGCTGATATTGACGATTCTGGGCACGATGCGGAGCAGGCCCGACAGCGTTCCCGCCAGCGTCGCGCTCTACATCACCGCCGCCTACTGGTTCACGTCATCGACCAGCTTCGCCAATCCGGCGATCACCGTTGCAAGGGCGCTGAGCGACAGCTTTGCCGGCATCGCGCCTTCCTGCGTGCCCGCATTCGTCGCGGCGCAGCTGGCAGGCGCGATAGCCGCCCACTTCGTCGCCCAAGTCCTGTTCGTCGGGACCTCGAGAAAAACCGCATGAGCCGCCTGCGTCCGCTGTCCCACCCCGATTATCTTCCCGCATTGGATCGCCGCTACCTGATCGAGCGCCCGGGCATGCTGCTCGGCCCAGATCAGCCGCCGCCGCGCATCCTCCTGCTCTACGGCTCGCTGCGCGAACGCTCCTTCTCGCGCTTCGCCGTCGAGGAAGCGGCGCGGCTGCTCCGCCTCTTCGGCGCGGAAACGCGCATCTTCGATCCGTCCGACCTTCCGCTTCCGGATCAGGTGGCCGGCGACGACCATCCCGCCGTCCAAGAGCTGCGCGCGCTGTCGATTTGGTCCGAAGGGCAGGTCTGGTGCAGCCCGGAACGCCATGGCGCGATCACGGGGATCATGAAGACGCAGATCGATCACTTGCCGCTGGAGATGCAGGGCGTGCGTCCCACCCAGGGCCGGACGCTGGCCGTCATGCAGGTCTCGGGCGGCTCGCAATCGTTCAACGCGGTCAACACGCTCCGCCTGCTCGGGCGCTGGATGCGGATGCTCACCATTCCCAACCAGTCGTCGGTCGCGATGGCGTACAAGGAGTTCGACGAGACGGGGCGGATGCGGCCCTCTCCCTATTATGATCGGATCGTCGATGTCATGGAGGAGCTGGTGCGGATGACGATCCTGACCCGTCCTCATGTTCCCCAGCTGGTGGACCGCTATTCCGAGCGAAAGGCGGCCGGGGTGGGAGTCGATCCGGCCGGCGCTCGCGCGAAGGCCGCGCTGGCGGACCGCGACTGACGGCGCGGCGCCCTCAAACCACCACTTCCCCCGCCGCCGGATGCCCCAGGAACGCGCTCGGGCTGGCCGTCGCGCCATAGGCGCCGGAGGCGAAGACCGCGATCATGTCCCCCACCTCGGCGCGGGGCAGCGCGACGCGGTCGGCAAGGCGGTCGAGCGGGGTGCAGAGCGGGCCGACGATCGTCACCACTTCCTCGGCCGGGTCCTGCATCCGGTGTGCGACCGCGACCGGATAGTTGCGCCGCACCACCGTGCCGAAATTGCCGGTCGCGGCGAGGTGGTGGTTGAGCCCGCCCTCGACGATCAGGAAGGTCTCGCCCTGGCTCTCCTTGCGGTCGACCACGCGGGCGAGATAGACGCCCGCCTCGCCGACCAGCCAGCGGCCGAGCTCGACCGCATATGCGGTGTCGAGCTTGCCGATCGCTCCGGCCAGCGCCGCGCCGATCGCGCCGACGTCCACCGGCGTGTCGCCCGGGAAATAAGGGATGCCGAAGCCGCCGCCGAGGTTGACCAGCGGCGGCACGGCGCCGCATTCCTCGGCCAGCTGCGCGGCGAGCTCCACCGTCGCCGCCTGGGTGGCGATGATCGCCTCGGTGTCGAGCGATTGCGAGCCGGCGAAGATGTGCAGCCCGCGCCATTCCGCGCCCTCGCCGATGAGGTGCTTGACCAGCTCGGGCACATGCGCGCGCTCGATGCCGAAGGGCGAGGCGCGGCCGCCCATCTTCATGCCCGATCCGCGCAGCTCGAAATCGGGGTTCACCCGCACCGCCAGCCGCGGGGTCACGCCGAGCGCCTTTCCGATCGCCAGCGCGCGCTGCCCCTCGGCGATCGATTCGAGGTTGAGCGTCACGCCGGCGCGGATCGTCGCCTCGAGCTCCGTGTCGCGCTTGCCCGGCCCGGCGAAGCTGACGTGGCTCGCCGTCATGACGTCGAGCGCGTGGCCCATCTCGCCAGCCGAAGCGACGTCCATTCCATCGACCAGCGGCGCGATCCGCTCGAGCAGCGGGGGGAACGGGTTGGCCTTGATCGCATAATGGACGCCGATCCTCGCAGGCAGCGCCGCGCGCAGCAGCGCGACGCGCGCCGCCACCACCGCGAAGTCATAGACATAGGCGGGGGTGTGGACGTCCAGCCACGGAAGTTCGCTGAGCGCCGCAAACTCGGGCGGGATCGGGCCGAACGGCTTGGCGGTGATGGTCATAGGCTCCCCTTCAACGCCGTCCGGTCCAGCTTGCCGTTGGCGTTGCGCGGCAGTTCCGCCCGCCAGTCATAGCGTGCCGGTTGCATGAAGCTCGGCAAATCCCGCCGCAGGCGCTCGCGCAGCTCGGCCTCGCGGCTGCCGTCGCCGCGCACGACCACGACGATCGCCTGGCCGAGCCGCTCGTCCGGAATCCCGAACGCCGCCGCCTCGCCGGTCTCGCCGCCCGCCAGCACCGCTTCCTCGATCTCGGTCGGGCTGATCCGGTTGCCGGCGGACTTGATCATCTCGTCGTCGCGCCCGACGAAGCGGAGCAGCCCGTCCGCATCAAGCCGCACCGTGTCGCCCGACCATACGGCCATGCCGCCGCTCCTTGCGAAGGCAGGCGCAGGGCGGAAGCGCTGCGCCGTCCGTTCCGCGTCGCGCCAATAGCCCTGGGCGACCAGAGGGCCCGCATGGACCAGTTCTCCCTGAGAGGCGGCCGCTCCGTCGGGACCGACCACGAGAATTTCCGCGAACGGTACGGCCGCTCCGATCGAATCGGGGTTGGCGTCGACCAGCGTTGGATCGAGATAGGTCGAACGAAACGCCTCGGTCAGCCCGTACATCGGGTAGAGATCGGCTTGGGGAAAGCGCGTGCGCAGGTCGCGCACCATTTTCGGGGTAAGCGCGCCACCTGAATTGGTTAGGCGGCGAAGCTTCGATGCAGCCTCAACCGGCCAGTCCGCTTCGAGCAGTTGCACCCAGAGCGGCGGCACCCCGGCCAGGCTGGTGATGCCGAACCGCTCGACCGCCTTGATGACGTCGCGCGCGGTCAGATAGTCGAGCGGCACGACGCGGGCGCCTGCGGCCCAGGTCGAGAAGAGCTGGTTCTGTCCGTAATCGAAGCTGAGCGGCAGCACGCCGAGCACGCAATCTTCAGATTCGACCTTAAGATAGTGCGCCACGCTGATGGCACCCAGCCATAAATTGGCGTGGCTCAGCATCACACCCTTGGGCCGGCCGGTCGATCCCGAGGTGTAGAGAATCGCCGCGAGCGTGTCCGTATCAACATCAGAGACCGGAAGTGTCCGCTCGCACGAGAGCTCGGCTTCGCTCAACACCCGGCAGTCCGCGCCAACATCGCCTGCTTCGAGGACCGAAGTGCGCGCTTGTTGGGAAACCAGCGCCCGCGCCCCGGAGTCGGCCAGGATATGCGCCACCTGCGCCCGCTTGAGCACCGGGTTGATCGGCACATGCACCAGCCCCGCCCGCACCGCGGCGAGCGGCATCAGGCAGGCGGTACGGGTCTTGGGCAGCCAGGTCGCCACCCGGTCGCCCGGGTGCAGCCCGAGGTCCTGCAGGGCGGCCGCCATCTCCCCAACGGCGGCTTCCAGCTCACCATAGCTGAGGGTTCCGGCCTTGTCCTCGAGCGCCACCGCATCGGGCGCCCCCCGGGAAGGCAGGCTGTCGAGGGGTCGGGGAACGGGGTCGAGTTCGATCACCTGCACACCCTTATACTTGGCAGCGGCGGCGCCAACCCTTACGGGAGCGAAAAATACCTCCTAGGGGAAGTGCATTGCAGCCCGATGGGTCGCTCCAAGTCGAAGATACCGTGCGCGGCGTGCTCCGCGATGTGCTGGGGCTAAGTGCCGAGCGCGTCGCCGATTTCCGGGCCGACACTCCCCTGTTCGGCGCCCTGCCCGAGCTCGATTCGCTGGCCGTCGCCGGCGTCCTCACCGAGCTCGAGGACCGGCTCGGCATCCTGATCGAGGACGACGAGGTGGACGGCGAGATGCTCGAGAGCTTCGGCGCCCTCACCCGCTTCGCCGCGGCCAAGGCACTCGGGTGATCGGCAGCTATGGCTGGGCCGGCGGACGGGAAGCGATGCTCCGCTTCGGTCCCGCCACCGGCCCGGTCGTGGTCGCGGCGCTCCCCCTGTTCGAGGAGGCCAACCGCACCCGCACCTTCGCGGTGACGCTCCTGCGCCGCCTCGCCGAGCGCGGCATCGCCGGCGCGCTGCCCGACCTGCCCGGCCAGGGGGAGAGCCTGGTGCCGACGCACAAGACCTCGCTCCTCAAGATGCAGGACGCCTTCAACTTCACCTGCGACACCTTCGATCGCGAGGGCCGCAGATGCTATGCGCTGGGCATCCGCAGCGGTGCGCTGCTCGACGGCCTCGCCTCGGTCGCCGGCCGCTGGCACTTCGCCCCGATGCTCGGCGACAAGCTCCTGCGCGAGCTGAAGCGGGCCGCGATCGCCGCCGACCCGCAGCGCCACGACCTGGATGCGCTGGTCTTCGGCGGCGACACGCCGATCGAGATCGCCGGCAATCTGCTCGCCCCGACGCTGCTCGGCGAGCTGCCCACTGCCCGGCCTGCACCGGGCGCGCGGATCGTCCGCCTCGCCTCCGACACCGGGGAGGCCGACCGCAAGGTGGAGGGCGCGCCGCTGTGGCGCCGTGCCGAGCCGGACGATGATCCCGCGCTCGCCGTGCTGCTCGCCGACGATATCGCCGCATGGGTCCGCACATGCGAAAGCTGATCGAAATCGCCTGCGCCGGCGAGACGCTGGTCGGCACGCTCGACGATGCCGCGGGGACCACCGGGCTGCTGATCGTCTCGGGCGGCAACGAGATCCGCATCGGCGCGCACCGCGGCATGGCGCTGCTCGCCGAAGGCGTCGCCCGCGCCGACATCCCGGTCCTCCGCTTCGACCGTCGCGGGATCGGCGATTCGACTGGGGAGAATCGCGGGTTCGAGGCGAGTGCCGCCGATATCGCCGCGGCTGCCACGGCGTTCCGCGAGACCGGGGTCGAGCGAGTCATCGCCTATGGCAATTGCGACGCCGCCACCGCTCTCGCCTTCTTCCACGCCCAAGCGGGGATCGACGCGCTGGTCCTCGCCAACCCCTGGACGGTCGAGGCCACCGACGAACTGCCCCCCGCCGCGGCGATCCGGGCGCATTATGCGGGCAAGCTGCGCGACCCGAAGGAGTGGCTGCGGCTCGCAAGCGGCGGCGTGAACATCGCCAAGCTCGCCAGGGGGTTGCGCAAGGCCTCGCAGAAGCCGCCCGAGACCGCCACCAGCCTGCCGGCCCGCCTCGCCGCGGCGCTCGCCCAGGCACAGGTACCGGTGACGATCCTGCTCGCGCAGGGCGACAGCACCGCGATCGCCTTTGCCGATGCCTTCAAGGGCGAAGCGTTCGACGCCGCACGCGCCAAGGTGCGCATCGAGACGCTCGACAGCGCCAGCCACAGCTTTGCCGGCGCCGCCGACAAGGCCTGGCTGCTGGAGACGGTGCTGAAAACGCTGCGCTGAGCGAGACTAGATTGTCCCGGCGAAGCCGGAGCCCGGAGATCGAACGCGACGCGGCGGAGAAACGCTGGGCCCCAGCTTTCGCCGGGGAACAGCACCTCTCCGCCACGTGATCACTCCGCCGCGTGCTGGACCGCCGTCTCGAAGTCCGCCTCGGCGAGGAAGCGCTCCGCTTCCAGCGCGGCCATGCAGCCGGTGCCGGCGGCGGTCACTGCCTGGCGGTAATGCTTGTCCATCACGTCGCCGCACGCAAACACGCCCGGCACGCTCGTCTTGGTCGTGCCGGTCTCGACGGTGATGTAGCCGTCCGAATCGAGATCGATATGGCCGCGGAACAGCTCGGTCGCCGGGTGATGGCCGATCGCGACGAAGCCGCCGTCCACCTCGATCGTGCTGAGCTCACCGGTGTTCATGTCCTTGAGCTCGATGCCGACCAGCCCCTCGGGATCGCCGCCGCCGATGAAGCGCTCGACCTTCTTGTTCCACAGCACATTGATGCGGTCGTTGGCGAACAGCCGCTGCTGCAGGATCTTCTCGGCGCGGAACGAGTCGCGGCGGTGGATCACGGTCACGTCATGGCTGTGGTTGGTGAGGTAGAGTGCTTCTTCGACTGCGGTGTTGCCGCCGCCGATCACCGCGACCTTCTTGCCGCGGAAGAAGAAGCCGTCGCAGGTCGCGCAGGCGCTGACGCCCTTGCCCTGGAGCAGCCGCTCCGAATCGAGCCCGAGCCACTTGGCCTGCGCGCCAGTGGCAATCACGAGGACGTCGCCGAGATAGACGGTGCCGCTGTCGCCGACCATGCGGAACGGGCGCTGGGTGACGTCGACCTCGACGATCGTGTCCCACATCATCTGCGCGCCGACATGCTCGGCCTGGGCCTGCATCTCCTGCATCAGCCACGGGCCCTGGATCACGTCGCGGAAGCCGGGATAATTCTCGACATCGGTGGTGGTCATCAGCTGGCCGCCCGGTTGGATGCCCTGGACCACGATCGGCGCCAGGCCAGCGCGCGCGCCGTAGATGGCGGCGGTGAGGCCGGCGGGGCCGGAACCGAGGATCAGCATGCGCGTCGAATGGGTGGCGGTCATCATGGCTTCCGAAAATGGCTGAGCCCCGCATCTAGGGGCTGGGGAACGTGTGAGGCAACATGGGTAGTGTCGCACGGCCCGCAATGGCTGTGGACAACAGCATGGCTTGGGGGCCGTTAAGCCGGGCTAGCCGCCCGCCACTTCGATCGCGCCGATACCGATCAGGTCGCCGCCCAGATGCGTGCCGCCGGTATCGATCCGCTGGAAGACCACGCCGAGATCGGCCAGGTCGAGCCCCTGCGCCTCGCGGCGGATCACTTCGCCGGCCGGCAGCTCGATCCGTGCCATGCCGTCGTCGCTGTGATGGCGCGCGGCGGCGATCTGGAAAGGCCCGACCGAGCCGAGGAAGCTTTCGGGCAGCGTCCGCCCCTCGCCGTCCAGGTCGAGATACAGGTCGTAATAATAGCCGCCGAGCTGCCCCGCGCCGCTGAGCGAGACCTGGTCGAGCACGATCGTCACCTCGTCGGGCACATAGGCAGCGTCACGCATGGGCCGGAGCGGCGCGCGCTGATAGCGCCCGCCCAGCCAGATGCCACGGTAGGGGATCGGTGCGGGGGCGGCTGCTGCGGGTGGCGGCGCCATCGTCATCGGCGGTGCGGCTTCTGCCGGCGCCGGAACGGGAACGGGAACCGGCACAGGTACCGGCGCAGGCGCTGGGGCGCCGACGATCACCGGCGCGGCGCGCACGGGCGGCGGCACGGCGATCGGCTTCTTCACGACGAGTGTGCCTTCGGGCAGCGCCGGCAAATGCAGGTCCGGATAGCGGTAGCCCAGACCTGCTCCGTCGATCGCCACGCTGCGATCGAGCGCCAGCTTCGCGGCATAGTCGAACCGGCCCGCCCAATAGGGATCGCCCGCCGCTGGCGCCGCCCGCCCCTGCCCGGCGGCGGCCCAGGCGGTCCATAGCCGGTCGATATTGGCGTGGTGCACCCAGAATAGCATGTCCGACGGCGAGAGCATGCTCGCCATCCTGCCGCCGACCAGATTGTGGACGTTGTTGTGGAACGCCTCGACCTTCGCCTCGAAGCAATCGGCGCTGCTGCCGCGCGCGAAACCGGTCACATCGGGCAGGAAGGCGCCATAGCCCAGCGCCTTGCCCACCTCCGCGCCGATCCGCGGCTCGAACAGCGGGTTGGTGGCGGAGTTGCCCGCGGTGAATTCGGCGGGAATGCGCGCGTCGGCGAAATAGTCCCAATAGGGCATCCGCAGCGTCACCGAACGGGCGATCTCGCGCAGCCTGGTCTCGAACAAATGGAGGTAGCCGCGGTGCCAGGCGAGGAAATAGGGCTGGCCGTGCGGGCAATGGTGCATGTGGACCATCGGCCAGAACGCCCATGCATTGGGGTCGTCGGCATTGGAGTTCGCCTTCATTCGCCGCACTGCTTCGACCAGGCGCGGATGATCGGCGGTCTTGCGGAATTCCGCCCAGGGCAAGCGCCGCTGGGCGGGCGCAGCAAGGGCCAGCCCCGGCGCGCCCGCACCGACTGCCAACAACCCGATGATCTCCCGCCGACTGAGCATGGCCCCTCCCCCGATTCGCCCCGGCGCGATCATGCCCGTGTGCGCGGCAAAGGCGAGTCCGGGTGACGCCATGCCCTCCCAAAGGGGTAGCCGCCAGGCGCCCTTCTGCGGATGGCACCGCGGCCGGGAAGTGGCGACAAGCGGATTGCGCCCCGGACAAGCCACCCCGGCCGGGCGCATCGCGCGGCGCCTGCCCTCTCCGCGCCGCGACGGGCGGGCGCGCCGAGTCCCCAGCACGGCGCGCCCGCCTAGAAGCCGAGGAGGGAAAGCTCCGCCTCGATCTGCGTGCGATAGACGCCTCCGAACAGCCGCAGGTGCACGAGCAGCGGCCAGAGCCGGTAGAGGGGCTGCCGGCGCTGCCAGCCCGGCAGGAGCGCCAGGCGCTCGACGAAATGCGCCGGGAGGTGGTCGAACAGGGTGAGCATCGCGGCGTCCACCTCGCGGTCGCCATAATAGCAGGCCGGATCGATCAATCCGGTGACGCGGCCGTTCGCGACCAGGATGTTGCCGCCCCACAGGTCGCCGTGGAGGAGTGACGCCGGCGGATCGCGCGGCAGCATCGTGCCGCACCGGTCGGCCAGCGCGCCCAGCCGCCGTGCTAGCGCGGGGTCGACGTGCGGCAGATGGCAGCGCAGCCGGTTGTCCGCCCAGAACGCCGCCCAGTCGGCGTTCCGCGCGTTGGGAATGGGGACCCGGCCGAAGTGATAGTCGAAGTCCCAGCCATAGCGCTCGCTCCGCCCGGCATGGAGCAGGGCCAGCGCCCCGGCGAGCGATTCCCATGCACCCGAGGGGCCGCCATTCGCTTCTAGCCGTTCGAGCAGCAGCAGCTCATCCTCGACGGCCAGCACGTGCGGCGCGGGTGCGCCGGTGGCGGCGATGGCGCGGAGCATATCGGCCTCGATCGGCGCCCCGGGTCCGCGCTTGGCGATCGCCTGGCGGCCGTCGTCCAGCTCGATCAGGCTGACCGCGGAGAGGTCCCCGCCTGCAACCCGCCGGGACGCACGCACGCGCGCACCGAGCAATTGCTCGGCACGTTGCTGCAGGTCGCTCATAGAGGCGCGTCCGATCGTCGTTTTCCGCCCTGCCGGCGGAGCAAGGCCAACGGGCCCCGACGCCGGGAGCATGAACCCGCCTCGACGAACAAGCAATTGATAGATTACGACAAATCGCCGGTGAGGCCGCGCGACTGGAAGGATTTGAGTGGTAGCGGAGGAGGGACTTGAACCCCCGACCCCAGGATTATGATTCCCGTGCTCTAACCAACTGAGCTACTCCGCCCCAAGGGATGCACGCAGCATTGCGAGGCACCCGAAAGGCTTGGCTACCGCCGAAGCGAGGGGGCCCAATAGGTCCCGCCTCGCCTCAGGTCAAGCGTACATGTGCCGCGAATGCGCTTCCCATGGACCGCCGCGATAATGCCAGCTCGCAAGCCCCGCGATTTCCACTTCGCGCGGCGCGAAATCCTTCGAAAGCGCGCTCAGCACTGCCTTGGCCAGCACCGGACGCACCTTGTTCTGGATGGTGACGTGCGGGCGCCAGCGGCCGGCATCCTGCGGGGTCAGCAGCCCGGCGAACGCTTCGACCAGCCCCTCGCGGATGGCCACCAGCTCGGGGGCCTCGATCCGGTAGGCAACCCCGCCGCCAAGCGACATCAGCCCGGTCACCCGCGCCCGCGGCGCGCGCACCCCGCGGGTCTCGACCGAGAGGCGACGCTTCAACTCGTCCGCCACCGAGGGCGGCAGCTGGTGGAACAGCGTGAGATGCGCGTCCAGCACGTTGCGCTCGGGCGGATAGTGCTCGCGGCGCAGCGCATTGAACCAGGCCTGGTCCTGGCGGCCGAGCAGCGCGGTGACGATCAGGGGAGCGTAGGCGCTCAGATCTCGACCTGGCTGCCCAGCTCGACCACCCGGTTGGTGGGCAGGCGGAAGAACTCCATCGCGCTTTCCGCGTTGCGCAGCATCCAGGCGAACAGCTTCTCGCGCCAGATCATCATCCCCGGCCGCGACGAGGCCAGCAGCGTCTGGCGGGCGAGGAAGAAGCTGGTCTCCATCATCTTGAACTCGGCGCCGCAGGCGCTCGCCGCCTTGAGCGCCGCCGGCACGTCCGCCTCCTGCATGAAGCCGTAGGCGAGCACCATGCGGTGGAAGCCCTTGCCCAGGTCATCGACGTGCATGCGATGCTCGTCGGGGACATAGGGCACGTCCTTGATCTTCACCGTCAGCAGGATCACCCGGTCGTGCAGCACCTTGTTGTGCTTGAGGTTGTGCAGCAGCGCGTGCGGCACGCCCTCGGGCGTCGAGGTCATGAACACCGCGGTGCCGGGCACCCGCGTCGCCGAGGTGGCGGCGGAGGTGATGAAGATCTTGATCGGCATCGCGCTCTCGCGCAGCCGGCTGATCATCAGCTGGCGGCCCTTCGACCAGGTGGTCAGCAGCGTGAAGACGATGAAGCCGACCAGCAGCGGGAACCAGCCGCCATCGGGCACCTTGGTCAGGTTCGCGGCGAAATAGGCCAGGTCGACGGTGAAGAACACCGCGAGCAGCGGGATCGCATAGCGCTTCTTCCACTTCCACAGCGAGAACAGCACGACCGCGAGCAGGCAGTTGTCGATCAGCATCGCGCCGGTGACGGCGATGCCGTATGCCGCGGTGAGGTTCGACGAGGTCTGGAAGGCCAGCACCAGCAGGATCACCATGATCATCAGCGCCCAGTTGATGAGCGGGATGTAGATCTGGCCGGCGGTGGAGGCGCTGGTGTGCTCGATGCGCAGCCGCGGCACGAAGCCGAGCTGGATCGCCTGCTGCGTTACCGAGAAGGCGCCCGAGATGACGGCCTGGGACGCGATCACGGCGGCCATCGTCGCGAGGATGACGAGCGGGAACTGCAGCGCCTCGGGCGCCAGCATGTAGAAGGGGCTGCGCAGCGCGTGATGCCCCTCGCGCATCAGCAGCGCGCCCTGACCCATATAGTTGAGGATGAGCGCGGGCAGCACGAACCACAGCCACGAGATCCGGATCGGCTTGCGGCCGAAATGGCCCATGTCGGCGTAGAGCGCCTCGGCGCCGGTCACCGCCAGCACGACCGAGCCGAGCGCCAGGAAGCCCTTCAGCGGATCGTTGGCGAGGAACTGGAAGGCGTGGTGCGGCAGCAGCGCGTTGAGGATCGTCGGCGTCTGGATCAGGCTCAGTGTGCCCAGCGTCGCGATCGTCAGGAAATAGAGCAGCATGATCGGCCCGAAGAACGTGCCGACGCGCGAGGTGCCGGTGCGCTGGATCGAGAAGAGCATGACCAGGATCACCACCGCGATCGGCAGCACCAGCCGCGAGAAGCCCGGCGCGGCGACGGCAAGGCCCTCGACCGCCGAGAGCACCGACACCGCCGGCGTGATCATCGAATCGCCGTAGAAGAGCGCGGTGGCGAACACGCCGAGCAGCACGATCCCCTGCGTCCAGCGCTTCGGGTTGCCGCTGCTGCGCGAGATCAGCGCGAGCAGCGCCAGGCTGCCGCCCTCGCCCTTGTTGTCCGCCCGCATGATGATCGTGACGTATTTCAGCGTCACCACCACCATCATCGACCAGAACATCAGGCTGATAACGCCCATGATGTGCAGCGTGTCGAGCGTCAGCTTGTGGTGCCCGTCGAACGTCTCGCGGAAGGCGTAGAGCGGGCTGGTACCGATATCGCCGAAGACGATGCCGATCGCGCCGATCGCGAGCTTCCACGTCGCGTCATGGCCGTGGCCATGCACTTCGAGCGCGTCGGGATGTGCCGGAGCCGGCGTTGCGGCTCCTTCTGGAGTGGTATTCACGGGCGCGGGTGTCGCGTCGGAAAGGAAACGGACCTGGCCATGCGACCTGCGTTCTCGATCTTCTAATTGCGGCGCGCGGTTAGCACGCGCAGCATGTGCAATCAACGAATGTCGTTACGGAGGGTTTGACGCGCAAGGGGTGCGGACGGTTCCCGCAGAATGAACGCGGCGTCATGCTCAGACGACGCGCCATTCGCCGCTGGGCAGGTCCGCGATCGACCATTCGCCGATGCTCCACCGCACCAGCCGCAGCGTCGGGTGCCCGACCGCTGCCGTCATCCGGCGGACCTGGCGATTGCGCCCCTCGCGGATGGTCAGCTTCACCCAGCAATCGGGGATGCTGGCGCGGTAGCGGATCGGCGGGTCGCGCGGCCATAGCGCCGGCGCATCGATCCGCTCGGCCTGCGCCGGCCGGGTCGGGCCGTCCTTCAGCTGCACCCCGGTGCGCAGCAGGTCCAGCGCCGCCGCATCGGGCTCCCCCTCGACCTGGACCAGATAGGTCTTGGGGAGCTTGAACTTGGGATCGGCGATCCGCGCCTGCAGCCTGCCGTCGTCGGTCAGCAGCAGCAGCCCCTCGCTGTCCCGGTCCAGCCTGCCGGCCGGATACACGCCTGGCATGTCGATGAAGCTGGACAGGGTGGCGCGCGTCGTTTCCGTGCCGCGATCGGTGAACTGGCTCAGCACGTCATAGGGCTTGTTGAAGCGAATCAGGCGAGTCACGCGGCGCCCGCCCCGAATAGCGCCTCAGCCTCGCTCCGTGTCGGCACTGCGCGCAGCACGAAGCTCGAGTTGATCGTCACCACGCCAGGCAACCGCCCGAGATGCTCGCGGTGCAGCCGCTCATAATCGTCGAGGTCGCGCGCCAGGATCTTTAGCCGATAGTCCTGCCCGCCCGAGACCAGCGCGCATTCCACCACCCCGTCGATCTGTGCCACCGCCGCCTCGAAGCGCGCCAGGTCCTCCTCAATTTGCGTGCCGAGGGTGATGTCGACCAGCGCGGTGATCCGGAACCCCAGCCGGCGATGCCCGAGTCGCGCGCCATAGCCCTGGACATGGCCAGAGGCCTCCAGCGCCTGGATCCGCCGTGTGCAGGCCGATTGCGACAACCCCACCTGCGTGGCGATGGCGCTCACCGGCGCGCGCGCGTCTGCCGCCAGAGTCTTGAGGATAGCTGCGTCAATCCTGTCCATATTGCATGAATAGCCGATTTTCACGCAATTTACAGGAATCTCATGCGCCGAGCGCCTTGCCCTGTCACATCTTTGCAGGGATTCGCCGCCGCCCATGCTATATCGTGCGCGCCAATCGTATTCATGGAGAGATTCCCATGCGCATCGGCGTTCCCAAGGAAATCAAGAATCACGAATATCGCGTCGGCCTGACCCCGGCTTCGGTGGCCGAGCTGGTCCATGCCGGCCATGACGTGCTGGTCGAGACCAAGGCCGGCATGGGCATCGATTTCGACGACTCGGCCTATATCGCCGTCGGCGCCAAGATCGCGCCGGACGCCGCCGCCGTGTTCGCCGGCTCGGACATGATCGTGAAGGTCAAGGAGCCGCAGCCGGGCGAGATCGCGATGCTCGAATCGCGCCATGTCCTCTTCACCTATCTCCACCTCGCCGCCGACAAGCCGCAGGCCGAGGGGCTGATGCAGTCGGGCGCGACCTGCATCGCCTATGAGACCGTCACCTCGAACTCAGGCGCCCTGCCCCTGCTCAAGCCGATGTCGGAAGTCGCCGGCCGCATGTCGATCCAGGTGGCATCGCACTATCTCGAGAAGGAACAGGGCGGCCGCGGCGAGCTGCTCGGCGGCGTGCCGGGCGTGGCGCCGTGCAAGGTCGCGATCCTCGGCGGCGGCGTCTCGGGCATCAACGCTGCGCAGATGGCCACCGGCCAGCGCGCCGACGTGACGATCTACGACATCAGCAACGAGCGCCTGGCCGAGCTCGACATGCATTTCGGCAGCCAGATCAAGACCGCCTATGCCAGCAAGGCCGCGATCGCCGAGGCCGTGAAGACCGCGCAGGTCGTCATCGGCGCGGTGCTGGTGCCGGGCGCGGCGGCGCCGAAGCTGGTCACCAAGGACATGCTCAAGACGATGATGCGCGGCTCGGTGCTGGTCGACATCGCGATCGACCAGGGCGGCTGCTTCGAGACCAGCCATGCGACCACGCACGACAACCCGGTCTACGAAGTCGACGGCATCATCCACTATTGCGTGGCGAACATGCCGGGCGCGGTTGCCCGCACCTCGGCCTTCGCGCTCAACAACGCGACGCTCCCGTTCGTGCTCAAGCTCGCCAATCTCGGCGCCGAGGGCGCGATGAAGGCCGACAAGCATCTCGCCAATGGCCTCAACGTCTACAAGGGCAAGATCGCCTTCAAGGCAGTGGCGGACGACCTCGACCTCCCGTACGAGGCATGGATGGGCTGAGGGGCCCGGTTCGAGCGGTCGGGTTCGCCCGGCCGCTCGATTTCCCTCGCATCAGCGCTGCGGCGCGCCCTGTGCCGCCTGCCGCTGCCGCGCCATTTCCAGCTGCATCTCCACCGCCAGCAGGCGCAGGACCAGCGCGCGGCGATAGCTCGCCTTTTCCGGCGTGAGCTGGACGGCCTTTTCCAGCCAGGGCTTCGCATCGTCGAAGCGCCCCGCGCGCGCCAGCGACCAGCCATAGAAGAAGACCGGGCCGGGATGGTTCGGGCTGAGCGCGAAGGCCTTGTCGAAGGCCATCTGCGCCGCCGGGGACATGTCGCCGTCCTGCTCGGCCAGCGCCGTGCCGAAGCCGGTCCACAGCGCCACATCCTCGGGCACCTTGCGCACCGCGCCCTGCCATACCTTGACCGCCAGTTCAGGAGTGCCCGCACGCACCACGGCATCGGCCGGGCTGGCATAGGCCCAGGCATAGGTGCCGTATTTGCCGAACATCGCGTCGCGCAGGTCGATCAGGTCCTGGTCGATCTTCACCTGATGCGCGCCGGGCTCGACCGGGTGGCCGGGCAGGCTCCAGCTCCCCTGCCAGGCATAGCCCGCAGCGCCGAGCATGAGCGCCGTCGCCGGCACGCTCCACAGCTTGACCGGATAGCGCAGCGCCGCCAGCACCAGCGCCGCGGCCAGCGCGAGCGCGCCGAACATCAGCCAGCCCATCATGCCGCAGGACTCCGGAACAGGCGCCGGGCAAGCAGCACGCCGATGCCGAGCAGCAGCAACGGCGCGATCCACAGCGGCGCGGTCACCCAGCTCAGCGGCGGATCGTAGGTGACGTAGTCGCCATAGCGCTGGACCAGATAGGACCGGATCGCCGCGGGCCGCTCGCCGCGGGCGATCCGCTCGCGGACCAGTGCGCGCATGTCGCCCGCCATCTCGGCATCGCTGTCGGCGATCGACTGGCCCTGGCAGACGAGGCAGCGCAGCGTCTCCATCAGCGCCTTGGCCTGCGCCTCCTGCGCAGAGTCGGGCAGCTGGCTGTAGGAGAGCGCGGCCGGCGGGCGGTTCGAGTCCGCAAACGCCGGGGCGGCGAGCAACAGGAGCAGGATCGCCAGCCGCCTCACTTCGCTGCCTCCAGCTTGCGCAGGATCTCGGGCACATCGTCGGCGCGGATGTCACCGATATGCTGGTCGATTATCCTGCCCTGCCCGTCGATCAGGAAGGTCTCGGGCACCCCCGACGAGCCTAGGGCGATCTGGGCGTGGCCGGTCGGATCGTCGCCGATCCGGGCATAGGGATCGCCGTTCCGGGCAAGGAAGGCCTGCACCGCATCGGGCGTGTCGCGGATCGCGATCGCATTGATCTCGACGCCCGCGCGCTTGAGCGCCATCAGCTGCGGCGCCTCGGCGATGCAGGGGATGCACCAGCTGCCGAACACGTTGAGCAGGCGCGGCTTGCCCCGGAAATCCGCGGTCGCAACGCCGGGCTTGGTCGGCAGCAGCGGCTTCATCGCCAGCGCGGGCAGCGGCTTGCCGACCATCGCCGAATGCACCAGATGGTCGGCGGGCTTGATCAGCCCGCTGGCGACCAGCGCGAAGATCAGCGCGAACAGCGCCAGCGGCGCCCAGACGGCCAGTCGCCTCATTCCTCCGTCTCCGCACGCCGCTCGCGCCGCACCCGGCCGACCAGCGCGAGCAGCCCGCCGAGCGCGATCAGCGCGCCGCCGAGCCAGATCAACGTGACGAAGGGCTTCCACCACAGCCGCAGCTGCCAGCGCCCCTGCCCGTCGCCCTGGCCGATCACGGTGTAGAGCTGGCCGTCGAACAGCGTGGCAATCGCCGCCTCGTTGGTGTTGGTGGGCGGGTTGGCGAAGAAGCGCTGCTGCGGGAACAGGTCGAGCGGTTCGTCACCGGTGCGGCTGGCCTTGAGATGCGCCTCGACAGCCGACCAATTGTCGCCGACCACGGGGCGCACCTCGAGCAGCTCGACGCGGTACGGCCCGACGGTGACGTTCTGGCCAACGCTGATCGCCGCCAGCCGCTCGGTCTTGAAGGCGCTGTCCGCGGCCATGCCGGCGATGCTGACTGCGATGCCGAGATGCGCGACGACCATGCCGTAGATGTGCAGCGGCGTGCGGCGCAGGTTGCGGCGGACGAGTGGGAGGACGCTCGCCACCGCCAGTCCCGCCGCCAGGCCGAGCGCCAGCGCCGGCATCCAGCGCGCGCCGCCCAGCGCGAAGACCAGCGCGAAGGCGATCCCGCCGACGCCGACCGGCGCCAGCAGCTTGCCGAACAGCGTGTTCCACTGGTCGCGCCGCCATTTGAGCAGCGGCCCGCAGGCAGTGGCGGCGACCAGCGCCAGGCCGACGGGCACCGCCGACTTCTCGAAGAAGGGCGCGCCGATCGAGAGCTGCACGCCGGCGGCCTGCGCGACCAACGGATAGAGCGTGCCGATGAAGACGACGCCGAGGATCACGGTGAGCAGCAGGTTGTTGAGCACCAGCGCGCCTTCGCGGCTGACCAGCTCGAAGGTCGCGCCCTGCTTGACCGTGCCGATCCGCGCCCCGAACAGCGCCAGCGCGCCGCCGATATATATGCCGAGCAGGGCGAGGATGAAGCCGCCGCGGGTCGGGTCCACGGCGAAGGCGTGGACGCTGACGAGGATGCCCGAGCGGACCAGGAAGGTGCCGATCATCGACATCGAGAAGGCGACCACCGCCAGCATCACCGTCCAGGCGCGCAGCCCGTCGCGGGTGGCGAGCACGGTCACCGAATGGAGCAGCGCCGTCGCCGCCAGCCAGGGCATCAGCGAGGCGTTCTCGACCGGGTCCCAGAACCACCAGCCGCCCCAGCCGAGCTCGTAATAGGCCCAGTAGCTGCCGGCGGTGATGCCGATGGTCAGGAATATCCACGCCCCCAGCACCCAGGGCCGCATCGCCCTGGCAAAGGCCGGGCCGACGTCGCGCATCAGCAGCGCGCCGACCGCGAAGCTGAACGCCACCGAGAGGCCGACATAGCCGAGATACAGCGTCGGCGGGTGGAACGCCAAGCCGGGGTCCTGGAGCAGCGGGTTGAGCCCGCGTCCGTCGAGCGGCGCCGGGCTGACCCGGACGAACGGATTGGAAGCGAAGGCGAGGAAGGCATAGAAGCCGATCGCGATCGCCGCCTGCGCGCCGAGCGTCGCCGCCAGCGTGCCCTGGGGCAGCCGCTTCTCGAACAGCGCCACCCCTGCCCCGGCGCTCGCCAGCACGGTGACCCAGAGCAGCATCGAGCCCTCATGGTTCCCCCAGGCGCCGGCGATCTTGTAGATCAGCGGCTTCATCGAGTGGCTGTTCTCGACGACCAGCTTCACCGACATGTCCGACTGGACGAACAGCGCGATCAGCAGCCCGAAGGCGGTGAGCGCCAGCAGCCCCTGGAGGATCGCGACCCGGCGCAGCGCCTTCAGCACCACCTCGCCGGTGCCCTGCACGGCGCCCTTGGCCGCGCCCCAAGCGAGCATCACCTGCATCAGGGCAAAGCCCGTCGCGAGCCACAGGGCGGCAAGACCTGCCTCGGCGATCACTGTTCCAGCGTCTTCGTCTCGTGCATGTTGCCCGCGGCCTGGGGCGGCATGTAGCGCTCGTCATGCTTGGCGAGGATATTGTCGGCGACGAAGCTGCCGTCCGACTGGAACTGGCCCTCCGCGACCACGCCCGCACCTTCCTTGAACAGGTCCGGCGTCACGCCGCGGAACGCCACCGGCACCTTGGCCGCACCGTCGGTCACCACGAAGCGGATCGACACGCCGTCGGCGGCGCGGACCAGCGAGCCCTTCTCGACCATCCCGCCCAGGCGGACATGCCGGTCGAGCGGCAGCGGCTTGCCCCGGACGTCGCCGGGCGCATAGAAGAACGCCGCCTGGTCCTTGAGCGCCGACATCGCCAGCGCCGAGGCGCCGAGGATCGCGCCCAGCGCCAGAAGTGCGAGGACGAGCCGCTGGTGCTTGGGCTTCATTCGCGACCGCCCCTGAGCGCGTCGGCCGCAGCCTCGGCCCGGCGCATCGCGGCAAAACTGAGCGCGGCGAGCCCGCCGGTGCCGAGCAGCACGACCAGATAGGCGGCAGTGATGAACGGCCAGTGGTTCATGCCGCCGCCATCCGCCGCAACCGGGCCTCGACCTTCTGCGCGGCAAGCAGCGCGCGCATCCGCATCAGCACGACGCCGGCGAACACCAGGGTGAAGCCGCCGAGCGTGAAGAACAGCGGCCACAGCATCGAGGCATCGATCTTGCCGGCGATGACGCTCTCGCCCTGGTGGAGCGTGTTCCACCAGATCACCGAATAATGGACGATCGGCAGCAGCACGCTGCCCGCCACGCCGAACAGCGCCGGCACCCGTCCGTCGCCGGACCGGTCGGCATCGGCGCGGTCGAGCGCGATCCAGGCGATATAGACGAAGAAGAGCAGCAGCATCGACGTCAGCCGCCCGTCCCACTCCCACCAGGTGCCCCAGGTCGGGCGGCCCCAGATCGAGCCAGTGAGCAGGCACATAGCCGCGAAGACCGCCCCGGCCGGCGCAATGGCGCGCGCCGCGATGCTCGCCAGCGGATGGCGCCAGACCAGGTAGCTGAGGCAGGCGATCGCCAGTCCGCTCCAGCCGCCCATGCCGAGCCAGGCGCTGGGGACGTGGATATAGAGGATGCGCGCGCTGTCCTTCTGCACCGCATCGGACGGCGTCAGCGTCAGCCCCGCCCAGCAGCCGAACGCCACCAGCGCGACCCCGAGCCAGAACAGGATCGGCGTCAGCGGCCGCGCGATCTTGAGGAAGCGCGCGGGATTGGCAAAGGCATGCAAGGCAGGCACGCGCGATGACTAGCGAGGTTCTCGGGCGGAATCCATCGCCGGTTTGGCCGGATATCGCGTTCCTACAGGCTTCGCCGAGTCGAAGGGTCGGCGACGCCGGAAAGTCACGAAGGCCGCACCAATGGCAGCGGGCGCCAGGACCAAATCGGCGCTTTGCGCAACATATGTGCTCGGCACCGGTCCTATATTTCCTACCGATCAAAGAGCGGCCGGCGCAGGCCCCGGCCTGAAAAGCGAAACAGACGAAATCCTACATTGCAAGCCGTCAGTCCGGGCAGCGCAGCAGCCCGTAGCGCTTGTAGCCCGCATCGCCGGGCTTCACGGGCAGGATCGAATCCGGCCCGCCCTCGCCCACCAGGTTAAGGCGGCCGTTCTGGATCTCGAAGACGAACGCTGCATCCGAAGTGTCGTCCGGGGTGCCTACCTTGGCTGCTAGTTCTTTGCTCACCTTGACCACGAACATCACCGCGCCCGGATCGGACGACCAGGTGTCGAGGCGCCGGATCGGCAACGGCTCGTCCGGCTTGCCGTTCACGACATAGTTGATCTGCGCCGGCAGGAATTCGACATGGTTGGTGCCGCAGTCGGACAGCGCCTTTGCCCAGCGATGGTCGACGATCTCGGCGGCGGCCTTGCTGTTGTCCGGCTTGCAGCCGGCGAGCGCGAGCCCGCAAAGGGCAATAAGGCAAAGCTTCATGCGCGCCTTGTGCAGGCGCATCGCTTTGCGGCGGCATAACGACCAGCGTTAACGCGGCGCAGTGCTCAATATGCGGACGGGCAGCGGCGCATGACGAAGCTGCGATTGCCCTTCATGCCCAGGGCGAGCTGCTGGCGCCCGTCCAGCGCGCCCTGGCGGACGAGCGCGAGGCTGTCGCCCTCGACCCGGAACACCATCGCGGCATCCGAGGCGGCGCCCGCGCCCGCGATGACGAAGGTGACCTCGTCCCCGTCGCTGGTGATCCGCAGCACCGACAGCGAATTGACCGGCCGCCCGTCGCGGACGAAGTCGATCATGTTGCGCGAGAAATCGAGATAGGTGTCGCCGCACTCCGCCAGCGTGCGCGCCCAGCGATGGCCGACGATCGCGTCGGTGGTGTTGCCGCCGCCCCGGTTGCAACCGGCCATCGCGAGAAGGACGAGGACAAGCGGAGCGGCGCGCATGCTGCTATCATAGGCGAGCCCGGCGTTTCCGACGCCCTAACCGCGAGAGTTAATGCACCGCCCCCAGATGCCCGAGCTTCTCGGGATTGCGGGTGACGTAGATCCCGACGATCCGCCCGTCCTCGATCGCCAGCGCGGTGGTCTGCAGCACGCCGCCCGGCTCGACCGAGACAAAGCCCGGCAGCCCGTTGATCATCCCGTAGCGCACGATCCGCGACTGTTCCTTGGCGAAGAAGCGCGCGAGCGAGGTGTAGAGCTTCATGTTGTCGTCCACGCCGACGATCGGGCGCAGGCCGGCATGGACCTTGCCGCCGCCATCGGACCAGGTGGTGACATCATCGGCGAGCAGGCTGCGGAACGCGGTCATGTCGCCGCTGCGCGACGCGGCGAAGAAGGCGGCGACGATCTCCAGCCCCTTCTCCTTCGGCATCGCGTAGCGCGGGCGCGCGGCGCGGACATGGGTGCGGGCGCGGCTGGCAAGCTGGCGCGTGGCGGCGGAGTCGCGGCCGATCGTATCGGCGACTTCCTCGAAGGGCACGCCGAACACGTCGTGGAGCAGGAAGGCGGCACGTTCGAGCGGCGAAAGCCGTTCGAGCGCCATCATCAGCGGCAAGGTGACGTCCTCCACATCCTCCTCCTCCTCCTCCTCGACCAGCGGCTCGGGCAGCCAGGGGCCGACATAGGTCTCGCGCCGGGCGCGGGCGGACTTGAGCTGGTCGAGGCACAGGCGCGTCACCACCCGGCGCAGGAACGCCTCGGGCTCGCGGACCTGGCCGCGGTCGGCATCGAGCCAGCGCAGGAAGGCATCCTGCACCACGTCCTCCGCATCCGCGACCGAGCCGAGCATGCGATAGGCGATGCGCGCCAGCCGCGGACGCAGCGGATCGAAGCTCGCCGCTGCGTCCGTGCCGGTCATGCCGCGGCCACCGCCGGCTTGGCCTCGTAGAACAGGTTGAACGCCACCGCGAGGCGGTTCCAGCCGTTGATCGTGTTGATCATGAGCGTGAGCTCCACCTGCTCCTCCTCGCTGAACTCGAAGGCGAGCTCGGCATATAGCGCCTCGGGCGCGCGGGCCGTGGATACCAGAGTCAGAGCATCGGTCCAGGCCAGCGCGGCGCGCTCGCGCGGGGTATAGCAGGGCGCCTCATGCCAGGCGCTGAGCAGATAGATGCGCTGCTCGGTCTCGCCGGCCTTGCGCGCATCGGCGGTGTGCATGTTGAGGCAATTGGCGCAGCCGTTGATCTGCGAGGCGCGGATCTTCACCAGCTCGAGCAGGCTGTGCTCGAGCGTGGGGGCGATCTTGAGCGACATGTCGTACCAGGCCTTCATCGGGGCGGGCGCGGCGTGGAAGAGGTCGAGACGGGGGTTCATGCTGCATCTCCTTGGGTTGGACGCAGACATGACGAGACAGCCGCGCCGGATGTGACATGCGGCGGGATTTTTTCGCAGGGCGGCGGGAAAATCGCCCTCGGTTGGGGGATGCGCCGGGGCTCGTTGGAGGGCGCGGCCTTCGCGCTCCCCTCCCTGCAAGGGAGGGGAATTGCTCCGACTTACTTTTCCTTCGCCGGACCCGTGAACGGATCGGTCACCGCCGGCGCGGTCGGGATCGGCAGGCGGGGCAGCGGGTCCCTGGCGTTGGCGGCGTCGAGCAGGAAGGCGGCCAGGATGATCGAGGCCTGGCGCATGTCCGCCGCCTTCAGGTGATCATAGGTGTCGAGCTGGGTGTGGTGCACGCGGCTCTCGTAATCGAGCGGGTCCTGGATGAACTGGAAGGCCGGGATGCCGACCGACTGCATGAACTGGTGATCGGTGCCCTCGGTCTTCTGGATCGCCACGGTCGATGCGCCCATCGAGGCGAACGGGGCGAGCCAGTCGCGGAAGATCGGCACGACCGCCATGTTGTTCTCGGCATAGATGCCGCGGATCTTGCCCGAGCCATTGTCGATGTTGAAATAGGCGGCGAGGTCCTTGTGGCCGGGCAGCGGCGTGATCGGGAAGCGCGTGGCCCAGCTGTAGTAGAATTCGTCGGCGCTCGGCACGTGATCCCAGGCCGGGCGCTTGGCGAGGTGCTGCTCGATATAGGCGATCGAGCCGTAGAGGCTCTGTTCCTCGCCCGCCCAGAGCGCGAAGCGGATCGTGCGCTTCGGCTTGATCCCGCTGGCGGCGATGATCCGCGCCGCCTCCATCACCATCGCGCTGCCCGCGCCATTGTCGGCGGCGCCGTCGCCCGCCACCCAGCTGTCGAGATGCGCGCCGGCCATCACATAGCCGGCCCTGGGATCGCTGCCCTTGATGTCGGCGATGATGTTGTAGGCCTTGGGGTCGCTGTCGTCGAAATGGACGTTGTTCTCGATCTCGAGCGTCGGCGCCTTGCCCGTCCAGGCCAGGCGGACGAGGCGGCGATAATCCTCCGCCGCCATCTCGACGCCGGGCACCTTGGGCGTCTCGCCGACATGGTGGAGATAGCCTTCGCCGTGGACCAGCTTGCCGTCGTTGCGCGAGCGCGTGACATAGGCGACCGCGCCTTCCTCGGCGAGGAACTGGGCGAGCGCGCGCTCGAAGCCGGCGCGGGCGAGCGTCTGCCGCTGGTTGGCCGGGTCCCAGGTCGGTTCCTGATAGACGTCGAGCTTGGCGAGATCGGCGTCGCTGAGGCGCTGGAAATCGGGCTCGTTCGGCTCCGAGCCGGTGCCGGGCGCGGAGACCAGCACGACCTTGCCGGCGAGCTTGCCCTTCCACTGCGCGAAATCGCCGGCGCTCTTCATCGGCGCGACGATCACCGGCGCGGTCACGACGCCGTTGGTGGCAGGCGTCCAGGCGATCGGGATCGCGGTGAGCTGGACCGGGCGTGGCGCGACCATGCGCACGCTCGACTTCTCGATCCACCAGCCGCGGCCGAAGTCGAAGCCTTCCTTGTGGACATCGACCAGGCCCCAGCCGCGGAACTTGTCCTGCGTCCATTGCTCGGCGGTACGCATCGCCGGCGAATTGGTCATGCGCGGGCCGATGACGTCGGCGAGATATTCGGCGGTGGTCATCACCTCCGAATGGTCGGTGCCCTCTGCGACCAGCGCGCCGCCGGTGGCGGGATCGACCGACTGGGCGGCGGCCGGTGCGGCGACGAGCAGGGCGGCGGTAGCGAGGAGAAGGTGGCGCATGGGACTCCGGGGGATGCGAGGAGGATGCGCGACGCTATTGGCGGGGCGGGCCTGGTGCAAGCCTGCGGGGAGGCCTTCTTCACCCCTCCCTGCAAGGGAGGGGTCGGGGGTGGGTTGCGAGCGCAGCGAGCCCGACCACCACCTAAAAGAAAAGGCCGGGCATCGAGCCCGACCTTTTCTCACCACCCCTAGCCCCTCCCTTGCAGGGAGGGGAATCGGGTCGTCACCCCCGCCCGATCAGCCTTTGCGCGATGCGGTCGGCGACTTCGCT
Organism: Sphingomonas sp. KR3-1; assembly: GCF_040049295.1. Lineage (NCBI taxonomy): Bacteria > Pseudomonadati > Pseudomonadota > Alphaproteobacteria > Sphingomonadales > Sphingomonadaceae > Sphingomonas > Sphingomonas sp. KR3-1. The sequence goes on from NZ_JBDZDQ010000001.1 coordinate 234,145, forward strand.
CTGGGGATCGCCGGTGCGGGCGCTTTCGTCCCACACTTCGATCAGGCGCTCGGGGATCTTGTCGACGCGTGCCTGGACCTCGGCCATGTTGCCCTGCCCCAGATATTCGAGGCCGACATTGATGATCCCGCCCGCGTTGATCACGTAATCGGGCGCGTAGAGGATGCCGCGGTCGTGGAGACGCTGGCCGTCCGCGCGGGTGGCGAGCTGGTTGTTGGCGCCGCCGGCGATGATATTGGTCTTGAGCGCGGCGATGCTCTGCTCGGTGAAGATCGCACCCAGCGCATTGGGGCTGAGGATGTCGGTCTCGAGGCCGAGGATCTCGGAGGCGTCGACGGCCTCGCCGCCCAGCTCCGCCGCGAGCGCCTTGGCGCGCTCGGCATTGACGTCGGCCAGCACCAGCCTGGCGCCGTCCGCGGCGAGCAGGCGGGCGACGCCGCCGCCGACCGAGCCGACGCCCTGGATCGCGACGCGCACGCCCTGCATGGTCTCCGCGCCGAGGCCGCGCTTCGCCGCCGCCTTCACGCCGAGATAGACGCCGCGCGCGGTCACCGGGCCCGGGTCGCCGCCCGCGCCGCCTTCGGCCACGGGAAGCCCCGAGACGTGGCGGGTCTGGGTCGCGACGACCTTCATCCGCTCCTCGGACATGCCGACATCTTCCGCGGTGACATATTTGCCGCCGAGCGATTCGACCGCGCGGCCGAACGCCTCGAGCTGCGCGGTGGTGACGGTCGCGCCCGGCTGGCTCGCCAGGATCACGCCCTTGCCGCCGCCGAGCGGCAGGTTGGCCATCGCGTTCTTGTAGCTCATGCCGCGCGACAGGCGCAGCGCGTCGGTGATCGCGGCGCGGTGATCGGCATAGTGCCAGAAGCGCACGCCGCCGGCCGCCGGGCCGAGCTTGGAGGAGTGGACTGCGATGATGGCGCTGAGGCCCGATTCGCGGTCGCTGAACAGATGGACGCCTTCATGGTCGTCGAAATCGGGGAAGCCCCAGTCGGTGATCACGCGCTACATTCCTGCGGAGAGTGCCGCACGTCTATGTGCCGCGCGCGGTCACGAGGGGGAGAAATGGGGCGGATGACGGGACTTGAACCCGCGACCCTCGGTACCACAAACCGATGCTCTAACCAACTGAGCTACAACCGCCGTGAAGAAGGCGCGCTTAGCGGGGGCCGATGCGAAGCGCAAGATAATTGCCGAAGAAAATAGCCGCTTTTATCCGCGCGAAATCCGCACTGCCTCGTCGGGCGTGGTGAGCCCCTCGCGAACCAGCGCGCGGGCGGCCGAGCCGAGGTTGGGCGCGCGCAGGAAGGCGTGGCGCGCCAGGATCGCCTCGTCGCCGCCGTCGTTGATCAGCCGGCGGATCGCGCCGTCGGCGACGATCGCCTCGAACACGCCGGTCTGGCCGGCAAAGCCGCTGCCCTCGCAACTCTCGCAGCCGACCGGCGCATAGACGATCGCGCCCGAATCGAAGCCGAGCAGCGCCGAGACCGAGCCATTGGCCTGCACCGGGCGGCGGCAATCGGGGCACAGCCGGCGGACGAGCCGCTGGGCGAGCGTGGCGGCGATGGTCGACGCGAGGCGGAAGGGCTCGACGCGCCAGTCGCGCATGCGGCGGATCGCGGAAACGGCGTCGGGCGCGTCGATCGCGGCGAGGACGAGATGCCCCTCCTCCGCCGCCTCGGCCGCAGCAGCGGCGGCCTCGCGCCCGTCGAGCCTGTCGAGCGCGATCACGTCGGGATCCTGCTCGAGCGCGGCACGGACCGCGGCGGCGCCGGCAAGGCCCTCGATCCGGGTGACGCCGTCCACCGGCAGCGTGCCGATCGCGGCGATGTGGCGCGGCGAGCCGGCGAAATGGCCGAGCAGCGTCGCGATCGTGGTGCTGCGGCCCGATCCCTCGGGCCCGGCGACGAGCACCAGCCCGCCGCGACGCAGCGCCGGCAGCAGCGCATCGATCAGCCCGCGGCTCATCCCGATCGCCTCGAGCGCACGCTCGCGCCGCTCGCCGCCGTCGAGGCGCAGCACGATCCGCTCCCCCTGCCCCAGCGCCAGCACCGACACGCCGGGTGCCGCACGCAGCGTTGCAGCGAGCGCCTCGTCGAGGGGGTGGTGGCGCGGCTCGGTGAGCTGGCCGGCGATGCGCAGGCGGATCACGCAGCCGGCGGGGCCGGTCTCGAGATGGATGTGCGAGGCGCGGCGACGACGGGCCTCGGCGACCAGCGCGTCGGCAGCCGATTCGGCAAAAGCGCCGCCGACGGGCTGCGCCTGCGCGCGCGGCACCAGCACTTCGGCGTCGACCTCCATCGGATCCCCTTTTCCGGACCGTCACGCGCTAGGCATCTCACATGACAGCGTGCTTGCGCTTTTGTGACTATTTCGCGTCATACTGGCGCCGGCGCGCGGCATTTGGCAGAAAGCGGCCATGCTGAGTGCCGCTTCCACCCTACCCAATCTCGGCTCGGGCCATCCGTCCGAACCGATCGTCGATCACATCATGCGCTGGCCGGGCGTGCAGCGGGTGCCGCACCCCAAGGTGCAGATGTTCATCGCCAAGGCCTTTCTCGAGCCCGAGCTGTGCGAGCTGCTGCGCATCAAGATCGACGCCGAGCGCCGCCCCTCGACGGTGGCCGACGCCAATGACGACTATGCCTTCCGCACCAGCGAGACCTGCGATCTCAGCGCACGCGATCCGGTGGTGATGGAGCTCAAGCGGCGGATGACCGCGTTCACCGGGCTCGATCCCGACCATGGCGAGCCGATGCAGGGCCAGCGCTACGAGATCGGCCAGGAGTTCAAGGCGCACACCGACTATTTCGAGCCGCAGGGCCGCGACTATGAGAAATATTGCGGCGTCGCCGGGCAGCGCACCTGGACGGTGATGCTCTACCTCAACGACGTCGAGGCCGGCGGCGCGACCCGTTTCAAGGCGATCGACAAGATCGTGCGGCCCGAGACCGGCAAGATCCTCGCCTGGAACAACCTGCGCCCCGACGGCACGCCCAATCCCTCGACCATCCACCACGCGATGCCGGTCCGCGGCGGACTGAAGTACGTGGTCACCCAGTGGTATCGCGAGCGGCGCTGGGGGTGGTGAGACGCAGTCTCGCCGCTGCTGCGCTCGCGATCCTGGCTGTCATTCCCGCGGCCCAGGCGCAGGATCTGGCGGCCGGCGACTATGGCGGCGAGTTGCTGATCGGCTTCGATCCCGCCACGCGGACCGTCACCGGCTATTTCCAGTCCTTCACCGGCGACCGGCAGCAGTTCAGCTGCATCTTCTATTTCAGCGGGACGTTGCGCGGGCGACAAGCGCCGGTCCGCAGCTATTTCCCCGCCACGCCTGCCGAGGCGATCGCCGGAACGCTGACGCGGGACACGGATGGCGGCATCGCGGTGCGGCTGGCCGAAGAGCATGGCGGATGCTGGAACGTCCAGCATTTCGCCGACGACACACAGCCGGCCGCGTTCGCGCTGGCGGCCGCGCATCCCTGGCTCGCGATCGCCGTGGTGAAGTCGCCCAAGGCCTATTTCTTCGACCGCGCTGGCGCCCCGGCCCCGCGCAAGGCCTATGTCGTGCGCGGCGACGGACTCGGCATACGTGCAGTGCGTGACGGCTGGCTGCAGGTCGACTTCACTGGCGGCGCCAGGCCGATCTCCGGCTGGATCCGTCAGGCCGACGTCTACCCGGCGCGCTGACCCGCCTGTCCAACAGAACTATCAACGAAAAGGAGCGGCACCGCGCGCGGGCCGCTCCCTGTCCGTCGCCATCGCTCGATCAGAAGGTGGTCGAGAGCGAGAAGTTGATCGTCGCGCCGGGATTGTAGCGGTTGTAGATCACCGTGTTCTTCCCGTTCGACTGGGTTTCCTTGTACTTGCGGTTCGTCAGGTTGCGGGCCTCGAGCTTCAGGTCGAGTTGCTGCCCTGCCACCTTCACGCCCTGGCGCACGACGAAGTCCAAGTTGAAGCCCGGATATTCGTAGACGTCGGGCTGGCCCGAATTGGCCAGGCCGCGGCTGGTGACGCGCTTGCTGGCATAGGAGAGGATCAGGGTCTGCTGCGAGAGCGAGCCCTTGTCCTCCATGCCCAGCTGGAAGTTCACCAGATGGTCGGACTGGCCGGTGAGCGGCGAGCCGTCCTTGAAGAAGTCGGTCGCCAGCGTCGACGAGATTGCATAGACCGCCACGCGGTCCGCCGCGTCGACCTTCAGCTTCGACTTGGTGAAGGTATAGTTGGCGATCGCGATCAGGCTGCGCTCGCCGAACAGCGGCCACTTCTTGCTCAGCTCGACTTCGGCGCCGTAGAGGTTGGCCTTCGGCGCATTGGCATAGCTGGTGATGAAGGCGTCCCCGGTGATGAACGTCTCGATCGGCTTGTCGATGCGCTTGTAGAAGCCAGCGATCGTGAAGCGCTGTTCGAGCGCGATATACCATTCGTAGCGCGCTTCGAGGTTGAGCAGCTCGCTGTCCTGGAGCAGCGGGTTGCCGCGATACTGGCGGTTGGTCTCCGGATCGAAGTAGAACTGGTAGATCAGCTCGCGGAACTGCGGCCGGGCCAGCGTCTTCGAACCGCTCACGCGGACCTGCATGCTCGGCTGGAACTGCCAGGTCAGCGTGGCGCTGGGCAGCCAATAGTCATTGTCGAGATTGGTCGCCGCGGTGCTCGAGCCGGCGGTGTTGTACACCTGGATCGGAGTCACCGTCTCCCTGGCGGTCTCGTAGCGGATGCCCGCGTCGAGCGAAAGCTCGGGCGTGATCTGCCAGTTCTCGCGGAAATAGGCCGCGTGGTTGTCGAGCGTGGCGCCGAAGGCGGGATTGCCCTCGTTGGTCTCGATCAGCGCGATGTTGTAATAATTGATGATCGCGGTGCCGAGCAGCAGGTCGGGCCGCAGCATCGCCACGCCGCCCGGCAGCGTGCTCGGTGCCGTGAACTGGAAGTCGCGGCGCGAGCTGGTACGGTCGGTATTGAGATAGGCATAGCCCACCGCGAGGCTCAGGTTCGGATCGAGCTTCCAGGTGAGGTCCGCGCCGCCCGACCAGAGATTCTCGTTCAGCTTCGAGTAGCTGACCGTCGCGTCGCCGCCATTGCCGTTGTTGAGGCGGTTGACGAAATAGGCGCCATAGGGATCCGCCGCGGCATTGGTGCGGACATATTCATAGGTGAACTCGTCCGGCGCATCGCGCTTGGTGTTGGCATAGCTGCCGCGCAGGTCGAGGCTCCAGTCGGGGCTGAGCTTGAACTCGCCGACGAACTGGGTGTCGATCAGCTGGCGTTCGTACCAGGCCGTGTCCTGCTGCATGAAATCGGTGTCGGTGCCGTGGCGCTGGCCAAGGCTCAGACGGGCGCGCTTGATCGTGTCGTGCACGCCGAGCGTGGTCCAGCGCAGCTTGTTGTCGCCGAACTCGACGCCGAGGCCGAGCAGGCCGTTGACGATCACGCGATTGTCGGTCGAGACGCGCTCGAAGTCGTTCTCGAGCGCCGACAGGTCGCTGGTCAGCGAGTTCTGCTGGATCGTGTCGCGCGTCGTCCACTTGCTGCTGTAGCCGGCGGTGGCGATCAGGCCGAGCGAAACGTCGCCCACGTCATATTTGGTGCCGCCGGTCAGCGTCGCCGACCAGTTCGGGCCGATGCGCTTCTGGCGCTGGAGCAGCGAGTTGTTGGCATTCACCAGCTGGCCCGCGATCGCCTGATCATCGACGGTGCCCGAGCTCAGCCGGTCGCCGCTGGCGAAATAGGCGGCGAGCGCCGGCGGCAGGTCGCGCGTGCCGTCGTCATAGCCGGACCAGTCCTGGCCGCCGCCTGCATAGACATAGCCGAAATGGCCGGTCGTCACGAGATTGGCGCCCACGCCGCCGCTCGCCGTCAGGAAGCTTTCCTTGGGCAGCGAATTGGTGGTGAGGTTGATCACGCCGCCGCCGAACTCGCCCGGATAATTGGCCGAGTAGCTCTTCTGGACGAGCGACGAGGAAATGACGTTGGTCGGGAAGATGTCGAGCGGGACGACGCGCTTCAGCGGCTCGGGGCTGGGCAGCGGCGAACCGTTGAGCAGCGCGAGCGAATAGCGGTCGCCGAGGCCGCGAACATAGACATAGCCGTTGCCGACGACGCTAAGGCCGGTGACGCGGCTGAGCGCGCCGGCGATGTCGCCTTCGCCGGTGCGGGCGATGTCGGCGCTCGACAGCACCGAGACGACCTGCGGCATGTCGCGGGTGACGTTGGTGCGGCGGCCGGTGACGACGATCTCGCCGGGAACGGAGACGTCCGGAGCGGGCTCCTCCTGCTGCGCGGCAGGATCCTGGGTTTCAGCAGTGGTGCCGGTGGCAGGTGCCCCGGCCGTGTCCGACGTGGTCGCCTGCGCCCAGGCGATGGACGGCGCGACGAGCGCGGAAGTGAATAGCAACAGGCGGGCGAGCCCCATCGGCTTCGTCATGTGAAACCCCCAAAATCAAATCCTGAGAGGGGCGGAGCGCCGCCGCATGGCCGCGCCCCGCCCCCGGTTCAGTCGAGGCTGCTTAGCCGGTCGGCAGCGACAGGCAGTTGCGGCCCGCGGCGGTCGTCGTGTCGAACGCGGCGTAGCCCGAGTTGCAGGTCCAGCCCTTGTACCAGTTGTCGTTCGCGTCCTTGACGGCGCCGATGTAGGTCGTCGTGTCGAAGAAGGCGTTCCAGGTCTTGGCGTCGAAGGCCGTGACCGCGGTCTCGGTCGCGCCGTTGACGAACTGGGCGGTCAGCGACGGGGTGTAGGCGTCGTTGTTGCCGTTCGCGCCCGAACCGAAGCTGGTCGAGACGTTGCCGAGATTGAAGCTGCCGGTCGCGAGGTACTTGGTGGCGTTGCACTGCATCACCACGGCGCGCGCGAGCAGCGTTGCCGGGGTACCGCCCGAGCCGTTCATGCGCAGGCACTCGTTGTTCGGCGTCACGACGATGCCGTTGGCCCAGCGGATGTCCGAGTTGCCGCGGACCAGGATCGAGCCCTTGTCGCCCGAGCCTTCGTTGTTGGCGCTGACGTTCGGCTGCAGCGCGGTGAAGTTGACGATGTCGGTCTTCTGGCGCGGCGTGTCGGTCTCGTTGCCGTCGCTGTCGATCTCCATCAGCGCGTCGCCCTGGCCCGGACGCTGCAGCAGCAGCAGGTACTGGAAGGCGCCTTGGAGGCCGGTGTCGATGTCGAGGCTGTCGTCATCGGCGCCCGTCGAGATGTAGTGCTTGAAGTTGACGGTGCCGCCGAAGAACTCCGCGCCGTCGTCCGAGCTGTTGTGGCTCTGGAAATATTCGAGCGTGGTGCCCGAACCGGTGCCTTCGGTGGTGAGCGACTGAAGCTCCTTGTCCGCGCCGAGCACATAGCCCGAGTAGCGGATCTGGACATACTTCATGCTGCCCGCATTGTAGGTGTCGTCGGCGCCGCCGAACACGGCCGGATCGGCCGAGCCCTCGGTCGCGCGCTCGCAGGTGCCGGCAGCCGTCGAGCCGCCGTTGCAATCGGAGATCTTGGCGCGGCCCATCAGCACTACGCCGCCCCACTGGCCGATCGTCTGATCGTTGTTGAGGCCGAGGATGTTGTCACGGCTGGTGAAGATGATCGGGTTGGTCGCGGTGCCCACGGCGTTGATCTTGTTGCCGCGGTTGACGGCGAGCCACGAGGTGCCGGTGCCGCCGAACACGATCACGCCCGGATCGATCGTCAGCGTGACGTTGGTGTCCGCGGTCAGCTGGCCAGCACCGTTCAGGGTGAAGCCGTTGGCCGCGGTGCAGCCCACGGTGGTGCTGGCGTACGGCAGGTTCGGCGAGGCGACGGTGCCGGCGCCAGCCGGGCCGAAGCCGCTGTCGCAGCCGACGTTCACGCGGCCGTTCATCTGGTAGACCAGGCCGGCGATCTTCGGGAGCTGGATGCTCTTCGCGATGTTGTTCGGCAGGGTGCAGACGCGCCACGTGCCGGTCGGGCCGGTGATCGTGCCGGCGTCGGTCAGGCCCTTGGGATCGGCGATCGTCGGGCAGCCGGTGGCCGGCGAAACCAGCGCGGTGGTCGGCGTCGGCGTGGGCGACGGCGTCGGGGCCGGCGGGTTGTTGATGACGACGTTGCCGCCGGTGCCCGGCGAGGCGATGTCGTTCGCGCCGTCGCACGCGGCAAGCGCGCCACACGCAATGGTGGTCATCATGATAAGGCTGACGCGTTTGAAGCTGGCCATAGGATCTCCGTTCCGGTGTTGCACCGGGTTGCATCGAATTACGGTGCGGGATCGACTCGGCTGTTCCCCCGTCGGCCGCATTGGCGGCGCTAGGCGGCACATGTGACTCGTTGGCGCGGAATCGAAGACGTTTCGGAGACAGTTGCGTGACGCGATTGTTACAGCGTCACCTTACGGCCGCGAAACGGTTCATGGCGTGGTGACGATGTTGCCCGATTGCATCACGAGCCGGACATTTTCGAGCGCCGACAAATCCTTGAGCGGATCGCCGGCCACCGCAACCAGATCGGCGATCCGGCCGGGCGCGATGCTGCCGATCCGGTCGGACATTCCCAATATGGCGGCATTGCCCGCGGTCGCCGTCCATAGCGCCTCCGCCGGCGCCATGCCCCAGCCGGCCATCAACTCGATCTCGCGGGCATTGGCGCCGTGGGCGAACACGCCGGTATCGCCGCCGACGCACATCGTCACGCCGGACTTGAGCGCGGCGGCATAGCTTGCCCGCTTGGCGCGGATCGCCTCGGGCTCGGGCGCGCTGCCGTTCCAGCCGCCATAGCGGGTGATCGCGTCGGTGGCGGCGAGCGTCGGGCAGAAGGCCGCGCCATGCCCCTTCATCAGCGCGAACACCTCCGCGGTGCCGTCATTGCCATGCTCGATGCTGTCCGCCCCGGCGAGGATCGCGCGGCGCATCCCCTCGGGCGTGCTGGCGTGCACCGCGACCTTGCGCCCGGCATCGTGCGCAGCGGCGACGCCGGCCTTCAGCTCGTCGAGGCTAAAGGTCGCGCGGCTCGGCTCGCCCGGGCCCCAGCGATAGTCTGCGTAGAATTTTACCCAGTCGGCCCCGTGCGCGATCTGGTGGCGGACGGCGGCGACGATCCCCTCGCCGCTCACTTCCTCGGCGCCCTGCGGCACGTCCCAGGCATAGCCCTTGGGCCCATAGGCACCGGTGGCGACCATCGCGCGATCGGCGATGAGCAGGCGCGGGCCGGGCACGATGCCCTGCTGGATCGCCGCCTTGAGCCCGGCATCGGCGTCCCCTGCCCCTTCGGTGCCGAGGTCGCGGACGGTGGTGAAGCCGGCCATCAGCGTCGCGCGCGCATGCGCCACCGCGCGGGCGGTGCGCAGCGCCAGCGGCTCCTTCATCACCTGATCGTTCCAGCTCGTCTCGTTGTACGGATGGAGGAACAGGTGGACATGCAGGTCGATCATGCCGGGGATCAGCGTGGTGCCGGGCAGCGCGCGTATCTCGGCACCGGCGGGGGCGGCGACGTCGGGTCCGACCGCGACGATCCTGCCATCGGCGACAAGGACCTTCCAGCCGGGATGCTCGACGCGGTCGGTCGCGGTGAACACGCGGTCGGGCACCAGCAGCACCGGCGCCTTCTGCGCGGCGGCGATGCCGGGGACGAGCAGGAACGCGGCGGCGAGCAGGTTGCGGAGCTTGGTCATGGCGGGAGAGTGGCAAAGCATAAGGTGGTGCGCCAGCCCCAAGCCGTCATCCCGGCGAAAGCCGGGATCTCTTGCGGCTCCTGCCTTCGCCATCGCCTGAGACCCGGGCTTTCGCCGGGTGACGAACCCGATCAATACATCGCCGTCATCGCCACGCCGCCGGTGATCAGTATCACGCCGAGCATTTGCCGCAGGCTGAGCTTCTCGCGGAACAGCCGGTGGCCGGCGGCGGCGGCGATCGGCATCTCGATCACGCCCAGCGCGCGCACCGCCGCGGCGGGGGCGAGGTTGAGCGCCAGGAACCAGCCCGACGACGCCAGCGCGCCGAACAGCCCCGCCCCGAGCGACTGGCGCCACCCGGCGATCACCGCGGCGAGCGCGGCACGGTCGCGGATCGCCAGATAGAGGCCGAGCCCGACCGCCTGCACTGCCTGGACGATCGCGACGCAGGCCATCGCCGAGAACCAGGGATGATGCGGCTCGAGCCGCAGCCCGGCATGGCGAAAGGCATTGAGCGCGAAGCCGAACAGCAGCCCCGAGAGCACGCCATAGGTGACGCCGAGCACCGGGTGATGCGCCCCCTCGATCCTTCTGGGCCAGACCAGCACGGCGAGCCCGAACGTCGTCACCGCGACACCGACCCAGCCGAGCGCGGAGAGATTGTCACCGAACACGACCAGCCCCACCGTGGCGGCGAGCGGCACCGAGCTTTGCTGGAGCGCCGTGCCCACCGCGAAGCCGGCATGGTGCATCGCGAGCAGCAGCGCGGCGGTGGCGATCACCTGGGCCAGCGCGCCGGTCAGCGCCGGCCACCAGAATTCCCAGCCGAACTGCGGGTCGAGCTGCGGGCTGAGCGCGAAGGTCAGCGCGGTAAAGGCCAGCGAGAACGGCAGGCCGAACAGGAAGCGCACGAGCGTGGCGCCCCAGGGGCCGGTGTTCGACATCATTCCGCGCTGGAGCGCGTTGCGCCCGACCTGAAACCCCGCCGCCGCCACCGTCGCCACTGCCCACAGCACGCTACGCTTACTCCCACCCGATACCCGAGCTGCGCTTAGGCATGCGCGCCCGACCCATCAATCCCGCTAATGGCTCCTCCGAGAAATGCTGGTTTGTGCGGGGCGCCCCCGACGGGCCATCTCGCGGCAACAACGGGAGACGCCTCTTGAAACCCATCCTGCTCCTCGCCGCCGTCCTCACCTTGCCCTGGCTCCAGCAGGACGACCCGCTCACTCGCCCGATCGCGCCCGAGGCCGCCGCCAAATGGATCGGTCCGCAGGCGCCGATCCGCGTATACAGCAACACCTATCTGGTCGGCTTCAAGGGAATGAATGTAGCCCTGATCGACACGGGCAAGGGGCTGATCCTGATCGACGGCGCGGTGCCGCAATCTGTGCACGACGTCGAGGCGCACCTGCAGCAGCTCGGCTACCGCATCCAGGACGTGAAGCTGATCCTCAGCACCGAGCCGCATTTCGATCATGCCGGCGGGCTGGCGGCACTCGCGCGCGACAGCGGCGCGACGGTGGTGGCGAGCAGCTGGGGCGCCGCGGCACTGCGCAACGGCCGCAGCCCCGCCGATGATCCCCAGGTCGCCTGGCTCGAGCCCTTCCCTGCCGTCTCCCGCGTGCGGGTGGTGCAGGATGGCGCGGCGATCCGGCTGGGCGGCGTCACCGTCACCGCCCGCGCCACGCCGGGGCATACGCCGGGGAGCATGAGCTGGACCTGGCGGAGCTGCGAGGGTCGTGCCTGCAAGACGCTGGTGTTCGGCTCGAGCCTCAATCCGGTCGCGGCGGACGGCTATCGCTTCACCAGCCATCCCGAGGTGGTGGCCAGCTTCCGCGCCACCCAGGCCAGGGTGCGCGCGATGCCCTGCGACATCCTGTTCAGCGCGCATCCGGACAATTCAGGCGGTCCCGAGAAATATGCAGCTCTCGCGCGTGGCGTGCGGCCCAACCCCTATCTCGATCCCGGCGCGTGCCGCGCCTATGCGGCGCGCTCCGAGCAGGCGCTCGCAGAGCGGCTGGCCGACGAGAAGGCGGGCCGGGCGAAGTAGATCGTGCTGACATTCGGCCCGCTTTTCCCCGGCGAAGGCCGGGCCCAGCCTAGGCAGTGCACGCGAAGACGCGCCAAGGCGCGTGACTTTCAAGTCTGGGCCCCGGCCTTCGCCGGGGAAAAGAGGATTTCGAGTTCCGCCTTGATAATCGATACGGTTTAATCGCGCCGCGCGGCGCGGAACAAGGCGGCGGAGAGCAGCCAGGGCAGCGCGAAGCCGGCGATCAGCCCGGCGGTGCGCGGCTCCGTGGTCAGCGCGGGGATCACGGTGGCGGCCTGCACCAGCGCAGTCGCCGCCATCGTCCAGGCCATGCCGACCGGCTGGAACCGCGCGAGGAAGCCGCCGAGCACCGCCACTGCGACTACCCCGCCGAACAGCAGGTTGAGCGGATTGCCCTCGTCGCCGATCATGCCGACCGCGAGGTTGATCCAGATCGTCAGGAACGCCGTGAACAGCGCCAGCGCCACGCCGGCGCGATAGGCCCCGCTGGTGCGCGCGCGGATCGCCAGCTCGAACACCAGGCCCGTGCCGCCGATCAGCACCGCCGCGACGAGGAAGTCGACCGGCCCCCAGACGACTTCGCGGGTAAACTGCATCGCGATCGCCGGCAGGAGCAGCAACCCGGCTGCCGCGCTCCACGCGGCGATCCGCAGGCCTTTGCCGGTGCGGGGATCGGGATAGGTCTGCGCTGCCATGACTGCCTCCTGCTTGGGTGGCACCGCTCTGCGCTTCCAGGCGCGAATGGGCCAACCAAGCTTCGGAGGAATCGGCGTGCAGAGGAGGTGCAGGTGCATCAGCGACATTCAGTTCCCCGGCGAAAGCCGGGCCCCAGTTGCAACCTCGTTCGAGAGGTTCACCCACCTGCCAAATTCGTCGAAACCGGGCCCCGGCTTTCGCCGGGGAACAGCCTGGATGTAGCGCCAGATGAAAAGGCCCGCCGGTCGCGAGACCGGCGGGCCTTGTCTTACCCGAAGGCGATCAGTTCACCAGATGCGCACGCGGTCCGCCGGCGCGACATACTGCTTCTGGTCGGGCGTGATCTTCCACGCGGCGTACCAGGCATCGACGTTGCGCAGCGGGTTGATCGCGCGGATCTGGCCCGGCGAGTGCGGATCGCTGACCAGCTGCTGGCGCAGTGCCTCGGTGCGGAACAGGGTGCGCCACACCTGGCCCCAGCCGAGGAAGAAGCGCTGGTCGCCGGTATAGCCGTCGATCACCTTGGCCTTCTTGCCGCCGAGCGAGGTGTGATAGGCGTCGAGCGAGATCAGCACGCCGCCGAGGTCGCCGATATTCTCGCCCATCGAGGCGCGGCCGTTGATGTGGACGCCCGGCAGCCCCTCGAAGCTGTACGCCTCATACTGCGCGCCGAGCCGCGAGGCCTGGGCCTCGAACTTGGCGGCGTCTTCCGCGGTCCACCAGTCGCGCAGCACGCCATTGCCGTCGGACTTGCGGCCCTGATCGTCGAAGCCGTGGCTGATCTCGTGACCGATCACCCCGCCGATGCCGCCATAATTGACCGCGTCGTCGGCCTGCGGATCGAAGAAGGGCGGCTGCAGGATCGCGGCCGGGAAGACGATCTCGTTCTTCACCGAGTTGTAATAGGCGTTCACCGTCTGCGGGGTCATGCCCCACTCCGTCTTGTCGACCTGCCCGCCCAGCCGGTTGCGGCGGAAATCCCATTCGAAGCGGCTGGCGCGCTCGGCATTGCCGACCAGGTCGCCCGGCTTCACTTCGAGCGCGCTATAGTCGCGCCACTTGTCCGGGTAGCCGATCTTGACGGTGAAGCCCTTGAGCTTCTCCTGCGCCTGCGCCTTGGTCTCCGGGCTCATCCAGGCGAGGTTGTTGATCCGCCCGGCGAGCGCGACGCGCAGGTTCGCCACCAGCGAGTCCATCTTCGCCTTGGAGGCCGGCGGGAAATAGAGCGCGACATAGTCGCGGCCCACGCCTTCGCCGATCGCGCGCTCGACAAAGCCGACGCCGCGCTTCCAGCGCTCACGCTGCTGCGGCTGGCCGTTGAGGAACTTCGAGCGGAAATCGAACTGCGCATCGACGAAGCGCTTCGAAAGCAGCGGTGCGATATCGTCGGTGGTGCGGAAGGCCTGCCAGGCCTTGAGCGTCTCCAGGTCGGTATCGGCGAAGACCTTGGCGATCGCCGGAACCGCGGTGTTCTGCGAGACGATCACGCGGTCCGCCTTGGTCAGGCCCGCGGCCGCCCAGAATGCATCCCAGCCAAAGCCGGGGGCCGCGGCCTTGAGCTCGGCGACGCTGGTCGGGTTGTAGGTCTTGTCGCGGTCGCGGCTCTGCACGCGGGTCCAGTGCGCCTTGGCGATCTGGGTCTCCATCGCGACCACCTTGGCGGCGGTGGCTTCCGGATCGGCCCAGCCGGCCATGCCGAGCATCTGCGCGACATATTGCTGGTAGCGCGCCACCTGCGGCGCGAACTTGGCGTCGAGATAGAGGTCGCGGTCGCCCAGGCCCAGGCCCGACTGGCGCAGGCTGAGCGCATAGACATTGGGGTTCTTGGCGTCGTCGCTGACGCCGACGCCGTAGAAGCTGCCGCCGAAGCCGCCGACCGAGGCGCCCATCAGCCGCGCAAGGTTGTCCTTGCTCGCCGCCGCCTTGACCGGCGCGAGCCGCTGCTCGAGCGGCTGCGCGTCGAGCTTCTCGGCCAGCGCCTCGTCCATGAAGCCGCTGTAGAGGATCGCCGACTTCATCCGGTCCGGATGCGCGGTGTCCGTGGCGCTATAGCCCGAGATCAGGCTGCGCATGCGCACTTCGGAGAGGTCGCGCAGCACCGCGAAGGCGCCGAAGGACGAGCGGTCGGCCGGGATCTGGGTGCGATCGTTCCAGGCGCCGTTGACGAAGCGATACCAGTCGTCGCCGGGCTTCACGCTCTTGTCCATGCCGGTCAGGTCGAAGCCCCAGGCGCCGTAGCGCGTGGCGCCGGCATCGGCACCGGCGGCGACGGGCGCCGAGGATTGCTGGCTGAACCCGATCGCGGGCACGGCGATCGCGGCCATGGCGGTGGCGAGCAGCAGGATTTTCTTCAATGGAGGTCCCCCGAGTTTTTATCGAGACGGTTAGGCGCGTCGGGGGAAGGTGTGTCACGACACCGGTGGCCGCGCAATATCCTTACGTGCGCGTGGAAGGTTCGGAAACACGCGGAAACAAAAAGACCTCCGGACAAGGGCAACGTGGCGCCTATCGGTATACTATCTTTACTCCGGACATCGCCTCGCGCCGCAGGAAGGTCCGGGCCTTGGGAGCATAGCGGATGCGCAGGCGATCCGGGCCGAGCCACTGCATCTCGGCCCAGGGCCCGCCCCAGTCGCCCGGCGCCGCTGCGCCGTGATCGTCGTCCGCGATGAATATATTGCCCTTCCCCACCGGCACTTCGCCCCGGCGCAGGATCGAGATCTGGGTGGAGAAGCCGGTGGTTGCGCCGCAGCTGCGCTCGAACATCACCGCGCTCAAGCCGCCTCCCGGTGCATCGCGCCGCGCGATCACATCGTTTGCGCACATGTCGGAATCGCCCAGACATGCAGACAGCTGCACCGACAATGCCATTGCAATCGCGGATCTCAGATAGGCGGCCATGCTCCTCCCCTTTTGACGAACTTGGCAGAAGCAGATGCAGGGAAGATGCAGGCGCTGTCTGCCTTCGGCCGAAGGCGCAACAAAAAGCCCGCCGGTCCCCAGGACCGACGGGCTTTTGAATGGTGGGCGCGGTAGGGATTGAACCTACGACCCCACCCGTGTGAAGGGTGTGCTCTACCACTGAGCTACGCGCCCATTGGCCAGGTCGTTGAACCTATGCGGCCGAAATGGGAAGCGGGCCTTTAGGCGGCACAGCTCCGGCTGTCCAGCCCCAAAACCCGCAAATGGAGCGGCTTAGTTGACCGCGTCCTTGAGGCCCTTGCCGGCCTTGAACTTGGGCTGGTTCGACGCCTTGATCGTCATCGGCTCGCGGGTGCGCGGGTTGCGGCCGGTCGAGGCCTTGCGCTTGCTGACCGAAAAGGTGCCAAAGCCGACCAAGCGAACCTCATCACCCTTCTTGAGCGCGGCCTGGATGGCATCGAACACGGCCTCGACGGCCTTGCTCGCATCGCCCTTCCCCAGCCCGGAGGTGTCGGCCACCTGGCCGATCAGCTCTTGCTTGTTCATTTCGTGACTTTCCCCCTCAAGAATTACGCAGAAATACGCGAGTCGCGGCGCAGACCCGAGCGATCAAGTCAGCACGGGCCCGCCACCGCTGTCAAAACCTTTCAGCCTGCTTTTCGCTCGCCATGACGAAAAGGTTACGGTGTCCGAACGGTTAGGTTTGCCCTGCATCAATGATGCAGGGGGTCTCCCAAACCGCTCGCCGCCGCCGGCGGCTGCACCGCCAGTTCGTCATGCTCGGTCCAGTCGATCGGCGCCAGCGGCTCGGTGAGCGCCAGGCGCAGCACTTCGTCGACATGCTTGACCGGAACGATCTCGAGAGCGTCACGGATATTCTGCGGGATCTCGGCCAGGTCCTTCTGGTTCTCGTCGGGGATGAGCACCGTCTTGATGCCGCCGCGCATCGCCGCGAGCAGCTTCTCCTTCAGCCCGCCGATCGGCAGCACCCTTCCACGAAGCGTCACTTCGCCGGTCATCGCGATGTCCTTGCGCACGGCGATGCCGGTCAGCGTCGAGACGATCGCCGTGACCAGGCCGATGCCCGCCGAAGGGCCGTCCTTGGGCACCGCGCCCTCGGGCAGGTGGACATGGATGTCCTTGCGCTGGAGCAGGCTCGGCTTGATCCCATAGGCGGGCGAGCGCGCCTTGACGAAGCTGAAGGCGGCCTCGACCGATTCCTTCATCACGTCACCCAGCTTGCCGGTCGTCTTGATCGCGCCCTTGCCCGGCACGGTGACGCTCTCGATGGTCAGCAGCTCGCCGCCGACCTCGGTCCAGGCGAGCCCGGTGACCGCGCCGATCTGGTTCTCCTCCTCGCCCAGCTCGTGCCGGTATTTCGGCACGCCGGCGAATTCGGCGAGGTTCTCGGGCGTGATCGTCACGCTCTCCGCCTTGCCTTCGAGGATCTTGCGCAGCGCCTTGCGGGCGAGGCGCGCGATCTCGCGCTCGAGCGTGCGGACGCCGGCCTCGCGCGTGTACTTCTGGATCAGCTGGCGCAGGCCCTCGTCGGTAAGGACGAACTCGCCGTCCTTCAGCCCATGCGCCTCGATCTGCTTGGCGATCAGATGGCCCTTGGCAATCTCGAGCTTCTCGTCCTCGGTATAGCCTTCGAGCCGGATGATCTCCATGCGGTCGAGCAGCGGCTGCGGCAGGTTGAGCGAGTTGGCCGTGCACACGAACATCACGTCCGAGAGATCGATGTCGATCTCCAGATAATGGTCGTTGAACTTGTTGTTCTGCTCCGGATCGAGCACCTCGAGCAGCGCCGAGGCGGGATCGCCGCGGAAGTCCTGGCCGAGCTTGTCGATCTCGTCGAGCAGGAACAGCGGGTTGCTGGTGCCGGCCTTTTTCAGGTTCGACACGATCTTGCCCGGCAGCGAGCCGATATAGGTGCGGCGATGGCCGCGGATCTCGGCCTCGTCGCGCACGCCGCCCAGCGACTGGCGGATGAACTCGCGCCCGGTCGCCTTGGCGATGCTCTTGCCCAGCGAGGTCTTGCCGACGCCCGGCGGGCCGACGAGGCACAGGATCGGCCCCTTCAGCTTGTTGGTGCGCGCCTGGACCGCGAGATACTCGACGATCCGGTCCTTGACCTTCTCGAGCGCGTAATGGTCCTCGTCGAGCACGCCCTGCGCCTCGGCGATGTCCTTCTTGAGCTTCGACTTCTTGCCCCAGGGCAGGCCCAGCAGCACGTCGAGATAGTTGCGCACCACCGTGGCCTCGGCGCTCATCGGCGCCATGGTCTTGAGCTTCTTGAGCTCGGCCTGCGCCTTGGTGCGGGCTTCCTTCGAGAGCTTGAGCGTGGCGATCTTCTGGGTCAGCTCGGCGATCTCGTCGCCATCGCCTTCCTCGCCCTCATTGCCCAGCTCGCGCTGGATCGCCTTGAGCTGCTCGTTGAGGTAATATTCGCGCTGCGTCTTCTCCATCTGGCGCTTCACGCGGCTGCGGATCTTCTTCTCGACCTGCAGCACGCCGAGCTCGCCCTCCATGAAGGCGAACACCATCTCGAGGCGCTTCATCGGATTGGTCTCGACGAGCAGCGACTGCTTCTCGGCGACCTTCACCGCGATGTTGGCGGCAACCGCGTCGGCAAGGCGCGACGCGTCTTCCAGCTCGGCGAGCTGCACCGCGGTCTCGGCCGGCAGCTTGCGGTTGAGCTTGGCGTAATTCTCGAACTGATCGACCACCGAGCGCATCAGCGCCTGGATCTCGGTGCCTTCGACGGCATCGTCGTCGATCGGCGCGACGGTCGCGGTCAGGAAGGCGCCGCCCTCCTCCATCGTCACCAGCGAGCCGCGCTCCTTGCCGGCGACGAGCACGCGCACGGTGCCGTCGGGCAGCTTGAGCAGCTGGAGGACTTCGGCGGAAACGCCGGTATCGTAGAGGTCTTCGCGGCCGGGATCGTCCTCGGCCGGGTCGAGCTGCGCGACGAGGAAGATCTCCTTGTCGTCGGCCATCGCCGCTTCCAGGGCGGCAACCGACTTGTCGCGGCCGACGAACAGCGGCACGATCATGTGCGGGAAGACGACAATGTCCCGAAGGGGAAGAACGGGGTAGGACTGCTTCATGGATACTCCTGGGCCCGTACAGGGCTCCTCAGCTCCATTATATGGGGGTCGAGGAGCCCGCATCAATCATCGAACGCGGATCGGCTGTGGAGTGTTGCTTCCCATTGCGGCACGAGCAAGCGGTTTTCCCTGCATGACGTAGCGTAAGGCGCCAGAATGGGCCGCCGACGCCGCGAATCGACATTTCCCCGACTCGCCCCGCGCCGAACCCGTTCCGGGCCGCCCGATTTCCGGTTAGCATGACGCAAAAGCATTTCGCCTGAAGGAGGCTCCCATCCGCACTTCGCTGTTCCTCGCCGCATCGGCCCTGGCGCTCGCCACCGCTCCTGCCGCCGCGCAGACCGTAAAGCCCGGCGAGCCGCCGATCACGCCGACCACGCAGGCATCGGGCGGGCCGATCAGCCCCGAGCGCGCCGCGCTTCATCTCGAGCATGCCGATCTGGCGATCGAAGTATTCCCCGGCACCCAGCGCATCGCCGGCGTCGGCACGCTGACGATCAGCAGCGCGATCCCGCAAAAGATCCTCCAGATCGACCTCGACCGGAACCTGCCCGTCACGGCGGTCAGCGTCGACGGCAAGCCGCTGACGCCCAAGGAATGGGCCAATCCCGAGGGCCGGCTGATGGTCACCCTGCCCCGCCCGCTCAAGGCCGGCGGCAAGGCGGTGGTGCGGATCAGCTATGGCGGCACGCCGCACGTCGCGGTGCGCGCGCCCTGGGACGACGGCATGGTCTGGGCCAAGACCCCGGGGCCGGACCGCGAGCCCTGGGTCGCCAGCACGGCCGAAGGCTATGGCTGCGACCTGTTCTGGCCCTGCCTCGACTTCCCACGCGGTGAGCCGGACGTGGTCGACATGCACATCACCGTGCCCAAGGGGCTGAAGGTGGCGGGCAATGGCAGGCTGGTCAGCACGCAGGAGCTGCCCGATGGCCGCTCGACCTGGAACTGGCACACGCGCAGCCCCAATCCCTATTCGGTGACACTGCAGATCGCGCCCTACAAGCTGCTCCAGGCCGACTACAGGAGCCGCTTCGGCAACACGATCCCGATGCAATATTGGTACCTGCCCGGTCGCGACGAAAAGGCGGCGAAGCTGTTCGCCGAATTCGCACCCTCGCTCGATTTCTACGAAAGCGTGATCGGACCCTATCCGTGGGGCGACGAGAAGGTGGGCGTCGCCGAGACGCCGCACCTCGGCATGGAGCACCAGACGATCAACGCGTACGGCAACAACTACAAGCAATACCCCTCGGGCTTCGACGAGATCTTCCAGCACGAGCTCGGCCATGAATGGTTCGGCAACCAGATGTCGGCGCAGAACTGGGACGATTACTGGCTGCACGAGGGCTTCGCCCAGTACATGCAGCCGCTCTATGGCCGCTGGCGCGAGGGCGAGGCCCGCTATGCGATCATGATGGAGGATTTCCGCCTCGCGATCACCAACACCGCGCCGATCGTCTCCGGCCAGATCCGCACCGAGGAGCAGGTCTATGAGGAGAAGAATGGCGGCCCCGGCCAGGACATCTACGTCAAGGGCGCCTGGGTGCTCCACACGCTCAGGAACCTGATCGGCGACGACAAGTTCTTCGAGGCGACGCGCCGGCTTGTCTATGGCCGCCCCGATCCCAAGCCCGGCAATTTCACCCCGCGCTTCGCCACCACGCCCGAGTTCATCACGATCGTGAACCAGGTGTCGGGCAAGGACCTGCAATGGTTCTTCGACGTCTATCTCTACCAGGCGCCGCTGCCCGAGCTGACAGAGAATCGCCAGGGCGACACGCTGGTGCTCCGCTGGAAGACGGCGGGCGACAAGCCCTTCCCGCTGCCGGTGGAAGTCTCGATCGACGGCAAGGTGAAGAAGATCGACATGCCGGGCGGCACCGCGACGGTGAAGCTGCCGGCGGACGCGCATGTGATCGTCGATCCGGACTCTCGCATCCTCAAATATTCGGCCGCGGTCGAGGCCTATCAACGCTACGCATATCGGAGGTGAGCATGCTCGCACTGGTCCATCCCGAGCCCACCAGCATCTATGCGGTCGTCGCGCTGTTCGGCAGCCTGTTCGTCTGGGTCGCGGTGCTGCTGATCGCGCGAAGCCGGCGCGGACCGGCGGGCAGCGAAGTGACCCAGGGCCGCGATTCGAGCTCGATGCGCGGCGTAGCCGTGCAGGCGCTCGGCTTTCTCCTGGTCGGCTTCGGTCCGCTGCGCCTGGTGATCGGCCCGCCCGACGCGCTTGCGATCGGGGAGACGGCGCTGGTGCTGGGATCGATCGTCGGCGTGATCTGGCTGTTCTTCGCCTCGTCGCGGGCGATGGGAAGCAACTGGGCGATCGTGGCGCGCACGCGGGACGATCACCAGCTCGTTACCTGGGGGCCTTTCGCGCTGGTCCGCAACCCGATCTATGTCGCGCTGTTCGTCTGGATCCTGGTGATGGCGCTGGCGCTCGGGCATTGGCGGGCCCTGCTCCTGGCAGTGCCGCTCTACTGGATCGGCACCTGGATGCGCGTCAGCCGCGAGGAAAAGCTCCTCCGCGCGCAGTTCGGCACCGCTTATGACGCCTATGCGGCGCGCGTGAAGCGCTTCGTTCCCGGGCTGGTCTGAGGAAATTGACGTTGATCCTGATGCTCTCGATAGCGACGCTGTTCTCGTTCCAAACTGCCCCCGCGCCGGCCACATCCCAACCCCAAAACCGTGGCTCGACCGGACGGGCCTCCCAGATGATATCGCGCTCTACTCGGATAAAAGCGGTCGCCTGGTCGATTGCATCTCGCGAGCGGGATCGCCCATTCCTGCGGACTTCGCCCCGCTTTGCCGCCAGGCACTCGCCCGCAACGCCAAGGCACGCCGCCTGACACCGATCGACCGCGCCAAGTGGCTCGCCGGCGCGTCGCTCAGCGGCGGATCGGGGCACATGAGATTCGCATTGGACGTGGGCACACGAGGACAGGCCACGCGCTGTCAGGCACTCGAATCGAGCGGCGATGCCCCGACCGATGAGCGCATCTGCGATCTGCTATCGCAACGCGCACGTTTCGTAGCGGCGCGCTCGAGCGAGGGCACACCCTTGCCGGCTACCTATCGCAACGACGTGCAATGGTGAGCTCCCCGTCGAACGCAGGGCTTCAGTCCTCCGGCATCCCGCCATCGGGCCGCAGCAGTTTCGCCAGCACGAAGCCGAAGCCGATCTGCCACGGCGTGTAGATCTTGAGCAGCTGCAGCCAGTTGCTCGGGAACGCGTCGTTGCTCGATCCGGTCGTCATGTAGAGGTAGACGACCATCGCGCCGAGCCCGGCAAGCATCGCCGTGCCGAACACCGCGAATACCACCGAGGCGATGCCCGGCCGGCCCAGCCCGGTGACCAGCACCAGCAGCAGCGCGAGCCCGGCGCCCACGCCGCCGCCGATCAGGCCCGAGCGTATCGGATCGGCGATCGCGTTGACCTGCCCCGCCAGTTGCACCGCCGCCCAGTGCGCGAAGGTGACGCCGATCACCAGCACCGCGACCTTCATCACCAGCTTGTGGCTCCGCCCGGCCCAGACCAGGGGCAAGGTAAGCAAAGGCGTGATCCAAAGCCCCGCATTGGCGACATTCGCCAGGGTGAGTACGCTCAACCCCGCGATGAAGAGCAGATGCCCCAGGACAAGCCACTTGAAAGCCGTGCCCGCGGCAGAATCGAGCGCAAGATTGAACGACGAGTGATACTCGCGGGGATCTTCGTCCGCGAGGATTGCAGCTTCAGACATAGGAACCCTCCTCTATCCGGCTAATACACCAAGCGTGCGCCTCAACTTGAGTCGCGTCAACAAAAGTCGATCTTGCAGCGCAGCGAAGTTCGCGCGACATTCCAGCCGCTTGGGGAAGCATCTTGGGGGACGCATATTGACCGACCAGAGCCTGTGGAATCCGGACCTCGCGCCGACCGGGCCCGGGCAGCGCAGCTGGGCCTGGTATCACTATGCCGCGCTCTGGGTCGGGATGATCGTCGCGGTGCCCGCCTGGATGCTCGCCGCCGGGCTGGTCGAGCAGGGCATGTCCGCCGGCCAGGCCGCCTTCACCGTGCTGCTCGGCAACGTCATCGTGCTGATCCCGATGCTGCTGATCGGCCATGCCGGCGCCCGCCACGGCATCCCCTATGCGGTGCTCGTCCGCGCCTCGTTCGGCACCAGCGGCGCGCGGCTGCCCGCGCTTGCCCGCGCGCTGGTCGCCTGTGGCTGGTACGGCATCCAGACCTGGATCGGCGGCGAGGCATTGCTGACGCTGCTCGGCGTGTTGCTGAAGGTCGATCTGCGCGGAAGCCGGCTCCCCGTGCTCGGCATCGGGATCGGCCAGCTTGCCGCCTTTCTCGCCTTCTGGACGCTCCAGCTCTTCTTCGTGCGCAAGGGCCTGCTTACCATCCGCCGGCTGGAGACCTGGACCGCGCCGGTGAAGATCCTCGTCTGCATCGCGCTGGTCTGGTGGGCGATCGACGCGGCGGGCGGACTCGGCCCGATCTTCCACGCGCCTTCCGCCTTCGTGGCCGGCGGCGCCAGGGCGGGGCAGTTCTGGAGCGTGTTCTGGCCGGCGCTTACCGCGATGATCGGCTATTGGGCGACGCTGGCGCTCAACATCCCCGATTTCACCCGCTTCGCGCGCTCGCAGCGGGACCAGCTGATCGGCCAGTCGATCGGCCTGCCACCGATGATGGGGCTGATCGCGCTCGCCAGCGTCATCACCACCAGCGCCACCGTCGTCATCTATGGCGAGGCGATCTGGGATCCGGTCGCGCTCTCCGGCCGGTTCGAGGGGCCGCTGGTGCTGCTCGGGCTGGTCGTGATCAGCATCGACACCATCTCGTGCAACATCGCCGCCAACCTGGTCTCTTCCGCTTATGACTTCTCGTCGCTGTGGCCGGCGCGGATCAGCTATCGCACCGGCGGGATGATCACCGCCGCGCTCGCCGTCCTGATCATGCCGTGGAAGCTGCTCGAGTCCTCCGGCGGCTATATCTTCGTGTGGCTGGCCGGCTATTCGGCGCTGCTCGGCCCGATCGCCGGGATCCTGATCGCCGACTACTGGCTGATCCGCCGCACCCGGCTCGCGGTGGACGATCTCTACCGCGCGGACGGCGCCTATCGCTATCGCCGCGGCTGGAACCCGGCGGCGCTCGCCGCCTTCGCCGCGGGCGTGCTGCCCAATCTGCCCGGCTTCCTCGCCACCGCCGCGCCCAAGGCGATCACGGTCGGCCCGGCCTGGATGGCGATCTACACCTGGGCGTGGTTCGTCGGGCTGGGCATCGCGCTGCTCGTCTACACCGCGCTGATGCGGCTCAGCCCACGTCCCGCCGCCCAACCCGCATGAGCCAGGCGAGAAAGAAGGCCAGGCAGGCCTGCCAGGGCAGATGGATGCACTCGAACCAGAAGACGAAGCGCGCCGACCTGAGCGGATAGTCTAGCGCGTTGGTGAACATCAGCCCCTGCGCCATGCCGAGCGCGGCGAGCGCGGTCAGCGCGACGATGCCGAGCGCGATGATCGTGCGGTTGGCAGCGCCGAGCGGCACCAGCCGCAGTGGGACCAGCAGCACCAGCGCCAGCGCGCCGCCGGCGAAGCCGCCCACCGCGCCGGTGCCGAGGTCGCGCAGATAGGCCTGGGGGTCGGGCTCGAGCGAGAAGCTCAGCAGCGCGTGCCGCCAGGCCAGGTAGTTCGCCACGACATGCGCGAGCGGCAGCACCGCGGCAAAATAGACGACGCGCTGCACCCAGCCGCGCTGCCGGACGCTGGCGAACAGATAGGGCAGCCCGAACAGCGGCGTCAGATAGAGGCTGGGCCCGATCACCGGCGCCAGCACGTCCTTGGGGTCTGGGTAGAGCAGGATCGCGAACGCCAGCGCCACGCCATAGACCACTGCGCCGACCAGCAGCCAAATGAAGGCGTGGCGAAAGCGGACATGCCGGCGCCGCGCCTGCCGGGCGGCGAGTCTGTCGGTCCTGGTCAGCCCCCGCCGCATGGGGGCAGTCTGCATCATCCTCCTTCTTCCGTCATCCCCGCGAAGGCGGGGATCCAGAGTGGCGAAGGACGCCGCTTTTGGTACCCCGGATTCCCGCCTTCGCGGGGATGACGACAAGGGCGCAAAAGCAGAAGGCCCTCCCCGCTTCCGGGAAGGGCCTTCCAGATTTCAGCCGAAGCTAAGGCGCTACGCTCAGCCCGCCTTTTCCTTCTTGGCATAGACGCGCACCGGCTCCTTCGAGCCGCCGACCACGTCCTTGTCGACCACGACCTCGTCCACCCCGTCCATCGACGGCAGGTCGAACATCGTGTCGAGCAGGATGCCCTCGAGGATCGAGCGGAGGCCGCGGGCGCCGGTCTTGCGCTCGATCGCCTTCTTCGAGACCGCCGTCAGCGCATCGTCGTTGAAGCCGAGCTTCACGCCCTCCATGTCGAACAGCTTCTGATACTGCTTCACAAGCGCGTTCTTCGGCTCGGTCAGGATCTTGATCAGCGCCTCGACGTCGAGGTCCTCAAGCGTAGCGATCACCGGCAGACGACCGACGAACTCGGGGATCAGGCCGAACTTGAGCAGATCCTCCGGCTCGACCTGCTTGAGCATCTCGCCGGTGCGGCGCTCATCCGGCGCGGCGACATGCGCGCCGAAGCCGATCGACTTGCCCTGCAGGCGGTCACCGATGATCTTCTCGAGGCCCGAAAAGGCGCCGCCGCAGATGAACAGGATGTTGGTCGTGTCCACCTGCAGGAATTCCTGCTGCGGATGCTTGCGGCCGCCCTGCGGCGGAACGCTGGCGGTGGTGCCTTCCATCAGCTTGAGCAACGCCTGCTGCACGCCCTCGCCCGACACGTCGCGGGTGATCGACGGGTTCTCGGCCTTGCGGCTGATCTTGTCGATCTCGTCGATGTAGACGATGCCGCGCTGCGCCCGCTCGACATTGTAGTCGGAGGCCTGGAGCAGCTTGAGGATGATGTTCTCCACGTCCTCGCCGACATAGCCGGCTTCGGTGAGCGTGGTGGCATCGGCCATCGTGAACGGCACGTCGAGGATGCGCGCCAGCGTCTGCGCCAGCAGCGTCTTGCCGCAGCCGGTGGGGCCGACGAGCAGGATGTTCGACTTCGAAAGCTCGACGTCCGCACCCTTGGCGCCGTGGTTCAGGCGCTTGTAGTGGTTGTGCACCGCCACCGAGAGCACGCGCTTGGCACGCTTCTGGCCGATCACATAATCGTCGAGGACGTCGCAGATTTCCTGCGGCGTCGGGACCCCGCCGTCCTTCTTGCTGACGAGCGCGGACTTGGTCTCTTCACGAATGATGTCGTTGCAGAGCTCCACGCACTCGTCGCAGATGAACACGGTCGGGCCCGCGATGAGCTTGCGTACTTCGTGCTGCGACTTGCCGCAGAACGAGCAATAGAGCGTGCTCTTCGAGTCACCGCCGCTGAGCTTGGTCATTCAATCCATCCTTGGTGCGCCGCGCGCACATTACGCCACCCGCCATCCTACACGCGGGTGGTACTCCGGCAAAGTCGGAATCTGGCTATTACGCCAGACTCCTTAAGCACCTACTGACAATCAGGCTGCCGAAGCCTCGCCGTCAGACGGGGTCGGCCGCTTCTCGTAAACCTCGTCGACCACGCCGAACGCCTTGGCTTCCTCGGCCTCGAAGAAGCTGTCGCGGTCCATCGTCGTCTCGATCTTCTCGATCGGCTGGCCGGTATACTTGGCATAGAGCGCGTTCATCCGCGCACGGATGCGCAGGATCTCGCGGGCCTGGATCTCGATGTCCGACGCCATGCCCTGCGCGCCGCCCGAGGGCTGGTGGAGCATGATGCGGGCATTGGTGAGCGCCACGCGCAGGCCCGGCTCACCCGAGGCGAGCAGGAACGAGCCCATCGAGGCGGCCTGGCCGATGCAGACCGTGCCGACGCGCGGACGGATATACTGCATGGTGTCGTGGATCGCCATGCCGGCGGTCACCACGCCACCCGGCGAGTTGATGTACATCCAGATGTCCTTCTTCGGGTTCTCGGACTCGAGGAAGAGCAGCTGGGCGGTGATCAGCGAGGCCATATGGTCCTCGACCGGGCCGGTCACGAAGACGATGCGCTCGCGCAGCAGGCGCGAATAGATGTCGAAGCTGCGCTCGCCGCGGCTCGACTGCTCGATAACGATGGGAACGAGACCGCCGGTGACGGGATCAATGGTCATCTGACCGGAAAGCGGATGCATGGATGATTTTCTCGTTATGGTGTTTTGGCCCGACCAACATCGGCGCTTGACGTGCGGAGTTCAAGCCTTGGTTATGGTTACGCCGCTACGACCGGCTCCGGGGAGGGTGTCATCACGGGAATGCAGGCCAGGGACGCGCTGGAGGCGACGCGCAAGGCGGCGGCGGGGCTGATCCTCGCCGGGCTGGCGCTGCGCCTCGTCTGGCTGGTGCTGGTGCGCGGTCTGCTCGCCCCCTTCGACCTGGGCGAGGCGAGCGGCGCGGCGGCCGCCCTGGCGCGGACCGGCACGATCGCCGACGCCTTCGGCCCCGGCACCGGCCCCACTGCGCACCTGATGCCGGCCAGCGTGGTGCTCGCCGGCGCCGTGCAGCATGTCTTCGGCGATTCGGCCTGGGCGGGCCTGGTGCTGAGCCTGTGGACGCTGGCCCAGCTCGCGCTGATCTGGCTGCTCGCCCGCGCACTGTTCGCCGGCGCCGGATGGCAGCCCGCCGCGATCGTCGGCGGGCTGGTGCTGGCCTGCCTGCTTCCCGGACATATCGTGCAGGAAGCCGCGGACTTCCGTGTCTGGGAAGGCGGGCTGGCGACCCTGCTCGCGCTCGCCAATCTGTGGCTGATCGTCACGATCGAGCAGCGCGAGACGATAGCCCCGCAACCGCTGCTGATCGGGGCGGCACTCTCTGCCCTGACCTTCTTGGTCAGCCCCACCACCGGCCTCGCGATCGATGCCTGCTGGGCCTGGCTCGCGCTGCGCCGCCTGCCCCTGCCCCAGGCGCTGGCCTTCGCCGCCACTGCAGCGGCGGCGCTGGCGCTGGTCCTCGCGCCCTGGGTGCTGCGCAACGCGCAGGTGATGGGCAGCCCGGTGCTGCTCCGCGACAATCTCGGGCTCGAGATGGCGATGGCCAATTACCCGGGGGCGCTCGACCCCGCCGATCCCCGCGCCGAGGGCGTGGCGCGGATGCAGGCGATCCATCCCTATCGCAACCCCGCCGTCCAGGCCCGGCTGCGCGCCGCGGGTGGTGAGGTCGCCTATGCGGCGGCGCTCGGCCGCGAGACCCGCGGCTGGATCGCCGCGCACCCGCTCGACTTCGCCCGGCTGGCGCTGCGCCATTATCGCCAATTCTATTTCCCCGATCGCTGGCAGGGCGCGCTGACAAATTGGGGCGCCTTTCCCAACCTGCGGATCGAGATGATCCGCCTCGTCGCCGCCTTCGGCCTGCTCGGGCTCGCCATCGGCCTGGTCCGGCGGCGGCGCTTCTACGGGCTGTTCGCGCTCTACCTCGCGCTTGCCGGCCTGCCCTACGCGCTCGTCCTGCCGATCCCGCGCTATGGCTATGTCGTCTGGCCGCTGCTAGCCTTCCTCGCCGCCCGGCTGTTCGCTGACCTTTTCACCACCTTGCCGGCGCTGCGGCGCGGGCCCATGATCGCGCGATGACAAACACCGTCCTGGTCACCGGCGGCTCCGGCTTTGTGGGCAGCCACGTCCTCCTCCAAACGCTGGCGGCGGGGCATGAGGTGCGCACCACCGTACGCAGCCTGTCACGCGAGCCCCAGGTCCGCGCGACGCTCGAAAGGGCCGGCGCCGACACCAGCCGGCTGCGCTTCTTCGCCGCCGACCTGGAGAAGGACGACGGCTGGGCCGAGGCGGTGGCGGGCTGCGACTATGTCCAGCATGTCGCCTCCCCCTTCCCGCCCAACCAGCCCAAGGACGAGCAGGAGCTGATTCGCCCGGCCCGCGAAGGCACGCTCAGGGTGCTCCGCGCCGCGCATGCCGCGGGCGTGAAGCGCGTCGTGCTCACCTCCAGCTTCGCCGCGATCGGCTATGGTCAGGGCCAGCGCCACACCGACTATACCGAGGCGGACTGGACCGATGTGAACGGCCCCGCCGTCCAGCCCTATATGAAGTCCAAGACACTTGCCGAGCGCGCCGCCTGGGACTTCGTCACCGGCGAGGGCAAGGGGCTCGAGCTGGCGGTGGTCAATCCGGTCGGCATCTTCGGGCCGGCACTCAACGACGATCTCTCCACCTCGATCTGGCTGGTCAAGTCGATGCTCGAGGGCCAGATGCCCGGGCTGCCCGACCTGTGGTTCGGCGTGGTCGATGTCCGCGACGTCGCCTGGCTCCAGGTCGAGGCGATGACCAATCCCGATGCCGCAGGCGAGCGCTTCCTGGCGGTGGCCGGCCCGGCGATGTCGATCCCGCAAATGGCCGAGGTGCTGCGCGCCGGCCTCGGCCCGGCGGCCGCGAAGATCACCCGCCGCCGCGTGCCCAGCTGGCTCGTGCGGATCATGGCGCTGTTCAATCCGATGGCGCGCGAGGCGGCACCCCGCCTCGGCATCCAGTCCAACGCCAGCAACGAAAAGGCCCGCCGCCTGCTCGGCTGGCAGCCGCGCTCGAACGAGGAAGCGATCCTCGCGACGGCGCACAGCCTGATCGATTTGGGACTGGTTAAGGCTTGAGCGGCCCCGGTTGCGCCAGATAGGCGAGCCGGCGCACCTCGCGCCGCCCGCGCACCACCGTGTCGAGGATCAGCCCGGTGAACAGGTTGAGGAAGGCGAGGATCATCAGCCCGGTCGCCAGGATCGCGGTCGGGAAGCGCGGCACCAGCCCGGTATGCACCCAGGTCAGCGCCAGCGGGATGCTCAGCCCCACGGCGAGCGCGGCGAACACCGCGGCGATCCAGCCGAAGAACAGCATCGGCCGCTCGATCCGGTAGAGCACGGCGATCGTCTTCAGGATGCGCCAGCCGTCGCGATAGGTGTTGAGCTTCGATTCGGAGCCCTCGAGCCGGGCGAAATAGCGCGTCTCCACTTCGCCGACGGGCATCTTGAGCTCGAGCGCATGGACGCTGATCTCGGTCTCGATCTCGAACCCGGCGGAAAGCACCGGGAAGCTCTTCACGAAGCGGCGCGAGAAGACGCGGTAGCCCGAGAAGATGTCGGTGAAGCTGCGCCCGAACAGGCTGGCGAGGATGCCGGTCATCAGCCGGTTGCCGAGCACATGGCCGCGGCGATAGGCCTCGGCCTCCTCGTGCACGCGGGTGCCGACGATCATGTCGAGCCCCTCTTCCGCCACCCGCGCGACCATCGCCGGCGCCGAGGCCGCGTCATAGGTCGCGTCGCCGTCTGCCATCACATAGATGTCGGCCTCGATATCGGCGAACATCCGGCGCACGACATTGCCCTTGCCCTGCATCCGCTCGCTGCGGACCACGGCGCCGGCGGCGCGGGCGACTTCGATCGTCCGGTCGCGGCTGTTGTTGTCGTACACATAGATGGTCGCGCCCGGCAGCGCGGTGCGGAACGCCTCGATCGTCTGCGCGATGGCGGCTTCTTCGTTGTAGCAGGGCAGGATGACGGCGACGGACGGCTGGCTCATGCGCCTGCCATAGGGCCGAATTGGTTACGGTTCGATAGCTTTTCGCCTTTGACGCCACCGTTTCGGCTGCGCATCATCCTGCCGATCTCAAGGGGGAATCGAGGATGGGGCACAGCAATCTCAAACTGTTGACCTGGGTTGTTACCATCATGGTGGTGATCGACGCGCTCAACATGCCGTTCGTGGCAGTCACGGTGCAGTTCTTTCCGAGCTTCTTCGCGACGAGCCTGATGCCGATCGCGGACCAGTTCGATACGAGCATGTGGATGCTCAAGATCGCGACGATCATCCTGTTCAGCGTCTGGATCTACCGGGCGGGCAGCAACCTGCTGCGCGTCGGCTATCAGGATCTGGAATTCACGCCGGGTGCGCGCATCTGGTGGTTCGCGGTGCCGATCGCCAACCTCTTCAAGCCGTTCCAAGGCATGCGCGAGCTGTGGAATGCCAGCCATGGCGAGACCGAATACACCATCACGCCGCCACTGGTCTCCACCTGGTGGGCCTTCTGGCTGGCGGCCAACATCCTCGCCTCGGCCAATGCGCGCTTCCCAAGTGTCGCCCTGATCGACCTGACGGCGCTTGCCGACATCGGGCTGGCAGCGCTGGCGATCCCGATGATTCATCAGATCGCCCGCGCGCAGGCGCGGATGGTGCCCGAGGAAGTTGCCGAGGTCTTCGCCTGAAAAGCAAAGGCCCCCGCTCCGGCTGGAGCGAGGGCCCTTGAATGTCTCGGGTGAGAAGAAGCCTCAGTCGGCCTTCTTCTTCGCCGGTGCCTTCTTCGCGGGCTTGGCCGGAGCCTCTTCCGCGGTCTCGGCTTCGGCCTTCTTGGCCGGCGCCTTCTTGGTCGCTGCCTTCTTCACCGGCTCGGCCTCGACGAGCTCGTCGCCAGCAGCCGCCGGCTCGACATCGGCCTTCTCGGCCTTCTTCGCCTTGGCGGCCGGCTTCTTCTCGGCCTTGGCCTCGCCGTCCTCGGTCTTCGCCTTCTTGGCGCGCGGCTTGTGGTTGTCGTGGTCGTGATGATGCGTGCCGGTGTCGAAGCCCTCGTCGGACTCGATCGCGGCTTCCAGCTCGTCACGGCTCACTTCGCGGTCGCTGATCTCGGCCTTGTCGAACAGATAGTCGACCACCTTGTCCTCGAACAGCGGTGCGCGCAGCTGGGCGGCGGCCATCGGCTCGTTGCGGACATACTGGTAGAAGCGCTCGCGGTCGTTCGGCGAATACTGCGCCGCCGCCTGGGCGATGAGCTGGTTCATCTCCTGCGAGCTGACCTCTACGCCGTTGGCGGTGCCAATCTCCGAGAGGAGCAGGCCCAGGCGCACGCGGCGCTCGGCGATCTTCACATAGTCTTCGCGCTCGGCTTCGAGCTCGGCCTTGGCCGCGGCCGGATCGGCCTCATGCTCGGCTTCGTGCTGGAGCTGGTGCCAGATCTGGTCGAACTCGGCGTCGACCATCGAGGGCGGAACCTCGAAGTCATGGCCGGCCGCCAGCTGGTCGAGCAGCTTGCGCTTCATATAGGTGCGGGTCAGGCCATTGAGCTGCTGCTCGAGCTGGCCCTTGAGCAGGCCGGTGAGCTGCTCGAGGCTCTGCAGGCCCAGCGTCTTGGCGAAATCGTCGTTGATCTCGGTCTCGCCGGCGGTCTGCACCGCGGTGATCTTGAGCGCGAACTGGGCGGGCTTGCCGGCCAGGTCGGGCACGCCGTAATCGGCCGGGAAGGTGACGTCGATCGTCTTCTCGTCGCCCGCCTTCACGCCGACGAGCTGGTCCTCGAAGCCCGGGATCAGGCGGCCCGAGCCGATCTCGACTGCCATGCCCTCGCCGGTGCCGCCGTCAAACGCGACGCCGTCGACCGAGCCGGCGAAGTCCATCACCACCTGGTCGCCGGTGGCGGCCTTGTGCTTGGCCGGGGCGTCGGTGAACGCCTTCTGCTGGCCGGCGAGCTGCTTGAGCTGCTCGTTGACCTCGTCGTCGCTGACCGGAACGGTCAGGCGCTCGAGCTTGAGCGTGTCGATCGCGGGCGTCGGGACGTCGGGGAGCACTTCGAGCTCGACCTTGACCTCTGCGTCCTTGCCGGGCGCATATTCGCCTTCCAGGCTGACCGACGGCGACACCGCAGGGCGCAGCTTGTGATCGGCGATCAGCTTCTGCACGCCTTCCTGGATAGAGTTGTTCAGCGCGTCCTGCGCGATCGCCTCGCCATGCATCTTGCGAACCAGGTTCGCCGGCACCTTGCCCGGGCGGAAGCCCGGCATGCGCACCTGCGGAGCGACCCGCTTGACCTCGGCATCGACCTTCTTGTCGATGTCCTTGGCAGTGATCTTCAACGTGTAGGCGCGCTTCAGGCCCTCGTTCAACGTCTCGACAGTCTGCATTTTTCTTCGGCTTCCAAACTTCAAGAATAGGAGTCGCGGCGTCCGGTGACGCGGGCAAACGAGCGGCGATGCTGGTGCGGGCGAAGGGACTCGAACCCCCACACCTTTCGATACCAGAACCTAAATCTGGCGCGTCTACCAGTTCCGCCACGCCCGCACAGGGCACCGCCGGTCGGCGGGCTCTATAGCAGTCGGGTGCCTCATCGCAAGGGCGCAGGAGTCTTTAAGGCGGGAGGGCGTCCGGCGCGACTGAACCCAATCGCGTTCCAGGGCGTTGAGCTAGCGAAACAAGGAGATCGAACGTGCCCGTCGAACCGCCCGTCCAGCCGACCGTGCCGCCTGCGGAAGCCCCACCGGCGCCACAGCCCGGCCAGCCGGCGAGCCCGCCGCCGGAGTTCGATCCGCCGGCACCGGACATCGACGTGCCCGCCCCCGAGCCGGCCACCCCCGCGGTGCCCAGCCCGGGCCAGCCGATCGCCTGACAGGAAAGGACACGAGATGACCGACGACAATCGCAAGGACCCGCGCTCCGATCTCGAGCAGGTCGTCGAAGCGCGCGCCGACGCCGTCAAGCGCGGCGAAGGCGGTGACGGCAGGTCGCCACTCGAGCCGTCCGGCGTGGCCGATGGCGTCGGCGGGACCGGAGGCGAGGTGAAGAACCAGGGCTCCGACCAGCAGTAACCCTGGCCGCCCATGATCGACAAACATATCAGGAAGCTCCGGCTGCGCTGCGAAATCGGCGCGTCGGAAGAGGAGGCCATTCGCGACCTCGTCCAGGGGCCGTACGACTATCCTGCCGAGCAGGTCATCGTGCGCCGCGGCGAGCCGCTGAACAGCTCGATCCTGCTGCTCGACGGCCTGCTCGCGCGCTACAAGGATCTGAGCGACGGCCAGCGCCAGATCACGCACATCCATGTCGCCGGCGACTTCGCCGACCTGCACGGCTACACGCTCAAATATCTCGATCACAACCTGCTGTCGCTCACGCCGGTCAGCATCGCGCGGGCGCCGCATGCGAAGATCGACGAGATCACGGACAAGTATCCGCACCTCACCCGCGCCTTCTGGTTCTCGACCAATCTCGACGCGGCGATCCACCGCGAATGGGAAGTGTCGCTCGGCCGGCGCAATGCCATCGAGCGCGCCGCCCACCTGCTCTGCGAGCTCCAGTCGCGCCTGCTCGTGGTCGGCGCCGCCGAGGGCAAGAGCTTCCGCCTGCCGATCACCCAGACCCAGTTCGCCGAATGTCTGGGCCTCACCGGCGTGCACGTGAACCGCGTGCTGCGCGAGTTGCGCGAGGCCGGGCTCGCCGAGTTCCGCAGCGGCACGGTGACGATCCACGACCGCGCCGGCCTCGAATCGCTGGCCGAGTTCGACCCGCTCTACCTCTATCTCCAGATGCCGAAGCGCCTCTCGGCCTAGGGCTTCACCCGCCGCGCGCTGAGGATCTTCACCGGCGCCGCGGGGATCTCGCCCTGGAAATAGCCGCGCAGCGTGGCGGTGGGCGAATTGGGCGCGTCGAAGATCTTGAGCACCACGTCCTTGCCGTCGATCACATGCGCGAAGGCGGCATAGCCAAGGTTATCGCCCGGCTTGCTCGGATCCGCGTCGAACGAGGTCTGGTCGCCGAGCACGATGGTGAAGTCCCCGCTCGCCGTGCCCGGCGCGCGGCGCGGGGTGGAGACGGTGAAATCGGTGTGCTTGATGCCGGTCAGCGTGGTCGGCTCGTGCTTGATCGGCGGCAGCACCTTGCCCGGCACGTTGTTCACGCCGAACTGCACGAAACCCCAATGATCCTGCACCTTGGCGACGCGGTAGAAGGTGATGCCGTCGAGCCGCTTCTGGTCGACATAGCGCAGGAAGTTGTTGCCGCTGATCGGCGCGTGGACATTGTCCACTTCGATCGTGATCGTCCCCGCGGTGGTGGCGAGCGCGACGCGGGGCAGCGCTACGGCGGGGCTCGGAGCGGGCGCGGGCATCGGCGCGGTCTGCGCGAGCGCGGGCAGAGCGAACAGGCTCAGCACAAAAACGGCGATCCAGCGCATCCTATTCCTTCTCCTCGACCTGCTCGCCCAATTGTGCGCTTTCGCGCTTGAGCGGGCGCGACACCGGGCAGACTTCCTGGACATAGTCGTTCAGCACATTGGCCAGATGCTCGCGCACCAGCCGGTAATGGACATATTGTCCGCGCTTCTCGCTGATGACCAGCCCCGCATTCTCCAGCACCGCGAGATGCTGCGAGACCGCCGGTTTGGAGATGTCGAACCGCGCGGCGATCTCGCCCGCGGTCAGCTCGGCATGCGCGAGATAGGCCAGGATCTTGCGGCGGACGGTGGACGACAGGGCTTCGAAGACGCGTTGCATGAAAAGCTATTTAAGCAATTACTTCATTGCCTGCCAGCCCCGATTGAGCAATTAGGTAATTGCTTAACTACCTAGCGAGTCGCACCATGATCGATCCGCATGCAGTGAACCATCTCGTCGAGACGCCCGGCGCCGACCCCGTGAAGGGCCGCGTGCGCTGGGCCCCGGCGCAGTCGCTCTGGAACGGCGGGATGATGGCGACGACATTGGCGCTGGGCCCCCTCACCTTCACGCCTGCCGCCCTCGCCCTGTTCATAGTTGCGACCGGCGCGACGCTGCTGCTCGGCCATTCGGTCGGCTATCACCGGCGGCTTATCCACAAGAGCTTCGCCTGCGCGCTCTTGCTCGAGCGCGTATTGGTCTGGTTCGGCGCGCAGGCGGGCCTTTGCGGCCCGCTGGCGATCATCCGCACGCATGATCTGCGCGACTGGGCCCAACGCCGCAGCGATTGCCACCCTTATCTCAGTCACGCCAATCCGATGGCGAAGGACGCCTGGTGGCAGCTCCATTGCCGGCTGGAGCTCGATGCCCCGCCGCGCTTCGACCTGGGCCGCATCGGCCGCGACCCGTTCTACCGCTTCCTCGAGGCAAGCTGGATGCTCCAGCAACTGCCGATCGCCGCCCTGCTCTTCTGGGCCGGCGGCTGGGGCTTCGTCGTCTGGGGCGGCTGTGCCCGGATCTTCGCCTGCGTCCATGGCCATTGGCTGGTCGGCCATCTCGCGCATAATCGCGGACCGCAGAGCTGGATCGTCGCCGATGCTGGCGTGCAGGCGCATGACGTCTCCTGGGCTGGGCTGATCACGATGGGCGAGGCCTGGCACAACAACCACCACGCCTTTCCCGGCTCGGCGCGGATCGGGCTGTATCCCGGCCAGAGCGACCTGGGGTTCGTCTTCATCCGGCTGCTGGAACGCGCGGGGCTGGCCTGGGATGTGCGCACGCCGGGCTCGCTGCCGGCGCGCGCAAGCCTGCACGCAATCGAGGCGCATTCATGAGCGAGGAAGCCACCCCTGCCGCCGACAATCCCGGCTGCCTCGCGCTGTTCTTGTCGGTGGCGCTGCCCGCGCTGCTGCTGACGATAACGGTCTTCCCGCCCGCCTTCGCCACGCCGATGATCTACATCCCGATATTCGTGGTGACCGGGTTCATCGCCACGGTGATCGGGCTGCCGCTCTATCTCGTCGCCGCGTATTTCCAGCGGAAGAACGTCTGGACCGCGCTGGCCGCCGGTGTGCTGACCGGCGCTTTGCTCCCGGTGGTGGGCGCCTTGTCCGAGCCGACGCCCGAGGCGTGGCGCGTCGCCGCGGGTTACGCGGCGACGGGTGCCGTCGGTGGCCTGACCTTCTACCTCATCGCCACCGTGTCGCGCGCACCGCGCCGGAACCTCGCGCTGTTGCTCGCGCTCGCCGGCTTCTCGGTCGCGGCAGCGCTGCGGATCTAGCCCGCCAGCGCCTTCTTCAGCAGCTCGTTGACCACCGCCGGGTTCGCCTTGCCGGCCATCGCCTTCATCGTCTGGCCGACGAAGAAGCCGAACAGCGCTTCCTTGCCACCGCGATACTGTTCGAGCTGGCCCGGATTCTTGGCGAGGATCTCGGCGATCACCGCCTCGATCGCGCCAGTGTCGCTGGTCTGCTTGAGCCCGCGCTCCTCGACGATCTTGCCCGCCGGCTCGCCGGTCTCGAGCATGATCTCGAACACCTGCTTGGCGAGCGGGCCGGACAACGTGCCGTCAGCCGCCAGCGCGAGCAGCTCGGCGCCGCCCTCCGGGCTCACCGGGCTCTCGTCCAGGCCCTTGCCCAGCCGGTTGAGCCCGCCATAGAGGTCGGAGAGCAGCCAGTTGGCGCTCGCCCGCGCGACTTCGTTCTCGCCCTTCTTCTGCACCCGCGCGCTCTCGGCGAGCAGAGCCTCGAACCAGCGCGCGGTGTCCGCATCGGCGGTCAGCGTCGCGGCATTGTACGCGCTCAGCCCAAGCTCGCTCTCGTAGCGGCGGCGCTTGGCGTCGGGCAGCTCGGGCAGGCTGGCGCGGCATTCCTCGAGGAACGCGTCTTCCAGCTCGAGCGGCAGCAGGTCGGGATCGGGGAAGTAGCGATAGTCCTGCGCATCTTCCTTCGAGCGCATCGACCGGGTCTCGCCCTTGTCCGGATCGAACAACCGCGTCTCCTGGACGATCCGCCGGCCCGCTTCGAGCTCCTCGACCTGGCGCCGCGCCTCGATCTCCACCGTCTGCATGACGAAGCGGACCGAGTTGACGTTCTTGGTCTCGGTGCGCGTGCCGAACTCGGCGCCCGGCTTTCGGACCGAGACGTTCACGTCGGCGCGCATCGAGCCCTGGTCCATGTTGCCGTCGCACGATCCGACATAGCGCAGGATCGCGCGCAGCTTGGCGAAATAGGCACCGGCTTCCTGCGGCGAGCGCATGTCGGGCTTCGAGACGATCTCCATCAGCGCCACCCCGGCGCGGTTGAGATCGACGTACGAGCGCGACGGATGCTGGTCGTGCATCATCTTGCCGGCGTCCTGCTCGACATGGATGCGCTCGATGCCGATCGTCTTGACGTTGGCCTCGGGATCCTTGTCGTCCAGGCTGATCTCGATCTGCCCCTCGCCCACCAGCGGGTGGAAGAGCTGGCTGATCTGATAGCCCTGCGGATTATCGGCGTAGAAGTAATTCTTGCGGTCGAAGCGCGACCATTTGTTGATCACCGCGCCGATCGCCATGCCGGTGCGCACCGCCTGGCGGATGCACTCGCGGTTCGGCACCGGCAGCATGCCCGGCATCGCGGCGTCGACCAGGCTGACCTGGCTGTTCGGCTCTGCGCCGAATTCGGTGGCCGCGCCCGAGAAGAGCTTGGCGTTGGAAGTGATCTGCGCGTGCACTTCGAGGCCGATCACGACCTCCCACTCGCCGGTTTCGCCGTGGATGCGGTATGTGGAGTCAGTCATTTTGGTCCACTCTCGGAACGTCTGAATAGTCGGTTCTTGATCCGCGGCTCGGGTCGCGAGGCAACGGACTTGGTTCGGCGTCGGGCAGGAAGATCATCGGATCGCCTTGGAGGCCGTGCGCTACCTAAAAGGTCGCCCAAGCTTCCCAGAAGGTCGATCCAATGGATCATTCCCTCACCACCATTGCTCCGGCCGCGCCGTGAACCCGGCGCGCTGCTCGATCGCCAGGCCCGCATTGAGCACGCCCTGCTCGTCGAGCGGCCTGCCGATGATCTGCAGCCCGAGCGGCAGCCCGCCCGCGTCCAGTCCGCCCGGCACGCTCATCGCAGGCAGGCCAGCCAGCGAGCTCGGCACGGTGAACACGTCGTTCAAGTACATCGCCAGCGGATCGGCCGACTTGTCGCCCAGCGCGAATGCCGCGCTCGGCGCCGTCGGCGTCAGCAGCAGGTCGCAGACCGCGAACGCGTTCTCGAAGTCGCGCGCGATCAGCGTGCGCACCTTCGATGCCTGGGTGAAATAGGCGTCGTAGAAGCCCGCCGACAGCACATAGGTGCCGATCAGGATGCGGCGCTTCACTTCCTCGCCGAACCCGGCTGCGCGCGTCGCCGCGTACATGCCCTGCAGGTTCTGGCCCTCGGCCAGCTCGCGCAGGCCGTAGCGCACGCCG
Source organism: Sphingomonas sp. KR3-1 (assembly GCF_040049295.1). Taxonomy (NCBI): domain Bacteria; kingdom Pseudomonadati; phylum Pseudomonadota; class Alphaproteobacteria; order Sphingomonadales; family Sphingomonadaceae; genus Sphingomonas; species Sphingomonas sp. KR3-1. The sequence goes on from NZ_JBDZDQ010000001.1 coordinate 272,476, forward strand.
TCATAACGGGCGAGGTTGGACGAAGCCTCGGCCGGCGCGATGATGTAATATGCCGGCAGCGCATACTTGGTGTGCGGCAGCGAGACCTCGACGATCTCCGCGCCCGCATCCTTCACCCACTCGATGCCGCGGTCCCACAGCGCGAGGATCTCGGCGGGGGTACCGTCGAGGCGATATTCCTTGGGAATGCCGATCTTCTTGCCGCGCAGGTCGCCCGAGAGCAGCTCCTCCCACTTCGGCACGGGCAGGTTGAGCGAAGTCGAATCCTTCGCATCGAAGCCCGCCATATTCTCGAGCAGGATCGCGCAGTCCTTCACGTCGCGCGCCATCGGCCCGGCCTGGTCTAGGCTCGAGGCGAAGGCGACCACGCCCCAGCGCGAGCAGCGGCCATAGGTCGGCTTGATGCCGCTGATGCCGGTGAACGCTGCGGGCTGGCGGATCGAGCCGCCGGTATCGGTGCCGGTCGCGCCCGGCACCAGCCGCGCCGAGATCGCCGCCGAGCTGCCGCCCGACGAGCCGCCCGGGGCCAGCGGGGCATTGTCGCCGCCGCCGCGCCGCCAGGGCGAGATCACATTGCCGAAATAGCTGGTCTCGTTCGACGAGCCCATCGCGAACTGGTCGAGGTTGAGCTTGCCCAGCATGCCCGCGCCCGCATCCCACAGCTTCTGCGAGACGGTCGATTCATAGACCGGCTTGAAGCCCTCGAGGATGTGGCTCGCCGCGGTGGTCTGCACGCCCTTGGTGCAGAACAGGTCCTTCATGCCGAGCGGCACGCCGGCGAGCGGCTTGAGCGTCTCGCCCTTCGCCACGGCTTCGTCCGCGGCGGTGGCGGCGGCGATCGCGTGCTCGGGGGTCTCGACGATGAACGCGTTGAGCGCCTTGGCGCGGCTCACCTTGACGATGAACGCATCCGCCACTTCGCGCGCCGAGAACTTGCTCGTGCGGATGCCGTCGCGCAGTGCCGCGACGCCCAGATCGGTAATGTCGCTCATTCGACCACCTTCGGCACGGTGAAGAAGCCGTGCTCGCCCTGCGGCGCGTTCTGCAGCACCGCGTCGCGCTGGGCGCCTTCGGTCACCACGTCTTCGCGCAGGCGCAGGCTGTTGGGGATCACGGCGGTCATCGGCTCGACCGACGAGGTATCGACCTCGCCGAGCTGCTCGATCCAGCCCAGGATGTTGTTGAGCTCGGGCGCGAGGCGCTCGGCATCGGCATCGCTGATCGCGATGCGAGCGAGGCTCGCCACCTTCTTCACGGTTGCGGTATCGACGGACATGGGAGGCGCCTAACAGCCACGCCTCCCGCCTTCAAGCACCGGTTGCTTGAAAGGCCGCCCCTGCGGGTCGCCAAGCCACACCTGCCGCATCTCGACCAGAATGGCCCGATCCGCAATCGCGGTTGCATCGGGCGAAATCGTGCCCCACGGGAATGCGATTGCAACAAAGCGGCTTTATGCTGCATTGCACAATGGAGAATGGGCTTGGCCCGGAAGTTCCTCTATGTCGTCGTAGGACTCATCTTGCTCGCAACGGCTGCCATGTTCGCCTATCGCCTCTGGGGCGTCGAGCTGCTCCGCCAGGCAATGGTGCCCGGCGTCGAGGTGGCGAAGCTGTCCGCGCCCGGCGACTATAGCAAGGCCGATCTCTGGCTCGCCCGGCCCGACAAGCCCGGCAACCCGGCGCTATGGACGCCCGCCGGCTTCAAGCCCGCGGACAATCCGCCGGCTGCGGTGTTCTTCATCCACCCCACCTCGTTCCTCGACCGCTCGCAGTGGAACGCGCCGCTGAACGACGCTGCCGCCAATGCCCGGGCCGAGCTGTTCCTGCGCGGCCAGGCCAGCGCGTTCAACTCCACCGGCCTGGTCTGGGCGCCGCGCTACCGCCAGGCGACCTTCGGCGCCTTCCTCACCTCCAAGACCCAGGCCCAGCAGGCGCTCGACTTCGCCTATCGCGACGTCGAAGCGGCGTTCGACCAGTTCCTCAAGGAAGCCGGCAACCGCCCGATCATCCTTGCCGGCCATAGCCAGGGCGCGCTCCACCTCACCCGCCTGCTCGCCGAGCGCGTCGCCGGCACGCCGCTGGCGAAGCGAGTCGTCGCGGCCTATGTCGTCGGCTGGCCCGTCTCGATCACCGCCGACCTGCCCAGAATGGGCCTGCCCGCCTGCTCGGGCCCGGACGAGAGCGGCTGCATCCTCTCCTGGCAGAGCTTCGCCGAGCCCGCCGATCCGTCGCTGATCCTCGACACGTTCGACCAGACCAGCGGCTTCACCGGCCAGCCACGCAAGGGCACGCCGATGGTCTGCACCAACCCGATCACCGGCAAGCCGAACGACAGCGCGTCCGCCGAGGCCAATCTCGGCGGGCTGATGCCGAGCAAGGACCTGACCAGCGCGGTGCTCCAGAAGAACCTCGTCTCCGCCCGCTGCGATGGCCGCGGGGTGCTGCTGATCGGCGCCAATCCACCGGACCTCGGCCCCTATGTGCTGCCCGGCAACAACTATCACGTGTTCGACTACAGCCTGTTCTGGGCCAATGTCCGCGCCGATGCCGAGCGGCGATTGAAGGCCAGGCGCAAGCTCTGGCCGTTCTGAGGCTCAGATCCGCCGCCGATATCTTATTTGCCTAGGTCGAGGATCGCGATGGCCGTCCAGGGTATAAGCCGCAGGCCGGTGACCGGGGGCTGCCCTTCCAAGGCGATGCCGCGCTCGTCGAACGCCGTCAGCATTCCCGAAATGGTGCCGTCGTCGTGAAAGGTTACCTTCACGGTCTTGTCGCCGTTCTGCCGGAAATAGTTGGTAAGCGCTTCCATCATAAGGAATCCTCCGCGAGAGCGTCATTCGACAATATTGGAAGTGTAGGCAGCACGTCGCCTCGCTTGCCAGTACAATTCCGTGGCGCCGCGCGATATTCCGTGCCTGAGATCCCGACTTTCGCAAGGAAGGAGATTGGGGCTAGAGGAAGCACGTGATCACCACCGTATCCGCAGACTTCCGCGCCACGCTCCCCGCCGGCGGCCGCCTGATCGGCCTCGATGTCGGCACCAAGACGATCGGCACGGCGCTGTGCGACGCCGGCTGGAGCTTCGCCAGCCCCGCCGAGCTGGTTCGCCGCACCAAATTCTCCAAGGACAAGGCCGCGCTCCAGGCGCTGATCACCGCGCAGCAGGTCAAGGGCCTCGTCATCGGCCTCCCCCTCAACCTCGACGGCACCGACAGCCCACGCACCCAGTCGACCCGCGCCTTCGCCCGCAACATGGACGATCTCGGCCTGCCAATCCTGCTGTGGGACGAGCGCTGGTCCACCGTCGCGGTCGAGCGCACGCTGATCGAGCAGGATTTCAGCCGCGCCCGCCGCGCCGAGATGATCGACAACATGGCCGCAGCCCACATCCTCCAGGCGGCGATCGACGCGCTGGTGAATGTGAGCTAGCGATTCCCCGGCAAAGGCCGGGGAACGAGAAGGCTTCACCAGCGCCGGTCGAACCGGGCGATCAGCCCGTCGAGCGTCCGCGCCACCCGCTCGCCGCGCTCCCGCATCTTGTAGGTCGTGCAATCGGCATCCACCGGCTGAAGCCGCGCGCAGAAGCGCCGCACGTCCGCGCCGAGCATCGCGACATCCGCGCCGATCCGTTCTAGATCCGCCCGCGCACGCTTCCGCGCCCGCCGGCCCAGCACGGCCTCCACTCGCCCACGATGCGCGCCCGCCGCCTCGGCAAACCCGTCCGCCAGCGCCGTCATCTCCGCAACGAACCCCAGCGACACGGGGTGTGCCGGCGCATAGCCCAGCGCGTCGTCGCCATGCACGGCATTGGCTCCCACCCGCACGGTCGCCTGCGCGAGATAGAGCCGTGCCAGCCCCGCCAGCGTGTCCTCCGCCAGCCCGACCAGCGCCGCGGTATCGGCGAGCAGCGCCGCATGCCGCTTGTCGCCCGCCGGCGCATAGACCGTCACCAGCCGGGCGAACCGCGCCGCACCCGCCGCCTGCAGCTCGATCGCCCGCCGCGCCCGGATCAGCCGCTCGAGCGGCGCCGCGCCATTCTCCCGGAAGAATTCGCGCGACAGCGCCACGACATTCTCCCCGCAATCGCGGTGCGCCTGCAGCGCCGCCAGCGCGAGCATGCGCCGCATCGGCTGCCAGCGCGCCCGTTCCACCCGGGCGAGCCACCAGGGCAGCAGCGCGAGCACGCACACCAGCCCGAGCGCGAAGAACAGCGCCCCGACCTGAAACGCCGCCCACCACGCCGGATCGCGCGTCATCCAGCCGACAAAGGAAGCCCACCACCCCTGCACGCCACGCTCCCCCCGAAACGCTAAGCGGGCCTCCACCTATCTACGTTTTGCGGCAGTCGCGAGACTCAGGCGGCGGGCCCCGGCTCCGCCGGCGGCACCACGACAAAGCAGTTCTGCGTGGATCGATGCAGGCGGTTCGGCCCGAACAGGAAAAAGCGAACCGCGTAAGGCAGGTTCGGCGCCAGCGCGTCCGTCGAAACCGGCGCGGTATAGTTCAGCGTCTCGTCGGCCACCGCGATATTCTCGCCGAAATAATAAGGCAGCGGGATCACCATCCGGTCTCCCTCAGCCAGGTGCCGGTCGATCCGCGCGAAGTCGTTGGTATATGCGCATTTTCGCGGATCGCCGTTCTGCTGGATCAAGGCATTCACGGTGGCGATCGGCGATTCATCCTCCGGGCCGATCACCAGCAACGCGTTGGAAATCCGCTTGTCGCGGAAACCCTTGTTCTCAACCGTCGTGCCGAGCAGCACCCAGCCCTTCTCGACGCTCACCGAGAGCGAGATGCGCAAATAGGCCGAGAGTTCGTCCAACAGCCGCCAGCCGAGCGCCGCCAGCCCCCCGATCGCGCCGAGTATCTGCAGGACTCCGAGCATGGCGACACCCTCCCTATCGGCACCGGAATAGCATGCGACCCAGGATAGGCGTCAAACCGCATCTCTGAACCTTGCGCCCCGGCTCCCGCAGGTCTAGGCGACGGCTTTAATGCAAGCCTCAGATCATCGCCCCGCAGCCCAGATACAGGGCCGCGCCGTCTTCCCGCACCGGCACCTCACCGGCATTGCGGGGCTCCAGCCGCACGAGATCATGTTCCTGCTCGACGAGGCCGAGCAATGGATCGAGGCGAACCGCAGCCGCGCGCGCAACGATCGCCGGCTCGACGGCATCACCCAGATCAACGCCTTCTTCGAGAATTCCACCCGCACGCTCCTCTCCTTTGAGATCGCGGGCAAGCGGCTCGGCGCGGACGTGGTCAACATGCACGCCGCGCAAAGCTCGGTGAAGAAGGGCGAGACGCTGATCGACACCGCGGTCACCTTGAACGCGATGCGCGCCGACGTGATCGTTATCCGCCACATGGCCTCGGGCGCGGTGCAGCTGATCGCCGACAAGGTCGATTGCCCGGTGCTCAACGCTGGCGACGGCTGGCACGAGCACCCCACCCAGGCACTGCTCGACGCGCTCACCATCCGCCGCCGCCGCGGCAGTGTCGCCGGCCAGCGCGTGGTGATCTGCGGCGACCTGCTTCACAGCCGGGTCGCCCGCTCGAACATGCTGGCGCTGACCTCCCTGGGTGCGGAAGTCCGCGTCGTCGCCCCCTCCACACTGATGCCGCCCGCGATCGAGGGGCTCTACGTCACGCCCTACACCGATTTCGACGCCGCGCTCGAGGGCGCCGACGTCGTGATGATGCTCCGCGTCCAGAACGAGCGGATGGCCGGCGGTTTCATCCCCTCCAGCCGCGAGTTCCATGCCCGCTACGGCCTCACGCTCGAGCGGCTCGCCCGCGCCAAGCCCGACGCGCTGGTCATGCACCCCGGCCCGATGAACCGCGGCGTCGAGATCGATTCCTCCGTCGCCGACCATCCCGAGCGCAGCGCGATCACCGAGCAGGTCGAGATGGGCGTGGCGGTCCGCATGGCCTGCCTCGACGTCCTGACCCGAGCCGAGCGCGGCGTGGAGGGCTGGGCATGACGCACATGTTACCGTCATCCCGGCGAAAGCGGGGACCCAGTTCCTCTGCTTTCCCGCTTCACAACGGTCGTATTTGGCGGTGCCCCAAGGAGCTGGGCCCCCGCTTTCGCGGGGGTGACGAAGAATGAAGATCTTTGAGAACATCAAGCCCGTCGGCTTCACCGGCGATTTCGCCTTCGACGGCGAGACCATCGCCTCCCCCGCCCCCGGCGCCGAGCGGATCGACGGCAAGGGCCTCACCCTCGCCCCCGGCATCGTCGATCTCGGCGTGTTCGCTGTCGATCGCGCCGCCTGCCGCGCCGGCGGCATCACCCGCGTCGGGCTGATGCCCGATCAGTCGCCGATCCTCGACGATCCCGGCATCATCCGCCGCGCCGCGCTGATGGGGAAGCCGGACCTGTGGGTCCACCCGCTGGCCGCCGCCACGCGCGGGCTTCAGGGCAGCGACCTCGCCGAGATGGCGATCAACGCCGGCGCCGGCGCCAAGGCCGTCGCCACCGGCCGCCGCTGGATCGCCGATGCCGGGGTGATGCGCAAGGTGCTCGCCTATGCGCAGGACTGCGGCCTCACCGTGATCGCGCATGCCGAGGATGGCGGCCTCGCCGGCGATGCGGTCGCGACTGAAGGCCTCACCGCCACCCTGCTCGGCCTCCCCGCCGCGCCCGCCATCGCCGAGGCGCTGGCGATCGCGCGCGACACGATGCTCGCCGAGGATACCGGCGCGCGCCTCCATTTCCGCCAGGTCACCACCGCCGCGGGGCTCGACCTGATCCGCCAGGCCAAGCGTCGCGGCGTGCAGGTCACCTGCGGCGTCACCCCCGCGCACTGGCTGCTCTCGGACATCGACCTCAGCGACTATCGCACCTATGCCCGCCTCTCGCCGCCGCTGCGCAGCGATGCCGACCGCCAGGCCGTCCGCGCCGCGCTAGCCGACGGCACGATCGACGTGATCGCCTCGGGCCATGACCCGCGCGGGCCCGAGGGCAAGCGCCTGCCCTTCACCGATGCCGAGGACGGCATGTCGGGCGCCGAGACCCTGCTCTCGCTCTCGCTCGGCCTGGTCCGCGAGGAGCTGCTCGGCATGGAACGCCTGTTCGAACTGCTGGCCGCCAACCCGGCGCGCATCCTCGGCCTCTACGCCGGCACCCTCGCTCCCGGCACGCCCGCCGACGTCATCCTGTTCGATCCTGAGGCGCCGTGGATCGTCGACAGCACCAAGCTGAAGGCCCGCGCCGGCAACACCCCGTTCGACGGGCTGCCGGTCCAGGGCAAGGTCCACCGCGTGTTCAAGGGCGGGCGCGAGATCGAATAGAACCGCATCGCCGGTGGTTCACGAGCCGGCCAAGCCCCGCTAAAGCGGATGCATTGGCGCATCTGCGCCGCAGGGTGGCGCACAAGTCTATGGATTCCTCAGCATTTGATCGGCTCACCGAGCGGCAGAAGGAATGCCTGCGCCTGGTCGCTGCGCCGGCCAATTCGAAGCGGATCGCGCGCGAGCTCGGCATCTCGAGCCATACGGTGGACGAGCATATCCGCGGCGCGCTGGCGACGCTGGCGGTGTCGGATCGGATGGAGGCGGCCCGGGCCTTCCTCGCGTACGAAGGCGGCCGCCCCCCTCAAATGTTGAGTAGTCAATCCGGTGGAATGGCGGCAGGCACCGGCGCCGGTCCATCAAACCCCTCGTTCGGGAAGCCGGACGAAGACCGAGACGCGACCCTGCCGGAGCTTCCGGCGCCGATGGAGGCGGTTCACCCTCCCGCGGCATCGCTCTGGCCTTCGCTCCCCTTCCCTACCCCGGGGAGAATGCGGAATGACCTAGACCGTACCGCAAGACTGTTCTGGATCGGCGCCGGCATCGCCCTGCTGATCCTCACGGCGAGCCTCTATCTGGCGCTCGCCGTCCGATATAGCGGCTCGCACTAGAGCCTTTCTCACCCACTGACAGCGAAACGCGCCGGCATGCGTCGGCGCGAAGGGGGATTTATGCGCCAACAGATTATCGAAGCCGGCCAGATGATTGCCGCGGACCTGCTCATGCTCGAGGGGCAGATTGACGAGACGATTGCCAGCGGCGGCCGCCTGCCGATGACCATGATGGCCGCCAGGGCGCATGCGAAGCTGCCCGCGTCCGTCGACCAGGAAGCCCTGCGCCACGCCGCCAAGGCCTTCGAGCTGATGGTCCAGGCGCGCCAGCACGTCGTCCAGGCCCATGCCCGCTATGCCGAGGTGCAGAAGGAGCTCGGGATGGAAAGCGTCGCTTTCGGCGACCAGTATCTTTGCCCGGGCGAAAGCGGCTCCGCGCCGAGCGAGCCGGCAATCCGCCTTGCCGCTTCGCGCGGCTGATGTTCTCGTTGAGGCTTGACCGGCCCGGACCCCGCGTGGTCCGGTGTCGGCATGTGGCACGTCATGCTCTTCTACTTTCTCCTGGCCGGGAGCTCGGCCTATGCACTGTGGAAGGGCGGCGCGCCCGAGCGCATCGCCGCGGTGATCATCCTGCTCGCCACGCTGTTCACGCTGCTGGTGGCGCCGGACAAGTCATGGGTGTTCGGTTCGGTCCATGCGGGGATCTTCCTGGTGGACCTCAGCATGTTCGTCGCGCTGGTGGCGCTCGCGCTGCATGCGGACCGCTTCTGGCCGCTCTGGATGAGCGCGATGCAGGGATTCGGCGTGTTCGGCCACATATCGGTCTGGCTGGCGCCGTCGATCAAGCCGGTCGTCTATGCGGCGACGCATGCCATAGCGAGCTACCCGATCCTGATCCTGCTAGCCTTCGCGACCTATCGCCATCTGCGCCGCGTCTCGGCAAACGGCGCCGACCCGTCATGGGCCGAACCCTCCTATGCGCCGATGCGCGCCGGAGCCTAGCGCCCGCCGACCAGATCGAGGAGGACGGCAATGCCCGACTCTCCTGAACGAGACGAAGACGACGCGCTGTTTCGTGCCGCGCGCGACCTGGTTGCGGGCGAGCAACCCGACGGGCTGCAGGCCGAGCATCTGGATCGCGCGATCGCCCGCGGCGGGATCTCCGCGCTGGACCGCGCCCGGGCGCTCTACGACCTGCGGCGCTCGCGCGAGCATTTCTTCAAGGGCAATGCCGATCTCTTCGGCGAACCCGCATGGGATATCCTGCTCGATCTCTTCATTGCCGGGGAGATGGGCAAGCAGGTGTCGGTCACCAGCGCCTGCATCGGCGCGAACACGCCGCCCACCACCGCGCTTCGCTGGCTCAGCCTGCTCGAGGAGCGCGGCCTGGTGCAGCGGATCCCCGATCTGCATGACCGGCGCCGGGCATTGATGCGCCTTACTCCGAAAGGCGATCAATCGCTCCGCGCATATCTGGAGACGTGCTGACCATTTCCGCCAGGTCGACATGCGCGCTGAGGATGTCGATGCCGGTTCCGATATGGACGGCGGCCAGCGGCTGGCCGACCGACTCGGCGACGCGAATCAGTTCTTCGCCAATCGCGATCGCCCGCCGGCACAGTTCGATCTCATGCGCAATTTCCATGGGGGGTCGGGTTTCCTTCAGCCGGGGCCGGCGTCGATCAGATATCAGCACTATGTCCGCGCGCATCCTGCCGAAAACGCGCGCTTGTGCCGTTTTGAACCCATCACGCCACGCGCCGGACCGCAAGCCCGGGTGAATCCCTATTTCTTCCGCGCCGGCTTCGCCAGATTCGCCGCCACCGCCTCCTGGATCAGCGCCGTCAGCGCCGCTGCGTCGATCTCAGCGCCTTCCGCGAAATCGATCGCGCGGCGGACATTTCCCTCGAGGCTCGAATTGAACAGCCCGGTCGGGTCCGCCAGCGCCGCGCCCTTGGCAAAGGTCAGCTTCACCGCCGCCTTGTAGGTCTCGCCCGTGCAGATAATCCCGGCATGCTCGAACACCGGCACGCCGCGCCACTTCCACGTCTCCTCCACCTGCGGATCGGCCGCGTGGATGATCGCGCGCAACCGGGCGAGCGTCTCGCCGCGCCAGTCGCCCAGCGCCGCGATGCGTTCGTCGATCAGCTCGGAGGGCGTCTTCTCGGTCATGCGTTCCTCGCCAGATAGGGCCGCGCGAACATGTAGAGCCCGGTCGGCAGCAGCACCAGCAGCGGAATCACCGCGAGCAGCCCCAGCCACTGCGCATTGCTCTTCAGGATCACCGCGACGATGTTCACGATCGCGGCGATGCTGAACACGAAACCGCTCCAGCGGTGGATCTGGCGTAGCATGGCACTCCTCTCAAATAACCATTGGGCTATGATTTCTCATAACCACTCAGTTATCAGTGAGTCAATCCCGCGGCGGAATGCCGCTCGGCCATGTAGCGCCCCGGCGAGGTGCCCAGCACCTTGCGGAACATCGTCACGAAGCTCGGCACGCTCTCATAGCCCAGCTTCGCCGCCACCTGCTGGATCGAGCTGCCGCCCGATAGCCACTTCACCGCCAGCATCACGCCGAGCTGCTGGCGCCAGCGCCCGAAGCTCATCCCCGTCTCACGCAGGATCGTCCGCGCCAGCGTCCGCTCGCTCAGCCCTGCCCGCTTCGCCCAGACATCCAGCGTGCCCCGGTCGGCCGGCGCGGCGAGCATCGCCTCGGCGATCCGGCGCAGCCGCGAATCACTCGGCATCGGCAGATGGAGGTCCTCGACCTGGGCGTGCGCCAGCTCGTCGAGCAGCACCGCCACCATCCGTCCGTTCGCGTCGCTCTCCTCATAGAGCACCGGCAAATGCGCGCAGCGGACGAGCAGTTCGCGCAGCAGCGGCGTCACCGAGATCGCGCAGCAGGTCATAGGCAGGTTCGCCGCCACCTCGGGCGCGACGAAGGCATTGTACCCCTCCAGCCGCCCCGTCGCCTTGATGCTGTGCAGCGCATCGCCGGGGATCCACACCGCGCTGCGCGGCGGCACGATCCACAGCCCGCCTTCCACCTCACAGGTCAGCGCTCCGCGATGGACGAGCAGCACCTGCCCCTTGCGATGCCGGTGCGGCTCGAGCTCGAACGCCCCGACATCGGTCATCGCCGCGCCATAGGTCACCACCGGACGCGGCACCTCGTCGGGATCGAGCCAGCTCTCCTTGTCGGCCTTGCTGGTCAGGATCGGCATGGCCAGGCCCTTCTGCGATAACTGGCCGTTTTGGATAACATTCTGTCCAACCTTCGGAATGACGCCGTTGTTGCGAGCGATTATCACTTTGCAACATCGCGGTCGAGAGCGGCCGCACGAAAGGGAAGACAGTGACGACATTGACCGACGCGCCGGTAGCCGGCCTCCTCGAAACGCTCCATCGCGAAGCCACTGCCACCGACGAGGCGCATTTCCGCGCGATGATGGACAAGGTCGAGGCGCAGGACGGCAATATCGACGCGCTGGTCGCCAATATCCTCGCCGAGGAGCGCGCCGACCTGACCGCGGTCTATCGTGGCTATGCCGGCAATTTCCTCGCCGTCTCGCCGGTCTTCGGCCGCTTCCTCTATGCGATGGCCCGCGCCCGCAACGCGAAGCGGATCGTCGAGTTTGGCACGTCGATGGGCGTCTCGGCGATCTACCTCGCCGCTGCGCTGCGCGACAATGGCGGCGGCATGCTGATCGGCAGCGAGATCGAACCGGCCAAGGCCGCCCGCGCCCGCGCCCATCTCGAAGCCGCCGGCCTCGCCGACCTGGTCGAGATCCGCGAGGGCAATGCGCTGGAGACCCTCGCCGATCCCGGCGGCCCGGTCGACCTGCTGCTCGTCGACGGCGCCTTCTCGCTCTACCTCCCCGTGCTCAAGCTGATCGAGCCGCACCTCGCGCCCGGCGCGGTGATCCTCGGCGAGAACGCCTTCGACCCCGCCTATCAGGACTATGTCCGCAACCCGGCCAATGGCTATGTCTCGCAGCCCCTCCCGGTGGATGAGGGCCGCGGCAACGAATTCACCGTAAGGATCGCCGCCTGATGCTCGCCCCCGACTCCCCCGAACGACCCGCCGCGGCCAGGCCAGGCCGGATCAGCCAGGCGCTGCTCCGCCTGCTGATGAAGCCCGCCGCGATCATCGCCAATGAGGAGCTGAGCGACCGCTTCCGCCTGATCACGATCGAAGGCCCCGCCCTTGCCGGCATCACCTGGACCCCGGGGCAGAAGCTGCAGGTGTCGATGGGCTCGGCGTTCCAGACGCGCACCTACACGCCGATCGAGTGGAATGCCGTGGCCGGGCGCACCTGCATCCTCGGCTATGCGCATGGCGAGGGTCCTGGCAGCGCCTGGGTGCGCGGTGCCCGCCCGGGCGACGCCTGCGACCTGCTCGGCCCGCGCGGCTCGCTCGACGCCGGGCGCCTGCCCGGCCCGCTGGCGGTGTTCGGCGACGAGACCGCGATCGGCCTCGCCTATGCGCTCGCCCGCAAGGAGCGCGCCGTCGCCAGCCATTTCGAAGTCGATGATGCCGAAAGCACCTGCCGGGCCGCCGAGCAGCTCGGCCTCGCGCACATCGCGCTGTACCCGCGCAGCGCGGGCGACGCGCATCTCGCCCGCATGGAGGCCGCCCTCCCCGATCTCGTCGCCTCGGGCGCGTCCTTCGTCCTCGCGGGCAAGGCCGGCACCGTCCAGCGCCTGCGCCACGCCCTCAAGCGCGACGGCGTCTCCCCGGCGCGCGTGATCACCAAGGCCTATTGGGCGCCGGGAAAGACCGGGCTCGACTAAGCCCTTGCCGCCACGACGAAAAAGGCCGGGGCGTCGCCGCCCCGGCCTTTCCTTTTCCCGATGGGAGAGGGAAACTCTTAGCGCGAAGCCACGCGCACGCCCGGCTTCACCCAGCTCGCCAGCGCGTCGCCGGCGCCGGTGCGGACGAAGCAGGTCTGGCCGCCGGCCTTCACCTGGCGGCACAGCGCGTCGGCGCCGCTGCGGTCATAGCCGCCGACCGACAGGCGATAGAAATTGCCCGCCTTGGTCGAGACCTTGGCGCCATACGGAGTCTGGCCCGAAAGCGCGGGAACGCGGTTGCCGAAGCGGCCCCAGGCGTCCTTTGCCACCGCCGGGTTCGCATAGGCGCCGAGCTGGACGTAGAAATTGCCCTTGGCCGGCTTGGCCGAGACGATGGCGACGCGCGGCGCACGCGCACCGACGGCGGCGACCGGCACCGGCGCGCGGACGGCGGCGACGGGCACCGCCTGCACCACTTCGGCGCGCGGGCCGAACACGACCCCGGCATTGGTGCCGGCAACCGGATTGGCCTCGGCAGCCGCAGCGACCTCGACCGGGGCAGCGGCAGCCGCGACGGCGGGCGCGGCCTCGGCGGCAGCCGCCTGCGCACCCGCGGGCACGCCCGGCATATAGGTATCGACCGGATCCTGCGTCGGCACGGTCTGCACCGGCTGGGTCGCGGCGGCGGCGAGCATGACGTTCTGCTGCGCGAGCGCCAGGCGTTGCGGCTGGCCGCCATCCTGCACCGGCGTCACGCCGAGCAGCGCGGCGACCTGGTCATAGGCGTTGGTCGGGCGAGCGAAGTTCACCCACTGGAGCATGCGATCGTTGACCTGGTCCGGCGCGACGTCGACCGAGGCGACCTGCTTGGCCTCCGCCCAGCGCCCCGACAGCGCGAGCGCCAGCGCCAGGTTCTGGCGGGTCTTGGCGTTGGCATCCTCGGCGCGCGCGGCGGGCTCGAGGATCTGGACCGCGGTGACGGGATCGCCGGCCAGCGCGAAGGCGAGGCCGCGGTCGCTCGCGGGGATCGAATCCTGGTGGCTCTGCAGCATTGCCCGCGCGCCCGCCCAGTCGCCGCCGGCGATCTTGGCGAGGACGAGGTTGAGCGCGACGCTGCCATTGCCCGGGTTGAGCGTCAGCGCGTCGCCGAGCGCCTGGTTCGCCGAGGCGAAGCGGCCCGAGAGCAGATAGGCCTGGCCGAGCAGCGCGCGATAGTCGCCGTTCTGCGGGTCGTTGGCGACGGCGGCCTCGGCATGCGCCACGGCATCGGCCGCCTTGCGCTTGGCGATCGCCTTGCGCGCGGCATCGGCCTCCTGGACCGCCTTCTTGGCATTAGGCGCGTCGCTCGCGAACGCCGCGAGCGCAAAGCCCTGCGTCGCGATGCCGGCCGCCAGCGTGCTTCCGGCGGCGAGCGCCGAAAGACCGATCAGGAGCTTGCTACGGGTCTTCATTGCATTGTCCTCAGCGGTGCACCGCGGGGCCGACCTGGCGCGCAAGCGCCTCGATCTCGCCCAGCGATTCGAGAAAGGCGTCGAGCGCCTCGGTAACCAGCATCTGCGCCGAACGGTTGGTGACGGCGGATGCGAGGCGCAGTCGCAAATGCCGGTCGTTGTCGAGGCGGAGCGTGAACGCCGCCTTGGGCTTCTTCGCCACTTCGCGGGCGACGCGCTCCACGGCCGCCTGGCCCAGCGCGAGGCGCGGGGCGACGGTCGGGGCCGGCGCGGTGACCAGCGTCTCCGGGGCGAGCGCCTCGGCGACATGCTCGATCACCGGCGGCTCGCTCTGGCTCAGCCGCTCGTCGAGCGCCTCGATCTGGCGCAGCACCGGCGGCTTGGCCGCGGCGGCTGCCTGTTCGGGGGTGAACTGCTGGGCGAAGCCATCATCGCCCATGTCGTTCCAGCCGAGATCGTCCTGGGCGGTCGCCGGGTTCATCCCGACGAACCCCTGGGGGCGCATCGCCGGGCGCGCCTGGCCCTTGCGGGCGAGCAGGCTGGACGAAAGCGACGCGGCGGGCTTGGGGGTGCCGAGCATCAGCTCACCACCCGGCGGCCAAAGCCACCCGCTGCACGGCCTGCGCCGAAGTGATTGACCGAAGGCGGTGCGAACACCGTGCGGCGGAAGTTCTTCTCGAGCCGGTCGTTGATATAGGTCCACAGCGCCTCGACCTCGGCGGCCGAGCGGCCCTTCGGGTCGGTTTCCATCACGGTGCGGCCGTCGATCATCGATGCGGCGAAATCGGTGCGGTGGTGCAGCGTGATCGGCGCGACGGTGCCGTGCTGCGACAGCGCCACTGCGGCCTCGCTGGTGATCCGCGCCTTGGGCGTCGCGCCGTTGACGACGAAGATCAGCGGCTTGCCGGCGCGCTCGCACAGGTCGACCGTGGCGCCCACGGCGCGCAGGTCATGCGGGCTCGGGCGCGTCGGGACGACGATCAGCTCGGCCACCGCGATCACGCTCTGGATCGCCATGGTGATGGCCGGCGGCGTGTCGATCACGGCCAGCTTGAAGCCCTGCTGGCGCAGGATCTCGAGGTCCGATGCCAGCCGCGCGACCGTGGTCTGCGCGAAGGCGGGAAGGTCCGTCTCGCGCTCGTTCCACCAGTCGGCCAGCGACCCCTGGGGATCGATGTCGATCAGCACGACCGGGCCGCAGCCCGCTCGCTCCGCCTGCACAGCGAGGTGGCCGGACAAGGTCGTCTTGCCGGACCCACCCTTCTGCGATGCCATCGCCAGAACGCGCATGAACCCCCTCGAAATACCAGAAACCCGAGGGAGCAATGCCATGCCGGCGTCTAAGAAGAGGTTAACGTGCGTGTCGCCACGGGACGCTACGCATTTCTCCTGGAGTAAGGATTTCTTTCCCCAACGATGGTAAATGGGCATTTATCCAATCTTGCGGGGGCGGGAGTCGGGATCGCATGAAGTTCGTCGGTGTCATGATTGCTGCCGGGATGGTCCTCGCCATGCCGCCTGCGCTTGCGCAGGAAAACCCGGTCAAGGCCGGGGTCGAGGCGTGGGAGCGCGGGGACTACAAGGCCGCCGTCGATCGCTGGCGCGCGCCGGCGATGAAGGGCGATTCCGACGCGCAGTTCAATCTCGGCCAGGCCTACAAGCTCGGCCGCGGCGTCCCCGCCGACCTCAACCAGGCCGAGCTCTGGTACGGCAAGGCCGCCGCCCAGGGCCATGAGCAGGCCGAGGCGAGCTATGCCCTCGCGCTCTTCGCCAACGGCAAGCGCGATGCCGCCGCGCCCTGGCTCCAGCGCGCTGCCGGCCGCGGCGATCCGCGGGCGCAGTATGTGCTCGGCACGATGTATTTCAACGGCGACATCGTCCAGAAGGACTGGGTACGCGCCTATGCGCTGGTCACCCGCTCCTCGCAGTCGGGCCTGGGCGAGGCGTCGACCGCGCTCGCCCAGATGGACAAATACATGTCGGTGCAGGACCGCCAGGCCGGCCTCACTCTCGCGCGCAAGTACGAGGAAGAGGCGAACCGCGCGCCGCTGCCAGGCAGCAACCCGCCGCCGGCGGAAGTGGCGAGCAGCAATCCCCCCGTCCGCAAGCCGCCGCGGGTCGTGACGGTGCCGGCCGTCCAGGTGCCCGCACCGGTCAAGGTCGCCGCCGCCGCGCCTGCCGCCGCGGTCCGCGACGGCGGCTGGCGCCTCCAGCTCGGCGCGTTCGGCGACCCCGGCAATGCCCGCAAGCTATGGAGCCAGCTCGGCGGCCGCTTCCCGGGCCGCTCGGTCAGCTATGTGAAGTCGGGCAGCCTCACCAAGGTGCTGGTCGGCCCCTATGCCAGCCGCGCCGAGGCCTCGGGCGCCTGTCGCGGGGTGAGCCCCTGCGTGCCGGTGAGCCAATAAGCGCGGCGCAATTTATATCGCACCTGCAACAAAACCGATCTAACGGCGTTCGACCATGATGATCCGGATCCTGGCGCTCGCGCCGCTGCTCGCCCTCACCCTGCCCGCCCACGCCCAGGAGGCGCAGGACGACAGCAAGCCGCCGCGCCGTTACCGCGTCTCGCTCGGCCCGCAATTCACGCCCAGCTATCCCGGCGAGGACAAGCTCCGGCTGAGCCCGCTGGTCGATCTCGCCATCAGCCGCGGCGACAAGCCCTTCGTCTTCGAGGCGGCGGACGAGAGCTTCGAAGTGCCGATGCTCGACGATAGCGGCTTCCAGATCGGTGCCGTCGCCAATTTCCAGGGCGCCCGCCGCCGCGAGACCACGCGCATCGCCGTCAACGAGGTCGGCTTCACCGCCGAGCTCGGCGGCTATATGCAATATTGGCTGGCCAAGCCGCTGCGCGTCCGCGCCGAGCTGCGCCAGGGCGTCAACGGCCACAAGGGCCTGATCAGCGATGCCGGCTTCGACTATGTCGCGCGCGACGGCGACAAATGGCTGTTCGCGATCGGCCCGCGCGTCACGCTGACCAACAACAAGTATCGCGAGGCCTATTTCGGCGTCACCCCCGTCGTCGCGGCGCGCACCGGCCTGTCGGTCTACCGGGCCGATGGCAGCTGGGTGCAGGCGTACGGCGCCAGCGCGACCACGACCTTCCAGTTCAGCGAGCACTGGGGCGTCTACGCCTATGCCAAGTACGACCGCCTGACCGGCGACGGCGCCGCCTCCCCGATCACCCGGGCAATCGGCAGCCGCAACCAGCTCTCCGGCGGCGCCGCGCTGAGCTTCACCTTCGGCAAGGGCGTGCGCTGAAATAGCGCATAACGCCTCTTCTATTCCCCTCCCTGAAAGGGAGGGGTTAGGGGTTAGGGGTGGATTGGCGAGCGAAGCAAAGCCGGGCTACGCTTGCACAATGCTTCGCCGCATCGATCCTGCGCTGCTCGCTCGCGCACGGGAATTGCGCAACAACCCGACCGAGACGGAGCTCGCGGTCTGGCGCCTGATCTCGCGCCATCGTCCCGCCTTCACGCGCCAACATATTGTGGCGCCGTTTATCATCGAC
Organism: Sphingomonas sp. KR3-1; assembly: GCF_040049295.1. Classification (NCBI taxonomy): domain Bacteria; kingdom Pseudomonadati; phylum Pseudomonadota; class Alphaproteobacteria; order Sphingomonadales; family Sphingomonadaceae; genus Sphingomonas; species Sphingomonas sp. KR3-1. The sequence continues at coordinate 290,080 of NZ_JBDZDQ010000001.1, forward strand.
CTTGCCTGCAGGCAGGCGAAACTCGGCGTCGAGTTCGATGGGAGCCAGCATATCGCCGAAGCCGACCGCGATGAACGCCGGTCAGCCTATCTCCGGACTAGGGGGTGGCGCGTTATCCGCCTCTGGAATTCCGAGGTGCTATCGAATCCGGAAGGCGCCGTTGAATATATTCTGGCGCAAACCGCCGAGTGCCTCGGCGGCGCTCCTCCCCAGGCTCTCGCCTCGAGGGCCGGGAGAGAAAGAAAGCAACGCTGGAACTGATCAGGCTGAAGCCGCATCGCTTCTATTCCCCTCCCTGCAAGGGAGGGGCTAGGGGTGGGTTAGAAAAGGCCGGGCTCGATGCCCGGCCTTTTCTGCTTCGGCTACCGACTGGCTGGGCTCGCTGCGCTCGCAACCCACCCCCGACCCCTCCCTTGCAGGGAGGGGAGATAGGAGAACCTCAGCCCCCCACCCACTCCCCCGCCGCAATCCCCTGCGCATAGAGCAGCGCAGTCAGATCCCCATGGTCCACCCGCACGCCCGCCGCCGCCGCGACGATCGGCTTGGCGTGATAGGCCACCCCCAGCCCCGCCTCGCGGATCATCGCCAGGTCGTTCGCGCCGTCGCCCACCGCCAGCGTATCCGAAACGTCCAGCCCCAACTCGCTGCGCACCGCCAGCAGCGTGTCCAGCTTGGTCGCGCTGTCGACGATCGGCTTCTCCACCGTCCCGTCCAGCGCGCCATCCGCGATCACCAGCCGGTTGGCGATCACGCGGTGGAAGCCGATCTCCGCGCCCACCGGCTCGGCGAAGCGGGTGAACCCGCCCGAGACCAGCACGCAGGTCGCGCCGCGCGCGCGCATCGTCTGCACCAGCGTCTTCGCCCCCGGCATCAGCTTCACCCGCTCGGCCAGGCACTGCGCGATCGCGCTTTCGGAAAGCCCCTTGAGCAGCGCCACCCGCGCATCGAGCGCCTCGGCGAAGTCGAGCTCGCCGCGCATCGCCCGCTCGGTCACTTCGGCGATCTGTGCCTTGATCCCGGCATAGTCGGCCAGCTCGTCGATGCATTCGACGGTGATCATCGTCGAGTCCATGTCCGCGATCAGCAGCGTCTTCGCACGCCCCGCGGCCGGCTGCACCGCGACGTCGGTGACGGGAAACGCTCCCTCCAGCGCCGCCCGCGCCGCATCGGGGTGCATCGCGAATTCCAGGTCCGCCGCGCGTCCCTCGTCCAGCCAGCGCCACGCTCCGGGGCCGCACTGCACCGCTGCCAGCCGGTCGGCCGCTTCGGAAAGCTGCCCAGCGGTCAGGCCATCTGCTATGAGCGTCGCAATGAACATCGGAACCCCTGATCTGCCAATGGTGGCGCTCATCGCAGGGCCGACCGCGAGCGGCAAGTCCGCGCTCGCCCTCGCGCTTGCCGAAAAGCATCGCGGCACGGTGATCAACGCGGATTCGATGCAGGTCTATGCCGATCTCCGCGTGCTCACTGCCCGCCCCAATGTCGAGGAGGAGAAGCGCGCGCCGCACCGGCTGTTCGGCCATGTCGACGGTGCCGACCCCTATTCCGCCGCGCGCTGGGCCGCCGAGGCCCGCGCCGCCATCGCCGAGGCGCATGAAGCCGATCGCCTGCCCATCCTGGTCGGCGGCACCGGCATGTATCTGCGCACGCTGGTCGAGGGGATCGCCCCGGTGCCCGACATCGATGCCGAGGTGCGCGCCGCCGTCCGCGCGCTCCCGGTCGCCGATGCGCATGCCGAGCTTGCCCGCCGCGATCCCGAGACCGCCGCCCGGCTCGGTCCCGCCGACACCAGCCGCGTCGCCCGCGCGCTCGAGGTCGTCCGCTCCACCGGCAAGCCGCTCGCCCATTGGCAGGCCGAGCGCCACGGCGGGATCGCCGGCGAGGTCCGCATCGCCCCGCTGATCCTGCTCCCCGACAAGACCTGGCTGTCCGACCGGATCGACCGCCGCTTCCGCCACATGGTCAAGGTCGCGCAGGCCGAGGTCGAGGCGCTGCTCGCCCGCACCGACGTGCCCAACGACGCCCCGGTGCTCCGCGCGATCGGGGTGCGCGAGGTCGGGCTGGCGCTGGCGGGCGAAAGCAACCTCGACGAGGCGCATTTCGCCGGCTCGCTCGCCACCCGGCAATACGCCAAGCGCCAATATACCTGGTTCCGCCGCCAGCCGCCGCCGGAGTGGGAGCGCACGGATGAGACACAAACAAACAGACTCGTTGAGCGATTCGAAACAAAGTTGCTATAAATCAGCTTGACGCGTAGTTTTCGTGCGGCTAGCAGCGCCCTTCGGCGGTGTTTCCTGCACCGCAACATGTGGAGGCCGATGTGACCGAGAAGAGTGGAGCAGACATCCTGATCGAGACGCTGAGCGATCTCGGCGTGGAAGTCGTGTTCGGCTATCCGGGCGGCGCGGTGCTTCCGATCTATGATGCGATCTTCAAGCAGGACCGCATCAGGCACATCCTCGTCCGCCACGAGCAGGCGGCGACGCACGCGGCGGAGGGCTATGCCCGCGCCACCGGCAAGCCCGGCGTCGTCCTCGTCACCTCGGGCCCGGGCGCGACCAACGCGGTCACCGGGATCACCGATGCGCTGATGGATTCGATCCCGATGGTCGTCATCACCGGCCAGGTTCCCACCGCGCTGATCGGCACCGACGCGTTCCAGGAAGCCGACACGGTCGGCATCACGCGCCACTGCTCGAAGCACAATTACCTGGTCAAGGATCCCGCCCGGCTCGAACCGACGATCCGCGAGGCCTTCTATATCGCCACGTCGGGCCGCCCCGGCCCGGTCGTGATCGACATCCCCAAGGACGTCCAGGTCGCCACCGCCCGGCGCACCGAGCAGGGGCCGATCCAGCACAAGACCTATCGCCCGCAGACCGAGCCCGATGCCGCGGCGATCGAGAAGGCGGTCGACATGCTGGCCGCCGCCGAGCGCCCGATCTTCTACACCGGCGGCGGCATCATCAACTCCGGTCCCGAAGCCTCGCGCCTGCTCCGCCAGCTCGCGGATGTAACGGGCGCGCCTGTTACATCGACGCTGATGGGCCTCGGCGCCTTCCCCGCTTCGGACGACAAGTGGCTGGGAATGCTGGGGATGCACGGCACCTACGAAGCCAATATGGCGATGAACCAGGCCGACCTGATCATCGCTCTGGGTGCCCGTTTCGACGACCGCGTCACCGGCCGGCTCGATGCCTTTTCGCCCAACAGTGCTAAGATCCACGTCGATATTGACCGGTCGAGCATCAACAAGAACGTCCGCGTCGACCTGCCCATCGTGGCCGATGTCGGTCCGGCGATGCGCGCGATGATCGAGACGTACAAACTTCGGAAGCATCCGCGTCCAGACCTGTCCGAATGGTGGACCCGCATCCGCGGCTGGCGCCAGGTCCGCTGCCTCGATTTCCAAGAGACCGACCCCAAGGTCATCATGCCCCAGCGCGCCATCCGCGCGCTGTGGGAGGCGACCAGGGATCGCGCCCCGATCATCACCACCGAGGTCGGCCAGCACCAGATGTGGGCGGCCCAGCATTTCGACTTCGAGGACCCCAACAAGTGGCTGACCTCGGGCGGCCTCGGCACGATGGGCTATGGCCTGCCGGCGGCGATCGGCGCGCAGATGGGCAATCCCGACGCGCTGGTCATCGACATCGCCGGCGAAGCCTCGATCCAGATGAACATCCAGGAGCTGGCCACCGCGACCCAGTATCGCCTGCCGGTCAAGATCTTCATTTTGAACAACGAATATATGGGCATGGTCCGCCAGTGGCAGGAACTGACCTACCAGTCGCGCTACTCGGAGAGCTACAGCGACGCCCTGCCCGACTTCGTCAAGCTGGGCGAAGCCTATGGCTGGAAGGGCATCCGTATCGACACGCGCGACCAGCTCGACGCCGGCATCGCCGAGATGCTCGCCTATGACGGGCCGGTGATCGTCGATTGCCGCGTGGCCAAGCTCGCCAACTGCTTCCCGATGATCCCGTCGGGTGCCGCCCATACCGAAATGCTGCTCCAATCGGCCGAAGTCTCGGGCGAGATGGACGACGAAGCCAAGGCGCTGGTCTGATCCCATGCATATCAAGGAAGAAGCAGTCGAGCGGCACACGCTCGCGGTCATCGTCGACAACGAGCCGGGCATCCTCGCCCGGATCGCCGGCCTGTTCACCGCGCGGGGCTACAACATCTCCTCGCTCACCGTGTCGGAGATCAGCGACGACGACCTGATTAGCCGGATCACCATCGTCACCCACGCCTCGGCGCCGGTGATGGAGCAGATCATCGCCCAGCTCGAGCGGCTGGTGCCGGTGCACAAGGTGACCGATCTCACCGCCTTCGGCCCGCATGTCGAGCGCGAGCTGGCGCTGGTGAAGGTCTCGGGCACCGGCGACCACCGGATCGAGGCGCTGCGCCTCGCCGAAGTCTACCGCGCCCGCGTCGTCGACGCGACGACCTCGAGCTTCGTGTTCGAGGTCACCGGCGGCGTCGAGAAACTGGACAAGTTCGTCGAGCTGATGCGCGACCTCGGCCTGGTCGAGGTCGCCCGCACCGGCATCGTCGCGATCGCGAGAGGGGCCGAGGCGGCCTGAAATCATAACCGTCATCCCGGCGAGAGCCGGGATCTCGTGCGGCAAGCGCACGCTCAACTGAAAGTGGGACTGAACAAATGCGCGTTTACTACGATCGCGACGCCGATCTGAACCTGATCACCGGCAAGAACATCGCCATCCTCGGCTATGGTTCGCAGGGCCACGCCCACGCGCAGAACCTGCGCGACAGCGGTGTGAAGAATGTCGCGATCGCGCTCCGCCCGGGTTCGCCCTCCGCCGCCAAGGCCGAAGGCGCCGGTTTCAAGGTGATGAGCAACAAGGAAGCCGCCGGCTGGGCGGACATCCTGATGATCCTCGCGCCCGACGAGCACCAGGCCGGCATCTACGAGGCCGATATCAAGGGCAACCTGAAGCCCGGCGCCGCGCTTGCCTTCGCCCACGGCCTCAACATCCATTTCGGCCTGATCGAAGTGCCGGCGGACATCGACGTGATCATGATCGCCCCCAAGGGTCCAGGCCACACCGTGCGCGGCGAATATGTGAAGGGCGGCGGCGTGCCCTGCCTGATCGCGATCCACCAGGACGCCTCGGGCAACGCGCATGACGTCGCGCTCGCCTATGCCTCGGGCGTCGGCGGCGGCCGTTCGGGTATCATCGAGACCAATTTCCGCGAGGAATGCGAGACCGATCTGTTCGGCGAGCAGGCCGTGCTCTGCGGCGGCGCCACCGCGCTGGTCCAGGCCGGGTTCGAGACGCTGGTCGAGGCCGGCTACGCGCCGGAAATGGCCTATTTCGAGTGCCTGCATGAGCTCAAGCTCATCGTCGACCTGATGTACGAGGGCGGCATCGCCAACATGCGCTACTCGATCTCGAACACCGCCGAGTACGGCGACATCAAGACCGGCCCGCGCATCATCACCGAGGAAACCAAGAAGGAAATGAAGCGCGTCCTCGCCGACATCCAGTCGGGCCGCTTCGTGAAGGACTTCATCCTCGACAACCGCGCCGGCCAGCCGGAACTCAAGGCCAGCCGCAGCGCCGCCAAGCGCCACCAGATCGAGCAGGTCGGCAGCGAGCTGCGCGCGATGATGCCGTGGATCGGCGCCAACAAGCTGGTCGACAAGGACAAGAACTGAGCCGACCCGCGAGGCCGGCGGGGAAACCCGTCGGCCTCAGCCGCATTCGCTTTCGAACTGCGCCAGCACCGGGTCATATTCGATCTGGGCAAGCGGGATGGTGTACTGCGCGGGTGCCGCGATCGCCCGATTTCCGCGTGGACGGCGCAGGAGCTTGAAAAAGCGCGAGATACGCATGGCGGGGACCGTTCTGCTGCTTGGCGACTGGGTAAAATCTGGCAGGCCGCCCTCCCCCGCGCCATTCAGGGCCGCTGCGTAAGTGGAAAGTCCTGATCCCAAGCTTGGTCCAGGCGCCTTTCCCGCCTAGCGTCGCCCCGGCATTCCAAAGGGGCAGGCGAAGCATGAACGATACCACCGAAGGCCATGGCGGCGTCACTCGGGTCGAAGCCTTCTCCGACGGCGTAATCGCGATCATCATCACGATCATGGTGCTCGAGATGAAGGCGCCCGCGGAGCATGGCCTCCAGCATCTCTGGGCGCTGTGGCCGGTCTTCACGGCCTATGTGCTCAGCTATGCCTATGTCGCGATCTACTGGGTGAACCACCACCGCATGTTCTCGCACGCCACGCGCATCACCAACGCGCTGCTCTGGGCGAACATCGCGCTGCTCTTCACGCTGTCGCTGGTGCCCTTCGCCACCGCCTATCTGGGCGAGCAGCATTTCAGCCATGACGCGGCGCTGGTCTATATGTGCGTGATGATGCTGCCGAGCTTCGCCTATGTCTGGCTGCAGACGGTGATCCGCCGCACCGGCCGCCAGGACGACGCCGCGCAATCCTATCACCAGCGCACGCTGCGCAAGGGCGCATTTGCCGCGGCGATCTACGTCGCCGGCATCGCCCTCACCTTCGCCTCGCCTTGGGCCGGCCTCGCCTGCGCGGCATTGGTCGCGGTGCTGTGGTTCCTCCCCAAGAGCCCGCTCGACGCGCTGTTCGGGGATTAATTCCCTCGACCGCCTTTGCAGGAGAGGGGAAAATAGAAGAGGCGCCCCGGTTTCCCGGAGCGCCCTTTCCTGCCCGAAGGCGCTTGCCTCAGAACCCGAAGCGCAGCCGCGCGCCATAGAAGCGCGGATAGCCCGGATAGCCGTTATAATTGCCCGTCTGCTCGGGCACGGCGAAGCCGGTGATGAAGTAATAGGTGTTGGTCAGGTTCTCGACATACACCTCGCCGCGGATCTTGCCGTCGTTCGACTGCAGCCCGATCGAGCCGTTGACCAGCGCATAGCCCTCGTTGCGGATCACCGTGTGGCCGGTCACCGGATCGGGGTTGCTCGAGGGGATGTCGACTTCGCTGTTGTAGCGGAAGTCGAGGTGCACCAGGCCCTTGAGCCCGGTCGAGACCTGCGGCTCCCAGGTCACCGCGCCGGTCACCGTGTTCTTCGGCTGGTTGTTGAACTGCTTGCCTTCCTGGCCCTGCAGCGGCGTGCCGGTGAAGTTGTTCGAATCGGCATATTTGGCGCTGATGTAGCTGTAGCCGAGCTGGAAGGTCAGGTCCTTTGCTGGACGGATCGTCGATTCGAGCTCGACGCCCTTCGAGATGCTCTTGTTGACGTTCTGGACGACGAAGTTGTTGCCCGAGAACACCAGCGACTGCAGGCCGTAGAAGTTCATGTAGAACGCCGCGACGTTCAGCGAGAAGGCGCGGTTCGGGCTCCACTTGGTGCCGAGCTCGAAGGCGTCGTTGGTCTCCGCGCCGAAGCGCAGGTCGCGGCCCTGCGGCCCGTTGCCGCCAAGCAGCACCGAGTCGAAGGTCGCCTGGTCGAGATTGTAGCCGCCCGACTTGTAGCCGTGATCATAGCTGCCATAGGCCAGCAGCTTCGGCGAGAACTTGTAGGCGAGCTTCACCGTGCCGGTGATCTTGTCGTCGCTGAAATTGTCCGTGTAGTGGCCGTTGAACTCGGTGTTCACCGCCGGGTTGCAGCTCAGCAGGTAGAGGTTGTTGAACAGGCCGAGCTGGCGCAGCAGGTTGGCATAGGCCGTCGCCGCGGGCTGGCCCGCACGCACCTGGTTGAAGAAGGTGCAGCTGCCGGTGTTGTTGTTGATCGATGCGTCGAGCGCCTTGCGCTCGTGGTTCCAGCGTGCGCCCAGCGTAATCGAGAAATTGTCGCTGACGTTGATGATGTTGTGGGTGAACAGCGCGAAGGCATCGGTCTTCACGCCGAAATTGTCGTTGTTGTTGCCCTGGCCCGGCGCGGAGGCGGGCAGCGGCGAGGCGGCGAGCGCGGCCAGCCCGGGGATCGGTGTCGCGTTGTAGCCCGGGATCACGCACAGCCCTGCCGGCGCCGTGCCGGCCTGGGCGCGGAAGCAGCCGACCAGCGGCGCGAGCGTGGCGCCATAGACGGCGCTCAGCGCCGCCAGGCTGTTCGGCACGGCCGGGTTCAGGAACACCGCGCCCGGGGTTGGCACCGTAGGGCCGAGCGAGCCGTAGAACTGCACGCGGCCGCCAAAGGACGGGCCGGCAAGCGCATTGAACACCGAGTCGACGAACAGATTGCCGTCATTGCCCAGGCGCACCGTGTCGGTCAGGTTGTTCTGCTCGTGCAGGTAGAAGCCGCCGACCAGCCAGTCGAGCGCACCGCCAAAGGCCGAGCCCTGGAAGCGCACTTCCTGGGTGAGGTCCTTCAGCTCGGTCTTGTAGCCGGTACGATAGGCGCGATCGATGCCCGAGAAGTCGATGTCCTGGTTGCGCAGCGCGCGCCAGTCGCGATAGCTCGTGATCGACGTCGCCTTGACCGAACCCAGGTCCCAGTTGACCTCGCTCGAGAAGCCCCAGTCGCGCACCTTCTCGCCATAGTCGCGATTGGGCGAGACGGCCTGGATGCGGTCGCTCGGATCGCCGGTGTAGATGCCGGTGCGGCCCTGCGACGCGGCGATGCCGTTGATGATCTGCGCGATGCTGCCGCGGGCGACCGAGACGGTGCCGCAGCACTGCTCGTTGGTCTCGTAATAGTCGCCGATCAGGCGGAAGGTCACGTCGCCGCTGTCGATCAGCGCCTGGCCGCGCAGGTTCCACCGGTCGATGTCGTTGAAGCGGCGATTGCTGTTCGGATCCTTGATATAGCCGTCGCGCTTCCGGTAGCTGCCGTCGAGGCGCAGCGCGATCTCCTCGCTCACCGGCCCGGTGATCGCGCCCTTCACGCCATATGCATTGTAGTTGCCGTAGCTGCCCTCGACATAGCCGTGGGTCTCGAACTGCGGCGCCGCGGTGTAGATGCTCAGCGCGCCGGCCGAGGTGTTGCGGCCGAACAGCGTGCCCTGCGGGCCGCGCAGCACTTCGACGCGCTCCAGCTCGGGAAGCTCGGAGATGGCGACGCCGGCACGCGAACGGAACACGCCGTCGATGAACACGCCGACCGCTGGCTCGAAGCCCGGGTTGTCGCCGCCGGTGGTGATGCCGCGGATATAGATGGTGGTGCCCGTCGCCGAAGACTGGCCGGTCGAGCTCTGCACCGAAGGCGCCAGCTGCTCGAGGTCGCGGATATTGTCGACGCCGGCATTCTGCAGCTCGGCGGCACCGATGGCGGTGATCGCGATCGGCACGTCCTGCACGGTCTCGTTGCGGCGCGTCGCGGTCACGACGATCTCGTTGGCGGACTGATAGCCCTGGTCGTCCGCCGTCGGGGCGGGCGTCGGGCTCGGCGTCGGCGTGCTGGTCTGGGCGAAGGCAGGCGTCGCGAGGAACAGCGTGAGCGCAGTTGCCGCGAGCAGGTCGAGCTTCTTCATCGGGTGGATCCCCTCCTTGGCTGCCGGCCGGCTTGTACCGGTCACGGCGTTGCTTTTATCGCCAGCGAAACTAACGCTGCATTTTTGAACCCGTCAACGGGGATACCGGCCGGAACTCCGCGGATTCCAGCCAATTTTCCCGGGTAGATACAGTATAGCCACACCCGGTTTCTGCGAGAATCGCAGTTGCCGTAGCGTAAAGCCGACAAGCGGCTGGGAAGAGACGAAAATGGTGCATCTCCACGACGACCCCGAAGATGGCGACATCGTCGCGGCGCCCGCCAAGATTCCGGTGCCCGACGAAGTCTCGGATGCGATCCGCACGCTGATCCGCTGGGCTGGCGACGACCCCGAGCGCGAGGGCCTGCTCGACACGCCCGCCCGCGTCGCCCGCGCCTGGAAGGAATATTGCCAGGGCTATGGCGAGGATCCCGCGCACCACCTCAGCCGCGTGTTCGAGGAAGTCGGCGGCTATGACGATATCGTCCTGCTCAACGGCATTCCCTTCCAGTCGCACTGCGAGCACCACATGGCGCCGATCACCGGCAAGGCCTCGATCGCGTACCTGCCCAAGGACCGCGTCGTCGGCATCTCCAAGCTCGCCCGCGTGCTCCACGGCTTCGCCGGCCGCCTCCAGGTCCAGGAGCGGCTGACCGCACAGGTGGCGGACTGCATCTGGGAGCGGCTTCGCCCGCAAGGCGTCGCGGTGGTGATCGAGGCGACGCATGGCTGCATGACCGCGCGCGGCGTGCGCACCCCCGGCGTCGGCATGGTCACCAGCCGCATGATGGGCGTGTTCCGCGACGATGAGCGCAGCCGCCAGGAAGTGCTCAAGCTGATGGGCTATTGATGCGGATACTCGTCACCGGCGGCGCACGGCGGATCGGCGCGGCAATCGCCCGCCGGCTGGCCCTGCGCGGCCACCAGGTTGCGATCCACCACCATAACGCGCCCGAGGATGCCGAGGCACTCCGTGCCCAGATAGAGGCCGAGGGCGGCACGGCCTGCATCGTCTGCGGCGAGCTCGCCGATGCCGCCACCGCCCCTGCCCTCATCGCCGCCGCGCGCCAGGGCCTGGGCGGCCCGATCGAAGGGCTGGTCAACAACGCCTCGCAATTCGCCTGGGACGCGCTGCCCCTCACCGATTTCGCGATGCTCGACCAGCATATGCGCGTCAATTGCGGCGCCCCCGTCGCGCTGGCCTCGGCGCTGGCGGCGCAGCCGGATCTGGACGCGGGCGCGGTGGTCAACCTGCTCGACCAGAAGCTCGCCAACCTCAACCCGGACTTCCTCACCTACACGCTGAGCAAGGCCGCGCTCGCCACCGCGACCGAGCTGCTCGCCCGCGGCCTCGCCCCGCGCATCCGGGTCAACGCAGTCTCGCCCGGCCTCACCCTGCCGAGCCTGGACCAGAGTGCCGAGGAATTCGCCGAGCATGCGCGGCAGAACCTGCTCCAGCGCCCGGTCGCGCTGGCCGACATTGCCGCCGCGGTCGAGATGCTGCTCGTCACGCCGAGCATCACCGGGCAGAACCTCTTCGTCGATTGCGGCCAGCGTTTCCTTGCACGCGACGGCGACGTGATGTTCGAAGGCCGGGAGCGCCCGATTGGCTGAGTACACGATCCTGCTCGACGGGCTCGAGGTCGTCATGGGCCTCGGCATCCACGCGCACGAGCGCGCCGCGCCGCAGCGCGTGACGCTCCACGTCGCGATGACCTGCCGCTATACCGCGCCGCCCGAGGACCGGATCGATGCCGTGGTCGACTACGATTTCCTGCGAACCGGCATCCGCAAGCTCGCGGAATCGCGTCATTTCGAACTGCAGGAAACGCTCTGCGATCAGGTCGCGGCGCTGGCCCTGGCGGATGCGCGGGTGGTCAAGGTCACCGTCCGCTCGATGAAGCTCGACGTCTATCCCGATGCGCGGATTGGCTGCGAGGTCAGCCGCAGCCGCTAGGACCCTAGGCCGCCGCCGCCGCCCGCGGCGGTGCCTGCACTATCGGCATCATCCCCCAGGCATGGAACACCGCCACGCGGTTCCGCCCCTCGCCCTTGGCACGATAGAGCGCGACATCGGCACGGATCAGCGCCTCGGCCGGGGGCTCGCCCGGCGCATAGTCGGCCACACCGAAGCTGGCGCTGAGCAAGTGATCCTCGGCCAGCGCATCGTGGCGGATCGCATGGAAATGCATGCGCAGCACCTCGGCCAGCCCCACCGCGTCGCCGGCGCTGTTGCCCGGCAGGAACACCGCAAACTCCTCGCCGCCCAGCCGCCCGACCTTGAAGCCGGTCCCGGCGAGCACATCGGCGAACAGCCGGATCACTTCGTCGCCGACATGATGGCCGTAGCGATCGTTGACGCGCTTGAAATGGTCGATGTCGCTATAGATCACCGCGCCGCCCCTGAGCGGCTCGGCGCGCACCACCTGCTCGAAGGCCTGGCGGTTGAGCACCCCGGTCAGGTGGTCGCGCTCGGCGCGCAGGCGGTAGCGGGCGATCACGCCGCCGATGATCCGCGCGAGCAGCAGGAACACGCAGGGCGGTGTCATCAGCGCCGAGGTGAGCAGCATGGCGCGCTCGATCGCGCTGACCTTGACCACGGCATAGGGAACCCACAGCCCGAATGCCGCAGGATAGAGCGGCACGCGGGCCAGGAAGGTCAGCGCGACCACTGCCAGCCCGGCGATCAGCGCATTGTCGATCGTGCCGCGCGGGTGCGTGCGGAGCAGCCGCGCCATCCCGTCCCACAGCCCCAGCGCGCAGGCGAACTGGAAGGGCGTCACCATGACGACGAACGGCGCACCGGCAGCGAGCAATAGCATCGAGAAGGCGGCGAGCCCGGCACAGGCGCCGATCACCCGCCAGTCCTGCGCGCCGCCGCCGGTCGCGATGCGCACTGCCTGGCTGAAGCAGAGAAAGGCCACCGGCACCAGCACGATCACCGCAACATGCTCGACCGGCCCGCCCTTGAGGAGCGAGAAGACGAGCATCTCGAGCGTGCCGCACAGCAGCGACGCGGCGATCCAGGAGAGCGCGGATTCGCCCCGCAGGCCGATCCGGATCGCACCCACGAGCAATGCCAGCGCTGCGAAGACGCATGCATGCACCACTGTAAGGCTGACGATCAACGCTGTTCCCCCACCGCCCAAGCTTGGGACGAAAGGCGTTAACGCCAGCCTTACTGCGTTCGATTTTTCCGATGGCCGGCCCGGCGCCTACACCCGGTTCGCCGCGCTGAGCACCGCGCGCACCGATGCGGTGGCGATGTCGGCATCGATGCCCACGCCGAACACGGTGCGGCCATCGGGCGTGCGGCATTCGACATAGGCGGCGGCCTGCGCATCGGCGCCGTGGCCGATCGCATGCTCGCTGTAGTCGACCACGTCGAGCGCCGGGCCGGTGGTGCCGGCAAGCGCATCGATCACGCCCGAGATCAGGCCGTTGCCGCGCCCGGAGATCGAGCGCGTCTCGCCGTCCACGGCGATGCGGCCGACGAACACGCGGCTGCCGGCAGCGCCGGTCTCCTCATAATCCTCGAGCACGAAGCGATCCTTGTCGCCCGGCAGATAGGTCTGCTCGAAGCGGCCCCAGATATCCGCGGCATTAAGCTCGCGGCTGGTTTCGTCGGCCAGTGCCTGCACGTGACGCGAGAAATCGGCCTGCATCCGCTTGGGCAGCTTGAGCCCCTTATCCTGCTCAAGCACCCACGCGACCCCGCCCTTGCCCGATTGCGAGTTCACCCGGATCACCGCCTCATAGTCGCGGCCCAGATCCTTGGGGTCGATCGGCAGGTACGGCACGTCCCAGAATTCGTCGTTGCGCGCTTCCTGCGCCGCGAAGCCCTTCTTGATCGCGTCCTGGTGGCTGCCCGAGAAGGCGGTGAACACCAGGTCGCCGGCATAGGGATGGCGCGGGTGGACGGGCAGCGCGTTGCAATATTCGACGGTCTGGATCACTTCGTCGATGTTCGAGAAATCCAGTCCCGGATCAACGCCTTGCGTGTACATGTTGAGGGCCAGCGTCACCAGGTCGACATTGCCGGTGCGCTCGCCATTGCCGAACAGGCAGCCCTCGACGCGGTCCGCGCCCGCCAGCAGGCCGAGCTCGGACGCAGCGACGCCGGTGCCGCGGTCGTTATGCGTGTGCAGGCTGATCACCACCGTGTCGCGGCTGCGGATGTTGCGGCAGAACCATTCGATCTGGTCGGCATAGATGTTGGGCGTCGCCGCCTCGACCGTCGCCGGCAGGTTGAGGATCAGCGGGCGCTCGGTGGTCGGGCGCAATATGTCCATCACCGCCTCGCAGACCTCGACCGAGAAATCGAGCTCGGCGGTCGAGAAGGTCTCCGGACTGTATTCGAAATGCCAGTCGGTATCGGGCTGCTTGGCGGCTTCGTCGCGCAGCACCTTGGCACCGGCCACCGCGATCGCCTTGATCTCCTCGCGGCTCATCCCGAACACGATACGGCGCCAGGCGGGCGACACGGCGTTATAGAGGTGGACGATCGCCTTCTTCGCGCCCTTCAGGCTCTGGAAGCTGGTCTCGATGAGGTCCTGGCGCGACTGGGTCAGCACCTGGACGATCACGTCGTCGGGGATCTTGTCGTCCCGCACCAGCCCGGAGATGAAGTCGAACTCGGTGGCGCCGGCGCTCGGGAAGCCGACTTCGATCTCCTTCACCCCCACCTTGCAGAGCAGCTCGAAGAAGCGGGTCTTCTTCTCGGCATCCATCGGGTCGATCAGCGCCTGGTTGCCGTCGCGCATGTCGGTCGACAGCCAGCGGGGCGCCTTGGTGATCGTGCGGCTCGGCCATTGGCGGCCGGGCAGGTTCACCTGGGGAAAGGGACGGTATTTGGAACTCGGATCGCGCAACATGACAGCTCTCTCTCGGCTGGAGACTTGGTTTGCAACTTGAATGATGCCCTTAGGGGCGTGCGCGTGCGCGTCCGGCCCCTAAGGGCGGATAAGTCGCAGACCAAGAAGCGCGTGGTTCGTCATGTTGGCGCGGACCATGGCCAAGCCGGCCAATTTTGTCCACCTCCCGCGGATGCTTTTTCTTAAAGCTTTGACCCTAGGCGAAATTTCGAGAGGGGTTCGGAGACCGATCGATGTTGCAGCTTATCTATGTCAGCACCGCGCGCGCGAATGATGCCGATTGCGCCGCGATCCTGGCGACCTCGCGCGAGAACAACGGCCGCGACGGGATCACCGGCCTGCTCTATTCGGATGGCAAGCGCTTCCTCCAGGCGCTCGAAGGCCCGGAGGATCGGGTCGAAGCCGCGCTGGCGCGCATCCAGGCCGATCCCCGCCACCGCGCGATCGTGCTGCTCTCGCGCCGCACCGTCGATCACCGCGATTTCGGCGACTGGGCGATGGCGCATCGCCTGCCGGGTGCCGATGGCGACCTGTTCCTCGCCCGCGTCGCGCAGCTCGTTGCCCAGGCCTCGCCCGATGTCCGTGCCACGTTCGAGGGTTTTGCCGAGGCGCGCCGCGCCGCCTGAGCGCGGTCAGTTGGCGTTGTCGACTGCCGCGGCTGCGCTGTTCGTGTCGTCCTCGGCCGTGGCTGCCGGCGTCGGCGCAACTTCTTCGGCCGGCGTATCGCTTGCCTTCGGGCTCGGCGTGGCGACGATCTCGGCCATGGGGGGCGGGTCGGAATAGTTGGTGCCGGTGGTCGATCCGCCGCCACAGCCTGCCAGAATCAGGCATCCGCCCAGCACCAGAACGCGCATCCCGCTTCCCCCTCTCACCGTGAAAATCCCCCTTAGCACGGCGATTTCCCCTCTCCTACCGGCCGTTTAACCCCACTTATCCCCAAAATGTCGCTCTCAGAGCCCATCTCGGCGCATCTGCTCTCTAGACAGACGCGATTTGTGACGATCAAAGGGTTGTCAGGTGAGGCGTAACACCCTCACCACGGTACATCGTAGGCGCGCAATGCGGTGCAAGGGTTCGCACAAGCCGCAGGCGCCCACGAAGGCATAGCCCGTCCAGGGCAGGAACAGGAGAAGAATTATGGCCGAGACCAAAGCACGCGGCGGTATCGCCAAGCCGGTGACCCCTTCGCCCGAGCTGGCCAAGATCACGGGCAGCGATCCCCTGCCGCGCAGCGAGATCGTTTCGAAGATGTGGGACTACATCAAGAAGAACAATCTCCAGAACCCCGCCAACAAGCGCGAGATCCTGGCTGACGACACGCTCAAGCCGATCTTCGGTGCCGACAAGGTGACGATGTTCGAGATGAACAAGCACATCGCGAAGCACGTCAAGTAAGCCGGACCGGGGCCCTGCGCCCCGCCGCTGAAAACACGAAGGGCGGGTTCCCCACGGGGCCCGCCCTTTTGCTTTAGGAGACCGAACATGGCCGAGAAGTTCGAGCGCCACCGCCAGCCCTGGCGCACCGACGAGCTGCAGAAGCTCCACACGCTCGCCAAGAAGGGCATGCCGCTGCGCGCCATCGCCAAGGCGCTGACCCGCAGCGAGGAATCGGTGAAGGACCGCGCCAAGCTCGACGGGCTGAGCATCGCCAAGCTGCACTGAGACCTGCTCGGCAGCCCCCTCCACCCGTCACCCCGGACTTGTTCCGGGGTCCACCGGGAGGCAAGTGCCGGACAAGAGGCTCTTCCACTGCAGCTGCGGCACAGTGGACCCCGGCACGAGGCCGGGGTGACGAAGGATGGTTTCACGTCTAACCGCCACGCCATGTACGACGCGATCATCCTGGGAGCCGGCGCCGCGGGGCTGATGTGCGCGCTCACCGCCGGCCAGCGCGGCCGCCGGGTGCTGCTCGTCGATCATGCCGACGCGCCGGGCAAGAAGATCCTGATCTCCGGCGGCGGGCGCTGCAACTTCACCAATATCGGCACCGCGCCGGATCGCTATCTCTCGCAGAACCCGCATTTCATGAAGTCCGCGCTCGGCCGCTACACCGCGCAGGATTTCCTCGACCTGGTCGAGCGCCACGGCATTGCCTGGCACGAGAAGACGCTCGGCCAGCTCTTCTGCGACGGCTCCGCGCGCCAGATCGTCGACATGCTGCTGGACGAATGCGATCGCGGCGGCGTCGAGCTCTGGCTCGGCGACAGCCCCCAGGTCGAGCATGCCGATGCCCGTTTCCGCGTCACCTGCGGCAAGCGCGTCGCCGAGGCGCCCGCTTTGGTCCTAGCCACCGGCGGCCCCTCGATCCCCAAGATGGGCGCCACCGGCTTCGCCTACGACCTTGCCCGCCGCTTCGGACTCAAGGTGGTCGAGCCCCGCCCCGCCCTCGTCCCGCTAACGCTCAGCGGCGAGGAAGCGTTGTTCCGCGAGCTCTCTGGCGTCTCCACCGACGTCATGGCCCGCGCCGGCAAGGCAGCCTTCCGCGAGGCCGCGCTGTTCACCCATCGCGGCCTGTCGGGGCCGGCGATCCTCCAGGTTTCCAGCTATTGGCGCCACGGCGAGAGCATCGGGATCGATTTCCTCCCCGATGCCACCCCCGGCTGGCTCACCGCCGCCAAGCGCGCGCGGCCGCGCGTCACGCTGCGCAAGCTGCTCGGCGAGGCGCTGCCCGGCCGCCTCGCCGATGCGCTCGCCGAGAAGCTCGCGCTCGCCACCGAGCTCGCCAACACGCCCGACCGCGCGCTCGACGACGCCGCGCGCCGGCTGGCCGACTGGCGTTTCACCCCCAACGGCACCGAAGGCTATGCCAAGGCCGAGGTCACCGTTGGCGGGATCAGCACCGCCGAGCTGAGTTCGCAGACGATGGAAGCGCGCAAGCTGCCCGGATTCCATGCGATCGGCGAGGCGGTGGACGTCACCGGCTGGCTCGGCGGCTATAATTTTCAATGGGCCTGGGCCAGTGGACGGGCCGCCGGACTGGCGCTCTAGCGCAGGGTTAATCCGGCATTTGCCAGCCAAGCGCGCAGCTTCCGTAACGTCCGATACCAGTTTGCCCCCAATATGGCACGGACATTACAGTAGTTTCACGTATTGAATTTCGCAGATTTGCGAATGTTTCTGCATCATGTCGCCTAAAAAGGAAGCAACCCCACTGCATCTCGGTGCGGCGGGGCCACTGCCAACAAACGGGCTTCGGGGGTCGCACCTTCCTGGAGCCATCTTCAGGATGACTTCCATGCATTGGTTCCAGGCTGACGCCCCCATTCGTCTCAAGCTGCGCATCGCCTTCAGCTCGCTGATCGGCGCGATGGCGCTCGTCGCACTCATCGCCCTTCTCGCGCCGCTGATGGTGGCGCTGCCCCTCGTCGCACTGGTACTCGGCGCCGCCGCCTTCCAGTGCACCCGCTATCACCGCGCGATCGCCGACCCCTATGTCACCACCGTGGTGCGCATGGAGGGCCTGGCCGCGGGCGACCTCACCAGCGCGATCCAGTTCACCGAATACAAGGACTGCGTCGGCCGCATGACCAAGGCGATGCTGACCTTCCGCGACAACGCGGTCGAGCAGGCCCGCCAGGCCGAGGAACAATCGGTCGCGGTCACCGGCCTCGGCACCAGCCTCGAGCGCCTCACCCAGGGCGACCTCACCGCCGAGATCGGCGCGGACTTCCCCGCCGGCTATGCGGAGCTGCGCACCAACTTCAACGCCGCGCTCGTCTCGCTGCGCGGGCTTATCGGATCGGTGATGGAAAGCACCCAGACGATCCAGACCGGCTCGAGCGAGATCGCCCAGGCCTCCGAGGATCTGGCCCGCCGCACCGAAGCCAATGCCGCCAGCCTGGAGGAGACCTCCGCCGCCGTCGCCCAGATGGACCAGCGCCTCAAGGCCACTGCCAAGGCCGCCGGCCGCACCGTCGAGCGTGCCGACGGCGCCATCGCCACCGTCTCGGGCGGCCGCGCGATCGCCGAGGAAGCCGTGCAGGCGATGACTCGCGTGGCGGACAGCGCCAAGGGCATCGACAGCGTAATCGAGGGCCTCGACAAGATCGCCTTCCAGACCCGGGTTCTCGCGATGAACGCGGCGGTCGAAGCCGGCCGCGCCGGCGAAGCGGGCCGCGGCTTCGCGGTCGTCGCCGACCTCGTCTCCGCCCTCGCCATGCGTGCCGAGGAAGAAGCCGGCCGCGCCCGCGACCAGCTCACCACCACCCAGACCGACATCGTCGCCGCGGTGGAGATGGTCGAGAAGGTCGACGGCGCGCTCGCCAACATCTCGGGCGACGTCAGCGAAGTGCACACGTTGCTCGGCCAGATGGCGGGCGACAACCAGGCCCAGGCCACTGCGATCAGCGAGATCAGCGCCGCGATCAACATGATGGACCAGGGCACGCAGCAGAACGCCGCGATGGTCGAGGAAACCTCGGCTGCCGCCCGCAACCTGGCCGGCGAAGTCATCGCACTCGGCGAGCAGGCATCGCAGTTCGATGTCGGCACCGCGGTCCGCAACCTGCCGACGCGCCCTGCCAAGCCCCGCGCCGCCGCCCCGGCCGCCTATGTCTCGCCGGTCAAGCCGCTCGCCGCGCCGCGCCCGATGGCTGCCCGCCCGGCCGCGGAGGAATGGGCCTCCTTCTGATCGGATCAGGGGCGCGCTGCCGTCAGCCAGCGCGCCCCTGACATCATTCCGTAGCGAAACCCGCCTACCGCCTCTCCTTTGCGAGGGGCGCGCATGCACGAGACGCACGGCTACGATATCTCCGTGGGCTATACCCACGGCTTCTACCGCGAGATGGCGCCCGACTGGCTCGATCTCGCCGCGCGCCTGGCCGGCCAGCCCGCGCCGCGCACCACGCCCGCCGCGCCGTTCCGCTATCTCGAGCTCGGTGCCGGCCAGGGCTTCGGCCTCTGCCTGCTCGCCGCCGCCAATCCGCAGGGCGAATTCGTCGGCGTCGATTTCCACCCGGAGCATGCCGCCCACGCCCAGCGCCTCGCCGCCGAGGCGGGGCTGGCCAATCTCCGCTTCGTCCAGGCAGACTTTCTCGACCTCGCCGCCGAATGGCCGGCCGATTTCGGCAGCTTCGACTATGTGGCGCTCCACGGCGTGCTCAGCTGGGTGCCGCCGCAGGTGCGCGCCGCGGTGATCGCCTGCATCGGCCACGCCACCCATGCCGGCAGCCTGGTCTATGCCGGCTACAACGCGCATCCCGGCTGGCTCGCCACCATGCCCTTCCAGCACGTCAGCCAGCGCATCAAGGAGACCACCGGCAACAGCGGCGACGCGGTGTTCGCCCAGTCGATCGCCCTGTTCGAGCGGCTGCGCGCCGGCGGCGCCGCGACCTTCCGGATTCTGCCCGGCCTTGCGGCGCGGCTCGACGCGGTCAAGGCGCGCGACACCGGCTATCTCGTCCAGGAATATCTCCACGCGCATTGGCAGCCCTTCTGGCATTCCGAGGTCGCGCGCGAGCTGGCGCCCGCCGGCCTCGCCTTTGCCGGCACCACGACGCTGGCTGAGACGATGCTCCCCGCCATCCTGCCGCCACCGCTGCGCCAGGCAATCCTCGACCAGCCCGACGCGCCGCTGCGCCAGGACGTGCAGGACTTCACGATCAACCAGAGCTTCCGCCGCGACCTGTTCCGCCGCGGAGACGATGCGCCCGCGCCGCAGTCGCTGGGGCAGACGCGCCTGCGCCTCCTCGCCCCGCCCGCGCCCGGCGGCACGGTCAAGATCGACGCGGCGTTTGGCGAGATCGCGCTGCAATATCCAGCATTTGCCGGAATCCTCCAGGCGCTTGGCGACGGCCCGCAAGCGATCGACCAGCTCGCCGGCCTGCCCAGCCTCGCCGAACAGGGCGCGGCCAGCGTCCGCCAGCTGCTGGTCCTGCTGCTCCATGCCGGCGTGCTCGGGCTGGCGTCGGAGACAAGCGACAACGCAGCCGCACACCGCTTCAATGCCGTAATCGCCCACGCGGCGGGGCAAGGCGCGCCGTACCGCTACCTCGCCGCGCCGGCGCTCGGCTCGGCCATTCCCGCGAGCGAGGCGGAGTTGCAGGCGTTCCGCGCAGGCACGCCGGCCGCGCACTGGCAGGGGCTGGGTGTGGCCTGACTTCCGTCGCCCAATCCGAAACGTCATCCCCGCGCAGGCGGGATCCAGAGTCAGGAAGGACGCCGCTCTGTTACCCTGGATCCCCGCCTGCGCGGGGGTGACGGAATGTGGCTAGCCCTACTCCGCCGCCAACCGCGCCGCCCGGGCCGCGCCGATCGCCGGCATGCTCGCCTCGATCCAGTCCGCCAGCCCGCGGACATGCGCCGCGGCCTCGCGCCCCATCGGGGTCAGGCTGTACTCCACATGCGGCGGCACCACCGGATAGGCGACCCGGTCGACCAGCCCGTCGCCTTCCAGCCATTGCAGCGTCTGCGCCAGCATCCGCTCGCTCACCCCGCCCACCTTGCGGCGGAGCTCGCTGAAGCGGTGCGTGCCGCTTTCCAGCACGATCAGGATCAGCACGCCCCATTGGCTGGTGACGTGCTTCAATATCTCGCGCGACGGACAGCCCGGTTCCATCAGGTCGCCGCGGCGCACGCGGGTCGAAAAGGGCTCGAGAGGGTTTTCCATACTTACCCGAATGTATGTACTTACGATAAGTAAGCAAGGCCCATATCTCGCTGTCCGTCACCACGAAGAACGGACCCAATGACCATCGCCATCACCGGAGCCACCGGCCAGCTCGGCCGCATCGTCATCGACAAGCTCAAGCAGCGCCTGCCCGCCGACCAGCTCGTCGCGCTCGCCCGCGCCCCCGAAAAGGCAGCGGATCTCGGCATCGAGGCGCGCGCCTTCGACTATGACCGGCCCGAGACCCTCGCCCCCGCGCTCGCCGGCATCGACACGCTGTTGCTGATCTCGGGCAGCGAAGTCGGCAAGCGCGAGGCCCAGCACGCGGCGATTGTCGACGCAGCCAAGGCGGCCGGCGTCGCGCGCATCGTCTATACCAGCCTGCTGCGCGCCGACACGACCACGCTCAGCCTCGGCACCGAGCATCGCGCGACCGAGCGGCTGATCGCGGCCTCGGGCATTCCCTTCACCTTCCTGCGCAACGGCTGGTATCTTGAGAATTACGCCGCCTCGGTGCAGGGCGCGCTCGCGCATGGCGCGCTGATCGGTGCGGCCGGCCAAGGCCGCATCGCCGCCGCCGCCCGCGCCGACTATGCCGATGCCGCCGTCGCGGTGCTGCTCGGCACCGGGCATGACGGCAAGGTCTATGAACTGGCCGGCGACACCGCCTTCACCCTCGCCGACCTCGCCGCCGAGCTCTCGCGCCAGACAGGCCGCGACATTGCGTACAACAACCTCGCCGCCGCCGATTACGCCGCCGCGCTCACCGGCGCCGGCGTCCCCGCCCCGTTCGCCGAGATGCTCGCCGGCTGGGACGGCGACATCGCGAACGGCGAGCTGTTCGAAGATGGCGGGACGCTGTCGAAGCTGATCGGCCACCCGACGACCAGCCTGGCAGACGGCGTGAAGGCGCTGATCGGCTAGATCGGGCCAAGCTGGTCCCCGGCGAAGGCTGGGGCCCAGTTTCGGGCTGACTGGAGAGGCGGGAAACTTGCGAAAGGCATCGCAGCAGGCCCCGGCTTTCGCCGGGGAAAGAAGAACTGGCAATGTAGGATTTGATCTGATCTATGCTTGCAGATGCACGTCCGGCCCGACTCTCTTGCCCCGCGCACGCATATGCGATTCAAGAGAATCAACATTTTCGATGCGGGGAATTTGCAGCCCCCAACCAAAAACCTCGAAAATCCGCCATTTAGTTGCTCAACCACTCGGTTGAACGACACAAAGCCACGCCGCCGGCAATCAACCTTCTTTTCGCTTGCCGTAAGGCCTCCGCATCCCCATGTGCGGTGCCTCATGTCATTTGCTGAATTCCCTGCGCTTCTCGCCGAAGCGCTCGCGTCGCGTGGTTATGCCGCGCCCACGGCCGTCCAGGCCGCCGTCATCGAACCCGAAGCCGCTGGCCGTGACCTCATCGTCTCCGCCCAGACCGGCTCCGGCAAGACCGTGGCCTTCGGCCTCGCCATGCATCCCGAGCTGCTTGGCGAGGATGGCCGGGTCGTCCCCACCCGCGAGCCGCACGCGCTGATCATCGCCCCGACCCGCGAGCTCGCCTTGCAGGTCAGCCGCGAGCTGATCTGGCTCTACGGCCCCACCGGTGCGCGCATCGCCACCTGCGTGGGCGGCATGGACGCCTCGAAGGAGCGCCGCCAGCTCAACCTCGGCGCGCATATCGTCGTCGGCACCCCCGGCCGCCTGCGCGACCATCTCGAGCGCGGTGCGCTCGACCTGTCGTCGCTGCGTGCCATCGTCCTCGATGAGGCCGACGAGATGCTCGACATGGGCTTCCGCGACGATCTCGAGGAGATCCTCAACGCCACGCCCGAGACGCGCCGCACGCTGCTCTTCTCGGCGACGATGCCCAAGCCGATCGTCTCGCTCGCCAAGCGCTACCAGAAGGATGCGCTGCGCATCTCGACGGTGGGCGAGGACCGCGGGCATGGCGACATCAGCTACCAGGCCGTCGCGGTCAGCCCGTCGGACATCGAGCATGCGGTGATCAACCTGCTCCGCTTCCACGAAGCGGAGACGGCGATCCTGTTCTGCGCGACCCGCGACAATGTCCGCCACCTGCATGCGACGCTGACCGAGCGCGGCTTCTCCGCCGTGGCGCTGTCGGGCGAGCATTCGCAGTCCGAGCGCAACAATGCGCTCCAGGCGCTGCGCGACCGCCGCGCCCGCGTCTGCGTCGCCACCGACGTGGCCGCCCGCGGCATCGACTTGCCGTCGCTCAGCCTCGTCGTCCATGTCGAGCTGCCGCGCGACGCCGAGGCGCTCCAGCACCGTTCGGGCCGCACCGGCCGTGCGGGCAAGAAGGGCACCGCCGTCCTCATCGTCCCCTTCCCGCGCCGTCGCCGGGTGGAATCGATGCTGCGCGGCGCCCGCATCAACGCCGAGTGGATCAACGTGCCTTCGCCCGAGGCCATCCGCGCGCAGGACCGCGAGCGCCTGCTCGCCGCGCTGCTCGCGCCGGTGGAAGTGGACGAGGAGGATACGGCGATCGCCGAGCGCCTGCTCGCCGAGCGTACCCCGGCCGAGATCGCCGCCGCGCTGGTCCGCGCCCACCGCGCCGCGCTGCCCGCGCCCGAGGAGATGATGGAGCGCAGCGACAAGCGCGACGATCGCCAGGCCGGCGCGCACCGCGAGGGCTTTGACGATGTCGTCTGGTTCCGCATGGACATCGGCCGCCGCCAGAATGCCGATCCGCGCTGGGTGCTCCCGCTGATCTGCCGCCGCGGCAACATCACCAAGAACGAAGTCGGCGCGATCCGCATCGGCCCGAACGAGACGGCGTTCCAGATCCCGCGCGGCATGGCGAACAAGTTCATGGCGTCCGTGGCGCGCACTGCCGAGAGCGACGAGGACGTCCGCTTCGAGCCGTCCGACGGTCCGGTCGAGGGTGGCGGTGGCCGCCCGCCGCAGCAGCGCAACGGGCCCAACCGCCCGGCCGGCCCGCGCGGTCCCGGTGGCCCCGGCGCGCCGCGTCACCAGGCCAAGCCCTATCGCAAGGCGCCGCCGGCGCGGGGTCCCTCGCACCGGTGAGGGTCCTCGTCGACGCCGACGCGTGCCCGGTGAAGGACGAGGTCTACAAGGTCGCCTGGCGCCATGAGGTGCCTGTCGTGATCGTGAGCAATTCGTGGCTGCGCGTGCCCCAGCATCCGCTGGTCAGCCGCCAGGTGGTCAGCGACGGCTTCGACGCCGCCGATGACTGGATCGCCGAGCAGGCCGGCGCGGACAGCGTGGTGATCACCGCCGACATCCTGCTGGCGGACCGCGCGCTCAAGGCCGGCGCGCGGGTGTTGTCTCCCACCGGCAAGCCCTTCACCACCAGCTCCATCGGCGCGGCGATCGCCACTCGGGCGATCATGGCCGACCTGCGCGCCGGCGGCGACCAGATCGGCGGTCCGAAGCCCTTTTCGCCGGCGGACCGCTCGGCCTTCCTCCAGGCGCTTGACCGGGAAATCGTCGCCCTGAAGCGGCTTACCTAATCTTAGGAGACGTGCAGCTAAGCTCCCCCGACGACTGAGTGGGACCATCGGGGAAATGCTGAAACTACCGCTGATTGCGCCGCGCCCGCCGCGGCTGAGCGAGATGAGTGACGAGCTGCGCGCGCTCGAGGCGAGCGGCTATTTCAGCAATGGCGGGCCCATCGTCCGCGATTTCGAGCGCAAGGCCGTCGGGCAGCTGTTCGGTGGCGAGGGCCTGGTTCTGGCGGTGTCCAACGCGACGCTCGGCCTGTTGCTGGCGATCCGCGAGGCCCGCGCCGGCCGCCCGGGCCGCTATGCGCTGGTCCCCGCCTTCACCTTCGCCGCAACGGCGCATGCGGCGCTCTGGGCGGGCCTCACCCCGATCCTGGTCGACAGCGACCCCGACGACTGGGCCGTCTCCGCCGCGGCAATCGAAGCTGCGCTCGCCAAGCATGGCGAGGAAATCGCTGTTGTCGTGCCCTATGACACCTTCGGCTGCGGCATCGACCTCGACTATTACCAGGCGCTGTCCGAGCGCCACAATGTCGGCGTGGTCATCGACGCCGCTGCGTCGCTGGGCAGCCTGGATGCCGCCGGCCGCGGCTTCGGCACCGCCGCCCGCTTCAGCTGCGTCTTCTCGATGCACGCCACCAAGACCTTCGCCACCGCCGAGGGCGGGCTGATCTACAGCGCCGATCCCGACCGGATCCAGATCCTGCGCCGCATGCAGAATTTCGGCTTCGGCGCCCCGCGCACCGCGACGCAGGAGGGCATCAACGCCAAGCTGCCCGAACTGCTCGGCCTGATGGCCCGCGCCAAGCTGGGCGAGATCGACACCGTCGCCGAGCACCGCGCCGCGCTCGACCGCACCTATCGCGAGCAGCTGGGCAACACCGTCACCTTCCAGCGCAGCCATGCCACCCGCCAGGTCGCGCAGTTCATGCCGATGCTGCTCCCGGCCGGCACCGATCGCGCCGCCGTGATGGCGCATCTCACGGAGCGGGGCATCGGCTCGGGCCATTATTTCAGCCCCCACATCGGCGAGCAGCCCTATTTCCGCCAGGCCGCGATCACGGGCACGACGCCGGTGGCCGACGACCTGTCCAGGCGCATGCTCTCGCTCCCCGTCACCGATGCGATGGACGCCAGCGACGTCGCCACCGTGTGTGAGGCGCTCCAGGCAGCACTGCGCAAGCCGCGGATCGTCGTGCCCGCGCCGCAGCCCAGGATCCTCAACACCGTGCTGATCGGCGGGGGGCCCGCGGGCGTCGCCTTCCTCATCTCGGCGAGCAAGAACGGCAAGCTGCGCGAGCTCGCTGCCGGCCTCGCCGTAATCGAACGCGGCCCCAGCCTCGGCGCCGGCGAGCTGCCGAGCTATGCCATCACCTCGGACAGCACCGCCGAGACCTTCCTCAGCGCGGTCAAGGACAATCCCGAGCCGAGCATCGCCGCGCTCATCGACCATCCGGCATCAAGGGAGATCGCCCAGTATGTCGGCAAGCTCGGCGTGCCGCTCTACCGCACCGGCCCGTTTCTCGAAGCGATGGGCCAGCGCGTCGGCGCGGTTGTCGCCGAGGCGGGCGGCAGCGTGCTGACCGCCCACGAAGTGATCGACAGCCGCCGCACGGCCTCGGGCCTGTGGCAGACCCGCGTCCGCGAGTCTGCCACAGGCGCCGAGTGCGAGTTGCTCTCGCAGAACATCGTCATCGCCACCGGCGGCTACCAGTCGGCCAGCGGCATCGCCGCCACGCCCGTTGCTGGTACCCCGCTCGGCCAGCAGGTCGGCGAACGGCTGATGCTCTGCGACGATATGCTGCGCACCGGCGGCATGGCGCGGCTGCGCGAGCGCATCGCGCACACCCGCGCGCCCAGGATCGCGATCATCGGCGCCTCTACCTCCGCCATCGCCTCCGCCGTCCTGTTGCTCAAGTCCGACATCCCGTTCGGTGCCGAGAGCCTGAGCCTGCTCCACCGCGAGGAACTGCGCCCCTGGTATCCCTCGGCCGAAGCCGCCCGCGAAGACGGCTTCACCGATTTCGGGCCCGACGACATCTGCCCGCTCTCGGGCTTCGTCTATCGCCTCGCCGGCTTCCGGCTGGAGGCGCGCGAGCTGGTGCTGCGCATGCTCCGCATCGGCGGCCGTACCCCCGATCCCCGCGTCCTGCTCCACCAATTCCGCGAAACCGATCCCGCCGCGGCGAAGATCCTTGCCGAGGCCGACGTGGTCGTCGCCGCGCTCGGCTATCGTCCGCATGCGCTGCCGCTGCTCGACGCATCGGGCGAGCGCATCGCACTTGCCGCGCATGCGCCCGGCCGCCCGCGCCTCGCTGACCAGCTCTGCCGCGTCACCGATGCCGAGGGGCAGGTGATACCCGGCGCCTATGGCATCGGGCTTGCCGCGGGCTTCGTTCCCGAGGGCCGTCTCGGCGGCGAGAAGAGCTTCAAGGGCAAGGCCAATGGGCTGTGGCAGTGGCAGAATGACGTCGGCCAGCTCATCGTCGACCAGCTGCTCGGCCAGGCCGTGAGCCTCGTCGCATGAACACCGCCGCGCCCACCGTCTCCGTCATCATGCCGGCGTACAATGGCGCGGCGTGGATCCAGGCGACGATCGATTCCGTACTGGCGCAGGACTTCGCCGACTGGGAGCTGGTGATCGTCGACGATTGCTCGACCGACGACACCCGCGAGTTGCTCGCTACGCTGGCCGATCCGCGCATCACCGTGCTCCACGCCGACGTGAACGGCGGCCCGGTCGTAGCCCGCAACATTGGCTTTGCGGCAGCGCGCGGGCGCTACATCGCGGGGCTCGACCAGGACGATCTGTGCAAGCCCGGCCGCTTCACCGCTCAGGTCGCCCATCTCGATACCAACCCCGGCACCATGCTAGTCGCCACCGCGGCCGAGCTGCTCGAGGAGGGCCGCCTGACGCCCTGGCCCGGCGACCGCCCGCTGACACCGGCGACGATCGACTGGCTGCTCCTCACCCAGAACCCGCTGGTCTGGTCCACAGTGATGTTCCGCGCCGAGGCTGCGCGGCTGCTCGATCCGTTCGAGCGTCCGCAGGTCCGCTATGCTGAGGACTTCGACCTCTATCACCGGCTCGGCCGCTTCGGGCAGATCGCCCGGCTCGACGAAGCACATCTGCTCTATCGCTGCCATCCGGGCGGCGCTTCGAAGCGCTTTGCCGAGATGATGGCCGCCAGCGCCGCGCGGGTGCTCACCGAGCGCTATCTGCCGGTGTTCGGCGAGGGCGAGGCGCTGGCGAACGCGGAATTGGTGGTGCGCTATTTCATGGCCCGCGATCCGGTGCCCGACCTCGAGACGCTCGGCCGGCTCTCGCACATCCTCGCCGCGCTCCATGCCGATCATGTCGCCCGCACCCCGCTCACCCCGCGCGAGCGGATCGAAGTGGACGGCGAGCATGCCCGGCTGTGGTGGCTGGTCGCCCGCCCGGCGCTGCGCCAGGGCGCAGTGACGCTGCGCCAGGCAATGGCCGTGCTGCCCGAAAGCGTGCACCTGCCGGCCAACGACCCGGACCGCCTGATCTCGCCGCTCATCGGCCGCGTGCGCGCGATCGGGCGCGGGCTGGGCGTGGCGCTGTAGGATAGCCACCAGAACTTCTGCGGTTGATTGTCCACCGGGCCTGCTCGCCGCCGATTTCGGGGTTTGCCCCGATAGGAACGCCATTGCTGCCGCATAGACTTGCTCGATCCAACCTGGAGACGAGTCATGCCGAACGAGCCGGAAGCGCAGACGCCCGAAATCCTCCCGCGCCCCGATTTCCATTTCACCGGCGAAGTGGGCCGCACCTATCAGGACTCCGATCCGGCTACCTTCCCCCAGCCCGTCCAGCCGCCCAAGGGCGCGCCCAACATCGTGCTGATCCTGCTCGACGATGTCGGCTTCGGCCAGTTCTCCACCTTCGGCGGCGGCGTCCCCTCGCCCACCATGGACCGGCTTGCCAAGGAAGGGCTGCGCTACAATTATTTCCACACCACCGCGTTGTGCAGCCCGACCCGCGCCGCACTGATCACCGGGCGCAACCACCATTCGACCAGCTTCGCCGGCATCACCGAGCTGGCGACGGGCTATGACGGCTATTGCTGCATTCTGCCGCGAAGCTGCGGCACGATCGGCGAGGTGCTGCGCCAGAACGGCTACATGACCGCCTGGATCGGCAAGAACCACAACACGCCGACCTGGGAGACCAGCGCCACCGGCCCGTTCGACCGCTGGGCCAATGGCCTGGGCTTCGATTATTTCTACGGGTTCAACGGCGGCGACATGAACCACTGGAACCCGCTGCTATTCGAGAATCGCGATCTCGTCCCGGCCTCGGACGACCCCGACTATCACCTGACCGAGGACCTCGCCGACAAGGCGATCACCTGGGTGCGCAAGGTGAAAAGCATCGCCCCGGACAAGCCCTATTTCCTCTATGTCGCCCCCGGCGCCACCCACGCCCCGCACCACGCCTCCAATGCCTGGGCCGACAAGTTCAAGGGCCAGTTCGATGGCGGCTGGGACGCCTATCGAGAGGCGACGATCGAGCGCCAGAAGAAGCTCGGCGTCATCCCCGCCGATACCGATCTCACCACCCGCTCCAAGGGCCTGCCCGCCTGGGACAGCCTCGCCCCCGATCAGCAGCGGCTCTATGCCCGGATGATGGAGGTCTTCGCCGGCTATGGCGCCCAGGCCGATGTCGCGATGGGCCGGGTGATCGACGCGGTGAAGGAACTGCCCGACGCCGACAACACGATCATCATCTACATCGCCGGCGACAACGGCTCGAGCGCGGAGGGCGGCATCGAGGGATCGCTGTGCGAGAACATGTTCTTCAATGGCTTCCCGGAGAAATGGGAGGACAATCTCAAGGCGATCGACGAGCTGGGCGGGCCGAAGCACTTCAACCATTTCCCCTCGGCCTGGGCGCATGCGATGAACACGCCCTTCCAATGGACCAAGCAGGTCGCCAGCCATTTCGGCGGCACGCGCAACCCGATGATCATCTCTTGGCCCGATCGGATCAAGGACGGCGGCGGGCTGCGCAGCCAGTTCATCCACACGATTGACATCGTCCCGACGCTCTACGAAGTCTGCGGCGTCACTGCGCCGAGCGTGCTGAACGGCATCCAGCAGAAGCCGATCGAGGGCGTGAGCTTCGCCGCGACCTTCGAGGACGGCGAAGCCACGAGCAATCGCAAGACCCAGTATTTCGAGCTGGGGGTCAATCGCGGCCTCTATCATGACGGCTGGATGGCCTCGGCGCCGAGCTTCGTCCCCTGGGCGCCGGTCCGCTCGGAGGATTGGGACCCCGATCAGCAGGTCTGGGAGCTGTATAAGCTCGACGGGGATTTCTCCCAGGCGCACGACCTCGCCGCGGAGCATCCGGACAAGCTGCGCGAGCTGCAGGACATGTGGTGGGTCGAGGCCGCCAAGTACAACGTCCTGCCGCTCGACTGGCGCGCGACGATCCGGATGAACGCCGAGGCGATGGGCCGCCCCTCGATGGTCGGCCACCGCACCAGAGCGGTCTATTACGAAGGCCAGACCGCGCTGCCCGACGCCGCCTGCCTGCCGATGCTCAACAAGAGCTGGACGATCACCGCTGAGATCGACCTGCCCGACGAGGAGGCAGAAGGCATGATTGTCACCCATGGCGGGCTCGAGGGCGGCTACGGTCTCTATCTGCGCGCGGGCAAGCCGGCCTTCGTCTACAACTTCCTCTCGGTCGATCGCCCCACCTTCACTTCGTCCAAGGCCCTGGGCGCCGGCCGGCACATCCTGGTCGTCAATTTCGCCTATGACGGCGGCGGCATGGGCAAGGGCGCGAAGATCACGCTCTCCAGCGATGGCGAGGTGCTGGCGGAGGGCCGGATCGAGCGATCGGTGCCGATCCAGTTCTCGCTCGGCGAAGGACTCGACATCGGCATGGACACCGGCTCGCCGATCGACTTCACCTACAAGATGCCGTTCAAGTTCACCGGCCGGATCGAGAAGGTGACCGTGGAGATCAAGCCCGAACCCGCCAAGGCGCAGGCAGGCGCAGAAGCGAAGGTGACGGAGCCGGCGGAATAGGCGCTCGCCCCCCCGCTAGGCTCAGAACAGCAGCGTGATCGCGTAGAACAGCGCGCCCACCGCCGCCGAGGCGGGAATCGTGATCACCCAGGCGACGATGACGCTGCGCGCCACGCCCCAACGCACGGCCGAGGCCCGGCGTGCCGTGCCGGCACCGATCACCGCGCCGGTGATCGTGTGCGTGGTCGAGACCGGGATGCCGAGCACCGAGGCGCCGAACAGCACGATCGATCCGGCAAGCGAGGCGCTGAAGCCCTGGTGCTGCGAGAGCTTGGTGATCCGCGAGCCCATCGTCTCGATGATCTTCCAGCCGCCGCTCAGCGTGCCCAGCGCGATCGCGATGTAGCAGGAGATCGCCACCCAGTGCGGCACATGGAATTCGCCGTGCAGATGCCCGGTCGAATAGAGCAGCACGGTGATGATCCCCATCGTCTTCTGCGCGTCGTTGAGGCCGTGGCTCAGCGAATAGGCGCCCGAGGAGACCAGGTGCAGCGTGCGGAAGCTGCGCTCCGCGGTGCGCGTGTTGGCACGGCTGAACAGCCAGGAAGTGATCAACATGATCAGCATCGCCAGGATCATTCCGATCGTCGGCGATAGCACGATGGCGATCAGCGTCTTGTTCAGCCCGGCCCATTTGACGCCGGTGAGCCCGGCATGCGCCACGCCCGAGCCGATCATCCCGCCAACCAGCGCGTGGCTGGACGAGGACGGGATGCCCTTGAGCCACGTCACGATGTTCCAGAACATCGCGCCGACCAGCGCGCCGAACACCACCGAGGGAGTGATCAGGTTCTTGTCGATCAGCCCCTGGCCGATCGTGTCCGCCACCTTGTGCAGGCTGGGGAAGACGATGGTCAGGAAATAGGCCGCGAAGTTGAACATCGCGGCGAAGGCGACGGCGTGGACGGGCTTCAGCAGCCGCGTCGCCACAACGGTGGCGATCGAGTTGGCAGCGTCGTGCAGGCCGTTGAGAAAATCGAACGCCAGCGCGACGATGATCAGGCCGATGAGCAGCGGGAGGGCGAGTTCGTACATCCCACCAGCCTCAGGCGTGGTCGATCACGATGCCATCGATCTCGTTCGCGACATCCTCGAACGCGTCGACGATCCGCTCGAGATGCTTGTAGACTTCGCGTTGGACCGAGAAGGTCAGCGTATCGACCGGGCCGAGCTCGGTGAAGGCGCGCTTGAGCCCGGCGCGGTGGATCTCGTCGGCATGGCTCTCCATGCGGACCAGCCGCTCGGTCAGCTCGTGCAGGCGCTTGCCGTGGCGGGCGACGTCGCGCAGCAGCGGCATCGCCTCGACGACCAGGCGCGCGGCATCGACGACGATCGCGACCATGTCCTGCATCTCGCGCTCGAAGCTGGTGACTTCATAGAGGTCGATCGCCTGTACCGCGGCCTGCATCTCGTCGATCGCATCGTCCATCGAGCCGATCAGCGAGGTGATCGCGCCTCGGTCGAAGGGCGTGAGGAAGGTCTCGCGCACGGTGCGCAGCATCTCACGGATGATCTCGTCGGCATCATGCTCACGCTCGATGACTTCGCGGACATGGTCGCGGTTGCCGTCCTGGACCAGCCGCGACAGCGCTTCTGCCGCCGCCGAGATGGTGACGGCGTGCGCTTCGAACAGCTCGAAGAAATTGCCGGTCTTGGGCAACAGGCGCTGGAACCAGGCGAACATGGAAGTGACTTTCGATTTCTGGGCGACGGCGGCGAGAATGCCGGTGCGCTGGGTGGCGGCCTTGAATTCGGACTGGCCGAAGGAACGGATGAGATCGCGCAGATCCTCCTCGTCGACCGCCTCGGCGGCCTCGGCGAGGCTGAACCAGCGGCGCTCGCGCTGGGATTGCTCCTTCCACGCGGTCAGCTCGGCATTGACCGCGAGAGGGAAGACATCGACGTCGATCATCAACGACGCGCCGTTGCCGCGCTTCTTGCGATAGCGATAGGAACCGATCGGCGTGGGGCACACAAGCCCGAGCACCCCGGCCTCCTCCTTCGCCTCGAGCGCGGCGGCGCTGTGCAGTGCGACGCCGGCCGGAAGATTACCCTTGGGGATCACCCAGCGGCCGCTCTCGCGCGAGGTGACCAGCATGATCCGCACGGGCGCATCGATGGCAATGCCTTCAGTGCGGTACGGCAAGGCGGCAATCTGGCGAATGGCAACGGCTCCGGGAGGGACGAGAGAGCGCGTTACAATCTTGTGTCAATGCGGTGCAAGGCCGCAGCTGCCTCAGCTGTGGACGGACGGCACCTCGCCGGGACGCAGCGTTAGCACCCGTACGCCCTCCCCGGTCACCGCGACGGTGTGTTCGAACTGGGCGGAGAGCTTCCCGTCGACGGTGACGACGGTCCAGCCATCCGCCTCGGTGCGCACCAGCCGGCTGCCCTGGTTGAGCATCGGCTCGATCGTGAACACCATGCCCTCGCGCAGCGTGAGGCCGGTGCCGGGCTTGCCGAAATGGAGGATCTGCGGGTCTTCGTGCATCTCGGTGCCGATGCCATGGCCACAATAATCGCGGACGATCGAATAGCCGGCGCGCTTGGCATGGCGCTCGATCGCATGGCCGATATCGCCGAGCCGGGCGCCGGGGCGCGCCGCGTGGATGCCCTTCCACATCGCCTCATAGGTGATACGCACCAGCCTGCGCGCGGCCGGCGCGACTTCGCCAATCAGGTAAGTCTTGCTGGAATCGGCAATGTAGCCGTTCTTCTCCAGCGTGATGTCCAGGTTGACGATGTCGCCGTCCTGCAGGACGTCCTCGCGCGACGGGACGCCGTGGCACACCACGTCGTTGCGCGAGCAGTTTAGCACGAAACCATAGCCATATTGGCCCTTGCTCGCCGGCCGCGCGCCGAGATCGCGGACGATGAACGCCTCGACCAGATCGTTGATCTCCATCGTCGTCCGCCCGGCCAGCGCCAGGCCGTCGAGATGCGTGAAGACCGATGCCAGCAGCCGGCCGGATTCGGCCATCAGCGCGACTTCGTCGGGGGATTTGATCACTCGGCGGCGACCCCGATATCGGCGGGATCCACGCCAGCCTCCCGCAGCTCGCGGACGACGATCTGCTGGAAGGTCAGCTGCGGGTTGAGCTCGCAGAGCATGCCGATCCGGATCCAGAATGCCGCCTGGGCATTGATCGAGCGATAGGAGGCCTTGCTCGCCCGGCGGAGCTGATCGTGCAGCTCATCCTCGATGTTGACGATGCCCATCAGCGATTCCCGTATATACGAATCATATATGATCCATATAGATGGCGTACGACCCGGGCAAGCCCCGCTAGACTTTCGCCCTCGCCTTGCCGGGCCTCAGCCAGAGCGACATCAATGCCACCGGCATCGTCGCGGCACCCGTCATGCCGATCACTTGCGGCACGGTGAAGCCGCGGCCGAGTAGCACGGTGGCGATCAGCACCACCGGCACCATCACCAGCGAATTGACGATGTTGTTCGCCGCGATCACCCGCGAGCGCGCCTCGGCCGGGCTCTCGACGAGCAGGATCGCGTAGAGCGGCACGACGAACATGCCGCCGGAGAGCGCCAGCCCGGCCAGGTCGACCAGGATCCGCCCGCTGCCGGGCGAGGCGAAGAACTGCGCGATGCTGGCATGCGGATGCACAACGACGAACCCGCTGGTCGCCCACCACAGGTCGATCAGGAACAGTCCCATCGCCAGCGCCGAGGCCGGTACGAACTTCGCCGAGGTTTCGCCGGCGAGCAGCCGGTTGACCAGCATCGAGCCCAGCGCGATCGCCACCGAGAAGATGACGAGGAACAGCGTCACCACATGTTCGGCGCCGCCGAGCGTGCCCGAGACCAAAGGCAGCAGTTCCGACGCGACCACTGCGCCGACGGCGAAGAACCAGCTGATGCCGAGGATTGCCAGCCAGCCATCGGGCGAATCATGCCCGGCCTTGAGCACCTGCCAGGTGCTGGTGAACGGATTGCGCGTGATCCGGACCTTGGCCAGCGGCGGCGCGGGCGTAATCGCCAGGCTGGCGAGCAGCCCGCACACCGCGAGCAGCGTGGCGATCGCGCCGGCGGCGAAGGGCGAGACGAAGCCGGCGAGCAGCTGCCCGCCCAGGATCGCCAGAAAGGTGCCGCCCTCGATCACCCCGATGCCGCCGAGCAGCTCGTCGGCGTGGAGATGCTGCGGCATGATCGAATATTTGACCGGCCCGAAGATCGTCGAATGGCAGCCCATGCAGAACAGCGCGACCAGCAGCAGCGGGATCGAGGGCAGCGCCAGCCCGGCCAGGCCGATCGCCATGAACAGGATTTCCGCCATCTTCACCCAGCGGATCAGCCGGGCCTTGTCGATGCCGTCCGCCAGTTCCCCGCCCAGCCCGGAGAACAGGAAATAGGGCAGCATGAAGATGCCGGTCGACAGCGTGGCGAGCATCGCCGACTTGGCGGGCGCATCCGCGTAGAGCGTGAAGCTCGCCAGGAACAGCATCGCATATTTGAGCGCGTTGTCGTTGAACGCGCCGAGGAACTGGACGACGAACAGCGGGCCGAAACGGCGCTTGGCGAGCAGGGAGAGGTCCGGCGCAGACATGGCGTTCCGATCAGGCATCAGGCGCAACCCCGCCCGCGTCAACCAGGTCGACGGATTTTCGACTCCGGCGGAGAATATTGCAGCCTCGCGAGAGAGGCTTGGCCGCGCCAGGCGCCGCAAGCGCGGACGCGGATCCGAACGCCAGCGAAATGGTGCCCCCGAGTGGATTCGAACCACCGG
The DNA here is from genome assembly GCF_040049295.1 of Sphingomonas sp. KR3-1. NCBI lineage: Bacteria > Pseudomonadati > Pseudomonadota > Alphaproteobacteria > Sphingomonadales > Sphingomonadaceae > Sphingomonas > Sphingomonas sp. KR3-1. Next base: position 325,259 of record NZ_JBDZDQ010000001.1, read on the forward strand.
CCTGCGGTTTAGGAAACCGTCGCTCTATCCTGCTGAGCTACGGGGGCACGGCGCGCGTGGTATCGAGCCGCGCCCGGGCGGTCAATTGCATGCCTCGGGCGGGACCACCGGCAAGGGCAGCGGCGCGACCGGGACGCCCTCGTCGATCAGCGCCTTCGCCTCCGCCGTGCTCGCCTGGCCGTGGATCGGCACATGGGGCGCTTCGCCCAGGTGCATCGCCCGCGCCTTGTCGGCAAAGGCGCTGCCGACCCACTGCGAGCCCTCCAGCGCCTTGGCCTGCATGCCCGCCAACGCCGCCATCGCAGCCTTGACTGCCTCGGGCGCCGGCGCCGAGGCCACCGCATTGCCCTTGGGCGCGACATTGGGCGCCATCACTGCCTTGTCGACCTCCGCCACCCCGCACATCGGGCAGGCGACCAGCCCCGCGGCGCGCTGCGCATCCCACGCAGCGCTCGATCCGAACCATGCCTCGAAGACATGGCCGCCCGCGCATTTCAGGTCGAAGACGATCATCGCGCCGCGCGCTCAGCCGAGCAGCGGATCGAGCCCGCCGCGCCCATCGAGCGCCGCCAGATCGTCGGAGCCGCCGATATGCTTGCCGTCGATGAAGACCTGGGGAACCGTGGTGCGGCCATGCGCACGATCGATCATCTCGGCGCGGCGCGGGCCGCCCATCGAGATGTCGATCTCCTCATATTCGGCATGCTTGCCGTCGAGCAGCGCCTTGGCGCGGTAGCAATAGGGGCAGAATGCCTTGGTGTAGATTTCGATCTTGGCCATTGGTCCTTACACCTGTGGTCGCGCCGGGCACTTGTCAATCCGCGCCCTCCCCGCCTTCCAGAACGCGCGCCCAGCACAGAAGGATCACTTCGCGCGCGCCGCCGCGCTTGAGCAGCCGCGCGCAGGCATTGGCGGTTGCGCCGCTGGTATGGACATCGTCGACCAGCACCACCGTCCTGCCGGCCAGCGCCGCGCGCGCATCCGGCGCGAGCGCGAAGGCGCCGGCAACCGCCTTGGCCCGCGCGCGCGCGCCAAGGTTGCGCAGCACCGGCGTCGCGCGGGTGCGGCGCAGCAGGCCAGGTGCGAGCGGCACCGCGTGCGTCCGCGACAGGCTCGCCGCGATCAGCGCGGCCTGGTTGAACCCGCGCGACCACAGCCGCCAGCGGTGGAGCGGCACCGGCACGAGCAACTCGGCCTCCCCCGGCATCAGCCGCGTCATCGCCCGCGCCATCGTCGCCGCGCAGGCGAGCCGCCCCGAATATTTGAGCTTGAGCGCCACTGCCCGCGCCACCTCGCCATAGGCCACCGCGGCGCGGATGCCGTCATGCGGCGGCGGATCGGCGATGCACGCGGCGCAGCGCGCGCCCTCCCCCCGGTCATGGTCGAACGGCGCGTGGCAGGCGGCGCACCAGGGCGGGCCGAGGAAGCGCAGGCTGGTCCAGCATGCCGCGCAGAAGCGGTGGTCCGCCGGCGTGATCGCGCTGCAGCCCGGGCAGCGCGGCGGCAGCGCGAGATCGGCGATCCGCGCCAGAGGCTGCACGAGGGGCTGGGTCCAGCGGGCCACGCCCGCCTTGTCCCCGGCTGCGCTCCGGCGCACAAGCGCGCCATGCCCCAGAATGGACCGAGTGATTCCGCCGAGATCTTCGACCGCGCGCTGCGCCGCAAGCGCCGCGACCGCGCCGCGCGCCGCTACGAAGGCTTTCTGCGCGACCACATGCTCGAAGGCGTGGCGGACCGCCTGGCGCATGTGAAGCGCAGCTTCCACGACGTGCTCGATCTCGGCAGCTTTGGCGGCGGCTTCGAGCTGCCCGGCGCGCGCATCACCCGGATCGACGCGGGGAGCGGCTTCGCGGCGCAGGCCGGCGGCATCCACGCCGATGAGGATCGCCACCCCTTCCCCGAGGCGAGCTTCGACCTGGTGGTGAGCGTCGGCGTGCTCGACCAGGTCAACGACGTGCCGGGCGCCCTCGCCCTCGCCCGCCGCGCGCTCCGCCCCGACGGGCTGTTCCTCGGCGCCTTTCTCGGCGCGGGCACGCTGGCGACGCTGCGCAGCGCGTTCCTCCAGGCCGAGGGCGAGCGCCCGGTGGCGCGCTTCCACCCGCAGATCGACGTGCGCGCCGCCGGCGACCTGCTCACCCGCGCCGGCTTCGCGCTGCCGGTGTCGGACGTCGAGCCGCTGACCGTGCGTTATTCGAGCCTGTTCTCGCTGCTCGGCGACCTGCGCGGCATGGCGGCGACCAACCTGCTCCCGGGCACCCCACCCCTGACCCGCGGCGCGCTGGCCCGCGCGACCGAAGCCTTTTCCGACCGCGCCGACCCGGACGGCAAGACGGCCGAGCGCTTCGAGATCGTCTACCTGATCGGCTGGGCGCCGGACGCGTCGCAGCCCAAGCCGGCGCGGCGCGGGAGCGCGGTGGCGTCGCTGGCGGAGGAGTTGAAGTCCAAAAACTAAGCGCGACTATCCGACTGTCTACGCAGAAATTCGCTCCGGTTTGGAGCGAACTACGCTTGTATTGTTGGAGAATGTTCTTGAAATGTTCTAGTCGCATTAGCGAAAGTCGGCGCAATGAACAATCTCAAGAAGGACGAAAGAACGGCGTTTTCGGTCTGGATGCGAACCGGACGATGGCCGCGCAGTGTCGAGGTCAAGTTCAACCCATGGCACGATCCGCGAAATGGACAGTTCACTTCTGCGGGAATGGGAACATATTCGGGGCCGGGTAGCTCCGGATCAGCTATTCGCGGAAGCCAGAGTACCAGCAGAACCAAACCAAGTCAGGAGATACCGCCGTACCAGGAAGATCCCAGTCTGCAGGGGATCAGCACTATGGAAGAGGTGGAGGCCTGGAAAACGCAGGAGTTGGCAAAACATCCCAACACCCCAGCCCACCGCAAGCGCATCGAGGAGCAATATCAGCGATATAAGGCAGAACTTGCGAAGCAGAAACCTCGCAATACGCTGGACCAGATCGGCGACTTTGCCGCTGGCTTTGGCGAGGGAGTGTACAATGTCGGCAAAGGTACAGTCACAGGCCTGCATTCGCTTGTAACCACCAATCCAGTTACCACTGTCCGGGCGCTTGAGCATGGCATCGCTGGCGCGGTGGATGCCGCGTTGGCGGCTGAGGACACGCCTGCGTATGTCCAAATCGATCGAGCGGCGAACAAGATTGCCAACGCTTCAGCGCACGACTGGGGTTATGGTTTGGGAACGATTGGCGGCAATGCTGCACTGGCGGTAGCGCCGGGAGCGATCGCGGCGAAGGTCTCGGCTGCGACGCGTGCCGGCGAACTTGAAGCTGCCATGATTCCGAAGGGGCCGCCCAAGATTACCTGGGTGGACGAAAGTCCTACATTTCGCGGCCCGTCGAAAGAACTCGCAAAGGCTTATAACGACTCAGCTAGAGGCGCACTGTCCAATATTGTCATCAAAAAAGGGCAGGCACCGGCACTTGAGCGCACGATGGCGGATGGCACCAAACGGTACGTAAAATTTGACGGGGTAGATTATGATAGTGTGTATGGTCATGTGATGATTGACAGAAAATGGTCCCTCACGGGGAGAGCAAAGACAATAAACCAGGCTATACGTCAGTCCTAAGTATTAGAAGAGCACCATCTAATCGGAATTTGGGAAGTACCTACACGTGCTGCGCAGAGACGTGCGCTGAAGTTGCTTGCAAAACTTGGAATATCGAACATCAAAATAAGGGTTGCAATTCCACGATGATAGACCAAATTGCACGAATTATCGCCAACGTTATCCTCGCCCTGGATTATTCCGGAGAGGTTATCGATGAGGATGATGTTGTAGAAATCCTGGAACAGATGGGAGGAGACTTTCAGGAGCTCGATGTCGAATCGCGCAAGATATTGAGCGATGCTTTCCGTCGCATCGCACCTGAATATGAGGGAGAGTTTCGAGAGGCTGTAGAAACCATGCCTTATACAATGGGAATCGAGGACGAGGACGCGAGCTAGTTCCGGGCCTGCGCGCTTCTCGACATCACCCCATCCCCATCAGCGCCTCCACCAGCGGCACATCCGCCGGCGGCATCGGCAGCCCGCGCATCTCTGCCGGAGTCACCCAGCGCAGCTCGGTCGCGTGATGGGCCTCGGGCGTCCCTTCCCAGTTCCGCAAGATGAAGAGCAGCAGCAGCAGGTGCCGCCCGGCCAGCGGCTCGCTGGCGAAGGCGATGGGGCTCAGGTCTTTTACGCTAAGGGTTATTCCCAGTTCCTCGTGGAGCTCGCGCGCCAGTGCCGCCTCGGGGCTTTCGCCGGGCTCGATCTTGCCGCCGGGGAACTCCCACAGCCCGGCCATCGGCTTGCCCGGCGGGCGCTTCTGGAGGAGCACGCGCCCCTCGCGATCGCGCATCGCCACAGCAACAACCAGCAACATCTCAGGCGCGGGCATCGACACTTCGTTAAGCCTCTTTGGCTAGTTTCCGGCCATCATTGGAGAAGAAGCGCCGTCAATGCGAGCCCTGGTTCACCTTATCCGCACTGCGATCCGCGACAGCCGCGGCGCCACCGCGATCGAATATGGCCTGATCGTCGCGCTCATCGTCATCGCGATGATCGCCAGCCTGCAGGGCGTCGCCGGCACCACCATCGGCATGTGGGGCAATGTGAACAACAAGGTCGCGGCCGCCTCGCAATAACTTGGTTACGATGGCGTAACGCTTGGCCTTAGGCGTTTATTTACTTCCCCCGCGTAGTTTCGACTTGCCGAACCGGGGTTTCCTCGAGCCGGCCGGGTGAATGAAGCATTTTGAACACTGGAGACCGGTTATGATGAAGATCCGCAACTTCTTTAAGAATTCCAAGGGTGCCACCGCCATCGAGTACGGCCTGATCGCCGCTCTGATCGCCGTTGCCGCGATTGCCGCGATGCAGGGCCTGGGCAACACCCTGAAGTCGACCTTCACCAACGTTTCGTCGAGCATGAAGGTCGGCTAAGCCGAACTTTCCGACAAACGGAACGAAATCGGGCGGTGGGATTTATCCCGCCGCCCTTTCTCTTTCCGGACGAACTATTCATGGTTAAGTATTTGTACGGTATCTTGGGTGAGTCGCGCAGGCCGACCGCCATCGACTATGGCGTGGTCGCCGCGGTGATCGCCGTCGCCGCGATCAAACTGGGCTAGGCAAGCCGAGCTACGGCCAGCCGGGCTAGGGATTTTTCCTGAATCGCATAAAGCCGGGTGCTTCAGCCTCGGTACATCCCCGCCTTCCTATAAGGAGGGGATGAAACAGCTCTCCTCTCCCAAGGCGGTGACGCCGTTCGAGATCGCCCTGGTCGCGTTCCTCGCGATCTGCGCCGTGCTCGCGGTCGTGCAGGGCCTGGGCATGATCGGCGCGAGCCTGGCCGCCGCCGAGCACGTCGCCCCGGTTCGATAAGACCGGCTAGATCCGGCCCCCTAAATCCTGCCCATCGCCAGGAACTTGGCGCGGCGGGCCTGGCGCAGGCCCTCGGGCGACATCCCATCGAGCTTCTGCAGCGATTCCTCGATCGCATCGCCCAGCGCATGGACCGCGGCCCCGGCATCGCGGTGCGCGCCGCCCAGCGGCTCGCCGACGATCCGGTCGATCACCTTCAGCTCCTTCAGGTGCTGCGCGGTGACCTTCATCGCTTCCGCCGCATCGGCCGCCTTGTCGGCGGTGCGCCACAGGATCGAGGCGCAGCCCTCGGGCGAGATCACCGAATAGACCGCGTGCTCCATCATCAGCACGGTATTGCCCGCCGCGAGCGCCACTGCGCCGCCCGAGCCGCCTTCGCCCAGGATCGACGCGACCAGCGGCACGCCCAGGTTGAGGCACGCCTCGGTCGAGCGCGCGATCGCCTCGGCCTGGCCGCGCTCCTCGGCCTGCACGCCCGGGAAGGCGCCCGAGGTGTCGACCAGCGTGATCACCGGCAAATTGAACTTGTTGGCGAGCGCCATCAGGCGGATCGCCTTGCGATAGCCTTCGGGCTTGCCCATGCCGAAATTATGCTTGAGGCGGCTGGCGGTGTCGTCGCCCTTCTCATGGCCGATCACCATCACCCGGCGCCCGCGGAAGCGCCCCAGGCCGCCCTGGATGGCGTTGTCGTCGGCAAAGGCGCGGTCGCCGCCCAGCGGCATGAATTCCTCGATCAGCCCGGCAACATAATGCTTGAAGTGCGGGCGCTCGGGATGGCGAGCGACCTGCGTCTTCTGCCAGGGCGTGAGCTTGGCGTAGGTGTCCTTGAGGAGCTTTTCCGCCTTGGCCTGGAGCGGGGCGATCTCCGCATCGATATCGACGGCGCCGCTGTCCGCGGTGGTGCGCAGCTCGTCGATGCGGGTCTGAAGCTCGGCGATCGGCTTCTCGAAGTCGAGGAAAGTGGTCATCGCTGGCGGGGCTAACCTTGGTGTGGCGCCACGTCAACGAGCGGGTGTTTCTTGGGGTCCCCAGATAAGGCGCGATGCCCCCTCCAATTCGTCGCCCCGGACTTGTTCGGGGTCCACCGGGAGGCAAACCATGGGCAAGAGGCTCCACGGCATTGCTGGCGGCGCAGTGGACCCCGGCACAAGGCCGGGGTGACGGTTAGGGCTTGGAAAGCGCCTCGCCCAGCGGATGCCGCTGATTGACCAGTTCGACCAGCCGGCGGCTGTCGACATGGGTGTAGATCTCGGTCGTGGCGATGTCGGCATGGCCGAGCATCGCCTGCAGCGCGCGCAGGTCGGCGCCGCCCTCGAGCAGGTGAGTCGCGAAGGCGTGGCGCAGAACGTGGGGGCTCACCCGGTCGGGCGGGATCCCCGCCTCCCCCGCCAGCGCGCGGACGAGCTGGTAGAGCCGGACGCGCGAGAGATGGCCCTTGCCCGAGGGGAAGAGGAACGGCCGCCCCGAATCGACATGTGCGCGCCAGGCGGCCACGGCGGCGCGGGCGCGGTCCGAGATCGGCACCAGCCGCTCGCGCCCGCCCTTGCCCTTGAGGATCAGATAGGGCCGGTCCGGCGACACCGCGTTCCTCGGCAGCGAGACCAGCTCGGTCGCGCGCAGGCCTGATCCGTAGAGCAGCTCGATCAGCGCCTGGAGGCGCAGGTCGTTGGGATCGGGCGGCACCCGGGCAATGCGATCGGCGATCGCGGCGAACATCTTGTCGACATCCGCGATGCTCAGCACCTTGGGCAGCGCGCGGGAAGTGCTGGGACGCGGCAGCGCGGCGGAAGGGTCGTCCTTGCGCAGGCCTTCGTTGGCCAGGAACGCGTAGAAACGCCGCAGCGCCGCCGATTTGCGCGCGACGGTGGCACGGGCGAGCGGCTGCCACTCGGCCCCAAGCGTCTCCAGCTCCGGGCGCCCTGCCCCGCTCAGCCCGCCGCTCAGGAATTCGGAGGCGAGGCGCAGGTCGGTCTGGTAGGCGGCGATCGTGTTGGCAGTGGCGCCTGCCTCCGCGCGCATCATCTCGAGGAAGCGCTCGATCAGCGCGCGGTCTTCCCCGGCGCTGGTCAAGCCGACCGCGTGACCGCCTCCACGGCGATCATCCGCGCATAGCTGGTCATCCCCGCCGCGCGCATCGCCGCGACGATGTGGAACAGCGCCTCGGGCGTGACATTGTCCCAGACGCGCGACTGCATGCCGACCGCGGCGAGCAGCGCGACCATGCCGGTGTCGCCGCGCTTTCCGGCCGCATCGATCGCGCGGGTCCAGTCGTTCTGCGCGCCGATCTGCACGTTGAGCGCAGTGGCACCGCGCCTGGCGTCGCTCGTCTCGAAGCGGCCCAGCCCCGCGAGCCCGGCAAAGGCTAGCTGGGCGCGGCGCTGGCCAGCGGCGTCCTTGAACGAATCGAAGTCGCCATAGGCGACGGGGCCGGTGGCGCCGGGATCGGCGAGCGCGAGCAGGCCCCAGGCGACGCTGCCGTGCGGCACCACCGCGCGCCACTCCATCGCCTTGGTCTCGTAGCCGGCCGACAGCATCGAGGCGATCAGCTTCTCGGGCTCGGCGATCTTGGGGTCGGCGGGAATCCAGGACGCGGCGCGCGCGGTGAGGATCAGCCGGGCATATTGGGTGCGCGGCGTGCTCGCCTCGGCCCACAGCGTCTGGATCGCCTTGATCCGGTCCGCCACGTCGGTGTCGACATAGGCGGTGCGCAGGTCGCGGGCGACGCCGCCCTCGGTGGTGTTGGCGTCGTCGCCCTCGGCGATCTCGCTGTAGAGATCGACCAACCCGGCGTTCGAGAAGACCCCGGCAGTGGCGGCGAGCTCGGCGGCGGCGGCGCGCTGGCGCGGAGTGAGCTGCGGCGCGAGCGCCTGCCAGTAGCGGACCTGCGGGCCGGCAGTGGCGTAGAGCGAGAGCGGCACTTCCTCGCCGGCAGCGGTGGCGAGGCCCCAGCGCCAGGCGGTGAGCCGGGTGATCCCGCCCCATTCGATCGTGACCGCGCGGCGGCCCTGCGCGCCGGTGCCGAGAATCTTCTCGGCCAGCAGATTGTCGATATCGCTGACCGGCGTGCCGCCGCGCGCCTGGTCGAGCAGCTGGCCGGCCTCGTTCGGCTTGCCGGCAAGCCCTGCGCACATCGCGCGGGCGAGCGCCCAGCCGCGCTGGTGGACATATTGGTTGCCGCGATCGGCAATCCCGCAAAGCCCGCCCGGATCGGCGGAGGCGAGCGAGGCCTGCATCGCCACCTGGAGCAGCCGGGTGGAATAATTGTCGCCGTCGACGTCGTTGACCACCGCGCGCGCGGCATTGGCCTCTCCCATGCGCAGCAGCAGCCAGGCGCGCTCGGCGGCGAAATCGGCGCCGTTGATGTGCGCGGGCGTGTCGAGCGGCGACATCAGCGCGCGGCGCAGCGCGATCGAGACCCAGCGCGAGGCGACCGGGGCGGCAAGGCGCTGCATCAGCACCGCAAGCGTGCGCCCGTCCGCCTTGCCGAAAGCCTTGGCCGGGAACGGCGTGTTGCCCGCGGCGAGCGCGCCGGTGCGCGCGAGCGAATGCTTGGCGAACTCGGGCAGCTCGTAACGCGCGAGGTCGACCGGGGTGGCGGGCGCCGTTTCCTCGGCGGCCGCGCTGTTCGAAAGCGGCGCCGTGTCGTTGCCGAGCGACGGCGCGATCGTCGGCGCGGCGCTGGGCGTGGTGGCCGCGGGCGCAGTGGCGGCGGGCGCCGGGCGCGGCGCCGGCGTGGGCGCCTGCTCGGGCTGGTCGAAGCCCGGCGGCAGGATCGATTCGGGCTTGTCCTGCTGTCCGACCGCGGGCACCGCCGCGCCGGCCAGCAACAGCCCCGCAAGGGCGAGGTGGCGGCCCTTAATTGGCGAGGTTGTCAAGCGGGACCACCTTCTCCATGCGCACCGGCTCCTTCTTCGTCTCGCGGCCCGCAAGGAAGAACAGGCCGCCAACCAGGACGACGAGGACAACGATCAACGCAATGACAGAGCGGGACATGAAAACGGGTCCGGAAATTGTGAATTCGCGGGCCTTTTGCCCGAGACCCGCCCTCGCTGTATAGCCCTTCCGAACATGTTACAAACACACGCAGTGAATACCGGGTGGACGGGCAAGCCGATCGTGCTGATCGGCCTGATGGGCGCAGGCAAGACCACGGTCGGCCGGCGGCTGGCGCAGCGCATGCGCGTGCCCTTTGTCGACGCGGATCACGAAATCGAGGCGGCTGCGGGGATGACCGTGGCCGATATTTTCCAGCGCTTCGGCGAGGCGCATTTCCGCGATGGAGAGCGGCGGGTGATCGCGCGACTGGTCGATGGCGCGCCCAAGATCATCGCCACCGGCGGCGGCGCCTTCATGCATGAGGACACGCGAGCGCTGATCCTCGAACAGGCGATCGCAGTGTGGCTCGATGCCGAGCCCGCGGTGCTCGCCGACCGGGTGCGCCGGCGCGATACCCGCCCGCTGCTGCGCGGCCGCGACCCGCAGGCGGTGCTCACCGAGCTCGCCGCGCTGCGCAATCCCTACTACGCGCTTGCGCCGATCCGGGTGCCCAGCGTAGCGGCGCCGCACGACACCACCGTCGACGCGATCCTGAAGGCCCTGCATCCGTGACAATCGTACCCGTCGCGCTTGGCGACCGCAGCTATGACGTCCGCATCGAAGCCGGGCTGCTCGCCCGCGCCGGCGAGGCGCTCGCGCCGTTCGACAAGGGCCGGCGCTGGGTGATCGTCACCGACGAGAATGTCCGCGGCCATCTCGCCACGCTGCAGGCGGCAATCGGCCCGAGCGAGGCGATCATCCTCCCACCCGGCGAAGGCACCAAGAGCTGGGGCCAGCTCGAGGCACTGCTCGACAAGCTGCTCGAATTCGGCGTCGAGCGCAGCGATCATGTCATCGCGCTCGGCGGCGGCGTGATCGGCGACCTGGTCGGTTTCGCGACCGCGCTGCTCAAGCGCGGCTGCCACTTCGTCCAGGTGCCCACCACGCTGCTCGCCCAGGTCGACAGCTCGGTCGGCGGCAAGACTGCGATCAACACGCGCGCCGGCAAGAACCTGGTCGGCGCGTTCCACCAGCCGAGCCTCGTCCTCATCGACCCGACCGTGCTCGACACGCTGCCCGCCCGCGACCTGCGCGCCGGCTATGCCGAAGTGGTGAAATACGGGCTGATCGACGATTTCGCCTTCTTCGAATGGTGCGAGGCCAATGCCGCCGCGCTGATGGCCGGCGACCCCGCGGCGCGTGAAACTGCCATCGCGCATTCGGTGGGCGCCAAGGCGCGGATCGTCGCGGCGGACGAGCGCGAGACCAGCGGCACCCGCGCGCTGCTCAACCTCGGGCACACCTTCGGCCACGCGCTGGAAGCCGAGGCCGGCTTCTCGGACAGGCTGCTCCACGGCGAAGGCGTCGCGGCGGGCATGGCGCTGGCGTTCGGCTTCTCCGCGGCCAAGGGCATCTGTCCGGGTCAGGATGCCGAGCGCGTCTCCGCCCATCTCGCTGCCGTAGGCCTGCCCAACGGGCTGAAGGCTGCCGGCATCACTGCCAGCGGCGCGCGGCTGGTCGAGCACATGCTCCACGACAAGAAGATGAGCGCGGGCACCCTGCCCTTCCTGCTCGCCCGCGGCATCGGCCAGACCTATCTCGACAAGACTGTCGACCTGGGCGAGGTCGCCGCCTTCCTCGACGCCCAGCCGCGCTGAGCCTGGGCGATCGGCACGCTTCCTGGCCGAAGCCAGGGAGCCGATCCCGGCGCGCGGCGTTCTTTCAAGCTGAACTCGCAGTTCCGCCTGCGCAACGAAAACAGCAATGCTCGGGAACAAGATGGCCGCAGCGAATCGTTCGACCCTCTCGCTCGAAACTTTCGGAGACCTGGGCCGGCTGACCGCCGCGATCGGCGTGGACTCGCCGCTGGGCCCGGTATCGAGCTGGTCGGGCGCGCTCACCGCTGCGGTGCGGATGCTGCTCCCTTCCCGCGCCGAGATCGTGATGTTCTGGGGACCGGAATATTGCGCGCTCTACAACGATGCCTATGCCCCGACGATCGGCGACAAGCATCCGCGCGCGCTCGGCCAATCGGCGCGGATCTGGTGGGGCGAGCTGTGGGACGATCTCGGTCCGCTGCTCGAGGGCGTGCGCGAGACGGGCGAGACCTATTGGGCCAAGGACCGCCCCTTCTACATCGAGCGGGATGGCGGGCGCGGCGAGACGGTCTATTTCGACATCAGCTACTCGCCCGTGTTCGACGATGACGGGTCGGTGGGCGGGGTGCTGTGCATCGTCAGCGAGACGACGGCGCGCGTGCTCGCCGAGCGCGAGGCAATCGCCGACCGCAACCGGCTGTGGACGCTGGCCCGCGACCCGTTCCTGATCGCCGACGCCAAGGGCATCTGGCGCAATGTCAGCCCCGCCTGGACCGAGATCCTCGGCTGGAGCGAGGAAGAGCTGATCGGCCGCACCTCGCAGTGGATGGAGCATCCCGACGACGTGCAGCGTACGCGCGAGGAGATCGACGATCTCGCGCATGGCGAGCTCACGCTGCGCTTCGAGAACCGCTTCCGCGGCAAGGACGGCAAGTATCGCTGGTTCAGCTGGACCGCAGTGCCCGAGGGCGAATTGCTCTATTGCGTGGCGCGCGACATCACGGCCGAACGCGAGGCTGCCGCGTCGCTCGAGGCCGCCGAGGAAGCGCTGCGCCAGTCGCAGAAGATGGAGACGGTGGGCCAGCTGACCGGCGGCGTAGCGCACGATTTCAACAACCTGCTGCAGATTGTCACCGGCAATCTCGACATCCTGCAGCGCAACCTGCCCGACGATTCGCCACGCCTGGTTCGCGCGGCGGGTGCGGCAATGAACGGGGCGCAACGCGCCGCGGTGCTCACCCAACGGCTATTGGCCTTTTCGCGCCGCCAGCCGCTGGCGCCCGAGCGGATCGATCCCAACCGGCTGATCGCCAGCATGTCCGACCTGCTCCACCGCAGCCTGGGCGAGACGATCGAAATGGAGATCGTGCAGGCGGGGCGCCTCTGGCCGGTCGAAGTCGATGCGAACCAGCTCGAGAACGCACTGCTCAACCTCGCGGTCAATGCGCGCGATGCGATGCCTGGCGGCGGCAAGCTGACGATCGAGACCGCCAACACCCATCTCGACGCGAACTACACCGCGCGCGATGCCGAAATGACGCCAGGCCAATATGTGCTGATCAGCGTCTCCGATACCGGCAGTGGCATGGACGCCGAGACCCTCAATCGCGCCTTCGAACCGTTCTTCACCACCAAGGAAGTCGGCCGCGGCACCGGGCTCGGCCTGTCGATGGTCTATGGCTTCATCAAGCAATCGGGCGGCCACATCCGCATCTATTCGGAGCCGGGCCAAGGCACCACGGTGAAGATCTACCTGCCGCGCTATTTCGGCGAGGCGCCCGAGGCGCCGGCGCCGGCGCCGGTCGAGCATGCCCCCGCCGCAGCCAATGCCGAAACGATCCTGGTGTGCGAGGATGACGAGAATGTCCGCGCCTACACGGTCGATGTGCTGCGCGAGCTCGGCTATCGGGTGATCGAGGCGGGCGACGGCCCCGCGGCGCTGGCCGCGCTCGACGCCGAGCCGGGGCGGATCGACCTGTTGTTCACCGACGTCGTGTTGCCGCGCGGCATGACCGGGGCGGTGCTGGCGGCGGAGGCGCAGCGCAGGCGCCCCGCGCTGAAGGTGTTGTTCACCACCGGCTATGCCCGCAACGCGATCGTCCATCACGGGAGGCTCGATCCGGGCGTGCAGCTGCTCCCCAAGCCCTTCACCTATGGCGACCTGGCGGCGAAGGTGCGGGACATGCTGGATGGGTAAGGCCGATCAGTTGCCGTTCATCCCCGATCGGCTTAGCAGGCGGGCATGCGCATCCTCCCCGCCCTCGCCGCTGCGATCGTGATCGCAGCGCCCGCCGCCGCCCAGAACGCCAGGCCCGCCCCAATCCTGCTGACCACGCCCGAGGCCAAGGACGCATGGACGCATGCCGAGCCCCAGGTCGCACGGGTGACGCATGTCGATCTCAACCTCGGCGTCGACTTTGCCGGCAAGACGCTGTCCGGCGTGGCGACGCTCGACGTGCTCGCCGCCAAGGGTGCGACGAAGATCGTCCTCGATGTCGATGATCTCGACGTGCTCTCGGTCACCTGCCCCAAGGGCAAGCCGCTGCCCTATGCGATCGGCCCGCGCGAGACCGATATCGGCCTCGGCTCGGCGCTGACCGTGCAGCTGGAAGGCAACAAGCAGATCCTGGTCCGCTACAGGACCCGGCCCGGCGCCTCGGCGCTCCAGTGGCTCGCGCCCGAGCTAACCGCCGGCAAGGCGAAGCCCTATCTGTTCAGCCAGGGCCAGCCGATCAACAATCGCAGCTGGATCCCGACCCAGGACAGCCCCGGCATCCGCCAGACCTGGTCGGCGACGCTGACCGTGCCCGAGGGTTTCGTCGCGGTGATGAGCGGCGAGCGGCTCGACGGCGAGAAGGGCCAGGCGACGACGAACGGCAAGCGCAGCTTCCGCTTCAAGATGGACAACCCCGTCCCGCCCTATCTGATCGCGTTCGCAGTCGGCGATCTCGGCTTCAAGGCGACGGGCCCGCGCTCGGGCGTCTGGGCGGAGCCGAGCCAGCTCGATGCCGCCGCGTATGAGGTCGGCGACGTCGAGAAGATGATCGACGCGGCGCAGGCGCTCTACGGACCCTATCGCTGGGGCCGCTACGACATGCTCGTCCTGCCGCCGAGCTTCCCCTATGGCGGGATGGAGAACCCCACCCTCACCTTCCTCACCCCCACGATCATCACCGGCGACCGTTCGAACACCGATGTGGTGGCGCACGAGTTGGCGCACAGCTGGTCGGGCAACCTCGTCACCAACGCGACCTGGTCGGACTCGTGGCTGAACGAGGGCTTCACCACCTATTTCGAGAACCGGATCATGGAGGCGGTCTACGGCAAGGAGCGCGCCGCCATGTATGCCGATCTCGATTGGGACGGGATGCAGAAGGACATCAAGGATGCAGGCGGCCCGGATGCCGCGACCACGCGCCTGCACGGCGATCCCGGCGCGACCTTCGGCCAGCTCGACTATTTCAAGGGCTCGAACTTCCTCAAGATGATCGAGACGACGGTGGGCCGGCCGAAATGGGACGCCTATCTGCGCTCCTATTTCGATCGCCACGCCTTCCAGCCGCAGACCACCGCCGGCTTCCTCGCCGATCTGCGCGCCAACCTGATCAAGGGCGACAAGGCACTCGAGGCCAAGCTGGAGCTCGATCGCTGGGCCTATCAACCGGGGCTGCCCGATAATGCCGTGCACGTCACCTCTGCCACGCTGGCGGCGGTCGATGCCAAGCGCGCTGCGTTCAACGCCGGCGGCCCGGCGAGCGCGGTGCAGCCGAGCGGCTGGGCGACGCAGCAATGGCTGCGCTTCCTCACCGGCCTGCGCCGCCAGCAGACGCCGGCGCGGCTCAAGGAGCTGGACGAGACGCTGGGGCTCTCGGCCTCGAACAACGCCTATGTCCGCTCGGCCTGGGCCGAGCTGGCGATCGCCAACCGCTACGAACCGGCGCTGCCGAGCATCGAGGCGTTCGTGAAGCGCGTCGGCCGCGGCCTGCTGATCTACCCGATCTACAAAGACCTGATGGCCCAGGGCGACTGGGGCAAGCCGATCGCACGCAAGTTCTACGAGGAAGCGAAGGCGGGGTATCATCCCGGCGCCGCAGCGGGCGTGGCGAAGATCGTCGGGGCGGAGTGATATTTCACCCTCTCCCCTCGGGGGAGAGGGTGGCGAGCGTAGCGAAGCCGGGAGAGGGGCAGTAAGCGGCGCAAGCGATAAGCCTGCCGCACTCCCCTCTCTCCGGCCCTCTCCCCAGAGGGGAGAGGGAGAAGGCTCACTTGGAACCCGTCGCCCCCTGATACGCCTGCCGGAAGACCTGCAGATCGCCCGGATCGACGTCCGACACCGCCCAATATTCCAGCCCGCCATTGGTCCAGCGCACCAGCGTATAGCCCTTGTGCCGCGTCGTGCTCGTGTCGCCGAGCGACAGGCCTGTGGCGGGGCGCACGAACAGGTTTATCGTGTGCAGCGCCCGCTTGTAGACGATCGCGGCGACCGGCTTGTCCTCGATATAGTCCATCCGCCCGCCGACCAGCGGGAAGCCCTGCGCCGCCAGCTCGGGCACCGGCGGGGCGAAGTCGATCCGGCCGTTGAACCAGGGCTTCACCACATGGCGGTTCGAGGTGGCGATATCGACGACATGGCCGGCGATCAGCGAGCGGACATGGCTCTGCACCAGCTGGTCCTCGGTATCGCTGCGTGTGACCTGCGGCACCGCGACGAGCAGCGCCAGGCTTGCCGAAGCCGCGCCAGTAATGGCGCCCGATGCCCAGCGCGCACTCGAGACATGCGCCAGCACGCCGCGCCGCGCCGGCGTCGGTTCCTCGGCATCCAGCATCGCCTCGATCCGCCCGCGCAGCTCGGGCGAGGCCTCCGCGCGCGGTGCGCCCGCCATCAGCGCGCGCACCGCCTCGATCTCGTCGAGTTGGGCTCGGCACTCGGCGCACCCCTTCAGATGCGCCTCGAGCGCCACGGTGTTCGCCGCGTCGAGCTCGCCATCGGCATAGGCGTGGATCAGGCCGGGCTCAGGATGCGGGCTCATGCGCGCTTCTCCGCCGCCGGCAGCAGCAGCTCGGCGAACATCTGCCGCGCCCGTGCCAGTCGCGACATGACGGTGCCGATCGGAACCCGGGTGATGGCGGCGATCTCCTTGTAGCTCATCTCTTCCAGCTCACGCAGCACAAGCGTTTCGCGGAACGGCTCGGGCAGCCGCTCCACCGTTGCCCGCACCATCGCCGCCTCGTTCCTGTCGGCGAGCAGGCTCTCGGGGCTTTCCCGATCCACCGGCTCCTCGGTCAATTCCTCGCAAGCCCGCGTCGCGGCAATGCCGCTCAGGAAGCAATTGCGCACGATCGCCAGCAGCCACGCCTTGGGCGCCTCGCCCCGCCACGCGTCGAAGCCGCGAAAGGCGCGCAGATAGGCTTCCTGCACCACGTCTTCCGCCACACTGGCATCGCGCGTGAGGTAGCGGGCGAGCGTGAGTGCGGCGTCCATGTGCGGCAGCATCAGCCGGCGGAAACGCTCGGCCTTCGCGCGCGCAGCGGCCTGCTCCGCCGATGAGCGATCGGCGGAGAAAGCGAGCCTGGGTCGGAAAATGCTGACGCCCACCTGTCCCCTCAGCGCGCCTTGACGATCACCTTGCCCGTCATGTGCGGGTGGAGCTGGCAGAAATACGCGAACTCGCCGGCGCGGGTGAAGGTGTAGCTGAACTTGCCGCCGGTATCCAAGGCCGCCGAATGGAAGCTGCGATCGGTCGCGGTGACCGTGTGCGGATCCTCGTCGGCGTTGGTCCAGGTAACCGTGGTGCCGATCGCGACGGTGAGCACCTGAGGGGTGAAGGCGAAGCCCTTGATCGCGACCTGCACCGCCGGCGCAGGCGCGATCGCCGCGGCGGTGACCGAAACGCCGAGCCCAAGCATCGGAACCGAGAAGGCGGCAAGGAACAGCGCACGCGAAAGCGGAAAAGCCATTGGGATACTCCTGGAGGGTAGGATCAGCCGAGCGTCTGCTCGATCAGTGCGATCGGCGCGTTGCCGCGCACGAACTGCGCGGTGTGGATGCCGAGCATCGCCGGAAGCTGCGCCGCCGGCACGGTCAGGGGGCCGGGCGACGGCGCAGCCCCGGGCGCGGGCTGCGGATAGGCAGTCGAGCGTGCCGAGTGGAAGGAGACATTGCCCTCCACCTTGTGCAGGATCTGGTGGATATGGCCGTTGAGCACGGTCACCGAGCCGAAGCGGCGGAGCAGCGCCAGCGCCCGCGCGCTGTCATCGGTGCCCCAGCCCCATGCCTCGTACACGGTCCAGAGCGGGATATGGCCGAGCACCACGATCGGCGTGCTGGCAGACAAGCCCGCCAGGTCCTTCTCCAGCCAGGCGAGCTGTTCCTCGCCCAGATGCGCCATGCCCCCGGCCTTCAGGTCCGCGACATTGTTGAGCCCGATGAAGTGCACGCCATTGTGCTCGAAGCTGTACCAGCCGGTGCCCTTGGTCCCCTTGCCGTGACGGGCGAGGAAATTGGCGCCAGGCGTCTCGTCGAGCCAGTCATGCTCGCCCGGCACGAAGAAGATCGGCACGTCGAGCCCCGAAAGGATCTGCGCGGCATCGTCGAACTGCTCGGCCTTGGACAGGTGCGTGATGTCGCCGGTGTGGAAGATCAGATCGGGCTTCACCTTGAGCGCCTTGATCTTCTCGACCGCCTGCATCGCCGTCGCCCGCGTGTTCGGATTAGCGGCCTTGTCGAAGCCGATATGCGTGTCGCTGATCTGGAGGAAGGTGAAGGGCTTGGGGCTCTTGCCTGCCAGCATCGGCGAGGCCAGCGCGGTGTCGATATCGATCGACGAGGCGATGCCGCCCATCATCGTGTAGAGCGCGGCGGTACCGGCCCAGCCAGCGCAGCGGGTGAGCACGCGGCGGCGGTCAATACCTTCGTGATGATCGTCCATGATCGGTCCCTTGTGTGTTCGTCACACACCAGACCGGAGCGGGCGCGGGTTTATTCCCGGCCCCGCGAAATTATTCGAAGGCGAACACCGAAGCCGGCTTCAGCACGCCATTGTCGGTCTCGGCGAACCGATAGTCCGCCAGCACCCGCAGCCGCTCCACCGGCAGCGGCGCGCGGCGGGGATCGCCGACCAGCACGTCCACGCCCGCCGCCCGGCAGCGCGCCAGGAACGGCAACACGCGCGCAGCAGGTTCGGGATCGTAGAACACGTCGCCGGCCAGGATCAGCGCCACCTCGGGCACCGGCCCGTCGGTCAAGTCGCCGAGCACGGCGTCTACCGCCACGCCGTTCAGCGCGGCATTGAGCGGTAGCGCGGCGATCGCATAGGGATCGATATCGGCGGCCATCACCGAAGCCACGCCAGCCTTCGCCGCGGCGATCGCCACCAGCCCCGATCCGGTGCCGAGGTCGAGCACGCGTCGCCCGCGCACCATTTCCGGCCGGTCGAGCACGAACCGCGCCAGCGCCAGCCCGCCCAGCCAGTAATAGGCCCAGTAAGGCGAACCGAAATCCGCGTCGTCGGCCGCCAGCCGGCCCAGGCCGCTCGCCGGCACGGCCTTGTGCAGCACGATCTCAGGAACACCGGGCACAGGCAGCACGGGCAGCCGCGCCCGGATGAAGTCTGCGGCGTTCAGGCCGGCCGCCGCCATGCGCCGATCGCCAGGCAGATCCAGCCCGCGATCAGTGCTGCGCCGCCCAGCGGCGTCACCGCGCCCAGCCAGTGCGGGGCGCCGAACGCCATCAGGTAGAGCGTGCCCGCGAACAATGCGCCGCCCACCACGAACAGCCAGGGCGAGATCCGCTCGCCCATCCGGATCGCGACCAGCGCCGCGACCGCGTGGATCAGCTGGTAATGCCCGCCGGTCTTGAGCCATTCCGCCGCCTGCCCGCTCGCACTATGCGCGGCGAACGCGCCCGTCGCCACCGCAAGCGCGCCCGAAAGCGCCGCAAGCACCGTCACCAATCGCGTCATCCCGAGCTCTCCAGGTCGATCTCGATCGCCGCGGCCAGGCTGGCATGGGTGATCATCCCGTCGATCCCGGCGCGCAGGTCTCCGGTCTCGCGCTGCACGTCGAGGCGGGTGTTGTCGCGCTTGCGATACTCGGCCTCGGTCTTGTCGATCTCGCGCTGGTCGACACCCACCGCCTGCATCGCCTGGCGCGCCATCATCACGGCGCTCTCCAGCACCTCGCGCACCACGCCGCCCACCGGCGCACCCTTCATCTTGATCACGCTGCGCCGGTCGAAGGCGCGCACGAACACCGTCGCCTTGGGAAAGGCATGATGGACCGCCTCGAGGAACTCGGTGTCGATCTTGTCGCCGTCGTTGCAGAAGGTGATCAGCTCGGCCTCGGCGGCGCCCGCCTGACGCAGCATGTCGATGCGCAGGCCGTCGCCATAATAGACCTTCATGCCGAAATCGCCGGCGGTCTGGATCATCTCGACATCAATATCGATGATCGTCACCGGGATGTCCTGCGCGAGCAGCATCTGCGCCACCGTCTGGCCGAAGCGGCCATAGCCGACCACGACGGCGTTGGAGCCCTCGTGGCGCGGCAGGTCCAGCCCCACTGCGCTCGGCGCGGGCTCGGTGCGGATCCGCTTGGTCGCCATCATCAGGAACGGCGTGGTCGCCATCGACAGCGTGACGATCGCGCCGAAGATGCTCGCCGCCTGCCCCTCGATCAGCAGCGCCGACTGGGCCTGGGCGAACAGCACGAAGCCGAACTCGCCGCCCTGGCTGAGCAGCACGCCTAGCGCAAAGGCCTGGCGCCGCGGCATGCCGAAGACCATGCCCAGCCCCATGATGATCGCAGCCTTGGCGGCGATCAGCGCCAGCGCCATGCCGATCACGAAGAAGGGCCGCTCGGCGATCGCGTGGAGGTTGAGCGTCATGCCCACCGCGAGGAAGAACAGGCCGAGCAGGATCGAGCGGAACGGCTCGACATCTGCCTCCAGCTCGTGCCGATAGGGCGAATCCGCCAGCATCACGCCCGCGATGAAGGCCCCCAGCGCTGCCGATAGCCCGATCATCTCCATGATCGCCGCGGCGGCGATCACGGTGAACAGCCCGGCGAAGATGAACATCTCGCGCTCGCCGAGATTGCCGATCAGGCGGAACAGCGGGCGCAGCAGGTAGCGGCCCGCCAGGATTAGCCCGATGATCGCCGCCACCGTGTAGATGCCGAGCAGCCAGCCCGGCGTGCCGACCTGCCCATGCGGGTTGCGCGAGAGCGCGGCGACGATCGTGATCAGCGGCACGATCGACAGGTCCTGGAACAGCAGTATCGCGAAGGCGCGCTCGCCCAGCGGCGTGCGCAGCCGCCCGGCAGATTGCAGCATCGGCAGCACCTGCGCGGTCGAGGACAGCGCCAGCGGCAGGCCGAGCGCCAGCGCGGCGCCGATCGAGCTGCCGGTCGCGACCCACACCATACCGGCGATCGCCAGCCCGCAGATCGTCACCTGGAGCAGGCCGAGGCCGAAGATGTCCTTGCGCATCCGCCACAGCCGCGACGGGCTGAGCTCGAGGCCCACCAAGAACAGCAGCAGCGCGATGCCGAGCTCGGCGATGCCCATCTTGCTCTCGGCATCGCCGACGAGTCCCAGCACTTGCGGCCCGACCACGGCGCCCGCGACGAGATAGCCAAGCGTCGCACCCAGGCCGAAGCGCCGGAAGATCAGAACGAAGACGAGCGCGAACCCGAGCAGCGGCACATATTCGCCGAGCAGCGAAGCGTCACTGGAATGCTCCATTAGCCGCGTGCCTTTCCGGCGGCTTCGGCCACCGCCTCGAAGGCGAGCCGGATCGCGGCGTGCCGCCCGCGATGCTCGAGCGCCGGCGTAAACAGGTCGAGCCCCGGCCAGGCGGGTGGCGTCGCGCGTTCGCCGGCAAGCCAGGCGGTGAGATCGTCGCGCGCGGCTTCCAGCTCCTCGAGCGAGCGACCCACCGCATGCGCCTCCATCAGCGCCGCCGATGCCTGGCCGAGCGCGCAGGCGCGGACGACCATGCCGATCGCGGCAACGTGGCCGGCGTCATCCAATGTCACATCGACAGTGACGCGGCTCCCGCAGACTGGGGAGCGCTTCTCGGAGGAGGCCATCGCCCCCTCCAGCCGCGCCTCGAACGGCACGGAGGCCGCGAGACGCAGGATTTCGGTATTGTAGAGCGGCGCGTTCATCTCCTCCCGACTTAGGGGAGCGGCGCGCGATGCGCGACCCCCTATCGGGTAGAATTCGCCTCGGTGGCCGACTTGTTGTCATGCGCGTCGCCGAACACCGGCTCGCCCTTGCGGCGGCGATCGACGAAATCGGCGATGCTCGCGCTGGTCGCGTTGAGCAGCGGATAGGTGGTCGACTTGGTGATCCACCCCGGCCGGTTGGCCGGACCGCCGCTCACGGTATCGAACAGCAGCACGAGCAGCAGGAAGGTGATGCTGACCAGGATCAGGCCCTTGAGCGCGCCGAATCCCAGCCCGAGTGCGCGGTCGATTGGGCCGAGAAAGCTCTCGCGCGTCCGCGATCCGATCGAATTGGCGATCAGCCGCCCGCCGAAATAGGTGACGCCGACGAGGATCACGAACGATAGCACGGCGCCGCCCTGCGCGGTTCCGACCAGCCCGGCCAGCATCGCGGCCAGCGGCGTGTGGAACAGCTTGAGCGCCAGCACGATCAGCAGCCAAGCGACTAGCGCCAGAACTTCGGTGACGAAGCCGCGCAGGAATCCCAGCACGCCGGCACCGCCGATCACGAGCAGCACGATGATATCGAGCCCGGTCAAAGTCATTGGAACACGTCCCTCCCCGGGACGGCCTATAGCGGAGGACGGGGGCGGAGCGGAAGCGGGATTGCGATCCCGCGCGCGCCGCGCGATGAAGCGCGACGCAAGGGGGAAGGCATGGAACGGCCGCGTCCGATCATCTGGTTTTCGCGCTACTATCTCACGGCGCTGGCGCTGAAGACGCTGGGCACGCTGGCCGACTGGACGCACGCCAACGCCGCCGCCCTGCAGATCGGGCTGATCGTCGCGCTGCTGCTATGGTTCGGCGTGGTCCATCGCCGCTCGAACGTCGCGCGGTGGATCCTGCTCCTCGCCTATGCGCCGAGCCTGGCGCTGGCGATACTGGGCATCGCGGGGGGAGGATATATTCCGCTCACGGTCCTCTTCTATATCGCGTCGCTCGTGTTCTTCTCGGCCGCCATCGTGCAACTCGTCCGCAATCGGGTGGACGGCTGGTTTGCGAAGACGCCGCCTAGCCCTGACGCGTGATCCTGAGCGCCCAGCGGTCGTACCCCAGTTCTTCGACGCGCTTCATCACCTGCTGTGCCAGCGCCGAGGACGGCACCGCCTCGCGCGACAGCACCCACAGGTACCGCCCGCTCGGCTCGCCGACGATCGACCATGCATAGTCGTCGCCATGATCGAGCACCCAATAGTCCCCGGTATAGAGCGGCCCGAAGAACGACACCTTGAGCTTGGCGTTGGTCGCCTCGTCAGCGATGATCGCCTTGCCTTCGGAGATGCTGCGCTCGCCGTCCCGCGTGCCGGCATTGGTCACCCGGATCTTGCCATCCTCGAGCAGCGCATATTCGGCGGTGACCGCGTCCAGCCCCTTTTCGAAGCGGTTCTCGTGCCGCGCCAGTTCGTACCATTTGCCGAGATAGCGCGTCAGCTCGACCGGCTTGGCCGGCTCGGGCACCTTGGGATTGATCACCGGCGGGCGGGTGCTGCGCGAATAGAGGAAGATGCCGCCGATCGCGGCGACCGCGACGCCCGAGGCAATCGAGATGGCAGTGGAGCGCTTCATTTGGCCAATCTGGTCCGTAAGTCGCGGAAAGGATAGCCCTTCAATGATAGGGCGTGCAGCTTCGTTCCTTGTCGTTCCACAGCGGGATGATCCGCACGCGGCGCTTGCCATAATAGCTGAGGTCCATCGACACGCGCACCGGCGCGCCTTCGCGCGTGTAGATGTCCTGGTCGCCCCAGCGCCCGTTGCCGGTCTCGCAATGCCGCCAGCCCTCGCGCTGCAGCGCCTCGACCAGGCGGAAGACGGCCTCCTGCTCGCCGTTGTTCCATAGCGTCAGATGATCGAAACCGCCGGTGCCGTCGCTTCCGATCAAGTCGATGGCCGCTTCATAGGGCCCTTGCCCGGCGATCATCACCGGCGCGCTGCGGCAGCGCATGCGAATTCCGTCGAGCTGGACGCATTTTGTAAAGCCGGCGCGCTGCGAATCCGCTGCAGTGCCGCTCACCGGAAACCCGGCAAACACCAGTCGCGGCGGCGGCGTGCGGACTGGCTCCTTGCCTGCCCACAGTATCCCTCCCAGCAGCGCGGCAGCGGCCAGCGCCGGCGCCAGCATCCCGGGGCGCACCCATTCGACTGCCAGTTCGCGCAGCATCGATCTTCCCGCCTTTCGGGATACGTTATTCTATAGCATCGAGTGCAATTGCAACCCGTCGAAGCCTGCGGATGCCGCAGCTCACCGCCCGAGCAGGTGATCCACGAACTGCGCGAGCGACTTGAACCCGGCCAGCGACAGTCCGCCCTTGTCGTTGACCTGCGCGATCGGCGCCATCGCGCGGCCGAAGCCGAGCTTGGCCGCCTCCCGGCAGCGCAGCGCGCCATGCGCCACCGGCCGCACCTCGCCCGACAGCGCGACTTCGCCGAACACCACCGCGTCCGCCGGGATCGGCCGCTCGCTCAGTGCCGAGACCAGCGCCGCCGCCACCGCCAGGTCGGCAGCCGGATCCTGCACCCGGTAGCCGCCGGCGATGTTGAGATAGACTTCGCAGGTCGAGAAGCTGAGCCCGCAGCGCGCCTCGAGCACCGCGAGGATCATGGACAGCCGCGCCGAATCCCAGCCGACCACCGCGCGCCGCGGCGTCGCCCCGCTCGCCAGCCGCACGGTGAGCGCCTGCACCTCGACCAGCACCGGGCGGGTACCTTCCAGCGCGGGGAACACCACCGTGCCGGTCACGCTCTCGTCGCGCGAGGTGAGGAACAGCGACGAGGGATTGGAGACTTCCTCCAGCCCTTCGGTCTGCATCGCGAACACGCCGATCTCGTCGGTGCCGCCGAAGCGGTTCTTCACCGCGCGCAGGATGCGGTACTGGTGGCTGCGCTCGCCCTCGAAGCTCAGCACCGTGTCGACCATGTGCTCGAGCACGCGCGGGCCGGCAATGCTGCCGTCCTTGGTGACATGGCCGACCAGCACCACCGCGCTGCCGCGCTCCTTGGCGAAGCGGATCAGCTCGCCCGATGCGGCGCGGACCTGGCTGACCGTGCCCGGTGCGCCCTCGATCAGGTCCGAGTGCATCGTCTGGATCGAGTCGATGATCAGCAGCGCAGGCGGCTCGCCCTCGCCCATCGTCGTCAGGATATCGCGTACCGACGTCGCCGCGGCGAACATCACCGGCGCGCCGCCCAGCCCCAGCCGCCGCGCGCGCAGCCGCACCTGGTCGCCCGCTTCCTCGCCCGAGACATAGACGACCTTGAGCCCGCGCTGCGCGATCTTAGCGGCCGCCTGAAGCAGCAGCGTCGACTTGCCGATGCCGGGATCGCCGCCGATCAGCGTCGCCGATCCCTCGACAAAGCCGCCGCCCAGCGCGCGATCGAGCTCGGCGATCCCGGTCGAAGTCCGCTCGGGCAGCTCGATATCGGTGTTGAGCCCGGAGAGCAGGATCGCCCGTCCGCCCGACTGGAGGTTATGCCGCGCCTGGAACGGCGTCACATTGGCGCCGGCATCCTCGACCAGCTGGTTCCACTCGCCGCAATCGCCGCATTGCCCCGCCCACTGCGCGGTGACCGAGCCACAGGCCTGGCAGACATAACGCTTCTTCGGTTTCGCCATGGAGCGAGACTAGCAAGAGAACAGGAAGGGAACAACCATCAAATGCGCGGCCCCGGCCATTCCGGAATGGCGCCCGCTTCCACCACGGTCATGTTCGCGCCCTCGGTTGCGCGCACCGGCACCGCGGAGGGGTCGAAGCCATCGAGACAGAAGATGTTCACGCCGAAATGATCGGGCGCGGCGCGCTTGCGGTGGAAAACGTAGATGCCGCAGCGGCTGCAGAAATAATGGCGCGCCCGCCCGGTGTTCCACTGATATTCCGTCAGCAGCGCTTCGCCGTCCAACACCGTCAGCGCCGCCTCGGGGACCTTCACCATCAGCGCATTGCGCTTGACGCAAAGCGAGCAATCGCAGGTGGTGAGTTCGTCGATCGGATGCGAAATCGCAAAGCGCACGCCGCCGCAATGGCACGATCCCGGTTGCGCGTTCACCATGTCGCTTCCCCCTCCAGATAGAAGATGCAGCCGCCGACCAGCTCGACCCGGTCGCCAAGCATGCGGCACAGCAGCTCGCCGCCCCGCGCCGATGCCTGCCAGGCCCGGATCTCGCTTTTGCCCAGACGTTCGGCCCAATAGGGTGCAAGCCCGCAATGCGCGCCCCCGGTCACCGGATCCTCGTCCAGGCCCTTGGCCGGTGCGAAATAGCGACTGACGCAATCAAAGCCCGAATCCCCGGCCGCGGTGACGATGACGCCGCCGGCCGGCAGCGCCGCGATCGCCGCGATGTCCGGCGCCAGTTCGCGGACGCCCGCAGCATCGGTCAGACGAACCAGGAAATTGCCGCCATCCCATAGGGTCTCGACCGGCCTGGCGCGCAGTGCGGTCGCCAGCGCTGTCGGGGCGTCGCAGGGCGTGATGCTGCGCGCCGGAAAATCCATCGCGAAGCCGCTTCCCTCGCGCCGCACGGTTAGCGGGCCGCTCTTCGAATAGAAGCGCACCGATGGCCGGCCGGGGTCCAGCCGCTCCAGCACCACCGCCGCGCTCGCCAGCGTGGCATGGCCGCACAGGGGCACCTCGACGGTCGGCGTGAACCAGCGGATCTCGAAGTCCGCGCCCCGGGGCACGAGAAAGGCGGTCTCGGACAGATTATTCTCTGCCGCGACAAGCTGGAGCTGTGCCTCGTCGAACCACGCATCCAGCAGCATTATCGCCGCCGGATTGCCGGTGAACCGGCGGGTGGCAAAGGCATCGAGCTGGAAGAACCGGGCGCGCATGCCGCCTTCCTAGGGAGCGCGCACGCGCAGGGCTAGCCCGGCCGCAATTCCCCTCCGAGCTTCAATACCCTGGTCCCGCCCTCCTGCACGATCAGATAGGCCGGGTTCGCGCGCGAGCCGTTGCGCACCACTCTGGTGCCCTTGAACGTGCGCTGCACGCGCCGCTCGAAGCGTTCCTCTATCCTGCCGTGCGCGATGTCGTCGGCCCAGGTCCAATGCACCTTCGCGCCTTTTCGAAAGCTGTTCTCCATGGCCAGGACAATTCGCCACAGCCCCACAAGGTTGCCCCGTGCGCCTGCGGAAGGTATCGCGCCCGCATGAAGCCCACCGACCTCCGCGTCGCGCTGTTCAGCGGCAACTACAACTATGTCCGCGACGGCGCGAACCAGGCGCTCAACCTGCTCGTCCGCTATCTGCTCGATCACGGGGTGCAGGTCCGCGTCTATTCGCCGACCACCGACACGCCCGCCTTTCCGCCAGCGGGCGACCTGGTGAGCGTGCCGTCCTGGCCGGTGCCGGGCGGCCGCGACGAATACAAGTTCGCCAAGGGCATCAAGGCAGTGCTGCCCGATCTCGAGGCGTTCGCGCCGAACATCGTCCATGTCTCGGCGCCCGAAATCCTGTGCCACCGCGCCGTCACCTGGGCGCGCAAGAACAACATCGCCACGGTCGGCTCGGTCCACACCCGCTTCGAGACCTATCCCGCCTATTACCATATCGGCTTCGTCACCCCGCTGCTGATCCGCCTGCTCACCCGCTTCTACAACCGGATCGACACGCTGCTCCCCACCGGGCGTGGGATGGAGGAGTTGCTGCGCAGCTGGGGCGTCACGCCGCCGATGCGCACCTGGTCGCGCGGCGTGAACCATGCGCGGTTCAACCCCGAGCAGCGCAGCCTGGAATGGCGCCGCGGCCTGGGCATCCAGGACGACGAAGTCGCAGTGACCTTTCTCGGCCGGCTGGTGCTGGAAAAGGGCCTCGACATCTTCGCGGAGGTGGTCGCCGAGCTGGAGCGCCGCGGCGTGAAGCACCGCGTGCTGGTGATCGGCAAGGGGCCGGCGCAGGAATGGTTCGCCGAGCGCGTGCCCGATGCGGTGTTTGCCGGCTTCCAGTCGGGCGAC
Source organism: Sphingomonas sp. KR3-1 (assembly GCF_040049295.1). Lineage (NCBI taxonomy): Bacteria > Pseudomonadati > Pseudomonadota > Alphaproteobacteria > Sphingomonadales > Sphingomonadaceae > Sphingomonas > Sphingomonas sp. KR3-1. The sequence continues at coordinate 352,463 of NZ_JBDZDQ010000001.1, forward strand.
AATCTCGGCCGCGCGGTCGCCTCGATGGACGTGTTCTTCAATCCCTCACTGACCGAGAGCTTCGGCAACGTCACGCTGGAGGCGATGGCCGCCGGCGTCGCGGTGGTCGCCGCCAATGCCGTCGGCCCGGTCGGCATGGTCGAGGAGAATGTCAGCGGCGTGCTGGTCGAGCCCGGCAAGGGAGCGGTCGGCCGCTATGCCGATGCGATCCAGCATTATTGCGAGGATCACGAAGCGCGGAAGGCCGCCGGCGCGGCCGGGCACCGGCTCGCCAGCGCCTATGTGTGGGACGCGATCAACCAGAAGGTGATCGACGCCTATCTCGAGACGATCGAGCGGCGCGCCGGATAAGCGCTTTGCGAGGGCCGCCACGAGTGCAATGATCGCATCGTTTCGCAGCGCGACTGTCTCGAAGGACCCTTGCTTTGATCTCGCATTTGGCGGTCGCCGGCTATCGTTCGCTGCGCAGCGTCACGATCGATCTCGGGCAGTTGACGCTCGTCACCGGCGCAAACGGAAGCGGCAAGTCTAGCCTCTATCGCTCGCTCCGCCTGCTCGCCGACACCGCGCAAGGCCGACTGATCGGCTCGCTCGCGGCGGAAGGCGGGCTGTCGTCGGCGCTGTGGGCCGGACCCGAGAAATTCAGCCGCGAGATGCTGCGCGGCACTCAACCCGTGCAGGGTACCGTCCGATCGGGCCCCGTAAGCCTGAAACTCGGCTTCTCGGGCACGGACTTCGGCTATGCGATCGATCTCGGGCTGCCCGACCCGACGCATGCGTTCAGCCGCGATCCCGAGATCAAGGTCGAGACGATGTGGACGGGCCCACTGCTCGATCGGAGCAATGCCTTTGCCGAGCGACGCGGCCCGGCGGTGCGCTTGCGTACGGCCGCCAACGGTGAATGGCGCCGCGCGATGGACGGCCTGCTGCCCTTCGATTCGATGGTCACCCACTGCGCCGATTCGGTCGACGGCCTCGAACTGCTGCTGATGCGCGAGCGGATGCGCAACTGGCGGTTCTACGACAATCTGCGCACCGACATCGATGCCCCTGCACGCCGCCCGCAGGTGATGACCTATACGCCGGTGCTCGGCAGCGATGGTGCCGATCTCGCCGCCGCCATCGCCACGATCCTTGCAATCGGCGACGCCCAGGCGCTGGAGGAGGCCGTGGACGACGCCTTTCCCGGCTCGCACGTCCGCGTCGATGGCGGCGATTACGGCATGGTCGAGATGCGCCAGCCCGGCCTGCTCCGGCCGCTTGGCGCCAAGGAATTGTCCGACGGCACCTTGCGCTACCTGCTGCTCATCGCCGCGCTGCTCTCCCCGCGCCCTCCGGAGATCATGATCCTCAACGAGCCCGAAGTGAGCCTGCACCCTTCGCTGCTCGACGCGCTGGCACGGCTGCTGATCGAAGCGTCCCGCCGCTGCCAGATCGTGCTGGTGTCGCACAGCGAGCGGCTGATCGATTGCCTGCGCCAGGAGCGAGGCGTGCGCAACGTCACGCTGGCCAAGCAGCTTGGCGAAACCCAGGCCGAAGCGGACGAAGCCCCGCGCTGGAACTGGCCGACGCGCTAGCCCCGCTCATTTCCAGTCGTATTTCAGCCCCTCTTCGCGGAACGCGAAGCGGTCGATATGGCGCTCTACCGCGCCCTTCAGCCCTTCGAGCTGCTCGGTCGAGCTGGCGTCGATACGAATGTCGAGCCCGGTCTCGGCGACGTTGAGCGTCACCACCGCATCCCCCGGATAATTGGCGCCGCGTGCATCCTTCGGGAAGATGATCGTGCCGTTCTCCGGCGTGAATTCGACCTGGAGGTTGTGCTCCCAGTGCTTGCACAGCTGCTGCAGGTAGCGGCTGGCGTGCTCGGTGGGGGCAAGCGTCTCGGCCGAAAGCGTGGTCATCGTCATAGATTTGGTCTCCATCGGCGGCGGCACGATCCCGAGCCGCCGCCTTAGCATGTCGAGCCTGGGCAAGGCTCAGAGCCGTTCGATCTTCCGTGCCGCCTCGTCGAGAATCTCCGCGACGTTGTGCAGCACATCGGCATCGACGCTTTCGCCCGCAAGGCGTTCCTGCAGCACGGTACGCAGATTGCCCATCGCCCGGCGGATCGGCCCGCCATCGGCGCGCTCCCGCACGCTGGCGAGCTGCTGGAGCCGCTCGAACAGCGCCGCCACTTCCTCGGCGCGCTCGGCAAGATGCGCGCTGCCGTCCGCGGTGATCGCGAACTGCTTCTTGGCGCCCTCACTCTTGGCCTCCTCGATCAAGCCCATGTCGTCGAGCATGGTCAGCGTGGGATAGACCACGCCCGGGCTCGGGGCATAGGCGCCGCCCGAACGCTCCTCGATCTCCTTGATCAGGTCATAGCCGTGACGCGGTTGCTCCTCGATCAGCTTGAGCAGGACCAGGCGGAGCTCGGTGCCGTCGAACATGCGGCGACGGCCGCCCCGCTCGCCATGCCCGAAGCCGCCGCGTCCGCGGCCGCCCATCGCCCACGCCATGACGAAGTCCGCTCCGCCAAAGCCGCCACGGCGGCCGAAATGCATGCCCTTGGGGCCGCAATGATGATGTCGCATAATATCTCCTGTACGACTCGTGATGCGAACAAGATATATCTTAAAAGGGTTTTGACAAGCCCTAGCGCGCCATCAAAATGCTGCGCACTCCCGAACGGAACAGCGGCAGCCTCGCGCCCAGCCGCAGCCCGGCGTGGCGCGTAATGCGCGCGACCGGGCGCTCGTCGGTGTAGAGCGTGACCAGCAAGTTGGTGCCGAGCCAGAGCGGACGCGCGACGGCGCGGTGGCCGCGCTCATAGGCGCGGATCACGGAGTCCTCGCCCGGATCGCGGCCCTGGCGCAGTGCCTTGCCGATCTCCGCAGCGAGCAGCCCCTGCCCGCTCAGCCCCAGGTTGAAGCCATGCGCCGTCACCGGGTGCATGCCCACCGCCGCGTCGCCGATCAGCGTCGTGCGGCGTGCGCCGAAATGCTTCGCCCAGGTCGTCGCCAGCGGATAGACGTGCCGCGAGCTCGCCACCTCCAACGGTCCGAGCAGGCCGGCCGAGCGCCGGGTCAGCTCGACGCCCAGTGCGGTATCGCAGAGCTTTGCCAGTCGCTCGATCTCACGCTCGGGCAGCGTCAGCACCACCGAGGACATGCCGCCGTTCAGCGGCAGCAACGCGATCGTCTGGTCATGGCCGAACCATTCGGTGGCGACTTGGTCGTGCGGCTTGGGATGGGCGGCGCGGCAGACCAGCATCGCGCGGCCGAGCCGGTTCACCTCGGCCTCGATCCCGAGTGCCTCGCGCAACGGCGAGAAGCGCGAATCCGCCGCGACGAGCAGGCGCCCGCGCACCGTCTCGCCGGTCGACAGCTGCACTTCCGCAAAGCGCCGCTCGGTCCGCGCCGAAACAACGCTCGAGCCGCAGGCGAGCCGCAGCTCGGACTGCTCCGCCACCTGCTCGAACAACGCGCGGCGGATCAGGTGGTTGGGCACCAACCAACCCAGCGCTTCGCCCGCCGGCCCCGGCTCGAAATCGAGCGCAAAGGCTGAGCGCCCGTTGCGCACCCGCGCGGCCCGTAGCGGCGAGACCCTGTCCTTCGGGATGCCTTGCCAAGCCCCTAACCGCTCTAGAATGGCGCGTGAGCCATGCGTCAGTGCGATCTCGCGCCCGTCATAGGAGGGGTCGGCCAGCGCCGCATAGGGCTGGCGCTCGACCAGGATCGCCTCCAGCCCCGTGCCGGCCAGCGACCGTGCAAAGGCCAGTCCCGCCGGCCCGCCACCCACGATGATGACGTCATAGTCCATCCGCGCATCTCCTTTGCCCGCATGATGCACCGGGGGGCGCCCGCGCCAATTGCGTTTGGTCAAAACCTGGGATGCAGAAATCGTCCGCCGCGCCTATCTTGGCGGAATGGCCGATCTTTTCGCCGCACAGGAACCAAGCTTCGCTCCCGACGCGCCGCCGCTCAATGGCCCGCTCGCCGATCGCCTGCGCCCGCAGCAGCTCGCCGATGTCGTGGGACAGGAGCATCTGACCGGACCCGAAGGCGCGATCGGGCGAATGGTCGCGGCGGGCAAGCTGAGCTCCATCATCCTCTGGGGTCCGCCCGGCACCGGCAAGACCACGATCGCCCGGCTGCTCGCCGATGCGGTGGGCCTGCGCTTCGTCGCGATCAGCGCGGTGTTCTCGGGCGTCGCCGACCTCAAGAAGGTGTTCGCCGAGGCCAAGGAATATGGCCGGCTCGGCCGCAAGACCTTGTTGTTCGTGGACGAGATCCACCGCTTCAACCGCGCCCAGCAGGATGGTTTCCTGCCCTATGTCGAGGACGGCACAGTGACGCTGGTTGGCGCCACCACCGAGAACCCGTCTTTCGAACTCAACGCCGCAGTGCTCAGCCGCGCCCAGGTGCTGATCCTCCACCGGCTCGACGCCGCCGCACTGACCCGGCTGCTCGACCGCGCCGAGGCCGCCGAGGAACGCCCCCTGCCCCTCACGCCCGAGGCGCGCGACGCGCTGGTGGCGAGCGCCGACGGCGATGGCCGGTTCCTGCTCAATCAGGCCGAGACGCTGTTCGCCGTGCGCTTCGAGCAACCGCTCGATCCCGCCGGCCTTTCCGCCTTCCTCCAGCGCCGCGTCGCGGTCTATGACAAGGATCGCGAGGGGCATTACAACCTGATCTCTGCGCTCCACAAATCGGTGCGCGGCAGCGATCCCCAGGCCGCTCTCTACTATCTCGCGCGGATGCTCACCGCGGGCGAGGAGCCGCTCTACGTGCTGCGCCGGCTGGTCCGCATGGCCGTGGAGGACATCGGCCTCGCCGATCCGAACGCGCTGGTTCAGTGTCTCGCGGCCAAGGATACCTATGAGTTCCTCGGCAGCCCCGAGGGTGAGCTGGCGATCGCCCAGGCCTGTCTCTACGTCGCCACCGCGCCCAAGTCGAACGCGGCCTATATGGCCCAGAAAGCCGCCTGGCGTTCAGCGAAGGAAACCGGATCGCTGATGCCACCGCAGAACATCCTCAATGCGCCGACCAGGCTGATGAAGGACATCGGCTATGGCAAGGGCTACACCTACGACCACGATGCCGAGGGCGGCTTTTCCGGCGACGACTACTGGCCCGAGGAAATGACGCCGCAGACCTTCTATACCCCCACCGATCGCGGCCATGAAAAGCGCATTGCCGAGCGGCTGGCCTGGTGGAGCGAGATGCGGGAGAAACGGCGGGATGGATGATTGGGACGATGCCATCGCCTATGCCCGCACGCTGCCCGATGTGGTGATGGAAAGCTGGTGGGGCACACCCTGCCCCAAGATCAACGGCAAGGGCCTGATGTCCCCGGGCCGCGAGAAGGGCAGCTTCGCCCTCCTGGTCACCAATCCCGAGAAGGAGATCCTGTTCGAGACCGATCCGGAGACCTTCTGGCAGACCGATCACTACGCCAACTATCCGATGCTGCTGGTCCGCTACGGCACCGGCAGCCGCGAGCGGATCGAACTCTACATCCAGCGCGCCTGGTGGGACCGCGCCAAGAAGCCCCAGCGCATCGCCGCGGGGATGGCGGAGCGGCCCTGAGCTTCACCGACTTCATCGCCATCGACTGGTCCGGCCAGGCAGTCGAGCGCCCCAAGGGCCTCGCCGTCGCTCGGGCCGTGCGCGGAACAGCAGCGCCCGAACTTGTCGAGCGCAACTGGTCGCGCCAGGACATTGCCGACTGGCTCGCCGAACTGGCGGACAGCGGCACGCGCGCGCTGATCGGCCTCGATCTGTCCCCGGCCTTCCCGATGGCCGATGAAGGCAGTTATTTCCCCGGCTGGGAATTCTCCCCGCCCGACGGGCCAGCGCTATGGAAGCTGGTGGAAGAACTCTCCGCCGACGACCCGCACCTTGCCGCCACCAGCTTCGTCAACCACCCGCAAGCCCGCCGCCATTTCCGCCAGAGGGAAGATTGCGGCGACCTGTTCCCGCCCGGCCGCGGCCGCTTCCGCGTGTGCGAGCATGGCCAGGAAGCGATGCGCCTCTCGCCATACAGCTGCTTCAACCTGATTGGCGCCAGCCAAGTCGGCAAGTCGAGCCTAACCGGCATGCGCGTGCTGTATCGGCTACGCGGAAAGCTGCCGCTCTGGCCATTCGACCCTCTGCCCGAAGCCGGCCCGGTGCTGGTCGAGATCTACACCGCGCTCGCCGCGCGCAGCGCCGGCATGCGCAAGGGCATCTCCAAGATCCGCGACGCGGCTACGCTGGACGTCATGCTCGCCGCATTCGGCTCGGAGCCACACGCCCCGCTCGCCCGCTATGACGATCACGCCACCGACGCGATGCTCAGCGCCGCCTGGCTACGGGCAGTCGCGGACGATCGCGCGCTCTGGACCCCGGAAGGCCTCACTCCCGAGCTAGCCCACACCGAAGGCTGGACCTTCGGGGTACGCTAGGCCAGCTGCGCCGCGATCTCGCGCAGTGCCTGCTCGAAGGCCTCGGGCGGCTGGCCGCCGGAGATCAGCCATTTGTCCTCGATCACGATCGCCGGCACCGAACTGATCCCCCGGCTCTGCCAGAGCTGCTCGGCCGCACGGACTTCCTCTGCGTAGCGGCCCGAGACGAGTATCTCGCGCGCCGCCGCCCCCTCCAACCCCGCCTTTTCCGCGGCGGCGACGAGCACGTCATGGTTCGACGGGTCCTGCTGGTCGGTGAAATAGGCGGTGAACAGCGCATGCTTGAGCGCCGCCTGCTTGCCCTCGATCTCTGCCCAGTGCAGCAGCCGGTGCGCATCGAAGGTGTTGTAGATGCGGCTGTCCGCCGTGCCGTTCATCGCGAAGCCGAGCGCGGCGGCGCGGTCGCGGATCATCTGGCGGTTGGCGGCGGACTGTTCGGGCGTCGAGCCGTATTTCTTCGCGATATGCTCGCCGATATTCTCGCCCTCGGGCGCCATTTGCGGGTTGAGCTCGAAGGGCTGGAAGGTGATCCGCGCGTCGACAGCGCCCTCGGCCCGTGCCAGCGCTTCCTCGAGCCCGCGCAGCCCGATGATGCACCAGGGGCAGGAAACGTCGGAGACGAAATCGATCTTCAGCGGGCGGGGCATTGGCGGATCCTCATCGCGGGTTCGCGCCTCATATGTGGTGCCTCAGCCTCTATGCCAACGCCCTTGACCCTCACGGGCAAACCGATCACAGCCGCATCCGACGCCGGGTTAGCTCAGCTGGTAGAGCAGCGGTTTTGTAAACCGAAGGTCGCGGGTTCGATCCCTGCACTCGGCACCATGCCGCCCAGTAGCTCGGGCTCCCCTTCCAGCCAGGTTATGGTTCCTGTGCAAGCAGCGAGACAAGGTCCGTCGTCGCGAGCGAATCCGCGGTCCATGTCCTGAAGTCCTCGATCAGCAGGGGCGTCGCGCGCACGCGCGTCGCCGGGCCGATCTCCACATAGCCCGAGGCTTCCGCACCGCGCAGCATGCCGCGGACATGCACCCGCGTCGTCGCGCTGCGCTCCGCGGCGAGCGAATAGAAGCCGGGTTCGGTCCAGCCGTCCGGCGCATCGCGCGCGGACTGGAGCAACGTGGCCAAGATGCGCGCGCCGCCAGCCTGATACAGGAAGGAGTCCACCGGGGGGTGCATCACCATCGTCTTCCGTGCCATTCCGAGCGTGCGGAGCGAAGCGCGGCGATAGCCGCGATGATAGCCCGGATCGCGCGCGATCGCTTCCTGCAGGCGCCGCTCCTCCGGCATCAGCAGCGCAAGCGGGGCATGAAACACCGAGACCCATTCGCGGTCGATCGCCAGCATCGCCTCGGTGGGGCGCAGACGATGCCGGCGGCGATCCTCCGCCATGGGGGTCTCGACCAGGTGGCCATCGGCGCGCATCTCTTCGACATAGCGCCGTACCCGGCGGTCCGGACCGATCGCCATGATCGCGGCCAGCTCGACCAGCCGGGCCACCGTCAGCCAGGTCTCTGGATCCTCCTCGCGCTCGCCCGCCGCGATGCAGATCGCCAGCATGAAGGTGACCGCGCGCTTGTACTCCGACAGCTCGCGGATCAGCCGCCGGTCCTCGCCGTAGAGCGTGGCGAGGCCATCGATCAGACTGGACACGGCGGCGTCGAACCGGGGGTGCCGCAGCAACTCTTCGGCGGACGCATAAGGGGGCAGCGGCGGAGGTTGCGAGGCCATGGCTGTCGGGGAATTCCATGAGATCGAGCTGAGACTCGATTGTATTTACAGGAAAATCCCTCCCTCGATAGCGGAATAGTACCAGTTTGTTTCGTTGAGCCATTTTGGGGCTTCCCCTAAGGGAAACACATTCCAGGGGCGATGGGGGCGCCAATGCGAAAGATATTCCACACCGTATGATCCTCGCCGGCGATCCGCCGGCGAATCTCCCAACCAAAGACTATTTGCCGCGTGTCGGGCCGCTCCCGTGCGCACGGCTTCGCATACGCGCGCGCCAAGCGCCGAGCTGAGGGAAATGAAGATGACCGTCCTGACCCCGCGCACCGCGCGCCGCGCCCGCAAGACCCTGCTCGCCACGACCGCCCTGGTCGCCGCCGCCGCGGCGCTGCCCGCCTATGCGCAGACGGTCCCTGTCCGGGGCGGGACGATCGAGGGCGCCGACCTGGTCACGGACTATCCGGGCGGCACCGTCGTCGTGAGCAGTTCGGGCAATCCGGTGACGATCACCAACGTGACGATCGAGGCCAACAACCTCGATGGCGGGTCCGACGCCTATGTGCAGAACCCCGGCACTGTCGATCAGACGATCATCCTGGCCGGTTCGAACAGCTTCACGACGACGCAGGCGGGCGGCACGGGGTTCCGCGTGGGCAACAACAATGCCGGTCTGACCGTGTCGATGACCGGCGGGACGCAGAGCTTCTCCGGCCGGTACGGCATGTACCTGACGGCGCACGGCGCGCTGAACCTGGTCAACACCGGTGGCACGCTGAATGTCTCCGGGGTCGGCCTGTACGGCCTCTACGCCTTGACCGATGCCGGAATCGTGAACCTCGACCTCGGTACGGTGAACATCACCGACGCAGGGGGCAGCGGCGTCTACGCCTCCGGCACCACCGGCGCATCCGTGGCGACCAGCGGCGGCAGCATCACGGCGGACACCGGAATCTTCGCCAGCTCGGGCGGCCTGACCAGCATCGTCTCGGGCAGCACGATCTCAGCCACGACTTACGGTATCCAGGGCAGCACGACCGGGACCGGGCATGTCGAGATCACTTCGAACGCTGCGATCACCGCCGGCAATATCGGCATCTATCTGTCAAATACGAACGGGGACACCGGCGACTTCATCCGCGCCAACGCCAACGTCTCCGGCACCACCTACGGCATCCGCACCGCCGGCAACCGTGCCACCAACGTCACCGTCGCGGCGGCGGCCACGGTGCAGGGCGGCTCGGCAGGCGTGTATCTCGGCCTCGGGGGCGGGATGGTCTCCAACGCCGGCACGATCACTGGCGCGATCGGGATCAGCAGCCAGTTCGCGGACACCAGCATCCAGAACAATGGAACGATCGCCGGCACGACGACCTATGGCGTCAACATGGCCGGCGGCACGCTGACCAACAATGCGGGCGGCACGATCTCGGGCCAGACCTGGGCGGTATCGACCGGCAGCCCCGGCGACCTGAGCATCACCAACGCCGGCACGATCACCGGCGGCACGAGCGGCGCGATCAGCGCCTCCGCCTCGGGTGCGCTGACGCTAAACCTGGCGGCCGGCTCGACGACCACCGGCCGGGTCGCGGCGGGCGGCGCCACGGTGGCGGCAACGATTGCGGGCACGCTCAACGGCGATTTCACGGCCGCCGGCGCCGGCGCCACCACCGCCACGCTGGCTGCCACGGGATCGGTCAATGGCAACGTCACCCTCAGCAACTATAACGACGTCTTCACCACTCAGGGGGGCGCCATCTCTGGCATGCTCGACGGCGGCGCGAGCTACGACACGCTCAACCTCGCCGGCGGCAGCACTTCGCTGAACATCACCGGTTTCGAGGCGATCAACCAGCAAGGCGGCACCAACACGCTGACCGGCAATTTTGCCGGTGTCTCCACCTTCGCGGTGACCGGCGGCACGCTCAGCCTGAGCAGCCCCACCGCGCTGACCACCACCCTTACCCTGAACGGCGGCACATTGCGCGCGGCGACCGTCGGCGCGTTCGGCTCCGGCCAGATCCAGGCGACGACCGGCACGCTCCAATATGGCGCGACGGGCAGCTATGCCAACGCGATCCAGCTGATGCTGAACACCGGCCCGGCGGTGCGGCTCGAGGCCGATGCCGGCGTCACCGCGACCCTGACCGGTAACATCATCCAGCAGAGCGGCCCCGGCCAGTCGCTGGTGATCGGCGGCCTCGGCACGATCGCGCTCACCGGCGCGGGCAACTGGACCAACGGCACGACGATCGACAGCGGCGCGACGCTGATCACCAGGCCCTCCACCGTCGCCGCCGGCGGGATCACCAACAACGGCACGCTGGTGTTCGACAACAGCGGCAACGGCGCGTTCAATCTCACGATCGCCGGCACCGGCAACCTGGTGAAGCGCGGCAGCGATTCGCTCACGATCGCCGGCACCAACACCTATACCGGCACGACGACGATCGAAGCGGGCACGCTCACGATCGGTTCGCTCAACACGATCGCCACCAGCTCCGCCGTGGCGCTGACCGGGAGCACCGCGGTGCTCAACCTGGGCTCCAGCGCGGAAGGCGCGGCAATCAACAACCTGTCCGGTGTCGCCGGCAGCAGCGTGACGCTCGCGGGCAAGTCGTACACGCTCGCCAACAGCGCCAACACCGTGTTCGCCGGCAACCTCTCCTCGGCCGCGCCCTTCGACGCCATGCGGCGCATCACCAAGACCGGCACCGGCACGCTGACGCTGTCCGGCGACACGTCCGGCCCGCAGGTCGGCGTCGCGATCAACCAGGGCGCGATCGCGCTTGCCGGCACCGCGTCGCTCGCCAATGCGCAGCTCGTGACGGTCGCCAGCGGCGCAACCTTCGATATCTCCGGCATCACCGGCGCGACCAGCAGCGTGCGCGACATCAATGGCGCCGGCGCGATCGTGCTGGGCAGCAAGACCCTGTCGGTCACCGCCGCCAATTACTTCGGCACCAGCACCCCGCTGACGGGCACGATCACCGGCACCGGCGGCTTCGAGATCGCCGGCGGGGCCGTCGCCTTCGGCAATGCGATGGCCTATTCGGGCACCACCATCATCCGCGCCAGCGGCCAGCTCAACCTGATGTACAGCGCCTCGCTGCTCCAGTCCGACGTGATCGTGGACGGCCAGTTGGGTATCACGGCGCCGACGACCGGAATCCGCAGCCTTTCGGGCGCTGGGCAGGTCTATCTGGCTACCAACACGCTCGAGATCAGCAACGGCGGCACCTATCTGGGCACGATCGACAACGGCTCGCTGCGCCTGACCGGCGGCGCGCTGGCGATCAACGGCTATGCCAGCCTCAACACGCTCACGCTCGACGGCGGCGACGCGACGATCGGCACGGGCGGCGCCTCGGACTATTTCAACGCCAACAGCATCGTGCTGAACAACGGCACGCTGACCGCCAGCCGCGACAATGTCACGCTGAGCAACGTCTCAGGCGCGGGCAATCTGGTGAGCGCCGGCCTGACCACGCTGCAGGACAGTAGCTACACCGGCACGACCACGGTGCAGAGCGGCACGCTATCGCTCCGGCTGGGATCGGCGATCTCGAATAGCGGCGCAGTGACCGTCAACGCACCCGGCACGCTCGAACTCGCCTATGGCAGTGAGACGATCGGCAGCCTCTTTGGCGACGGCGCGGTCAATCTCAACCAGTATACGCTGAGCGTCACCGATGGCGGCAATTTCGCCGGCGTGATGAGTGGCACCGGCACGGGCAGCCAGGGCATCGTCGGCCTGATCGTCGAGAGCGGCCAGCTGACCCTGACCGGCGACAGCACCTATACCGGCGACACGCATATCGAGAGCGGCGGCACGCTGACGCTGGGCGATGGCGGCACCAGCGGATCGCTGGGCACCGGCCTGATCCGCGTCGGCCCGGGCGGCAACCTGGTCGTCGACCGTTCGGACACGCTCTCGATCGCGGCGCTCGCCGGCGGCGGCCGCTTCCTGCAGAGCGGCACCGGCATCACCCAGCTGGACGGCAATGAAGGCTTCTACGGCGACGTGCTGGTCACCAACGGCACGCTCGCGGTGCTCGGCGCCTACACGCTCGAACAAGCGCATAGCGTCTCGCTGACCACCGCAGGCACCCTGCTCGATCTCAGCGGCGCCTCGAGCTCGGTCGGCATCGGCACGCTGTACGGCGCGGCCGGCAGCACCGTGCGCTATGGCGACGCGGGCATGCGGGTCATCATGGCCAACAACCAGGACTTCGCCGGCGTATTCGACGATGTCTCGACCGCAACGCCCGCGCCCCAGATGCTGCTCACCGGCGCGGGCCAGCTCACGCTTTCCGGCCAGAGCAACATGCGCGCCGTCGGCGTGGACGGCGCCTATGCCATCCTCAAGCTGACCGGCACCGGCTCGCTCGGCACCGGCACCGCGGTGACGATCGACAATGGCGGTACGCTCGACCTGTCGAGCCTGACCGGCACCAGCTACGCGATCGGCGACCTCGCCGGCAATGGCGGCACGGTCACGCTCGGTGCTACGACACTGACGATCACCGACGGCCAGTCCAACAGTTTCGCGGGCGCTATCCACGGCACCGGCGGGCTGCACCTGACCGGCGGCGCGATCGGCCTGAGCGGCCTGAACGACTATAGCGGCGATACGGTGATCGCCGCCGGCGCGTCGATCCTGCTCAGCGGCAACGGTTCGCTCCTGAATTCGAAGGTCGTCCTGAACGGCAGCCTCGACGTCGCCAATGCCGCGACCATTTCCGAACTCGCGGGCGACGGCACGGTCGTCCTGACCAGCGGCACGCTCTACATCGACGGCAATGGCGGCGAGAGCGCCTTCACCGGCATCGTTACCGAGCTGGACAGCGCCAACCCGCGGGACCTCGTCATCAATTCGGGCCACCAGACCGTCTCGCAGGACTGGACCTATACCGGGCTCACCGTCCTCGCCGGCAGCGCCGGCATGACGATCGGCGATGGCAGCACTCATGGCTCGCTGGCCAGCGCAGTGCTGCTGAACGGCGGCACGCTGACCGCCGACCGATCGGACACGATGACGATCCACGGCCTGTTCGGATCGGGCACGCTGCTGCAGGCAGGCGCGGGCGAGACCATCCTGGCTGCAACCAGCCAGGTCGGACCGGCCTTTGGCGGCGATGTCGTCATCGCCAATGGCGCGCTGACGCTGGCCGACTGGAACGCGCTGAGCCAGGCTAGTTCGGTCACGCTCAGCGGCGCGAACGCCGTGCTCAACACCGGCAGCAACCTCGAGATCGCGCAGATCAACAACCTGTCCGGGGTCGCTGGCAGCACGATCAATATCGGCCGCGACATCCTGCAGGTGAACAACACCCAGGACACCGTGTTCGCGGGCGCGCTGCACAGCGTGCCGGATCCCAGCCCTTTCTATGTCCAGGGCATGATCAAGTCGGGCACGGGGACGCTGACGCTTACCGGCCAGAACACGCTCGTCACTGCGATCGTCGACGAGGGCACGCTCGCGGTCTCCGGCAGCGGCGCGATCGGCGATGTCGCCTATGTCTGGCTCCGCGACGGCACGCTCGACCTGTCCGGCATCACCAACGGCGCAACCGCGTTCGGCACGCTCAACGGCGACAACAGCGACGCCATCGTCAATCTCGGCGCGACCACGCTGACCCTCAACGGCGAACCCTATGGCGGCGAGTTCAGCGGCGTCATCCAGGGCAGCGGCGGGCTGATCGTCAAGTCGTGGCAGCTGCTCGAAGGCGTCAACACCTATAGCGGCGACACGGTGGTTGATGCCGGTGCCAGGCTGGCGCTCGCTGGCATGGGCTCGATCGCCAACTCGGCTTTGGTCGTCAATGGCGTGTTCGACCTCGGCAGCGTCTATGACTCAGACAATGACGTAGTCCCCGATGTCACCATCGCCAACCTCTCGGGCAGCGGCGAAGTCAATCTGAGCGACAGCACGCTGGTCGTCGGCGGCAATGATCAGAACGCGAGTTTCTCCGGCACGCTCTCGGGCGGCGCCGGCCGGGTGGAGAAGGATGGCATCGGCACCTGGACGCTTTCCGGCACCAACGACCTCACCGACCTGTTCGTCTTCGGCGGCACCGTCGCGCTCGCCGGAAACGGCAGCCTGGGCAGCAACGCCGTGGTCGACCTGTTCGGCGATCTCGACATTTCGGGCCTGACCAATGGCGGGACCAGCATCGTCGACCTGGGTGGCTTCGGGAGCGTCAACCTCGGCGCCAACACGCTCACGCTCACCGATGGCAGCGCGAGCTATGGCGGCGTGATCAGCGGCACCGGCGGCTTCCATGTCGCGGGCGGCTACGGCACCTTCTCGGCCACGCAGCTCTATACCGGCACGACCACGATCGACGCGGGCGCCACGCTGTACCTCGTCGGCTTCGACGGCAGACTCACCGGCGCGGTACAAGTCGATGGCACGCTGGACGTATCGCTCCACGCAGGCGCCCCCTTCATCGGCGGCCTGTCGGGCACCGGCACGGTCGAGCTCCGCCCGGACCGCGATCTCACCGTCAATGGCGGTGGCAGCTTCTCGGGCTCCATCCATGGCGGCGCCGGCATGGTCTTCGCCGCCGGCACCAGCACGCTGAGCGGCACCAACGACTATGCCGGCACCACCACGATCGACACCGGCGCGACGCTGGTGCTCTCGGGCGCGGGCACGACCGGCACCGGCGCGGTGATCGCGAACGGCGCATTCGATATCTCAGGTTCCAGCACGGGCGTGAACATCGCCAATCTCGCGGGCTCCGGCACGGTGGCGCTCGGCGCGAACACGCTGACTCTCGGCTCCGACAATCTCGACAGCCTGTTCGGGGGCGTCGCCTCCGGCACCGGCGGACTGACCAAGGTCGGCACCGGCGTGCTGACCTTGTCGGGCGCCAATACCTATTCAGGCCTCACCCAGGTCGCAGAAGGCACGCTGCGCCTCGGCGCCGCTGGCGTGCTCGCCGACGATTCGACGCTCGAGGTCCGCAACGGCGCGACGCTCGACATGAACGGCTTCGACGAGACTGTCGCCGCCTTTACCATCCAGGGCAACCTCACCGGCGCCGGCACGCTGACCGCCGCGCTGTACAATTTGCTCGGCGGCGCCATCGACCACGACCTCGGTGCCGGCGCGGTCTATCAGCTGGGCGGCACGACGCTGCTGAACGGCACGTCTGCGGGCTCGGCGGTGCACGTCAATGGCGGCACGCTGGTGCTCGGCGCGGACGACCGGCTTGCCGATACGGCGACGGTGACGGTGCTTACCGGCGCGGCGCTGGACCTGCAGGGGCATAGCGACACCGTCGGCAGCCTGGCGCTGGCCGGCACGCTGGACGGCACCGGCACCCTGACCGCCGCGACCTACACGCTCGACAGCGCCCTGGTGAACGCGAACCTCGGCACCGGCACGCTGATCCAGCATTCGGGCAACTCGCTGCTGAACGGCGCGGCGGCGACCAGTGTGGTCAACATCACCGGCGGCACGCTCCAGCTCGGCGCCTCGGATCGCCTGGCCGATGCCGCGGCGGTGACGGTCGCTGCCGGCACGACGCTCGATCTGCAGGGCTTCAACGATACCGTCGGCACGCTGGCGCTGGCCGGCACGCTCTCGGGCACCGGCAAGCTGACGGCCGCCACCTACACGCTGGACAGCGCGACGGTGGATGCCAACCTCGGCACCGGTACGCTGGTCCAGCATTCGGGGACTTCGCTACTGAACGGCGCCGCGGCAACCGGAGCGGTCAACCTGACCGGCGGAACGCTGCAGCTCGGCGCCTCGGATCGCCTCGCCGACACGGCGGCGGTCAATGTCGCGACCGGCACCATCCTGAACCTCCAGGGTTTCAGCGACACGGTCGGCACGCTCGCACTGGCCGGCACGCTTTCGGGCACCGGTACGCTGACGGCGGCGACCTACACGCTCGATGGCGCAACGGTTAACGCCAACCTCGGCGCCGGCACGCTGATCCAGCACTCCGGCACTTCGCTGCTCAACGGCACTGCCGCCACCACGACGGTGAACATCGACGCCGGCACGCTGCGCCTCGGCGCTTCGGATCGCCTGGCCGATACCGCGGCGGTGACCGTGGCAAGCGGGACGACGCTCGACCTGCAGGGCTTCAACGACACCGTTGGCACCCTCGCACTCGCCGGCACGCTCTCGGGCACCGGCACGCTGACCGCGGCCAGCTACACGCTCGACGGCGCGGCAGTGAACACGAACCTCGGCACCGGCACGCTGACCCAGCATTCAGGCACCTCGCTGCTGAACGGCACCGCGGCCACTACGACCGTCAACGTCACCGCCGACACGCTCCGGCTCGGTGCCGCGAACCGCCTCGCCGACACGGCCACGGTGACCATGGCGAGCGGCACTACGCTCGACCTGCAGAGCTTCAGCGACACCGTCGGTACCCTCGCCCTCGCCGGCACGCTGGACGGCACCGGCACCCTCACCGCCTCGACCTACACGCTCGACAGCGCGACGGTGAACGCCAATCTCGGCACCGGCACGCTGATCCAGCATTCGGGCACCTCGCTGCTGAACGGCACGGCGGCGACCGGCACGGTGCATGTCGACGCAGGTACGTTGCGCCTCGGCGCGGCGAACCGCCTCGCCGATACGGCTGCGGTGACGGTGGCGAATGGCACGACGCTCGATCTGCAGGGCTTCAACGACACGGTCGGCACGCTCGCCCTCGCCGGCACGCTCTCGGGCACCGGCACGCTGAGCGCGGCGAGCTACACGCTGAACGGCGCGACGGTGAACGCCAATCTCGGCGCCGGCACCCTGATCCAGACCGGCGGTGCCTCGACGCTGCGCGGTAGCTTCGCGGGCAATGCGATGCAGCTGAACGGCGGCACGCTGACGCTCGATCGCACTGGCGCGATCACCTATGCCGGCACGCTTTCGGGTACCGGCGCGCTCGTCCAGACCGGCGGCGGCGTGTTGACGCTGAGCGGCAACAGCACGGGCTTCGCGGGCACCACTACCGTCTCGGCCGGCGGCCTCGCAGTGAACGGCCAGCTCGGCGGCACCGTCACGGTTTCGGCCGGCGCGCTCTCGGGCACCGGCAGCATCGGCGGCGCCGTCAGCCTTGCCGACGGCACGCATCTCGTCGGCGCGAATGGCGCTACCCTGTCGATGGGTTCGCTTGCCCTCTCCTCGGGCACCGCGATCGACGTGACGCTGTCCCAGCCTTCCACCGCGGCGCTCTTCACCGTCGCGGGCAACCTGACGCTCGATGGCACGCTCAACATCACCGCCCAGCCAGGCTTCGGCGCGGGCATCTACCGCCTGATCTCCTATGGCGGCACGCTCACCGACAACGGCCTGGCGCTCGGCACCGTCACTGGCGGCACGGCTGCCGGCCTGTCGGTGCAGACGGGCAATGCCGGCCAGGTCAATCTGGTCAACACCAATGGTGCCACCCTCGCCTTCTGGGACGGCGGCGTCGCGGCGAACCACGACAATGGCATCGTCAATGGCGGCGTCGGCACCTGGAGCCTCGGCACCCGCAACTGGACCGATGCCAATGGCACGATCAACGGCCCGATGCAGCCGGTGCCGAGCTTCGCGGTGTTCCAGGGTACCGGCGGCACGATTACGATCGACAACGGCGCCGGCCAGGTTGCAGCGACGGGCATGCAGTTCGCCTCGAACGGCTACACGCTCTCGGGCGGCGCGCTGGCGCTCTCGGGCGCCCAGGCCACCGTCCGCGTCGGCGACGGTACCGCAGCAGGCGCGAACATCACCGCCACCATCGCTTCGGCGCTCACCGGCAGCTCCGCGCTGGTTAAGACCGATCTCGGCACGCTCGTGCTCACTGGCGCCAACAGCTACACCGGCGGCACGATCGTCCAGGCGGGAACGCTGATCGGCAACGCTGCCTCGCTACAGGGCGGCATCCAGAACGCCGGCACCGTCACCTTCAACCAGGCGACGAACGCCAGCTTCTCCGGCGCGATCAGCGGCACCGGCAGCTATGTGAAGTCGGGCGCCGGCGCGCTCACCCTCACCGGCGCCAGCAGCAGCACCTGGCAGATCACCGCCGGCAGCCTGATCTCCACCTCGGCGCTGTTCACCGGCAACGCCGATCTGGGAGCGGGCACCAGCCTGGTCTTCGATCAGGCGGCGAACGGCACCTACGCCGGCACGCTCACCGGCACCGGCAGCGTGCTGTTCCAGGGGGGCGGCACGGTGTTGCTCACCGGCAACTCCTCGGGCTTCCTCGGCACGACCAGCGTCGCCGCGGGCAGCATGTTCTCGGTCAACGGCACACTGGGCGGCATGATCAACGTCGCGGCGGGCGGCCGCCTCCAGGGCAGCGGCACGGCGGGTTCGGCGAGCGTCGCCGGCACGATCGCGCCGGGCAACTCGATCGGCACGCTCACCTTCACCGGCAATCTCGCCCTCACCTCGGGCAGCGTGTTCGAAGTCGAGGCCAACGCCGCGGGCCAGAGCGACAAGATCGTCGTGGGCGGCACCGCCTCGATCGCGAGCGGCACTACGGTCACCGTGCTCGCGGCGAACGGCAATTATGCCGCCAACACCAGCTACACGATCCTCACCGCGGCGGGCGGCCTGTCGGGCACCTTCACCAACGTGACCTCGAACCTGGCCTTCCTGACGCCGACGCTGGCGTACAGCGCCAATGCGGTAACGCTGAACCTCAAGCGCAACACGGTCGACTTCATCTCCGTGGCGCAGACGGGCAACCAGAGCGCGCTCGCACCCGCGGTGCAGGCGCTCGGCGCGGGCAATAGTGTGTACGAAGCGGTTGCGGTGCTTACCGCGCCGGAAGCCCGGGCAGCATTCGATCAGCTCGCCGGCTCGGACTATGCGAGCGTCCGCGCCTCGCTGGTCGAGGACAGCCGCTTCATGCGCGACGCGATGCTCGCGCGCGACGAGATGGCGGGCACCGAGGGCCTTGCGATGTGGGGCCGCGTGGTCGGCTCGTGGCGCGATGTGGACGGCACCGCAGAGGCGCAGGGCTACAAGCGCTCGACCCAGGGCTTCATCACTGGCTTCGACGGTTCGTTCGACGGCCATTGGCGGATGGGCGTGGCGCTGAGCTATGGCACCGGCGAGTTCCGCACCGGAAATGCGACGCACAAGGCCGAAAGCTATCAGGCGGGCACCAGCCTGCTCGGTGCCTATGGCCCGGTCTCGATCCAGTTCGGCACTGCCTATGGCTGGAACGCGATCAATTCGCAGCGCCACGTCGCGTTCGGCGGCCTCAACCAGCTGCTCGGCGACAAGTACGATGCCCGCACCTTCCAGGCCTTCGGCCAGCTGGCAGTGAAGGGCAGCATCGGCGGCGTCGATCTGAAGCCCTTTGTCAGCCTGGCGCATGTCGCGCTGTTCGACGCCACGGTGAACGAGCATGGCGGCAGCGCGGCGTTGCACGGCGGCACCGACGGGTTCGATGCGACCTATGGCAGCATCGGCCTCAAGGGGCGGGTCGGCTGGGATCTGGGCGGGACCAAGCTCAGCATCGACGGTTCGGCGGCCGCGCGCCGCGTGTTCGGGGACCGGGTGCCGACGATCGACCTTGCCTTTGCCGGTGGCAATACGTTCCAGGCGAGCGGCATTCCGCTCGACCGGACGAGCGCCGCAGTCGATCTCGGGCTCGAGCTCGACCTCAGCGAACATATTCGCCTTGGCCTGTCGTACACGGGCACCTATGCGGATCGCTCGACCGACCACGGCGCCCGCGCCCAGCTCAGTTGGCGCTTCTGACCCTCCTTCCCGGGTGACCTGAATGTTCGACCGTCTCGTCCGCTTCTCCGCCCGCATGACGCCGCTCGCCATCGCGGTGTCGAACGGGGCGGAGCACATCGGCTACCGCGACTTCGATCGCGCGATCGACCAGGCGGCTGCGGCGCTCGACCGGGGCGGCGTGATGGGCACGGCGCTGGTAGGGATAAGCGTGCGCGACACCTATCGCCACCTGCTGCTGATCCTCGCCTGCGCCCGCCGCGGCGTGCCGACCGTGTCGCTGATCCCGGATATGGCCTGGCCGATGGTCACGCTCACCGGCGCGGCAAAGCTGCTCAGCGACGATCCGGCGCATGCGCCGGGCCTGCTAGTCGATGCCGCATGGCTTGCCGCGGCAGTGGCAGCCGAGCCTTCCGAGCTCGCCCGGGTCACGATCGATCCGGAAGCGCTCGGCCGGGTCCAGCTTTCCTCGGGATCGACCGGCGAGCCCAAGGCGGTCGGCATGAGCTGGGCGCTGATGGATCGGCGCATCGAGCACACCTGGACGCGCAACTTCGGCTATGAGCGTCTGCTCTCGCTGGTCGGCCCGGAAAGCGGCGCGCTCCCGCTGTTCCTGTGGTGCTGGGCCAAGGGCGGCACCGTGCTGTTCGGTTCGTCCGATCCCGCCATCCTCGCCCGCACGCTGCCCATCCTCCAGCCCACCGGAATGCTTGCCGCCCCGGCCCAGCTCGCGGTCGTCCTCGACGCGCTGCCGGCAGAGGCGACGCCCCTGCCCGGCCTCCAGATCGCCATCGGTGGCGCGCATGCCGCCCGTCCCTTGCGCGAGCGCGCGGCGCTGCGCCTCGGCACGGTCAACGTCACCTATGCGTCCACCGAGGCCGGCGTCTGCACCAACGGCTTCGCTGCCAGCCTGGACAGCGAGACCGCGGTCGGCTGGATCACCCCCTGGTCCGAGATCGAGATCGTCGACGAGCAGGACAATGCCCTGCCGCTCGGCAGCAGCGGCCGCGTGCGTGTGCGCGGCTCCGACGTGGCGAGCGGCTATATGGGCAGCAGCGGTTCGGACGATCGCTTCCGCGACGGCTGGTTCTATCCGGGCGACATCGGCGCGATGGACGCGCGGGGCATGCTGCGCATCGAAGGTCGCGAGGACGAAGTGATGAACTTCGGCGGCCAGAAATTCCTGCCCGGCGCGCTGGAAAACCCGGTGGCGCTCGTCCCCGGCATCTCGGGTGTCGCCGCCTTCGCGCTCGAGGATGCGCAGGGCATCGCCCAGCCCTGGCTGGCGATCGTCCGCGACGGCGATATCGACGAGGGCGCGATCGGCCGCGCGCTGGCGATGCCCGAGCTGCCGCCGGTGCGCATCGCCTACATCGACGCGCTGCCGCTCACGCCGCTGGGCAAGGTACGCCGCGAAGTACTCCGGGAAGCGGCACGCCAGCTGAAGGCCTCGTAGGAGCCGCCACTTCGCCGGCACCGCGCCGTAGAGGCCGCCGGCGCAGAGCCCCAATCGCAAAAAAGATCCCGCAACCTGGCGGGAATTTTCTTTCCCATGTCTCATACATGGCAGAACGAGAATTCAATCTCGGCGAAGGAGGGGGTTACGCCAGGGGAGGCAGACAAGCAGCTTGCGCAAAGGCGCCGGACCGCGGCCTGGGTCGCGCGGGAGATCGTGCCCCATGAAGTGCGGATCCGCCGATGGCTTGCGCGCTCGCGTCTCTCGCTCGAGGACATCGACGAAGTCATGCAGGAAGCCTATTGCCGCATCGCCATGCTACCCTCGGTCGATCATATCGACCAGCCGCTCGCCTATATGTTCGCCACTGCCCGCAACCTGCTGCTGCGCCGGCTGAAGCGCCAGCATGTCGTGGTGCTGGAGGCGCTGAGCGACATCGAGACCTGGCAGGACGAGGCCACCCCTTCCCCCGAGGAACAGGCGGCGAGCCGCATCAGCTATGAGCGCGTGCTGGCGATCATCGGGCGCCTGCCCGAACGCTGCCGCAAGATAGTCGAGCTGCGCAAGATCGAGGGCTGGTCGCAAAAGGAGATCGCCGCCCATCTCGGCATCACCGAAAAGGCAGTCGAAAAGCAGGTCTGGACCGGCGTCCGCGCCATCCGCGATGCCTGGACTCAGGCCGAGACGCAGAGCGAATATCGGATGCTGGGCGGCGAGCGGAAGGAGGCCCAGTCATGACCTCGGCCCGCTCGAACGAAGCCAGGGACGCAGCGGCGCAGTTCGTCGCGCGCATGGATAGCGGCAACTGGACCGACGCGGATGAGGCCCTGCTCCAGGCCTGGCTCGCCGAGGACCCGATGCGCCAGGGATTGCTGCTCCAGATGCAGGCGCAATGGCTTGCGCTCGCCCCGACCGCTGCCGAGGCCGACTTGCCTTTCGAGGAGGATGCCGAGGAAGCATCGCTTCGCTGGGCGCGCCGCGGCGTTCTCGGCGGCCTGGTGGCAGCTTCGGCCGCGGCGGCCTTTGTCGGGCTGCGCTGGAGCGGCGCTCCGGCCGAATATGCGACCCGCCTGGGCGAGATCCGGCGACTGCCGCTCTCGGACGGATCGGTGATGACGATCAATTCGGGCAGCAACCTGACCGTCGCGATGGCGAAGCAGGCGCGCCAGGTCGAGCTGACCCAGGGCGAAGCCTGGTTCGAAGTGGCCAAGGACGCGCATCGCCCCTTCGTCGTCGCCGCCGGCAATGTGCGCGTCCGCGCCGTCGGCACGGCTTTCTCGGTGCGCCGGCGTGAGACGGGCGTGGAAGTACAGGTCACCGAAGGCGTGGTGGAAACCTGGTCCGACGGCGACCAGAGCCTGCACATGCGGCTGGTGGCGGGCGACCGCGCGATGATCAGCGCCCATGCGGTGGTCGACTACGAGACCGGCATTTCCTCGTCGGTCGATCGGGCGCTGGCCTGGCGCAGCGGGATGATCGACCTGAACGGCCGAACGCTCGCCGCCGCCGCGGAGGAGTTCAACCGCTACAATCCACGGCAGATCATCATCGCCGACCCCCGCATCGCGCGCGAAGAGTTCGACGGCCTGTTCCGCATCAACGATCCCGAAGGCTTTGCCGAAGCCGTGAAGGCAAGCCTCGGCGTGTCGGTCGATCTCAGCGAGCCTGGTCTGATCCGCATCAAATGACGAAATTTATTTCGAAAATGCCGGAAGGATTTTTCTGACACCGGTATCTAAAAATCAGCGCGGATAAAAATCCGCCCGACAAAAAATGGGGAGGGAAAATGCGTAATTCCACTTTGCGTGGAGCCTTGTTCGCGTCTTCGGCGATCGCATGCATTGCAGCGTCGCCGGTTCGAGCCGAAGCTCAGACCCGACAGTTTTCCATCGCGGCGCAGTCCGCCGAAACCGCCATCAGCCAGCTTGGCCGCCAGGGCGATATCCAGATCATCGCGGCACGGCGCCTGACGCGTGCCGTGCGCACCAATGCAGTGCGCGGCGAGATGAGCGTCGACGAAGCCCTGAACCGCCTGCTCGCCGGCACGGGGCTGATGGCGCGGCGCACCGGCCCGCTCTCCTATGCGATCGTCGTCAACGCAACGCCGCCCGCCACGCGGCACACCGCACCAGCGATCTCTGCCACGCCCGCAGCGAGCCAGAGCGCGAGCGTGAATGTGTCGCTGCAGGCCGCGCCCGCGGTCGAGGCGCAGGCATCCGACCAGGAAGAGCCCGCCGCACCCGAGATCGTCGTCACCGGCTTTCGCGGCAGCCTGGAGAAAGCGCAGGACCTGAAGCGCAAGGCGATCAACCTCACCGAGAGCATCCTGGCCGAAGACATGGCCAAGATGCCCGATCTCAACCTGTCGGAATCGATTCAGCGCCTGCCCGGCGTGGCGATCTCGCGCGAAGGCGGCGAAGGCCGCAACATCACGTTGCGCGGCTTCTCGCCCGACTTCACCCGCACCACGCTGAACGGCATGGAAGTGCCCGCCAGCAGCGACGGTCTCGATTCCGGCGGCTTCACGATCAACGCCGGCCGCGCGTTCGACTTCCACGTCTTCGCATCGGAGCTGTTCAACCGGATCGACGTCCAGAAGACCCAGCGCGCCTCGATCGAGGAAGGCGGCATCGCCGGCACGGTCGACCTCTACTCCGCCAAGCCGTTCGACTTCAAAGGCTTCCACATCGTTGCCTCCGCGCAGGGCGGCTATAATGCGATGACCCGCAAGGTCGACCCGCGCGCGACGCTGATGGTCTCCGATACCTTCGCGGACGACACGATCGGCATCCTGCTCTCGGCCGCCTATTCCAAGCGCACGGTCTACCAGGAAGGGTTCGCCAGCGTCCGCTGGACCTCGCCCTTCGTCAATGGCGACAGCTGGGCCAATAGCAACCCGACCGTGACCGGCACGCCGGCCAATTGCGGCGCGGCCAATCGGCTCGACTGCCTCTGGGCACCACGGCTGCCGCGCGCCGATTTCTTCGGCAACGACCAGAAGCGCCTCGGCCTGACCGGCTCGATCCAGGTCAAGCCGGTCGACGGCATGAAGATCAGCTTCGACGCGCTTTTCTCGCAGCTCGACAACGACCGCTACAACTACAACTCGATGGAGTGGCTGCTGACGCACGGCCCGGCGGGCAATTTCGTCGGCCAGACCCCGGTGTCGTTCACGATCGCGCCCGACGGCAAGGAGCTCGTCGCGGCATCCTTCAACGACGTGACCTCCTGGTACGAGAGCCGGCACCAGACTTCCAAGTCGCAGTTCCAGCAATATGTGCTGTCGGGCGACTATCAGATGTCCGACACGCTGAAGCTCGATGCCATGGTGGGAAAGGCGCGTGACGCCGCCGATCGCACCGAGCTGCGCTTCTATGCCCGCTCGATCCCGCACTTCTATTCCTACGACTATAGCGACAGCGTCGACGTGGCGAAGGTGAGCTATGGCAGCTACGATCCGAACAACGTCAGCAACTTCATCGATGCGACCACGCCGGCGAACCGCCTGAACAACGTCGTGAAGGACAATTTCACGGCCAAGGCCAATCTGACCTTCCAGAAGGGCGCCTTCACCGCGCTGCTGGGCGTCGCCCATAATCGCCGGCTCGTCGGCTATTCGGAAGCGCAGGGCAATTTGCCCGGCTTCGCGCCGCAGAACTATCTGACTGCCTTCCCCATCCCGCATTTCGGCGACGGGGTCGTCGACGGCGGCCTGCCGACCTTCGCCGTGATCGATTTCGACAAGATCGAGAGCTCCGGGCTGATCTCGTCGAACTACACGACGAACGTCGCCGCCGGCTGGGAAGTCGTCGAGAAGACGACCGGCGGCTATGGCGAGGTAACTGGCGAAGTCGCGATCGGCGCGATGAAGCTGCGGCTCGACGGCGGCGTGCGCTATGTGCGCACCGACGTGTCGTCGAGCGCGGTGATCGCCGGCTCGCCCGTCACGGTGGGCCGCCACTACGACAATTTCCTGCCCTCCTTCAACGCGGCGCTCAACGTCACGCCGGACCTCGTGGCGCGCTTCGCCTATGCGCGCTCGATGACGCGGCCGGGCCTCGCCGCGCTCAACATCGCCGCCCCGGTGTTCGAATACACGACGCGCACCGTCAGCAATCTCGGCGACCCGAACCTGAAGCCCTATCTCTCGAACGACTTCGACGTCGGGCTGGAATGGTATTTCAGCAAGGGCGGCCTGATCGCCATCGGCGGGTTCAAGAAGAACATCATCAGCTCGCTGACGACCTCGGTCGTCCAGCAGATGGTGCCGACCGAGTTCTGGGCGGCGATCTATGCCGATCCGCGCTACAGCCCGTCCTACAATGCCGATCCGAAGACGGCGCAGTACACCTTCTACAAGACGATCAACGCGCCCGGCGGCAACAGCGTGACGGGGTTCGAGGCGACGCTCAACCTGCCCTTCACCTTCCTGCCCGGCCTGCTGTCGAACCTGGGCTTCGCGTCGAACTACACCCATGTCCACGCGCGGGATTCGACCGGGCTCTCGCCCAATTCGTATAACTTCACCGGCTATTACGACACTGGCAAGATGGGCCTGCGCGTCTCGGTCAACAAGCGCGACGACTATCTGCTCAGCGAGCCCGGCGGCAACGGCCATGTCCAGGAACGCAAGTACGGCCCGACCCAGGTCGATCTCTCGGCCTATTACAACCTCACCAAGCGGCTGAGCCTCAACGTCCAGGGCATCAACATCACCAACGAGAAGGAGCGCATCTACGGCACCGGCGACGGGTCGCAGTATCTGGTGCGCGAATTCTCGAAGACCGGCGCGCAGTGGTTCGTGGGAGCGCGCTACCAGTTCTGATACCTTCCGGGGCCGTCGGCGCCCTCCCACCGACGGCCCTCTTTTTCACGCGCGGAGTGCATGCATTGTCGAACCTGAGCATTCTGGCATGGGCTCTCGCCGCCGCGGCCATGATCCCCGGGGCGGCCGCCCAGCGCGTCGTCGATGACAGCTACACGATCGGCCAGCGCTTCGAGCAATATCGGGACAAGTATCCGGGCATCGCCTGGGCACCCGTCGTCTGGCGCGAAGGCCAGGCCGTGCGCTTCGACCGGCCTTACAAGAATACCGGCTCGCGCGACCTGCATGTCGATGTGTTCAAGGCCGCGCCCGGTTCTCCCGCCAGGCACCAAGGTATCCTGCTCGTCCATGGCGGCGGCTGGAGCGCCGGCAACAAGAATCACTTCTACGCGCTGGCGAACCTGCTGGCGCAGCGCGGCTACGCCGTGTTCCTGCCCGAATTCCGCCTGTCGCCCGAAGCGCCCTATCCGGCGGGGATGATCGATATCGGCGACGCGCTCGCCTGGGCGCGTGCGCATGCGGCCGAGTTCGGCCTGACCGCCGACCGCATCGCCGTTGGCGGCGCCTCGTCCGGCGGGCAGATGGCTTCGCTCCTGGCCTATGCCGGGCCCTCCGGCCTGTTCGGCGACGGCAAGGATCGCCGCGCAAACGCACTGATCGACCTGGACGGCGTGCTCGACTTCACGCTGCCGGAGACGCTGAAGTTCGAGAACGCCGCCGGCGAGGGCTCCCCTGCCGCGCGCTGGCTGGGCGGCTCTTACGAGCGTGCCCCCGCAAAGTGGCGCGAGGCGAGCGCCGCCAGCCATGTCGGCCCCGATGCGGTGCCGACGCTTATCGTCAGCAGCGGCATCCCGCGCTTCACTCAAGGCAAGGACGGGGTAATCGCGGCGCTGGACCGGTACCACATTGCCCATCGCGCGTTCGCGTTCGAGAACGCACCGCACGACTTCTGGCTGTTCGAGCCCTGGCTGCCGCGCGCCGCCGCGGAGATCGACAGCTTCCTCTCCAGCCTTGCTGCCAAGGAGCCTGTGGCGAAGTGATCCGGCATGTCTTTGGCGCCCTGGCGGTGGCCGTCGTCCTCGCTCAGCCCGCAGGCGCATCGCCCCGCGTGCCGGGCACCCTCGCCGTCAAGCCGGCCTGCGGCAGGGCTTCGGCATCCTGCTACACGTCGATCGCCCTCGCCCTCGAGGCGGCTGCACGCGACACATCCGGACGGTGGATCACGATCCGTGTCGCCCCCGGCGACTATCGCGAGAAGCCCAATATCACCCGCGACCGCATCCGCCTTGTCGGCAGCGGCGCGGGCAGGACTCGGCTGCATTTCGATGCGGTGGCGCAGACCGCCAAGGCCTATCACCGCGCCGGCTGGGGTACGCCCGGCTCGGCCACCCTCACCATCGATGCCAAGGACGTCGTCGTCTCCGGCCTGACGGTGGAAAACGACTATGACTATCTCGCCAATGACCGGCTGGCCGATGGCGATCCGGGCAAGATCGGCAATCCGCAGGCCGTCGCGCTGCTGCTCGATATCCATAGCGACCGGGTTCGCCTCGAGCATGTGGGCCTGCTCGGCTATCAGGATACGCTGTTCGCCAATGGCGGGCGGGCGCTGATCCGCAGCAGCCTGATCGCGGGAAATATCGACTTCATCTTCGGCAACGGCCAGTTGCTGATCGAAGACAGCGAGATCCGCTCGCGCCGCCGCAGCGCCCCCTATTTGGCGGGGGAATTCCAGTCCTTCATCGCCGCGCCCTCGACGCAGCTCTCGCAGCAGCACGGCATCATATTCTATCGCTCGCGCCTCACGCGCGAGCAGGGGGTGCCGGACGGCGCCGTCGCACTCGCCCGCCCCTGGCATCCGACGACGAGCTTCGCCGATGGGCGCTATGCCGATCCGAAGGCGGTGGGGCAGGTTTCCTTTATCGACTGCGTCATGGGGTCCCATATCCATCCGGATCACTGGACCGTGATGAACGGCACCGCGCGCGCCGGAACCATGACGGACGTGTTTCGCCCGCAGGATTCGCGCTTCATGGAAGCCGGCTCCCGGGGACCGGGTGCCGTTGCCCGGGACATCGGCATGTCCTGGAAGGGGCAACGCGATATCCGCAGGATCAAGGCCGACTTCTTCTTGAAATGGCGCTTGTAGGCCTGTCCGGCTCGCAGCGCCCTGGTAGAGCGTGAGGCGCCGGCGAGTGCCTCCCCCCGCCGGCGCCCCGTGCATCCTCAGAACTCGGCGCTGAAGCCGAAAGTGAAGGTGCGGCCGCTCGTCGTGTAGACGTCGGTGCGATAGGCATCGATGCTTTCGAACTGGCGGATCGGCTCGTTCGTCAGGTTGATGCCCTCGGCGATCAGGCGCACGCCCGGCAGAACGTTCACATGCGCCTGGAAGTCGACATTGTTGGTCGCGCGGATACCGGCACCGGCATTGACGTACGCATTGCTGGCGCCCGTCAGATACTCGCTGCGATAGGCATCCGACACGCGCACGCCCCACACCTTGTTCTCGTAGTAGAGCGTCGCGTTGAACGCCCATTTCGAGAGGTTCGGCAGCGGCAGCACGCGCGACTGGGTGACGTTGTTGGTGGTGTAGAACGCCGTGTAATGCCCGTCGAACCAGGTGCCGTTGCCGACGAAGCCGAGATGCTTGAGTGTGCCCGGCAGGAAGGTGAAGTCGTGCTGGAACGCGACCTCCACGCCCTTGATGTCGGCGCCCGGGCCGTTGATCGGCTGCGAGACGTCATAGGGGGTGTTGGCATCCTGGCCTTGGATCAGCAGCGAGAGCGGCAGCCCGGTCTGGCCATAGGGGATCTGCTTCGTCGACGAGGTGATGAAGCTGTCCATGTTCTTGTAGAAGAACCCGACCGAGGCGAAGCCATGGCTGTCCATGTACCATTCCGCCGAGCCTTCGACCGAGGTGGCCTTGTAGGGCTTGAGGAACGGGTTGCCGAGGCTCAGCGAGCCGCCGTTCGGGCGCGTGGTGATCGATCCCGCCGCGGCCAGGTCGCCCAGGCCCGGACGGTTGACGTTGCGGCTGGCGCTCACGCGCAGCACCACCTGCTTCGACACGTCGAGCGCCACATTCGCCGCCGGCAGCCAGCCGTGGCTGTTCGTGCCGATCGCCACGGGCGTGAACCCCGTGCCGGTCGCCAGATGGCCCGACGAGATCAGGTCGGTCGAGTAGTAGCGCAGGCCCGCATTGGCGCGCAGACGCATGCCGCCCAGCATCGTGTCGAGGTCGAACTGGGCGAAGCCGGCCCAGGTCTCTTCGTCGACGCGGTAGTCGCTGCCCGCCTGGAGGTTGGCGGCGGTCAGGTCGCGCTTGTCGCCGATCAGCGCATAGGTGCCGTCGACGTTGCCGACGATGTACTGGACCTGGGTGTCGACCGCCACCGTGTCCTTCAGGCTGTTCGGGATCGTCGTGAGCGTCGGGGTGTTGTGGAACACCTTGTTCGCCCAGGTATAGCCGCTGTTGATGAAGTGCTTGTACTCGCCGCCGGCCTTGAAGGTCAGCGCATCGTTCAGCGCATAGGCACCGTCCAGCTTGCCGGTGGCATAGCTGTTGGTGATCTTGTTCTCCTGCACGTCGAGGCGCTGGAGCTGCCAGTTGTTCGGATCGGTCAGGCTCTTGTCATAGGTGTTGACCGGGATCGTCGGGCGGTCGTCATAGCTGAAGGCGAAGTTCTTCGCTTCCATGAACACCTTGTCGAACACCGGCTGCGCGAAGTCCGATTCCTCGTAGCCGCCCAGCGCGCGGACGGTGAAGCGGTCGGTCAGCTTCCACTCGGCATTGACCACGCCCTGGTAGAAGTCGGTGTGGTTCTTCACGATGTGGTGCTCGGAGCGCAGGTCGATGCCGGTGAAGCTCGCCGCGCGCAACGTGTTGGTGCCGTCGATCACTGCGCTCTGGATGACCTGCGCGCCGTTGATCGTGGTGCCGGTCAGCGGGTTGGCGCCGGCGGTGGCGAGCGCATAGTCGTCGCGATAGTCCCACAGCCGCCCGTAGAGCAGGTCGACGTCGAGCTTGAAATTGTCGCCCGGGTGATATTGCAGCGACGAGGTGACCCCGAGGCGCTTGCGATCGGTGTACCAGCTCGACGGCGACTGGGCGGTGGGCTGCCACACGCCGTTCAGCAGCTTGGTGCGCGTATCTGCATCGATGTTGGGCCCGATATTCGCTGCGGCATATTTGGTGAGGCCCCAGCCCCAGTTACGATAGCCATATTCGTTGTTGCGGATCTGGCTGTAGGCGACCGAGATCAGCGCGCCGAAGCTGTCGCCATGCGTCGAGGCCAACGCGACGACGCGCGGAGTGACGCCGCTGGTGTTGCTGTTGGTCTGGCCCTTGGCCGAGACGACGAACTTCGAGCCCTGATAGTCGAACGGCCTGGCGGTGGAGAGCTGCACCGTGCCGGCGATACCGCCCTCGTCCTGCTCCGCCGCATAGGACTTCTGCACCGCGACGCGGTTGAACAGCTCGGAGGCGAACAGGCTGTAGTCGAACGAGCGCGAACGGCTGACCGCGCCGCGATTGTCCATGCCCGACGCGGTGTTGCCCAGCACTTCCATGCCATTCAGCTGGGTGCGGGTGAAATCGGCGCCCAGGCCGCGCAGCGCGATCTGGCGGCCTTCGCCGGTGTCGCGGGTGATCGTGATGCCGGGAACGCGCTGGAGCGATTCCGCCAGGTTCAGGTCGGGAAAGGCAGCAATATCGGTGGCGACGATGTCGTCCTCCGCGCCCACCGCGCCGCGCTTGAGCCGCTGCGCTTCGGTCAGGCTCTGGCGAAAGCCGGTGACGACGATTTCGCTGACGGGCTCGGCCTGCACCTCGGCGGTCGTGGCCGGCGCGTCCTGCGCGATCGCAGCCTCACGTGGCGCGGCGGCAACCGGAGTCAGCCGCGGCGCGGGCGCCTTGGCGGCGGGCTTCAGCACCACCACGCTGCCGCGCATCGACGCGACCAGGCTGGTGCCACGCAGCAGCTGGTCCAGCGCCGCGCGCGTGGTTAGCGCGCCGCGCACCCCGCTCGTGCGGCGCCCGGTCACCGCCCCCGGCGCAACCACCACCTGCAGGCCGGTGACGCGCGAGAATTCGGTGAGCGCACCGCGCAGGTCCGACGCGGCGATGTCGAAGCGCATCGCGCGGGTCGCTGCGGCGTCCTCCTTCGGATGCGCCTGCGCGATGGCCGGCGTGGCGAGCGCAATGGCCAGCGTGAACAACGAAACCCCCTTGATCTGATTCATGTCTTCCTCCGCTCCGGCGCGAGTGCGCCTTCGTGGGGAAAGACGGGCGGATATCTTCAGCTGGACAAAAGAATTTTGTTGCAGTGCAGCGTCATTCGAATGACGATTTCGCGTCACCCTCGGCGGTCGAAATCAGGCGCAGCTGATCCTTCTGGCGGGCGACGCGGAAGCCATAGACCTCGCCCATCGCGCCGAGCAGTTCCTCGGCATCGTCAAGCTTGAATCGGCCCGACAGCGGCAGTCGCGCCAGGCTGGCCGGCGGCGGTGCGATGACCGGCCCGCCGCGCCGGTTGAGCGCCTCGACCAGCTCGCCGAGCACCATGTCGTCGGTATCGACCCATGCCTCGCGCCAGTCCTGCTGGCTCGCATCGAAGCGAGTCGGCTCCAGCGCCCGCCCGCCCGCGAAGCTCGAACGCCAGCCGGCCGGCACGACGATATCGCCGGTGCCGCCGCCGAAGCGCACCTTGCCGCGATAGACCGCGAGCTTCACCAAACGCTGGCTGAGATCGATCGAGAAGGCGGTGCCCAGCACGCGGGTGCTCGAAGCGCCGGCGCGTACGGTGAACGGGCGGCTCTCCTCGTGTGCGATGTCGAAATAGGCCTCGCCGCGGCGCATCTCGACCGCGCGCGTCTTGCCGTCGATCGTCACGTCCATGCTGGTCGCTCCGTCGAGCTCGACGCGCGACCCGTCGGCGAGCTGCACGGTGCGCTGCTCGCCGCGCCGGGTCTCGATATGCTGGACGAACGGCGCCGCGGCCTCGAACACGCCGCTTTGCCAGCTGCCGATGCCGACAGCGGCCACCAGCGCCAGCGCCACGCCGCCGCCGATCGCGCGACGCCGGCGATCGCGCATTGCGCGCACTTCCTCGTCGGAGAGGCGCCCGATCGCGGCGACTTCGCTCAGCGCTTCGCCGAATGCGGGATCGTCGAGCATCGCCTGGATGTCGGTCGCGGCCGGCGGCGGTGCGTCGGCCAGCGCGCCCTCGTCCTCGCGCATCGCCCAATAAGCGGCCTCGCGCAGCGCGGCGCGGCGGCTCATGCGCCACCGCCCGCGGGCAGGCCACGGCGCTCGAGCGCGTAGCGCAGGTCGGCGAGCGCCCGCGTGCAATGCTTGTCGACCGCCGCCTGGCTCATGCCTAGATCGGCCGCGACCACGGCGCCCGGCACCCCATCCAGCCGGCGGCGCAGGAATATCTCGCGGCGCAACGCCGGCATCACCTTGAGCGCCCGCACCAGGATGTCGATGCGCTGGCGATAGTCGAGCACCTCGTCCGCGCGCGGCTGCGGGCAGGCGATGTCGTCGGCCAGCTCGGCCGCGGGCGGCAACGCGCGCAGGCGGCGGAAATGGTCGTGCACGAGGTTGCGCGCCACCGCGAAGCAGAAGGCGCCGGCATTGGCGATGTGCCGCTTGCGGCGATAGTCGTACAGGCGGAGATAGGTTTCCTGGACGATATCCTCGCCCTCGATACCGTCGCGCAGCCTGCCGGTGACGAAGCGGTGCAGCGCCTGGCGCAGCGCGGCATCCTCGGCGGCGCTCGCACGCCGCTCGGCGACCGCGGTCATCTCGTTCATGACGCGGATTCCCGTGGCGAAAGCCGGGTCGGCATGCCCATCATGATTGTCCCCGGACCCTGGATCGTTTCGATTCGCATGTTCCGGATAGGCCGCGTCCGTGAAGCGCGGATGACACATTTGGCGCCTAGGCGAGCCGCCAATCGATTTCCGGAGGTCCGATGCGTTCCTTGATGTTGGCGCTTGCCCTGCTGGGCCTGACGGCGAGCGCGCCGGCGCCCGAGCACCCGCAGTTCAGCATCGGCGCGATTGCCGACGCGCAATATGCCGAGGAGCCCGACAGCGGCCAGCGGCTCTACCATACGGCGCCGGCCAAGCTCGCCGCCGCGATCGCCGATTTCAACCGGCAGAAGCTCGATTTCGTCGTCCATCTCGGCGACTTCATCGACAAGGACTGGGCGAGCTTCGACGCGATGCTGCCGATCGTCGCGCGCTCGCGCCACCCCTGGCACTTCGCGCTCGGCAATCACGAATTCGCTGTCCCCGACGCGTACAAGCCGCAGCTTCCCGCGAAGCTCGGCATGCCGGCGCGCTACTACAGCTTCGAGCGCCACGGCTGGCTGTTCGTCGTCACCGACGGCAACGATCTCAGCAGCTATGGCTGGCCCGAGGGCAGCCCGCAGCACAAGGCCAGCATGGCGCTCCACGAACGGCTCTATGCCGACAAGCCGCTCTGGGACGGCGGGATCGGCGACGCGCAGCTCGCCTGGATCGATGCCCAGCTCGCCGCCGCGGACAAGCGTGGCCTGAAGGTCGCGCTGCTCTCGCACTTCCCGGTCTATCCCGAGAACCCGCACAATTTGTGGAACGCGCCCGCGGTCATGGCCGCGATCGAGCGCCACCTTTCGGTCAAGCTCTGGCTCGACGGGCACAATCACGATGGCAATTACGGCGAGCATGCCGGCGTGCATTATGTGAACCTCAAGGCGATGCTCGATACCGAGGATACCTCCTACGCCCGGCTGGACTTCTTCGCAGACCGGATCGAGATCCGCGGCACCGGGCGGCAGCAGGACATGGTCCTGAAGCTGCGCTGAGCCTCAGGCCATCAGCCGATAGCCCACCCCCGGCTCGTTGCGGATCGCCGAGGGCGTGCCGGGGTCCTCCTCTAGCTTGCGCCGCACTCCGCGCGCAGCGACGCGAAGATATTCGACGTCATGCTCGTGCCCCGGCCCCCACACGGTGCGGAGCAGCTGGCTGTGCGTCACCACGCGGCCGGGATGCTTGGCGAGCTCCGCCAGGAAGCCGAACTCCTTGGGGGTCAGGTGCACCTCTTCCCCGCCCTTGCGCACCAGCCGCGCGGTCAGGTCGATCTCGACCATGCCGAACTTCACCACGGGCGCCTCGGCCTCGGCCGACAGCCGATGGCGCAGCGCCGTGCGGATGCGGGCGAGCACTTCCTCGGTATCGAACGGCTTGGTGACATAATCGTCCGCGCCCAGGTCGAGCGCGGTCACCTTCTGGTCGGTCGCGTCGCGCGCCGAGACGACCAGCACCGACGCGCCAGCCGCCTTGAGCAGCGGGACCAGCTCCAGCCCGTCGCGATCGGGCAGCCCCAGGTCGAGCAGCACTGCCTCGGGCTTGTCGATCTGCATCGCGCTCAGCGCATCGCGCGCGGTCGCCGCCTCGATCACGCGGTAGCCGACCCGCGCCAGCCCGGCGCCGAGCAGCCGGCGGATCGCAGGCTCGTCGTCCACGACCAGGATCTTGGCCTGCTGGCTCATTCGCCGGCGCTCGCCTTGCGGAGCAGTCCTTCCGGAAAGCGTATCGTGAAGATCGCTCCCGCCGGATCGGCGCGGTTCGCGGCGGACACCGAAAGCCCCATCGCCTCGGCAAACCCCTTGACGATTGCCAGTCCCAAGCCGGTCCCGCCCTTGCGGTCCGATCCCTCGATCCGTGCGAAGGTCTCGAAGATCCGCGCCTCGTCGCCGGGTGGTAGGCCGGGGCCCTCGTCCATCACGCTCAGCGTCATGCTGCCCGGCTGGCGGCGCGCCTCGATCGTGATCGGCGAGCCGGGATCGCCATATTTCCCGGCATTCTCGATCAGGTTGATCAGGCAGTGATGAAAGAGCTGCGGATCGAGCGAGACGAACGGCAGCTCGGGCGAGACGTCGAACCGCACCGGATGCCCCTCCAGCACGCGGCGCAGGTCATGCACTGCGCCCGCCACTGCCTCGGCCAGGTCGACCGGCTCGATCGACTGGTGAAGCGCGCCCGCCTCGATCCGGACCATGTCGAGCAGGTTGGCGACGAAGCGATTGAGCCGCTCCGCCTCCGACCGTGCCGCGGCGAGCTGCTCGCCCTGCCCTTCGCTTTCCGCGCGCATCTCGCCGAGCATGCCCAGGATCGTGGTAAGCGGCGTGCGCAGGTCGTGGCTGACCGAGGACAGCAGCGCGGCGCGCAGCCGGTCGCGCTCCTTGAGCTGCGTCACCGTCGCCATCTCGCTTTCCAGCGCGATCCGCTCGAAGGCGAGCGCGGCCTGGTCGAGCAGGCTGAGCAGCAGCGGCAGCTGGTCCGATCGCAGCGGATTGCCGGCATCGCTGCGCGCCACGCCGAACACGCCGAGCACGCGCCCGCCGGCAGCAAGCGGGTGGAACAGCCATTCCGAAGCAGTCAGCGTGTCCGATCCGCGCCCGGCCGGGCTGTTATGGTCGTACGACCATTGCGCCGCGGCCTGCTCGATCATCTCGAGCCGGTCCTCGGGCGGATAAGCGGCGCGGAGCGCCAGCTGGCCGCGCTCGGGCAGCAGCAGCACCGTGCTGACGTCGAGCAGCCGGCCGACCTCCGCGCACAGCGTCTGCCCCAGGTCCTCCTGCGTGCTCACACCGGTCAGCAGCCGCGCGAAGCCCGCCAGCGTGCTGTTCTGCGCGGCGCTGCGCTGTGCGAGTTCGGCTTGCGCCCGCACCCGCGCGGCAAGCTGGCTCGAGACGACCGCCACGCCCATCAGCACCAGCACGGTGATGATGTTCTGCGGGTCCTGGATCGTGAAGGTATGGGTCGGCGGGATGAAGAAGAAATTGTAGGCGAGCGACGAGATCAGCCCGGTCACCACGCCCGCGCGCACGCCGTAGCGCGTCGCCGCGACCATCACCGGCAGCAGGTAGAGCAGCCCGATATTGGTGATGTTGCCGAACGAGAACAGCGTCGCGCCCAAGAGCGTGACCGCCGCCACCAGCGCCAGCGAGATGGTATAGTCGGTCGGCGAGCCCCAATTGGCGCGCGGGCGCTGCCGGGGGTGCGGCGCGGGCGTCTCGAGCATCGGCAGCACGTGCACCGCGATGCCCGGCGTCTCGCGCACAAGTCGGTCGACTACCGATCCGTGACGCAGCTCGAACCAGCGAGAACGCGCCGATTTGCCCACGATTAGCTGCGTCGCCCGCGCCTCGACGGTGAAGCGTTTCAATCCTTCGAGCACAGATTCCGCAGGCACCGATGCAACCTGCCCTCCCAGCTGGCTGGCGAGGTGCAGCGCCGAGGCGACCTGGGCATTCTCGGTATCCCCGAAGCGCGCCGTGCGCGGCGTCTCGATATGCACGGCGGTCCAGGGCGCGCGTAGGCCGTCGGCGATGCGCTTGGCGGCGCGGACCAGCTCAGGCGCACCCGGCAGCTCGCTCACCGCCACAACCAGCCGCTCGCTCGCCGCCCAGGTGCCCGCCAGCGCATGCGTGCGGAGATAGTCGAGCATCTGCGCATCGACCGCCTGCGCCGCCCGGCGCAGCGCCAGCTCGCGCAGCGCGGTCAGGTTCGACTTGGAGAAGAAATGCCCCAGCGCCCGCGTTGCTTCCTCGGGCACGTAGACCTTGCCCTCGCGCAGCCGCTCGATCAGCTCGTCGGGCGGCAGGTCGACGATCTCGATATCCGCGGCCTCGAGCACACGATCCGGCACCGTCTCGCGCACCCGCACCTTGGTGAAGCTGGCAACGACGTCGTTCAGGCTCTCGATGTGCTGGATGTTGACCGTCGAATAGACGTCGATCCCCGCCGCGAGCAGCTCCTCGATATCTTGGTAGCGCTTGTCGTGCCGGCTGCCCGGCGCATTGGTGTGGGCAAGCTCGTCGACCAGCACCCGCTGCGGCGCGCGCGCCAGGATCGCGTCGAGGTCCATCTCGGCGATCGTCCGGCCATGATAGTCGACCGGCCGGCGCGGCACGATCTCGAGCCCGTGGACCAGCGCCTCGGTCTCGGCCCGGCCATGCGTCTCGACCACGCCAATCACCACGTCCAGCCCCGCCTTGCGGTGCGCCGCCGCCTCGGTGAGCATCTCATAGGTCTTGCCCACCCCCGGCGCCGCGCCGAGGAACACCTTCAGGCGGCCGATGCCCTCCTGCGCAGCGGCGCGCAGCAGGGCATCGGGATCGGGTCTCTGGTCCGCGTCGCTCACCGGGTGGCTTGTGCGCCCTTGGGCACTTGCTTGTCGAGGTCGCGATTGAGCGCGAGCACGTTTACCCGATCCTCGCCAAGAAAGCCGAGCAGCGGATGCTCGACATGCGCCTGTACGATCGCCCGCACCTTGTCCGCGCTTGCGCCCCGCGCACCGGCGACGCGTGCCACCTGGTAAAGAGCCGCCTCGGGGCTGATGTCAGGGTCGAGCCCCGAGGCGGAGGTGGTCACCAGATCGGCGGGAACCGAGTTTCCTGGTGCAGTGCGGATGGTGGCAACGTCCTTGGCCACGCGGTCGGACAGCGCCTGCGAGGCCGGACCGAGGTTCGACCCGGCCGAGGCGCTGGCGTCATAGCCATTGGCGCCGGCTGCCGAGGGGCGGCCATGGAAATAGTCGGGGCTGGCAAAGCCTTGGCCGAGCAGCTCCGAGCCGCGGACCTGTCCGCCCTCGACGATCAGGCTGCCATTCGCCTGGTGCGAGAAGGCGAGCTGCCCGACGCCGGTGAGCGCCGCCGGATAGGCGATGCCGAGCAGCGCGGCGAACAGGATCGTCAGGACGATTGCCGGACGAAATGCGGTGGTGAAGTCTTTGAGCACTGGTTTCTTCCTTCCTAGCCACTCCCCTTCGGGGGGGGGTGGGGTGGGGCCTGTCCGCGAGGTCGGGTCTCGTTGAGACACTGCCCCGCCCCCAACCCCTCCCCTGAAGGGGAGGGGCGATTACGGTCACGCCAGCCCCAACCCGGACACGACCAGGTCGATCAGCTTGATTCCGACGAATGGCGCCAGCACGCCGCCCAGCCCGTAGATGCACAGGTTGCGTGCCAGCAGCGGCCCCGCGCCGATCGGGCGATACGTCACGCCCTTCAGCGCCAGCGGCACCAGGCACGGGATAATCAGCGCGTTGAAGATGATCGCCGAGAGGATCGCGCTTTGCGGGCTCGCCAGCTCCATCACGTTGAGCACGCCGAGCGAGGGATAGAGCACGATGAACATCGCCGGGATGATCGCGAAATACTTGGCGATGTCGTTGGCGACCGAGAAGGTGGTCAGCGCCCCACGCGTCATCAGCAGCTGCTTGCCGAGGCCGACAATCTCGATGAGCTTGGTCGGATCGCTGTCGAGATCGACCATGTTGCCCGCCTCGCGCGCGGCCTGGGTGCCGGTGTTCATTGCCACGCCGACATCGGACTGGGCCAGCGCCGGCGCGTCGTTGGTGCCGTCGCCGCACATCGCGACCAGCCGCCCGCCCTGCTGTTCCTTGCGGATCAGCGCGAGCTTGTCTTCGGGCGTCGCCTCGGCGAGGAAATCGTCGACCCCGGCCTCGGCCGCGATCGCCGCGGCGGTGAGCGGGTTGTCGCCGGTGATCATCACCGTGCGGATGCCCATCCGGCGCAGCTCGCCGAACCGCTCGCGCACGCCGGCCTTCACCACGTCCTTGAGCGCGATCACGCCGAGTAGCCGGCCGTCCTCGGCCACTGCCAGCGGCGTCTGGCCCTGGCGCGCAATCTCCTCTGAGATGCGGCGCAGCTCCTCCGCCCCGGCCATGCCGGGATTGGCGCGCAGGATCGCGTCGACCGCGCCCTTCTGGATCAGCGTCGCACCGAAGCGGACGCCCGAGATGCGGGTCTGCGCGGTGAAAGGAATGATCTCCGCCGTGTTCGGCAGCTCGCGGATCTCGACCGCATATTTGCCCTGCGCCAGCGTCACTACCGAACGGCCCTCGGGCGTCTCGTCGGCCAGGCTGGCGAGCAGCGCGGCACGCGCCAGTTCGTCGGTTGTCACCCCGCCCAGCGGGCGGAAGTCGCTCGCCGCGCGGTCGCCGATCGTGATCGTCCCGGTCTTGTCGAGCAGCAGCACGTCGATGTCGCCTGCTGCTTCCACCGCGCGGCCCGACTTGGCGAGCACGTTGAAACGCACCAGCCGGTCCATCCCCGCGATGCCGATCGCCGAGAGCAACGCCGCGATCGTGGTCGGGATCAGCGTGATCAGCAGCGCGGCTAGGATCGCCACGGGTATCTGCCCGCCCGCATAGGCGGCGAAGCCCGGGATGGTCGAAACCGCGATAAGGAAGATGATCGTCAGCCCGACGAGCAGGATCGTCAGCGCGATCTCGTTCGGGGTCTTCTGGCGCTCGGCACCTTCGACGAGCGCGATCATCCGGTCGAGAAAACCCTGGCCTGGTTCCTGGGTGATGCGGACCTTGATCCGGTCCGAGATCACCCGCGTGCCGGCGGTCACGGCCGAGCGATCGCCGCCCGCCTCGCGGATCACCGGCGCGCTTTCGCCGGTGATCGCGCTTTCGTTGACCGAGGCGACGCCTTCGATGACCTCGCCATCTGCCGGGACAAGATCGCCGGCCTCGACCAGCACGACATCGCCCTTTTTGAGCTGCGAGGCCGGGACGGTCTTGCCGTTCGGCAGCCGCGCGGTCAGCTCGGACTTGGTGGCGCGCAGCGACGCCGCCTGGGCGCGGCCCCGGCCCTCGGCCAGCGCCTCGGCAAAGGTGCCGAACAGGACGGTGAGCCAGAGCCAGACGATCAGCTGGATCTGGAAGCCCAGCGACAGGCTGGTGCCGCCGAGGAACAGCAGCACGGTAAGCAGGGTCGCGACCACCGCGGTGGTGAAGAGCACAGGGTTCTTCACCAGCTCGCGGGGGTTCAGCTTCTTGAATGCATCGCCGATGGCAGGGCCGATCAGGGCGGGCGTGAACAGGGTTGCGGTCGTCATGGAACAAGGACCTCAGAAGAGCTGGCCGTGGATCATCGCGAGATGATCGGCGATGGGACCGAGCGCGAGGCTGGGAAGGAAGGTGAGCCCACCCAGCACCAGGATGATGCCGACGAGCAGGCCGATCCAGAGCAAGCCCGTGGTCGGGAACGAGCCCGCGCTTTCCGGGTGCACCTTCTTCGCGGCCAGGCTGCCGGCGATGGCGAGCACGGGGACAGTGATGAAGAAGCGGCCGACCCACATCGCGACCCCGAGCAGCCCGTTGTAGAAGGGCGTGCCGGCGGTCAGGCCCGCGAAGGCCGAGCCGTTGTTGGCGGCCGCGGAGGTGAAGGCGTAGAGGATCTCGGTGAAGCCGTGCGGCCCCTTGTTGAGCGGCCCGGCAAGGCCCGCCGGCAGCACCGAGGCGATCGCCGTGCCGCCCAGGATCATCAGCGGCAGCACGGCGATCGCCAGGACAGCCAGCTTCACTTCGCGGCTCTCGATCTTCTTGCCGACATATTCCGGCGTCCGCCCAACCATCAGGCCCGCGACGAACACCGCGAGGATGGCGAAGAGCAGGAAGCCGTAGATGCCCGCCCCCACGCCGCCGACCACGACTTCGCCGAGCTGCATGTTGAACAGCGGCACCAGCCCGCCGATCGCGGTCAGGCTGTCATGCATCGCATTGACCGCGCCGCACGATGCCGCGGTGGTCACGGTGGCGAAGAGCGCGCTGGCGGCCACGCCGAAGCGGACCTCCTTGCCTTCCATGTTGCCGCCCGCGACGCCGAGATGGTGGAGCACCGGGTTGCCCGCGGCCTCCTGCCAATAGGTCACGCCCGCACCGATCAGGAACAGCGTCAGCATCGCGGCTAGGATCGCCCAGCCTTGACGCGTGTTCCCCACGGCCTTGCCGAAGGTATAGGTCAGCCCGACGCCGAGCACGAAGATCGACAGCATCTGGATCAGGTTGGTCAGCGCGCTCGGGTTCTCGAACGGGTGCGCGGAGTTGGCGTTGAAGAAGCCGCCGCCATTGGTGCCGAGCATCTTGATCGCTTCCTGCGAAGCGACCGGACCCAGCGCGATCGACTGTTTGGCGCCCTCGAGCGTGGTCGCATCGACCAAAGCGGTGAAGGTCTGCGGCACGCCGCTCGCGATCAGGTAGAGCGCATAGACCACGCAGATCGGCAGCAGCACGTAGAGCGTCACCCGGGTCATGTCGGCCCAGAAATTGCCGATCCCGCTCGCCTGCTTGCGGGCGAAGCCGCGGAACAGCGCGAAGGCAATGGCGATGCCGGTCGCGGCCGACAGGAAGTTGTGGATGGTCAGCCCCAGCATCTGGCTGAGGTTCGAAAGTGCCGCCTCGCCCGAATACCATTGCCAGTTGGTATTGGTGGTGAAGCTGATCGCCGTGTTCATCGCGCCGTCGGGCGTGAGCCCGGCGAGCCCGCGCGGGTTCATCGGCAGCATGTCCTGGAAGCGCAGCACCAGATAGGTGAACAGCAAGGTGGCGAGCTGGAACGCCATCATGTGCAGGGCATAGCGGCGCCAGCCCTGCTCGGCGTTGGGATCGACTCCGGCGAGCTTGTAGAATCCGCGCTCGACGGGGCCGAGCACGACATGGAGCGGCGTGCGCCGTCCTTCATAGATGGCGAAAAGCCAGGTCCCCACCGGCTTTGCCAGCGCGACGAGGATCAGGGTGAAGACGAGGATCAGCATCCAGCCTTGGACGGTCATGGCGAAATCCGATCAGAAGCGCTCGGGCCGGACGAGCACGGCCACGAGGTAAAGGAGCAGGCCAAGGGCAGTGACCCCGGCAAGGATGAGCGGCAGGTTCATGATTTCCTCCTCAGGCCTGGTCGCAAAGGCGGACACAGGCGAGGGTCAGCAGGAACAGCCCTGCGAGCACCCCCAGCCAGATCAGGTCGTTCATGGGTGTTTCCTCTGTTGGCGGTGGTCGAAGCGGATGTGGCGGGGCGGCACCGGGATCAGCCGGAACAGGCCCGGCCCCTCGGCCAGCAATGCCCAACCCAGCGCCCAGGCGATGACGGAGGCCGCCGCCTCGCTGAACTCGGCCGGGCGGGCAGCGTGCAGCGGCGGGCGGTGCATCGAGACGGTCAGTGCCCACACCGCCAGCGCGCAGAGGCCAAGCAGCAGCACGCCGCCGAACCGCAGCCCGATCTGGGCTGCCCAGCCGCCCTTTCCCCTCTCGAGACGGCGAAGAAACGCCCGCACATCGAAGCTCCCGACACCAGTGTTGCGGGCCGCGATGTGGGGCGGAGGCCAGTTAAGGTTCCACGGGGAAGTTCGGCCACCGCATAAAGATTCCGTAAAATCATTGGCGGGCGCGCCGGGGCGTGAATATTGGGCGGGTTCGACGGCGCCGAAGGCGGTGCCGCAGAACGAAAGGCTCGCCTTGAACGCGACGCACCCGGCCGCACACGGCCATCAGGACCGGCTCGACACGCTCGCGGTGGGCGCGATCGGCGTGGTGTTCGGCGATATCGGCACCTCGCCGCTCTATTCGCTCAAGGAGAGCTTCATCGGCCACCACCCGCTGGCGGTGGACCGGGCGCACATCTTCGGCGTGCTCTCGCTGATCTTCTGGACGATGATGCTGGTGGTGACGCTCAAATATGTCGTCATCATCCTGCGTGCGGACAACAAGGGCGAAGGCGGCAGCCTGGCGCTGCTCGCGCTGATCGCGCGCAAGCTGGGCGAGACGCGCTGGACGCCCTGGGTGACCATCCTCGGCGTGATCGCCACCGCGCTCTTCTATGGCGACGCGATCATCACCCCGGCGGTCTCGGTGCTCTCGGCGGTGGAAGGCCTGGCGACGGTCGAGGACCAGCTCGCCCAGCTCGTGCTGCCGATCAGCATCCTCGTGCTGGTCGGGCTGTTCATGATCCAGTCGCACGGCACTGCACGCGTGGGCCGGCTGTTCGGCCCGGTGATGGTCTTCTATTTCCTGGTGATCGCGGTGCTCGGCGCGCTCGGCATCGCCAAGAACCCCGAGATCCTCTGGGCGCTCAATCCCTGGTACGCGCTCAACTTCTTCCTGCTCGATCCGCTGCTCGCCTTCCTCGCCTTGGGATCGGTGGTGCTGGCGGTGACCGGTGCCGAGGCGCTCTACGCGGACATGGGCCATTTCGGCCGCAAGGCGATCATGGTCTCCTGGCTCTACATCGCCTTCCCCTGCCTGATGCTCAACTATCTCGGCCAGTCGGCGCTGCTGCTGGGGAGCCCGGAGGCGGTGCAGAATCCCTTCTTCCTGCTGGCGCCCGACTGGGCCCGGCTGCCGCTGGTCATCCTCGCGACGATGGCGACGGTGATCGCCTCACAGGCGGTGATCTCGGGCGCGTTCTCGGTGACGCAGCAGGCCGTGCAGCTCGGCTTCCTTCCGCGCCTGCGCATCCTCCACACCAGCGCCAAGGCCGCGGGGCAGATCTATGTCCCGCTCACCAACTGGTTGCTGCTCGGCTTCGTCATCCTGCTGGTCCTCGGCTTCCGCAGCTCGAGCAACCTCGCCGCGGCCTACGGCATCGCGGTCACCGGCACGATGTTCATCACTGCCTGCATGATGGGCGTGCTCACCTTCGCGGTGTGGAAATGGCCGCCCGTGCTGGCCGGGCTGGTCACCGGCGGCTTCCTGCTGATCGACGGGCTCTATTTCGCCTCGAACGTCACCAAGGTTCCCGATGGCGGCTGGTTCCCTCTGCTCGTCGCGGCGGTGGTGTTCACGTTGCTCACCACCTGGGCGACCGGGCGCCGGCTGGTCCGCGCGCGGCTGCACGAAGGCGCGGTGCCGATCGCGCTGTTCATCAAATCCGCCGGCCATTCGGTGCAGCGCGTCCCCGGCACCGCAGTGTTCCTCGCCAGCAGCGACGACATCCCGCCCGCGCTGCTCCACAACCTCAAGCACAACAAGGTGCTGCACGAGCGCGTGGTGGCGCTGACCGTGGCGATCGAGCAGGTCCCGCACGTCCCGCCCGAGGCGCGCAGCGAAGTGACGCCGCTGGGCCAGGGCTTCTACCGGATCGTCCTCCATTATGGCTTCATGGACGAGATCGACATCCCCGCGGCGCTGCGCACGCTGGGAGACGTGGCGGGCGGCGCGTTCAAGCCGATGGAGACCAGCTATTTCCTCGCCCGCCAGACGCTGATCCCCTCCGCGCGGCCCGGCATGGCGCTATGGCGCGAGAAGCTGTTCGCCTGGATGGTCCGCAATGCCGAAAGCGCGATGGAATTCTTCAAGCTGCCGACGAACCGCGTGGTGGAGCTGGGCAGCCAGGTGGAGATCTAGCCCCGGATCGTCCCCCCGCCCCCAGGCACAAAACGGCCGGCGCACGGAGGCGTGGCGCCGGCCAGGTATCCGAAAGCAAGCACCCGGGAAGAATGGAGCGGCGCCGCTGGCACCGCCCCATCCCCTCCCCCCGAAGGTTCAGAAGGTCATGCGCAGGCCGGCGGTGATGATCCGGCCGGTGCTGGCATAGGTCTGGCTCACCGGGTTCGCCGCATACATGGTGCGGTACTGCGGCGAGTTGGTCATGTTGCGGCCCTCGAGCGAGAGCTTGGCGAAGTTGGTGACGGCATAGGACATCGCGAAATCGATGTTCAGCTGCTCTTCGTTGTAGCCAAAGTCCGCAAGCACCGGCGAGTTGCAAGGGCCGCCGGCGACGGTGGTGGTGCCCACCGAGCAGGTGCCGCTCGCCAGCGGGAAGCGGTTGACGTAGCGCGCGCGCCAGGCGCCCGAGACGCGGGCCGAGAACTTGCTGTCCTCGTAATAGAGCGTCGCGTTGAACGCGTCCGGCGAGGTGTTGAGGAACGGCCCCTCGGCATAGGTGTTCACTGCCGTGCCCGAGGTCGTGGTGGTGGTGTTGAGCACCGTGCCGGTCAGATAGCTCAGGCTCGAATCGATGTGCGTGTAGTTCGCGATCACGCCGAAATGCTTGAGGA
Source organism: Sphingomonas sp. KR3-1 (assembly GCF_040049295.1). NCBI lineage: Bacteria > Pseudomonadati > Pseudomonadota > Alphaproteobacteria > Sphingomonadales > Sphingomonadaceae > Sphingomonas > Sphingomonas sp. KR3-1. Next base: position 397,455 of record NZ_JBDZDQ010000001.1, read on the forward strand.
AGCCCGGCAGGAAGAAGAAGTCGCTCTGCAGATTGACTTCGACGCCCTTGATCGTGCCGCCCGGCGCATCCTGGAACTGGCGGATCGCCCAGGTGCCGCCGGCGACGGTATAGGCATTCAGCCCGGCATTGGTGATGAAGCCCAGCACCTGCTGGTACAATGCCGGCTCGAACACGGCCGAGAGCGGCGCCTCGAGCGCGACCTGCTGCGGGAAGCTGTCGATGTTCTTCTTGAACAGGTTCACCGCGATCAGGCCGTTATGCTTGAAATACTTCTCGACGCTGAGGTCGAGGTTGGTCGCGCGAAACGGGTTGAGATAGGGGTTGCCCACGGTCAGCGACGGTGCCGCGCCGCTGGTGGCGATGCTCGAGCTGAACGCCGTGGTGCCCGGGGTCAGGCTCGAGAGCTGCGGGCGCGACATCACCTTCGAGGCGGCGAAGCGGACGAGCAGGTCGTCCATGACCTCCCAGTTCGCGTTCATCGAGGGCAGCCAGTCCCAATATTCGTTCTTGGCGGTCACCGCGAGGCCGGAGACGCCGTCGGAGCCGCCGACATTGCCCGAGCCGAACACGCGCGTGTTGGCGACACGCAGGCCGGCATTGCCGCGGAACGGGCGGCCGAGCAGGTTGACGTTGTAGTCGACCTGGAAATAGCCCGACACGTCCTGCTCGGTCACGCCGCCCTTCTGGCGACCGTCGACCGAGGCGCGGAAGTCACCCCATTTGTTCACGCAATTGCAGTTGATGCCGAACTGGTTGATGAACTTCTGGGTATCCGGCGCATAATAGCTGGTCGGCGTGCCCGCCGAGACGTTCAGGCCCTGGCCGAAGCTGATCGTCCGGCCGAGGTCGGTGATGTTCAGGTGCGATTCCGCCAGCGTCGGGTTGATCGCCTCGATCGACTGGGTGCGGCGGCCCTGGTTGCCTTCGTAGTTGAACTCCTTGGCCGTGCCGCCGAACTTGATCGACATCTCGGGCAGCGCGTCGAAGGTGAAGTTGACGCGCGCCACCTTGAACTCGTTGTCCACCGTGTTGGTGAAGTAGCGGATCGTCGACAGGCCCTTCACCAGCGTCCAGCTGTTCGGGTTCGCCACGTCGAAGCCGGGGCTGAACACCGGCATCTTGTCACCGGCGCGATCGTCGAAGGTGTAGTTGTCCTGGTCGATCGCGTTGAATTCGGTGAGCATGCCCACCGCGCGGAACTCGGACTTGGACCAGCCGCCGGTCGCGTCGGCATAGAAGTTCGGCGCGAACTCCTGGTGCACGTTCAGCGTCACCTGCTTGAAGTCGGTGCGGCCGAACTGCGTGTCCGAGAAGCTGCGCCAGTCGACATCGTCGAGCACCATATAGTCGGCCTGGCCGGCGCTGTTGACGTGCGCGGCGCGGATCTTGGTGTTCGGACGGCCGAGCAGCTCGTTGTAATAACCGGTCTGGTTCGCCGTCGCGACATAGCCGGGCGATGCCGGATTGTTGTAATAGTCGAACGGGTTGAGGTTGTTGGGGTTCATGCTGTTCAGATAGCCGGGCAGGATCACGCCGCCCGTAAGGCCGGTTCCCGCCAGATCGCCGTTGCAGTCGATCGTCGCGCTCGGCACGCAGTTCGGATAGAGCGCGACGCGATCCGCATTGCCGTTCGTCGTGCCGACGGCGCGCAGGCCCGCGGTGCCGACGCCGAGAACGCGGGCATTGGTGCCGTTGCGGTTGAGGCCGATCGGTGTGATGCCGGTGCTGTCGCTGTTCTGGTCGTAGCGCGAGAACACGCCGTCGAGCGTGATCTCGGTGCCGGCGCTCGGCTTCCACTGCATCGTCGCGGTCGCGCCGATCCGCTCATAGTCGAGATACTGGCGGCCGATCGAGGGCAGGCCCGGGATGATCGTGGTCGGCGTCACCGCGGCATAGGCGGCCGGGTCCGAGCCGAAGGTGGGGCCGGTGCCCTGGTTGCTGGGACGGGCGAAGCCGAAGACGTTCGGCGTGACGCCGAGGATCTGCGAGTTGCGATAGGTATATTCGAACACGCCGATGTTGCGGCGGTAGGAATCGATCTGCTGCTCCTGCTTCTGGTAGGCGCCCGAGACCAGGATGCCGAAATTGTCGGTCACCCGCACCGAGGCGAGGCCAGTGAAGCGCGGGTTGAACGACTTGCCGTTCTCGCGATATTCGGCCTCCGCGCCGACTGCGAAGCGGTTCTTCTTGTAGGAGAGCGGGCGGCCGGTGGTCAGGTCGATGATCGCGCCGAGCGAGCCTTCGTCATTCTCCGCCGCGGTCGACTTGGTGACCTTGATCCCCCCGAACAGCTCCGAGGCGAAGGTGTTGAAGTCGAAGCCGCGCGAGCGGTTCGCGCCGGCGTCCGACTGGTTGCCGCCGGCGATGTTCTGCGCATCGGCGCCGTTCAGACGAACCGCCTGGAAGTCACCGCCCAGGCCGCGCACGGTGATCGTGCGGCCCTCGCCATTGTCGCGGTCGATCGAGACGCCCGGCAGGCGCTGGATCGATTCGGCCAGGTTCGCGTCAGGGAAGTCGGCGATGTCCTCGGCCGTGATCGCATCGACGATCTGGTTCGAGTTGCGCTTGATGTTCACCGAATTGGCAAGAGAAGCGCGGAAACCGGTGACAACGATGCTCTGGCCCTGGTCCTGGGCCTGTTCCGCATCCTGCGGCGCCGCCTGGCTGCTGTCCTGCGTGGCCGTCGCAGCGACCGCGGCGCTTGCCTCGGCGGTCTGGGCCCGGGCGGGGGCGGTCATCAGCAGGGCAAGGCCCAAGGCGCCCAGCGCGGTCGTGCCGCGGAGCGCGGTGCGGCGCGCAGCCAGGGTGTCAACGGTAGAAAACATCGATTCCTCCCCAAGGTCTTTTCATCGACAAGCACTGGTCGATGCGCCCAATGGAGCCCGGAATCAGGGTGCGACACAGCAGCGCGGCAAGCAGCTCGCACCGCTCCCGCAAGAACCCACCATGTCGCGACTTGCCCCCTCCCACGCCCCGTTTGCGAATCTTCATGCTCGCTTGGGCGCAAGCGTCTCAGTCACGCTTGTTCAGCCTCTTGATCACGCCTGAAATGGGTTATGTCAACCGGTGTCATTAACCCGGGCGTCACAAAACGGGGATTGCGGCATTTCAGCAACATCGGAGAAATGCGGCCGTGCAGCGCCCTCTCCGAGGCCGGAATCAGCCCTCCCGCGGCGGCGCGACCGAGGCGCGGTGGATCAATGTGGAGGGGAACAGCGAGGGCTCTTCCACCGCGTTGCCGTCATCCCCGAAGAAGTCGGCGAGCAGCTTGAGCGCGGCCGAGCGTGCCATCGAGATGATCGGCCAGTGCACCGTCGTCAGCGGCGGCCAGATGTGCGAGGCGATCGCGGTATCGTCGAAGCCCACCAGCGACAGGTCCTCGGGCACGCTCATCCCGCGGCGGCGCGCGGCATGCAGCGCGGCGGCCGCCATCTCGTCGTTCGAGCAGAAGATCGCGGTGGGCCGGGGCGACAAGTCGAGCAGCCGGTCCGCCGCGGCCAGCCCGGTCTCGAACGTGTAGTTGCCGTCGGCGATCAGGCTGCGCGGCAGCTTGATGCCCGCCACCTCCAGCGCATTCTCGAAGCCCTTGCGCCGCTCGCGAGCCGAGCGAAAGCCGTGCGGGCCGGCGATCAGGCCGATGCGGCGATGGCCGAGCGCGATCAGGTGGTTCACCGCCTCGGTGACCACTTCGCTGTCGTTCGAAGCGACCATGTGCTCGGACGAATCCAGCGTCGCCGAGCCCATGCGGACATAGCGGATGCCGAGCTCGCGGCAGAGCTCCGCCACCATCTCGTTCTCCGAGACCGGCGGCAGGAACATCACGCCATAGAGCCGCTGGCGCTCGAGGAAGTTGCGCACGTCCTCGAGCATCGTCGAGCTGCCGCGATCGATCGGGCGGACGATCAGCTCGAACTCGGTGTCGCGCATCGCTTCGAGCATACCGGCCTGCACGTTCATCACCATCTGCGCGTTGGGATTGTCGTGGATCAGCCCGATCAGGAAGTTGCGACGCAGCGCCAGCGCGCGCGCCTGGACATTGGGGACATAGCCTAGATCCGCGATCACCTGCTCGACCTTGGCGCGCGTGTCGCCATTGAGCAGCGGCGAGCGATTGATCACTCGGCTGACAGTCTTTTTGGAGACGCCGGCAATACGCGCGACGTCGTTGATCGTGGGCTTTCCGGTTCTCTCCATTGCGCGAGCATAATGGCTCATGGGACAAAGCGATACGCTATTATCGACAACGCAATCAGGAAACCGGTGTCAACTTAGCTCCCGGGCTGGATGTACGGCACCCTGCCCCATAGTTCGCGCTCCCATTTGCGGGGATCGTTCATCACCCGGCTGCTGGCGTCGAAAAGCATCGTCGCGCGGTGCGGCAGCGTATAGGGCGTCCAGGGCGCCAGCCCTTTCGCTGCGGGCCGCCCGGTGCGCGCCAGCGAGGCGAAGGCGCCCATAACCTGCGCGCTCAGCTTCTGCGCCGCCGGCCCGGTGCCGGTGAACGACCCCGGTGCGTCGAGCGTGCCAAAGGCGAGCGCGATATCCATCGTGTGCGGCGCGCCGCGCTCGGGCCTGGTCGGCGATTGGAAATCGACCTGGTAGACCCAGGTCGCCTTCGCCCCCGCCGCGGCCCGCGCATCCGCCTCGAGCAGCTGCCCCGGCCAGCTCCGTCCAGCGGTGGTGGCGCGGTAGAAGAGCTGTTCCACGCTGTCGGTGGGGAAATGCGCGCGATACTGGGCCACCACCCATTCGGGCAGCAGGTCCATGCGCAGCTCCGGCGCCATTCGGGCGGCGATATTGTCCCAGGTCAGCCCCTTCACCTTGGTCGAGCCGGGATCGATGAAGGCACGCGTCTCGTCATGCGTGTTGCCCAGGATCATCGGGATCGCCAGGCTCTGCGGATTGGCGTCGGGCCAGAAGGGGTGGCGTGTCAGCCATTTCATGTCGAGCACCGGCCCGAAATAGACGCCGCCGCCCAGGATCGGATCGGTCGCGTCGAGCGCATCGCCCAGCTTCTCCACCGGCATGTCGAGCAGGGGCTGGAGATTGTCCTCCTGCACCCCGAGCTTCGCCAGATAGGCCTGGGCGCGCTTCGTCGCGTTGATCGGCCCCGAAGCGGTGACCTGCTGCCCGCTCATCGTCGCGCAGCTGTGGAACAGCCCCTTGGCGGCCGGCATGCCCATCAGCGTCGCGATCTTGGCGCCGCCGCCCGACTGGCCGAACAGGAAGACGCGGCTGGGATCGCCGCCGAACGCCGCGATATTGTCCCGCACCCATTGCAGCGCCAGGATCAGGTCGAGCTGTCCCAGATTGCCGCTATCGACAAAGCGCGGGTCGAGCCGGGCGAGATAGAGATAGCCGAGCGCGTTGAGCCGGTGGTTGACGGTCACCACCACCACGTCCTCGGCCGCCGCCAGCCTGGCGCCGTCGTTGAGCGGCACGGTGACGCTGCCGTTCGAATAGGCGCCGCCATGGATGTAGAGCATCACCGGGCGCTTCGCCGCGAGCACGGCGCCCGGTGTCCAGATGTTGAGGAACAGGCAGTCCTCGGAGGCGCGCTGGTCGCCCTTGCCCTGCGGACAGATCGGGCCGAATTCGTGCGCGGGCACGCGCAGACCCGGCGTGGCGAAGGGCATGGGCGCGCGGAAGCGCGGGGCATTGCCGTAGCGGATGCCGCGGAAGCGCAGCATGCCGCCGTCCAGCCGGTCGCCCTCGAAGCGCCCTGCCCGCGCCTCGACCACCGCATCGCCCGGTACCGCGTGCGCCATCAGCGGCGTACCCGCCAGCGCGATGCCGCCCGCCATCACCGTACGCCGCGTCACGCCGCTCATTGCCCTGCTCCCGTCATGATCTGCCCCGTCGCTTCCTCGATCCGGCCGATCGCCTCGCGGGTGAGCGCAGCCTGGCGACCCGCCTCCTCGGCCTCGCCCGCCAGCCGCCCGACATGATCGCTGATCGTCGCGATCAGCGCGGCGATCTCGCGCGAGGACACAGCGGTTTCGTCGATCGAGGCGAGGATGCCCGACACGCTCGCCATCTGGCTCTCCATCGCCCCCGACACCGCGCGGACGCGGGCCAGCAGCTCGGTGACGATCGCCAGGATCGCGCGGTTGGTCTCGGCCATCGCGCCGCTTGCCGCCTGCGCCTCGCGGATCGTCTGGGTGATGCCGCCCGTCGCCGCCGCCGCCTGGTCGGCGAGCGTGCGCACTTCCTGCGCGACGATCGCGAAGCCGCGCCCGCTCTCGCCCGCCCGCGCCGCTTCGATGCTGGCGTTGAGCGCGAGCAGCTTGGTTTGGTAGGCGATACCGGAGATGAGCGTGATCACGCCTTCGATCCGCGCAGTGTTTGCCGAAAGGCTCTCCGCGCTCGCCGCCCCCTGCGAGGCAATCGCATCGGCATTGCCCGCGACTTCCGCCGCTGCCGAGGCATCCTCGCGGGCGCGCTCATAGGCCGAGATCAGCCCCGCGGCGTTCTGCGCCGATTCACCCATCGCCACCGCCGCCTGGTCCGCCGCGGAGGCGACTTCGGTGGCGGGCTTGCGCAGGCTCAGCAGGTCGGCGGCGGTGCGTTCGGTGAACTGGACGATCTCGCGGCTCGCCCGTGCAGTGCTGGCGATCGAGTCCTTGAGCTCGGCGCGGACCTCGGCCAGTTCCTGGCGGCGGGTCGCCTGCGCGCGCAGCCGGGCGATCTGGCGCAGCCGGCTGGCGATGATCTCGAACTCGATGACTCCCAGCCGCTGGGTCGCGCGCGTCAGCCGCTCGAGTTCGGCGGGGTCGTCGCACAGCTCGAAGAACACCGCATGGCCGCGCATCTGCGCCGCTAGCATCGAGGCCGCGACCGTCGCGAAGTCGAGCCCGCCTTCGGCGATGCGATCCGCCTCGGCGGTAAGGAGGTCGATCCAGTCCTCGTCGATCGGGCGCGACATCTTGGCCCGCGCATATGCCACGCGCCCCTCGACGACCGAATCGGCCACACGCCCGCCGCCGCGCCGCTCGAGCAATTCGCGCGCGACGCTGCTCATATGGGGCTCGAGGAAACGCCAGGCCGCGTGCAGTTCGCGCTCGAACAGGTCGTCTATGCCATAGGCGCGCCGCAGATCGGCCAGGTCACGCCGTTCAAGCGCCGGCTCGGCGCCAATCGCGAAAATCTCTTCCATCGACCGTCCCCACCCTGGCCGGGGCGATTTTTCGCCTCCGGTCGATCAACGGCGAACGTCGAGTCCGCCTTCCCCGAATGCTGCCAGATCGGCGCGCGTAAACAGGCTCGCATCTCCTGGTAGCGAATGTTTTAACGCGGTCAGCGCCAGGCCTGCATGCGCCGCAGCCTTCGCATCGCCCGGGCTCTCGAGCAGACCATGCAGCACGCCCGCCGCGAAGGCATCGCCGGCGCCGATACGATCGACGATGCCGGCGATAAGAACTTCGTCGGTCTGGTAGCCGGCCGCGCGCGTGTCGACGCGTGCCGAGACGCGGTGACTGTCGGCATCGTCGACATGCCGCGCGGTGTTGGCGATCGTCTGGAGCTTCGGGAAGGCCGAGAACGCCGCCTCCGCCGCCTCGCGCCGCCGATCGGCACCGTCGCCCGAGAATTCACGGCCCAGCAGCAGCGAGATGTCGCGGTGATTGCCGAACAGCAGGTCGGCATGGCCGATCAGCCGGGTCAGCACCGCCCGCGGATCGCTGTCCCAGCTCTCCCACAGCTTCGCCCGGTAATTGCCGTCGAACGACACCGGGATGCCGCGTGCGCCCGCCGCCTCGGCAGCGGCAATCGCGGCAGCCGCCGTGTTGTGGCCAAGCGCAGGGGTGATCCCCGACAGATGCAGCCGGGTGGCGCCTTCGAGCAGCGCATCCCAGTCCCAGCTCTCGGCCGGGCGCTGGGCGAACACCGAGTATGCGCGATCATAGACGACCTCGGAGGCGCGCAGCCCCGCGCCCGGCGTCAGGAAATACAGTCCAAGCCGGCCAGGCTCGGAAATCACCGTCGAGGTATCGACGCCGCGCCGGCGCAGCTCGCCGATCACCGCGCCGCCCAGCGGATTGTCCGAGACGGCGGAGATCATCCGCACCTTGTGGCCCAGGCATGCCAGGCCGGTGGCGACATTCGCCTCGGCGCCGCCGACATTCACGTCGAGCTTCGGCGTCTGCAGCAGCAGTTCGCGCCCCGGGGGCGAGAGCCGCAGCATCAGCTCACCGAAAAAGGCAATGCTCATCGCGCCAGCCACCCGCCGTCAACGGCCAGGATATGGCCCTGGACATAGTCCGAGGCCGAGGAGGCGAGGAACACCGCAGCGCCGCCCATGTCGGCCGGATCGCCCCAGCGGCCCGCCGGGATGCGCTCCATGATCGAGCGGTTGCGCTGCTCATCCGCCTGCAACGCCGCGGTGTTGTTGGTGGCGATATAGCCCGGCGCGATCGCGTTGACGTTGACGCCTTTGGCCGCCCACTCGTTCGCGAGCAGCTTGGTGAGCCCGCCGATGCCCGACTTCGAAGCCGTGTAGCTCGGCACGCGGATGCCGCCCTGGAAGGTCAGCATCGAGGCGATGTTAATGATCTTGCCGCGGCCCTGCTTCACCATGTGCCTGCCCGCCGCCTGACAGAGGAAGAACACCGACTTGAGGTTGGTGTCGACCACCGCGTCCCAATCTTCCTCGGTGAAGTCGAGGCTGTCGGCACGGCGGATAATCCCCGCATTGTTGACCAGGATGTCGAGGCCGCCGAGCTTATCCACAGCTTCGTCCACAACCCTGTCCACAGGCTCGATGGTCGCGAGATCGGCCGAGATGATCTCGGTCTTGCGGCCGAGCGCACGGACCTTCTCCACCGTCTCCTGCGCCGGCGTGCGGCCGACCGCGGCGATATCCGCACCCGCGGCGGCGAGCGCCAGCGCGATGCCCTGGCCGATGCCGGTATTGGCACCGGTGACGACCGCGACGCGGCCCGTGAGGTCGAAGGGATTGGTCATGCGCTCTCTCACTCCCCTGCCTGCAAGGGAGGGGTCGGGGTTTGGTAATTGGAAGAGCGCGGGCAGCCATGGCCGCCCGCCCTCAGTTCGACTTACGCCAGCTGGCAGATGTCCAGCACGTTCATGTCGGTATAGTCCTGGTTCTCGCCGGCCATCGCCCAGATGAAGGCATAGGCCTTGGTGCCGGCGCCCATGTGGATCGACCAGGGCGGGCTGATCACTGCTTCCTCGTTCGCCATCACGATGTGGCGGGTCGCCTCGCCTTCGCCCATATAGTGGAACACGCGGTCCTTCTCGAGGTCGTCGAGCTCGAAGTAGAAATAGATCTCGCTGCGGCGCTCATGGATGTGCGGGGGCATGGTGTTCCACACCGAGCCGGGCTTGAGCACGGTCAGGCCCATCACCAGCTGCGCGCTGTCGCACACGCCGGGGATGACCAGCTGGTAGATCGAGCGCTCGTTCGACTCTTCGAGCGAGCCGCGGTCGAGGCGGTTGGCATCGGCGATGCCGAGCTTGCGCGTGGTGAACGCCTTGTGCGCCGGGCACGACGCCAGATAGAAGCGCGCGCCCTCGCCCGCGAATTCCACATCCTTGGCGCCCATCGTCACGTACAGGCAGTCCTTGTTGCCCAGCGCGAAGGTCTCGCCGTCGACGGTGACGGTGCCCTCGACGCGGCTGACATTGACGATCGCCAGCTCGCGGCGCTCGAGGAAGGGATGCCCGGCCGCCGAAGCCGGCTCGGTCTGCGCGGGCAACTTCACCGGGACGCCGGCCACCGCGACGCCGCCGATCACGAAGCGATCGGCATGCGTGTAGTTGAGCACGCACTCGCCGTCCCGGAACAGGCCGTCGATCAGATAGCGGTCGCACAGCTCCTCGTTCGAGACGCACTCCATCATGTCGGGGTGCGTGGCGTAATAGGTACGGTCGAACATGGGGGACTCCGTTGGTTGGATCAGGCCGCGGCGGCGACGGGCGCCGGCGCGGGTTGGTCGAGTTTATAGGCCTTGCGGACAAGGCCGTTGGTGAGTTCGTGGGCCAGCTCCGCGGCTTCCCAGTCGAGCAGCCGCCCCTCGGCGACCAGCTTAGCCAGGAACCCGCAATCGACTCGCCGGGCGACGTCGTGGCGCGCCGGGATCGAGAGGAAGGCGCGGGTATCGTCGTTGAAGCCGACGGTGTTGTAGAAGCCGGCGGTTTCGGTCACCTGCTCGCGGAAGCGGCGCATGCCCTCCGGCGAGTCATGGAACCACCAGCTCGGGCCGAGCTTCAGGCACGGATAATGGCCCGCCAGCGGCGCCAGTTCGCGGCTGTAGACCGTCTCGTCGAGCGTGAAGAGGATGATCGAGAGATCGTTCGAGGTGCCGAACCGGTCGAGCAGCGGCTTGAGGCCGTGCACATAGTCGGTGCGCATCGGGATGTCCGCGCCCTTGTCGCGGCCATGGCTCTCGAACAGCCCGCCATTGTGGTTGCGGAAGGAGCCCGGATGGATCTGCATCACCATCCCGTCCTCGACGCTCATCGCCGCCATCTCGGTCAGCATCTGGGCGCGGAACAGCTCGGCGTCGCTCGGCGTCCAGTTGTTCGACAGGATCGTGCGGAACAGCCGCTCGGCCTCGTCCTTGCTCAGGTTCGCGGTCGCCGCGGTCGGGTGGCCATGATCGGTCGCAGTGGCGCCGGCAGCGCGGAAATCGGCGCGGCGCTTGCGGTGCGCGGCGAGATAGCCGTCCCAGCTGTACACGTCCTCGCCGGTCTTCTCGGCGAAGATCTTCATCGCACCGTCGAACTGCTCATGCTCGACATCGATCACTGCATCGGGGCGATAGGTGGTGACCACCCGGCCGTTCCAGCCGCTGCCCTGGATCGCATGGTGCGGCGAGAGGTCGTCCTGCGGTCCCTCGGTGGTGGCGAGGAAACCGATGTTGAACCGGTCGAACAGCGCCCGCGGCTTGAACGCGTCGGTCGCGAGCTTCGCGTTGATCGTGTCGTAGTAATGATCCGCCGTGCTCGCATCGAGCGCCACGTCGAAGCCGAACACCTCGCCGAACACATGGCCCAGCCACATCGCCGAGGGCGTGCCGCGGAACAGATAGCTGTGCTCCGCGAACGTGCGCCACGCCGCGCGCGGATCGGTCGCCGGCATGCCAGCCTTGCTCGGCACGCACAGCGCGTCGAGCGACACGCCCTGCGAATAGAGCATGCGGTAAATATAGTGATCCGGCGAGAGCAGCAGCTCGGTGGCGTTGGACCAGTTGGCATTGGTCGAGAACCAGGTCGGATCGGTGTGCCCGTGCGGGCTGATGATCGGCAGCCCAGCCACCTCGGCATAGAGCGCCCGCGCGATGCTCCGCGTGCGGTCTTCCGCCGGAAACAGCCGGTCGGGGTCAAGCTTCAGGGGCCGGGCCATCGATCAAATCCTCCTTAGACGACGTCGACGCGCTTCAGGCGCGGCGACAGCAGGTGGATCGAAAGCAGCGCCAGGAAGTAAGCCGCACCCGCGACGATGAACAGCGGCGCATAGCTGCCGATCACGTCGAGCACATAGCCGGCATATTTCGAGAAGAACATGCCGCCGACCGCGCCGATCGTGCCGCCGATCCCGATCACCGAGCCCACCGCATAGCGCGGTACCAGGTCCGAAGGCAGGGTGTAGAGCGTCGCCGAGAAGCTCTGGTGCGCCGCCGCGGCCACGCCGACCACGAACACGCTGATCCAGAGATTGCCGTAGAAGGTGGTGAACATCACCGGCAGCACGAAGCAGGCCGAGATCAGCATGGTGATCTTGCGCGCGCTGTTGACGCTCATGCCCGCGTTCATCAGCCGGCCCGAGAGCCAGCCGCCCGCGACCGAGCCGACATCCGAGATCAGGTAGATCGCGCCCAGCGCGATCGCCGCGGTGGGCGAATCCCAGCTGGTCAGGTTGAGGTGATATTCCTTGCCCAGCCAGCTCGGCAGCCAGAACAAATAGAACCACCAGATCGGGTCGATGAAGAACTTGCCGAGTGCGAAGGCCCAGGTCTCGCGCGTGACGAGCAGCTTGCCCCACAGGTTCTTGACCTTCACCACCGGATCGGCCGGATCCTGGGTAATGTAAGCGAGTTCTTCTGCGCCCACCTTGGGGTGATCGGCGGGCTTGTCGCGGAACACCGCGAGCCAGGCGATCAGCCAGGCGATGCCGAACACGCCGGTGACGACGAAGGTCATGCGCCAGCCGATCGCGGGCACCAGGGCCCAGATCAGCAGTGGGGTGAGGATCGCGCCCACGTTCGAGCCAGCGTTGAACAGGCCGACCGCAAAGGCACGTTCCTTGGCAGGGAACCAGTCGGTCACCGCCTTCACGCCCGCCGGGAAGTTGCCCGATTCGCCGATGCCCAGGCCAAAGCGCGCCAGGGTGAACTGCATCACGCTGTGGACGCCGCCATGAGCGACATGCGCGATCGTCCAGATCACGACGGCGATGGCGTAGCCGAAGCGCGCGCCGATCGCGTCGACGATCTTGCCGAAGCCGAGATAGCCGATGGCGTAGGCGAGCTGGAAATAGAAGACGATGTCGGCATAGTTGGTCTCGGTCCAGCCGAGCTCCTTGGAGAGATCGGGCTTGAGCACCGCGATCATCTGCCGGTCGACATAGTTGATGGCGGTCGCCGCGAAGAGCAGCCCCACGATCACCCAGCGATAGCGCCCGATGCGCGACGCCGCGCCGGAGACCACTGCCTCCCCTGAACTCGCCATTACTCTCTCCCCTTGTCTTTTTCCGCGTTTCGCGACTCAGTCGTAGATGCCGACGATACGGCACTTAACGCTGTAGTCCTGCGCGAACCGCGCCTCCACCAGCTCGCCGACGCGAACGGGGTGGACGCCCGTCACCGCGCCGGTGGAGATCCACTGGCCCGGCGCGAGCGGCAGCTGCCGGTTGGCAGCAAGCTCGAACAGGAAGCGGACGGCGCCGAACGGTCCGTCGAGCATCGTGCTCGCGGTCGCCTCGCCGGCCACTTCGCTTTCGATTGTTAGCGCTACCGGCCACTCAAGGAAATCCGTGCCGCGCGGAATTTCCGCGCCGATCACCAGGCCGTTGTTGTTGCCGAAGTCGGAAACCGTCACCGCCGGGCCGTGCAGGTTGATGCCGGGAAAGGGCGAGCTCGCCACTTCGATGCCGACATGGATCGCATCGACATATTCCGCGACTTCCGCGTTGGTCCAGGCGCGATCGAAGCTCTCGGGCAGCTGGCCCAGGCGGAGCAGATATTCCGCTTCGCCCGCGGCAAAGCCGTGCTCGAACACCGGCATCTCGGGCACTTCGCCCTCGCCCGGCTCGACAATCGAGTCGGCGAAGATCGGGCCGGTCAACCGATTGGAGCCGAACGTGGCGTCGAGCGGCTCGGGGATCTTGCCCACTTTCCAGCCGGCGACCCGGTCGCCGAACAGGGCGATCGCGCGTTCCTGGATGCCATAGGCCTCCTCGAGCGTGCCGGGCAGCTCGCCCGGATAGTCGATCAGCGCATTGCCGGTGTGGCGGGCCGAAACAAATGCTTGGGCGATGGCCTCGGCCGGTTCCCGTCCTTCAATCAACGCAAATTCCCCATGTTGCAGGTCGCGTGAGAGCCCTCGCCATGCCCGGCCGCACAAATGCAGCCGCGCCCGACATCGCTGCCCCGCCCCGCTTCACCTGCCCCAAACCGCTCGCCTCCTGCAGTCTTGGGCTCTGGATGAAGACAGGCCGGAACCGGTGCCGGACCATGTCGAGTAACTTGCGCGCGATCTCCTCTCCGAGTGGCCGCGGCCCGGCTTTGTGCGGGTCCGCGGAATGTCGAATGATGCTACCGGTGTCAGGGGGACGCGTCAACGCACCTCAAGCGAGTTGATCCGCCAATGCCCCGTTTATCCGCACATTTTCGAGGCGGAGCCCCTCGGTGTACCGGACGATGCTCGGCTGGGCGACCCCGTCGAAACTACAGTCCCTCAGCGTGATCCCGGTCACCGGTGCGCCCGGCAGGCCCTGGCTGTCGAGCACCCGCACTGCGTTCTTCACGCGCAGTTGCTCGATCACGATGTTGCGCAGCTTGGGCACGAACGGTCCGTCGGCGCCTTCCTCATAGTTGAAGTCGCAAGTGATCGCGGCCTTGCCGACCTGGCCGACATCGAGGTTGCGATAATAGAAATTCTCGAGCAATCCGCCGCGCAAGGCGTTGTTCTTGAAGCGGATCGCGTACCAGAGGTCGGGCGAGTCCATCACGCAGTCCTGCGCGAAGATCCAGCGCGCGCCACCCGAAATCTGCGAGCCGACCACCACGCCGCCATGTCCCGCCTTCATCCGGCAATTACGGATCAGGATGTTCTGCGACGGCCGCGCCAGCCGGCGGCCATCGGCGTTGCGCCCCGAATTGACCGCGATGCAATCGTCGCCTGTGTCGAAAATGCACTGCTCGATCAGCGCGCCATCGACCGATTCCGGGTCGCACCCGTCATTGTTCGGCCCGTGCCCCAGGATATCGAGCCCGCGCACGATCAGGTTGCGGCAGAGCACCGGATGCACCTGCCAGAAGGGTGCGCCGCGCAGCTTGACGCCCTCGATCAGCACATTCTCGCAGTCATAGGGCTGGACGAAGGCCGGGCGCAGGAAATCGCCCTCGCCGAACACCCGCTGCTCCACCGGCACGCCGCGCTCGGCCATGTCGAACAGCCGCGCCCGCGCCTTGCGCTGGTCGGGCATGCCCTCGCGCCAGCCATGATCGACCGTGCCGCCCCAGGGGCCCTTCCACGCCCACCAATGCTGCGCGTCCGCCTGCCCGTCGAGCGTGCCTTCGCCGGTGAGCGCGATGTTCTTCTGCTGCCGCGCATAGACGAGCGGCGAATAGTTCATCAGCTCCATCCCTTCCCAGCGCGTGAACACGATGGGGTAGTGCGCGGGATCGGTGCTGAAGAGCAGGGTCGCGTCGCGGGTGACGTGCAGGTTCACACCCGATTTGAGGTGCACCGCCCCGGTCAGGAAGCGCCCTGCCGGCACCACCACCCTGCCCCCGCCCGCCGCGCTGCACGCCGCAATCGCCGCGGCGATCGCGCGGGTGTTGAGCGTGGTCCCGTCGCCCTTGGCGCCGAACGCGGTGATGTCGAAGTCACGCGCGGGGAACACCGGCGCCTTCACCGTCCGGGCGATCGCGGCCGCACGCGCCCAGGGGTCACCTTCGGCGGCAAAAGCGAATCGCGGCGCCAGCCCCAGGGCGGCGCTCGCGCCGGCATGGCGCAACAGGTCACGGCGCGAAGCCATCGGCAATCTCCCCTCGGTCCGGCCAACAGTTGCTAGTTTTGACACCGGTTGCCGCGAAGCTGTCGCTTCCGCACGGCAGCGTCAAGCGGACATGCTCCGGAAACGATAAAGATATTGCCACCGGTGTCAGCCGACGCCATGCTTGACACAAGGGACGCACAAGACCGTCCTGTCCGTTCAGAGAGGCATGTCATGATCCGCACTTCGGCAACCAGCATCGCCCTGGCCTGGGCGCTCGCGCTCGGCGCCGGCCCCGCCGCTGCCCAGGCCGGTGACGACGGCCTGCTCTTCCGCGCCTCGGGCGACAGGAGCGGCACGGCAGAGAAGGCCGCCGGCGATCCGGTTCCCAATTTCCAGTCCAAGGTTACCAGCGTGCCCGATGGCGCGATCGGCGGCGCCTTCCGCTGGGCGGACGACGGCTATATCGCCTGGAACGCGCCGGGGAACATCGAGGCGCAGCGCGGCACCCTTTCCTTCTTCTGGCGGTCGCGCGATCCGGTCGGCGAAGCGCCCTTCGTGATCTTCCGCGTCGGTTTCGCCGATCACACCAGCTGGGACATGGCGTTCCTGCGCATCGATTGGAACGGCCACGGCTTCGATGCCTTCGTGACCGATGCGAACCTCTCGCGCGTCCGCGTCTCGTTCAAGATGCCCGCGCTGCCCGCGCCCGACGCCTGGCACCATATCGCCTTCGCCTGGGACGAGGCGGTGGGCGTGCGCCTGTTCGTCGACGGCAAGGAGGCCGCGCGCAAGGACCAGAAGGCAGATCTCGACGCCGGGCTCGACCAGTTCGGCCTCGCCGCGCGGATCATGGCACCGCACCAGGTGCAGAGCCGCTACAGCTTCATGCGCGGCAGCGATGTCGACGAGATCCGCGTCTATGACCGCATGCTCGATCCCGCCGGCGTGGCCGCGCTCGCCGCCAAGGCCGAGCCCGCGCCCTCGCCCGCCCCTGCGGATGCCGGCAAGCGCGCCGCCTGGCTCCACCGCTTCGGCTGGGACAGCGCCTCGCCGCCGGTGCTCGCCGACAAGGTCACCAGCGTCCGCAAGGTCGAGTTCGCCGATGCGAAGGACCTGAAGGAGCGCAACTGGAAGGGCGTCGACGGCATCGCCGAGACGACCTGGCCCGGCGTCTACAACCGGTCGAAGCTCCCCGGCCGCGACGATTATTTCGAGCTGCCCGACTGGAACGTCTATGTCGAAGGCGGCAAGGCCTATACGCTGACCGTCCCCGCCACCGAGAAGTTCAACCGCGTCGAGATCCGCGGCGCCGCCTATGGCGCGCTCGACTATGCGCCCGAGGGCAAGGATTTCCGCAGCCTCGCCAAGCGCCCCCAGGGCGTCGTCCGCAGCGTCACGTCGCTCGGCGAGGCGCAGGGCGGCACGCTGCGCTTCACCAACCTGATGCAGGAGCAGCCGATCCAGGAGCTCTGGGCCTATGATGTCGGCACCGCGAAGGAGCCCGAGGGCAGCTTCAAGCTCAGCTACACGGTAGACGCCAAGGTCTCCGCCGATCTCGCCGCGCTCGACGGGCTCAACCGCTTCATCAAGGGTCGCTACCCCGCCGACGAGCAGAATACCGTGCTCGCGCTGCCGCCCGGTGCCGGTTCGGCCGCCGCCGGCGCGGGCAGTGCCGCCGCAACCGGTGCCGCAAAGCACGCCGAGGGCGCGATGCCGATCGTCCACGTCCTGATCCCCTCGGGCTTCGGAGACGCCTATCCCGGCCGCGCCCTCGCCCGCGCCTGGAATTATGGCTGGGAAAACACCCGCGACGGGCTCGACGGCATCGCGCTCGACATTCCCGCGCTTAAGGCGACGCCCGGCAAGGACGGGCTGATCCCGCTCAACATCAAGGTGAAGGACCCGATCTGGCCGGGCCGCGACATGATCGACCTGTCGGTCTCGGTCCGCCCCGGCGAGGCACGCACGCTGTGGCTCGACCTGCGCGACCGCATCCTCACCAATGACAGCCTTTATCTGGGCGTCGCCTCCGCCGCGCCCGACTTCGGCCCCGCCTCGCTCGACGGCATGAACATCCGCCTGGTGTTCAAGGACCGCGCCGCGGCGCTGCCCGAGCACATCGCCGACCGGTTCAACCAGGTGAAGGACAATTGGGGCTTCCTGGTCGAGGAGCACACCGCCTCGAAGCGCGCCGCGCTTTATCGCCGGGTGTTCGCCGATGTCGCCGATCTGCTCCGCGTCGATCCCGACAATGCGGAGGCCCGCCGCTATTGGGCGGACATCAGCTACGGCGCGCAGAACCTGCCCGAGTTCAAGCAACTCGAAGCGCCCGCCGGCGTGCCGCTCTGGGCCTTCCGCCAGCTCGAGGACCTCAAGATCACGCGCCAGTTCGTCAACTGGTGGATCGACAATCGCCAGGTGCCGTACGGCGATTTCGGCGGCGGCATCTCGGACGATACCGATCTCACCCAGCAATGGCCGGGGCTGGCGCTGATGGGCGTCGATCCGGACAAGATCAACGCGTCGCTGCGCGCGCTGTCGGACGCGGTCTACACCAACGGCATGCGGGTGAACGGCCTTGGCTATATCACCACCGACGAGCTCCACGCCTATGAGGAAGGCCTCAACAGCGATGCCGAGCGGCTCTATCTGAACTGGGGCGAGCCCAGGGCGATCGAGCGGCTGATGGCAACTTCCAAGGCGCTCGAGGGCGTGATCCTCCGGAACCCCGCCGGGCACATGCACTTCGCCTCCAACTGGTATGGCGGGCGCAAGATCTACCGCGAGGGCTCCTGGGAATGGCAGAAGCCCTACAGCTTCACCGTGATGCACGCGCCGATCCTGGTCGGGCTGTACAACGGCAATGCGGAAGCGCGTGGCCTCGTCACCGGCGTGACCGACGGCTGGCTGGCGCATGGCAAGCAGGACGCCAAGGGCAACTGGACCTACCCCAACGAGATCAACTGGCGCACCGATGCCGAGCGCGTCGGCGACGGCGGCGGCGTGCCCACCCCCTATCAGTCCGCCTGGGCGGCGTGGCGCTTCACCGGCGACGCCAAGTATCTCGCCCCGGTGCTGAGCCGCACGGCGAAGAGCGGCGCCGGCTCGGTGCAGGACCTCAACGAGAACGTCATCGCGCTGCTCGGCGCCGACAAGGACTGGGCCAAGTCGCTCACCGCCAAGGCGCAGAAGGGCGGTGCCTTCGAGCAATGGGCCGCCTGGGACGCGACCGGCGACGTCAAATATCTGGAGTCGCTTCACGCCGCCGCGATCGAGGACAAGGCTCAGCGCCAGTACATGTACACGGAGGGCCATTGGTGGTCCGACCGGGTCGACCAGCCCAACGAGATCCTCCAGCGCGAGCGCCTGGGCGGCATCGCGCTCCGCCGCAACCAGACCTGGCCGGGCAATGCGGTGAGCTGGCGCTTCGACGATCCCGAGGGCGCGCTGAAGACCGCGATCCTCGTCCCCGGTGCGACGCCGGACCATTTCAAGGTGATCGCCTACAACACCGGCGACACGCCGCAACCGGCCGAGATGACGACCTGGAACGTCGCGTCCGGCGATTGGGAAATGGTGATCGACGGCAGCACCATCCCGCTCCATCTCGAGCGCAGCGCATCGACCCGCATCACCTTCGCCCCGCACGCCACCACCGAGATCGAATTCACGCTGAAGACGCGCGGCGAGGACGTCGCCACGCGCCCCGATCTCGGCATCGGCAGCGACGATGTCGTGGCGAAGGGCGGCAAGCTCGCCGTAACGGTCCACAGCCTCGGCGCAATCGCCACCGCCAGCGGCACGCTGACGCTCGAGGACGCCGCGGGCAAGGCACTCGCCACTGCAACCATCCCGGCCCTCGCCGCGCCGCTCGACCTGACGCCCAGGGCCGCGACCGTCCGCCTCGCCTTGCCCAAGGGCGCCGTCCGCGTGCGCGTCGCGCTGCCGGGCAACGCGCCCGAGGTGACGCAGCTCAACAATGTGGTGGCGCTGCCCCGCTGAACCGGAGGATCGTGATGCGCCGCCGTCAGTTCCTCGCCGCCGCCAGTATCGCCGCGCTCCCGCGCGTGGCGCTGGCCGCGCCGAATCGCGATGCCGAGCTGCGCGCGGCGCTCGACGGCCTCGCATCGCTCGACACGCCGACGGCCAGGCTCGCGCGATTGAAGGGCTTCGATACCGCGTCGCTCTCGCCCTCGCCCCGGATCGACCTCGAGACGGTGCGCGCCGGGCTCGCGGTCGACGCCAGGCTCGTCGCGCGCTTCCCGATCGGCAAGCTCGGCCGTTCACCCTATGCGGTCTCGCCCAATGCCGGTGCGTGGCGCGAGAAGGACGCCAACGCCCCGCGCATCGACGCCGAGACCGACCAGCTCCGCGCCGATGCGGCGCGCGGCGTGATCCTGCCCTCACCCCTGCTCGAAAGGACTCGCAAGGGCGTCGCGGAAGCCGCGGCCAGGGCTTCCGGCCCCTCCGCCGACGCGTTCCACCGCCAGGCCGCGAGCCTCGCCGACCTTGCCCCCAGGGCACCCGCCGAGCCTGGGGTCAGCCGTTTCCCCGGCGGCGCCGATTATTTCGCGCTGCTGCTCGAGCGGCATTTCGGCG
Source organism: Sphingomonas sp. KR3-1 (assembly GCF_040049295.1). Lineage (NCBI taxonomy): Bacteria > Pseudomonadati > Pseudomonadota > Alphaproteobacteria > Sphingomonadales > Sphingomonadaceae > Sphingomonas > Sphingomonas sp. KR3-1. Next base: position 417,240 of record NZ_JBDZDQ010000001.1, read on the forward strand.
CGGCCATCGCCCCGGCGGAGGCCGAGCGGCAGATGCTCGCCGCCGCGCGCAGTCTCACCGCCCGCGCCGACACCGTGCTCAAGCGCCTCGGCTACACCAAGGGCAGCGTCGGCGCGCGGATCCGCGCCGCGTTCCGGGACCCGCACTTCCTCTACAGCGACGACGATACCGGCCGCGACCGCGCCTTGGCGGACATGAACTCCTGCTTGGCCAGGGTGCCATCGCGCCTGCCCGCGCTGTTCGGCCCACTCCCGCCCGAATGCCGCAACGTCTCCGCGGTGCGGATGACGCGGCAGGAGGAAGCCGAGGGCAAGCAAGGCTATCGCACCGTGCCCACCCCGAGCACGCCCGGCGCCTATTACCCGGATCTCAAGCGCATCCGCGAGCGCCCGAGCTGGACGCTGCCCGCGGTCGTCCATCACGAGCTGCTGCCTGGGCACATGATCCAGCTGCCGATCGAGGCCGCCGCCGATCCACACCCCCTGCGACTCGAATATGCCCCGGCCTTTGCCGAGGGCTGGGCGATCTACACCGAGCAGCTGATGGCCGCCGAAGGCGCCTTTGCGGGCGACGATCATGGCCTTCTCGGCCATTTGCACTGGATGTTGTTCCGCATCGGCCGCGGACTGGTTGACACCGGTGTCCATATAAGACAGCATTCGCTTGCACAGACGAGCGAGAAGCTTGCGACATTGCAGGGAGAGGCAGCTTATTTCGCGCCGATGGCGCAGGATATCGAGCGTATCTGCATTGAACCCGCCATGCGCGCCGCAGAGGCGCTCACCTGGCTGGGCCTGGCACGCTTGGGCGCGGATGCGCGCCACAAAGGCCTGGAAACGCTCAGGAAATTCCATCGCGAGACTCTCGCCAACGGGCGCAGGCGCTTTGCGATGCTCAGTTAGGCCGAACGGGATCGGCTTTCTCGCAAGCTGGCGAACACAAGCCGGCTGCATCTACACTTGGGAGACGGATAATGTTGAAGGTAAAGCTCGGGCGAGGCTTCTGGTCCGCCGGTGTCTCGCTCGCGGTGATCGCGGGCGCAACGGTCGCGGCGCCTGCATTCGCGCAGGATGCGGCGCAGAACACCCCCGCCGATAGTGACGCCCAGACCGACAATACGATCATTGTTACCGGTTTCCGCGGCAGCCTTGCCCGCGCGCTCCAGTCGAAGCGCGAAGAGAATGGCTCGGTCGACCAGATCCTTGCCGAGGATATCGGCAAGTTCCCCGATCTCAACCTGTCCGAATCGATCCAGCGCGTCCCCGGCGTCGCCCTGGCGCGTGACGGCGGCGAAGGCCGCACCATCTCGGTGCGCGGCCTCGGGCCGCAGTTCACCCGCGTCCGCATCAACGGCATCGAAGCGCTGACCACCGCCGGCGGCGCCGATGCCAGCGGCGGCACCAACCGCACCCGCGGCTTCGATTTCAACGTCTTCGCATCGGACCTGTTCAACTCGATCACCGTGCGCAAGACCGCGGATGCCTCCACCGAGGAAGGCTCGCTCGGCGCCACCGTCGATCTGCGCACCGCGCGTCCGTTCGACTACAAGGCCGGGCTGACGATCGCCGCCTCTGCCCAGGCGAGCTACAACGACCTTGCCCAGAAGGCCAGCCCGCGCGCCGCGGGCATGATTTCGTGGCGCAACGCGGACGAGACCTTCGGCGTCCTCGCCTCTATCGCCTACACCAAGCGCAAGCTGATCGAGGAAGGCTATTCGACCGTGCGCTGGGCCAAGGGCTCGGCATTCGCCCCCGGTTTCGAGAGCGTGCTCGGCACCACCTGCGTCAACACCGGCGCCGGCGGCGCGAGCGGCACCACGGTGACGCCGGTCCCGCAGAACTGCGCCGACGCCAACGCCGCGCTCCACCCGCGCTTCCCGCGCTACGACTATTATATCGACAACCAGGAGCGCCTAGGCGCCACCGCATCGATCGAGTTCAAGCCGAGCGACAGCACCCATATCGTCATCGACGGCCTCTATGCCGACTTCAAGGCGACCCGCGAGGAGCGCTACCTCGAGGCGCCGTCGTTCAGCGTCGCCGGCGCCTGCACCGCAGCCACCCGCCCGACCAGCTGCGGCCTCGCCGATACCGACGTGACCGCGATGACGATCACCAACGGCATCATGACCAAGGGCACGTTCAACGATGTCGACCTGCGCGTCGAGGATCGCTTCGACGAGCTCGACACCAAGTTCAAGCAGATCACCTTCGACGGCACCCAGGAGTTCGGCGACTCGCTGAAGCTCAACATCCTCGCCGGCTGGTCCGAATCGAACCACACCAACCCGGTGCAGAACACGCTCACCTACGACCAGTATAATGTCGACAATTACAGCTTCGACTATACCAATGGCCGCGCCCCGACCTTCAACTTCGGCACCGCGCAATTGACCTCGCCCACCGCCTGGGTGCTCAGCCAGATCCGCCTGCGCGCGGCATCGGCCAAGAACACCTATGGCACGGTTGCAGGCGCGCTGACCTGGAAGGCCACCGACGGCCTCGATTTCGAGGTCGGCGCCGGCTACAAGCGCTACAAGTACCAGACCACCGAGCTGCGCCGCTCGAACGGCACCACCGCCAACCTCGAGACGCAGATCCCGGCCGCCGTCGCCGCGATCCCGCTCGCCAACTACAGCCAGACCGTCTCGATCCTCGGCCAGAGCTTCCTCGCGCCGAACTATTTCGTCGCGGAATCGCTGCTCAGCCTGCGCGACCCGACCATCTATGGCGGCGCGTTCAAGCTCGGGCCGGAGCCGGCGCTCGGCAACAATTCGCAGATCGAGGAGAAGGACACGAGCGCCTATGCGCAGATGAACTTCAAGCATGATTTCGGCAGCTGGAAGATCCGCGGCAATGCGGGCCTGCGCTATGTCAGCACCGATCAGGCCTCGACCGGCTTCGGCTTTGTCGGCGGCACGCTGAACCAGGTGACCGCGGGCCAGAAATATGACGACTGGCTGCCGGCGGTGAACCTGGTGATCGAGCCGACCGACAAGCTCGTCCTTCGCCTCGCCGCCGCCAAGGTGATGGCGCGCCCGAACCTGTCGAACCTGACACCCGGCGTCTCGGTCTCGATCTCGGGCGCCAACCGCACCGTTACGGTGGGCAACCCCGCACTGCTGCCGTTCCGCGCCAAGACCTATGACGCCGCGCTCGAATATTATTTCGACTCCGGCTCGATCCTGTCGGTGGCGGTGTTCCAGAAGGACATCTCCACCTTCGTCCAGACGCAGAGCTACACCGGCGCCTTCACCGGCAACCCCTTCGGCCTGCCGGACAGCCTGGCGACCGCCGCCTGCGGCGCCACCGCGAACTGCAGCCCGGCGCTCAACAACTGGACCTTCAGCTTCCCGGCAAACACGCCCGGCGGCAAGCTCCAGGGATTCGAAGTCAACTTCCAGATGCCGATGAAATTCCTGCCGGGCTTCCTCAAGAACACCGGCGTGCTGCTCAACTACACGGGCGTGAAGTCGGACATCAAATATCTCAACTCGGCCGGCGTGGTGGTGGTCACCGCGCCGCTCACCAACCTGTCCAAGCGCTCGGCGAACGCCACGGTCTATTATGAGGACAAGGTGTTCAGCGCCCGCCTGTCGGGCGCCTATCGCAGCGACTATCTGACCACCGTTCCGGGCACCGAGGTCGGTACCACCGTCCAGGGCACGCACGGCGCGTTCAACCTCGACGCCTCGGCGCAGATCACCCTCACCGATCAGTTCAAGCTGACTTTCGAGGCGGTGAACCTCACCGACACCTATCAGGACCAATATATCGAGCCGGGCGACCTGATGTCGGTCTATCACCATACGGGCCGCGAGTTCCTCGCCGGCGTCCGCTTCAACTACTGAGCTTCGCCTCCGCGAACCCCTCTGGCCGCTGCGTCCCCCGACGCGGCGGCCATTTTCTTATGGCCGCGCGCGCGGTGCCGGCCGGCTGAGGATGAACGCGGCGCAGGCGGCCATGACCAGCGCGACGATCAGGTCGACGGCGATCGTCGGCCGCGCCGTCCACCAGAACACCGCATAGCCGAACGCGATGCCCGAGCAGGCGAAGATCTTGGCCTTGCGCGGGATCGCCCCTTCCTCGCGCCAGGCGACCAGCGTCGGCCCGAAGCGCTTGTGGGTGAGCAGCCAGGTCTCGAGCCGCGGCGAGGAACGCGCAAAGCAACCCGCGGCGAGGATCAGGAAGATCGTGGTCGGCATCAGCGGCAGCAGCGCGCCGATGAACCCCAGCGCCACGAAGAACAGCCCGAGCGCGATCCACAGCGGCCGCGTCAGCCGGCTGCCCGGCCTGTCCTGCCCCTCATCCATGCGGCGCGTGCGTCATTCTGGCCCTCGAAAGCTGCGAATGATTAGCAATATCCAAGGAGATAGGAGGAAGCAATCGCTCGGGACCGCTTTGGTACGGGTGGTCGGACTCGAACCGACATGTTGTTGCCAACGGCGGATTTTGAGTCCGCTGCGTCTACCATTCCGCCACACCCGCATGCCGTTCCGGCACGGGGCCAGCATCGACGAAGCGCCGCTATACGTAGGGCTTCGTCAGATTTCCAGCGGGTTCAGCAGGGTTCGCCAAGCGGCCCTGCAAGCGCGGGGAAATCGGGGCGGTTCGACGTCGGAGCCGGCAAGTCGATCACGGCGCTTTCGATCCGCTCGTAGACCATGAGTTCCGAAAGCACGACGCCGTTCACCCGCAGCGCAATCTGGCCGGAATCGTATCGTCCAGTCATGATTTTCTCGCTCAGCGTCGCCAAGCGGGCACGCGTCCCGGACGTCAACGTGACCCGCAGGACCGGATTGTCCACGATATTCAGCGCGGGCTCCGTGCGGGCGACCGTCTCGCGACATAGCCGCAGCGCGCCGATCCACACGCCCTGCCGCATGGGAAGGATTGCCTGCTCGAAGATGCGTTCGGCCTCGGAGATTGCGGCGTCGAAGCGCGCGATCTCCACATTCCGGCGCTTAGCGCCGCATCGCAGGTGCAGGCGCATCTCCTCCACGATGTCACGCTCCGCTTTCGCACCCCACACTTGCAGGGCGGACCAGCTGAGTCGGAAATAGCGCTGATCGCGCCGCGCAAATTCGTCCTCGTTGTGCTGCGATTTTCCGGAACAATATTCGACGCGGAACAGCGCCCGGGAGGCAACCGTGAGCGCCGGCTCCAGGGTGGGTGGCAGCGCGAGTTCGCGGTCGGTCGCGAGGATCAGGGCGAGCGCCAGCATACCCTCAACTCCGCGGCGCCTGCCGCCGATAGCTCAGCGCCTCGGCCACATGGATGCGCCCCACCCCCTCAGCCCCCGCCAGGTCGGCGATCGTCCGTGCCACCCTCAGCACCCGCGTATAGCCGCGCGCCGACAGCCGCATCGTCTCCGCCGCCTGGGCGAGCAGCTTGCGCCCCGCCTCGTCCGGCGTGGCACACTCCATCAGCACATCGCCCTCCGCCTCGGCATTGGTCCGCACCGCCACCTCGCGGTACCGCCCCGCCTGCACCGCCCGCGCCTCCGCCACCCGCGCCGCGACGTCTGCCGATCCCTCCGCCGGCCGGTCGAGCACCAGGTCCGCCGCGGTCACCGGCTGGACCTCGACATGCAGGTCGATCCGGTCGAGCAGCGGCCCCGAGACCTTGGCCTGGTAGTCCGCGGCACATCTCGGCGCCCGCGCGCACGCCAAAGCCGGATCGCTCAGATGCCCGCAGCGGCAAGGGTTCATCGCCGCAACCAGCTGCACCCGCGCCGGAAAGGTCACGTGCGCATTGGCCCGCGCCACGCTCACCACCCCCGCCTCGATCGGCTGCCTGAGCGAATCGAGCACCGCGCGCTGGAATTCGGGCAGCTCGTCGAGGAACAGCACGCCGAGATGCGCCAGGCTCACCTCGCCTGGCTTGACCTTGAGCCCGCCCCCGGTCAGCGCCGCCATCGAGGCGCTGTGGTGGGGGCTGCGGAACGGCCGTGCCCGGGTCAGCCGCCCGCCGTTCAGCGTCCCCGCCACCGAGGCGACCATCGAAACCTCCAGCGCCTCGGCCGCGTCGAGCGGCGGCAATATCCCCGGCAGGCACGAGGCAAGCAGCGACTTGCCCGCGCCCGGCGGCCCGCACATCAGCAGATTGTGCCCGCCCGCCGCGGCGATCTCGAGCGCGCGCCGCGCCGTCTCCTGCCCCTTGACCTGGGCGAGGTCGGGCCCGGCGACCGGCGCCTCGACTTCGCCCGCCGCGGCGGCGGGGAGCAGCTGGTTGCCCTTGAAGTGGTTGAGCAGCGCGATCAGGTCGGGCGCGGCGACGACTTCCACCTGTCCGGCCCAGGCCGCCTCGGCGCCCTGCGCGGCGGGGCAGACCAGCCCCTTGCCGATCTCCGCGGCGTGGAGCGCGGCGAGCAGCACGCCGGGGCTCGGCGCGATCCGCCCGTCCAGCGCCAGTTCGCCGACCACGACATAGCCCGCCAGCGTCTCGGCATCGACCACGCCCATCGCGCCGAGCAGCGCCAGCGCCACCGCCAGGTCGAAATGCGATCCTTCCTTGGGCAGGTCGGCGGGCGAGAGGTTGAGGATGATGTGCTTGGGCGGCAGCGCCAGCCCGATCGCGGCCATCGCGGCACGCACCCGCTCGCGGCTCTCCGCCACCGCCTTGTCGGGCAGGCCGACGACGACGAACTTGGGCAGCCCGGCGACGAGGTTGCACTGCACCTCCACCGCGCGCGCCTCGAGCCCCAGATAGGCAACCGTCGAAACGCTCGCGACCAAGCCTGCGCCCTCCCCCAAGAGCCGCCGACGATAGCGGGCCTTTCCTCCGGTGCGGGCGGGGATGCCACCGTTATGGAGCAAGTGCCCCGCGCATTGCGGGAAGGCCCCGCCCGCCTTAGCCTGCCGCCATGCGCCGCTCGCTCACGCCCGCCCATCGCAGCGCCTCGGCCCTGGCCGCGGCAGGCGCGCTGGTGCTGGTCTTCCTGCTGCTGCGCAGCGGGCTGGCGGTGATGCTGTCGCCGGCGGCGCAGGAACGCCCGCTCCCCGTCGACTTCGTCGCGCTGCCGCCGCCGGCGCTGCCCAAGGTCGTGCCCAGCCCGATCCCGCCCAGAGCGCATCGCCTCGATCCCGGCGCGCCGGCGCCGCTCCCGGCCCCACATGAGGCGCCCACCGCCACGCTCGCGCCGCTCGCTCCCGCCGCACCGGTCAGCGCACCGGTAGCCGGACCCGGCGGCAGCGGTGTCGGCACGGCCCAGGGCAGCGGCGGCACCGGCGCGGGTGGCATCGGCGGCGGCTCCGGCAGCGGAATCCCCGCGCCCGCCCCGCCCAGGCCGCGGCTGGTGCCCCCCGATTGGGTGCGCAAGCCCAGCCCGGAAGACCTGCGCCGCCTCAACCCGCCCGGCGCGCAGGCGATGAACCAGAGCGGCGACGTGGTCCTCGCCTGCCATGTCCTGGCGACCAGGCGCGCCGATCGCTGCCGCGTGGTCCGCGAGACGCCGCGCGGCTATTTCTTCGGCGCCGCCGCGCTCGATGCCTCGCGGGACTTCCGGATCAACCCGCCGATGCGCGGCGACGCCGTCGATCCCGATGCCTGGGTGGTGATCCCGGTGCATTTCGCCAACGATTGAACTCGTCCCGCCGCAACACCGTCTTGCACGGGCAACACACGCTTCCCACTTCTCCAACATGGCACACACGCGCAGCCCGCTGGTCCGCACGGTCCTGGTGATGACGGGGTTCTTCCTGATCGCCCTATCGCCGGTCGTCGGCATCCTGCCCGGGCCGGGCGGGATCTTCGTGTTCGCCGGCGGCCTGGTGCTCCTCCTCCAGAACGCGCAATGGGCCCAGCGCGCCTTTGCCCGGATGAAGCGGCGCTGGCCGCGATTCGGCCACTATGCCGATATGGCGCTGCGCCGCAGCAGCGCGCGGCGGCGCCGTCTGCGCGAAAAGGAGGCGAAAATTGCCCGCGCAGAGGCCGAACTGCTCGGTTTGGGGCACACAACGCGTTGACTCGCGCACAACGTCCCACTATGGGCACCCGACACGCGGCCGCCCCTGTGGTGGCCCTTTTACGTTCTAGATACTTGAGGATGAGCGATGAAGCGGACCTTTCAGCCGAGCAACCTGGTGCGTGCGCGCCGGCACGGCTTCCGCAGCCGCATGGCGACCCCGGGCGGCCGCAACGTGATCCGTGCCCGCCGCGCCCGCGGCCGCAACAAGCTGTCGGCCTGAACCCGACCGCCGTTGCGCGGCTTACGCAGCGCAAGGATTATCTCGCAGCAAATGCAGGCAAGCGGGCTCCCATGCCCGGCTTTGTCCTGATCGTGCGTGCGCGTGACGATGCCGATCCGTTGATGCGGGTCGGCATTACCGTATCCAAGAAAGTCGGCAATGCGGTGATCCGCAACCGGATGAAGCGCCGCTTCCGCGCGCTCGTCCGCGAAGTGCTGCCCGACGCGGGCGTGCCCGGCGCCGATCACGTGCTGATCGGCCGCAACAGCGGCATCGAGCGCCCGTTCGACGATCTCAAGGCCGAGCTGGTCAAGGCGCTGGGGAAGGTCAAGCGGTGATGCGGTGCATCCTGACGCGCCACTCTTTCTCCCCGGCGAAGGCCGGGGCCCAGCCCAGATCACATGACACGCGCGGCAGCGCGTCTGGGATTGAGAGCCGAGTCTGGGCCCCGGCCTTCGCCGCAGAAAGGATTTGGGCATGATGGCGAAGCTCCTCATCCTGCTCGCCCGTGCCTGGCAGGTCGGCCCCTCCGTCATCCTGCCGCCCAGCTGCCGCTACCAACCCAGCTGTTCGGCCTATGCAATCGAGGCGCTTCGCCGCTATGGGGCTGTCAAAGGCAGTTGGCTCGCCGTCCGGCGGATCGCCCGCTGCCACCCATGGGGCGGCCACGGCTACGACCCAGTGCCATAAGTTTTTCCGGGGAATCGGTACGTGAAGGAAGACCAGAAGAATTTCGTGCTGTTCGCGGTGATCGCCGCGCTGCTGCTGTTCGCGTGGCCGATGGTCACGCACTGGTTCTTCCCGCAGCAACAGCCGTCCTCGACCCAGATGGTCAACGGCAAGCAGGTCGCCAAGCCGGTGACCGGCACCACGCCGGCCGCCGACACCCCGGCCGCGGTGCGCGACCGCACCGTCGTGCTCGCCGAGGCGCCCCGCGTCGCGATCGACACGCCTGCGCTCAAGGGCTCGATCAACCTGAAGGGCGCGCGGATCGACGATCTCGTCCTGCCCAAATATTCCGAGACGGTGGCGAAGAACTCGCCGCCGGTGCACCTGTTCTCGCCTTCAGGCACCAAGGGCGCCTATTTCGCCGGCTTCGGCTGGATCGCGGACGGCGTCCAGGTTCCGACCAAGGACACCGTGTTCAAGGCCGACGGCACCGTGCTGAAGCCGGGCACCCCGGTCACGCTGACCTGGGACAACGCTACCGGCCAGCGCTTCGCGATCCGCTTCGCGGTCGATGAGAACTACCTGTTCACCGTCGATCAGTCGGTGGCGAATCTCGGCACGGCGCCGGTCTCGGTCCGCCCCTATTCGCTGCTGTCGCGCACCGGCGTGCCGACCGATCTCGATAGCTGGACCAACCATATCGGCCCGCTCGGCGCCTTCGCCAACGGTGCCAATTACGACATCAGCTACAAGAATCTCGAGGGCGAGGAGCCCGGCTTCTTCAGCAAGATGTTCGGCACCAGCGCCAAGGCCGGCGAGAACGCCTTCAACGTGAAGGGCGGCTGGATCGGCTTCGGCGACAAATATTGGCTGTCGGCGCTGATCCCCGATCAGAAGCTCCAGGTGAACTCGGCCTTCCGCCCCGCCCAGGGCGACACCTTCCAGGCCGATGCCGCGCTGCCGACGATCGCGATTCCCGCGGGCAAGGCGATCACGACGACGAGCCATGTCTTCGCCGGTGCCAAGGAAGTCCGCGCGCTCGACCACTACGAGTCGACGCTCGGCGTCGCGCATTTCGGCAATGCGATCGACTGGGGCTGGTTCCAGATCCTCGAAAAGCCGATCTTCTACTATCTCGGCTGGCTCTTCCATCTCGTCGGCAATTTCGGCGTGGCGATCATCCTGCTGACGATCACCATCCGCGGCCTACTCTTCCCGATCGCCCACAAGCAGTTCGAGTCGATGGCTCGCATGCGCGTCATGCAGCCGAAGATGAAGGCGCTGCAGGAGCGCTACAAGGACGACAAGCAGCGCCAGCAGCAGGAGATCATGAAGCTCTACAAGGAAGAGAAGGTGAACCCGCTCGCGGGCTGCCTGCCGATCCTTCTGCAGATCCCGATCATGTTCGCGCTCTACAAGGTGCTGCTGCTCACGATCGAGATGCGCCACCAGCCCTTCGCGCTGTGGATCCACGATCTCTCCGCGCCCGATCCGGCGACGATCCTCAACCTGTTCGGCTATCTCCATTTCACCCCGCCGGGCTTCCTGGCGATCGGCGTGGTGCCGGTGCTGCTCGGCGTCTCGATGTTCTTCCAGATGAAGTTCAACCCGGCGCCGATGGACGAGGTCCAGAAGCAGGTCTTCGCGATCATGCCGTGGATGCTGATGTTCATGATGGCGCCGTTCGCGGTCGGCCTGCAGCTCTACTGGATCACGTCGAACTGCATCACCATCCTGCAGCAGCAGTGGCTCTATTCGCGCCACCCGGTGCTCAAGCAGCCCAAGGAAAAGGCGGCCAAGTGAGCAGCTTCGACGACGATCAGATCGAGGCCGCGCGAAAGATCTTCGCCGGCCCGATCACGTTCCTAAAATCGGCCCCCAAGCTCGAGCATCTGCCCAATCCGGTGGTGCCCGAGGTGGCGTTCGCCGGCCGCTCGAACGTGGGCAAGTCGTCGCTGCTCAACGCGCTCGCCAATCGCAACGGGCTGGCGCGCACCTCGAACACGCCGGGGCGCACGCAGGAGCTCAACTTCTTCGACGTGGGTGAGCCGCTCCGCTTCCGCCTCGTCGACATGCCGGGCTACGGCTTCGCCAAGGCGCCGCGCGACATGCTGCGCCAGTGGCGCTATCTGGTGAACGACTTCCTGCGAGGGCGCGACGTGCTCAAGCGCGCGCTGGTGCTGATCGACAGCCGCCACGGCATCAAGGAAGTCGACAACGAGATCCTCGACATGCTCGACGCCGCGGCGGTGAGCTACCGGATCGTCCTGACCAAGGCGGACAAGATCAAGGCGAGCGAGCTGGCGGATGTCCGTGCCCGCACCGAGGTCGAGGCCCGCAAGCGCCCCGCCGCGCATCCGGACATCATCACCACCTCGTCCGAAAAGGGCATGGGCATCCCCGAGCTGCGCGCCGCGGTGCTCGAGGCGATCGGTTGAGCGGGGCGGAAGCCCTGCTCTTCTCCTACGGCACGCTCCAGCTGGCGAGCGTGCAGCTGAGCCAGTTCGGCCGCCTGCTCGAGGGCAGCGACGACGTGCTCCACGGCTATCGCCAGATCGAGATCACGATCCGCGACCCCGACGTGCTCGAGGCCAGTGGCATCGAGGTCCATCTCGCGCTCGTCCCCGACGACGACGCCCCGCCCATCCCCGGCAAGGTCTTCCGCCTGGCGCCCGAGGAGCTGGCGGCGGCGGATGTCTATGAGAGCGAGAACTACGCGCGCGTCGCCGCCCCGCTGGCCTCCGGGATCACCGCCTGGGTGTACGTGAAGGCATAGGGCACGCAAGCAGCGGCCCTTTGACCTCCCTCCGCATCCGCGCCACACTCTCCGCAATCGGAGGGGATCGCATCATGACCACCGCGCCAAGCGCACCCGCCCGGCTGGCCGGGCTCGACCTGTTCCGCGGGCTCACCGTCGCCTGCATGGTCATCGTCAACACGCCGGGCAGCTGGGACCATGTCTGGTGGCCGCTCGATCATGCCGAGTGGCACGGCTTTACCCCCACCGACCTGGTCTTCCCCGCCTTCCTCTGCGCGATGGGCGTGGCGCTCGGCCTCTCCTTCCCGCGCACCGTCGACGGCAGCGCCTGGACGCGCATCGTCCGCCGTTCGCTCCTCCTTATCGCGATCGGCTGGGCCTGGCAGATGCTCGCCCGCCCCGGCCTGGCCGACTTCCGCGTCTTCGGCGTGCTGCCGCGCCTCGGCCTCTGCTACGGCCTCGCCGCCACGCTGGCGATCCTCACCGGCTGGCGGGACCAGCACGGCAAGGTCCATCTCGGCGCCCGCGCGCTCGGCATCGCCAGCATCGCGCTCCTGCTCGGCTATTGGGTGCTGCTCAGCTTCGTCCCCGTCCCCGGCCATGCCTCCGGCGACCTCAGCCCCGCGGGCAACCTCGCCGGCTATGTCGACCGGATCGCGGTGACCACGCACCACATGTACCGCTACGGCACCGACGAGGCCGGCAATATCGTCTATGATCCCGAGGGGCTGCTCTCCACCCTGCCCTCGCTCGTCAACGTCATCCTCGGCATGCTCGCCGCCTTGCTGTGGAAGCGCGACCCCGCCCGCGCGACGATGCGCATCCTGCTCGCCGGCATCGCCCTCGCTGCGATCGGCTATGCCTGGTCGTTCGGCTTCCCGCTCAACAAGAAGCTGTGGACCAGTAGCTTCGCGCTATGGACCTCGGGGCTCTCGGCGATCCTCTTCGCCGGCTGCATCGCCGCTTCCCGCTCGGCGGCCGTCCGCACGGCGCTGTGGCCGCTCGACGTGCTCGGGATGAACGCGATCCTCGGCTACATGCTCTCGCTGCTGCTCTCGCTCGCCGCGCTGCGCACCGGCTTCCAGCTCTGGGCGTGGAACGGGCTCGCCGCGCTGATGCCGGGCAACCCGCTGCTCGCCTCGTTCCTCTTCGCGCTCGCCGTGCTGCTGCTCGTCCTCGCCTTGCTCATCCCGCTGCACCGCCGCGGCATTCACCTCAGGCTATGATAAACGCGCTGGTAACCATCCCGCGCTAGAAACCTTCCTGATGGGGAAGGTGAGCCAAGCAGCCCTCGAACGGGCATTCTGGGGCAAATGGGCCGAGCTGCCGCCGCGGCTTATGCGCGCGCACAGCGTGGCGATCCAGCGCGGCTATCCGGTCTCCTTCGCCGCCAGCGTCTTCGTCAGCATCGTGCTGACGCTGATGGTCCACGCGCACGGCTATTTCGCCTGGCACATCGCCGTGCTCGCGCTGCACCTCGCGATCAACGTCGCGGTGCTGGTGCGCTGGCGCGACGGCAAGGCGCGCGACTGGTGGGTCGACAGCAGCCCCCACACCCTGCGCGCCACCGTGATCGAGGCCGCCGCCGTCTCGCTCGGCTGGTTCCTGCTCCTCGCCACGCTCGGCCTCGGCGCCAGCGACAAGGAGCTGATCGTCACCACCACCTCGATCGCCGGCGTCGTCGCGATCGGCGCGCTGCGCTATGCCCCGCTCCCGCCCGCCAGCCTCGCCTGGCTCGGCGTCGGCGTGGTGATCTGCGCGCTCTACGCCATCTTCGCCAACATTCCGGCGGGCGTGTTCGTCTTCCTCGCCGTCTTCGTCGCGCTGCTTGCCCGCACCGTGATCGGCCAGGCCCAGCTCGTCACCGATCAGTTCGCGCAAGGCGAGGCGCTTGCCCGCGCCGCCAGCGACCGCGAGCTGCTCCACGCCACCAGGCAGCAGGAGGAGCTGCAACAGGCCGCCGCCGCCGCCGAGGCCCGTCACCGCGCCCAGGTCGACAACGAGCGCGACCGCCGCGCCGAGATCGCCCGCATCGCCGAGCGCTTCGAGCGCCAGTTCGTCGCCGCGATCAGCGAGCTCGCCGCCGCCGCCGAGCAGACCCGCAGCTCGGCCGAGGGGCTGGCCGCCACCACCATTGCCACCGGCGACCAGATCCGCGGCGTCGCCGATCGCGCCGTTCGCGCCGACACCGGTGCCGCCACGCTGTTCGAGGAATCGGCCAATCTCGGCCGCAGCCTCGCCACCGTCGAGGCGAGCATCGCCGCCCAGGCCGAGACGACCGAGCATCTCTACGACCTGTCGCGCTCCGCCGATTCCCGCTTCGCCGTGCTCGCCGGGCACAGCGCCAGTGTCGGCAACATCGCCGACATGATCGCCGAGATCGCCGCCCGCACCAACCTGCTCGCGCTGAACGCCAGCATCGAGGCGGCGCGCGCCGGCGATGCCGGCCGCGGCTTCGCGATCGTCGCCCAGGAAGTGAAGAGCCTCGCCGCCCAGACCGCCAACGCCACCGGCGACATCCGCTCCCAGCTCGAGCGCATGGCCGGCGCGGTCAATGCCACCACGTCGATCGTCGGCGAGATGCGCGAAAGCTTCGATCGGATCGGCCAGGTCGGCGGCGCGGTCGGCCAGGCGATCGCCAACCAGGGCGACGTGATCCGCTCGATCCAGGCCTATGCCGGCACCGCCGCCGCGCTCACCGCCGATCTCCAGGCCGGTGCCGCCAGCGCCGAGCGCGCGACCGACGCAGCTGCCCGCACCACCACCGAGATGGACGCTGCCACCGATACGCTGGTCGGCCAGGCGCGCCACCTGCTCGGCGAGATGCAGGGCTTCCTCGAGACGCTGCGCGCCGCCTGAGCCGCAAATCACGCAATATCTGTACAAGTTCGCAGCTATCGCCGCGGCACGGCCTATAATATGTCTGGAATGTACGCCCGGCGCCTCTCTACCCTGCGCCACTTGTTCTACGGCAAGTGGGTCGCGCTGCCTGCGGAGCTCACCCGCACGCAGATGATGGTCGTCGCGCGGGCATTTCCCGTCACCTATCTGATGTCGATGATCGTCGGCGTGCTGGTGATTCTGTCGATCAGCCACGGCCCCTATCTGCCCTGGCGCCTCGCCGCGTTCGGGCTGCACGTCGCCATCTTCACCGGCATGCTGATCGGCTGGAAGCGGCACCGCGACAATGACTGGCAGATGGCCACGTCGCGCGCCGGCGTGCACGCAGCGATGCGCCGCGCCGCGCTCGCCGCCTTTGCCTGGACCAATTTCCTCGGCGCTGCCGGCCTGGGCGCGCATGGCGACGATCTCGCGGTCAACGCCGCGGTGATCACCGGCGTGATCGCGCTCGGCGCGTTGCGCTATGCCGCCTCGCCGCCGGCCAGCCTCTCCTTCCTCGTCACCGCGATGGGGACCGCGGTGGTCTACACCGCGCTGTGGTCGATCCCGACGACGACCTTGCTGTTCCTCGCCGTGTTCGCGCTGATGCTCGCGCGCATCGTCCTCGAGCAGGGCGCGCTGGTCCATGACCAGTTCGAGTCCGGCCAGGCGCTCGCCAAGACCGAGGCCGAGCGCGACGTGCTCGCCGCCACCGCCCAGCGCGAGGAGTGGCAGCGCCAGGCCGCCGCCGCCGAAACCCGTCGCCTCGTCATCGAGGAAAGCGAGCGCACGCGCCGCTTGCAGCTCCAGGAGATCGCCCGCGAGTTCGAGCATGGCTTCGCCCAGGACATCACCGATCTCGCCGCCGCCGCCGCGCAGACCCGCCAGTCCGCCGCGGTGCTGATGCGCGGCACGCGCGAATCGCAGGAGCAGGTCAGCGGCGTGGTCGGCCATGCCCAGCAGGCCGACATGGGCGCCGCGGCGCTGCTCGGCGAATCCGACAATCTCGGCCAGTCGCGCGCGACGGTCGAGATGCGCATCGCCGATCAGGGTGCCACCACCGCGCGGCTCCATGCGCTGTCCCAGGCCGCCGAGGAGCGCTTCGCCAAGCTGGTCGACTATGCCGGCGCGGCGGGATCGATCACCGATCTGATCGGCGAAGTCGCCGAGCGTACCAACCTCCTCGCGCTCAACGCCTCGATCGAGGCGGCGCGCGCCGGCGAAGCGGGGCGCGGCTTCGCCGTGGTCGCGCAGGAAGTGAAGAGCCTCGCCGCCCAGTCGCAGCTCGCCGCCCGCGACGTGCGCCGCCGGCTCGAGGAGATCGCCGCCGCGATCGACGGCACCACCACGATCGTCGTCGACATGCGTCAGGGCTTCGACCAGATCGACGAGGTCGCCTTCGCCGTCGAGCAGGCGATGCGCCACCAGGGCGACGTGATCCGCTCGATCCAGGACTATGCCGGCACCGCCGCGACGCTGACCGCGAAGCTGCAGGGCAACGCCGCGGTCGCCGAGAGCGCGACCAGCGCCGCCGCCTGGGCGACCGGCGAGCTCGACACGGTCACCGCCGACCTGGTCGATCGCGCGCAGGGGCTGATGCACGAGATGCGCAGCTTCATGACCAACCTGAAGGCGGCGTAGCACTTCTTCTCCCTCTCCCCTCCGGGGAGAGGGCCGGGGAGAGGGGAAGTATGTCTTGATCCGATGCCGAAGAGCTGAGAACGCCGAGTCCAGGCCCCTCTCCCAACCCTCTCCCCGGAGGGGAGAGGGCTAAGGAAATCTAAGCCACCGCCACCCGCGCCCCAGGCCCCTCGCGCCGCGCCGCCAGGATCGCCACCGCGGCCACCAGCCCGAACGCGCCCGCCACCAGGAACGCCGGTGTGTAGGTCCCCGTCCAGGCACGCACCGCGCCGGCGCCGAACGCCGCGGTTGCCGCGCCGATCTGGTGCCCCACCATCACCCAGCCGAACACCACCGGCGCATCGCGCTCGCCGAAATGGACGTTTGCCAGCTTCACCGTCGGCGGCACCGTCGCGATCCAGTCCAGCCCGTAGAAGATCGCGAAGACCAGCAGGCTCGACGCGCTGAAATCGAGGAAGGGCAGCGCGAGCAGCGAGAGCCCGCGCAGGCCATAATAGACGAACAGCAATTTGCGCGGATCATAGCGGTCGGTCAGCCAGCCCGAGGCAGTGGTGCCGAACAGGTCGAACAGCCCCATCAGGCTGAGCAGCCCCGCCGCCTGCACCGGCGCGATGCCGTGGTCGCCGCAGAACGCGATCAAATGCGTGCCGACCAGCCCGTTGGTGGTCAGCCCGCACACGAAGAAGGTACCGAAGAGCAGCCAGAAGGTCGGGCTCTTCGAGGCACGGAACAGCGCGGTGAAGGCGAGCGCGGGCATCGCGGCCTGCTTCATCGGCGGCGGCGGCGCGCTGGCCTCGGTCTCGCCGAAGCGGCGCACGCCGACATCCTGCGGATGCTCGGGCATGAACAGGAAGACCAGCGGGATCACGCAGGCGCTGGCGATCGACACGGCGAGCGCCACCGGCCGCCACGCGCCGCCTTCGGAGAGCCAGGCGAGCAGCGGCAGGAAGACGAGCGCGCCGGTCGCGGTGCTCGCGGTGAGCATCCCCATCACCAGGCCTTGCCTCGTCGCGAACCAGCGATTGACCACCGCGGCGCCGAGCACCGAGGCGACTGCGCCGCTGCCGATGCCGGAAAACACGCCCCAGCTCAGCACATATTGCCAGGGTTCGGTCATCCACAGGCTGGCGAAGGTGGCGGCGGACATCAGCGCCAGCCCGGCGAGCATCGTCCGCTTGATCCCGAATGACAGCATCAGCGCGGCGGCGAAGGGGCCGACCAGCCCGTAGAGCATGATTCCGATCGCTGCAGACGCGGAGATGGTCGCGCGGTCCCAGCCGAAATGCTGCTCGAGCGGCAGCATCATCACGCCCGGCGCCGAGCGCAGCCCCGCCGAGACGAGCAGCGCGACGAAGGTGATCGCCGCGACGATGCCGGCATAGCCGCGGGTGCCGAGCGGCAGGCGCGACAGGATCGCGGTCATGCCCTGGCGCCCGCGCGCTCGATGCCCTGGCTGAGCGTCTCGATCCCCGATTTCATGACTTTCCACAGCGCCGTGCCAACTTCCGCTTCCACTCGGTGCTGCATTGCCGCCCAATCGGGCTCCGCGGCATGGAGCGCCGCCCTGCCCGCCTCGGTCAGCCGGGCGGCCTTGCTCCGTCCCGCGCCGGGCGTGACCTCCACCCAGCCGCGCTTCTCGAGCGGCGCGATCGCGCGGTAGAGCGAGCTGCGGTCCATCTCGAGCTGCTCGGCGAGGCGGCTGAGCGCCAGCGGCTCGCCCCGCGCGATATGGCGCAGCAGCGCGAACTGGGCGATGCTCATGTCATGCCCGGCCAGCGCCGCGTCATACAGGCGGCCGGCGACGCGCGCCGCCTTGCGGAGCAGGGTGCAGGCACAGGCGGGCGGAAGTGGCTCGTGATGCATGCGCATCATGTATACGCATCACGCTCGTACCGCAATGCCGCATATGCATCATGCATATGCGGCAATATTAGGCATATGCATCATGTATACACATCATGCATATGCTCGCGGCTCAGAAACCCACCGTTCGGTGTATCCCCAGCCTGCTTAGGTGTCCGGTCAGGCCGGATTATACTTGGCCAAGAAGGCCTCCAGCGCCTTGAGGAACTCGAGCCGGTCCGCCTCCCGACTGAAATGGTGGTCGCCCTCGGGCTGCTCGATATAGGTGGCGTTCTTCCCCGCATCCTTCAGCCGTTTGGCCAGCAGCCTGGATTGCGAGACCGGCACCGTGCGGTCCTTCTTGCCGTGCACGATCAGGATGGGGGTGGAGAATTGCTCCGGGAAGTTGAGCGGCGACACGCCCTTCAGGTCTCCCACCTGCCGGCGCAGCCAGTCCTGCCGGGCGCCGGAGCCGAGGAAGTTGCTGTTGAAGCGCAGCATCCGGTTGAGGTCCGAGACGCCGGCATAGGCGACCGCGCAGCGATATTTCGAGCCGTCGCGCTGCGCCGCGCGCATCGCCGCATAGCCGCCATAGGAGGCGCCGACCATGCACACCCGCTTGGGGTCGGCGATCCCCTGCTTGGCGAGTTCGGTCACGGCGTCATCCAGGTCGTCCTGCATCGCCAGTCCCCATTGCCCTTGCCCCTTGCGAGTGAACTTGGTGCCATAGCCCGAGGAGCCGCGGTAATTGGGCTGGATCACCACATAGCCGCGATCGGCGAGGAACTGCGCCCACCAGTCCCATTCCTCGGTGTCGCGCGCATAGGGGCCGCCATGCGGCATCACGATCAGCGGCGCATTGCGCGCCTCGCCGCTCGGCAGCGTCATCACCGCCGCGATCTCGAGCCCGTCGCGCGCCTTGTAGCGGATGGTCTTCACCCGGTGGAGCAGCTTCAGGCCGATCGTCGCGTTGATATTGCCGATCGCGGTCATCGATTCGTCGGCGGCGCGGTACAGGAAATAGGCGCCCGGCGCCGAGGCCGCGCCGACATGCACGATCACCGCGCTGTGATCGTCGTTCATCGAGACGATCTCGGGCTGGCCGCCCTTGATCATGCCGTCGAGCTTGGCCTGCAGCGCAGTCATCGCCGGGTCGGTCCAGGCCGTCCCGGGCTTGTCGCGGTTCACCTCGATGCCGAGATAGCCGAAGCCGGTGGGATCGCTCCACACATCGCCGATGTCGAAGCCCTTGGCTGCGAACAGCTGCTTGCCGCGCTCCAGCTTGGTCAGGTCATATTCGTAGAGCGCGGAATAGCCCTCCGCATCGTCGTCGATGATCAGCGCCTGGTTGGGATCGCTCTTGAACAGCGTCGGCATCTCGATCGATTCGTCGATCGACGTCGCCCGGTCGATCACCTTGAAGGGCTCGCCGCGCTGCTTGCGATAGTAGAGCCGGCGCTTGCGGCCATCGTCGGACATGCCATAGCCCATGCGGACCACGCCGTTGCCGTCGGCATACCAGTTCCACACATCGGCGAGCCCGGGCTGGACCAGCCTGGTCTTGCCGGTGGTGACGTCGATCTCGTCGGCCCGCGGCCAGAAGGCCTGCTCGTTGCTGTAGATCGAGTTCTGCGACCCCAGCAGGATCCGCGGGCTGCCGTCGCGCGCCACCCAGAGCAGGTCGGAGGCGTTCTGGCCGGCGGTGTCCTTGTTAAGCTTCACCATCTTGGTGCCGTCCGCCCGCACGCCGAAGCTGCGCGTGATGTACCATTCCTCGTCCTCGACCGGCACGGTCTGGCCGATGCCGACCACGAGCCAGTCCGCATTGACCCAGCGCCACCAGTTCAGGTCGGATTCGCCCAGGCCAATGATCACCGGCTTGCTGCCGTCGAGCGGATAGATGCCGAAATACTGGACGCCGTGCACCGCAATGCGCGCCGCGATCTTGTCGCCCTTGGGCGAGAGCGAGGGCGATTCGATCGCGGGAAGCTCGGCGAAGACCGTGGTCTCGTAGTGGACGGGGCCCTTGGGCGCAGGTGCGGCAGCAGGAACCGGTCCCGGTGCCGGTGCCGTCTGCGCCCACGCGCTCGCGGAAACGCCCGCCCCGATCGCCGCCACGGCCAATGCCGCCGGCCCGAACCACTTGCTGCGCATGATCCCCCCACTCTTTGCCCGCCGAATTCTTCGAGCGATTTCGTTACGTTGGCAAGACAGTGTTCGCACCGTTTCGAAAGCGCCGCCCACGCGATTGCCCCGGGCGCACCGCCAAGCTATCCCCCAGCCATGAAGCTCTACATCGGCAACAAGGCCTATTCCTCCTGGTCGCTGCGCGGCTGGCTCGCGTGCAAGCAGGCGGGGCTGCCCTTCGAGGAAGTGGTGGTCCCTCTTTACGACCAGGATTGGGAGAAGCGCCGCGAGGGCGACGAGTTCGCCCCCTCCTCGGGCAAGGTGCCGATCCTGTGGGACGGCGACGCCGTGGTGTGGGACAGCCTGGCGATCGTCGAATATCTCAACGACAAGACCGGCAACGCCAAGTTCTGGCCGGAAGACCCGGCCGCCCGCGCGATGGCGCGCTCGATGGCGGCGGAGATGCACTCCGGCTTCGCCAATCTGCGCCGCAAGCACGGCATGAACATCCGCCAGGTCTATCCGCCCAAGACGCCCGACGCGGACGTGCTGCAGGAGATCGCCCGGATCATGGAGCTCTGGGCCCAGGCCCGCGCTCGCTTCGGCGGCGAAGGCCAGTTCCTGTTCGGTGAATTCGGCGCAGTGGACATCATGTTCGCGCCGGTAGTGACCCGCTTCGTCACCTATTCGCTCCCCGTTGCCCGCTTCGCCCCTGCCTATATGAACGCGGTGCTCCAGCACCCCTTCATGCAGGACTGGATCGCCGGCGCGCAGGAAGAGGATTGGGTGATCCAGCAGTTCGAGATGGATCCGGCCTAGAAGCCGCTGCCGTCCTTCCGCCGATATCCCTGCTCGACGCTCCAGTGCATGTCGACGTCGGGATAATGGCAGTCACTCGCCACCGGGCGCCCAACCGCGATGTACACGCAGGGTGCGTCGCTGCGGTTCTGCAGAACATGGCCGTTCCCGTCATTCTTGGGAAACGCCGCGATGTCGCCCGGGCGCATCACCGCCTCGCCGCAATCGTCGACCAGCACCGCCTCGCCCGACAGCATCACGACGAACTCGTCCTCGCCCTCGTGCCAGTGCCGCTGGGCGGACCAGGCGCCGGGTTCCAGCGTCACATGACTGAACCCGGTGTCGGTGATCCCGCTGGCGGGCGCCAGCCGGCGATACCAGCGGCCCTGCACCGGTCCGGCATGTTCCCTCGGATAGCCAGTCGCATTGGTCTGCGGGATTGCGTCTAGGTCGAGCTTGGGCAATGCCACCTCCGATCATGCCGGAGACCATCTTGCCCGACCCCATCGAACTCACCAAGGCCCTGATTGGCGCCGAGAGCGTCACCCCGGCGCGCGGCGGCGTGTTCGACGTGCTCGAGGCAGCACTCCTCCCGCTCGGCTTCAGGGTCGAGCGTTTCGTCGAGGGCGAGGCGCCGGACGGCCCGGTCGAGAACCTGCTCGCGGTGCGCGGCGGCAGCGGCCGCCACTTCGCCTTTGCCGGCCATCTCGACGTCGTGCCGCCGGGCAAGGGCTGGACGACGCCCGCCTTCGCGCCTGAGGTCCGCGGCGACTTGCTCTATGGCCGCGGCGCGGTCGACATGAAGGGCGCGATCGCCGCCTTCGTCGCCGCGGCGGCCAGGGTCGAGGGCGGCGTGACCACGCTGATCATCACCGGCGACGAGGAAGGCCCCGCCACCTTCGGCACGCCACGGCTGATCGAGCGGATGGCCGAGCGCGGCCTGCTGCCCGACATGTGCCTGGTCGGCGAGCCGACCTCGCAGCAACGGCTCGGCGACATGATCAAGATCGGGCGTCGCGGCTCGACGGTGATCGACATCACCGTGCCCGGCAAACAGGGCCATGTCGCCTATCCGCACCTCGCCGACAATCCGATCCCCCGCCTGGTCCGGGCGCTCGCCGAGATCGACGCGATCGTGCTCGATCAGGGCAATGCCTGGTTCCAGCCCTCGAACATCGAGATCATCGACCTGGCCGTCGGCAATCCGGCCACCAACGTCATCCCTGGCGAGGCGAAGGCGCGGATCAGCATCCGCTTCAACGACCAGCAATATGGCCCCGACCTGGTCGCCCGGATCGAGGAGATCGTCCAGCGCCACGCGCCGCTCGGGATCGTCAAGGGCCGCGTCTATGGCGAGGCGTTCCTCACCGAGCCGGGCGCGCTGTCCACGCTGGTGGCCGGCGCGATCGAGGCAAAGCTGGGCGTGACGGCGGAGCTGTCCACCACCGGTGGCACGTCGGACGCGCGCTTCCTGTCGAAGCTCTGCCCGGTGGTCGAGTTCGGGCTTCTGAACGCGACGATGCACAAGCTCGACGAAGCGGTGGCGCTGCCCGATCTGCTGGCGCTGGCCGACGTGTACGAGGAGATTCTGAGGCGGGCGCTCGACACCTAACCGTCATCCCGGCGAAGCCGGGATCTCAGGCGAAGGCGCGATACGGCAGGAGATCCCGGCTTTCGCCGGGATGACGGATAGCTACCCCGCGATCCGCTGCGGCTCCACGGCGCGGGCCCATTCGAGGAAGGCGTCCTCCTCCATCGGTGTCGCCACGGCATAGCCCTGGAGGATGTCGCAGCCGATCACGCGCAGAACGGTGGCTTGGTCGTCGCTCTCGATGCCCTCGGCTACCGCCTCGCAGCCCAGGCCATGGATCAGCCCGATCACCGCTTGGGCGATGGTCCGCGCCTCGGCGCTGTCGGCGACATGCTCGATCAGGCTGCGGTCGAGCTTGATCCGGTCGATCGGCAGCGTGCGCAGCCGGGCGATGTTGGAATAACCGGTGCCGAAATCGTCGATCGCGATCGTGGCGCCGTCGGCGCGCAATTGGGCGATCGCCTCCAGCACTTCGCTCGAGCAATGCATCGCCAGCGTCTCGGTGATCTCGAGCTCGAGCAAATGCGCCGGCGCATTGGCCGCCAGCATCGCCTCGCGCAGCTTGCGGAAGAAGCTGGCATGGTCGAGCTGGCGCGGGCTGATGTTCACCGCCATGCGCTGCTCGACGCCCAGCCGCCCCCAGCGCGAGATCGTCTCGGCCACGCTCTCCACCACCCATTCGCCGATCTCGACGATCAGGCCGGTCTCCTCGGCGCGCTGGATGAAGGTGCCGGGCATCTTGAGCCCGTCCGGATGGCGCCAGCGCAGCAGCGCCTCGGCGGCGACGATGCGGCCCTCCGCGGCGGAAACCTGGGGCTGGTAGACGAGCGTGAACTGGTCCTTGTCGACTGCCTCGCGCAAGTCGCTCTCCAGCCGCGCGCGATCGGCGATCTCGGCCGCGAGGATTTCGGTGAAATGCTCGGCGCGGCCGCGACCCATCGCCTTGGCGTGGTACATCGCAGCATCGGCGGCGCGCATCAGGTCGTGCAGCGTCGTGCCGTGCTCCGGGCGCAGCGCGATGCCGATCGAGGCGCCGATCGACACTTCCTGGTCCGACAGGTCGAACGGCTCGGACAGCGCATAGAGGATGCCCCGGCCGATCCGCTCGGCTTCGCGCACATGGCGCAGCGTCGGGAAGAACATCGTGAACTCGTCGCCCGCCAGGCGGCCGATCAGCGGCGGACGCGCATCCGTCTCGGCGGCGAAGCGATCCGCCACCGCGCGCAGACGATTGGCGACCATGCCGAGCAGTGCATCGCCGGTGGCGTGGCCCATCGTGTCGTTGACGTGCTTGAAGCGATCGAGATCGATGAAATAGAGCACCGCGACATTGCCCGGCGGCAGCTCGGCGAGCATGCGCTCGGCGGTGCGGCGGAAATTGGTGCGGTTGGGCAGCGAGGTCACCGGATCGAACATCGCCAGGCGCTGCACGCTCTCCAGATTGGCGTGGAGCTGGCGGAACAGCCCGTCCATCGCGCGGGCGAGCGTCGGCACCGATTCGTGCACCTGGGGCGGGATCCCGCTCTGCAGGTCGCCATTGGCGGCGCCCTGGAGCCGCTCGATCGCGGAGTCGATCGCCTCGGCAGTGGAGGCGATGCTGCGCTCGGCCGAGGCCCAGCACATCACGCCGCATATGATCGCTGCGATCAGCGCGCGGCCGGCACTTTCGATGGTGATGGCCTGGGGCGTCGAGGCGGCCGCCAGCGCCAGGATGAACGCCACGGCTCCTGCGCACATCGCAAAGGCGATCGCACGGCTCTTGAGCGAAAATCCTTCCACTGTGCTCGCTCTTCCCCCCACAGGAATCCTGCGCGCGCCGGTCGCACCCGGAACGCGATCCCGGATAAATCGCAGACAGAAGTTAAGATTTTTCTCGAGCCCGCCGCAGCACGATGTAGAGCGCGCCGGCGCCGCCGTGGCGCGGATGCGCGTTCCTTACGGCAGCGATACGATCCGCATGGCGCGACGAGGCGAGCCAGTCGCCCACCGCTGCGCGGATCGCTCCGCGGGCGTGCGGGCGCTCCGATTCGGGGCGCGGCGGCTTGCCGGTGACGAGCAGCAGCACGCGGTCGCCTCGCCCGATCGCGACGTCAAGCCCGAAATCGAGCCGGTCATAGGCCGCGGAGAGGCTGTGGCCATGCAGGTCCACGGTCGATTCCGGCGAGACGAGGCCGCGCGACAGGCGCCGGTCCCAGGAGCCGTCGAGCGTGTTGGCGGCTTCCCGGCGCGCCGGCGCGGGCGCAGGCGCGACGCGGGGCGGCGGCACCCGCCCCTTGGGCTTGGCCGGCGCGGGTGCGGGCGCCGGCACCGGCTCGGCGGCCTTCTCGATCGCCTCGACCGACTTGACCGGGCGCGCCTTGATCGGCGTCACGCTGGCGATCACGCGTTTCCACAGCGCCGCTTCCTCGGGCGCGAGGCGTCTCACCGCTGGCGGGTCGGCGCCGGGATCGAGCCAGCGATCGGCGCGCCGCCAAGCTTGCTCAGCGTGCCCACCGGCAGCAGCAGCCAGGCGGTACCGTGCGCGTTCATGCCGCCCGCGATCGCGCGCGCATCGTCGCCTGCGCCCCAGAAGGTATCGACGCGGTTGGGGCCCTTGATCGCCCCGCCGGTATCCTGGGCGATCCACAGGCCATTGGCCTCGGCGCGGTCCATCGAGAGGAACACCGGCGCGCCCAGCGGCACGAACTTGGGATCGACCGCGGCGCTCACCTGCCCCGTGACCGGCAGCCCGAGCGAGCCGTTCGGCCCCGCGCCCTTCAGCTCCTGGAAGAACACATAGCTCTTGTTCTCCCACATGATCTGGCGCCCCTCCTCAGGGTGCGCGCGCAGATATTCGATGATGCCCTGCATCGATGCCTTGCCCGGCTGGAGCAGCCCGCGGTCGCGCATCAGCGCGCCGATGCCGACATATTCGCGGCCATTCTGCCCGGCAAAGCCGATCCGCATCACTTGTCCGTCGGGCCCGCGAAGCCGGCCCGAGCCCTGGATCTGGAGGAAGAACAGCTCGATCGGGTCGGCCGCCCAGGCGATCTCCAGTCCGCGCCCGTCGAGCGCGCCCTGGTCGATGTCCTTGCGGTCGAAATAGGGAAGGAAGGTCTTGCCGGCCACGCGGCCGCGGATCTTCTTGCCCTTCAGGTCGCTCGAGAACTGGCCGAGATCGACCTCGATGATGTCGTCGGGCTTGCCATAGACCGGCACTTCATAGCCCGGGCGCTTGTGGCGCGATCCGGCGATCTCGGGCTCGTAATAGCCGGTCGCCTGGGCGCGGCCGTCGGCGACCTGCACTGTCTCGAACCAGCGGCCGAAAAAGGCGTGCGCGTCGCGCTCGGGCCAGGTCTTGGCGGCGTCGCAGACCGGCTGCCAGTCGCTGCCCTGGGTGAGCCCGCTCGCGTCGGTGCGGCGGACCAGCGACGGGCAGCTCAGCCGGAACGCGACCAGCGCGCGCGCCGCGGCGTCGTCTCCGAGCGGCAGCATGTCGAAATCGGGGCCCGGCACCAGCCCTGCCACCGATGCGCTGAGCGTGCCGGCGGGCGCAGCCGGGGCCGGCACCGCGGGCAGCGGCGTCGCCGGGATCGGCTGGCGGACGGCGGGATTGCCATGCGGCTCGGCCACGCGCGGCGCCTCGCGGGCCGGCTCCCGCGCTACCGTCCGCGGCGGCGGCCGGTATCCCGGCTCCACCGAATGCGGCACCATGCCGCCCGAGCAAGCGCTCAACAGCGCCGCGAGCGCGACTCCCCCCCAGATTCGCATGTATTCGCCCCTCAGGCTTCGTCGGTCTCGACGAGCTTCCAATTGGGATCGTTGCTGCGCAGGCTGCGCGCGAACGTCCAGATATCGTGCGTCTCGACCGCGTCGCTCAGCGAGCCGGCGACGACATTGCCGTCGCCGTCGCGGGTCACGGCGGCGATGTCCGCGTCGAAGCGAACGGCGATGCGCGCGACCTTGCCTTCCACCGAGGCTTCCGAGATCAGCGCGCGCTCGATCGCGACCAGGCGATTCTCCAGCACATGGCCGGCCGTCTTGCGCTCGGCGATCGCCTGGGCGAAGCCGGCACGGACCTCGTCCTCGACGAGCCAGGCGAGCGTGTCCTCATCGCCCTTCCAGAATGCCTCAAGGATCATCTTGTAGGCGCTCTTGGCCCCATCGATGAACTGGGCGACGTCGAAGCTCGGATCGGCGGCGATCACTGCCTTCAGTCCGCTTTCCGCGCCATTCTCGATCACGCGGGCACCCGCCTCGCGCACGTCCGCGGCCTGCTGGTCGACCGTGCGCGGCAGCGGCGGCACCGCCACGCGCTCCTCGCTCGGCTTGGGCAGCGCTTGCTCATGGCCGGTGCGCTTGCCGAGCACGGCATAAAGACGGAGCGCCAGAAAGCCAGCTACCATCGCGAACAGGATTATCGTGTACACTACGCCTCCAAACGCTTCGCCGGTTAACATAGGCCCAAGTGGCGCGGGTTTCAAATCGGCCCGAATCCGCCGGGAATTGAAACGCATGCGCCCGCCTGCTAGGCGCGCAGCCGATCCAACGCTTCAACAGCGTGAAACTTTCCGGAAAAGAGGTAGATTGAAATGGCCGAGAACGACACGATCGCCGAATTCGGCGAGCCCGCAGCGAATGGCGAAGATACCGCCCCCGCCGTCGGCCTGCTGTCGCAATATGTGAAGGACTTCTCGTTCGAGAACCCCAACGCGCCGGCGATCTACCAGAACCAGACCGCGCCGGCGATCGACGTGCAGTTCAACATCGGCTCGGGCAAGGTTGCCGACGACGTGTTCGAAGTCGTCCTCAAGATCGAAGTCCGCGCCCAGGCCGAAAGCCAGACCGCGTTCATCGTCGACCTGTCCTATGCCGGCCTGTTCGGCATCCGCAACGTGCCCGAGGGCGAAGCGCTGGACGGCTTCCTGCTCGGCGAGGCGCCCCGCCTGCTCTTCCCGTTCGCCCGCCGCGTGCTGGCCGACGCCGTCCGCGACGGCGGCTTCCCGCCGCTGATGCTCGAGCCGATCGATTTCGGCGGCATCTACCTGCAGCAGCGCGGGATGAACGAAGACGGCATCGGCGAGCCGGCGGGCCAGGCCTGATCCACCGTTAAGGGAGGGGGGAAGGCGATGAAGCTCGCCCGCAGCCTGGGCTCGGTCGGCGGGCTCACGCTCGCCAGCCGCATCCTCGCGCTGGTCCGCGATTCGCTCCAGGCCCGCTATGTCGGCGCGAACTTCGCGTCGGATGCGTTCCTCGTCGCCTTCCGCCTCCCCAACATGTTCCGCGCCTTCTTCGCGGAGGGCGCCTTCTCGTCGGCGTTCATCCCGATGTTCAACCGCAAGCTCGCCGAGCATGACGGCGAGCGCGGACCTGCGTTCGACTTCGCCGAGCGCGCCCTGGCGGTGCTGTTCGCCTTCCTCGCGGTGATGACGGTGGCGATGCTCGCCGCCGCCTGGCCGCTGACCGCGGCGCTCTCCGGCGGCTTCCACAAGCAGCACCCGACGCACGACCAGCTCGCTTTCGCCGTCGCGCTGAGCCGGATCACCATCCCCTATCTGATGCTGATCTGCCTCGCCTCGCTGCTCGGCGGCATCCTCAACTCGCTCGACAAGTTCTGGGTCAACGCCGCCGCGCCGATCCTGCTCAACATCGCGATGGTGACCGCCCTGTTCGTCTTCCACGGCACGCCCGAGGAGACGGCACGCGCCCAGGCGATCTCGATCCCGATCGGCGGACTCGTCCAGCTGCTCTGGCTGGGGATCGCCTGCCGCGCCGCCGGCGTGTCGCTGCGCCCGCGCCTGCCCCGGCTCGATCCCGAGGTGCGCCGTCTGATGAAGCTGATCCTTCCCGCCGCGCTCGGCGCCGGCGCGGTGCAGCTCAACCTCGTCATCTCCACCGCGCTCTCGGGCTACCTGCTCGGCGAGGGCTCGATCTCGTTTATCTACTACGCCGATAGGCTCAACCAGCTGCCGCTCGGCATGATCGGCATCGGCCTCGGCACGATCCTGCTCCCCACCATCTCGCGGCTGCTCCGCGCGGGCGAGGATACCGAGGCGATGGAGACGCAGAATCGCGGGATGGAGCTGGCGCTGCTCCTCACCTTGCCCGCGATGGTCGCGCTGATCGTCGCCGCCGAGCCGATCGTGCGCGGCCTGTTCGAGTACGGGCACTTCACCGCCGACGACACGGTCAAATGCGCCTGGGCGCTCGCCGGCTTCTCGATCGGCCTGCCCTCCTATGTGCTGGTCAAGGTGCTGACCCCAGGCTTCTACGCCCGCCAGGACACGCGCACGCCAGTGCGATTTGCGATGATCTCGGTCGCCGTGAACATCGTCGCCAACCTCGCGATGATCCCGCTGATCGGCCATGTCGGCCCGCCGCTGGCGACTGCGCTGTCGTCCACGGTCAATGTCTGGATGCTCTATGCCGAGCTCAGGAAGCGCGGGCATTTCGTCGCCGACGCGCAGCTGAAGCGCCGCCTGCCGCGCCTCGCGCTGGCCGCGGTGCTGATGGGGCTGGCGATCTGGGGCTTCGACCGGCTGCTCGATCCCTGGCTCAGCGGCCTGCTCTGGCAGCGCTACGGCGCGCTGGTCGTCCTCGTCGGCGCCGGTTGCGCGATCTACGGCGTCGCCTGCTTCGCCACCCGCGCCTTCCGCCTGTCCGACCTCAAGGCGCTGATGCGGCGGCGGCGCGCTTAGCACGCCACCGCCGCAGGCAGCTCACTTCTTGGCGGCAGTCGTTGCCGGAACGGGTTCCGGCGCCGGCTCGGCCGGCCGCGCGCCCGCCTTGCCGATATAGGGCTCGACCTTCCCTTCCTCGACCAGCACGTCGAGATTGGCGACAAAGGCCTGGTCGAACATCGCGGTCAGGCCCTGGTGCGAGAACTTCTCCTGCCGCGACGTCGCGGTGGTGGTCGTGGTGGCGACGACCTTCTGCGCCGCGCGATCATAGACCTGCCAGTCGACGATCAGGATCATGTCGCCCTTCTCGCCGTTCACAGAGCTGCACAGGTTGATCGTGTCCGGCTTCACTGTGGCGCCGAACAGATAATCGGCCTTGTTCTGATCGCTAGCGCCAGCGAACATGTCCGCCGAGGTGGTGATCGGCGCGAACCCGCGCGCCTTCATCCGCTCCGAGAACAGCCGGTCGAAACGCTCATAGTCCTGCGTCTTCTTCTCGCCGTTGAGCTTCCACTTGGACGGGAACACGCACAGCGTGCCGCCCTTGATCTTGCCCTTGATCGGCGTCTCGGTGTCCATCACGACCTTGCTCAGCTGCACCGTTTTCCCGGCAGTCTGGGCGGCGCTGGGCACGGCAATGAAGACGGCGCCCGCAGCGAGCGCGCCAAGAACCTTACGCATTGGATATCCCCCCCTGTTAACCAGGCGGACGCTAATTCGCGATCTGGCCCTTCGCAAGCGGCTGAAAGCACCGCTTCCCCCCGGCCCTACGCGTCGCTAGAGCGTCCCCGTCCCTGGCATCATTGTGCGGCTGCGTCCCCGCCGTCTCGGACCCGCGGCCCGTCCAAAGGCCGAACGGTCAGCCCGGGCGTGGAAGGAAAATACATGCGCGTCGTCTCCGGCATCCAGACCACCGGCAATCTCCACCTCGGCAACTACCTTGGGGCGATCAAGAACTGGGTGGCGATGCAGGACCAGGGGGAATGCCTGTTCTTCCTCGCCGATCTCCATGCGCTGACGGGCAATATCAGCCCCCAGGAGCTCGCCAATTCGACGATCGAGATGGCCGCGACGCTGCTGGCGTCGGGCATCGATGATCGCGCCATCCTGTTCAACCAGGCGCGCGTTCCCGCGCATGCCGAGCTGTGCTGGATCCTCAACGGCACCGCGCGCATGGGCTGGCTCAACCGCATGACCCAGTGGAAGGACAAGGCCGGCAAGAACCGCGAGGGCGCGAGCGTCGGCCTGTTCACCTATCCGGTGCTCCAGGCCGCCGACGTGCTGGTCTACAAGGCGACGCACGTGCCGGTGGGCGAGGACCAGAAGCAGCATCTCGAGCTGGCGCGCGACATCGCGGCCAAGTTCAACACCGACTATGCAGTCGATCTGTTTCCCCTGCCCGAGCCGTTCATCTCCAAGGCGGCGCCGCGGATCATGAGCCTGCGCGACGGGAGCGCAAAGATGAGCAAGTCCGATCCGTCGGACCTCTCGCGCATCAACCTGTCCGACGATGACGACACGATCGCGCAGAAGTTCAAGAAGGCGAAGACCGATCCCGAGCCCCTGCCCGATTCGTTCGATGCGCTTGCCGAGCGCCCGGAGGCGAAGAACCTGGTGACGATCTTCGCCGCGCTGTCGGACCGCGATCCCCAGTCGGTCGTCGCCGAGTTCGCGGGCCAGGGCTTCGGCGCGTTCAAGCCGGCGCTGGCCGATCTCGCCATCTCGGTGCTGTCCCCGGTGCGCGCGCGGCTTGACCAGCTGCTCGGCGACCGTGCCGCGGTGGGCGCGCAGCTTGCCCGGGGGGCGGAGCGCGCCACGGCGCTCGCCGCGCCGACGCTGCTCGCGGCCCAGCGAGCCGTCGGCCTGCAGGTCTGATGCTGCATCTTCTCCGGCGAGGCGCGGAACCGTTACGGATGGTTCACTATCTTCGCCGGGGAACCCTTACGCATACCCCCGGGTTTCTGAGCGCGGAGAGTGCCCATGCGTAGACTGATTCCCGTGTTGCTCCTCGGGAGCGCCCTTGCAGCCTGTAGTAGTGGCGGCGGTGGTAGTGGTTCGGATGGCGGCGGCACTGTCGTCACTCCTACGCCGACGCCCGCACCGGGGTCGACCCCGACGCCCACGCCGACCGTCTCGCCCACGCCCACCCCGGTCAGCAGCGAGCCGGCCAGCGGCGCCGATTTCTTCAGCTCGATCGCTTTGCTCTATTCGGCCCAACCGAACATCGCCGCCTGCCAGGCGGGCACGCTCAAGCCCGAAGTGGCGCAGCGCGTGCTGGCGACGCTCAACGATATCCGCGCCCACCACAACCTGCCGGCGGTCACCTATGCGCCGGCGGACGAGCCCGCCGTCCAGCAATCGGCGCTGATGATGGCCGCCAATGGCGCGCTCAGCCACAATCCGCCGACGAGCTGGCTGTGCTACACCTCGGCGGGCGCCACCGCCGCGGGGCAGAGCAACATCTATCTGGGAACCGGCGGGCTGCGCTATTCGCAGGACGCCGACATCATGATCGGCTGGCTCACTGACACCAACAACGTCACGGCCAACAATATCGGCCACCGCCGCTGGCTGCTCTATCCGTTCCTCTCGACGATCGCCTATGGCCGCGTCGCCGGCACCTGGCAGACGAGCAACCGTGCCGACGGCGCGTCGATCAAGGTGATCAACTCCACCCAGAACACCGCCGGCCCGCTGCCCGATTATGTCGCCTATCCGTTCCAGGATTATCCGGCGAAATATTTCGACACCTCGGCGCTGCTATCGTTCAGCGTGATCGCCAACAAGACCTCGAACTTCGGCGCGAACAGCTCGGTGAGCTTCGCCAACGCGGTCATCACCGTGAAGGCGCGCGGCGGCGCGATGCTCACCGTGTCGAACCAGTCCTGGGACAATGAGGGCTATGGCCTGCCCAACAGCGTGCAGTGGAACGTGGCCGGGCTCACCGCCAACACCATCTATGACGTGACGATCAACAACGTCACGGTCAGCGGCGCAGCGCGCAACTACAGCTATTATTTCAAGCTGGTGCCCTGAGCGAACCGCCTGGCGATTATGTCTAGACATAAAAAGGCCGGAGCCCCTTGGGCCCCGGCCTTTTCGATAATCAGGGTGGAGGCGTGACCGATCTGCGTTGCCCCGCTCTCAGCTCCTCCACCCTGCCCTCCCGGGGGACGGGAGGGATTATATCCCCCGCTTAGCCTTCGAGCGTGCGCATCAGCGTGCGCACCGCGGTGTCGATCTCGACGTCCTTGCCGCGCAGCTCCTCGATCCGCTTGACCGCGTGGATCACGGTCGAATGGTCGCGGTTGCCGAACTTGCGGCCGATCTCGGGCAGCGAGCGCGTGGTCAGGCGCTTCGCCAGGTACATCGCGATCTGGCGCGGCCGGGCGATCGCCACGGCGCGGCGCTCGGAGATCAGGTCGATCTGCTTGACCTCGAAATGCGCCGAGACCGCGCGCTGGATCTCGTCGATCGTGATCCGGCGCTGCGCCGACCGCAGCACTTCGCCGAGAACATTGGTGGCGAAGTCGATCGTGATGACCTCGCCGTTGAGCTGGGCATAGGCGACGAGGCGGTTGAGCGCGCCTTCGAGCTCGCGGACGTTGGTGGTGATCCGTGCGGCGAGCAGGTCCATCACTTCGTGCGGCATCGTCACCGCCGGCATGTCCATCAGCTTGCGGCCGACGATCGCGCGGCGCAGCTCGAGCTCGGCCGGCTTGATGTCCGCGACCAGGCCCGATGCTAGGCGCCCGGCAAGGCGCGGCTCGAAGCCCTCGAGCGCCTGGGGCGCGCGGTCCGCCGCGATCACCAGCTTCTTGCCCGAGGACATGAACTCGTTGACGGTGTGGAAGAATTCCTGCTGCGTCGCGTCCTTGCCGCCGATGAACTGCAGATCGTCGATCATCAGCAGGTCCACCGAGCGCAGCCGCGCCTTGAACGCGTGCGTGTCCTTGTTGCGCAGCGCCTGGACGAACTCGAACATGAAGCGCTCGGCGGTCACGTAGATCGCAGTCGCTTCCGGATTGGCTTCCAGGAACGCATGGCCGATCGCGTGCATCAGGTGCGTCTTGCCCTGGCCCGTGCCGGCGTGGAGGTAGAGCGGGCTGAAGCGCGGGCTGCCCGGCTCGGCCATCGCCTTGGCGGCGTTGCAGGCGACGCGATTGGTCGCGTCGATCACGAAGCGCTCGAAGTTGAAGCGCGGGTCGAACTGCGGGCGCTCGGCCGGCGCGGAGGTCGCCGCAGCCACTGGCGCCGCATCGGCGCTCGCCGCCGGTGCCGCGCTCAGGACGCGCTTGGGCTCCTCGGCGATCGTCTCGATCGACACGTTGCGCACCGCCGGGATCTGGCCGCGGAACTCGAGCAGCAGCCGCTCGGCATAGTGATTCTTGACCCACTGGGTCATGAACGCCGACGGCAGGCCCAGGCGCACGATCTCGGCGTCGCTGCCTTCGATCAGGACCACCGGCTTCAGCCACTGGTCGAAAAGGCGCTGGCCCGCGGAGCGGCGCAGGTTCGCGCGCACATGCGACCATGCCTTGGCAACCGCAGCTTCCATTCCGTCCCGCTCCAAGGCTTGAACCTGAGTCACCGTGACGCACCCCTCCTTCGCGGGAAGCTGTCTGCATCCCGCGCGCCAATTCGATCCGACATGAAGCCCGCCCGCACCGGACATCCCCGGTCATGGTGCAGTGGGCCGTACACCCGAGTGAGCTCGCCCCCCGGATACCCCGGCGAATCTCGCCTGGGAGGTCTGTTTTAGGGACGGTTTTTCGAGTCGAGCAAGGGGGCGGGATGTAAAGATTCTGAAATAGTTTTGTTGACTCGCCCTAACCCACGGAAATGCGTGGCACCCCCTTTATACACCCCTGAAATCCAAAGATTTTATCCCGCGGAACACCGGTTTCAACATGGCCAACCCGATGCGACTCGCGCGTTTCCTAGGGTTCCAGGATCGTAACCATGATTCGTTCCGCATCGCCCGAAAAACACGACAAAAACCCCGCGGAACCGGGGTCCCGCGGGGCGTTTGTTACGGAAAAGTTACGATTATGCCAGCGCTTCGACGCGCTTGTTGAGACGCGCAAACTTGCGCGAGGCCGTGTTCTTGTGGAGCACGCCCTTGGCAACGCCGCGCGCCATTTCCGGCTGCGCGGCGGCGAGCGCGGCAGCGGCCGCAGTCTTGTCGCCGGCTTCGAGGGCCGACTCGACCTTCTTCACGAAGGTGCGGATGCGGCTCACGCGGGTGCCGTTGATCTCCGCACGACGCGCGTTGCGCCGGATACGCTTCTTCGCTTGCGGCGTATTCGCCATGCCGTCTCGTTCCTAGCTCGTAAATGTTTAGGGCGCGGGGAACATGCCTCCACGCCCGGAAAGACGGGCCCCTTAACGCTACCCGCGATTCGGGTCAACCTTTAGGACTGGCATTTCGGGCACCAAAAGGTCGAACGGCCCGAATCCACCCGCCGCTCGACCAGCCCGCCACAGCCACAGGGCTCGCCTTCGCGCCCATATACCCGCCATTCCTTGGCGAAATAGCCGAGCTCGCCGTCCGGCCGGGCATAGTCGCGAATCGTCGAGCCGCCCGCGGCGATCGCGCTCTCCAGCACCTCGCGAATCGCCGTCACCAGCTTCTCGAGCTGCGCCTTCGAGATCGTCCCCGCTTCCCGCACCGGCGAGATCCGCGCGAGGTAGAGCGCCTCGCACACATAGATATTGCCAAGACCCGCCACCACGCGCTGGTCGAGCAGCAGCGCCTTCACCGGCGCCACCCGCCCCTTGAACACCCGCGCGAGATGCGCCGCGGTGAAGTCCGGCCCCAGCGGCTCGGGCCCGAGCGCAGCAAAGGCCGGCCAGGCCGCCAGCTCCGCGGTCGGCACCAGGTCGACCGAGCCGAATCGCCGCGGATCGTTGAGCGCGAGCCGGTGGTGTCCGGTCTCCAGCACCATATGGTCGTGCTTGCCGATCTCCTCGGGGTCGATCCGCCAGCGCCCGGACATGCCGAGATGGAAGATCAGCGTATCCCCCCGATTTGTCTCGATCAGCCCATATTTGGCGCGCCGCCCCAGCCCGGTGACCGTCGCCCCGGTCAGCCGCTGGCCCAGCCCTTCGGGGAAGGGCCGGCGCAGGTCGGCGCGGTGCAGGGTGACGCGGGTGATCGTCTCGCCCTGGAGCACGGGCTCCAGGCCTCGGACGGTCGTCTCTACTTCGGGCAGCTCAGGCATATGCCCTCCCTAGCCGCCAGCCCTTCCTTCGTCGAGAAACGCCCGCTAGAGCCGCTCGCATGACCGACACCGTCTCCTTCGGCTACGAAGACGTGGCCCCCGAGGAAAAGACCCGCCGCGTCGGCGAGGTCTTCTCCAGCGTCGCGGCCAAATACGACCTGATGAACGATGCCATGTCGGGCGGCCTCCACCGCCTGTGGAAGGACAAGTTCGTCCGCCGGGTGAAGCCGCGCGCCGGCGAGCACATCCTCGACATGGCCGGCGGCACCGGCGACATCGCCTTCCGCATGGCCCCTTCGGGCGCGGCGATCACCGTCGCCGACATCAATCCCGAGATGCTCGCCGTCGGCGTCGAGCGCGCCGCCGAGCGCGGGATCGACGGCCTCGTCTGGAGCGAGGCCAATGCCGAGACGCTGCAATGGCCCGACAAGTTCTTCGATGCCTATACGATCGCCTTCGGCATCCGCAACGTCACCGACATCCCCAAGGCGCTCCGCGAGGCGCACCGCGTCCTGAAACGCGGCGGCCGGCTTTTCGTCCTGGAATTCTCGACCACCCAGTGGCCGGGCTTCGCCGAAGTCTATGACGCCTATTCGCACAAGCTCGTCCCCAAGCTCGGCCAGCTTCTCGCCGGCGATGCGGAGAGCTATCGCTACCTGATCGAATCGATCCGCCGCTTCCCGCCGATGCCCGAGTTCGAGCGGATGATCCGCGAGGCCGGCTTCACCCAGACCAAGGTCGAGCCGCTGCTCGGCGGGCTGGTCGCGATCCATTCGGGCTGGAAGATTTGATGGCCGACCTTCTTAGGCCCCTCCCCTTCAGGGGAGGGGTTTGGGGTGGGGCCTGTCCGTCTCACCGAGCCCGGCGCCTGTGGCACTGCCCCACCCCAACCCCTCCCCTGAAGGGAAGGGGCTAGCCTCGCATGACCGCACCCGCCGTCCATCTCTGGCGCCTGCTCAAATGGGGCCGCATCCTGGCGCGTCACGGCGCGCTGCGCGGCATCGAGCAGGACCCGCACACGCCCAAGCAGGTTCGCCGCGTGGCGCGCATCGCCCGTTTCGGCGCGCGCGTGCCCAAGGTGCCGCGCTACGCCGATGCCTTCCAGGCGATCGGCCCCGCGGCGATCAAGCTCGGCCAGACGCTCGCTACCCGCCCGGACCTGGTCGGCGACGAGGCCGCGCACGACCTGCTCCGCCTGCAGGACGCGCTGCCGCCGCTGCCCTTCCCGGTGATCCGCCAGCGAATCGAGGCAAGCTACGGCCGCCCGCTCGAGACCTTCTTCGCCGCGTTCGATGAGCATCCCGTCGGCGCCGCCTCGATCGCGCAGGTCCACCGCGCGATCACCACCGATGGCCGCCAGGTCGCGGTCAAGGTGTTGCGCCCGGGCATCGAGACCGAATTCGCCAAGGCGATCGACACCTATGAATGGGCCGCCGCCCAGGTCGAGAGCATGGGTGGCGAAGCCTCGCGCCTGCGCCCCCGCCTGGTCATCGAGACCTTCAAGCGCTGGACCGCACGCGAGCTCGACCTGCGCCGCGAAGCCGCTTCCGCCTCGGAGCTGGCCGAGGGCATGCAGGCCGAGCCCGATTTCATGGTCCCGCAGATCGACTGGCAGCGCACCACCGGCAAGGTGCTGGTGCTCGAGTGGATCGACGGCATCAAGCTCTCGCATGTCGAGCGGCTGGTCGAGGCCGGCCACGACACCACGATCCTCGCCAGCCGGCTGATCAAGGCGTTCCTGCGCCAGGCGATCGCCGAGGGCTTCTTCCACGCCGACATGCACCAGGGCAACCTGTTCGCGCTCCCCGACGGCCGCATCGCCGCGATCGATTTCGGCATCATGGGCCGGATCGATCGCCGCGCCCGCGTCTGGCTCGCCGAGATTCTCTACGGGCTGATCACCGGCAACTACAAGCGCGTCGCCGAGATCCATTTCGAAGCCGGTTACGTGCCCCCGCACCACAATGTCGCCGAGTTCGCCACCGCCTTGCGTGCGGTCGGCGAGCCGATGCGCGGCCTGCCGGTCAAGGACATGTCGATGGGCGCGATGCTCGACGGGCTGTTCTCGATCACCCGCGACTTCGACATGCAGACCCAGCCGCATCTCCTGCTGCTCCAGAAGACGATGGTGATGGTCGAGGGCGTGGCGCGCACACTCGATCCCGATATCAATTTGTGGGACGTCTCCGCCCCGTTCGTGCGCGAATGGATTCGCACCGAGCTGGGCCCCGAGGCCAAGATCGCCGACCGGCTGGTCGAGGACATCCGAACCCTCGCCCGCCTGCCCGATCTGATCCGCAACATCGAGCTGCGCTTCCCTGCCCCTGGCGGCGCCCCGCCCTCGCCGCCGCTCAAGGAGATCGAGCGGATCCGCGTCGTCGGCGGCTGGCGCTATGCGCTGGTCGCGGTGTTCTCCGGCGCGGTCGGCGCTGCGATCATGATGTATTTCCTGTCGTGAAGCTGCCCGCGGTCCAGTGGCTGGCGGAACCGACGCGCTTTGCCGCGTTCAGCCGCTCGCGCGCCCGGGTCGTTCTGGGCGTGCTTGCGCTGTTCCTACTGCTCTCGCTGACTGCGCTGATCGCCATCGGACCGCCCGCGGTCAGCCACGATCCCACCAAGCGCGCCGACGACCAGAGCGATGTCGTGCTCTATGAGAGCATCGTCGCCGGCGTGCAGCATGGCGGCCCCTATTACGAAGTCACCGCGGACGCGCTACGCGCCGGCAACTACCCCCTGCGCCCCTTCGTCACCTTCCGCCTGCCTGGCCTCGCGATGACGCAGGCGCACCTGCCGCGCCCCGTGATCCTCGGCCTGCTCTATCTGCTCGTCTTCTCGGTCTTCGCCGTCTGGGCGATCAAGCTTCGCGCCGGCATGACGCGCTGGCCGCCGGTGGCGATCGGCCTCACCCTGCTGTTCGGCGGGCTGATGGCCTTCGTCCAGCCCGATCTCTGGGCGTTCCACGAGATCTGGGCCGGGCTGCTCGTCGCGCTGGCGCTCGGCATCCGCAAGCCGGGCCGCTGGATCGAGGCGGTCGGCATCGCGCTGGTCGCGATGCTGATCCGCGAGACCGCCGCGCTGTTCGCCCTCGTCATGCTCGCCACCGCCTGGTTCGAGGGCCAGCGGCGCGAGGCGATCGGCTGGGGCGTGGCGCTCGCCTGTCTCGCGGTCGCGCTTGGCTTCCACGCACATGCCGTGGGCCAGGTCACCACCGCCGCGGACCCGGCCTCGCCCGGCTGGACGGGCCTGGGCGGCTATGGCTTCTTCGCCAAGGCGATGGTGCTGTCGACCGCGCTACAGCTCTTCCCGATGGCGCTGGCGGTGCTGCTGTTCACCCTTTCGCTGTTCGGCTGGGCGGGCTGGCGCGATCAGGCCGCCGGCCGCGTCTTCCTCACGCTGGCCGCGTATGGCGTCGCGCTGGCGCTGTTCGCCCGGCCCGACACCTTCTACTGGGCGCTGATGGTCGCCCCGCTCTCGCTGATCGGCCTGGCCTTCGTGCCCGATGCCCTGCGCGACCTGTTCCGCCAGGCGCTCGACAGGCGTAGGATCACCGTGACAAAGGTAGTGCGATGAACGGCAGCGATCGGCCTCCGGCCTCCCTCTCCTCCGCCTGGCTGGGCGGCGCGTTCGCCATTGCCGCCTTCGCGCTCCTCAGCCATCTCGGCATGATCTTGGTGATGACCTCGGGTGCCGCGCTCGGCGCCGCGCTGCAGTTCGCGCCGAATTTCCTGCTCTATGCCGTGGCCGGCGCCGGCGTGATGATGCTGTTGCTCGTCGCGATCATGCACTTTGCCGAAGCCGGGAACACTCGCCGATCGCTCCGCGCCTGGCTGATCGCCGGGCTGATGGTAAGCAGCCCGCTCGCCTTGTTCGGCCTGCTCGCCGCCAATATGGGCGATCCCGTGGAGGGCGCGCCGCTGTTCGACTATCGTACGCTGATAGCGCCCGCCTTCTTCCTCACCTGCGGGCTGGTCGGCGGCGCCACTGCCTTTCGCATTCGCCATCGGAGCTGGAGCCGATGATCACGCGCATCCTCCTGATCGTCGGCGGCGGCATCGCGGCCTACAAGGCCTGCGAGCTGATCCGCCTGTGCCGCAAGGCTGGAATCGAGGTGAAGTGCGTGCTCACCGCCGGTGGCCAGCATTTCGTCACCCCGATGACGCTCGCCGCGCTCAGCGAGAACCAGGTCTACACCAACCTGTTCGACCTCAAGGACGAGGCCGAGATGGGCCATATCCAGCTCAGCCGCGAGGCAGATCTCGTCGTTGTCGCCCCCGCCACCGCCGATCTGATGGCCAAGATGGCCGCGGGCATCGCCGACGATCTCGCCACCACGCTGCTGCTCGCCACCGACAAGCCCGTGCTCGCGGCCCCGGCGATGAACGTCCGCATGTGGCAGCACGCCGCCACCCGCCGCAACGTCGCCACGCTGCGCGGCGACGGCGTCACGGTGCTCGAGCCGGACGAGGGCCCGATGGCCTGCGGCGAATATG
Source organism: Sphingomonas sp. KR3-1 (assembly GCF_040049295.1). Classification (NCBI taxonomy): domain Bacteria; kingdom Pseudomonadati; phylum Pseudomonadota; class Alphaproteobacteria; order Sphingomonadales; family Sphingomonadaceae; genus Sphingomonas; species Sphingomonas sp. KR3-1. Next base: position 457,107 of record NZ_JBDZDQ010000001.1, read on the forward strand.
GCCCGGGCCGCCTGCCCGAGCCCGAGGCGATCCTGGAGGCGGTGCAGACCTTCTTCGATCCTCCCCGGCACGGGGAGGGGGACCAAGACTCGCAGCGGCTTGGTGGAGGGGGCTCTCCACAAATATCGTCGCCTACGGATCTCCCCCTCCACCATGCTTCGCACGGTAGCCCTGCCCCTTCCGGGGAGGGGCAGACACTCACCGGCAAGCACATCCTCGTCACCGCCGGCCCCACCCACGAGCCGATCGACCCGGTGCGCTACATCGCCAATCGCTCCTCGGGGAAGCAGGGCTATGCCATTGCCGGCGCGCTCGCCGCTTTAGGGGCGAGGGTCACGCTCGTGTCCGGCCCGGTTGCCCTCGCCACGCCGCCCGGCGTGACGCGCGTCGATGTCGAGACCGCGCAGGAAATGGCCAATGCCGTGGCGCAAGCGCTGCCCGCCGATGCCGCGGTGATGGTCGCCGCCGTTGGCGACTGGCGCGCCGAGGCGGCTGCGCAGAAGATCAAGAAGCAGGGCGGCGCCCCGCCGACGCTCGAGCTTTCCGAGAACCCCGACATCCTCGCCATGCTCGCCGCCAGCCCGCGCCGGCCGGGGCTGGTGGTGGGCTTCGCCGCGGAAACCGAGCAGGTCGTCGAACATGCCACCGCGAAAAGGAATCGCAAGGGCGCGGACTGGATTGTCGCCAACGATGTTTCGGGCGATGTGATGGGCGGTGAAGCCAATGCCATCCATCTCGTCACCGCCGACGGTGTCGAAAGCTGGGAAAGCCTGCCCAAGGACGAAGTCGCCCGCCGGCTTGCAGCGCGTATCGCCGATGCGCTCTAAGCTGGCGCTGCTGCTCGGCGCGGGCCTCGCTGCCTGCGCGCCTGCCACTGGCCCCGGCACTTCGCCGGCCGCTCCGGCCGCAAGCCTATACACCCAGAGTTTCGGCAATATCCCGGCCAGGCAGGTGCGCACGCTGATCGTCGTGCTCCACGGCGACGCGCCTTTCGCCAAGCCGGACTATCAATATGCGTTCGCCAGAACCGCCAGTGCGGCGGTTCCGAACAGCATCGCCGTCGCGCTGCTCCGCCCCGGCTATGAAGACCCGCAGGGCCACCGCTCGCCCGGCGAGCGCGGCCAGACCACCGGCGACAATTATACCGCCGACCGTATAGATGCAGTCGCCGAAACCGTCCGGCGTCTCCAGCACCGCTACGGCCTGGCGCGCACCGTGCTGGTCGGCCATTCGGGTGGCGCCGCGATGGCCGCGGACCTCGCCGCGACCCATCCGAACCTGGTCGACGGCATCGTTCTTGTCTCCTGCCCCTGCGCGCTGCCCGAGTGGCGCCAGCATATGAAGACCGTCTCGCCCACGCCCCTATGGGATGCGCCGGTGACCAGCCTCGACCCGGTCAAGCTCGTCGGCGGCATGTCGCCGCCGCTGCGCGCCGCCGTGCTGGTCGGCGCCGACGACAAGACCACGCCGCTGCGCTTCTCGCGCCTCTATGCCGAGGCGCTGTCGCTGCGTGGCATCGCCACCGATTTCCGTATCATCCCCGGCAAGGATCACGAGCTGCTCGGCGATCCCGAAGTGCTCTCCGCGCTCCAGCGCCTTGCCGGCGCCCTTCCTGGAAAGTCCTGATGCTCGCTCCGATCCGTATCGCCGTTCAGCGCCTGCCCCATGGCGAGGGCCTGCCGCTCCCGGCCTATGCGACCGCGGGCGCGGCGGGCATGGACGTGGTCGCGGCCGAGGACCTGGTCCTTGCCCCCGGCGCGCGTCATGCCGTGGCCACCGGCTTCGCCATGGCGATTCCGCCGGGCTATGAGGTCCAGGTCCGCCCGCGCTCGGGCCTCGCGCTCAAGCACGGCATTACCTGCCTCAACACGCCCGGCACGATCGACAGCGACTATCGCGGCGAAGTGAAGGTGATCCTCGCCAATCTCGGCGACGCGCCCTTCCCGATCGCCCGCGGCGAGCGGATCGCGCAGCTGGTGCCGGCGCCGGTCCAGCACGCCGATCTCGACGAAGTCGCCTCGCTCGACGAGACCGTGCGCGGCAGCGGCGGCTTTGGGTCTACCGGCAGATGATCGGCCTGCTGCTCCTCGCCGCCGCGCAGACCGCGCCGCTCGACTGGGACGCGCTGCCGCCCCTGCCCTGGCGCGCGCCGCCGCTGGTCACGCCCGAGATGCACGGCTTCGTCCAGCGCGAAGTGACGCTGCGCAAGTGCAGGACCGACAAGCCGGGCGAGCTCGCCGTGCCGGTCGCGGTGCTGGTCGACGAAAATGGCGCGATCCGCACCACCGTGCCGCGCGCGATCAGCTGCCCCTCGGTCGAGCAATATGCCGCGGCGCTCGCCGCCGGCTTCGCACGCAACAATCTGCTCCCGCGCCCCGGTGCCGGCGAGCAATGGTACCGCGCGACGCTCACCTTCACCTGGACCAAATGAGCCTCACCGACGCGGAGCTGGAGCGCTACGCCCGTCACATCGTGCTGCGCGAGATCGGCGGAGGCGGGCAGATGCGGCTGAAGGCAGCGCGCGTGCTGGTGATCGGTGCGGGCGGTATCGGCTCGCCGGCAATCGAATATCTCGCGGCCGCCGGTATCGGCACACTCGGCGTGGTCGATGACGACACCGTCTCGCTCTCCAACCTCCAGCGCCAGACGCTCTACGCTACCGCCGATGTCGGCCAGCCCAAGGCCCAGGCCGCCCGCAGCCGCGTCGCCGCGCTCAATCCGGAGATCGCCTTCACCGGCTTCGAGCAGCGAATCGATGCCGACAATGCCGCCGCGCTGATCGACGACTTCCGCCCCCATGTGATCCTCGACGGGTGCGACAATTTCGCCACCCGCCTCGCCGTCGCGGATGCCACGCTGCGCCACCGCGTTCCCCTGGTCTCCGCCGCCGTCTCCGAGTTCGAGGGACAGCTCGGCGTGTTCCGCGGCTGGGAGGCGGGCAAGCCCTGCTACCGCTGCTTCGTCGGCCACGATCCCGAGCGCCCCGGCATCAGCTGCGCCGAACAGGGCGTGCTCGGCGCGCTCACCGGCGTGATGGGCAGCCTCGCCGCGCTCGAGGCGCTCCGCGCGATCGTCCCCTTCGGCGAGGACCCTGCAGGCAAGCTCCTCCTCGTCGATGCGCTCGCCTTCCGCTTCCGCACCCTCACCTTGCCCAAGGACCCCGGCTGCCCCGCCTGCGGCACCTGACTGGACTTCGCCGCCGCCTTGAGGCACGTCGCGCCGCATGACGCGCGTCCTGGTTACCGGCTCGGCCGGCTTCATCGGCTTCCACACCGCCAGCAAGCTCCTCCAGCGCGGCGCCACCGTGCTCGGCGTCGACAATTTCAGCGCCTATTACGACGTCGCGCTCAAGGAAGCGCGCAACGACATTCTGTCGAACCACCCGGACTTCACGGCTGCCCGCGTCTCGATCGACGACATGGCCGCGTTCGGCGAGGCCTGGGCCGAGTTCCAGCCCGATGTGGTGATCCACCTCGCCGCGCAAGCGGGCGTGCGGCACTCTATCGACAACCCGGAATCCTATGTCGCGGCGAACCTGATCGGCACCTTCAACGTGCTGGAGCTGGCCCGCCAGCACAGGACCGGCCACCTGCTCGCGGCCTCGACCAGCTCGGTCTATGGCGCCAACACCGACATGCCGTTCACCGAGACGCAGCGCACCGCCACCCCCTTGAGCTTCTACGCCGCCACCAAGGGCGCGACCGAGCTGATGGGGCACAGCTATGCGCATCTCTTCAAGACGCCGATGACCTTCTTCCGCTTCTTCACGGTCTATGGCCCCTGGGGCCGGCCGGACATGGCGCTGTTCAAGTTCACCAAGGCGACGCTCGCCGGCGAGCCGATCGATGTCTACAACAACGGCAACATGGTCCGCGACTTCACCTATGTGGAAGACCTCGCGGAATCGATCGTGCGGCTGACCGAGGCGGTACCGGGCGACACGCCGGTGGAGGGCGACAGCCTCTCCCCCGTCGCCCCCTTCCGCGTCGTCAATATCGGTGCCGGCCAGCAGACCCAGCTGATGGACTATATCGGCGAGATCGAGCGCGCGCTCGGCCGGCAGGCGATCAAGAACTTCATGCCGATGCAGCAGGGCGACGTGCCCGCCACCGAGGCCTCGCACGCGTTGCTCAAGGCACTCACCGGCTATGCGCCCGCCACGCCGCCGAGCGAAGGCGTCCCCGCCTTCGTCGCATGGTATCTCGAACATTATCGAAACTGAAACTCCTGCCCCCGCATGAAGGCGCGAGAGCGTATTTCACTGGGGTTTCTATGAGCATCGAATGGCCCGCCCACGGTTTGAAGCTGCAGGCGCGGATCGAAAGCGGCACGGCGATCATCGGCGTGATCGGCATGGGCTATGTCGGCCTGCCGCTCGCCGTCGCCTTTGGCGAAGCGGGCTGCCCCGTCTTCGCCTTCGACGTCGACCAGCCCAAGATCGACGCGCTCGACGCCGGTGAGAGCTACATCAAGCATATCGATGGTGCCCGCATCGCGCCGCTGGTGCAGAACGAGAAGCTGCGCGCCACCGCCGATCTCGGCCGGCTCGGCGAAGCGGACGTGGTGCTGATCTGCGTCCCCACCCCGCTCACCCGCCATCTCGAGCCCGACCTCAAATATGTCGAGCTGACCACCCGGGCGATCGCCAGGACGCTGCGCCGCGGCCAGCTCGTCATCCTCGAATCGACGACCTATCCCGGCACCACCAGGGAAGTGATGCAGCCGATCCTCGAGGCCGAAGGTCTCGTCGCCGGCAAGGACTTCTTCCTCGCCTATTCGCCCGAGCGCGAGGACCCGGGCAACCCGACCTTCTCGACCACCAAGATCCCGAAGGTTGTCGGCGCCGACGACACCGTCTCCGCCAATCTGGCGCTCGCGGTCTATCGCCACATCGTGCCCCAGGTGATCCAGGTCTCGTCCGCCGCGACGGCAGAGGCCGTGAAGATCACCGAGAACGTCTTCCGCGCGGTCAACATCGCGCTGGTCAACGAGCTCAAGCTGATCTTCACCGCGATGGACATCGACGTGTGGGAAGTGATCGACGCGGCCAAGTCCAAGCCGTTCGGCTTCATGCCCTTCTATCCGGGCCCGGGCCTGGGCGGGCACTGCATCCCGATCGACCCGTTCTACCTCACCTGGAAGGCGCGCGAGTACAACCAGCACACCAAGTTCATCGAGCTGGCTGGCCAGATCAACGCGGACATGCCGCAGCATGTCGTCCGGGTGATGGCCGATACGCTCGACGCGCGCTTCGGCCGCGGCCTGCGCGGCGCGCGCATCCTGGTGCTCGGCGTCGCCTACAAGAAGAATGTCGAGGATATCCGCGAGAGCCCGTCGCTGCGCCTGATGGAGATGATCGAGGCGCGCGGCGCCACCGCCGACTTCCACGACCCGCACGTCGCCCAGATCGACAATACCCGCGAGCACCCGACGCTCAATTTTCGCCACGGCGTGGCCTGGGACGAGGCCGAGATCGCGAAGTATGACGCGGTGCTGATCGCCACCGATCACGATTCGGTGGACTATGCGGGGCTGGCCGCCAACGCCCGGCTGATCGTCGACACCCGCAACGCCTGCGCCCGCGCGGGCGTGGTTTCGGACAACATCGTCCGCGCCTGAACGAAGGGCGGGCCCGTCTCCGGGCCGGCGTCTTCAGCCCTGACCGGGCTTCAGCGCGCCGCCGCCTCAATAGGCGAGGTAGAGATGCGCGGTTTCCTTGGTCTGGCCGGCCAGGGAGCGCGTGAAGATCTCGCCGCGCGCCGGATGCTTGTCCGGCCCCACCTTGCCGGCGAACTCGAAATAATGGACGAGATCGACGCTCTTGCCGCCAATCCCCCATGCCTTGAACGCCGTCTTGGTCTCATCCGAATAAGGCAAGGCGTTGCGCACCCCTTCGAGTACCAGCGCGCATAGGTTGGGATAGCGGCTCTTGGCGTCGAACGTCGCCAGCACGAAACGCGCCGGCTTGCCGTCGATCTGCCCGCTCCACTGGCGCACGCTCTGCGGCTTGGCGAAGCTGTAGTTCTTGTCGATCGCCCGCGAGACGCTCATCTTCGCCAGGTCGACGCTCGGCGCCGCGTCTTCCTTCCAGGCGGCGTCGCCCGCCAGCGCGGCAAGCCGGTCAGCGGGGTTGAGGCCCGGAACGAGGCAAACCCTGGCGAAGCTTGCCACCGCGCTCGGATATTCCGCTTCCTGAGCATGCGCGCTTGCGAGACTTCCGATCGCCAGCACCAGGCCTGCAAATGCCTTGATAGTCCGCATGATTTCCCCCTCTTTCCGCCAGCCTATCGGAGGCGGGAGGCCGGGTCACGCGCCCGATGCCGCCATTTCGGACAGGTCGCCTTGCAATGTAGGATTTCCTCTGATGTCGTCGTGCCGCGGCGCTCGTGCCGCCGCTCTTTGACATTGGGAATAGCGCGCCATGGCGCATCGAGGGCGATGGGCCGCCCTCGCGCGTAGATGTCGATGCTTTTGTGACTTTCCGCGGCTCAGCCGGGACAGCGGCTCGTCATGAAATCGCGAATCGCCGGTGCGATGTCCTCGCGTTCCAGCGCCACCGCGATGTTCGCCTGGATGAAGCCAGCCTTGTCGCCGCAATCATAGCGCACGCCGTCGAAGGTGACGCCGTGGAACAGCTGCGAGCCGATCATCTGCGCCATCGCGTCGGTGAGCTGGATCTCGCCGCCCGCGCCCTTCTCCTGGCCTTCGAGCACGCGCATCACTTCGGGCTGCAGGATATAGCGGCCGATCACGGCGAGGTTCGACGGTGCGGTGCCGCGCTGGGGTTTCTCGACCAGGCCCTTCACTTCGCTGAGCGCGCCATTGCGGGCACCCGGCGTGATGATGCCATATTTGTCGGTGGCTTCCTCGGCGACTTCCATCGCGCAGATCAAGTTGCCGCCCACCTGGTTATAGGCGTCGACCATCTGCTTCAGGCAGCCGGGCTTGCCCAGCATGAAGTCGTCGGCGAGCAGCACCGCGAAGGGCTCATCCCCGACGATGTCGCGGGCGCACCACACCGCATGGCCCAGGCCCATCGGCTCCTGCTGGCGGACATAGGCGACCGCGCCGGGCTTGAGGCGAGTCGCGTCGAGGATCTCGAGCGACTTGCCGCGGGCAGACATCGTCGTCTCGAGCTCGTAGGCGATGTCGAAATGGTCCTCGATCGCGCTCTTGCCGCGGCCGGTGACGAAGATCATCTGCTCGATGCCGGCTTCAAGCGCCTCGTCCACGGCGTACTGGATCAGCGGGCGATCGACCACCGGCAGCATTTCCTTGGGAAGCGCCTTGGTGGCGGGCAGGAAGCGGGTGCCCAGGCCGCCCACGGGAAACACGGCCTTGCGCAGCGGCTTGATGGTCATTCGGGAAATGCCTCTTCAAATCAGTCGTGCGCCAATAGCGGTGGCCGCACGCTTTCGCAATTATCTCCACCGCCGTAACCACATGGTGAGGGGATGCCACTAAGGGAGCGGGAATGACTGGAACTAGCAAGCGCGTCCTCCTGATCTTCGGCACTCGCCCCGAAGCGATCAAGCTCTTCCCCGTCGTTGGTGCGCTCGCCGCCGTGCCGGGGCTCGACGTCCGGACCTGCGTCACCGCGCAGCATCGCGGGCTGCTGGACCAGGTGCTGTCGATCGCAGGCCTGACCCCGGACATCGATCTCGACCTGATGGAGCCGGGCCAGACGCTCGACCAGCTCACCGCGCGGCTGCTCACCGGCCTGGGCAAGGTGATGGACGAGGAAAAGCCCGACCGGGTGATCGTCCAGGGCGACACCGCCACCGCCATGGTCGGGGCGCTCGCGGCCTATTATCGCAAGGTACCGGTCAGCCATGTCGAGGCAGGCCTGCGCTCGGGCGACATCTACCAGCCCTGGCCCGAAGAGGTGAACCGCCGCATCGTCGCGCCGATCGCGGACCAGCATTTCGCGCCGACCGACACCGCCGCCGACGCGCTGCGCCGCGAGAATATCGATCCCGCCACGATCCATGTCACCGGCAACACGGTGATCGACGCGCTGCTCGCCACGCGCGCCCGGATCGAGGCCGAGCCGGAACTGGCCGCCGGGCTCGATCCGATCGCCGCTCGCTTCGCCGGCAAGCGCATCGTCCTCGTCACCACCCATCGCCGCGAGAATTTTGGCGGCGGCATGGAAGATATCGCGCGCGCGCTCGGCCGCATTGCGGACCGTGAAGACACCGCGATCCTCTTCCCGATGCACCCCAACCCCAACGTCGTCGCGGCGATGGAAAGCGTGCTGGGCGAGCGGCCCAACGTCGCCCGCATCGCGCCGCTCGATTATCCGCACTTCATCCGTGCGCTCGAACTCTGCCATGTCGTGCTCAGCGATTCGGGCGGGGTGCAGGAAGAGGCCCCCGCACTTGGCAAGCCGGTGCTGGTGATGCGCGAGACCACCGAGCGCCCCGAAGGCGTTGTGGCCGGCACTGCAAGGCTGGTCGGCACCGATCCCGACCGTATCGTTTCCGAAATCTCAACCCTCCTCGACGTACCCTCCGCCCATTCGGCCATGGCCCGCGCCCACAATCCGTTCGGCGACGGCCATGCGTCCGAGCGGATTGCGGGGATCGTCGCACATGGTTTCGGATTCTGAGCTCAAGGTCTGTGTTCTCGGCCTCGGCTATATCGGGCTTCCTACGGCGGCAGTGATCGCGCGCACCGGCGCGAAGGTTCTTGGCGTCGACGTCCACCAGTCGGTGGTCGACACTGTGAATTCGGGCAAGGTCCATATCGAGGAGATCGACCTGGACGGTCTGGTATCGGGCGTCGTCGCCCGCGGCAGCCTGCGCGCCTCGCTCCAGGTCGAGCCGGCCGACGTCTTCGTCATCGCCGTCCCCACGCCCTTCGGCGAGAACCACGCCCCCGATATCGGCTATGTCCTCAAGGCTGCGACCAACGTCGCGATCACGCTCAAGACCGGCGACGTGGTGATCCTCGAATCGACTTCGCCGGTCGGCACCACCGAGAAGGTTGCCGAGCTGCTCGCCCAGCTTCGCCCCGATCTCAAGATCCCCGGTCACTGCGTGGGCAGCGCCGATGTCGCCATTGCCTATTGCCCCGAGCGCGTGCTGCCCGGCCGCATCCTCGTCGAGCTGATCGACAATGACCGGGTGATCGGCGGCATCACCCCGCGTTGCGCCCGCAAGGCGCTGCAATTCTATCGCCGCTTCGTCCGCGGCGCCTGCGTCACCACCACCGCCAAGGCGGCGGAGATGACCAAGCTCACCGAGAACGCTTTCCGCGACGTCAACATCGCCTTCGCCAACGAACTGAGCCTCGTCGCCGAGAAGATGGGCGTCGACGTCTGGGAAGTGATCCGCCTCGCCAACCGCCACCCGCGCGTCAACATCCTGTCGCCGGGCCCGGGCGTAGGCGGCCACTGCATCGCGGTCGACCCCTGGTTCCTGGTCAGCGCCGCGCCCGAGCAGACCCCACTGATCCGCACCGCCCGTGAAGTGAATGACGGCAAGACCGATTATGTCATCGGCCATGCCGGCGCGATGATCGAATCGAACCCGCAGGCGAGCGTCGCCTGCCTCGGCCTCGCCTTCAAGGCGAACATCGACGATTTCCGCGAGAGCCCCGCGCTCAAGGTCGCCGCGACGCTGGCCGAGCGCTTCGGCGAGCGCATCCAGATCGTCGAGCCCTATGCGAACACCCTGCCCGATCAGTTCAACGGCACCGGCGCCGGACTGATCGATATCGACAGCGCGATCGAGAGCTGCGGCATCTTCGTGGTGCTGGTCGACCACGACGTGTTCAAGTCCGTCCCGCTCGACGAACGCGCCGACAAGCAGGTCTATGATACGCGCGGCATCTGGCCGGATCAGCCCGCAAGCACAGGCGCTGGCGCCCCGCTGCGGCTTGCCGGGTAGCCGTCAGGCCGAACCGCTTCGGGCCGGCACGTTAAATCGCCCTGTCTTCGACTGCAGATCGCAAGCCCGCCCGGAGGGAGACAGGCGGGGTCCAACCCAGCTTCTCACGTGAATCCGAAATATCGACCTGGAGATTGCCGACCAGCCGGTCGACAGCGGACTTCTTCCCGGCGAGCCCCGCAATGAGGCTGAGGACGCCTGTGGGCAAAGGCAACAACCGTGGCTTCTTTCCCATCGCCTCGGCCAGCAGCTTCAGGAGGCCGGTCGTCGAGACATCCTCGCCGTCAGACACGAGGAAGGTGGCATTGGCTGCGCCGGGATGGGTCAGCGCGACGCCGATCAGACTTATGAGATTATCGATCCCCACCAGACTGCGACGGTTTTCCGATATGCCGCCGAGCGGGAGGGGAATGCCGCTGCGTACGGCCTTTATCAGTGAGCGCAGATTGCCCTTTACGCCCGGACCATAGATCAATGGCGGCCGAATGACCGTGACCTCCATGTCCCGCTTGCGGGCCACCTCGAAAAGCGCCGCCTCGGCCTCCTGCTTGCTGATCCCATAGGGGTCGCTTGCCTGGGGAAGGTCGGTGGATCGGAATGGCTGATCCGGCAGGGTGGCCTCGCCATTCACCTTGATCGTGCTCAGGAAGATGAAGCGCTTCACGCCGACGTTCGCTGCGGCCTCAGCCAGCGCCAGCGTGCCTGCGGTGTTCACGCGGCGGAATTCGGACATCGGGTCCTCGGCCGTATCATGCATCATGTGGACGCGGGCGGCGAGATGGACGACCGCGTCGACACCCGAAAGCAGCGACGGCCAGTCGGCAGAGACGATATCGTCAATTACACGCTCATTCGCCAGCCCCTGGGGACTGCGCACCATTGGCACCACCACATGCCCTTCGGCGACGAACTGCTCGACCAAGGGACGCCCAACGAACCCTCCCGCTCCGACCACTGCGATTCGCATTTGAAAATTCGCCCACGTTGAATGTTTGATCCCGAGTCACTAGGACGCCGTACAAATCGTCGGCGGTGCCCTCAACCGGTTAGTGGCTGCTCGAGCTCGTATCGGGTAAAATGGTTTTGAAGACAGCGGATTCCAAAATGCCTTCCCACAGCTTCACCAAACGCGTGCTCGACGTTGCACTATGCTTGGCCGCGGCACCGATCGCCGTTCCCTTGTGCATGCTGCTGCTGATCGCCATCCGCCTCGAATCGTCTGGCGCCCCCCTGCTGATACAGCGGCGGGTTGGACGGGAAGGCCGGGTGTTCCCCATGTGGAAGCTGCGCACCATGTTCGCGGACACCGCAGACCTGCCCTCCCACCAGGTCGGAGCAGCGCGGATCACGCGATTGGGACGAATCCTGCGCAAGCTTAAATTCGACGAGCTGCCTCAGCTTGCCAATGTGCTCGTGGGTCAAATGTCGCTGATTGGCCCACGGCCCTGCCTTCCCAGCCAGCAAGAACTCATCGAGGCGCGCCGAATCCGCGGCGTCCTTCAATATCTGCCGGGGATTACCGGTCCGGCGCAGCTGATGGGGGTCGACATGTCCGAACCGGTGCGCCTTGCCGAGATCGAGGCGGAATATTGTGCCCGCGCTTCGCTTCGATCTGACCTGCAGCTACTGATCCGGACGGCGCTCGGGGCCGGCAGCGGCGATGCGGCCCTGAAGAGGCCTTGAGGCCGCCATGGCCAGCACGGGCACAGCTATTTCACAGCGCCAATCGGCTCATATTCTCTTTTTTGGACGCGGCGGTTGGCAAGGCATGTCGTGCCAGCCAGCGGGGGAACTAGCCTCTTATGATTGAAGGCCTCTCGAAGGGTATTCTCGCACTGCCACGCGTCGCCAAGCGTGCGATTGCCGTCGGCGCCGATGCCGGCATGTGCGCACTGTGCGTCTGGATTGCGCTTTACCTTCGCCTCGGCGACTGGGTCTCGCTTCAGGGCGCGCAATGGCTGGCAGTGGTCGTATCGATTCTTCTCGCGATCCCGATCTTCATTGTCTCGGGCCTCTACCGCGCGATTTTCCGCTATTCGGGTTCGGCCGCCCTCATAAGCCTCGCACAGGCGGCGATTGTCTACGGTACGCTCTACGCATCCGTCATCACCCTCGTCCATATCGACAGCATTCCGCGCACCGTGGGTGTGATCCAGCCCCTGTTGCTGTTCCTTTTCGTCGCGGCCTCTCGCGTCATGGCCACCTGGCTGCTTGGCGACGGATATGCGCAGCTGCGCAAGTCGGCTTCGCGCCAGGCCGTGCTGATCTACGGAGCCGGATCCGCCGGAAGGCAGCTCCATCGCGGGCTCGCCGCGACGCCGATGCGCGTCGTCGGATTTATCGACGACAATGAAGATCTGCACCGCCAATCGCTGATGGGCATCCGCATATATGCGCCGGCCGAGATCGAGGAGCTTGTCGAGCGGCTGGACGTAACATGTGTCCTGCTCGCAATCCCTTCGGCAAGCCGGCGCCGGCGCATCGAGATCATCGAGATGGCGCGCCAGCTAGGCATCGCGGTTCGCACGATTCCGGGCCTCGACGATGTCGCCGCCGGCCGTGTCGAAGTGAGCGAAATCCGGGAGCTCGAGATCGACGACCTGCTCGGTCGTGACGCCGTGGCGCCGGACCCGGAACTGCTGGAACGCAATACCCGCGGCAAGGTCGTGCTGGTAACGGGCGCCGGCGGCTCCATCGGAAGCGAGCTTTGCCGGCAAGTGCTGTTCTCGCGTCCGACGTCCCTGCTCCTCGTGGATAGCAGCGAAGTCGCGTTGTACTCGATCCATCACGAGCTCGAGGCGCGGCGGCGCAAGAGCGGTGACACCGTCGAGATCATCCCGTTGCTTGCCTCAGTGTCCGACGCGGCGCGGATGCGGGACATCATCGAAGCGTGGCACCCGGAAACGATATACCACGCCGCCGCCTACAAGCATGTGCCCCTGGTCGAGCACAATCCGCTCGAGGGGATGTGGAACAACGTGTTCGGAACGTTGACCGTCGCCACCGCGGCGCGTGAGGCGGGCGTGCCGCAATTCGTCCTGATCAGCACCGACAAGGCCGTCCGCCCAACCAATGTGATGGGCGCAACCAAGCGGCTCGCGGAGCAAGTGCTGCAAGCGATGGCGACGAGTTCACCAGGTACGTGCTTTTCCATGGTTCGCTTCGGCAATGTCCTGGGCTCGAGCGGATCGGTGGTCCCGCTGTTCCGGCGCCAGATCCAGGCGGGCGGTCCGGTTACGATCACGCATCCTGATATCACGCGCTATTTCATGACCATTCCCGAGGCTGCACAGCTGGTCATCCAGGCCGGTGCGATGGCCCAGGGCGGTGAAGTCTTCGTGCTCGACATGGGTGAGCCGGTCAAGATCATCGATCTCGCGCGGAAGATCATCGAGCTTTCCGGGCTGAAGATAAGGGATTCGAGCTCGCCGGACGGCGATATCGAGCTAGCCTTTGTCGGCCTGAGGCCGGGTGAAAAGCTGTATGAGGAGCTCCTGATCGGCAACAATCCGGCCTTCACCAGCCACCCGCGCATCATGAAGGCGAACGAGCATTTTATCGCGTGGGAGGAGCTCAGCGCGCAGCTGGCCAAGCTCCACGCCTCGATCGCCGCGCGCGACGTTCTCGCCGCGGTATCCAAGCTGAACGAGCTGGTTCCCGAATTCCGCCCGGACAACAACCTCGTCGACTGGGTCTATCGGCAAGCCCAAAGCAGCCTTTCGGAGCCCGGGCGCCTCGCCGGCAACTAAGTCGATAGCGGCAGCGCTTCGCTATCGCCGCGCGGCGCATTCGACGATCCAGCCCGGTCCGTCACGCGGTTAGCGGCGCCTGGTCGCAGTTTGTCACGGATATGGGCCGCCAGAGGAAGGAGCGGCGCTCGCCGCCCCTTCGCTGACCCTTCGTTACTGCAGCGCCACCACCAGCGGCGTCGTCAGCAGCGGCAAGACCGAGAGCAGGTCCTTGAAAATGTGACGCGCACGCGAGTCACCGACCATCACGATGTCGTTGGCGAAGACCTCGGGGTCTGCGTAAGCCCCCTGCCGCAACGCCTTCAGGTTATACAGCGCCGCATAGGTCTTGCCCTGGACCGTCCGGAGCACGACCACGTCGTCCAGCTTGGCAAATTCGGTCGTGCCCTTGGCCGCGGCGACTGCACGGAGCAGCGACATGTGACCAAGCACGGGGTACATGCCGGGCTCCTTCACCTCCCCGTCGACAGTCACCACCTGACTGACCGTTTTGGTGAGGTTGATCGTCACTTGCGGATCGCGGATGTAGCGCGCACGAAGACCATTCTCGATAAGCTTGGCGACTTCCGCAGGAGTCTTGCCGCTGGCCTCGATCGTGCCGACGAACGGAAAGCTCAGCCTGCCGCTGGCATCCACCTGAATCTCGCGCTGGGGAATTTCGTTGATCCCCACCACGTCGATCGAAAGCTCGTCGAACGGGCCGATATAATAGGGCCGCGCCACTGCCGTCAGGTCCGTACGATCCGGCGCTGGCATCGTGGTGCCTTCGAGCCGGGTGACGCTGCCATCGGGTTCAATGCGCGAGGACGCACACCCGCTCAGCAGCAGAGACCCCACCAAGATCAAGCGAATATTGAGCATGCCAGCACTACCAATCGGATCGAGCGATTCATCCCCCCGCTCCAGTTAAAGGGAGCGGCCTGCGAGCGGCTCGGTTACGCTGGACCCTCGTCAAAGGCAAGCCACGGCATGCGGCCGCAGCCAGCTCCGCGGCGCCTGAATACGCTGGTCAGAGGGTCGTCAATCTCCCTTGCGGCCGACGCTGCGCGGCTACCGCCCATCCGCTGGATTGGTGGCTTGCAGGCCGGCCGGCTCAGCAAGAAGCCGGCACCGACCGAACGGTGACACCCTCTCGCTTTGCCACGGGCTGGGCTCAGCTCTCGTTAGGGCGTCGCTTCAGCGGTGACGGCTTGGCCGGAACCCCCGCCAACATGCTGTTCGGCGGCGCTGACTTGTTCACCACGGCATTGGCGGCGATGACGCATCCGTCCCCGATCGTGATCGCCCCGATCACCCGCGCGCCGGACGCGATGAAGACATTGTCGCCGACGACCGGCCTCCCCTCATAACTGAACATGATCTCCTTCGCGCCGAGCGTCACCTGATGGTAGATGACTGCATGGTGCCCGATTGACATGGCGCCGATGACCGTGCCCGAGGCGTGTGGCATGTAGAAATGCGATCCGATCTCGCAATTCGATGCGATCTCAATGCCGTGGAGATAGAAATTCACCCAGGTCAGCACTTTGGCGACCGGCCTCAATCGCTTTTCGTGAAGCCAGCGCGACACGCGATAGATACCCACCGGGGCACAGCGCGGCACCAGGAAATTGCGCCAGAGGTGATAGCTGCGCGGCCGCTTGCCCGCGCGCCCCGTGTAGAAATAATGGCGCTCGAGATCGGATTTCAGAAGCTCGATCAACCCCATTATTTCGGGTTCCCCGTCCCCGCGGCACCATCGCTACCCATGAGTGAGTCCACCCATCCGGCGAGGCTGTACTGATAATACAGCTCTTGTGGCAGCGGCCGATAGGGCGTCTTCAGAAATTCATCCGGCAAGCTCGGATTGGCGCGATCGATCACATGCATGTTCTGGGAATCGTAGAAGGGATAGTCCCGCACATGCGTGTTCGTCGTGATCAGCTTCTTCCCCGAACCCAGTGCTTCGAATGTCCGCATCGTCAGCCCCATCTGGTGCGGATGCTCGATATCGACGATCGCACGCGATTTCCGGAATACCTGCTGCACCTTCGCGAAACCCAGCGTCTCGTACTTGAAATCATCCCGCCGGGCACGCTTGAATGCCGGATTCATCAGCTTCTCGGCGTAGAACACCCATGGCGCCTTGAGGAACAAGTACCAGTATGGCTTCACCTCCGTTCCCAGCGCCGCGCCTAGGGTGGAAATGATATGATACCGATCCGAATGGGCGGTACCGATGAAGCTCAGGTCGTATTCGGGTTCACCATCGGCCGGTGTCTCGAAGCCCGGCGCGAAGAATAGCGGCCGCAACCGCATATCATATTGCTCGGCAGCTTCCGGATCGAACGTCACCTTATCGTCGAAATAAGGCAGGAGCGCCGGGGCCGATGGCCGGTTGCGCATCGAATCCCAGATATAGAACAGGAAGCGCGCGCGCGGCATGCGTGCGCGCAACGCGGCGAGCAGACGCGTCGATACCGTCACCCCGTTGAGCACGAAGACCTGCGTATATTCCTTGTTTCCCAGTTCCGCCAATTTCCTGAAATAGTAGCGGTCGGCAAAGGGCATGATGGCAGGCCGCATATAGCGGGTGGCAGCACTCATGATCGGGGTATCGAAGGGGCGATCGAGAAGATAGTCGACCTCCGCTCCGCGCCTGCGGAGCTCGTCGGTTATCTGTTGCGCGTAGCCGAAATCGCGCACCGCGATGAACAGAATGCGCTGCCCCGCCAGGGAGCGACCGCGCTCTGCCGGACCGACATTTTCCCGAAGCGCCGCAACGTCGTCCATCTCATGCCCCCATGAGCTTGCGCGCGCGCAGCTCGGCCGCGGCCTGTTCCGATTTGTCCACATGGACCGGCTGTGACCCCGCCCAGACACAGAACCGTGAAAGGCCGTCGGCGAGCGAGACCCTGGGCTCGAACCCGAGCAAGCGGCGGGCCTCGGTGAGATCGGCAAAGCAGTGGCGGATATCGCCGACGCGATACTGACCCGTCACGCGGACCGGCACGTCGAAGCCCCCGGAGGCGAGTAGCTGATGGACAAGATCGAGAACCGTGGTCGGCGCACCCGCACCCAAGTTCATCACGACGCCGTCCGGAAGATCGGCGTCCAGCGCTGCGACGAGACCGTCGACGATATCGTCCACGTGCACGAAGTCGCGCGATTCAAGGCCGTCTTCATAGACCGGGATTTCCATCCCCTGCCGCGCCCGGTTGAAGAAAATCGAGATGATGCCGGTATAGGGGTTCTGGAGCGACTGCCCCTCGCCATAGACATTCTGGAATCGAAAGATGACGGGCTTGAAACCAAGCGCCGGGCCAGCCGCGCGCAGCAGCAATTCCTGAGACGCCTTCGTCGCTGCATAGATCGAGCCGGGGAAGAAAGGCAGGTTTTCCGGCGTCGGAACCGCTTGAAGAGCGGATCCGTCCGCGCCAACCGGTTCCCAGGCATTCGCGGCAAGCTGCTCCGGCGTGCGCGGCGATGGCTGGATCAGCACGTCGGGCCGGCCCGGCGCGACATAGGCTCCTTCGCCATAGACGCTGCGGCTGGAGGCCAAGATCACGCGCTTCGGCTTTCGATCGGCAGCAGCGATCGCTTCGATGAGGGCAGCGGTCCCCAGCTCGTTGACGCCGACATAGTCTTGCACGCGGTACATGGATTGCGCCGTGCCGGTCTCGGCCGCCAGGTGATAGACCGCCTCGCACCCCTCGATCAGCTCCGGATTGCGCGCCAGGTCGCGAACATCCATCCGGAAGAAGGTTGCCCCTTCGGGCAGCACGACCTGCGGCAATGCGCCGTGGATTTGGGTCGTCAGGCTATCCACCAGGACCACGTCATGTCCCAGGCCGCGCAAGCGCCGCCCCAATGCCTGGCCGATGAAGCCCAGGCCTCCCGTCACGACAATCTTCATCAGTAGAGCCTTCGCATCTGCGCGTTTCAGTCCAGCCGAGGCTCGCCCCGACATCCACATCATTTATCTAATTGAGATTATTGACTTATCATTGCCCATGCCGGTGAAGTGCCGGGGCGCCCCCACATTCCATAGCTCTATTCGCATACAGCCGCGCTACAATCCCTCGGTCAGATAGCGCCACAGTGCCGGCCAATCCCTGACGAACGGTTGCTCGGGCAGGGCCGCGACATTCCCCTCCGCCTTCCATCGGCCGCCAACCATTTCGACAAACGCATCGGACCAAGCTCGCGGGTCATTCGGCGGCAAGAAGCTGACATTGCCATAGGTGCCGGTGGTCTCGCGCGCATAGGGCAGCGCCGCCACCAGCAGGGGTTTTCCAAAACCCTTGGCCTCGGTGATCGGCAGACCCCATGTCTCCAGGCGCGAGGGGAAGAGGACAACGTCGCAATCCTCATACTCCGCGGCCATTTGATCGCGATCCTGCCGCCCTATGAAGCGGACGCCTTGCACGCCTGCATAGCGGCGCACCAGCTCCCGCGCCCATCTGTTTTCACTGCCATCCAGCGTCATCCGGACATCGATCTGCTCGGCGACCTCGGCAGGCAGCAGCTTCGCCGCCTCGCAAAGGACTTCCATGTTCTTGAACACGCGGGGAAGCGACGGATAGAGCAAGCGCAGCGGGCGCCCCGGCGTGGGCACCCTTGGCGGCTTCCCCTCGGGAATGGCCGAACCCGCTTCTTCCGGCTCGGCCGAAACCAGTCCGGGATAGGCAACGACGATGTTCGGATGGCCGGTCTTGCGCCGAAAGGCGTCGCGCAGCCAGGATTGCTGCACGATAACGGCATAGTTGCGCCGGATGAACAGCGCATAGAGACGCATGTACAGCTTGTTGAACAGGAAGAAGCGCGGATCGAACCGCGCCTCGGTAAGGCTCGGTCGATAGAAGGGGGACGGATTGTGGCAATAAACCGCCTGCCGCCGCGCCTGGACACACGGAGTCACGTCGTGCAGCGACACCCAGAGATCGGGCTTCAGCTCACGCGACAGGGCGGCAAAGCCAGACCATTCGAGCCGCAGCCGGTTCAGCCAGCTCGCCTTGGACTCCGGGAAGGCGATCGCATGCACCCGATCACTCTCGATGAGGCTCTCACTGTGCACGAGCGCCGTAATCCGCCATTCCTTGCCCAGCGTTGCCGCAGCGCTCTCCAGGCCCTCGAGCAGAATCGTAAGGGGTCCGCCCTCCGTAAAATTGACGGCCGATACGACGAGGTGACGGGAGGTCATCTTCACTTCCAGGGCGCGGCGCGCAGCGACTGACTACGGCCGGCCGATAGCCGAGTTGGCAGGACCGGTCAAAGCAGGTGGGACCGCCGTATAGCGCGACCTCAGTTGGAATCTGGTGAGCAGCATCGGGATGACGTTCATCGCGATATAGGCGCCCACACCGTACGCGAACGCGGGAAGAAAGGCGCCACGCATAACGAACGTCAGGTAGAAGGAAAAATACAGCGCCGACGTCCGGTCAACGGCGCCGCCGCGATTTACGAAGTAATCGAGCCTCTGCGAATAGCCGCCCAGCGCCATTGCATAGAAGAGGACGCCGACGACCCCGAAGTCGACAAAGCCCTCGGCCGGGAACGGAAACGAGATGTTGGTGAACCACAGGCCGTGATTCAGCACCAGATAGTCTCCCAGCATCTGCCCGCTGGAGATCGGCTTGTCTGCCCACATCCCACGAGGGAAGAAGAACAGCAGCGCACCCAGCAGCTGGCGCCCGAGCTGCAATCCTTCCGTTTCGACAAACTGGATCGCGGCGACAACATTTGCCCATGCATCGTAGTGCATGTCGACGAAGTGCCCGCGGATTTCCCTCGATATGTTCTCGAAGTTGAGCAGGTCGCCCCATGAATCGATCGGATTGTTGATGAAGATCGCGGTGATGGGGAACACGAACAGAAGCGCCGAGCCCACCAGCACGAAAACGCTGCCAGAGCTGATCCGGTTCTTCCACACCAGGAGAAAGAGGATCGAGAGATAGACCGGGCCAAGGGCGTTTCTGCGATCCATGAGGATGTTCTTGGTCATCAGGGTGAGCAGAATGAGAAAGCCAATGACGATCAGCGATCGCTTCATGTTCTTTCTGCATAGATAGAAGCCAAGCGTGGCGAAGGGCACCACGAAGGCCACCTTGTGCCTGATCGTGATGAGGATATCGCCCACCATTGCCGCATCGTCGTCGATCGTGACCGCAGAGGTTCGCATTGTTTCGAACGCCCAGGCCGCCGCGAATACGGACAACAGGACCAAAATCGGAAAAGCGCCCTGAATCTTCTCATCGCTGATTTTCAGCAATGGTTTATGAACAACGGCGATCCTTCTTTTATAGACGATGAGGAAAATTGCCGTGAACAGGAAAATGAAGATATTCGCCAAAATCATCTGACTGAATGGTGGGTTATAATTGTTGATCAGCGTCTCTCTATACTCGATGATCTGATAGATCGGCGCGACATAGAAGAACAGGAGAAGAAATATATTTACTGTCGCGTAAGCGGGGCCATAATCTTTCTTGAGCAAGCTCGTCCACGACATGTAGGCAAAAAGAATGCCATTCAGATAGAAAGAGAATGCCAGAAGATAGTCGCCCTCTCCGATAAGAGAAAAGGGCAGCCCAATCATGTAGCACAGCAAAATCCACCAGAAAGCCGTCATCTGCCTCTCAATTACACAAATTCTTCGAACACGGCTCGCTGAACACCGCACCCGCAATCACCATCAGCGACAGGCCTCCAGTTCGCCACTCATCCCCGTGCGGGACGACCCTCTGATCGACGATTCCTGACCGCCCAGCGCCTGGCCTTCCCCTACAGAAGCGCCGACTTCGGCGCAATCGCCGTGCTAGCAGCCTTAGCCTCGAGCGGCCTTGGGCCCCGGCAACAGACGTGGGCTTGCGCCGACCACGATGCTGTGTGGCGGGACGTCCTTGGTGACCACGGCGCCGGCGCCGATGACTGAATATTCGCCCACCGTCACACCACCCAGCACCATAGCCCCTGCCCCCACCCACACGCCTCGCTTGAGCGTGATCGGCCGAGACACGTGCGGATAGGGCAAGGGCTGGGTCAGATCGAGGCTCGCGGTTTCGATCAGGACGCCCTGAGAGATGCGGACATAATCCTCCAGCACCACCTTCGAATGCGCACCGATCGTCGAAAGCGGGCCGATCATCACATGATCGCCGATCGAGATGTTCTCGACATATTTGAACATCGTCGACAGCGAGAACGACAGGTTCTTCGCATCGGGAAACAGGTTGCGAATCCGGCAATAGGTCCGCCAAGCGGTCCAATAGAACTCGGCGCGGTCGATGCCCCTGCTGAGCAGCCTGAACGGCAAGCTCGTCGCAATCTTCATCATCATAAGGTCCCGCGTAGCTCCTGCTATCGGCGCTGCCTCGTGAGCAGCCAATATTTGACCAAGAAATCCAGAACCGCCGTGGCTACGAAAGTGCAGGCAGCACCGGCAATGCCCAAGAGCGGCACGATGAGGATGTTGACGAGCAACGCCAGCGGAATGAGTATCAGCGACACGCGCATCAAGTCGCTGTCGCGGCGCCGGGCGTAAAGGCTGAGATGCACGACCAGCCCGGCGACAAGGATCACATTGCCGAACAGCAGAACGTAGAAGACCGGCAAGTCCGCGACATAGGCCATCTTGTTCATCTGCCGCAGCAGGAACGGCAAGCCAATCGCCAGCGAACCCGAAATGCTGACCGCGAGCACCATCGCCCATCCGAACATTGCCCGCCGCACGCGGCTCTCGGCGGCGCGGTCGTCCTGCTTCGCCGCGAGGAGCAGCCGCGGCAGCATGACCGAGATCACGCCCGTCTGGACGAAAGTGACCATCGTGTTGGCGAAACTCTGATAGAAGGACAGGACGCCGACCGCCGCCTCCCCCATCACGCGCTGGACGATGAACCGATCGGAATAATATTGGACCTGGGTGAGCATCGCCACGACGAAATAGTGCCGGGCGCTGAAAAACGCGCGTGAAAGCCAAGCCAGCCGGTACGGATGGAGCGTCCTCAGATAGGCACGGATGGACCAGAAACCGAAGAGGCAGGCGAGAATCCCTCCCCCGAGCCAGCCCAGCAGGATCGTATCGACCGGCGCCACGCGATGCCCGGTCAGCAGCATGATGATCGGGAAGGGCATCCAGGCCGCGCCCCGTATGAACTGCAGGAGATTGGAGGCGACGGGACGCGACAGCACCAGCAGATACCGACCCAGCTCCTGCCCGAAGGTCTCGAGCAAGATGATTGCGGCTAGCAACAGGAAATTGAATTTGCCGGCGATGCCGAGCCAGAATGTAAAACCCCAGACGATCGGCACCGCGATGCCGAATATGCCGGCCAAGGTCAGCAAGTGGCTCTGAATGTGCACCCCACCATGACCGCTGGAATGGTCGGAAACTATCTCTCGCGTAGTAAAAGTATGTATCTCCAGGCCGATGATATAAATCGCTATCGTAACTATCGTTACCAACAGCGCGTAGATACCGACGGTGGAGGTATCGGTGAACTTCGCCAGCACGACGATGAAGGCGAACTTGCCGAACAACAGAAATGCACGCAGTCCGATCGAGATCAGGCCCGCGACAGCCGCATGTCGTCCCTTGATCAGTCCGGCCGCTCGCCCTTCGAACAGGCGTCGCGGTGCCCCGGCAAGCCGGACGACGGATTCAGATAGCGTCCGGCGCATCATCAGCAGCGGCGAGCCAATCCGCGCGCCAGCCGAGCGGCATGATTGCGCCCGATGCGCATCGCGACGGCGTTTCGACTATGCTGAAAACACGGTGAGTGCTTCACTCAAACAGCTGCCATGCGAGCGCCGTCCCGCGTGCGATCGGTTGCCGGGCGTGCTTGCCGAGGACATCCGGCAGGAAGCGCGGCTGCAAGCCATAGCCGGGCCGGATCGAACGGATATTCTCCCGCGTCAGCGCCTCGCCCTCCGCAATGTCCTTCACTGCATATAGCGAACGGCGGAAGACGACATTCTGCGCTTCAGCAGGCTGCACGCGGTAGGAGACCTTGCCGAGCGACACCCAGGCGTTGCGGCAATCCTCGGTCAGCCGGCGGAACTCGTCCGGCTCGAGGCTGAACGCCGCGTCGGGTCCGCCATCGGCGCGGGCCAGGGTGAAGTGCTTCTCGATCGCCACCGCGCCGAGCGCGACCGCCGCGACCGAGGTCGCGGTCCCGTGGGTATGGTCGGAAAGCCCGCAATGGACGCCGAAGGCTTCGGCGAGGTGCGGGATGGTCCGGATATTGGCCTGATCGGTCGGCGCCGGATAGGAGCTGATGCAATGGAGCAGGATCAGGTCCTCGCAGCCATTCTCCCGGGCCGTGCGCACCGCGCGCTCGATCTCGCCCAGGCCGGCAAGGCCGGTCGACATGATCATCGGCCTTCCCTTGCGGGCGACATGGGCGATCAGCGGCAGATCGACGATCTCGAACGAGGCGATCTTGTAGATCGGGGCATCGAGTTCCTCGAGCAGGTCGGCCGAAGTTTCATCGAACGGCGAGGAGAAGATCATCACGCCCCGCGCGCGGCCGCGCTCGAACAGCGGCTTGTGCCAATCGAAGGGCGTGTGCGCCTCGCGATAGAGGTCATAGAGTGTTCGTCCATCCCACAGGCCGCCCTTGATCTGGAAATCGGGCAGATCGCAATCGATCGTCAGCGTATCCTGGGTGTAGGTCTGCAGCTTGATCGCGTCGCAGCCGGTATCGGCAGCCGCGTCGATCATTGCCAGCGCTCGCTCGAGCGAGCCGTTATGGTTGCCCGACAACTCGCAAATGATGAAAGGCGGGCTGTCCGGCCCAATCTCGCGGTCGCCGACCTTTATCGACTTTCGACTTCCGGTCATCATCTACTCCACAATCGGCACGTTAAACTTGGACTAGTCGCCTGGCAGCGTAGCGGCATTTTCGCCCGTTGGCCCCGAGAGTTTCCCCAACAGGACACGGGCGACCTGGTCAATAGCAGCAGGATCCTGCAGCGACCCCTTGAAGCTGAAAGCACCCTCGTCGAGATACTCGACATAGGCGGCCATGGCCTCGACGATCCGCTCCGGATCGAGCGGCTCATACGCCATCGCCCAGTCCAGTGCAGCGTCGAGATCGCCGAAATGCTCGACCATCCGGACATTCGGGAAATAACCGTAGATCACATCCCCCAGCGCGACCACCGGCTTGTTCAGCAGCGCCGCTTCGAAGCCGAGCGTGCTCGTGATGCAGATCACTCCAATCGCCTTCCGCGCAAGCAGCTTCGCGTTCAGCTCGGGCGCGACGAGTTCGACATTCGGCAACGCGGCAAGGTCGCGATAAAAGGAAAGCGGCTGCAATGCCGTCGCCGAAGGATGCTCCTTGACCACCAGCTTGACCCCGACTGGCAGCCGGAACGCAATCGCCCGGATGACGCTCATCTCGTCGATATAGTCCGGAGCGAGCACCGAAGTGCTAGCCTCGGGATGGAAGTGCAGCGGATAGAGGAAGTACCTCTCCCCTTGCACCTTGGCCTGGAACAGCTTGGTCACGGCACGGAAGCGCAGCCGGCGTTTCACCTGGCGCCGGAACATCGCCCAGGAGACGAGCAGCGGGTCGCCAACCTGGTAGGCCAGTCCCATGTCCTCGCGGTGCGTGCGGCGATAGCGCAGCGCCCGCGTGAACCGGTCGAACTTCTCGCGATTGGCGTATTTGGAGATCAAGCTGGCCGCCATCAGCGACGCGCCATCCCCGCCCTTCTTCATATAATCGGGGGTCTGGTTGTCGATCGAGGCGATGTAGTCCTCGGCAATCTGCCGCGTTTCCGCACGGACGCCTTCCCGTAGAACCTTGGTGAGCAAGTCGCCGAGCGCCACATGATCCCGCAGCGACCCCGTCGGGCTGACTTCGATGTAGCGGCCGGGAATGCGCCCGCCCTGCACGCTGAAGAACGGGATGCCTCGACGCTTGGCCGCACGATAGGCCGCAATCGCGAAGCTGTTGCTGATCGGCTCATAGACCACCGCATCGGGCTGGATCTCGTCGAAGGTCTTCTCGAAGAACGCCTCCAGCAACGCCAGCAGGTCCCCGTGGCCCAGGCTGCCGCTCTTCGTGAGCGGCGGCGTGAAACCATAGGTAAGGAACCGGTCGAAGTCGGATAGCAGCGAGCTCCAGGTGAGATCGGACGAAGGCCGCAGCGTCGCCCCCGACCGCTTCCATTCCTGGCAGAAATCCGTGAAATAATGGCTGTCCGGCAAGTTATCGCCCTGGCCGCTCAGCACGTCGGTAACGCGCGAATCCAGCACATAGCTCACCGTCGCCCCAACCTCGCCGAAAGCCCGGCCAAGCTCTGCGAAATACTCTCTGCTGAACGGGGCAGAGTTTATCAGAAGGACGAATTTCTTTTGGGTCGAGGCGGCCATTATCTACGCTTGTGCAATGGAGTGACCGGAGGCCATGCCGAAGAGGCGGCGTGCGCTTGCCACAGGGTTCATCTCCATCAGCAGCTGGACGCCGCCAATGGCGCGGCCGAGCAGGTAAAAGCGGACGGTTTGACTGTCAACCGGCGCCGGACCAAGGGTTGCCGGCGACGATCTAAAGATCCTCGGCCTTTGCGATCGCCAGTGTGTAACGCTGGCCGCGCATCTCGAACCAGGCGGGATATCGCTGCGGGTCCGCGATCCGTAGCAGGTCGAAGATTTCCGAGATGCTTTGCTCGGGCTTTACTTCACTGTCCGCAGGGCGGCGGCGCGGATAATAGCTGGGCTCACCCTCCTGTGCCCTGGCCCTAGCCGTCCGGCAATTCGCGAGCGCCCAGTGCATGAGCCCGGTCGTTGCTTCCGCGATCCGGCCCTGGATCTCGTCATTGAGCTCGGTTCCGTCGAGTGCGATCGTATCGATCCGCCAGATATCGCCGGTATCGACGCCCTCCCCGGCATCGATCAGCGCCAACGGCAGCTCGTTCTCACCCTCCAGCACCTGCCAGACCAGCGGCGACCAGCCCCGTCCCTTCGGCAACCGGCTGCCATGAACCACCAGCGTATAGGCGAAGCGGTCGCGCACATCCTGCTTCACGATCTGATGGCAAGCAATCAGGAACAGGAAGTCTCCCTCCGCCACTTCGGCGACGTCTCGCACCAGCGTGACCTCGGCGCGATCCGCGACTTCCGCCATCCAGCGATCCAGCCACGCGTTCACGGGATGCACGGGGTCGCTGCACAATATCGTCACGCGGTCCATCAAACGGCCTTTCCCATCGAGGAGGCATCGATACCTTCAAGCAACCGCGCGGCCACCGCCGAGGCACCAGTGCCGTCGCAAATCGCAGCGGATGCGCGGGCCAGCTCGGCGCGGTAGCCGGAATCGCCCGCAAGACGGCTAATCGCGGCTTCGATCCCAGCGAAATCCGTATCCCGGATCAAGTCTATGGCGCCCGCCGCGGCAAGCTTGGAGGCTATCGTCCGCTGGTTCCCGGCGATGGCAAAGGTGAGCGCGGGCAGCCCCAGGCAGCAACGCTCCCAGCTGGTAGTTCCCGCAGCACCGATCGCGAGATCCGCCTCGACCATAAGCGCGCAGACCCGATCGGTGTCGACATGCAATGTAACACGGGGACTTTCGGCGGCGAACGCGAGCAGAGCGGGGAGCGTCGGCGCCGCGCTTCCCAGCACGATGTCGATCTGCGCTTCGGTGACCGCCAGCGCCGCGCGCGCAACGACCTCGGTCAGCGCCCCGACATCCGTCATGCCCAGCGAGATCAGCACCCTGTCCACTCGCCCCGCCTGCAGATGCCGCGCCAGCGCCTCGGGTCGCGCGCGGGCGAATTCCGGCCGCAGCAGTGCGTAACGCGCGCCAATCAGCAGTTCGGTATCGGGCCCCACGAGCGGGCGATAGTCGGCGTCCTCGCGGCCATAGGTCTGGTCGAGGAGCAACTCGCAGTCGTGCGGGCGGTTGGCGAGATCGTCAATCACCGCGATCCTTCCGGCATGGGAACGCAATGCGGCTTCCCAGCACCGGTCCAGTCCATAATGATCGAGCACCAGCCAGTCGCAGCGCAATCCCGAGAGGCAGGCCGCGGTTCGGGCGGCATCTTCCAGCTGCATCGGCTCGGGCCAGTTCGCGCGATCCCAGTCGCTTGCGTCACGTGAAGATCCGCGCACCGGCTCGATCTCGATCAGCCTGACGCCCGCGTCACCCAAAAGCGCGCGAAGGGGTTCGGTGATCGCAGCAGCGATGAAAGTGACGCCCCACCCCGCGGCCAGCAACCGCGCAGCCAGCGTAAGGCAGCGCATCACGTGCCCACCGCCCATCCGAGCCGAGGCATCCACGCGGAATGCGACCTGTATCGGCCGGCCTGGGGTCTGCTCCACTGCCATAGCGGCGGCGATGGCAGCACTTGCCTCGCACTGGCAACCCCCTATAGCCAAAACAACGTCGGCAACCGAGCACTTCACACTCAAATGACTTCGGACCCAACCATAGGGATCTTGCGGATGCCGATGGGCAATCTGCGCTCGGCATATAACGCAGTGTATCAGAATGGCTTCGACCCCATCTTCGTCGATGGGAACGGCGATTTCGACGATATCACCCATCTCATCGTCCCCGGCGTCGGCAATTTCAGCGCGGTGATGGGACATCTCGAAAGCAAGGGCGTCGCGGATCGCATCCGCGCTTTCGCGCAGACTGGCCGACCGGTACTAGGGATCTGCGCCGGGATGCAGCTTCTCGCCGAACGCGGGATCGAGGGGGGAGACACCCCCGGGCTCGGCTTGGTGCATGGCCGCGTCGAGCGCCTGCCCGAGGATGGGCAGCTATTGCCCCATGTTGGCTGGAGCACCGTCAAGTTCCGCTTCGCTCATCCCGTGCTCGAGGACGTGAAGCCGGGTCGCGATTTCTACTTCGTGCACAGCTACGGACTGTTCACGGACCATGACGAGGAATTCCTTGGCGAGACCGAATATGGCGTGGCATTCGCCTCTATCGTCGCCCGGGGCAATGTGATCGGCTTCCAGTTCCACCCGGAGAAGAGCCAGGCGAACGGCCTCAAGCTGATCGAGAATTTCTGCCTTTGGGACGGCAAATGCTGAAGAAGCGCATCATCCCCGTTCAGCTGCTACTCGGCGGTCGCCTGGTGAA
Organism: Sphingomonas sp. KR3-1; assembly: GCF_040049295.1. NCBI lineage: Bacteria > Pseudomonadati > Pseudomonadota > Alphaproteobacteria > Sphingomonadales > Sphingomonadaceae > Sphingomonas > Sphingomonas sp. KR3-1. The sequence goes on from NZ_JBDZDQ010000001.1 coordinate 484,821, forward strand.
GACAGTCAAGTTCGGCGAATGGCGCGATGTCGGCGATCCGGTGAAAAGCTCGGGCGTCTACAACTCGCAATATGCCGACGAGCTCGTGTTCCTGAACATCGCGCGCGAGAATCGCTCGATCAACGAACTCCGCTCTGTGATCGAGCGCGTGTCCGAGGTCAGCTTCATGCCGATGGCGATGGGCGGCGGCATCAATTCGGCGGCAGACGCCGCTGAGCTCATCCGGACCGGAGCCGACAAGGTCGTGATTAACAGCGCCGCTTATCGCGACCGCGCGTTGATCAGCGCCACCGCCGACACCTTCGGCGCCCAGGCGGTTATCCTGAGCATCGACGCGCGCTGGGACGAGCAAGCCGCGCGCTACCGGCTCTATTCCGATTGCGGCCGCATGCGTGAAGATGTCACGCTGGAGGATCATGTCGGGCGCTGCATCGAGGCCGGCGCCGGCGAAGTGATGATCCAGTCGATCGATCGCGACGGCACGATGCAGGGTTATGACATCGAGCTGATCCGCCAGACCAAGGCGGTGGCGACCATCCCGGTGATAGCGGCGGGCGGATCGGGCAATTACGACCATTTGAAGGACGTGTTTCTGGAGACGGATGTCAGTGCAGTCGCATGCGGCAGCCTGTTCAACTTCTCGGATTCCAATCCGATCCGCGCCAAGGCTTTCCTGACCAACTACGGTCTCAACTTCAAGGTTGTCTGACCCCATGATCCTTGCCGTCCTTCAGGCCCGAACCTCTTCGTCGCGCTTGCCCGGGAAGGTATTGCTGCCGGTGGCAGGCAGGCCCATGCTCGAACGCCAGATCGAGCGGCTGCTGCGTGCGAAGCTGATCGACAAACTGGTGCTGGCGACAAGTGACCGGCCGGAGGACGCCGCCGTCGCCGAACTCGCCGACCGGCTCGGGATCGAAAGCTATCGCGGGTCGCTCGACGATGTCCTCGATCGATACTATCAGGCCGCCGCCCCCCATGCGCCGCAGCACGTGGTGCGCGTCACCGGCGATTGCCCCCTGGCTGATTGGGAGGTGATCGACCGCACGATCGCGTTCGCGGCCGAAGGCGGATACGACTATGCCTCGAACACGATCAACCCGACTTGGCCCGACGGGCTCGATGTCGAGGTGGCGACCTTCGCCGCAATCGAGACGGCGTGGCGCGAGGCCGTCCGCCCGCTCGAGCGTGAGCATGTGATGCCCTTCATCACCAGCCGGCCCGAACGCTTCAGGCTCGGCTCCTACGAGAACGACCGGGATATGTCCGCACTGCGCTGGACGGTGGACGAGCCGGGGGACTATGCCTTTGCCTGCGCGATCTACGACGCGCTCTATCCCGCCAACCGCGCCTTCACGACCGCCGACATCCTCACCCTGCTGGAGGCACGGCCGGACCTCGCCGACCTCAACACAGGCTTCGCGCGTAACGAGGGCCTGCTGAAATCCGAACAAGCCGAGATCGAAAGCCAGAGCAAATGAAGAACCGTGTCACTCGCGACTACACCGCTTCCGAAGACCTGCTGGCCCGCGCGCTGCGCGTAATTCCCTTGGGCGCGCAGACCTTTTCGAAGAGCCTGACCCAATATCCGCGCGGCGCGGCGCCTTTCTTCGCCACCCATGCCAAGGGATCGCGCACCTGGGACGTCGACGGGAACGAATATATCGACTTCAACAGCGCATTATGTGCGGTAACGCTCGGTCATTGCGACCCGGATATCAACGCCGCCGTCGCCGCGCAGCTCGAAAAGGGCACGATCTTCACCATCTCGAGCGAGATCGAGATCGAAGTCGCCGAGAAGATCATAGAGCTGGTGCCCTGCGCCGAGATGGTTCGCTTCGGCAAGAACGGGTCGGACACCACTTCCGGCGCGATACGCGCAGCGCGCGCATTTACCGGACGCGACCGCGTTGCCGTGTGCGGCTATCACGGCTGGCAGGACTGGTACATCGGCTCGACCGCGCGCAACAAGGGCGTGCCGAACGCGACGCGCGATCTCACCCATCCCTTTCAGTACAACGATCTCGCTTCGCTCCGTGCGGCGCTCGAGACACATCCCGGCGAATTCGCCGCCGTCATCCTCGAACCGATGAACACCACCTGGCCCGCCGAGGGCTTCCTGCAGGGCGTTGTCGATCTGGCGCGCGAGCATGGCGCAATCTCGGTGTTCGACGAGACGATCACCGGCTTCCGCTTTGCCAAGGGCGGCGCGCAGGAGCTGTTCGGCGTCACCCCGGACCTGGCCTGTTTCGGCAAAGGGCTGGCGAACGGCTATCCGCTATCCGCCGTGGTGGGCCGTGCCGATGTTATGGCCGAGTTCGAGCATGTCTTCTTTTCCTTCACCATGGGCGGCGAGATGCTGTCGTTGGCGGCGGCCAAGGCGGCAATGGCGAAGCTGGAACGCGAGAATGTGCCGGCGGCGCTCGAACGCCAGGGCACGCGCCTGCTCGACGGCGTGAAGGCGCTGATCGAGAAACATCGCTGCGCCGATTTCCTGGGCATCGTCGGCCATCCGAGCTGGACCTTCCTGACCATCGCCGAGCTCCCCGATGCCAAGGGTTTCGAGCTCAAGACGCTGTTCCTTCAGGAAGTACTGGCCCGCGGCATCCTGATGGTGGGCACCCACGTCATCTCGTTCGCGCATAGCGATGCCGATATCGACGCGCTCCTCGCGGTCTATGACGAGGTCTTCCCGATCTTGCGCGACGCCCGCGCCGACGGCAACGCAGTGGAGCAATTGCGTTGCGAGCCACTCCAGCCGCTCTTCAAGGTCCGCTGAATCATGGCGAAACTCGACTATATCGTGAACCCGTTCTGGGGCTTCCACGGCATCCGGCACATGGCGCTGCTGCGCTTGCGCGACCCGGGCAAGCGGGCGGCCGTGGGCCGTTTCCTGGCGCGGATGAAGCCGGCCAAGATCGAGGCTGGCCAGGAAGCGCTCCAGCAGGCAGGCGAGCTGCAGCGCGACGGCTTCGTGATGCTGCCCGGGGCCTATTCGACCGAACTGCTAACCGGGGTCCGCGACAAGCTCCTCGCCCGTGAATGCTTCGATCCCTATCACCCCGAACGCGGTACATTCGCGCTCGATGATGCGCCGGCCGAGGCGAACGTCGTCAACGTCCTCGAGCCCGAAACCATCCCGGAGGTGATCCAGATCGCCAACGATCCAGCCGTGCTGCAGGTCGTGTCCGAATATCTGGGCTGCCGGCCGCTGATCAACGACCTGGAGGCATGGTGGTCGCTTCCCGACCGCCCTGCGCCCCGCGAGGCGCAGAACTTCCACCGCGACAACGACGCGATCCGCTTCGTGAAGCTGTTCATATACCTGACCGATGTTGGCGATGCCGATGGCCCGCACATGTTCGTCAAGGGCAGCCATCGCTCCCAGAAGCTGCTGGCAGAAGGCGTCCGGTTGACCGACGCGGAAGTGGAAGCCGCGCACGACGCCGACGAGATCATGCGCTTTACCGGCCCCTTCGGGACGACCTTCCTGGAAGATACCTTCGGCATTCACAAGGGCGAGCTGCCTAAGGCAAACCGCCGCCTGATCCTCCAGGTGCGCTACACGCTCATCCCGTCCTGCTTCGTCAAGAAGGGCACGTTGAAGGCCGATCCGACCGGCTACGATCCCTATGTGAACCATTGGATCAAGGCGCGCGGGTAACCCTCCCGCGCGACGATCCGCCTAGTCTACGAAGCTGATCGCGCCGGTGTCTCGGAACTTGGTGAAATAATCCAGCACCTTGTCGAACGGGAGCTTGTGCCGCTCGGCGATCTCCAGCAATCCGATCTGGCCGTCGAGATCGCGGAACATGTCGATCATCAGATAGTGCCAGTCATATTGCGCTCCCCGGCCCGGACTGTCGCGCTCCGCCGGATTGTAATATCGCTGATACAGGTCGTAGCGCGGGTGGCTGAGCCCGAGGAGGCCCTCGAAATGGCGCTGCAGACGGTGATTATGGTCGAGCGACTGGCATAGCCGCTCCAGGATGGTCACCGTCTCCTCCAGCCGCGCATGGGGCATGATCTCGGGTACGTCGCGGCTCGTGTGATACTCTGGGAAGGGATAGCGCGTGAGAGAGATCGTCGGGATTTCATAGCCCGGCGCCTCGAAGATCGTCTCGTCATTGCCATAGACGCGGCGGAACGGCCCCTCGACGAACTCGCCCTGTACCGAGCGCAGCGCATTGCGCCCCGCCAGATCGATCTCCGTATCCCCCGGATAGCTCAACTGAAGTTTCATCGGCGCGTCATTGCCAACCGACTTGAGCATCACGCCATATTTGAGCTTGGCCACCCGATCCTTGGGGAGCGAATCGAGCCAGAAGAACGAGCCGAACAGTTCGGGCGAGACCAGTAGCGTGTAGGTCAATTTGCGATCGCTGCGCTTTGCCAGCCGCTTGAACAACTCGATACCGCAGGCAACGCCGGAGAGATCATCGTTCGCCTGCCCGGGGTGGCAACTGTGCGCGTGGAAGAATACTTCCTGGTCGCTCGAACCGGGCAGCGTAAATTCGAGCGCGCGCAGATGGCCCGGCTGCTCGACCGCTTCGATGATCACCTCATAGTCGCCCTCCTCCAGCGCATCGAACAGCACCTTGGGCACCGAGAAGCCCCATTCGCGCTCGAGCGGACGGAAGAAATGCGTGCAGTGAAAGACCAGGTCCTCGGGCCACTCGTTCGAATAGACGAGATGCTCCTTCAGCTCTTCGAGCTGCACCGTCTTGTGCACCGAAGGCGAGTAGCCGGCAACGCCGAGCGGATGCGCCCGGCCGTCATAGATCAGCTTGCCGTCCTTGCGGATCTCGGCCTTGCCATAGTGCCAGCTATTGGGGATTCCCCAGCCATTCTTCTCGGTACCGCTGGCGAAGGAGCGCACCTCGAACGGCAGCTCCTCCTGCAGCCGCGCGACCAGCCGGTCTCCATCGGGAGAGACCGGCGCCATGTCCCACATGTAGACGTCTTCGATGACCTTGCGGATCGTGCTCAAGCGGGGACTTCCTTGGGGTTGATCTTGCCGAGGCAGACGCCGTCCTGGAACTTGCCGTCGGAGAGCCAATGGTTGCGGAGGATGCCTTCGCGGGCATAGCCGCACTTCTCGAACGCGCGCGACGAGCCTTCATTGTCGGCATAGGCGCCGGCAGTGCACCGGTGCAGTCCGACCTGATCGAACGCAAAAGCGGTCAGGATGCTGATCGCTTCGCTCGCAAAGCCTTTCCCCCAGCTGGCACGATCGCCGATCAGCAGGCCGATATCGGCATAGCCGTGATGGGGATTGATCGGCCCCAGTTTGATGTTGCCGATATGCCGGCCACCATCCTTGAGGAAGATGCCGGTGAAGAGATTGTACGGGTCTTCCGCCATCGCCGCGACGAAGCCGTGCAGGCTCTCCATCGTGTGCTCGTAGAAGCGCGATTCGAGATAGCGGTTGATCTCGGCCGAATTCATCCACTGGAGATATTCCGCGGACACATCTCCGGCGTTCAGGCGGCGCAGATAGATGCGTTCACCTTCGATATGCGGGTCGCGCGTCGCATCGAGGTTGAGCTTGAGCGTCATGGTAGCGTCCTCTCCACTACGGGTCCCGACGCGCTGTAGACGATCTCGGAAGCGAGCGCTTCGTCGAGCACGGCGGCGGGCGTGACAAATCGGCTGCCGATCGCGATCGCGGCGGTAAGGTCCGCGCCATCCTCGTCGAAAACCTGAGCCACCCGCACCGCACCATCGGCAAGCGCGATCCATACGCCGCGCGCGTCGTTGCGGAATACCAGTCCCTTGGCGAACGGATGAAAGCTGCCTTCCTCGCGGCGCGCGCCCTTCAGGAACACGCGGCGCTGGCGCCAATAGGTGGAAGCACCGAGATACGGATCGCCAAAGGCGCCGATGAAGCGATCGACCTCGCTTGCGGTGCACGACCAGTCGATCCAGCCGTGAACCTTGGTGTAGAGGAACGGGAAGTAGCTCGCATTAGCCTCGTCGAGCGTACGCTGCTCGAAATGCTCGCCGCGCTCGACCTGGTCGAGAAACGCAGCGACGAACGCCCGCTCCTGCGCCACCGCGGTAGCAAAATAGTCCTGCGGCGTGCGCGCAGTGTCAGGCTGGCTGTAACTGCCGCTTCTGATCAGCGGGCCACGGTGGAAGGTTTCTTCTCCACCGAGCACCACTTGGAGATTGCAGGTGCCGCGGCGGTCGTCGTTGAGGATCTGCCAAGTGTAGTGCGCTCCGCCCCGATATTCGGGCAGCGCTATCCCCATGAAGTCCAGCAGCCGGCCGGCAAACCGCGCGGAGAAATCGGGGGTGAAGCTCCAAGCGGCGCCGAACGCAATTCCCAGCGTACGCGCGCCGGCAAAGGCCAGCGCGACGGGATCCGCGTTGATCTCCTCGCTCGAATGCCAGGCGGTGCCGGTGCGCGCGAGCACCTGTTCGAGCGTCTCTCCTTCAGGATTGACGATATCGGCCAGGTGCCGCGGACTGGTGAACAGCTTCACTTCCCAGGGTCGCCGCGCGAGCTCGGGGAGCAGCGCGGCGACGATCCACGATCCGCCGAACAGCGCGAGCCGCTCGACCGGTCCGAAATGCATTTCGTCGCTCATACCCGGCCCCCTGCGCGCACTCAGCTCTTCTTCGCGTCGGCAGAATCCTCGCGATACCAGCGATCGAAGTCCCAGGTCTTCGGGGCCCATTCATTCTTCTGGAAATCGGGCTTGTTCGGCGGAACCACCGTATTGCCGACGATCTCGTTGAACTCGGATTCGGACAGGCCGACATAGTCCAGGAATAGCTCGAGCGAGGGCGGCTTGCGCCCTTCGAACTGGTCGACCAGCTCCTGCCCATGCTCCTTCGTGATGCGGCCATTGCGCAGATCGAGCGCGACCATCTGGCTCACGCGGCTATATCCGCGCTTCAGATATTTGATGTAGTCGCGCATGCCCTGCATGTAGCATTCGATCTTCTCGTAGGGATATTCCTCCCACGGCATGCCTTCGACCTGGTCGCCCTTCCAGCCGAGCTCCTCCTGAATGATGCCAACGTTCTTCTTGACGTCCCAAGGGATGTAGGAGCCAAGGCACACCGAATTGTAGCGCAGCTTCTTGAGGTCACGCAGATTGGGATAGGTGTAGGGCAGCAGATCGCGCGGCTCGACCGGGAAGTCGTCCTTGATCATGCCGTACATGTCCTCAGCGGTGATGCCGAGGTTCACGAAACGATTGAAGCGGGTCTCGTCAACCTGCTCGATCTCGTCATCGGCATAATCGTAATATTGCGTGTATTCCGAAGACGGCTCGCCCCAGAACACCAGCGGCACGTTGAACTTCACCGCGATGTGCATCGGGTAGGAGAAGATGCCCGTGTGGCAATGCCAGCAGAAATCGCCCTTGCGACGCAGCGCTTCGAGCATCAGCCGCTTGGCCAGCTTCCAGTTCGGAGTGAAGCTGATGACATCGCAGCCCAGCTTCTTGAAGGTGCGGATGTTGTTCTCTTCGAGCGTGTCCCGCATGAAGCCATGATCGAAACGCACGACGAGCGGCTTCAGCTTGTACTCGTTGATCAGGTACCACAGCGTGTACGTCGAATCCTTGCCACCCGAGAATGGCACGATGCAGTCGTAATCATGCTTGCCGCGGTGCTGTTCGACCAGCGCATCGAGCTGCAGCTTGCGCGCCGCCCAGTCGATCTTCTCGTCGCGAACGACCTTGTTGCGGCAGACGTTGCACGTCCCCTTCGTGTCGAATTCGATCGTCTCATAGGTTTCGGGCAGCAGGCAGGCGCCGCATTTCTTGAGCTCGTTCACGTCAATCCTTTCAATGCAGCCTGGCTCTAGACGAGCTCCGCCCATCTCGACGGATCGAGATGACGCGGATCCAGCGCCACGCTGCTGACAAAGTCGGCCGGTTGATACGCTCCCTGCCCAGATTGGGTGGCAGAAACAATATCTTCAAGTTCGGGCGCTGAAGTGACCCCCACGATGAAGCGGTCGATCCTGGTCTCCGCGAGCGCCAGCCGAAGCACACCCTGGATCGGCGTGAGCCCTTGCCCGCTCGCCCAGCTACGCATCTCGGCGACCGCATCACGCAGCACGCCGAAGCGCGGCTCGATCAGATCGGGCGATTGCAGCAACAGACCCTGCAGGAACAGCGAGCGCGCATGGACTTCGACCCCGACGGCGGCGAGCCGGTCGAGCTGACCGCCATCGATCAACCGCCGGTCGAGCGGGTTGAAGGGGACTTGGACGATCTCGATCGGATAGCGGTCGAGCGCGGCGTCGATCTGGCGGCCATGATAGACCGAAACGCCGATCTTGCTCGCGAGCCCCGAACTGCGCACTCGCTCCATCGCACGCCAAAGCGCATCGCCATGCGGCCCCAGCAGATCCTCCACCTCGTGGAAGAGCAACGCATCTACCGAGGGTCGACGCAGCCGATCGAGCGACATGGTAAGGGTCGCATCCAGAACATCAACGGCTTCCCCGGAGGAGGCTGCCGCCGAGAATTTCGGGGTCTTGGTGACGACACGAAAAGCGTCAGCGACCCGCGTGCTGCCGATCACCGCTTCCGAATCGCCATAGAGATGGGCGGTGTCGAGCGTATCGATCCCCGCTTCGGCCGCGGTCAGGCAGATCTGCTCGACTTTATCCTGCGCCGGCCGTCCCGCGCGATTGGTTATGCCGTAATCGAGTCCGAACTGTACGGTGCCGAGTCCGATCCGAGACGCGGAGGACCGCGCCTCGGGCAGGCTACTGTCAGGCAAGTCAGCAGGTTTCACCGGCGACTTCTCCAATCGCGGCGACCACGCGATCCTGCTCGTCATCGGTCATCGCAGCGAACATCGGGATCGAAAGCGCGCCATTGTAGAAGCGCTCCGCGGCTGGAAACATACCGCGCTCGAACCCCAGCTGCTGGTAGTAGGGCTGGTGATGGATGGGGATATAGTGGACCTGCACCCCGATGCCGCGCGCGCGCAGCCCGTCGAACCAGGCGCGGCGGAGCGCCCCGTCATTCGCCGGGTCGAGCTGGATCACGTAGAGATGCCAAGCCGACACCGCTCCCGTGCCGCGCACGAGCGGCGGGCGAGTCAGCGGGGCCGAGGCGAGCAATTCGTCATAGCGGTTCGCGATCTCGTTGCGGCGCTCGATGAAGGGCACCAGCCGCTTCATCTGGCTCACGCCCAGGATCGCTTGCATGTCCGTGATCCGGTAATTCAGGCCGAGGCTGTGCTGCTCATAGTACCAGCCGCCCGCGTCGGGCTCGACCAATCGCGCGCGATCCTTGGTGATCCCGTGCGAGCGGAAATCCTGGAGCCGGGTCGCCAGCTCCGGATCCCGGGTCATCGCCATGCCGCCCTCGGCGGTGGTGACTATCTTGACGGGGTGGAAACTGAACACCGCGATGTCGCACCAGCGGCAGCTGCCCACCGCCTCGCCACCCTCGCCGCTTCCGCCGATCGCGTGGCTGGCATCTTCGATGATCTTGATGCCATAGCGCGAACACAAGGCATGGACGCGCGCCTGATCGTGCGCGCGGCCGGTGTACAGCACGGGGATCAGCACCTTGGGCAGCGTGCCCGAGCGCTCGGCGTCGATCAGCTTGGCCTCCAGCGCGGCGGGATCGATGTTGCCCGTATCCGGCTCGACATCGACGAAATCGATCGTAGCGCCGCAATACAGCGCGCAATTCGAAGACGCGACGAAGCTGATCGGCACCGTCCACGCGATATCGCCGGGGCCGACCCCCAGCGCGAGGCAGGCGATGTGCAGCGCCGACGTCGCGCTGTTCACCGCGACGGCATAGGGCGCATCGCAGGCGGCCATGACGGCCTGCTCGAAAGCAGGGATGGCCGGCCCCTGCGTCAGCCAATCGGACTTGAGCGTCGCGACGACCGCCGCAACGTCTTCGTCGGAAATGTCCTGCCGGCCATAGGGGATCATCGTCAGATCTTCCCGATCTTGCCGGCGTTGTCGCGCACCCAGGTCCGAAGGGCGTCCGGGCTCATCCATTCAGGGTTGTTGTCGCTGGTATAGCTGAAGCCCTCGGGCACCTTCTTGCCGTCCTTGATGCGGCTTTCGCTCTCGCCCCAATTGTTGATCGCGGGAAGAATCTTGAAATGCTCGGGATATTCGTAGGTGAAGTACGAATCTTCCTCGCTGATCATCTGCTCGTGCAGCTTCTCGCCGGGGCGGATGCCCACCACTTCGTGGCGCGCCTCGGGCGCCAGCGTCGTAGCGACGTCGGTGACCTTCATCGACGGGATCTTCTTAACGTAGATCTCGCCACCTTCCATATCGTCGAAGGCGTGCCAGACGAGTTCGACGCCCTGCTCGAGCGAGATCATGAAACGGGTCATGCGCTCGTCGGTGATCGGCAGCACGCCCTTGTCGCGGATCGACATGAAGAACGGGATCACCGAACCGCGCGAGCCCATCACATTGCCATAGCGGACGACGCCGAACCGCGTCCCTTCGCCCCCCGCATAGGAATTGCCGGCAATGAAGAGCTTGTCGGAAACCAACTTGGTGGCGCCGTACAGATTAGCCGGGCTGCTCGCCTTGTCGGTCGAGAGCGCGACGACGCGCTTCACGCCCTTGTCGATGCAAGCGTCGACAAGGTTCATCGCGCCGGTGACATTGGTCTTCACGCACTCGAACGGATTATATTCCGCCGTCGGCACGATCTTGGTGGCCGCCGCGTGGACGACATAGTCCACGCCATCGAGCGCACGGTACAGGCGCTCCTTGTCGCGGACGTCGCCGATGAAGAAGCGGACGCGCTCGTCGTCCTTGAACAGCTTGGCCATTTCCCATTGCTTCATCTCATCGCGGGAAAAGATGATGATCCGCTTCGGGTTATATTTGGCCAAGGTCATCGGCACGAAAGTGTGCCCAAAGGAGCCCGTGCCCCCGGTAACCAGAATATTCGAATTTTCCTTCATGGGGAAAACAAGCCCTCGAATAGTGCAACAGTTCTTACGGGAGACCTGCCGTATCTACGGTGGCCTGCCACGGCGTGAAGATATCCGTGATTGATATCCAGGCTGGCGGCTAGCCGGTCATTTTTCGGAATCGGAGCCGGAACCGTAGCCATAGCCGTAACCATAGCCATAGCCATAGCCTGCCTGCCGGCGCTGCAGCTTGGTCAGCACGACACCAAAGACATGCGCATGGACGGCGTGCAGGCGCGCCAGCGAAGCCTTGATGCCCCGGATTGCCACGCCATCGGCCTCCACCACGAACACGCCGCCCTCCACGGCACGAACGAGCAGGGGCGCATCTGCCAGACCCAGAATGGGCGGCGAGTCGATCACGACGTGGTCGAAATGCTCGGTCAACTGATTGACCAGCAGGATCATGCGATCGCTGCTCAGCAACTCCGCGGCGCTCGGCGGGGTCGGGCCCGACGGCATCAAGCTCAGACCCTTCACGCCAGTCGGCTGCACGAACTGCTGCCAGTTGTTGTCGCCTGCCAGGAAATTGCTGAGGCCGACAGTGTTGGGCAGGTTCGCAAACGCGTGCATCGACGGCGCGCGCATGTCCGCATCGACCAGCAGGACGCGCTTGCCGGTACGCCCCAAGATGGTGGCGAGTGCGAAGCTCGTGGTGCTCTTTCCTTCTGCCGGGCGAGTGCTGGTCACCATCAGCGAACGCGGCACGCCGTGATCGGAAGAGAATGCCAGGTTCGACCTTATGCTGAGATAGGCTTCGGATAGCGCCGATTTCGCATCCTGGAGCTGCTTGAGCGTATCTTCGCCTTCGACGTCCGGCACGCTGCCCAGCAGCGGCACCTGCAATATGCGATTGACCTGCGTGGGATCTCGAAGCCCTTCGTCGATCTGATCGAGCGCGAAGGTGGCGACCGCCGCGAGACCGAAGCCTGCAACGAGCGCGAGCGCGAGATTGATGATCAGGCTCGGAGCGGACGGGTGATCCGAAACACGCGCCGTATCGACCACTGCGATGTTGTTTGCGCCGATACCGGCGACGCCGATCTCCTTGTAGCGCTGCAGCAGGCCATCATAGAGTTCGCGGTTGGTATCCGCCTCACGCTGGTAGATGTTGTACTGGATGCTGTCCTGCTGCTGGCGGTTGAGCCCGGACTTCAGCCCGTCGACGCGCTGCCGGAGCTCCGCCTCGCGCTGCACGGCCGCCCCATATTCCGCCGATCGGCTGTTGAGGACACGCCCTTCTTCGCGGGCGATGCTCGTATCGAGGACCTTGAGCTGCTCGGCCAGTTCCTTCGCGGCGGGATAACCTGGCTCGAACCGAACCATCATCTTGGAATATTCCGCCGCGACTTCCGCACGCTTCTGCCGCAGCTGGTTGATTGCCGCGTTGTTGAGCGCCTCCGTGTTCGCGCCGCCATTTCGCTGGTCGGCGCGGCTCTCTGCCGCGATCCGATCGGCGGTAGCCGCTGCCAGCGCCGCATTCAGCGCTTCGAGGTCGCTCGATACCAGCGTCCGCTCGACTTCCGTACGGCCCTCGGCGCTCTTGCTCTTGCCCAGCGCGACAATGCCCTTGGCCGACGCATAATTGACGAGGTCGCGTTCCGAGGTCTCTAGCTTAACGCGGAGATCGGCCAGGCGCCCCTCAAGGAATTTCCGCGCATCGGCAGTGGAAGCGAAGCGCCGGTCCATGCTCTGGAGGATGAACTGCTGCGCCCAGGCGTTGGCGATGTCGGCCGACAGGGTCGGCGAGCCGCTCGTATATTTGATGTCGACCAGCGAAGATCCGCGGATCGGCAGGATCGAAACATGGTCGAGCAAGAGGTTTACAGCCATTTTCTCGCGCTTCTGGCTTTCGCCAGCGCTAAGCGCTTGCCCGGCCTTGCTCGAAAAAAGGCCCTCGTCCAGATTGACGCCGTGCGCCTTGAAGAAGTCACCGTTGGTGCCGAGATGAAGGCCCCGCGCGACGCGCTCTGCCAGAGACCTGGCTTGGAGCAACGAATATTGCGTCTGATAGAATTCGAGATCGCGATCGGCTGCGGAGGATTCGAGACCCTCGACATTGGTTACCTTCTTCTGATCGCGACTGATTTCGATCCGAGCCGTCGCGGAATATTGCGGCGCAGCAAGCAGCGTCGCCAGAAGACCTATCGCCAGGGCAGCAACGATGATCCCCGCGATAATCCACTTCCACCGCAGCACAACCTGCCAATACTGCAACAGCAGCGGCGGTGCGAAAGACGCCCGCTCCTCAAACTGCCCCTCGGTTCCTGCAGACCCAAACGGCACGGCAGCCGATCCAGGCGACGTTGATTGCAACATACGATCCTTGTCCACGACCCAGTGCTCGGCCGCCAGTTAATCCTCTGGGCACGAAGCTAGTCCCGCATGTCGGCCCGCCCGCCCGGCAGCTAGCTTAAAGCCATACCCAGCGCCACCCCCTTTGTATTCGCCGAAACTTTCCCGCAACCAGCCCAGGACATGCGCTCCGGCTTCATCAGATTATAAATACGGCCGGAAAACAATGTTGTAGCAACATGGCACCGGCGAGCCATCGGCGCGAGCGCGACGCATTAGATCGCCCCGCCGCGTCCTTCCGCAACAGCACACTGGACCACGACAACCCCGCGTCGGGCGACGATCGGCTTGAGGCGGAGGCTTGCAAAAAAGAGTCGCCCGAGATAGCCCGAGCCTCCGAAGTAGAGGAAAACCGATCCTCTTCCCGCGCGACGAGTGCCTGAAGAACCGTTTGTCTATCTACTCTATCCCAGCACCTTGCGAACCGGATGCGCGCGGCCCTGCAAATGCCGCAGCAACAACATTGCAATAATTATTTTGGGCCAAGCTATGAAGGCGATGTCGAAGTACGGGACCAGGCCCAGCGCGATATTCTGGGTTACCCTGTCTTTCCTTTTAGTTGTCTCTTTCACTGGCGGCGCCTCGCGTTTCGACGAGCAGTCCCTTATCGTCCTGAGGCCATTGTCGATTTTGGCATGCGCCTTCGCCATGCTTACCTTTCGACCGGAGGACCTGACTGGCCGCACCTGGCTGTTCATGGGATTTGGCGCGATGTTCGCCTTGTCCCTCCTCCATCTCGTGCAGCTGCCGCCTTTCCTTTGGCGGAGCCTGCCCGGCCGCCAGGAACTGGCGCAGATTGATGCTCTTTCCGGGCTCGGCGCGCTCTGGCGCCCGCTCACGCTCACGCCAATGAACGGCTGGCACGCCCTGAGCGCGCTCTTCGCGCCACTCGCGGTCCTGCTCCTCGGAATCCGGTTGAAGCGCGAAGACCTCTATCGCTTCCTGCCTTTCGTAGTCCTGCTCGGCGCGCTCTCCGGTTTGTTCGGCTTGCTGCAGGTGGTCGGTAGCCCGACGGGCCCGCTTTACCTGTACAGGGTCACCAATAACGGAAGCGCCGTCGGCCTGTTCTCCAATCGCAACCATGCCGCACTATTCCTCGCAATCATGTTTCCGCTCCTGGCGGCATGGGCGTCGCTGGGCGATCACGGCATGATGAGCCGCAAAGCCCGCTTGTTCGCCGCTGTCACGATGGGCTTGATCCTGCTCCCGTTGATCATGGTCACGGGCTCGCGATCCGGGCTCATCCTGTTGCTGATCGGCCTGATCGCCTCCCTGCTTATCTATGGCATCACCCCGCCGGCCGGCATCGCCAAGCGATCGGGATTGCGGCTCTACGGCGTATTGGCGGCGAGTGGGCTCGCGGTGGCGCTGCTCGGGTTGCTGACCTTGCATTTCTCCAGGGCCGAGGCAGTCAGGCGTCTGTTCGACGCTTCCACAACGGGCGATGACCGACTGGATTTCTGGCGCGTAAGCCTTGAAATGCTGTGGAAATATTTCCCGTTCGGATCGGGTTCGGGCTCATTTGCCGAGGCTTACCAGATCGTCGAGCCAAGCTATCTGCTCAATCAATATTATCTCAACCACGCGCATAATGACTTCATCGAGGTCGCCGTCACGTTCGGCCTTCCGGGGATCATCCTCGTCGCCGCCGCGGCCTTTTTTTACGTCCGGCGGACGATACATCTATGGTTTTACAGAGACGCCAGATCCCGGTCCGTGAAAATCGCGCGAACTGCCAGTGTTGCGATATTCATGATCGCGGTCGCCAGCCTGTTCGATTATCCATTGCGGACCCCGATGCTGGCGTGCGTCTTCGCGCTGTTGAGCCTTTGGTTCGCCGAAGCGGGGCGAAAGGCGAAAGCGGAAGCTGCCCCTCCCAGCACAACGATCAAGACCGAGGCTTGATATGGCGAAGCGCACAAAGCGGTACGACATCCGTGCCACCCTCATGCGAATTGGCATCGCCCGCCTCGTCGGCGCCTCGGCCGCCGGGCTGATCGGGGCTTGGCTGGCCCTGGCACTCGCCGTCTCCGGTGTCGCGCGCACCCAAGATCCGGCGTCTGCCCTAAAGTTCATGCCGAATGAGAGCCTGGCCTTGGCCGGCCGCGCCGAGCAATTGCTCCTCGCCGCTCCCGAGGATCCGCCAAAGGAAGCGCAGACCCTCGCGTTGGCCGCACTGCGCCAGCAGTCGCTGAACCCGAAGGCGCTGCACGTGCTCGGCTATTACATCGCTGCGAAGGGCGACGAGAAGACTGCCAACACCTACATCCGCGCCGCGGCGAGCCAGTCGCGCCGGGACATCCTCGCCCAGTTCTGGATGATCGAGGATTCGGTGAAAAAGGGCAACGTCGAGGATGCGCTAGTCCACTACGATATCGCCCTGCGGACGAAGCCTAACACCAACGTAAAGCTGTTCCCGATCCTGCTCGGCGCGCTCGACGATCCCAATATCCGGGCGGCCCTGAGCCCATATATCCGCAACGACCGGAGCTGGGCTCCGGCCTTCCTGGTTCACGCGGACGCAAACAGCAGCAATTTGCCCGCACTCGTCGATCTCGTTCTCGAGTCCGGAGGGCTCGGCGATCCGGAGGCAGCCCACAGCCAGAATCTCGAGCTCCTTCAGCGCCTGGTCAACGAGAAGTATTTCGCTGAAGCGCGGCGGCTATATTCGCGCATGCCTGGCGCCACCGTTGCACAGCTGGCCCAAGTCGGCTTCGCCCCGTCAGACCGCAATGGTCAGTTCGGCGCGATCGGCTGGCAGGTTAAGAGTGAATCGGATTCCGGCGCCAGCTTCATGGTGGGGGACGACAAGCGAACGATATTGTCGATCTTCGCCAACGCCGGGACCACGGCGACCGTCGCAACCAAGATCCTGTATGTCCGCCCCGGCAGCTATGATTTTGCGGCGCGGCTTTCGAAGCTCGACGGAGGCGAAGGCAGTACCGTTCGCTGGCAACTGCGCTGCCCGGCATTCCCGGGCAATCAGCCCGTCTGGTCACTCGACAGCGCCAATACCTCCCCCGGGGCCATCCTGACCGTGCCTGCCGGTTGCCCCGTCCAGTTCCTCGACATCATCGCTTCCGGGGGGAGCGGGCAAGATGGGCTGGAGACGACCATCCTCGACCTCTTCCTGCACCCACGAGGCTGACGCGCCTGCGCGGTCCAGCGTAGCGGGAAAAGGTCGATCCCCTATAGATACTCGATACCGACAACGCCCTTGATCACCTCCGGCGCGCC
Source organism: Sphingomonas sp. KR3-1 (assembly GCF_040049295.1). Classification (NCBI taxonomy): domain Bacteria; kingdom Pseudomonadati; phylum Pseudomonadota; class Alphaproteobacteria; order Sphingomonadales; family Sphingomonadaceae; genus Sphingomonas; species Sphingomonas sp. KR3-1. The sequence goes on from NZ_JBDZDQ010000001.1 coordinate 501,345, forward strand.
AGCGAACTTCAGCATCAGCGGCGTGCCGGACGGAATCTGGAAACCCATTTCCAGACCGATATCGCCCTCGGCGAACCGATCGGCGCCCGCCCGGAGGGTAGCCTGGCCGTAGCTGGTCGTGTCGGCCTGGTCGCGCAGCTCGACCGTCAGGGCATGCCCCGCCGCCTGGAAACGCCGGATGACGATGCGCATCAACATCGTGTGATCGGGCAACGGAATCAGCGCCACGCTCGTTCCACCCTGAGGCAGGCTCCCGCTCGGGCCACGCACATACATGTATTTGGGATGCACGGTGGCGGGAGCGGCCAGGCTGCAAAGGCGCTGTTCAACGACCGCCTCGACGCCCGCCCCGCTGTTGTCCGGAGTGATGGTAACGCTGTGCTGGTCGTGCGTATTGACGCGTGCTCGCACATCCTCCTCGTACGTGATCGACTTGGTATTATCCAACCGGATGTTGGCGGAGTGGGTGGCGGTCACGCCGTCCACAACGCCGACGATGCGGCCGCCCCTGGCCTTGCAATTTTCAAAGGTCAGCGAGCAATGCGCCCAAGCGCGCGCATAGATCACTGCGGAAGGAATCGCGCCGCGATGCAGAATGGTGCAGTCGCGGAAGGTGGTGGTCGGCTGATTTGTACCAGACACGTAATGGGCGTCGATCCGGTCCACGAACGGGACATGCGCTCCGCCTTCGTCTTCCAGTTCTATCCGCACACCGTCGAACGCGATCATATGCGCTGGACGCTGGACGCTTCCCGCGACCTCGAGCTGATAAAAGACCAGCCTGCCGAGGAAGATCATGGACCCGCCCGTCCATTTAACGAAGGTTCCCCGCTTCAACCAGAAAGCGGAAGCGAGCCTGACATCGCGCTTCGTGGAAAGCTCGCCATTTTCCCAATTGCAGTTGACGAAGTTCCAGTTCACCGCCTGCTCGTTATTGTTGTCGAGAAGGTAATAGCATTGTGAGAACTGGCATTTGTCGAAGTAGAACTCGCTGGCCATCCATGAGCCGGTCACCACGAAACAGCGATAGAAGGCGGCGAACTCGCAACGCTCGAATTTCCAGGATCGCAGCGGATTGCCGGTCTGACTGATGGTGAACGCGGCCTGGTTCGCATCGACGCCCTGCGAAGATCGGAACGCCAGATCCCGAAAAGTAACGGCCCGGCCGCCCGAACATCTTATGGTGGCAGTGCTGCCGTCAAAAATGATCTCGGTTCCCGCCCCCGCCCCCGAGATCGTGAGGCCGACCACACCCGCAGCCGGTGCGAGGTCGAGGGGGCCGGTGATGCGATAGCGCCCGGGGGGCAGCTTTATCTCGCCCGCAACCGCGCGGCCGATCCCGTCATTCTGCCCGGTCCGGGATGCGATCGCCGCGCGCAGGATGGCCGCCAGATCGTCGGCAACGCCATCCGCGACCGCGCCATAGTCCTGGACTCTCACATGATCATCGATCCTGCGCAGTGCGCCCGCGGGAGCCATCGGTGCCGACTGCGAAGCGGGAAGCGCTTCGCCCGCGCGCGGCGAGGCGGAAGCTGCGGACGATCGTCCCACGCCCAAACCCAGCCACGCCGTCATGCTGCCCCATAGCAGCGACCGGCGGGATACATCGGTTCGGTCCTGACTCATCCTGCTACGCTCCGATGCGTGGCCCTCCCAAGCGGCTAGGGCAATAACCTGTCCATAGTCTGGGCGAGCGAATGCCGCCATTGCGGTACACACATGCCGAAAGTCTCGGCAAAGCGAGTGCAATCGAGACGCGAATTGGCGGGCCGTGTCGCGCGTGTTGGATAGTCGCTGGCGGGAATGCCCCGGACCTCAGCCGAAGGCCCGCCGCGCTTGGCACTTTCCGCGAAGATCGCTCTAGCGAAGCCCGCCCAGTCCGTTTCGCCCGTTCCGGCGAAATGATAGACGCGGTCGCGGCCCAGCAAGTCACCGCCCCGCCAAGCCTGCGCGACCCCGAGCACCGCGTCGGCGATGTCGAGCGCCGAGGTCGGACAGCCATGCTGATCCGCGACGATGTTGAGCGTGTCCCGATCGACGGCAAGGCGCAGCATCGTCTTGACGAAGTTGGCGCCGAACGGGCTGTACACCCAGGCAGTTCGCAGGATCGCATAGGGCGCACCTGCGGCCGCGACTGCCAGCTCGCCAGCCAATTTGCTAGCACCATAGACGCCAAGCGGACTTGTCGGATCGTCCTCGCGCCAAGGCCGTTCCAGGCTGCCGTCGAAGACATAATCGGTCGAAAGATGGATGACTGGTGCCCCGATCGCCGCGGCCGCGCGCGCGAGCACGCCCGGCCCCTCCCCGTTCGCCAACATCGCCAGCTCGGGTTCGTCCTCAGCCTTGTCCACCGCGGTATAGGCAGCGGCCGAGACGACCAGCGCCGGCTGGACGCGCGCTACGGTCTGTTCGATGCTGGCAGCATCGGTCAGATCCAGTTCCGGACGCCCCGCGAAGACCACTTCGTGCCCCACGGCCCGTTCAGCCAGGCTCCGCGCGACCTGCCCCTCGCGGCCGGTGACGAGGATCCTCACTCGGACGTGCCTAGCCGCTCGCCGGCATAGCTGCCGGAGCGGATTGGCTCCCACCACCAGCGATTGTCGAGATACCAGTCGATCGTCCGGGCGAGCCCGCTTTCGAAATTCTCCTCAGCCTGCCACCCCAGCTCGGTTTCCAGCTTGGTCGCGTCGATCGCATAACGGCGATCATGCCCCGGCCTGTCGGTCACGAAGGTGATGAGCCCACGCCGCGGACGACCGTCCGCGAGCGGCATGCGCGCATCGAGCAGATCGCAGATCGTCTCGACGACCTGCAGGTTGGTCCGCTCATTGCGGCCGCCGACATTGTAGCTCTCACCGACCTTGCCGGTGGCAAGCACCAATTCGAGCGCTTTGGCGTGATCTTCCACGAACAGCCAGTCGCGGACATTCTCGCCCTTGCCGTAGACCGGCAGCGGCTTCCCCTCGAGCGCGTTGAGGATGACCAGTGGAATCAGCTTTTCCGGGAAGTGATACGGGCCATAATTGTTCGAGCAATTGGAGAGCACCACCGGAAGGCCATATGTCTCGTGCCAGGCGCGAACGAAGTGATCCGACGCCGCCTTGGAGGCCGAATAGGGAGAGGACGGAGCATAGGCCGTATCCTCCGTGAAGATGCCCTCCTCGAAGGGCAAATCGCCAAACACTTCATCCGTGGAGACGTGGTGGAAGCGGAAACCGCGCCGCGCCTCCCCTTCCAGCCCGCGCCAATATTCCAGCGCCGCCGAAAGCAGGCGGAAGGTGCCTACGACATTGGTTTCGACGAACGCGCCGGGACCGTCAATCGAGCGATCGACATGGCTCTCGGCGGCGAGGTGCATGATACCTTCCACCTTCTCCTCGCGCAGCAACGACAGAACCAGTGGCACGTCCGCGATGTCGCCTTGCACGAACCGGTGGTTGGGAGCGTTCTCGATACCCTTAAGGCTCGCCGGATTTCCGGCATAGGTGAGCTTGTCGAGATTGATCACCCGCACACCCTTGCGGACCAGATGCCGCACCACGGCCGAGCCGATAAAGCCGGCCCCCCCGGTAACGAGAACTGTGTTCATGCAGGTCGACCCTCGTATTCGAACGGCGAATCGAAATCGGCGAGTGGTAGCGCTGCCTCATCCTTGGCGGAAAGCACCGGCGCGCTTCCCAGGTCCGGCCAATCGATACCAAGCGCCGGATCGTTCCACAGGATCGCGTGCTCGTGATCCTTCGAATAGGGCGCGCTTACCTTGTACATGACTTCAACGTCCTCGGTGAGCGTCATGAAGCAATGGGCAAAGCCAACCGGGACGAGCAGCTGATTCCACTTTTCGGCCGAAAGCTCGCAGCCGACCCATTTGCCGAATGTCGGGGACCCTTTGCGGATATCGACGGCGACATCGTAGATCGAGCCGCGCAATACGCGCACCAGCTTGTCTTGCGCGACCGGGGGCAGCTGAAAGTGCAGCCCGCGGATCGTGCCGCGCTCGGCGGAAAAGCTCTGATTGTCCTGGATCCAGTCGATATGGATCCCCTCCGCCTCGAAGGCGGAGCGCTTGTAGACTTCCGAGAAAAAGCCACGATGATCGCCGAACTTGGCCGGAGTCACTTCGACAATATCGGGAATGGCCAGGCGACGGAAACCGGTCATGCGGCGCTCTCCACGCGGCGGCGGAGATAGTCGGCATAGCCGGTCTTGCCGAGTTCGGAAGCGCGGCGCAGCACCGCCTCGCCACTCAGCCAGCCGAGCTCCAGCGCGATCTCCTCGGGGCATGCGATCTTGATGCCGGTACGGTGCTCGATCGTGCGCACATAGGCGCTCGCCTCATGCAGGCTCTCATGCGTGCCGGTGTCGAGCCAGGCATAGCCGCGCCCCAGGCGAGTGATCTGCAGATCGCCGCGCTCCATATAGATGCGATTGACGTCCGTGATCTCAAGCTCACCGCGAGCCGAAGGCCGGATCGACCTGGCGATATCGACCACGTCCCTGTCGTAGAAATAAAGCCCCGTGATCGCCCAGTTGGACTTTGGCGCGAGCGGCTTCTCCTCGACGCTGGTCGCACGGCCAGTTTCGGGATCGAAGGAGACCACGCCATAGCGCTCCGGATCCTCCACATGATAGGCAAAGACATTCGCCCCCCCGGCCGCGGCATTGGCTGCGGCGTCGCGGCATTTTTCGCCCATCTTGTCGCCGTGATAGATATTGTCGCCGAGGATCAGTGCACTGGGCCCGCCCTCCAGAAAGTCGGCGCCGATTATGAAGGCTTCCGCCAGCCCGTTGGGCTGCGGCTGCGCGGCGTAGGAAAAGTTCACGCCATAGTTGCTGCCATCGCCAAGCAGTGCCTGGAAAAGGGGCAGATCTCGCGGCGTAGAGATGATCAGGATGTCACGAATCCCGGCAAGCATCAGCACCGAGAGGGGATAATAGATCATCGGCTTGTCAAAAACGGGCAGCAACTGCTTCGAGATCGACAGGGTGGCGGGATATAAACGCGTGCCGCTTCCCCCGGCCAATATGATGCCCTTCATTCCACCTCCCCGAGAAATCGACGCCCAACTACTCACCGACGTATCTCGCCGCAACCATTTGCGGCGCGACGCCGCCGCTTCCCCAGCCTAGGGTGCAAGAGACGTTCAATGCGCGCGCACCAGGATCGATTGCCAGTCGCCATCCAGCGGCTTGTCGCGCTCCGCAATCAGCGCTGGCACGACCGGCCGAACGGAAAGCTGCTCGACCTTGGCAACCTCCGCCTCCAGCGTGGCGACACGGTCCCGCCAGGCCGGATGCGAGCGGCTGAGCAAGATCCCTCCAGCCTTGCTCGGGCCGAAATGCCGCCAGAAAGCCACCGGCGCCCGCGGCGACAGGCCGGCATTAGCGAGCAGATAGACGGACAGGATGTCTGCTTGCACCTCGGTCTGGCGGAAATACTTCACATTCGCGCCAAAGCCCGAGAGCAGGCCATAGTCGACGCCCCGCGCCTCCAGCCGGTCGCGATGATGCAGGATATTGTGCGCAAACTCGTGGGCGATCACGGCAGCAATCTGGTCGTCCGGATAGGCGTCAAGAAAGCCCGACCCGATCTGCACCATCGTACCGTCGGCCGAAGCCCCGAACCCGCCATCCAGCGCGAGCTCGAATCGTGACTTGCACGCCCTTATCGGCTGGAGCGTGACCTGAACCCGCGTGCCGGCGCGAATCACCTCGACCGGAATCGGCGATTCGGCTGGCAGCGCGGCGATTGCAAACTGGGCTGCGACCAGCTTGTCGGTCGTGCCCGGCTTGCCGCTCAACCCCGCGATCTCCACCGAACCGACCCGTACCAGCGAATCATCCGGCCGCAGTCCAGCGCGTTCCGCAGGGCTGTCCGGCACGACCCCCTCGATCGCGACCGGCGTAGCGAAACCAAAATGGGCCTTGGCCGATTCGCGCTTGTCGGCATCGAACTGGTCGAGCGTATGAAGCTGCATACCCGTGCCGGCTTCGATTCGGTCGCAGAGCGGCGCATTGGCCAGGGCCAGCCTCCAGCCGATGCCGGCGACCTTCAGGTCGGCGGCGCGCACCGCCTCGAACAGCGCGGAATCGTCGGCGTGGGCGGGAACCCCGGCTGTGAACACTCCGCACGCGACGACGAACAGCATAAGGCGTTGGCGCGGTGCGCGACTGCGAAACAGAGATTTCATGCCTCGCTTTCTACGAGGTCCCGGTGCCATCGCCAAACCGCAATCAGCGGATTCGCGGTTAGCCGACAAGCATGAAAGGGCTCTGGCTTCGCTGTCGATTCGGCACCCTAGATTTTGCGGCGCAACTCATCTGGAGGCGGGCAACTGCAACAAGATCGTCACAAATAACCCTCTCTAACCATCACGAAACACGCTCATTTCGGCGAAGACACTTCATTAACCCCCTTGGCGATATTGGTGCGGCGCGTTAAGGACGGTCCCGTAACCACTTGGGCGGGTCGGCCGGGTGCGAACCTGAGCTGAGGTAAACTTGGCCGGGGTGTTGCGAATGGGTCACGACGGGAACTTTCTCGCCGTTGCCAAGGTTTGAGGTGTTGCGACTGGATTGGTCCTGTGTCATAGGACTGCCTGACGAGAGCACCAGAGCTCGAAAGAGGGAGAAAAAGAGTGTTCACTAAGCTTCTTACGGCCGCTGCTATCGCGTCGATGGCAACTGCTCCTGTTCTGGCCGCTCCGACGAGCGCTTCCAAGCTGTCGCTGTCGGGTGTTCGCACCGCGACCGCCAGCAAGAAGAAGAGCGAGCTCGCTCCGGCCGTCCTGATCGGCGTTCTCGCCACCGTCGCCATCATCGGCGGCGCGGTGATCCTGGCCGACAGCGACGACTCGCCCGACAGCCCGTAGTCTTTGACTGCGTAAGGCAGAGTTTCGAAGTGGCGGCCTAACGGCCGCCACTTTTTTATTGCCTGATCGTCGCCGCCGGTACCTCGGCCAGTACATTACGGACGTTCTCAGCCTCTATGTTCGCAAAGCTCTTTCGGGCCCGCCCTTCGGCACCAGCCGAACCAGAGGGCAACATCCCTGACGGCCAGCGCGTCTATGCTGTCGGCGATATTCATGGCCGACTCGATCTGCTGAAAATCTTGCTCGCGCAGATCGAGGCAGATGATGCCCGTCGCCCGGCGGCAGCGACGACGCTGATCTTCCTGGGCGACCTTATCGATCGCGGCCCTGCATCGGCGCAGGTGATCGAGCATTTGCGGCGCTTCGCCACCGAACGTCCCGCCGGCAGCACGCGCTTCCTAACCGGCAATCACGAGGAGGTGTTTCTCCAGAGCCTGGAAGGCGACGAGAAGACGCTGCGTTTCTTCGCCAAGATCGGCGGCCGCGAGACTATCCTCAGCTACGGCTTCTCCGAAGACGAGTATGCGGCATTGGACTATGCCGAGCTACTCTTCGAATTGCAGGCCAAGGTGCCGGCCGAGCACCGCGCGTTCCTCCAGGGCTTTGAGGACATGATCATCCTGGGCGACTATGCCTTTGTGCACGCCGGCATACGCCCCGGAGAGCCACTATCGCGCCAACACCTCAAGGACCTGCGCTGGATCCGCAACGAGTTTCTCGAGCACAAGGGAGCGCATGAGAAGATCGTGGTGCACGGCCATACGATTGCCGAGGATGTCGAGGTTACCCGCCATCGGATCGGGCTGGACACGGGGGCCTATGCGACCGGCAAGCTCACTGCGATGGGCTTTGAGGGCAACCAGCGCTGGGTGATCGACACCGCTTCCTGAGCGAGGCAGTCTCCAGAAACAAAAAAGCCGGCGGAGCGATCCGCCGGCTTTTGCTGTTCGTGAGGCTTACTGGCCCTCGGGAGCGCCCTGCGGCGGGCCACCCGGAGCACCACCACCGCCCTGTTGCTGCTGCATCATCTGCTGCTGCATCATCATCTGCTGCAGCATCTGCGCGGGGACCAGTTCCGACATCTCGACGTCGAAGATCAGCACGCGCTTGGCAAGCGGGCTCGGCGGGGCACCCGGCGCGCCATAGCCGAGGCTCGGCGGCACCCAGAAGCGGTACTTGGACCCCTTCTTCATCAGCTTCACGCCCTCGGTGAACCCGGGGATCATCGGCTGGCCGACCTGCATGCGCATCGGCGTCTCGGGCTGGAATTCCTTGCCGTCGTGCAGCACGCCGTGGATCATCAGCGCCGCACCGTCGCCCTCGGCGGCGTTCGGGCCCGAACCCGGGGTCAGCACCTTGTACTGGAGCCCCGAAGCCGTGGTCTGAACGCCCGACTGGCTCTTGTTCCAGTTCAGGAACTGCTCTTCCGTGAGATACTGCGTACCCGTCCAGGCCAGAGCGACCGCAATCGCGATCGCCAACACCAGACCGGCCCAGAGCCAGACCTTGTAGCTGCGCTTGACGGGCTGGAGCGGAACGGCGGTCACGGACATGCGAGAAGCTCCAGGCGCGGGTATTCGACTACCCGAAAGTCACGAAAGTCACGACAGCTACGCGCGCGAGGATCCGGCGCGCAGCGAATCGCGAGATCACCGGGCGCTGTCGCGCTCCATGCGCTTGCGCTCGAGCTTGCGCGCACGGCGAACCGCGGCGGCACGCTCGCGAGCACGCTTCTCGCTGGGCTTCTCGTAGTGACGGCGGAGCTTCATCTCGCGATACACGCCCTCACGCTGCAGCTTCTTCTTGAGTGCGCGCAGTGCCTGGTCGACGTTATTGTCGCGAACGATGATCTGCATAAACCCGTCAGTGCTCCGGTCTATTCAATAGAAAAGGGTTCGCCGGAACGCGGAGTTGCGGCGTCGTGGCGGCCACCTAACAGCGCAATTCCTATTTTACAAGGGCGTGGCGCGGCGAAATGCACCCGAAACCCGGTGATGCGGCCCTGAGGCAACACCGCGGAGCGCCAAAAGCCCCTGCCCTCAGCCCGCGGCCTTGCCCTGACAGAGGCCGATCCGCTTGCCATAGACGCGCAGCCGGACTGCGGCATAGTCCGCGCTGCCCTTCTCGCCGGTCTTCTGATCGACGGTCACGTCATAGCCCTGCTTGGCCATGGTGCCGGTGTAGACGAGCCGGGTCCTGCTGCCGTTCGCCTGGGTGCACTGGATCTCGATATCGACCTTGCCGCCCTTCTGGACATAGCGCGGGAAGGTGCAGCTGCCCGCGACCTTCTCGAGATTGGAGATATCGATCGGCGCGAGATCCGACGCGGTCTGGCACTTCACGGCATGGCGCACGGCCTGCTTCGCCGATGCCATCTGCGCATCATAATTGGCGCCGGGAGCGAAATCGGCGGAGAGGAGCTGCGTGCCCGATTCCCAGGTGCCGGGCTGCATCAGCGGCTTGGAGCGCGCCGCCTTGGTGAGGCCGGAGACTTCCTTCATCGACGCGTTCTGCACATCGACCTCGCCAGTGGCGGCAGCCTGACGCTCGGCCGCGCTCTGGCAACCGGCCAGCGCCAGGGCGCCGACGAGCAGGAGGGCACGCTTGTCCATGAATTTCCTCTCCAAATTCCCGAACTTCCCCACAGCCGATCCCGCAGCCAAAGACAAGCCCGCTTTTGGAGCGGGCATCCGCCGCTATAGTGGCGCGATGACGAGCATCGATGTAGGCGCCCCGCCTCGACCTGCCCCGCCCCACCGCCTGCGCTCGATCCTGGGAGGATCGGCGGGCAACCTGGTCGAATGGTATGACTGGTATGCCTATGCGGTGCTGGCGAGCTATCTCGCGCCGCATTATTTCCCCAAGGGCGCCAGCCAGGACATCAGCGCCTGGATCGTCTTCGCGATCGGCTTCTTCATGCGGCCGATCGGCGGCTGGCTGATGGGCATCTATGGCGACCGGCGCGGGCGCAAGGCGGGGCTGACCCTGTCGGTGACGCTGATGTGCGCCGGCTCGCTGCTGATCGCGCTGACCCCGAGCTATGCCGAGATCGGCGTGGCGGCGACGGTGGCGCTGGTAGCGGCGCGGCTGCTTCAGGGACTGAGCCTGGGCGGCGAATATGGCGCGAGCGCCACCTATCTTTCCGAAATGGCGGGCAGGAAGCACCGCGGCTTCTTTTCCAGCTTCCAGTATGTCACGCTCATCTCTGGCCAGCTCGTCGCGCTGGTCGTGCTGCTCGTGCTCCAGGCAGCGATGAGCGAAGCGGACCTCAAGGCATGGGGCTGGCGCATCCCCTTCGCGGTGGGCGGGATACTCGCGCTCGGCGTATTCTGGCTCCGGCGGCGGCTCGCCGAGACCGAGAGCTATGCGAAGCGCGACACGGGCAAGCAATCGAGCGCGCTGGCGCTGTTCCGCGAGCATCCGCGCGAGGCGGTGGTGGTGATGCTGCTCACCGCGGGCGGCACCCTCGCCTTCTACGCCTATACGATCTACCCGATCGCGTTCCTCAAGAAGACTGCGGGCTTCTCGGACAGCGCGACGACGCAGGTGAATGCCGCGGCGCTTTTCGTGTTCATGGCGATCCAGCCGCTCGCCGGCGCGCTGTCCGACCGGATCGGGCGCAAGCCGCTGATGATCGGCTTCGGCGTGCTGGGGACGCTGCTGAGCTATCCGATCTTCGTCGCGATGGAGGGCGCGCGCGACGCACTGACCGCCTTCCTGCTGATGACCGGGGCACTGGTGATCGTCACCGGCTACACCTCGATCAACGCGGTGGTGAAGGCCGAACTGTTCCCCGCGCACATCCGCACATTGGGGGTGGCACTGCCCTATGCGCTGGCCAATGCGTTGTTCGGCGGCACCGCGCCGACGGTGGCGCTATGGTTCAAGCAGGAGGGCTGGGAGCGCGGCTTCTACTGGTACGTCACGGCGATGATCGCGGTGTCGCTGGTCACCTATCTGCGCATGCGGGACACTGCGAAACATTCGCAAATCCTCGAGAATTGAGGTGTTATTGCTAATCGTTAGCATACCGGTTGCGCTAGGTGACGACAATGTCAGCCGGGGCGAGCTTGATGGTCGTTTGTCTGGTGTTACCGGGATATTCGACCACGATCGTGACGTTCCAATCTCCCATGAAATACTGGTAGCATTCCGGCGCCGTGCCAGCGCAGCGGGAGGCCGACGAGACCTTGCGCGCCGCAGTGCGGAACGCGGCTGCACAATCAAGCTCCTTGTCCTCGCAGTGTAGCGTGACGCCAGCGCCGGCTTGGACATCGACTAGCGCCTGGGCAAGGCGTGACAGGGCGAACGAGACATAATGGTCACCCTCCCGGCTCGACACCCAGGCACTTTCCGTACCACCGAGGCTCGCACACGCCTTTCGGCGATCGGCGAGGCTGTGCGAGCCTGGAAGGTCGAGATATCTATACTGGACTTCAACCGGCTTGACGCCTTCCGGCTCGTAGCGAAGATTCTTGCCCGAGCCGATCTGGGCGTAGGAAACCTCAATGACGTCGCGCCGACAAAGCTCCCGCTCGAGTGACGGATAAGGCTTCGTCGCAATTCCCGTCGTCGACGCCGGCCCCGTCAAAATCGAAGCGAGGTCCCGGCGCACCAGAACTTGCCGGGCGGCAGGCGAAAGCTTCAGCCGCGCCTCGTGAACAAGCGTGACCCGCGTTCCAGCGATCACCGCGGGCACAGCCAAGGCGACGGTAGACAACAGCAATACTGCGCGGAGCATACGCATGAGGCCTCCCCCTATTGGAGGGTCACGGTATTCCCATTTCAAACGCGGACAATTGCGATTGTTGGTTAGCGGTCTCGCAGTATCCACCCTTGCGAGAATTCTGCGACAAACCCTTGCGGGTTCCGGCGCACGGCTCCGTCTGAATGTTTCCGCGCGTTGCAGCCCTGCAATACCGACGTCAGGTCCGCGCGCTATTTCAGCGACATGCAACAAGCTGCTATAGCCCTGGCCTTGGACCAAGAACCCCGCCTTCTCATCGTCGATGACGATCCCGGCATCCGCGAGCTGACCGCGGCGTTCCTCTCGCAGCACGGCTATGCCGTCGACACCGCCTCGGGCGGCACCGAGATGCGCACGCTCACCGCGCGGCACGACTATGCGCTGATCGTGCTCGACGTGATGATGCCGGGCGAGGACGGGCTCGCCATCCTGCGCTCGATGGATCGCGAGACCGGGCCGGCGGTGATCCTCCATTCGGTGATCGGCGAGGATATCGACCGGATCGTCGGGCTCGAGATGGGCGCCGACGACTATATCCCCAAGCCGGCCAACCCGCGCGAGCTGCTCGCCCGCATCCGCTCGGTGCTGCGCCGCAGCCAGGGCGACCGCGGCGCGCCCGCCACCCTGCCCACCCGCGCCTTCCTGCGCTTCGCCGGCTGGCGGCTCGATCCCGTGGCGCGCCAGCTCTGGGATCCGGACGATGTGATCATCAACCTGAGCGACGGCGAATTCCGGCTGCTGCTCGCGCTGGTCGAGCGCCCGCGCCGCGTGCTGACCCGCGACATGCTGCTCGACTTCTCGCGCGGCCCCCAGGCCGAGCATTTCGACCGGGCGATCGACGTGCAGATGAGCCGGCTGCGCAAGAAGCTCGCCCGCCCCGGCTCCGAAGACCTGATCCGCACGATCCGCAACGAAGGCTATATGTTCGTCACCGAGGTGACGACCAAGTGAAGCGTCAGTCGATTGTCGTTCCCATTGTCCTGCTGGTGATCGCCGCGGCACTGATCGCGACGACGACGCAGTTCGTGGTGATGTTCAATGGCCCGCCGCCCGGCCCGGGCTTCGGCCCGCTGCCGCTTACCCGCCTGGCGGAGGCGCTGCGCAGCGGCCAGGTGCCGCCGAGCGCGGCGAACAAGGTGGTGCTGACCCGCGGCTCCGCCGACGAGTTCGGTCGCGCCGACGAGCAGCCACTGCCCGCGCGCGATGCCGCGATCGCCCGGATGGTGGGCGTGCCGGTGGCGCGCATCCACGGGCTCTACCAATTCCCGGCGCGTGATCCCGAGGAGGATCTGCGCGGCAGCTTCACCGTGGCGCTGGAGATGCCTGACGGCTGGCTGATCGCGTCGAGCGGCCAGCGCCCCTCCTTCACCCAGTGGCATATGCGCCGGCTGGGCGCGATGCTGGTCACGCTGGCGATCCTCTCGCTGCTTGCCTGGGCAGTGACGCGGCGGATCTCGCGCCCGATCCGCGACCTGGCCGGCGCGGCGAAGCGCGTGCGGCTCGGCGCGCGCCAGCCGATCCCGCACAAGGGCCCGCGCGAAGTGCACGAGCTCGCCCGCGCGCTCGATTCGATGCAGGAACGCATCCTCCACGAGGCGGAGAACCGCAGCGCGATGCTCGGCGCGATCGCGCACGACCTGGGCACCCCGCTCTCGCGCATCGCCTTCTGGGTGGAGCGCCTGCCCGACGATTCCCGGCTGCGCGCCGAGGCGGACATCGAGGAAATGCGCGCGATGCTGAAGGCCGCGCTGAGCTTCACGCGCGACGGGCGCGACGGCGCGCCGCACGACAAGCTCGACCTGGGCAGCCTGATCGAGAGCCTGGTCGACGATCTCTACACTGCGGGATCGCCGGTGAGCGTCGAGGCCGGCCCACGCGCGGTGGTGCGCGGCGACAGCGCGGCGCTGCGCCGGCTGTTCTCCAACCTGATCCAGAACGCCGTGCGCTATGGCGAGCGCGCGCGGCTCGGCTGGAGCCTGCACGAAGGCAAGGTCGACGTGCTGGTGGAGGATGACGGACCCGGCTTCGACCTGGCGCGCGCCGAGGCGCTGTTCGCTCCGTTCGTGCGCGGCGAGGCGTCGCGCAACCGGGAAACGGGCGGTACCGGGCTGGGCCTGGCGATCGTCCGCTCGATCGCCGAAGCGCATGGCGGCGAGGTGATGCTGGAGAATCGCCCTGGCGGCGGCGGGCGCGTGCGGGTCCAGCTGCCGGCCTGATCTGCACCATCGGGCAGCCCGGCGAAATGTCGACGGGCGCGATCCCTAGAGGATCATGCCCCCGCCGCCGCGGATCGCGAGCACGCGGCCGATCGAATCGAACAGCGCGTCCATCGCCACCGGCTTGAACAGCACGTCGTCGGCGCCGACCGCCATGCAGCGCTCGCGCAGGTCGACCGCGGTGTCGGCGGTCACCACGATGATCGGCAGCTCGGCCTTCTCGTCGGTGCGCGCGCGGATGCGGGTGATCGTCTCGAACCCGTCCATGCCGGGCATGCGCAGGTCGACCAGCACCACATCGAAGCTCTCGGCGTCGAGCATGGCCAGGCCTTCCTCGGCCCAGCTGGCCTCGGCCATCGTCGCCCCCGCAACGTCGAGCATGTCCTTCACGACCCGACGGTTCATCGGGTCGTCCTCGATGAAGAGGATGTTCATGCCCGCCCGCTCTGGGCGACCGGTTTCCTCAAAGTGCGCGCGACCGTTTTTGTCATGTCCGGTGTGCTATCGCCCTACGCCGCCCGAGATACAAGCGGATCGCTGCCGCCCGCTTTCGAATTTGCTTCCGCAAGCGTAATGATAGCATTAATGAGCGCCGCGCCGGTAACGGGTTTTTCGATGACTGTGCCGCCACTTGCGGCAATCAGCTCATCAAGCGTCTCCGGATCGGGCTTCAGCCACAGGATGAAATGCGCCGTGTCTTTTCCGGCGGCGCGCAGGATGCGGAGCGCCGCTGCGGGCCCATCGGCCTCCGCCTTGAGCGTCGCTTCGTCGGCAAGCAGCTGGGTGACACCACCGGCATCGAGCATCGTCACGGCCTCGGCGACGCTGCCGGCGAAGCGCAGCCGGGTGACGCGCGGCTCGAGCAGAGTGCGCAGCATCGAGCGGGCGATGGGGTTCTTGTCGAGCACCACCAGGTCGGTCCCGCCGGTCACTTCGCTCGCGGCCACCGCCTCGGGCGCCTCGGCGGGGATATAGGGCAGGTCGAGGATGAAGCGCGAGCCCTGGCCGTCTTCGCTCTCCACCCGGATGTCGCCGCCGAGCGCCCGGGCGAGGTTGCGGCAGATGGCGAGGCCTAGGCCGGTGCCGCCGAAGCGGCGGGTCGTGCTGGTATCGACCTGGCGGAAGCTTTCGAAGATCTCTTCGAACTTGGCCGCGGGGATGCCGATGCCGGTATCCTGGATGACGAGCTTGAGCCGGCGCGTGTCGCCCTCGCCCTCGGCGACTGCACGTAGCGTGACGCCGCCCTTCTCGGTGAACTTGATCGCGTTCGAGAGCAGGTTGAACACCACCTGGCGCATGCGCGCGGCATCGCTGACGATCCAGTGCGGGGCGTGGCTGAGCTCGAGCCTGAAGCTGAGCCCCTTGGCACGCGCCTGCTCTTCCCAGAGCCGGGTGACTTCGGTGAGCATCGCGCACAGGTCCATCGGCGCCGCCTCGACCGCGAGATTGCCGGTCTCCATCTTCGCGACGTCGAGAATGTCGTCGACCAGCGCCCGCATGGTGACGCCGGCGCCGTGCACGATGCCGATCCGCTCCCGGATCGGCGCCTCCAGCTTCGGATCCGAGAGCATGACCTGAGTCATGCCGAGGATGCCGTTCAGCGGGGTGCGGATCTCGTGGCTGGTGGTCGCCAGGAACTCGGTCTTGGCCTTGAGCGCCTTTTCGAGCGCGGTGTTGGTCTCGCCGAGCACCACGTTGGCGGCGCGCACCTGGTTGCGGCTGCGGCGGATCGTGACGAGGCCCCAGCCGAGCGCGGCCATGACGATCACCGTCGCCGCGCCGATCAGCAGGAACATGATCAGCAGGTAGCGGCCCCGGCGCTCGGCTTCCTGCGCCTGGAGCTGCAGGATGCGGTTCTGCTGCTCGGCATAGTTGAACTTGGCCGCCATCAGCGCGGCGCCGGTGGTGGTCGCGACCTTGGAGGCCTCGTCGCCCAGCCGCTTGGCCGCCTTCAGGTGCTCGAGCGCATCGCGCGTCGCGCCGGCACGATTGAAGATCTCATAGGCGTACAAATGATCGTTGCGGAACTCGACCGAGGTCTTCGCGAGGTCGAAGCCAGCGAACGCTTCGCGGATCAGGCGCACCGCCCGGCCATCGTCCCCGCGCTCGGAGGCGAGCACGGCCGCGGTCGCGAGGAGATGGCGGTGCAGCAGGTCGGCGTCCGCGCCCTTCAGCAGCTCGAAGCCGCGCGCGATCAGCTTGTCGGCAACGTCGAAATGCTTGAGCACGACCTGGCTGCGCGCATAATTGCTGAGGATGCGCGCTTCGAGCACAGGCTTGCCCAGCTGGCGCGCGATGCGGATCGCCGCTTCATACTCCACCCCGGCTTCGACATTGCGGTCCATCGCGAACAGCACGTTGCCGCGATTGTTGTGGAGCGAGAGCGAGAGCACCGGATCGCCGTCATAGATGTCGGCGGCCTGGCGGAAATATTGCTCGGCGCGGGCATTGTCGTTGGCCGCGTTGTAGAGCGAGGCGATGTTCTGCAGGGCGATCGCCTGGCTGCGCGGTTCCTTGACCTCGCCGAATATCCGGAAGGCGTTCTGATAGCTGTCGAGCGCGCGCACCGCCTGGTCGCGCGCCATGAACAGCGTGCCCTGCGACATCAGCAGGTCGCCGCGCAGCTTGATCGGTTCCTGGATCGACTGGATCGCGGCAAGCCCGTCGGCGAGCAGCGGCTGCGCCTTGGCGGGCTCGTCGTTGCGCAGATGCGCCTCGCCGGCGAGCCAGCGCGCCGTGGCATGGGCGAGCGCGCGCTGCCGCTGATCGGGCAGCGCCTGGGCCAGCTTGTCGATCGCGGCGGCGTGCCGCAGCGCCTCCGCCTGATCGCTCATCATGCTTTCCTTGGCGGCCTGGATCTCGCCCGCGATCGCCGGCGAGAATTCGGGCGGCGCGCTGGCCGGCGCCTGGGCGAACGCCGGGACCGCGACGAGCAGCGCGGCCGGGATCAGGCAGGCGTGGAGCAGCGCGCGCATCAGGCGCGCTTCCAGAAGCTCTCGGGCCGGACGAACGACGCCGGGCCGTTCGCGTTGTCGAGATGACCCTCGTCCGCCATGAACTTGCGGAATGCATCAAGGCCGAGCGGACGCGAGATCAGGAAGCCCTGGACCATGTCGCAACCCATCACGCTGAGCAGCGCCAGCGCGGACGGCGTCTCGACGCCCTCGGCGGTGACTTCCATCTCCAGCGCATGGGCGAGATCGATCGTCGAGCGCACGATCAGCGGATCGCGATTGCTGCTGGTGAGCTGCATCACGAACATCTTGTCGATCTTGAGCTCCTTGGCGGGCAGCTTCTTGAGATAGGCGAGCGAGGAGAGCCCGGCGCCATAATCGTCGATCGCGAGCGTGACCCCGCTGTCGGCGAAGAACTGGAGGTGACGGATCGCGCTCTCGGGATCGCGGATCACCGCGGTCTCGGTGATCTCGAAGCCCAGCTTGGCGTCGGTCGCGGCCAGCATCTCGCACACTTCATTGACGAAGGCGGCGTCGGCGAGGAGCTGGCCCGAGATGTTGACGAAGAGTAGCAGGTCGAAACCATCGGCGCGCAGCTGACGCTGATCCTCGATCACCTGGCGCAGCGTCCACAAGGTCAGCGTCGAGATCTCGCCGGCCTGTTCCGCTACCGAAATGAAGTCGCCCGGCAGGATCAGTCCGCGGGTGGGATGCTGCCAGCGGACCAGCGCCTCGGCACTGGCGATCTCCTGGCGGCGGACATGCACCTTGGGCTGATATTGCAGGAACATCTCGCCATTGGCGATCGCCCGCGGCAGCTCGCGCATCAAGGTAAGCTTGTCGAATGCGAGATCGGCGCGGGTGAGGTCAAGCATCACCACCCGGCCCTCCTCGCGCGCCTGCTCCAGCGCGGATTCGGCAGCCTCGGCGAGCAAGACTTCGTCGTCTTCGACCGAGGGCGCGGCGGAGACGCCGAAATGCATCTGGAGCTGATAGGGCTCGCCATCGAGATCGATGCTGCGCAGGAAGCCCTTGCGGATCTGTTCGATCTCGTCGGCCGCCGCCTCGGGCGTGTCCCGCTCGAAGGCGATCTCGACTACCGAGCGGCTCGCCGCCGAAATACGGACATCGGGCACCAGCGCCGTGATTCGCCGCGCCACGTCGAGCACCAGCGATTCGGCGCGTGCGCGGCCCAGATGGCGACGAAGCGAGGAAAAATTCGCAATCTCGCAAAGTCCGAGAATGTGCCAATATCGTCCATCGACATGGCGATCGTTACTTGCCCGGTGCAAACCCGCGCGCCGGAGGCCGGCACCGCGCGGTCGCGAGCGGCGTTCCTCACGGCCCTGCAAGATATCCTGGATTTGCGCAAATTCCCTCGCGATTTCCACGTTTTCCGTGGAATTCGCGACCGCGCTGGATCCAGCGCTGGCCGAGGTCAACAAAGGCTCATTGCGTGCCGACATGCCCGATCGATCTAGGCCGCGACCCTTGAAGGAACGGTTAAACCACGGCGCCGAAAGACTTTCGATCGCGCCAATTCCGCAGAAATCCTGATTGATTCAATGTTAAGCAGTCTTTAACCATCCGAATCGCGCATCCGTGCGCACCGATGGGAGACTAAAAATGTTCGCGTTCTTCACCCTTCTGTTCCGTGACGGCGGCGGCGGCGACGACATCCGCCCGTTCTAAAGGAACGTTCATCCGGGCCGGCGGTGGAGCGCCCTCATTCGAGGGCGTGCTGACCGGCCCGGACGACAATTGAAAGGCGGCCGCGAGCCGCCTTTTTTGTTGCCCGCAGGTTTCTCGCTTCCCGCGCCGGAGAGGACTGCCGCGCAGCCCCTTGCCCCGCGCGCAGGCGTCGCTATCTGCGCTTCAGACTTTCTTCCCAAGGGGATCCACATTGCGCATTGCGATGATCGGCACGGGCTATGTCGGCCTGGTTTCCGGTGCCTGTTTCTCGGACTTCGGCCATGAGGTGGTCTGCGTCGACAAGGATGCGCGCAAAATCGAACTGCTCCACCAGGGCGTGATGCCGATCTATGAGCCCGGGCTCGATGCGCTGGTCGCCTCCAACGTGAAGGCCGGCCGCCTCTCGTTCACCACCGACCTGGCAGAGGGGGTCAAGGGCGCCGACGCGGTGTTCATCGCGGTGGGCACGCCGAGCCGCCGCGGCGACGGCCATGCCGATTTGAGCTACGTCTTCGCCGCAGCGCGCGAGATCGCCGAGAACCTGACCGGCCCTGCCGTGATCGTCACCAAGTCGACCGTGCCGGTGGGCACCGGCGACGAAGTCGAGCGGATCATGCGCGAAGTCGCCTCGGGCGCCGGCGCGAAGGTCGTCTCCAACCCCGAATTCCTGCGCGAAGGCGCCGCGATCGAGGACTTCAAGCGCCCCGATCGCGTCGTCGTCGGCACCGATGACGAAGATGCCCGCGAAGTGATGCGCGCGATCTACCGCCCGCTCTCGCTCAACCAGAACGCGCCGATCCTGTTCACCGGCCGCCGCACCAGCGAACTGATCAAGTATGCGGCGAACGCGTTCCTCGCGGTGAAGATCACCTTCATCAACGAGATTGCCGACCTGTGCGAGGAAGTCGGCGCCGACGTGCAGGAAGTCGCGCGCGGCATCGGCATGGACAACCGCATCGGCGGCAAGTTCCTCCACGCCGGCCCCGGCTATGGCGGCTCGTGCTTCCCCAAGGACACGCTGGCGCTGCTGAAGACCGCGGGCGACAACGAGACTCCGCTGCGCATCGTTGAGGCCACCGTGCAGGTGAACGACGCCCGCAAGCGCGCGATGGGCCGCAAGGTGATCAAGGCGATGGGCGGCGACGTGCGCGGCAAGACCGTCGGCATCCTCGGCCTCACCTTCAAGCCCAACACCGACGACATGCGCGACGCGCCGAGCCTCTCGATCGTCGCTGCGCTGGAGGATGCCGGCGCCACGGTGAAGGCCTATGATCCCGAGGGCTTCGAGCAGGCGCGGCCGCTGCTGCCGAACGTCGAGTTCAGCGAGAGCGCCTATGCCGCGGCGGACGGCGCCGATGCGCTGGTGATCGTCACCGAGTGGGACGCGTTCCGCGCGCTCGACCTCGGCCGGATCAAGTCGCTGCTCAAGACGCCGCTGCTCGTCGACCTGCGCAACATCTATCCGCCCGTCGATGCGGAGCGCGCCGGCCTGACCTTGGTCGGCGTCGGCAAGCCGCACCGCGGCTGAGCTGGCCCGAAGGGGGACGAAAGATGAAGGCCAGCCTGCTGCAGATGACGAGCGGGATCGACCCTGCCGCCAATGCGCGCGTCATTGCCGAGGGCGTGGCGCAGGCGGCGGCGGAGGGCAGCGCGATGCTGTTCACCCCCGAAATGTCCGGCCTGCTCGACGGCAATCGCGCGCGCGCAGCCGAGCACGTCGTGGCCCAGCAAGAGGATCGCGTGCTCGCCGCGACACGCGAGGCGGCGGCGAAGCATGGCATCTGGGTGCATCTCGGCTCGCTGGCGGTGAAAGCGCCTGAGGCTGGGTGCGACAAGTTCCTCAACCGCGGCTTCGTGATCGATGCCAGCGGCGAGATCCGCGCCAGCTATGACAAGCTGCACCTGTTCGACGTCGATCTCGCCACCGGCGAGAGCTGGCGCGAGTCCAATACCTATTGCCGCGGCGAGCGCGCGATCGTGGTCGATACGCCGATCGGCAGGCTCGGCCTCGCCATCTGCTACGACATGCGCTTCCCCGATCTGTTCCGCGCGCTGAGCGATGCGGGAGCGACCGCCCTCGCCGTCCCCGCCGCCTTCACCCGGCCGACCGGCCAGGCGCATTGGCACCTGCTGCTGCGCGCCCGCGCCGTCGAAGCCGCCGCCTTCGTGATCGCGGCGGCGCAGACCGGCACGCATGAGGACGGCCGCGCCACCTATGGCCATTCGCTGGTGATCGATCCCTGGGGCGAGATACTGCTCGACATGGGCGAGGAAGCGGGGCTCGGCAGTGCCGAGATCGACCTTGCCCGGGTCGAGGACGTGCGCTCGCGCGTTCCCGTGCTGCGCCACCGCCGACCGATCCCTCCCGTCGAGACCTTCGTATGAGCACCAAGACCGAAAGCAACAAGGCGTCGGCCCCGATCGAGGATCGCCAGCAGCTGATCGATTATTTCGCCGGAGGCGAGAAGGCGAAGGACCGCTGGCGGATCGGTACCGAGCACGAGAAGTTCGTCTTCTCAACCGGTGACCACCACGCGTCGAGCTATGACGAGCGGGGTGGCATCCGCGACCTGCTCGGCGAACTCACCCAGTTCGGCTGGACGCCGGTGACCGAGGGCGACAATGTCATTGCCCTCGCCGGGCCTGACGGCACGGTGAGCCTGGAACCCGCCGGCCAGCTCGAGCTTTCGGGCGCGCCGCTCGAGAATCTCCACGAGACCTGCAACGAGACCGGGCGTCACCTCGAGCAGGTGAAGCAGGTCGGCGACAAGCTCGGCATCAACTTCCTCGGCCTCGGCATGTGGCCGGACAAGACCCGCGCCGAGCTGCCGATCATGCCCAAGGGCCGCTATGGCATCATGCTGCGGCACATGCCGCGCGTCGGCTCGATGGGCCTCGACATGATGCTGCGCACCTGCACGATCCAGGTGAATCTGGATTACGCCACCGAAGCGGACATGGTGCAGAAGTTCCGCGTCGGGCTGGCGCTGCAGCCGCTGGCGACCGCGCTGTTCGCCAATTCGCCCTTCACCGAGGGCAAGCCCAACGGCTTCCTCAGCTACCGCTCGCACATCTGGTCGGACACCGATCCGGCGCGGACCGGCATGCTGCCCTTCGTATTCGAGGAGGGCTTCGGCTATGAGCGCTATGCCGAGTACGCGCTCGATGTGCCGATGTACTTCGTCTACCGCGACGGCAAGTATATCGACGCCGCCGGGCAGAGCTTCCGCGACTTCCTGAAGGGCGAGCTGCCCGCCTATCCCGGCCACAAGCCGACGATGGACGACTGGGCGGACCATCTGTCGACAGCCTTCCCCGAAGTGCGGCTCAAGACCTTCCTCGAGATGCGCGGCGCCGATGGCGGGCGCTGGGGACGGATCTGCGCCCTCCCCGCCTTCTGGGTGGGCCTGCTCTACGACCAGGGCGCGCTCGACGCGGCGTGGGACCTGGTCAAGGGCTGGTCGATGGAAGGCCGCGAGACGCTGCGCAGCGCCGTGCCGAAGCTGGCCCTCGACGCGCCGCTGCCCGGTGGCGGCACGCTCAAGGATATTGCCGGCGAAGTGCTCGACATCGCCGCGGCGGGGCTCAACGCCCGCGCCCGGTTCAATGCCTCGGGCGACAACGAGAGCGGCTTCCTCGATCCGCTGCGCGAAGTGGTGCGCACCGGCAAGGTGCCGGCGCAGGTGCTGCTCGATCGCTTCAATGGCGACTGGGCCGGCGACATCAGCCGGGTCTATGAGGAAGCGCGCTTCTAGAATCCATGCCCCGGGTCTATGGGCTGGCCGCCGCTGGGCATGGCGCAGCCCCGCTCGGCTGCTGTAGGGAACGGATATGGCCTATTTCCTCGGCATCGACGCGGGCGGCAGCCATTGCCGCAGCCGCCTGACCAATGCGGACGGCGAGATCCTCGGCACCGGCGAAAGCGGCCCGGCCAATACCCGGATCGGAATCGAGCGGCTGCACGCGGTGCTGCGCGACGTCGCGGCGCAGGCGATCTCGGCCGCCGGGCTCGATGACGCCCAGGTCGCGGAGATCCGCGCCGGCATGGGCATTGCCGGCATCACGCGAACCGGCATGCGCGAGCAACTTGCAGCGCTCCCCTTCCCTTTCGCCGACATCGCCTTCGTCACCGACGC
Organism: Sphingomonas sp. KR3-1; assembly: GCF_040049295.1. Classification (NCBI taxonomy): domain Bacteria; kingdom Pseudomonadati; phylum Pseudomonadota; class Alphaproteobacteria; order Sphingomonadales; family Sphingomonadaceae; genus Sphingomonas; species Sphingomonas sp. KR3-1. The sequence continues at coordinate 523,962 of NZ_JBDZDQ010000001.1, forward strand.
GGCGATCGCCAATCTCGGCGCGCACGGCGGCGCGGAGGGGGCGACGCTGATCATCGGCACGGGCAGCATCGCCGAAGTGCGGGTGGGTACGACCAGCTTCGCGATCGGCGGCTATGGCTTCCCGATCTCCGACGAGGGCAGCGGCGCCGCGCTCGGCCTGAGCGCGATGCGCCACGCGCTGCGCGCGCTCGACGGCCGCAGCGAAGTGACGCCGCTCAGCAGCGCCGTCACCGCGGGCTTCGGCCATGATACCGCCCGCGCCGTCGCCTGGATGGATGCCGCGACGCCGAAGGACTATGCCGCCTTCGCCCCGCTGGTGATGGACTATGCCGAGAACAACGACGCGATCGCCCGCTCGATCGTCGAGGACGCCGCGCAGCATATCGAGCGCTTCATCGAGACGATCTTCAACCGGGGCGCGGTGCGCTGCGCGCTCGCCGGCGGCCTGGCGATGCGCATGAAGCCGTGGCTGCGCGCGCGCACCGTGGCGCGTCTCACCGACGCGATCTCCGACCCGCTCGACGGCGCACTGCTGCTCGCGGGCCTGCCTGCCGCCGCACTCCCGACCCGGAAACCCGATGCCGACTGAAGCCACAGACCCCCGCTACCGCGAGATCGATCGCTGGCCCACCGAGATCGCGGTGGAGGCGATGCTGGAGGCGCAGCTGGCGGCGATCGCGGCGCTGAAGAGCCAGACCGGCGCGATGGCGGCCGCGATCGAGGCCGCGGCAGACCGCCTGCGGCGCGGCGGCCGGATCGCCTATGCCGGCGCGGGCACCTCGGGCCGGATCGGCGTGCAGGACGGCGTGGAGCTCACGCCCACCTTCAACTGGCCGTTCGAGCGGCTGGTGTTCCTGATCGCCGGCGGCCCGGCGGCGCTGACCCGCACCCAGGAAGGCGCCGAGGACGACCGCGAAGCCGCAACACAGGCGGTGAAGACCGAGGAGATCGGCCCGGACGACGTGCTGATCGGCGTCGCCGCGAGCGGGCGCACGCCCTATGTGATCGCTGCGCTCGAAGCTGCCCGACTGGCCGGCGCGCTGACCATCGGCGTCGCCAACAATCCCGACGCGCCGGTGCTGCGTGCGGCCGAGCATGCGATCCTGGCCGATACCGGCAGCGAGGTCGTCGCCGGCTCCACCCGGATGAAGGCAGGCACCGCGCAGAAGGTGACGCTCAACCTGATCTCCACCGGGATCATGTTGCGCCTCGGGCTCGTTCACCACGGGCTGATGGTCAACATGCAGGTCTCCAACGCAAAGCTGCGCCAGCGGGCGATCCGCATGGTCGGCACGCTGGCGGGCGTCGAGGCCGGCCCGGCCGAGACCGCGCTCGATGCCGGCGGGCGCGACATCAAGCGCGCGGTGCTGGTCGCCCGCGGGCTCGCCCCCGCCGATGCCGACGCCCGGCTGGAGCAGGCGCAGGGCAGCCTGGGCGCGGCGCTGGACGGCCTGGCATGAAGGCACTCGTCAACGCGCGCATGTTGCTGGCCGATGGTTGGCGCGACGACGCGTGCGTTGTGGTGGAAGGCGAGACGATCGCCGCGATCCTGTCCGCGCCGCCGGCAGGCGCGGCGGTGACCGATCTGGGCGGCGCGACGCTGCTCCCCGGGTTCATCGACGTGCAGGTCAATGGCGGCGGCGGGCTGCTGTTCAACGACGCGCCCAGCGTCGAGACGATCCGGGTGATCGCCGAGACCCATCGGCGCTATGGCACCACCGGACTGCTCCCCACGCTGATCAGCGACGATCTCTCGGTCGTCGAGGCCGGCATCCGCGCGGTGGACGCGGCGATCGAAGCGGGCGTGCCCGGCGTGCTCGGCATCCATATCGAGGGGCCGTTCCTCAATCCGATCCGCCGCGGCATCCACAGCGAGAGCAAGATCCAGAAGCTGCAGGACCAGTTCCTGGCGCTGCTGGAATCGGCCCGCCACGGCAAGACGCTGGTGACGCTCGCGCCCGAGGCGGCAACGCCCGAGCAGGTGGCGCGGCTCACCGCAGCTGGCGTGATCGTTTCCGCCGGCCATTCGGACGCGACCTATGAGCAGGTCCGCGACGCGATCGACAATGGGCTCACCGGCTTCACCCACATCTTCAACGCGATGTCGCCGCTGCTCAACCGCGCGCCGGGCATGGTCGGCGCGGCGCTGGAGGATCCGGAGGTGTTCGCCGGGATCATCGCCGACGGCCATCACCTCCATCCGGCAACGCTGCGCGTCGCGCTGCGCGCCAAGGGCCCCGAGCGGGTGATGCTCGTCACCGACGCGATGCCGAGTGTCGGCAGCGACGAGACCGTCTTCCTCATCCATGGTCGCGAGATCCACCGCGAAGGCGACCGGCTGGTCGGCGCGGACAACACGCTGGCGGGCTCGACCCTCACCATGGCGGGCGCGGTGAAGGGGATGATGGATCAGGGCCGCGTTGGGCTGGACGTCGCGGCGCAAATGGCCTCCGCCACGCCGGCGGCGTTCCTGGGGCTGAGCGACAGGCTCGGCCGGATCGCGCCGGGCCATCGCGCGGACCTGGTGCTGGTGGATGACGCGCTGGACGTGCAACGCAGCTGGATCGGCGGCCAGCCAGACTGAGCTTCGTCGTGCCGAATGGGTTCCGTATCGATCAGCCCGGGATCGGCGCGGGCTCCGCGTCGGGGATTTCGGATGCGGGCGGCGCGTGCCGCGGCGCCTCGAATGGCACCATCGACCAACCGTCAAAAGCAAATGCCCGGGGCGCGATGGGCTCGCGCGCGGCTTCCTCTCCCTCTTCTCGCATCGGTCTCTCCGACTCATTGCTGCGGTATCAGATGCTTAGCGCATCGCGCCGCGCTTGGGAAATCGCCCCGCCGCGCGCATGCCGGTATCCGTCGCTAAACATTATCTAGATCGCGCGGGGCCGACCGGCTTCCTAAATCGCCCACCATGCTGCATTCCGGGAACATGACGGAGACACAGGCCAATGGCGCGACTGCGGGGCTCACGCCCGCGCGCCTGACGCATCTCCAGCGGCTCGAGGCCGAGAGCATCCACATCCTGCGCGAGGTCGTCGCCGAGGCCGAAAGCCCCGTGATGCTCTATTCGATCGGCAAGGACAGCGCGGTAATGCTGCACCTTGCGCGCAAGGCCTTCTACCCGGCGCCGCCGCCCTTCCCGCTCCTCCATGTCGACACGACCTGGAAGTTCCGCGCGATGTACGATCTGCGCGACAAGGCGGCGCGCGATGCCGGCATGGAGCTGCTCGTCCACAAGAACCCCGAGGCCGAGGCGCTGGGGATCAACCCGTTCGATCACGGCGGCCGCCATACCGACATGTGGAAGACCGAGGGGCTCAAGCAAGCGCTCGACAAATATGGCTTCGACGCAGCGTTCGGCGGCGCGCGGCGCGACGAGGAGAAGAGCCGCGCCAAGGAGCGCGTCTTCAGCTTCCGCACCGCCTCGCACCGCTGGGATCCGAAGAACCAGCGCCCCGAGCTCTGGCACCTCTACAATGCCCGCAAGGAGAAGGGGGAGAGCATGCGCGTCTTCCCGATCTCCAACTGGACCGAGCTCGACATCTGGCAATATATCCTCGCCGAGGGGATCGAGATCGTCCCGCTCTATTTCGCCGCGCCGCGCCCGACGGTGGAGCGTGACGGGCTGCTGCTGATGGTCGATGACGAGCGCTTCCGCCTGAACCCCGGCGAAGTGCCCGTGGAGCGATCGGTCCGCTTCCGCACGCTCGGCTGCTACCCGCTGACCGGCGCGGTGGAGAGCGAGGCGGATACGCTGGAAGCGGTGATCCAGGAGATGCTGCTCACCACCACCAGCGAGCGCCAGGGCCGCGCGATCGACCACGACCAGGCGGCGAGCATGGAGAAGAAGAAGCAGGAGGGGTATTTTTGACCCGCCACGTCATGCGCAGCTTGACGAAGGGTCAACCCCCGCGAAAGCGGGGGCCCATCACCTGCGCCCGCCTCGCTTGCTGCAACCCCACGAGATGGGTCCCCGCTTTCGCGGGGATGACGGTTTAAGATTATGACCTCCTACCGCCCCGACGCGCTCATCGCGTCCGACATCTCCGCCTATCTCCAGCTCCACCAGAACAAGTCGCTGCTGCGCTTCATCACCTGCGGCAGCGTCGATGACGGCAAGTCGACGCTGATCGGGCGGCTGCTCTACGATTCGAAGATGATCTTCGAGGATCAGCTCGCCAGCCTCGAGGCCGACAGCAAGCGTGTCGGCACCCAGGGTGGCGAGATCGACTTCGCGCTGCTGGTCGACGGCCTCGCCGCCGAGCGCGAGCAGGGCATCACGATCGACGTCGCCTACCGCTTCTTCGCGACAGAGAAGCGCAAGTTCATCGTCGCCGACACGCCCGGCCACGAGCAATACACCCGCAACATGGTGACCGGCGCCTCGACCGCCGACCTTGCCGTGATCCTGATCGACGCGCGCAAGGGCGTGCTCACCCAGACGCGGCGCCACTCGTACCTGTGCCACCTGCTCGGCATCCGCCACATCGTGCTGGCGGTGAACAAGATGGACCTGATCAGCTACGACCAGGCCGCGTACGATGCGATCGTCGAGGACTATCGCACGTTCGCGCAGAGCATCGGCATCACCAGCTTCACCCCGATCCCGATCTCGGGCTTCAAGGGCGACAACATTGCCGGCATGAGCGAGAACACGCTCTGGTATACCGGCCTCTCGCTGCTCGATCATCTCGAGCGCGTCGAGATCGATGCGGATGCCGATGCCGCGCGGCCCTTCCGCATGCCGGTGCAGTGGGTGAACCGCCCCAATCTCGACTTTCGCGGGTTTGCCGGCATGATCGCGGCGGGCAGCGTGAAGCCGGGCGACAAGGTGCGCATCCTGCCATCGGGCCAGACCACCAGCATCGCCCGGATCGTCGCGCTCGGCGGCGACCGCGCGGAAGCGGTGGCGGGCGAGAGCGTGACGCTGACGCTCGCGGACGAAGTCGATTGCTCGCGCGGCGACGTGATCGCCGTAGCGGACACCCCGCCCCAGGTCGCGGACCAGTTCCAGGCGACGCTCGTCTGGATGGACCAGACCGAGTTGCTGCCGGGCCGCGCCTATTGGCTCAAGCTCGGCACGCAGACGGTGAGCGCCACCGTCCAGCCGCCCAAGCATCTGGTGTGCGTCAACACCATGGCCGAGCTCTCGGGCAAGACGCTCGCGCTTAACGATATCGGCGTGGCCGAGGTCTATACCGACCGCGGCATCGTCTTCGAGGCCTATGCCGACAGCAAGGACCTGGGCGGCTTCATCCTGATCGACAAGGCGACCAATGCCACCGTCGCCGCGGGCATGCTCAACTTCTCGCTGCGCCGCGCGCAGAACGTCCACTGGCAGGCGGTGGAGATCAACCGCGACGCCCATGCCCGGCAGAAGCGCCAGGCGGCGCGGCTGCTGTGGTTCACCGGGCTCTCCGGCTCGGGCAAGTCGACGATCGCCAACATGGTCGAGAAGCGGCTGCACGCGCTCGGCAAGCACAGCTTCCTGCTCGACGGCGACAATATCCGTCACGGCCTGAACAAGGACCTGGGCTTCACCGATGCCGATCGGATCGAGAATATCCGGCGCGTCGGCGAGGTCGCCAAGCTGATGACCGATGCCGGGCTGATCGTGCTCACCGCGTTCATCTCGCCCTTCCGCGCCGAGCGCGAGCTGGTGCGGGCATTGCTGCCCGAGGGCGAGTTCTTCGAGATCTTCGTCGACACACCGCTGGAAGTGGCGGAAGCGCGCGACGTGAAGGGCCTCTACAAAAAGGCCCGCGCCGGCGAAATCGCGCACTTTACCGGCATCTCCAGCCCCTATGAGGCGCCGATCAACCCGGAGATCCGCGTCGACACGACCAAGGAGACACCCGAGGAAGCCGCCGAGCGTATCGTCGAGGCGATCATGGGCACCTGGAGCCCGGTGATTTGATGACGCCAAATCTCCTGCAGGACGCCGAACTCGCCCGTGATATTGCCGAAGAGGCAGGGGCGCTGCTGCTACGCATTCAGGCAGAATGCGCGGGCGGCGACAAGGGCGACCGTGAGGCCAATGCGCTGATCCTCGCCAACCTCGCGCTGGCGCGGCCCGACGACGCGATCCTGTCGGAGGAATCGGCCGACGATCCCGTGCGCCTGCGCGCGCGGCGGGTGTGGATCGTCGATCCGCTCGACGGAACCCGCGAGTTCGCCGAGCGGCGCGAGGATTGGGCAGTGCACATCGCGCTCGCCATCGACGGCAAGCCCGTCGTGGGCGCCGTCGCCCTGCCCCGGCTCGGCTGCACGCTTTCCAGTGACCAGCCGCCGGCCCTCCCCGAAGGCGAATTGCCGCCACGCATGCTCGTCAGCCGAACGCGCCCCAGCAAGCTGTGCGAAGGCGTGGGCGAGCGGATCGGTGCGGTGCATATCGGCATGGGCTCGGCCGGCGCCAAGGCGATGGCGGTGGTACGCGGCGAGGCGGAGATCTACCTCCATTCGGGCGGGCAGCACCAATGGGACAATTGCGCGCCGGTCGCGGTCGCGCTCGCCGCCGGGCTCCACGCCTCGCGGATCGACGGCTCGCCGATCGTCTACAACCAGCCGAGCACGAGCATCCCGGATCTGCTGATCTGCCGCAAGGAATGGGCGCCGATCGTGCTCGAAGCGGTGCGGGACTGCGGGCTCTGAGCCCATTCCGTCATCCCGGCGCAAGCCGGGATCTCAGGCGATGGTGCGGGGCAAGCGCCCACGAGATCCCGGCTTTTGCCGGGATGAAGAATGTGAACTTCGCGCGCTAGGTGACTCCTCTCGACTCCCAGCGACTCGCGGATTCCACGCGAGTCGCGCGTAGACGACGATTCCAGAAGATGGTAAACGCCCCGTTTGGGAGGGAGCGTTTTGACCGCCGATATCTGGTTCTTGCTGGCGATCGGATTCAGCTTTGCGGGCTATGCGACCTACCTGATCGGGCTGCGTCGCGAGCTGGTGGAGCCGAACCGTGCGTCGTGGCTGATCTGGAGCGCGGCGACCACGCTCGAGGCGCTGACCTATGCCGCGGTGAACCCCGGTGCGCCGCAAGGCTGGGTGTTCGCGGTCTCCTCCGTTGCCTGCATCCTCGTCACGCTCAGCATCTGGCGGCGCTCGGCCTGGGCTGCGCCGTCGGGTACCGAGACCTTCTGCATCGCCGCCAGCCTGACCGCGCTGGTGCTATGGCTTGTCTTCCGCGAGGCCTTCTGGGCGCACATGCTGGTGGTCGCCGCCGTGCCGGTGAGCTTCTGGCCGACCTGGGCGAGCGTATGGACCGATCGCAGCCGCGAGCGCTCGCCGGCTTGGGGGCTGTGGACCTTCGGCGACCTCGCCACCTTGCTGGTCGCGGTGCGCGGCGCGGAGCTCGGCGTGGCCGAACTCGGCTATGTCGTGGTCGAGTTCCTCTGCCATGCCAGCGTGTGGTTCCTGATCGGCCTGGCGACGATCAACCCGCTGCGCAGCTTCGGCACGCGCCGGGGCGGGCTGGTCTGGCTCGATCGCTACCGTCCTTCGAACAATCTCTTCAAGGTGGGCGACAACCATCTGGGCAAGGCCGTGTTCGCCGCAAGCGGCTTTGCCGAAGGCGATGTGCTGATCGAGTTCACCGGCCGCCGTTTCCGCGCCGACCAGATCCCCAGCCTGATGCGCGGCCGCGGCGACCGCTTCGTCCAGGTGACGCCCGATCACTATATGGGCCCCTCCGGCCGGATCGACGATCTGGTCAACCATAGCTGCGATCCCAATGCCGGGCTGCGCTTCACCGATCAGGGCGTGTTCCTGGTCGCGGTGCGCGCGATCCAGCCCGGCGAGGAGATCGCCTGGGACTATTCGACGACGCTCCGGGAATCGAACTGGCACATGATCTGCCAGTGCCGCGCCGAAGGCTGCCGCCGGGTGATCGGCAATTTCGACAGCCTCGATCCCGATCGCCAGGAGTGGTTCCGCGCGCGCAACCTGGTCGCGCCGTATCTGCGGCGCAAGGACGACGTGACGGGGCCGCGAAGGGTTGCGGGGCGGCGCTAGGCCGCGATGCCGCTCGGCTGGGCGAGTTGCGCGGTGCCCAGCGTCAGGATCGCCTTGGCGCCCGTTCCCTTGCCGTCGCTGACCAGCTCGAGCTTGCCTTCCATCGCCAGCATCGAATTGGCGCACCAGTGCAGCCCCAGCCCGCCCGACTTGTGCGCGCGAGTCGAGAAGCCGCGCTGGAACAGCGTCGGCGCCTGGGCGGGATCGAAGCCTTCGCCGTCGTCGCGGATGTGGATCTCGGTCACGTCGCCCTTGGCGTGGATCGTCACGGCGATCGAGCCGCTGTTGCGCCCCGCCGCGGCGATCGCCTCGGCGGCGTTGGCGAAGAGGTTGCCGACCACCTGGCTCAGGATCACGCGGTTGGCCATCACCCGGTGCGTGGCCGAGGGGAAGCTGAACGCGATCGAAGTCCCGCCCGAATAGCGCGCGATCGTGGCGTTCTGGGCGACGATGTCGGTGATGTCGCAGGCGTCGAGCGGCGGCCGCTCATGCGCGGCTTCCTGCTGCTGGCCGATGATCTCGAGCACATGGTGCAACGCCTCGCGGCCGACCGCGATCTGGCTGCGACGGTCCGAACGTTCCTGCTCAATGCTTTCGATCGCGGCGGCGAGGAAGGCGACGAGCTTCTGGCGGCGCACCGCCGGCACGTCCTCGTTCGCCAGCTCGGACAGCGCGCGGTCGAGGAGCGCGCGGTCCATCGGCGCGCCGGTGCCCAGCCCCTGGCTCATGATCGTGCTGATCGGATTGAGCGCGTTGCGGACATTGTGCATCACCGCCACCGCGCTCTCGCTGCGGCCCAGGGTGAAGCTCTGCACCTCGAGCTGCTCGCGCAGGTCCTTGAGCTGCTTGAGCATCGAATTGAAGCTGGTGACCAGGCTGCCGATCTCGTCGTCGCGCTGCTTGTCGGTGAGGATGCCGAGCGTGCCCGAGGCGCGGACCACGCCCATATGCTGCTCGACGCGCTTGAGCGGCGCGAGCACCAGCCGGGCTATCATCCGGCGCAGCGCGAGCAGCACGATCGCCAACAGCACCGACGACCCGATCACGGCGAGCAGCAGCATGCGCGTGCCGAGCGTCGAAAGGTCGCGCGGGACCGTATAGGTGGCGGTGGCGACCGAGCGGCCATCGGCGCCGGGGATCGGCACGGCGATGCGGGTGCGGCTGGCGCCCGGCGTCTTGGTGACTTCGGCGACGGGATTGTCCAGCGCCAGGCTCGCCTTGAGCTGGAGCAGGGTGCTGAGCTGCGCGGCCGTGACGGCGCGGGCCATCAGCACATAGCCGCGCGGGGCGCCGCTGCCGTCGCTCTTGCGGACCTGCGCGATGCCGACCGCGGCGAGCGTGTTGCCGAGGCGGATGAAGAAGCCGGCGGAGCTCTGCCCCTTCAGCGCATGCGCGAAATCGAGCCGGGCGATCGTGTCGGCCAGGCGCGCGCGCATCGCCGGGACGTCGGCCTGCTTCTCCAGGTCGAGCCAGCGCGCGATCACGATCGAGCGGTCGGGCCGGACATAGGCCATGCCGTTGACGTCGAGATTGACCATGGCGAGCGTCGAGAAGCTCTCATTCTCGAAGGCGCGCGTCGGATTGGCCATGTAATCGTAGGACGAGGTCCAGTCGCCATAGTCGCGCACCGCATTCTCGACCTTGGCCGAGACGTCGTGGACCACGGCCTGGGTGCGCGCGACATGCGCGTCGACCGCGGCCCGTTCGAGCTGGTTGAAACTCGGCGTGATGACGGAGACGAGCAGCAAGGTGAGCGCAGCGGCGCCGACCACGCCGACGCCGGTCAGGATCAGGACCAGCTTCGCGCCGAGCGACGCCGGCGCCTTGAGGCGCCCCGCGACCGCCATCAGCCGTGCGTCCCGTTGCTCAGCTCGACTTCGGGCTCCTCGCTGCCCATGAAGCGGTTGTTCGCCAGCACCAGCGCGTCTTCGGCGTCCATCGGGCGGGCGAGATAATAGCCCTGCATGTGACTGCAGCCGGCCAGGCGGAGCGCCTGGAGCTGGGCCTGGGTCTCGACGCCTTCGGCGACCACTTCCATGCCCAGCGCGCGGCCGAGATGGATGACCGAATGGACGATCGCGGCGCTCTCGCGCTCGCGGCCCATGCCATCGACGAAGCTGCGGTCGATCTTCAGGCAATCGAGCGCGAAACGACGGATATTGTAGAGGCTCGAATAGCCGGTGCCGAAATCGTCGAGCGCGATGCGGAAGCCCATCTGGCGCAGCTTGAACAGCGTCTCGGCGGCGCGCTCGACATCGTCGAAGATCGCCGTCTCGGTGATCTCGATCTGGAAACGGCCCGGCTCGACCCCGGCGGTGGCGACGCGCTCCATGATGTGCGCGACGAAATTGTGGCGGCGGAACTGGCGCGGCGAGAAGTTCACCGAGACATATTGCCCCGGCCAGGTCTTCACCGTCTCCACCGCGCGATCGATCACCCAGTCGCCCAGCTCGTGGATCAGGTTCGATTCCTCGGCGATCGGGATGAACATGCCCGGCGAGACCATGCCATATTCGGGGCTGCACCAGCGGATCAGCGCCTCGAAGCCGGTGATCTCGAGCTGGTCGCGGCCGACGATCGGCTGGAAGACCAGCTTGAGCTCGCCCTTGGCGATGGCCTCCGAAAGCCCGCCTTCGATCTGGCGGCGGAAGCGGATCGATTCATCCATCGCCTCGTCGAACAGGCGGACCATGCCGCGGCCGCTGTGCTTGGCCTCGTTGAGCGCCAGGTCGGCGCGGCGCATCACGTCGATCGGATCGTGGATCGTGCTCGGCGCGACGACCATCAGGCCGACCGAGGCGCCGCCCTGCACCGAATGGCCGAACACCTTGAAGCTGATCGAGACCGCCTTGAGCAGCCGCTCGGCGATCATCTCCGCCTCGTCCTCGCCCGTCACCGGGTAGAGCATCGCGAATTCGTCGCCGCCCAGCCGGGCGACGAAGCCGTCCGCCGGCACCTTGTCGCGCAGGATCTCGCAGACCATGCGGATCAGCTCGTCGCCGGCGAGATGGCCGAGCGTGTCGTTGACGATCTTGAACCGGTCGAGGTCCATCATCGCCATCGCGAAGCACTGGTCGCCCTTCACGGCCTGGCCGAGCATGTGGAGGAAGGAAAGGCGATTGGGTGCGTCGGTCAGCGAATCATGGTTGGCCATGTGGACGGCGCGCGATTCATTCGCGGCCAGCTCGAGCTTCTGCTCCTCGAGCAGGGCGATCGCGCCGCGCAGCTTGCCATCGGCTTCCCAGCGATGCGACAGCGCCGTGGCGGTCTGCATCACTTCCTCGGCCTGGAAGGGCTTGGCGATGTAGAAGATCTTGTCGGCCGGACCGGCGGCGCGGCTGATGTCGAGCGGCGAGAAATCGGAATAGCCGGTGACGATCACCAGGTTGATGTCCGGATCGAGCGCGCGGATGCGGCGGGCAGTTTCCTTGCCGTCGATGCCCGGTGGCATGCGCACGTCGATGAACGCGACGGCGAAGCGCTCGCCCTTCTCGATCGAATCCTTGATCGCCTCGACCGCGTCGAGCCCCTGGTTGAAATGCGCGCAGTCGAATTCGAGCGTATCGTTGGCCGGTTCGGGCTCGGCAGCGGCATCGTCATCGCCGAAAAGTTCGGCCGCCATGGCATTGAGCGCGCCGGCATTTCCGCCGCTGCGTGCCCCGAACACCTGGCGATACGACGCGTGCATCGCCGGTTCGTCGTCCACGATCAAAATGCGCACGTGCCTGTGTCCCCTCGCTCAATCCTGCAAACGGGGTAAGCGGACAGCGTTAAGGAGGCGTAAAATCGTTACGCCCGCGCAGGCGAAATGCGGCGGCAAAGGGTTAAGGCGCGGCACAGTTTACCCGCCTCCCCCAGCAGTTTAGCAAGGACGGATAACAGGAGGATGTTTTGACCGAAGTGCTTGCCGCCCGATCCTTGTTGTTCGCGCCGGGGGATTCCGAGCGCAAGCTGGCCAAGGCCGGGGCGAGCGGAGCGGACCTCGTGCTGCTCGATCTCGAGGACGCGGTGGCGCCGCCGAACAAGGCCGCGGCGCGGGCGCTGGTCGCCGAGCACCTCCGGACGGCGCCCCGCGCGCAGCCGCAATGGGTGCGGATCAACCCGCTCGATACCGGGCATGCGCTGGCCGACCTCGCCGCGATCGTGCCTGGCGCTCCGGACGGGATCATGCTGCCCAAGGCGACGCGCGTCGAAGCCGAGCTGCTCCATCACTACCTCACCGCGCTCGAGGCCGCGCACGGCCTGCCCCAGGACAAGATCCGCACGATCGTGGTGGCGACCGAAACCGCGCCGGCAATCTTCGGCCTCGGCAACTATGCCGGCTGCCCGCGCCTCGCCGCGCTCACCTGGGGGGCGGAGGACAGCGCGACGGCGCTGGGCGCGACGCACAACCGGGACGAGAGCGGCGAATATGACTTCCCCTACCAGGTGTTCCGCGCGCTTGCGCTCGCCGGCGCCGCGGCGGCGGGCGTGACCCCGATCGAGACGATCCATGGCGACTTCCGCGATCTCGACGGATTGGAAAAGGTCGCAACCAAGGCACGCCGTGCGGGTTTCCGCGGGATGCTTGCCATCCATCCGGATCAGGTTCCGGTGATCAATCGCGCCTTTTCGCCGAGCTCAGCCGAAATCGAGCGCGCGAACCGCATCGTCGGCGCCTTCGCGGCCAATCCCGGCGCCGGCACGATCGGCCTCGACGGCGAAATGCTCGACATGCCGCACCTCAAGCGCGCCCAGGCCGTGCTCGCGATGCGGCGCGACGAGGCCTGATGGCCAATACGCCTGCCGAACCGCTCCCGGTGGGCGAAGACGAATTCCGCCTGATCGCGGACAGCGCTCCGGTCGCGGTATGGGTGACGCGGCTCGATCGCCGGCGCAGCTTCGTCAACCGCGCCTATGTCGCGTTCCTGGGCGTGTCCTATGAAGAGGCGCTGGAGTTCGACTGGCGGCAGATCATCCACCCCGACGACGCTGCCCGGCTGCTCCAGGAATCGATCGCCGGCGAGGCCAGCCTGGAGAGTTTCGCGCTCGAGGGCCGCTATCGCAGTGCCCAGGGCGAATGGCGCTGGCTGCACTCCACCTCGCAGCCCCGCCGCGACGCGCAGGGGCGCCATATCGGCTTCATCGGCGTCGCCCATGACGTGACCGAGGCCAAGACCGCCGAGCTCGCCCTGCGCGAGCGGGAGGCGCAGCTTTCCGCGTTCATCAACCAGACCACCGCCGGCTTCGCCCAGGTCGACATCGCGGGCAACTTCACGCTGGTGAACGATCGCTTCTGCGAGATCGCCGGCTGGAGCCGCGACGAGCTGATGGGCATGACGATGCAGGCGATCACCCATCCGGACGATCTCGGCCGCAACCTGCCGCTGTTCGAGCACGCGGTGCGCGACGGCACGCCCTACACGCACGAGAAGCGCTATGTCCGCAAGGACGGTGGCGTCGTCTGGGTGAACAATTCGGTGGCGGTGATCCGCCGCGCCGATGGCGAGCCGTTCGGCGTGCTCTCGGTGACGCTCGACGTGACGCAGCGCCGCGAAGGCGAGGAAGCGCTGCGCAAGGGCGAGGAGACGCTGCGCCTCGCCACCGAGGCGGCCGGCATGGCGACCTGGGAACTCGATCTCGAGACGATGGAAGGCAGCTGGTCGCCCAACCGCTTCGACCTTCTCGGCATGCCGCGCCGGCCCGATGCGCGCGGCAGCTTCGAGGAATGGCTCGACCGCGTGCACCCCGACGACCGTGCCGCGGTCCAGGAAGCGGCGCTGCGCTGCTTCACCGAAGGCACGCCCTACACGATCACCTATCGCATCCTGCGCGCCGATGACGGGGCCGAGCGCTGGCTGCAGAGCCATGGCAGCCGCATCGATTATGGCGACAGCCGGCCCAGCCGCTTCGTCGGCGTGTCGTTTGACGTCACCGATCGCAAGCGTGCCGAGGATGAGCTGCGCCGCAGCGAGGAAGGCACCAGGCTGGCGATCGAAGGCGCCGGCATGGCGACCTGGGAGCTCGATCTCGGCACGATGGAAGGCGAATGGTCGGCCAATCGCTTCGACCTGCTCGGCCTGCCCCGCACCCTGGACCTACGCGGCACGGTGGAAGAGTGGCTCGAGCGCGTCCATGGCGAGGATCGCGATCGGGTCGAGGCGGCGGCGCGGCGCTGCTTCGACGAGGGAGTGGCCTATGCCATCGAATATCGCATCTGCCGCGCCGACGATCGCAGCGAGCGCTGGCTGCAGAGCCATGGCAGCCGGATCGACTTCGCCGATGGCCGGTCGAGCCGCTTCGTCGGCGTCTCGTTCGACATCACCGATCGCAAGCATGCCGAGGAGCAGCTGCGCGAGAGCGAGGCGCGCTTCCGCACGATCTTCGAGCAGGCCAACGACTTCCTGATCACCACCACGCTCGACAACCGCGTGACATCGGTCAACCCGGCGGTTCTGGAGGCGATCGGCTATTCCAGGGACGAGATCATCGGCCACTCGATCGCCGAGTTCATGGATCCGGACCAGTTCGCGATCAGCATGGACGCGTTCAACCGCAAGCTCCAGCATGGCGGCTCGACCCGCCTGACCGTCAAGCTGCGCGCCAAGGACGGGCGCGAGCTGATCTGGGAAGTCAATTCGCAGCTCAGCCTCGATGACCAGGGCCACCCGGTGGCGCTGCACGCGATCGGGCGCGACATGACCGAGGCGAAGCGCGCCGAGGCGCATCTGCGGCTGCTCGTCGACGAGCTCAACCATCGCGTGAAGAACACGCTGGCGATCGTGCAGGGCATCGCGCAGCAGAGCTTCAAGGACGATGTGCCGCCGCGCCAGGCCCGCGCCGCGTTCGAAGGGCGGCTGGCGGCGCTGTCCGAGGCGCACAATTTGCTCACCCGCGAGCATTGGAGCCTCGTCTCGATGCGCCAGATCATCGACGACGCGCTGCGCCCGCATGGCGGCGATGCCGGCCGCTTCACGCTCGACGGTCCCGACCTGACGATCCTGCCCAAGACGGCGATCAGCCTGGCGCTGGCGATCCACGAGCTGGCGACCAATGCGGTGAAGCACGGCGCGCTCTCGCGGCCCGAGGGCCGGGTGGCGATCGCCTGGCAGCGCGTGCGCGAAGGCGGTCCTGCGCGGCTCACCATGCGCTGGGAAGAGCAAGGCGGCCCGGCGGTCACGGTGCCGACCCGGCGCGGCTTCGGCACCCGGATGATCGAACGTGGCCTCGCCGCCGAGCTGGGCGGCACGGTTAAGATCGATTTCAGCCCGAAAGGCCTCATTTGCACCGTCGATGCCCCCCTCCCCGAGGGCGCCGAATGAGCCCCCTCCAGGGCCTCCGCATCCTCGTCGTCGAGGATGAGCCGGTGGTGGCGATGTACCTCGAGGACCTGCTCGACGCGCTGGGGTGCGAGACGATCGGGCCGGCGAGCCGGCTGGCCGATGGGCTGGCGCTCGCCGAGGCCGGCGGGTTCGACGCGGCGATCCTCGATATCAATCTGGGCGGCGAACGCAGCACGCCGATCGCCGAGACGCTGCGCGCCCACGGCGTGCCCTTCGCCTTTGCCAGCGGCTATGGCAATCCTCCCGAGGGGTTCGGCGAAAGTGTGCCGATGCTCGAAAAGCCCTATCGCGAAGCGCAGGTCGCCAGCGCGCTCGAGCAGATCCTCGGGCAATAAGGCTTCGGGGCCGCGCAAGGCGGCCCCGAGCCCCTCTCCGATCAGAACTGCTTCGACAGCCGGAGCTGCAGCGTGCCTGCCTTCTCGCCCTGGCCCGTGCGCAGGCCGGTCTCGAAGTCGAACGACCAGCCGCCGCGCAGGATGTCGAAGCGCGTGCCGATGCTCAGCTGGAGCTGCTCGCGCTTCCAGCCATTGCCCGCCAGCGCATAGGCCGCCGCACCCGGGATATCGGCATAATCGAGCCACTGCGCGTCGACATCGGCGAACTCATGGTTCCACTCCGCGCGGACCCGCGGGGTGATCGAACCGAAGCTCACCTTCTGGCGATACTCGAAACGGGCGCCGAGCGTGCCGGTCACCGAGCGAACATCACGCGCATCGAAGCGCAGATTGTACCGCCCTGCTCCGGTCTCCGTATAGGCGTCGAGGTTCGCATCGAGATACTCGCCGCGGCCATAGATCGACCATTGCAGCGCACCGGTGGTGCGATCGGCACCGAGCGAGATCGCCGCCACCGTGTAGCTGCCGTCGCGGCTGCCGCGCGCCGTCGCGTCCACCGCCGCGGCAAGGCGCCGGGTGGTGAAATCGAGCTGGCCGCGGCCGATCACGCCATCGACGAACATCCCGCTGGCCGGCTCGAGGCTGGCATAGGCCGCGTAGAGCGTGCTCGTGCTGCGCACCCGCGCCGCCGTGCCGATCTCGCTGGTGTCGCTGCCATAGCCGCCGCCCACGCCGACCACCACGCCTTCGGCCAGCTTGATGTCGGCGCCGGCGCTCAGGCCCGCCGTGGTGGCCGTGACCTTGCTGCGATCGGTGGTCTTGTCGCGCGTACCGATGTCGATCGCACCGCCGGCCCAGGTCGCCACCGAGCCTATCCGCCGAGTGCCATCGCCTCCGTCTGCATCGACCGGCTTGCCCGGTGCCGCCGCCTTGCCGCCCGGCGTGCTGCCGGCGACCACGCCGGTGCCGCTGGTCATGACGTTGCGGTCATAGCCGAGCTGGGTCGAGCGCGAGAGCGGCGAGTTCGGATCGTTGGCGAAGCGACCGATCGCAGGATCCTCGCCCGACATGCGCATCCGCTCGGTGATCGCCAGGCCCCAATCCTTGTCGTCGGGGCGCTGCATCGGCGCCGAGCCGTCGCGCGAGGCGAGCGAGACGCCCATCGCCATGCCGGCGGTGCCGCCACCATGATGGAGCTGCTCGGTGCGGCGCATGAAGTTGGACACCTGCGCCCGGGCGAAGCGACGGGTCGCCTCGGACTGGGCATCGCTGATCGCACCGACATTCGGATCGTTGCGCGGATCCGGGCGGGCCTGGACCGTCAGCGTCACCGTCGACGGTGCCGAGGCGCCATAGGCGTTGCTCAGCGTGTAGGTGACCACGATCGTGCCGCCGAAGCGGTTGTTCGGCGTCACGTCGAGACGGTACCCCCCGCTCGCCGCGACGATCGCCGTGCTGGCCGAATTGGCCGGCGAGACGCTCACCACGGTTGCGCCGGTGAACGGCCCGCGCTGCGCGCCGTCGGTCAGCATCACCGAGACCATCTGGCCGTCACCGGCCGTCGCGGTCTTCGGCGTCGCCACCGGGACGCTGCCGACCACGGTGATGGCAACGGTCCCCGGTGCCGAGGTGCCGCCCGGGCCGGTCGCCGTGAAGGTGAAGCTGTCGCTGCCGACATAGCCGGCGGCCGGCGTGTAGGTGGCGATATAGGGCGTGACCGGCGCCGCGACCGCACCCGGCAGCGGGCCGGCACCGCCGCTCAGCGTGACTGTGCCATGTGCCGGCTGGCTGGCGATCTGGATCGACGTGTAGACGCCGGTAACCAGCGACGAGAGGTTGATCTGGACGCTGGTGCCGGTGGTGGTGGTGCTGCCCGCAACCGTGCCGGTGCCCGGCTGGGCGGCCGGCGGCGGCGGTGTCGCGACGTTCAGCCCAACGGCCGCCTCGCTCGAGGTGCCGCCCGGACCGGTGACGGTGTAGCCGAAGCTGTCCGCGCCGTAATAGCCGGTGGCGGGAACATAGGTGACCACGTCGCCGCTCACCGTCGCGCTGCCATGCGTCGGCGGCGTGCTGATCGTCAGCGTTGCGTGCACGCCGGTGACCGAGCTCGACAAGTCGATCGCGGTGCCGGGGCTGTTATAGGCCACCGCCACGCCGCTGCGCGCAGCGCCGACCGGAGCGGCCGGTGTCGCCACCGTCAGGTTCACCGTCGCCGGTGCGGAGGACCCGCCAGGCCCGGTCGCCGTGTAGGTGAAGCTGTCGGCACCGTAATAGGCCGCGGCGGGCGTGTAGGTCACCACGTCTCCGGCAATCGTCACCGTGCCGTGCGACGGTGCCGTGCCGATCGCGATGCTGCTGTGGACACCCGTCACCGAGGCAGAGAGGTCGATCGCAGTCCCGCTGCTCGCATAGGGCACTGCGACACCGCTCTTGTCGGCCGCCGTGGGTGCCGGCGGCGTCGCCACCGTCAGGCTCACCGTTGCCGGCGCGGAGGTCCCGCCCGGGCCGGTCGCCGTATAGGTGAAGCTGTCCGCACCGAAATAGGTGGCAGCGGGTGTGTAGGTCACCACGTCGCCCGCGATGCTTACCGTGCCGTGCGCCGGTGCCGTGCCGATCGCAATGCTGCCATGCACGCCGGTGATCGAGGCGGAGAGGTCGATCGCGGTGCCGGTGCTCGCATAGGGCACCGCCACGCCGGGCTTGTTCGCCGCCACAGGCGCCGCCGGGGTAGTAACGCTCAGGCTGACGGTGGCGACGTTCGACGGGCCGCCGGGCCCGGTCGCCGTGTAGGTGAAGCTGTCCGCACCGAAATAGCCGGTCGTGGGCGTGTAGGTCACCACATCCCCGGAGATGCTCGCCGTGCCGTGCGCCGGCGCGGTGCCGATCGCGATGCTCGCGTGCACGCCGGTGATCGAGGCAGACAGGTCGATCGCGGTGCCGGTGCTCGCATAGGGCACCGCCACGCCGGGCTTGTCCGCCGCCACCGGTGCCGCCGGCGTCGCCACCGTCAGGCTCACCGTCGCCGGTGCGGAGGTCCCGCCCGGGCCGGTCGCCGTGTAGGTGAAGCTGTCCGCACCAAAATAGGTCGCCGGATTGGGCGCGTAAGTCACCACATCGCCCGCGATGCTCACCGTGCCATGCGCCGGTGCGGTGCCGATCGCGATGCTCGCGTGCACGCCAGTGACCGAAGCCGACAGGTCGATCCCGGTGCCGGTGCTCGCATAGGGCACCGCCACGCCGGTCTTGTTCGCCGCCACCGGTGCCGCCGGCGTCGCCACCGTCAGGCTTACCGTCGCCGGTGCGGAGGTCCCGCCCGGGCCGGTCGCCGTGTAGGTGAAGCTGTCCGCGCCGTAATAGGTCGCCGGGTTCGGCGTGTAGGTCACCACGTCGCTTGCGATCGTCACCGTGCCGTGCGCCGGCGCCGTGCCGATTGCGATGCCCGAGTGCACCCCGGTGATCGAGGTCGACAGGTCGATCGCGGTACCGGTGCTCGCATAGGGCACCGCCACGCCGGTCTTGTCGGCACTCACCGGTGCCGGCGGCGTCGCGACGTTCAGGCCCACCGTCGCCGGCGAGGACGTGCCGCCGGGGCCGGTGGCCGTGTAGGTGAAGCTGTCCACGCCGTAATAGTTGGTGGCGGGGGTATAGGTCACGACGTCGCCCGCGATGCTCACCGTGCCGTGCGCAGGCGCGGTGCCGATCGCGATGCTGCTGTGAACGCCGGTGATCGACGTCGAGAGATCGATCCCGGTGCCGGGGCTGTTATAGGGCACCGCCACGCCAGGCTTGGCCGCCGCGGTGGGTGCGGCAGGCGTCGCCACCGTCAGACCCACCGTCGAGACGTTCGACGTCCCGCCCGCGCCGGTCGCGGTGTAGGTGAAGCTGTCGGTGCCGAAATAGCCCGCGGTCGGCGTGTAGGTCACGACATCGCCCGCGATGCTGGTCGAGCCATGCGTCGGCGCCGTGCCGATAGCGATGCTGCTGTGAGGTCCGCCGCTGATCGAGGCCGAGAGATCGATTGCCGTGGCGGTATCATACGCCACTGCCACGCCCGGCTTGTTGGCCGTGATCGGCTTGTCGATGAAGGTGAACGCGCCCGGCGTGGGCGAGGTCTGCCCATTGACCGTGACCGTCACATTGACCGCGCCCGAGCCGGTGGCTGGCGCAGTGACGGTGAGCGAGGTCGGGCTCGCCGCGGTGACGGTGCCGGCAGCGGCACCGAAATTGACGGTGTTGTTGCCCGGCGCCGTGCTGAAGCCGGTGCCGCTGACCGTCACCACCTGGCTGACCGGGCCCGAAGGCGGCGAGACGCCGGTAACGGTCGGCACGACGACGAAGCTGTTGCCCGGCGTCGACGGGGTGGTCGGATAGCCGCTGGGCGTGAAGGCGCCCAGTGCCAGCCCGGCGCTCGAACCTGCGGTCGTGCCGGTATAGTCCAGCGTAACGGTGCAGCCGCCCGCGGGGATGGAGAAGCCGTTGAACTGGAAATTCGCGCCCGCATCCGAGCCGCTGGCACCGCACGAGCCGCCCAGCGCCCCCCGAGTGAGCAGCGCCGACCCGCTGAGCAGCGGCGCGATGTTCGGCGAAGCCGAGGCGTTGGGGTTGGTGAAGGAGAGCGTGGCAGTGCCGGTGGCGCCGACACCCAGCGTCGACGGTGCGAAGCTCAGCGTCGCACCGATCGCGCCCGCCGCATTGACCGTGAAGCTCTGCTGCGCCTGCGTCGCCGCGTTCCAGTTCGAATCGCCGGCCTGGTTGGCGTCGAGCACGCAGGTACCGGTCGACACGAAGGTCACCGTATTGCCCGAAAGCGCGCAGCCGGTGCTGGCACCGTCGAGCGTGAAGCTGACCGACAGTCCCGAGGATGCCGTGGCGCTAACGGTATAGGACGCGCCGCCGACACCCACACCGACCGGCGCAGTCGAGGTGAAGCTGATCGTCTGGGTGCCCTTGGCGATGGTGACGGTGGTGACCGGCGTGTCCGCGGTCACTGCCGGGCCCTGGCTGTCGGTCGCCCGCACGATGTAGCTGAAGGTGCCCGCAACCGTCGGCGTGCCCGAGACGGTGCCCGTGCTCGCATTGAGGGTGGTGCCCGGCACGAAGGCGCCGGCGCTGAGCGAATAGGTGTAGGGCGCAACACCGCCCGAGGCCGGGTTGGCCTGGCTGTAGCTGGCGCCGACCGCGAGGCCCGTAGCCGCGTTGTTGGTGATCACCAGATTGGCCGGCGTCACCGTGAAGCTGCGCACCACGTCGCTCGCCGCATTCCAGTTCGCGTCACCCGCCTGGCTGGCGGTGACCGAGCAGGTGCCGGTCGCCACCAGCGTGAGCGTGGTGCCCGAGACCGTGCAGACGCCCGTCGTGGTCGAGGCGAAGCCGACCGTCAGCGGTGAGGTCGTCGTTGCCGTCAGCGTCAGCGGCGAGGCCGAGAGCGAGGCATTGCTCAGCGCCGCAAAGGTGATCGTCTGGCTGCCCTTGGCGATCGTTCCCGAGACGGTGGCACCCGTCGCGGTCACCGGCGTGCCCTGGCTGTCGGTCGCCTGGATGGCGTAGCTGAACGCGCCCGCGGTATTCGGCGTGCCCGAAACCGTGCCGTTCAACATGTTGAGCGAGGTGCCGGCGGGCACCGCACCCGAGGCGAGCGCATAAGTGTAGGGCGAGGTGCCGCCTGAGGCCGGGTTGGCCTGGCTGTAGCCGGTGCCGACAATGGTGGCGGAGGGCGCGGCCGGCGTCACCACCAGCGTCGCCGGCGTCACCGTGAAGCTGCGCACCACGTCGCTCGCCGCATTCCAGTTGCTGTCGCCCGCCTGGCTGGCGGTGAGCGAGCAGGTCCCGGTGGTCAGCAGCGTCACCGAATTGCCCGAGACGGTGCAGACGCCGGTGGTCGTCGAGGCGAAGCCGACCGCGAGGCCAGAAGTGGCGCTGGCCGACAGCGTCAGCGGCGAGGCCGAGAGCGAGGCATTGCTCAGCGCGCCGAAGCTTATCGTCTGGGTGCCCTTGGCGATGGTGACGGTAGTGACCGGCGTGTCCGCGGTCACTGCCGGGCCCTGGCTGTCGGTCGCCCGCACGATGTAGCTGAAGGTGCCCGCAACCGTCGGCGTGCCCGAGACGGTGCCCGTGCTCCCGTTGAGGGTGGTGCCCGGCACGAAGGCGCCGGCGCTGAGCGAATAGGTGTAGGGCGCAACACCGCCCGAGGCCGGGTTGGCCTGGCTGTAGCTGGCGCCGACCGCGAGGCCCGTAGCCGCGTTGTTGGTGATCACCAGGTTGGCCGGCGTCACCGTGAAGCTGCGCACCACGTCGCTCGCCGCATTCCAGTTCGCGTCACCCGCCTGGCTGGCGGTGACCGAGCAGGTGCCCGTCGCCACCAGCGTGAGCGTGGTGCCCGAGACCGTGCAGACGCCCGTCGTGGTCGAGGCGAAGCCGACCGTCAGCGGCGAGGTCGTCGTTGCCGTCAGCGTCAGCGGCGAGGCCGAGAGCGAGGCATTGCTCAGCGCCGCAAAGGTGATCGTCTGGCTGCCCTTGGCAACCGCGACGCTATAGTTGTTGGCCACGGTGTAAGGGCCGCCGCTGCCGACCGTCGAGCTGTCGGTGGCGGTCACGGTGAAGTTGAAGGTGCCGGCCGTGGTCGGCGTCCCGGTAAGCGCGCCACCTGCAGACAGCGTGGTCCCCGTGGGGACGGTGCCGGTGGCGACATAACTGTACGTCGACGTGCCGCCGCTCGCGGTGAAGGTCTGCGAATAGCCGGTGCCGACGGTCGCGCCGGGCAGCGCGCCCGCGGCGGGGCTCATCGACAGCGTTGGCGATGCGATGGCGAGCGTCAGCGAGCCGCTCGTCTGCGTGAACGGCCCGGTGCCGAGCGAACTGTCGGTCACGGTCGCCGTGAAGGTGAAGTTGCCGCTCGACGCCGGCGTACCGCTGATCGTGCAATCGGGATTGAGCTGCGTGCCCGAAGGCAGCGCGCCCGACGCCAGCGTGGTGCTGCACGTATAGGGCGCGCGGCCGCCGGTGGTGTTGATCTGCACGCCCGACAGCGCGATGCCGCGCGTGCCGCTGCCCGCAAGGCTGCTCGCCAGCGTCGGGTTGCTGACCGGCACCGTCACCGTTGCCGGCGCGGACGTGCCGCCGCCATTGGTCGCGGTGAAGGTGAAGCTGTCATTGCCACGGAAGCCGGTCGGCGCGGTGTAGGTCACCAAACCCGCGCTGCTGATCGACACCGAGCCGCCCTGGGCGGTCGTCGCCGAGCCGACGGCGTAGGCGGTCGGGCTGTTGGTCGCGTGGCCAGCCACGCTGAAGGTCGTGCCCGACACGTTGTACGCCACCGCCGACGCCGTGAAGCTGCTGGCGACCGGCGTGGGAGTGACCGTGAAGGTGTTGGTGTTCGAGTTCGCACTGACCAGCCCGTCCGCGTTGGTCGCGGTGGCACGGAAATTGTGCGAGGTCGCGGACAGTCCCGTCGGCTGCACCTTGGTCCAATTGCCCGCACCGTCCGACGTGGTCGTGCCGATCGACGAGCCGTCGACATAGACGGTGACGGTCACGCTCGCGTCGGACGTGCCGGTATAGTTCGGCGTGGTCGTGCCGATGGTCGATCCGTTGGCCGGCGTAACCGCCACCGGCGCGTTCGGCGGGACGCTGAAGATGAACTGGTTGCCCGGTGCACTCGCGCTGGTACCGCCCGAAGTCGTCACCACGACATTGACCGTGCCGGCCGCATGGCTCGGCGATACCGCGGTGATCTGCGTGGCGCTGTCGCGAACGAAACTGCCGGCCGCGGTTCCGCCGAAGCTGACGGCGGTGATGTTGTAGAAATTGGTGCCGGTGAGCACGACCGAAGTGCTGCCCGCCGTGCTGCCGGTGCTCGGGGCGAGGCTGGCGACCGTCGGCGCATCCTGCGTGATCACGAAGTTGGTGATCGCTTCGTTGGACTGCGTGTAGGCCGACGCAGTGCCGCCATTCGCGCCGGTCACCGAGCTGTCGGTGATATCGACATTGAAGCTGTAGGTGCCAGGTGTAGTCGGCGTGCCGGTCAGCGTGCAGTTGCTGTTGAGCGTGACGCCCGCCGGCAGCGCCGCCGATCCGCCGTTCAGCGCGCAGCTATAGGGCGAATTGCCGCCACTGGGCGTGACGGAATAGCCCGACAGCGCCGTACCGACTTTGGCATTGGCTCCGGTAAGCGACGCGGTGATCGTCGGGTTGCCGACGCTGACGGTGACCGTGGCCGGGCTGGAGTTGCCGCCACTATTGCTGGCGATCGCGAAGAAGGTGTCGTTGCCGCGATAGCCGACCCGGGGCGTATAGGTCGCCACGCCCGAACTGTTTATCGTCACGCTGCCGCCGCCGGTGGTGGCCGCGCTGGCGCCATAGGTCCCGCCCGAAGCATTCGAGACGGTGTAGCCGGTCGGCGAGTTCTGGACATTGCCGCCGCTGCCGACGTCGATGTTGGTCGCCGTGGTCGTGCTGGGATTGTAGGCGACGGTCGAGCCATAGGTGAAGCTGCTGAGCGTCGGTGCCGAGGCTGCGGGCGTGCAGGTCGCCGTGATGTTGACGACACCGGAGGCGTTCACCGCGCCACCGACCTGCGAAACCGAAATGCCTGCGGCAACCGTTCCGGCAGGAATCGTCCCGCTGTTCGACGCGCTGGTTACCGACGAGACGCTGGCGGCAGACAATGCCGTCGTCGTGCCGCCGGTCGAATAGCGCAACTGCGCGCGGATATTGTTCGATCCGGAATGCGAAGTCGCCGTGATGGTAAAGCTGATGACGTCGCCGGCCGTGAATGAATAAGTGGTGGTATCATTCGGGGCGAAATGATCCAGGCCGATATTCGCTGTTTCGGTATATGTCGTATTCGAGCGGACATATTGCAGGGTCGACGAGGAATCGGAATCCTTTGCGGTCGTGCTCGTGACCGAGCCCGTCGTATACGTCGTCGAGTGGTTGAGCACGCCGCTGTTGACGGCATTGCAACCAGTCGAAGCGGCATGCACGGCGACCGGAAGTGTCGCACTGCCCATGGCGGCGACGCCTATCAGGGTCCGGAAAATCTTCGCGCTTAGCCGGAGTCGCGGCGCGGATCGAGAAGCGCTCTGCCCATCGAGATTCAGAAACGGAAGCGCAATTCGCTTCGCAGAAGCGCGAAGCGTGCGCGTCAACCCACTGTTCACTGGACCGAACTCCCCCGAATAGTCCGACTCGCTTCATAGCGACAATCGACCAATGAACAAGTACTTGCCTGGTTTCATATCGGGATGAAACCGTTTTGGTTCTAACTTGGCTCGCCAAAACAGAGTCATTTCGGCAGTTAAATCATAATTCTATTGCACAGCGCTTCATTGCACGCGTTTATTGTGCACTGCAGCTAGACTAGCTTGTTCCGCTATGCCGATCACGCCATCCCGCAATGATTTCACTACGTGGCGCGAGGCGGACGACCCAATTGTTGCCGTAGCTTAACGAACATCATTACTACTCAACCGGGGAGGTACGTATGGATCCGTATATGGGCCAAATCATGCAGGTCGGCTTCAGCTTCGCACCGAAGGGCTGGGCGACCTGTTCGGGTCAGATAATTTCCATTTCGCAGAGCACCGCGCTCTTCTCGCTCCTCGGCACCATCTATGGCGGCAATGGCCAGTCGACCTTCCAGCTGCCCAACGCCGGCGGCCGCGCCTTGATCGGCACGGGGCAGAGCCCGGGCACCTCCAACTATGCGCTCGGCCAGATTTCCGGCACCGAGAACGTCACGCTCACGACGCAGCAGATGCCGATGCACAATCACAATGCCATCTTCGTGCCCAGCGGCGGCGTGACGCCGCAGGTCCAGGCGATGTCGGGCATCGCCTATGGCACCGAGACCGCGCAGCCGACCGATGGGTGCTTCCTGGGAACCGTGTCGGAGCCGGACACTTCGCCGCGCCTCTTCGTCCCGGCCGGGACGACGGGCGGCACCGCGGTCAACATCGGCGGCGTGAGCATGTCGGGCGCCTTTGGCGGTGCGGTCAACGTCGCCATCAATGGCGGATCGCAGCCCTTCGGCATCATGCAGCCCTATCTGGCGATCACCACGATCATCGCGATGCAGGGCATGTTCCCCTCGCGCAACTGATCCGTCGCCATCGACAGGACCGGCCGCGCGGAGCAATCTGCGCGGCCGTTCTCTTTGGCGGATCTCAGGTGAAGATCGCCTGGTAGTGGCGCAGATTGGCGGAAGGCTGAAGCTGGCTGATGAAGATGTTGTACGGCCCGCCTTTGCCGCAATCGAACTCATAGGTCTCGTCGAGCAGGAAGACATGGGCAGGCGCATCGAAGAACAGCGAGAAGGGCTCGCGGAAATCGAGCGCGCGGGCGAAGGGCGGGCGCCGCTCGATGCGCTCCAGCGTCAGCTCCACTGCCGTCGGCAGCGTGTTCACGCGGACCTTGCGGCCCACCCAGGGCTCGAAATCCTCCGGCTTCAGCAACTGCATGCTCTCTCCCCCAAGCTGTCTTGCCGCGCACCCTGCCGCGTTGTGGAGGCAAGGTGAAGCGGGCAAAGTCCTGAAATGGATGCATTGGCGACAGGCCCTGCATGGACGGCAGCCTTGCCGCGCTTCCCTCGTCGTCGCGGGGTGCCGCTCGACGATGCACCGTTGCGGAGCGCAGGGATCCGGCTTCGCGCCGCCGAGCAGCATGACCTCCCCGCCCTCGCCCGTCTGCACGCATTGTGGCGGATGCCCGAGTTGCTGGTCGCGCCGTGGAGCGCCGCGCAGAAACAGGCGTTCCTCGACGAGCAGTTCGCCCTGCAGCACGCCCATTATGTCCGTCACTTCGCGCGGGCGGACTTTTGGGTTATCGTTGAGGGAGGGGCTCATGCGCCGGTGTGCGGGCAGCTCTATCTCGACCGTTCGCAGGCCGAATGGCGGCAAATCGCGGTGCTACTCGGCCCCGATCTGCGCGGACGGGGCGTAGGATCGGCGATATTGCGCTGGATCCAGCACGCCGCGACCGCGGCGGGCGCGACCGGCATCACCCTGCATGTCGGCATCACCAACCCGCAGGCGCAGGCGCTCTACCGCCGGCTCGGCTTTGTCGACCTGCCCGGCGGCGACGGCAGCAACCTGCCGATGCGCTGGACGCCCTGAGCGCTATTCGACGGTGACCGACTTGGCGAGGTTGCGCGGCTGGTCGACGTCCGTGCCCTTGGCCACCGCGACGTGATAGGCGAGCAGCTGCACCGGCACCGCATAGACCAAAGGCGCGATCAGCGGGTGGACCTTGGGCATGGTGATCGTCGCGACGCAGCCCTCGCCCGCCGCTTCGATCCCGTCATAGTCCGAGATCAGGATCACCTTGCCGCCGCGCGCCTGCACTTCCTGCATGTTGCTGACGGTCTTCTCGAACAGCGGACCCGAAGGGGCGATCACGATCACCGGCACGGCATCGTCGATCAGCGCGATCGGGCCATGCTTCATCTCGCCGGCGGCATAGCCCTCGGCGTGGATATAGCTGATTTCCTTGAGCTTCAGCGCGCCTTCCAAAGCGAGCGGATAATCGGTGCCGCGACCGAGATAGAGCACGTCGCGCGCGGCGGCGACCACGCCGGCCATCGCCTGGATCGCCTCGTCATAGGCAAGCGCGCCGTTGAGCGCCGCCGGCGCCTCGGCAAGGTGCTTGACCAGCGCCCGCTCATCGGCCTCGGACAGCCGGCCCTTGGCCTTGGCGAGGTTGGCGGCGAGCGCGGCGAGCACCGCGAGCTGGCAGGTGAACGCCTTGGTCGAGGCGACGCCGATCTCGGGCCCGGCATGCGTCGGCAGCAGCAGGTCCGCCTCGCGCGCCATCGAGCTGGTCGGGACATTGACCACCGCGGCGATCGTCTGGCCCTCGGCACGGGCATGGCGCAGCGCCGCGAGCGTGTCGGCGGTCTCGCCCGACTGGCTGATGACGATCATCAGCCCGCCCTCCTCCATCACCGGCGCGCGGTAGCGGAACTCGCTGGCGACATCGAGGTCGACCGGCACGCGGGCGAACTGCTCGAACCAGTATTTGGCGACCATGCCGGCATAGAAGCTGGTGCCGCAGGCGACGATGGTGACGCGCTTGACCGCCGACAGGTCGAAGTCCGGGATCGGCAGCGTCACCTTCTCTTCCATGCGCTGGAGATAGGCGCGCAGCGTCTGGGCGACGACGATCGGCTGCTCATAGATCTCCTTGAGCATGTAGTGCCGGTGATTGCCCTTGGAGACGAGCTCGCCGGTGACGCCCGAAATGGTGATCGGGCGCTCGACGGGGTTGTTGTCCTTGTCGAAGATCTCGGCGCCGCCCTGCGTGATGACGACCCAGTCGCCTTCCTCAAGATAGGCGATGCGCTGGGTGAGCGGAGCGAGCGCCAGCGCATCGGAGCCGAGATAGGTCTCGCCATCGCCATAGCCGACGACCAGCGGCGAGCCGAGCCTTGCACCGACCAGCAGGTCCGGGTGCTGGCGGAACAGGATGGCGAGCGCGAAGGCGCCGTGCAGGCGCGGCAGCACGTCGCGCACGGCATCGGCAGGAGCCATGCCCGCCTCGACCTTCTCGCTGACCAGGTGCGCGACGACTTCGGTGTCGGTCTCGCTCTCGAACTTGCGGCCGCGCGCGATCAGCTCGTCGCGCAGCGTCTTGAAGTTCTCGATGATGCCGTTGTGGACCAGCGCGACTTCGCCGGTGGCATGCGGATGCGCGTTGTTCGTGGTCGGGCCGCCATGCGTCGCCCAGCGGGTATGGGCGATGCCGGTGGTGCCGGGCAGCGGGTTGGCCGCCAGCTCCTTGCCGAGATTGACCAGCTTGCCCGAGGCGCGGCGGCGCTCGATCCGGCCATCGACATCGGTGGCGATGCCGGCCGAATCATAGCCGCGATATTCGAGGCGCTTGAGCCCGTCGTACAGCCGCTCGGCGACGTCTTCCTTGCCGACGATCCCAACGATTCCGCACATGCTTTGGGTGTTCCTGCTTGAGCCCGGCGATCAGCCGAGGATTTCGATCTGGTCGATGGAATCGACCGCAATACGCGTCTGGAAATGCGAGCCGATCGGCACGCGGCGGGCAGTGCCCTTCACGCGCACCCGCTTGCCGACCAGCTTGTCTTCGGGATAGCCGCCAAGCTTCTGCTTCAGCGCGGCGATCGCCGCCGAATGCAGCTCGATGGTGAGGTTGCCGGGGTCCCGATAATTGGCCGCCGAATTCAGATAGACGTTGAAGCCGCCGGCACCGGCCGATGCGACGACGTACTCGAACACGCCCTCCACCGCGCCGGTCTTGGATGCGGCGACTGCCTCGATCGTCTGGACCGGGTTCATCGGCGCCGCGGTCTGCGCGAGCGCCGGCGTGGCGAATATGAGCGAAAGGATCGCAACCTGGGTCCGCATACGCATCACTTCTTCGCCGCCTCCTTCTTCGCCTTCATCGCCGCGCGGAACTTGCGCGCCCAGCCCGGCTTCACCTGCTGTTCGGCCCGCGTGATCCCGAGCGCATCGCTCTCGACATCGCGGGTGACCACCGATCCGGCGCCCACGATCGCGCCGTCACCGATCGTGACCGGCGCGACCAGTGCGCTGTTGCTTCCTACAAAGGCGCCGTTTCCTATGACTGTCCGGTACTTTAAAAATCCGTCATAATTGCAGGTGATCGTGCCCGCGCCGATATTGGCCCCCGCCCCCACCGAGGCGTCGCCGATATAGCTGAGATGGTTCACCTTGGCGCCCGGGCCGATCACGGCCTTCTTCACCTCGACGAAATTGCCGACCTTGGCGCCCTGCTCCAGCCGCGCGCCGGGGCGCAGGCGGGCATAGGGGCCGACATCGGCGCCCGACAGGATCTCGGCGCCTTCGATATGGCTGAAGGCGCGGAGGGTGACGCGGTCCGCCACGCTTACGCCGGGGCCGAACACGACGTTCGGCTCGATCGTCACGTCGCGGCCGACCTGGGTGTCATAGGCGAACCACACCGTCTCCGGCGCGATCAGCGTGGCGCCCTCGACCATCGCGCGGGTGCGGCGGCGCTGCTGCCACTCGAACTCGAGCCCGGCCAGCTCGCCGCGGCTGTTCACCCCGGCGACCTCGATCGCATCGGTCTCGACCCCCACCGCGAAGCGCCCCTCGGCGCGGGCGAGCTCGACCAGGTCGGTCAGGTAATATTCGCCGGCGGCGTTGTCGCTCCTGAGCTGGGCGAGCAGGCGGAACAGGTCCGCCGAGCGCACCGCCATCAGGCCGGAATTGCAGAGGGTCACCGCCCGCTCCTCGGGCGTCGCGTCCTTGTACTCGACGATCTTCTCGAGCCGGCCATCGGCACCGACGATCACCCGGCCATAGGCGCCCGGGTCGGCGGGGCGGAAGCCGAGCACGACCACGCTGGGGCCGCCCTCGCCGTGCAGCGCATCGAGCATCCGGCGCATCGTCTCGGTGGTGACCAGCGGCACGTCGCCATAGAGGATGAGGACATCGCCCTGGAAACCGGCAAGCGCCGCCTCCGCCATGCGCACGGCATGGCCGGTGCCGAGCTGCTCGGCCTGCTCGGCGGTCTCGACGCCGAGCGGATGGACCGCCGCCTCGACCTGCTCCTTGCCCGCGCCCACCACCACGACCTCGCGCTCGGCGCCCAGCGCCTTCACGCTGTCGATCAGGTGAAGCAGCATCGGCCGCCCGGCGATGGGATGGAGCACCTTGTGGGTGTCCGACTTCATCCGGGTGCCCTTGCCGGCCGCTAGGATGATGGCTGCAATCGGTGCGGTCATTGGTCTCTCCGTTAGGGTGTGTACCCGGTCCCCGCAATGGCCGTGATCGCCCAGAGAAGGCCGCTGGCAAGGAAGGTCGCGCAGTCGCGTAGCGGCGCTACGCGCAAGCGATCCTGACGCCGTCCAGCGGCCTTCCCTGGGCGACCCCTTCGGGGCGGGCGGCTTTTGACGCACAGCGGCGTCTCTCGTCGGTCACGATGCAAAGGCATCGCTCCCTCCTCGTTCCTACCTGTGCGCCAAAATCCGCTCCGTCACGACCGTTGCGGGGACCGGGTACACACCCTACCGCCCCTGCCACGATCGTCTTGCCAATTCCATAGCCGTGCTGGCAGGCAGCACCGCGATGGCTGATTTCCCCTTCGATATCGTCGGTTTCGACCTGGACGGCACGCTGATCGACACCAGCGCCGACCTGGCCGGCGCCGTGAACCACGCGCTCGACCTGGCCGGGCGCCCCCGGCTCGACATGGCGGCGGTGATGACCATGGTCGGGCGCGGCGCCAAGCATATGCTGGAGCAGGCGCTGGAGGCCTCGGGCGGCTATGACGAAACGCTGATGGCGCGCGTCTATCCGGCGCTGCTCGACTGGTACCGCGACCATGTTGCCGACCAGTCGCGCCCCTTTCCGGGCATGATCGCGGCGCTCGACGACCTTGCGGCGCGCGGCGTGACGCTGGCGATCGTCACCAACAAGTTCGAATATCTCGCGGTGAAGCTGATCGAGGAACTGGGCTTGGCGCCGCGCTTCGCGACGATCATCGGCGGCGACACGATGGGCAAGGGCAATGCCAAGCCCTCCGCCCTGCCGATCCAGGAGATGATCCGGCGCTGCGGCGGCGGGCGCGCGGCGTTCGTCGGCGATTCGATCTACGACACGCTGGCGGCGAAGAATGCCGGGGTGCCGAGCGTCGCGGTCCGCTTCGGCTTCCTCGCCCAGCCGGTGGAGGAGCTGGGCGCCGACGCCGTGATCGACAGCTTCGACGCGCTGGTGCCGGCGCTGGCGCGGCTGGGCGCCTAGTTCAGCGCCTGCCCGTCGGCGCTGACCCGGTAGCCGGCGAGCGAGGGCTTCTCGCCATCGATGCGGAAGGTGAGCTTCTCGCGCGCCAGGCCATGCTCATATTGCACGTCCTGGTCGAGCACCACGAAGTGGCGGCCGTTGGTGAAATTGTCGTTCCATCCCGCGGTCTTGGCCCATTGCTCCCGCCCGAGCCGGGCATGCACCGCGCCGAGCCGCTTGAGCCATTTGTCCTGCGGCGTGGCGGCGCGCAGGTCGGGCGCGGCCTGAGCATAGGTATCGGCGAACCGGCCGGCATTGAGCATGTGGTGGAAGCTGGTGGCGGCATCTTCCGCCGCGGGAACGGCCTTGCCGATCGAACAGCCCGCCAGCGCCAGCACCGCCGCCGACATCCCCAGAATACGCATGCGCCCGCTCCGTCCGTTTTGCCGGCGCCCTTGCCATTGGAGGGGAGCGATGTCGATGGAATCACGCGCGTTTTTGCGCTGGCGGAGCGGCCGGGCTAGTTCGCGATCAGCGCGTTCGAGTTGACGTGATATTCCTGAAGCACTGCCTTGCCGTCCGCAATCGAATAGGCGAACTGCTCTTGCGCGGTGCCGTGCTCATATTGCGCTTCCTGGTTGAGCACGATGACATGGTCGTTGGTGTTGAAATTGTCGTTCCAGCCCACCGTCTTGGCCGAGCGGAGCTTGCCAAGCTTCTTGTGCACCGCGCCGACGAGCCCGAGCCATTGCGCCTGGGGCGTTGCGCTGCGGAACTGCGGCGTGGTGTTCTTCCAGGTCTCATCGAGCTTCCCGGAATCGAGCAGTTGATGGAAGCGAACGGCCTCAGCCTCGGCAACGGGAAGGTCCTTGCCGATCGAACAGCCCGAAAGCACCAGCGCCGCTATGGCGATCCTCAGAACCCGCATCGATTTCCCCCTAATTCCTGACCCCGGGCAGACTGCCATTGCGGCGAAGCGATGTCGACGCGCCAGGTGCGATTTCCCTGCCAATGCAATCCACTATGCGGCATCCTCTCCACATCGCAAGAATTTGCTCCCGTTATGTTTCAGGCGGTTCAGCCGAGCGGGCGATGGCCCTTGCGGTATTTGGTCCACAGGTGGCGGGCGAGCATCGCGGGGGGCATGCGCAGCCAGTGCGAGCGCAGGTAGAAGGCCTGGCGGAGGAGCTTGCGGGTCTGCCGGCCCCAGCCGTCGCGCGCGGTGAGGCGGCGGAGATAGAGGCGGTCGACCAGGGTGAGGCGGCCGGCCTCGACCGGGGTGCCGTACAGCGCGCGCGACAGGCGCAGGGCGCGGGCCATTTCGGCCTCGAGGCCGTGGTGCCGGGCGCGGTCCGTCAGGCCGGCCGGCACTTCGGACGCCAACAGGCAGTGAATGTCCCAAAGGTTGCGCATGCCGCCGGCCAGATCGCCATCGGCCAGGAGGTGCGCGACCGCGTGCACCAGACGGTCCGGCGCCGAAAGGATGCACAGCCCGTTTTCGAGCGGCTCGGCATCCCGCAGCAGCGCCAGCGGGTCCGGGCGGATTTTCGCGGTACGCGGCAGGATCGTGTGGTGGACGTCGATCATCCGGTCGCGCTCGCGGTGGATGAGCGGGGGCAGCTCGTGCATCCAGCGCCGGTAATAGGCGTCGTCATAGGGATCGGGCTTCACCCATTCCCAGCCGGCGGCGATCAGCGCGGCCTCGACCGCGTCCAGCCGCTCGCGGGGGACCAGGATGTCGAGGTCGCCAATATTGCGGCCGACCGAGGGCGCCAGGCCGGCCGCGGCGAAGGCGGTGCCCTTGAGCAAGACCACCGGCACGCCCAGCGGCGCCAGCGCGCGGCGCGCCATCTCGGCCTCCCACAGCGCGGCGAGGCGGACCTGCCCGGCGGAGGCGATCGCGTCGTCGACCAGGCGCTGGACCTGCGCCGGCAGCGCGAGCCCGTTCAGGCGGTGCGCGAGCGTTCCCGCCATCTGCTCCGCCCGCGCGACGGCGAACAGCTCCGTCCACTCCGCGGGCCGGAAGCCAAGCGCGGTTTCAGGCGCGCGCAGGGCATGGGCGAGGCGCCAGCCGGGGCTCATGCGAGCGCCTCGACCAGCGCGATGCCCGCATCGGTGTCCGGATAGTCGATCGCGCGGGCCGGAACCGTCCGCACGAGCCGGGTCAGCGCCGCGAAGCCGCGCTCGGCCAAATGGACATAGTTGGTCGAGGCCTGGGTAAGGCGTACGAACGCTTCGCTCGGCGGCACCGGGCGCTCGGCCGCCGCGAAGCCGAAGCGGGGAAACAGCAGCAAGGCGGGCTCGGCGGGCAGCTGCTGGGCCCGTATTGCTCGAGCATCGGGGACCAGATGGCGGATGTCGCCCTTGGGCGTGCCGGCGAGCAGCGGGCCGAAGCGACCCTGGGGGTGCGCCGCCTGCGCCACCGCGATGGCCTGGTTCTTGAGGCCGATCAGGCGGGGAAAGGCATGCGCGAGCCCGGTGGCGGGGTCGATCAGCACGAATTCGTCGCCCATCAGCCGCCAGCCGCGCGCCATCAGCAGCGCCGCGAGGGTGGACTTGCCGGCGCCCGAGATGCCGGTCATCAGCACCGCCCGCCCGTCCCGCTCGACCGCGGAGGCGTGGAGCAGCAGGTAACGGCGCTGGGCGAGCGCCATCTGCAGGTTCATCCCCATCTCGGCGGCGAGCAGCCCCTGGGCGAGCGGCAGCGGCGCGGCGTCGGGGATGCTGTAGTCGCCGCCGATCATCACCGCGGGGCGCAGGACCCTGCGCCACGGGCGCGCGGCGAAGAGATGGACGTTGAAGTCCGGGATCTCGGGCCTGGGATAGTCGCGGTAGAGCGCCTCGAGCTGCGCGATCGGCGCGCGCCAGTCGCTGCCGATGCGGAAGCCGACCGGACCGATCGCGAGATGCGCGACGTGCCTCATGGCCATTTCACAAGGCGCTCGACCAGCCCGGCCTCGACCAGCTCGTCGAGGCGCGTGGCGAGCGCGGCGGGATCGGCATCGAGCAGGTCGTAGCGTTGGCCGAGGCGGGCGAGGAGCTCGTTTACGCTGAGCTGGTCGCTGCCGAGCGCCTCGAGCATCTCGGGGACCGGCGCATCGACGACATGGGTGATGCCCGAGGCGCGGTGATAGATCAGCGTGAGCGCGTCGAGCGGGACGATGCGGAGCGTCTCGGGTGCGGCAGCGCGGTAAGTGGTCATACGCCCGCCCCCACCGTCACCCCGGCCTTGTGCCGGGGTCCACGGCGCCGCACCGGAGACGCTAGAACCTCTTGCCCATGACTCGCCTCTCGGTGGACCCCGGCACAAGGCCGGGGTGACGAGGGCGGGAATGGGGCCACGGCGCTCAGCCGCGCGGCATCTGCAGCGAGGCGAAGCAGGTGAAGCCGCTGGTGCCCGATTGCAGGCGGCGGATATAGTTGGTGTAGGCGCGGCTCTGTTCGTAGGTCGTGCCGGGCAGCGTGCCGCCACCCAGCGCGGTCTTGACGTCCTGCGCCTTGAACGGCGTGCCCGCCGCGGGGAAGGCGCCCGGGGTGCCGGCGGGGACGAGCTTGCCGTCGGCCGCGACATACTGGCCGGCGCGGCCGGGATCGGGGACCGGGATCTCGCAGTTCATCACCGAGGCATTGGTCTGCGCCAGCGCCGGGCGGATCGAGACGATCGCCGACGCGCTCGCCGCGCCGATCATCAGCGCGCGGCGGCTTGCCTTCGGGAGTTGGTCTTCGTCTGCCATAGCCGCTTGTCCTGCGCCCGCCGGCGTTTCGCAATCGTAAATTGCGGGACACCGCCCTTCCCCGGTCATTCGCGCGAAAGCCGGGTGACGAACCAGCGCCGCGCCCCTAGAAGAGCCGCGAATGCCCTATTCTTCCGGTATCAAGGCGCTCGTGGCGCTCGGCATCGCTGCCGCGGGGGCGCTCGCGGGGCTGTTGCTCAGCGGCGACGTGCAATCGAGCCTGGTGATGCTGGTGTGCAGCGTGGCCGCGGTGCTGGTCGCCACGGCCGGCGGGGAGACGGCCGGGCCGCTCGACGCGGCGCCGAGCGTGGCCGAGGGGCCGGGCATCGCCGAAGTGCTCGATGCGATCGCCGAGCCGGTGCTGCTGATCGCCGATCGCCGGGTGATCGCCGCCAACCCGCCCGCGCGCACGCTGCTGGGCGAGCATATCCTGGGCGAGGACGTGCGCATCGCGATCCGCCACCCCGCCGCCGCCGAGCGACTGATGAACCCGAGCGACGAGAACCCGAGCGCGCCGATCCACCTGGTCGGGCTGGGCACGCGCGACCAGCGCTGGGAGATGCGCGTGACCGCGCTGGCCGATGGCCGCCGGATCGTCCACCTGATCGACCGCACCGGCAGCTATGCCAGCGAGCGCATCCGCGTCGACTTCGTCGCCAATGCCAGCCACGAGCTGCGCACCCCGCTCGCCTCGCTGCTCGGCTATGTCGAGACGCTGGAGGACGGCGCCAACGAAGATCCCGGGCTGAGCAAGCGCTTCCTCAAGATCATGCACGACGAGGCGCGCCGGATGCAGCGCCTGATCGACGACCTGATCTCGCTGAGCCGGATCGAGGCGGAGAAATATCGCGCACCGGACAATCCCGTCGCGCTCGACGAGCTGATCGACGAAGTGTGCCTCGAGCTTTCGGGCGCGCCGCGCGCGGCCGATGTGGTTACCGAGATCGCCGAGACCCAGCCGGTGCGCGGCGATGCCTCGCAGCTGAGCCAGCTGCTTCACAACATCATCGGCAATGCGATGAAGTATGGCCGCGAAGGCACCCCGATCCTGGTCAGCCTGGTGCCCGAAGGCGATACGATGGTGCGGCTGACCGTGACCGACCAGGGCGAAGGAATCGCTCCCGAGCATCTGCCGCGGCTGACCGAGCGCTTCTACCGCGTCGATTCGGGGCGCAGCCGCACGCTGGGCGGCACCGGCCTTGGCCTGTCGATCGTCAAGCACATCGCCGAGCGGCACCGCGGCCGCTTCGACATCGCGAGCACCGTCGGCAAGGGCTCGACAGTGACGGTGCTGCTGCCCATCCACCGCCAGCCCTGACCCCCTGTGTCATGAACCTGTCACGCTAGAGGCCGAAGGGCGCCGCTGGGGGGCGACCGTCCAGGCGCGTGCCCGCGATTCTTTTCAATCCCAGGGACAGGAGACGGCGATGCTTGGCAGACTTGCGCTTTTCGCGTTTTCCGCAGTGGCTCTTTCGGCTTGCGACGGCGGCACCACCCGCCCGATCCGCGCCGTGGGGTCCTCGACCGTCTTCCCCTTCACCACCGCGGTGGCCGAGGCATTCGTCAACCAGGACAAGCGCCGCGCCGCGCCGGTGATCGAATCGATCGGCTCGGGTGCGGGCTTCCGTGCGTTCTGCGAGGGCGTGGGATCGCAATTCCCCGATATCGCCAACGCCTCGCGCCGGATGAAGCGCACCGAATATGACACCTGCCAGAAGAACAATGTCGGCGAGATCATGGAAGTCGAGATCGGCCTCGACGGCGTGGTGCTGGCCGAGAGCAACAAGGGGCCGCGGCTGAAGCTCACCCGCAAGGACCTGTACCTCGCGCTCGCCGCCAACCCGATGGGCAAGCCGAACACCGCCAAGACCTGGCACGACGTCAACCCGTCGCTGCCCAACATCCCGATCTATGTGATGGGCCCGCCCTCGACCAGCGGCACGCGCGACGCCTTTTCGGAGCTGATGCTCGAGCCGGGCTGCCTCGAGGCCTATCCCGAGGCCAAGACGATCAAGGCCGGCGCCGATCCCGCCAAGTTCCAGGACGCCTGCCTGCGCATCCGCGACGACGGCCCCTATGTCGACAAGGGCGAGAACGATAACCTCATCGTCCAGGGCCTGAGCCAGAACCCCAATGCGCTGGGGATCTTCGGCTATTCCTATCTCGAGGAGAATATCGACCGGCTGCACGGCACGCCGATCGAAGGCATCGAGCCGACCAACAACGACATCGTCACCGGCAAATATCCGGGCGGCCGCCCGCTGTTCATCTATGTGAAGAAGCGCCACATCAAGGCGGTGCGCGGGATGCAGGATTTCCTGACGCTCTATTCGACGATGTGGAAGCCCAAAGGCGAGCTGACCAAGCGCGGGCTGATCGCGGCGCCGAGCGAGGTGCAGGACAAGTCGGCGGAGATCATCGACAAGGGGATTGCGCTCGATCCCGCCCAGTTGCACTGAACGAGGACATCATCTCCCATTCTTGCGAATCCCGACTTGAGTTGACGTCCTGGTGAATGTCTTCGCGCTCCTGTTCGTCGTGGCCGGCCTTGGCCTGATCGGCTGGCTGACGGCGCGCGCCCGCGCCGTGCGGTTCGACCGCGGCGGACAGAAGCGCCTCCACTCGCTGCCCTCGCAGCACGGCTGGTACGTCGCGATGTGGACGATGCTGCCGGCGCTGCTGTTCATCGCGGTGTGGAGTTCGCTGAGCCCGGCGCTGATCAAGGAACAGGTGCTCAAGGCGCCGGCTGCGGCGCAACTCTCGGACTTCGCCTTCGAGCGCGACACGGTCCTTGGCGAGGCGCGCGACGTGGCGCTCGGCCGGGCGGACTCGACCTTCGACCCCACCGCCGAGGCGCTGGTCGATCCGATGCGCGACGCGATCCGCTTCTATGGCTGGACCGGCA
The DNA here is from genome assembly GCF_040049295.1 of Sphingomonas sp. KR3-1. Lineage (NCBI taxonomy): Bacteria > Pseudomonadati > Pseudomonadota > Alphaproteobacteria > Sphingomonadales > Sphingomonadaceae > Sphingomonas > Sphingomonas sp. KR3-1. The sequence goes on from NZ_JBDZDQ010000001.1 coordinate 562,005, forward strand.
CGGGCATCGCGATCCTGCTCGCCTTTGCCGGCGGCGCCTTCGCCTTCACCCGGATCAGCCCCGCCTTCCGGGCGCGGACGCGGGTCGAGCGCGGGCTGATGCTGATCCTGCTGATCGCCTCGCTGATCGCGATCCTGACGACGCTCGGCATCTTCCTGTCGCTGTTCTGGGAATCGATGCGCTTCTTCGCGGTGGTGCCGCCGCAGGACTTCCTGTTCGGCACGCATTGGAGCCCGCAGCTGATCGACCCGGCGAGCCCGGGCAAGTCGCTGGGCGCGGTGCCGCTGTTCTGGGGGACCTTCTTCATCGGCGCGGTGATCGCGATGCTGGTCGCGATCCCGTTCGGGCTGATGAGCGCGATCTACCTGACCCAGTACGCCGCGCCGCGCGTGCGCCGCTGGATGAAGCCGATGCTCGAGATCCTCGCCGGCGTGCCGACCGTGGTCTATGGCTATTTCGCCGCGCTGACCGTGGCGCCGGCGGTGCGCGACTTCGCGGTGATGCTCGGCATGCCCTTCGCCTCGGCCGAGAGCGCGCTGGCGGCGGGGCTGGTGATGGGGGTGATGATCATCCCGTTCGTCTCCTCGCTCGCCGACGACTCCATCGCCGCGGTGCCCGATGCGATGCGCGACGGCAGCCTGGCGATGGGCGCGACCAATTCGGAGACGATCTCGCGCGTGCTGCTGCCCGCGGCGCTGCCGGGCGTGGTGGCGGGCGTGCTGCTCGCCGTCTCCAGAGCGATCGGCGAGACGATGATCGTGGTGATGGCCGCCAGCGGCGCCGCCAACATCACGCTCAACCCGTTCGAGAGCGCCACGACGGTGACCAAGCAGATCGTCGACCTGCTGACCGGCGAGAGCGAGTTCGACAGCCCCAAGACGCTGGCCGCCTTCGCGCTGGGCCTGACGCTGTTCGTGATCACCCTGCTGCTCAACATCGTCGCGCTGCGCGTCGTCAAGCGGTACCGCGAAGCCTATGAATAAGCCCGCCGCCTCGCCCGCGCCCGAGCGCGCACCGACCGACTGGAAGGCCGCGGCGATGCAGAAGCGCATCCGCCGCCGCTATGCGGCCGAGCGGCGCTTCAAGCTGTTCGGGATGCTCGCGGTGATCCTTTCCGCCGCGTTCCTTGCCTTCCTGATCTTCACCATGGTGGCGAACGGCGCGCGGGGCTTCGTGCGCAGCGAAGTGGCACTGACCTTCGACTTCCCCAAGCTGGGGATGGCGATCGACCGCGCGCACCTGTCGACGCCGGGCGCCGACCTGGCGCTGTCGGGCGCCGGACTGCAGGACAAGGTCGAGACCGCGGCGCTGGGCACCGGCGACACCTCGCTCGCCGCGAACAGCGCCTGGATCACGGTGCGCGAGCGGATCAAGGCGCATCCCGCGATCCTCGACGGCCCGGCGACGATCTGGGTGCCCGCCTCGACCGCGATCGAGATGGGCGCGCGCGGCCAGGGCGCCGGCAAGGCCGACGCCGAGCGCCTCCGCCAGGCCGGACGGCTGCGCAGCGGCTTCAACTGGGGCTTCTTCAGCGAGAGCAACTCGAACGATCCGGTCGCGGTGGGCATCTGGGGCGCGCTCAAGGGCTCGCTGCTGACCATGCTGGTCACCTTCCTGATCGCCTTCCCGGTAGGCGTGCTCTCGGCGATCTACCTCGAGGAATATGCGCCGAAGAACCGCTGGACCGACCTGATCGAGGTGTCGATCAACAACCTGGCGGCGGTGCCGTCGATCATCTTCGGCCTGCTCGGGCTCGCGGTGTTCCTCGGCACCTGGCAGATCGGCGGGCACACCTTTGGCCCGCTCTTCCCGCGTTCGGCGGCGGTGGTCGGCGGGCTGACGCTCGCGCTGATGATCATGCCCGTCATCGTCATCGCCAGCCGCAACGCGATAAAGGGCGTGCCGCCCTCGATCCGCGACGCCGCGCTCGGCATCGGCGCGAGCCGGATCCAGGTGGTGTTCCACCACGTCCTGCCGCTCGCCATGCCCGGCATCCTGACCGGCACGATCATCGGCATGGCGCGCGCCCTCGGCGAGACCGCGCCGCTGCTGCTGATCGGCATGCGCGCGTTCATCGTCAATCCGCCGCACGGCTTCACCGATCCAGCCACCGTGCTGCCGGTCCAGATCTTCCTGTGGTCCGACGAAGTCAGCCGCGGGTTCGTCGAGAAGACCAGTGCGGCGATCATCGTGCTGCTGGTGTTCCTGCTCGCCATGAACGGGCTCGCCATCTATCTTCGCAACAAGTTCGAGACCCGCTGGTAATGACCGACGCCTCCCCTTCCCCGCTCGGCGCGCACAAGATGTCCGCACGCGGCGTCAGCGTGTCCTATGGCGACAAGCAGGCGATCCGCGACGTCTCGATCGACGTCGACATGGATCATGTGACCGCGTTCATCGGCCCGTCGGGCTGCGGCAAGTCGACCTTCCTGCGCACGCTCAACCGGATGAACGACACCATTCCGAGCGCGCGGGTGATCGGCGACATCACGCTCGACGGCGAGGACATCTATTCGCAGGCGATGGACGTGGTGCAGCTGCGCGCCCGCGTCGGCATGGTGTTCCAGAAGCCGAACCCCTTCCCCAAGTCGATCTACGAGAATGTCGCCTATGGCCCGCGCATCCACGGCCTGGCCGCCTCCAAGGGCGCGCTGGACGGGATCGTCGAGCAGTCGCTGAAGCGCGCCGGCCTGTGGGACGAAGTGAAGGACCGGCTGAGCGACAGCGGCACGGCGCTTTCCGGCGGCCAGCAGCAGCGCCTCTGCATCGCGCGGGCCATTGCGGTCGATCCCGAAGTGATCCTGATGGACGAGCCCTGCTCGGCGCTCGATCCGATCGCCACCGCCAAGATCGAGGAGCTGATCCACGAGCTGCGCGGCAAATATGCGATCGTGATCGTCACGCACAACATGCAGCAGGCGGCGCGCGTCAGCCAGAAGACCGCCTTCTTCCATCTCGGCCAGCTGGTCGAATATGGCGACACCGACAATATCTTCACCGCGCCGAGGCAGGAGCGGACGAAGGATTACATTACCGGCCGATACGGCTAGGAGTTAGCGTTATGGCGACCAGCCACGAACATACCGTCAAGGCGTTCGATCAGGACATCGGGCAGCTGCGCGCGCTCATCTCGCAGATGGGCGGCCTCGCCGAACAGGCGATCGAGGATGCGATGCTGGCGCTTTCGCGCGGCGACGCCACGCTCGCCAACGAAGTGCGCCTGAAGGACAAGCAGATCGACGCGATCGAGGCGGAGCTGGAAAAGCTCGTCGTCCGCGTCATCGCGCTGCGCGCGCCGATGGCGGATGACCTGCGCGAAGTGATCGCCGCGCTCAAGATCGCCGCGGTGGTCGAGCGGATCGGCGACTATGCCAAGAACATCGCCAAGCGCGTGCCGCTGATCCATGCCGAGGGCGAGGACCGGATCGAAGTCGTCTCGATCCTCCCCGCAATGGGCCAGCTGGCGGCGGACATGGTGCACGACGTGCTCGACGCCTATTCGGCGCGCGATGCCCAGGCAGCGGTGCGGATCTGCGCGCGCGACAACGCGCTCGACGATTTCTACGATTCGATCTTCCGCACGCTGGTGACCTATATGGTCGAGAATTCGAAGACGATCAGCCAGGTGGCGCACCTGCTGTTCGTCGCCAAGAATCTGGAGAGGATCGGCGATCACGCCACCAACGTGGCGGAGATGGTCTATTTCGCGGCGACAGGCGATTACATGGCCGAGCGCGAAACCGGCGAAACCCAAGCGAACTGAGCGGGGAACGGGGAAACATGGCCCGAGTGAAGATGCTTCTCGTCGAGGACGACGCCGCGATTGCGGAGCTCGTCGCCTATCACTTCAAGCGCGAAGACTATGAGGTGAAGCACACGCCAGACGGCGAGGAAGCCTTGCTTCTCGCCAAGGAAGCGACGCCCGACATCGTCCTGCTCGACTGGATGGTCGAGGGGCTTTCGGGGATCGAGGTCTGCCGGCGCCTGCGCCGCATGCCCGAGACCGCGAACGTGCCGATCATCATGCTCACCGCGCGCGGCGAGGAGGAGGACCGGGTGCGCGGGCTCGAGACGGGCGCGGACGATTACGTGACCAAGCCCTTCTCGCCGCGCGAGCTCGTCGCCCGCGTCGGCGCGGTGCTGCGCCGCGTGCGCCCGGCGCTGGCCGGCGAGGCGCTGATCTATTCGGACATCGAGATGGACACGGTGGGCCACAAGGTCCGCCGCGGCGGCGAAGTGGTCCAGCTCGGGCCGACCGAGTTCCGGCTCCTGAAGCACTTCCTCGAGCATCCCGGCTGGGTGTTCTCGCGCGAGCGGCTGCTCGACGCGGTGTGGGGGCATGACAGCGACATCGAGAGCCGGACCGTGGACGTCCACATCCGGCGCCTGCGCAAGGCGATCAACCACGGCAACCGGCCGGACATCATCCGCACCGTGCGCTCGGCGGGGTATGCGCTCGACGCGGGGAATTGAGGGTACCCTCCCCTCCCTGCACGGGAGGGGAGCTCGATGAAGCCGATTTAACGAAACCATCCCCCTGCCTCCGCGTTGCTGGGTCCGGGCGTACCGAACGCGCCCGGTTCCCAGGAGAACTCCCCCATGAAACTCCTTGCACTGGCAGCCGCGCTGACGCTCGTCACCGGCGCGGCCCACGCGCAGACCTCTGCCCAGAAGGCGCAGTCGCCGACCAACAACGAAGCCAGCAAGATCGGCGGCTATGCCCCGACCGCTCCGCTGTTCAGCGGCGGCGTGGCGCCGCCCCCGGGCACCCAGGTGGTGTTCGTGCCGAACACCCAGACCCCCACCGAAGCCTTCCCGCCGCCGGCGCCGAAGGAGAGCTATCCGATCTGCAAGCGCGGCCAGTTCGACGGCTGCCGCCAGCGCGGCGGCTGAGCGCGAACCGCCCTTTTTACGGGACGAAAATGTGCCGGGCGCGCAACGTTGCGCCCGGCACATGCGTTTCGGGGCGTGAAGGCGGGGGATGAAGAGAGGAAAGCTCGCATGAAGTTCTTGCTCCTGGCATCGGCCCTGGCGTTTGGCGGCACCGCCATCGCGCAGGACATGCCCCAGACCGCGCCGCAGACCACCCCGGCTCCGGCACCGACCCCGCCGACGCCGCCGGTCGACACCCCGGCAACGCCGACGGCTCCGGCCGAGCCGGCAATGCCGGCTACCCCCGAGGCGGCGCCCGCCCCGGCGACCAACCCGCCGCCCGCGGCACCGATGACGCCCGCGGCCCCGGATGCGGCGACCGCGCCCACGCCGCCGGCTCCCCCTGCACCGCCGGCCGCGCCCGACGCCACGGCAGCCGCTCCCGCCGCGCCGATGCCTTCGGACCCGAAGAGCTATCCGCGCTGCTCGAAGACCATCAAGGACCATTGCCGCCAGGGGCGGTAGTTTTCCTCGCCGTCACCCCGGCGAAAGCCGGGGTCTCGTGCGGCTCCTGTCCCGCGCCACCGCCGAGATCCCGGCTTTCGCCGAGGTTACGGTTGTGGGGCGGGATAACGGTTAGGGGTTGCGAGGCTCCCCGCCCCGCCTAAGCTCCCTCCGACAACGGGAGAGCCGCAATGACCATCGACTTCAAGGACCGCGTCGCCATCGTCACCGGGGCCGGCGGCGGGCTGGGCCGGGGCTATGCACTCGAGCTGGCGAAGCGCGGCGCCAAGGTGGTGGTCAACGACCTGGGCGGCGCGCGCGACGGCACCGGCCATTCGGACGCGGCGCTGAAGGTGGTCGAGGAGATCGAGGCGCTGGGCGGCGAGGCGATCTCGAACGGCGGCAGCGTCACCGACTATGCCCACATGGTCGCGATGGTCGAGGCGGCAAAGGCCAAATGGGGCCGGATCGACATCCTGATCAACAATGCCGGCGTGCTGCGCGACAAGAGCTTCGCCAAGATGGAGCCCGAGGACTTCAAGTTCGTCGTCGACGTCCATCTGATCGGCTCGGCGAACTGCACCAAGGCGGTGTGGGAGACGATGCGCGAGGCGAATTACGGCCGCATCCTGATGACCGCCTCCTCGACCGGACTGTTCGGCAATTTCGGCCAGGCGAATTACGGCGCCGCCAAGCTCGGCCTCGCCGGGCTGACCAAGACGCTCTACCTCGAAGGCGCGAAATACGGGATCAAGGTCAACACGATCGCGCCGGTGGCCGGCACGCGGATGACCGAGGACCTGTTCCCCGAGGAAGCCTTCAAGGCCTTCGCGCCCGAGAATGTCGCGCCCGCCGCGCTGTTCCTGGTCAGCGAGGATGCGCCGACCAACATGATCGTGGGCGCCGGCGGCGGCGTGGTCCAGGCCGCTTATGTCACGCTCACCCAAGGAGCCAAGCTCGCCGAGCTAACGCCCGAGGCGGTGCAGGCGCAATGGGGGCAGATCACCGACCGGACCGGCGAGATCGTGCCCGGATCAGGGGCGGAGCAGACGATGCTGATCCTGAGCAAGCTGCAGAAGGGGTAAACCTTCCCCTTCCCCGTCATCCCCGCGACGGCGGGCACCCATCTCGTGACGGCGCAACAGATACGGTCGTTGTGTTTGGGGATAGTCCGGGAGATGGGCCCCCGCTTTCGCGGGGGTGACGGATTGGAGGCTGGGGTTTAGCGCCTCACCGTATTGCTTCACTAACACACACATGGTATATCGTCCCCAACAGGAGGAGACTGCCATGTATAGCGAAAGCGATCTGGCCAGCGCCGTGGAAGCGGGGGCGCTTTCGCCTGCCGCCGCCAACGCGCTGCGCAACTATGTCGCCGAGCGCCGATCGGCGCCTGCGGTGGACGAAGAGCATTTCAAGCTGCTCACCGGCTTCAACGACATCTTCGTGGCGATCGCCGCCGCGCTGATCCTCGTCGCCGCGGCACGCATCGGCGCCTATTTCGGCGTGATGCTGATCGGCGCGGGGCCGGAGGAGCGGATGGTCGGCGGCAACATGATCGGCGGGGGCTTCGCCGTGGCCGCGACCAGCTGGATGCTCGCCGAATATTTCACCGCCCGGCGCCGGATGGCGCTCCCCTCGATCCTGCTCATGCTCGGCTTCACCGGCGGCGTGGCGGCGGGGCTTGCGGGCATCTTCGCCGCCAACATCCCGTGGATCGAGGAGCAGATGCACCTCGCCTCGGACCTGCAGAAGCAGCAGCTCGCCGGCGGCGTTGCCGCGGTGGTCGGCCTGCTGACCGCGGCGGCGACCTGGATCCACTGGAAGCGCTTCATGGTGCCGATCACCGTTGCGGCGGGGGCCATGGCGATCGTCGGCGTCGGCGTGGCGCTGGTGCTCGCCTTCGTGCCCCAGGCGAAGGACTGGGTGAACGAGATGCTGCTCGTCGCGGGCGTGGCGATGTTCTTCTTCGCGATGCGCTGGGACATGAGCGACCTGCAGCGCCGCACGCGCCGCTCGGACGTGGCCTTCTGGCTGCACCTCGCCGCGGCGCCGCTGATCGCGCACCCGGTGTTCCACATGCTCGGCGTGTTCGACGGCGAGGTGACCGGCCCGATCGCGGCGGTGGTGATCGCGCTCTACCTGGTGTTCGCCTTCGTGGCGCTGGCGGTCGACCGGCGCGCGCTGCTCGTCTCCAGCCTGATCTATGTGCTCTGGGCGATGTATGCGCTGTTCCAGGCGACCGGCGCGGTCGAGCTGGCCGCCGCGCTCACCGCGCTGGTGATCGGATCGGCGCTGCTGCTCCTCTCCGCCTTCTGGCAGCCGATGCGCCGGATCGTGGTGAGCCTGCTCGGCGGGCTCGAGGAGCGGCTGCCGCCCACCCAGATCGTCACGGCCTGACACCACTCTGTGCCGTGGCGCGGAAAGTCAGGTCCCCAGCCCGGCTTTCCCATTGCTGCCCCTCCCGTGCCCCGGCGCGGGAGGGGTTTTTCATTCCTCGACCAGCTTCATCAGCCGGCGTTCGACCGGCGCGAGGACGGGGCCCAGCTCGTGGCCGCGCTTGAGGATCATGCCGCCCTCGCCCACCAGCAGCCACATGCCTTGGCGGTTGCGCAGGCTCGGGCGCTTCTCGATGCGGAATTCCGGGCGCTCGGCGGCGCGGCGGAAGGCGGCGAAGACCGCGGCGTCGGTATCGAACGACATCGCATAGTCGCGCCAATGGCCGGCGGCGACCATGCGGCCGTAGAGATCGAGGATGCGGGTGAGCTCCAGGCGCTCGAAGCCGACCTGGCCGGGACGTCCGATCGGGAGCGGCGTGACGGTACCCATCTAGGCGCTGTCGCGCTGCTCCCCGGCCGCGTGGCGCTCGGCGAGCACGGCGTCGAGCCGCTTGCGCATCGCCTCCAGCTCGCAGCGCATGATCTCGAGCTTCTGCGTGGCGGGATCGAACAGCTCGCTGCACGGCGTGCCATAGGGGACGAAGCCCTTCTGCCACTTCTCTGCCTCGACCAGGGTCGGCTTGGCCGGGATGCCGACCATCACCGCGCCTTCGGGCACGTCCTTGGTGACCACCGCATTGGCGCCGACGCGGGCGCGCTCGCCCACCGTGATCGGCCCGAGCACCTGCGCGCCCGAGCCGAGGATCACGCCGTTCAGCAGCGTCGGGTGGCGCTTGCCGGCCACGCCATTGTCCGGACTGGTGCCGCCCAGGGTGACGCACTGGTAGATCGTCACGTCGTCGCCGATCTCCGCGGTCTCGCCGATCACGACGAAGCCGTGGTCGATGAAGAAGTTGCGGCCGATCCTGGCGCCGGGATGGATGTCGATCGCCGTCACCCAGCGCGACCAGTGATTGACCACACGGGCGAGGAAATAGAGGCGCGCGCCGAACAGCGCATGCGCGATGCGGTGATAGCCGAGCGCCCAGACGCCCGGATAGAGCAGGATTTCCGCACGGGATCGCGGCGCGGGATCGCGCGCCTTGATCGAATCCAGATACGCCACCAGGCGCTGAAACATGGCCGGTCCCCTTTTGTGGGTGTCCACATAATAGCTAAACCACCGGAATTCCAGAACAGCCCATCCTGCGCTTTGCCGCGCTAAACAGGATGTATCTTGTTGGAACTTGCGGGGCCGGTCATCCATTCCGTCCCGGCCCAACCTTCAAGGTGCGAATGATCTTTGGAATAGACCTGTCCGCCCTGTTGCCGTTCGTGGCCGTCGGCTTCGCCGCCCAGATGGTGGACGGCGCGCTGGGGATGGCCTTTGGCGTGATCAATTCGACCTTGCTGGTGAGCGTTATGGGCGTGCCGCCGGCGCACGCCTCCGCCATGGTCCACACCGTCGAGACCTTCACCACCGCAGCGTCGGGCGCCAGCCATGTCTGGCACAAGAACGTCAACTGGAAGCTGTTCGGCCGGTTGCTGATCCCCGGCGTGATCGGCGGCGTGCTCGGCGCCTATGTGCTGAGCAGCGTCGACGCCTCGGTGACGCGGCCGTTCGTGATGACCTATCTCGCGAGCATCGGCATCTACCTGCTCTACCGCGCCTGGCGCGGGACGGTGGAGCCGCGCGAGCCCAGGATCATCGAGCCGCTCGGCCTGGCCGGCGGGTTCCTCGATGCGGCGGGCGGCGGCGGCTGGGGACCGGTGGTGACCAGCAACCTGCTCGTCCAGGGCGCGAGCCCGCGCACCACGATCGGCACGGTGAACACGGTGGAGTTCTTCCTCACCGCCACCGTCTCGGCCGCGTTCATCGCGACGCTGGGCTGGGCGGCGTTCACGCTGCAGACGGTGGGCATCCTGATCGGCGGGCTGATCGCCGCGCCGTTCGGCGGATTCCTGGCGAAGCGCGTGCCGACGCGCGCGCTGATGGCGCTGGTCGGCGTGCTGCTGACGATCACCAGCGCCTATTCGGTCTATGCCGCGCTGACGCATTGATCGCCCCGGCTCGCGCCGGCCAAATCTTTGCAGTGCAGCAGTTTTCGTTGTCGGCGTCCGGTCTCCAGCATGCGTCTGACTTTGGTGTGCAGCCCATAACTGCACAGCATTGCATATAATTCACGGGATCAATCAATTTGTCGCAACTGATCGATTAAAGCGATCACCCCGAACGGGCTTTCCAATTTCACATTGCGACGCAGCAACCCTATCTGCGGCATTGCAACAACAACCCCCGTTCCGGAGGAATACCAAGCAATGGCTCTCATCGGCAGCACCATCAAGCCGTTCACCGCGCAGGCCTTCAAGGAAGGCAAGTTCGTGCAGGTCACCGACGCGGACACGAAGGGCAAGTGGGCGGTGTTCTTCTTCTACCCGGCCGATTTCACCTTCGTGTGCCCGACCGAGCTCGAGGACCTGGCGGATATCTACCCGCAGCTCCAGAAGATGGGCGTCGAGGTCTATTCGGTGTCGACCGACACCCATTTCAGCCACAAGGCCTGGCACGACACCTCGCCGGCGATCGGCAAGATCAACTACTACATGCTGGGCGACCAGAACCACGTGCTGTCGACCAACTTCGACGTGCTGCGTGAGGGCCAGGGCCTGGCCGATCGCGGCACCTTCGTCGTCGATCCCGAGGGCGTGATCCAGCTGGTCGAGATCACCAGCGAGGGCGTCGGCCGCAACGCCGCCGAGCTGCTCCGCAAGATCAAGGCCGCGCAGTACATCGCCGCGCACCCGGGCGAAGTCTGCCCCGCCAAGTGGGAAGAGGGCGAAGCCACGCTGGCGCCGTCGCTCGACCTGGTCGGCAAGATCTGATCCCCCAGACGCCCGTTAGCCCCCTGGCGGGCGTCCATGCGGCCCGGGACGGCAGGTTTCCTTTCGTCCCGGGCCGTTTTGTATCCAGCTCGCCGCCCCGGCCTGGTGCCGGGGTCCACCGAGCAACCGGCGACGCCGCCAGCGCGTGTGCTGACGGCCTCCCCAAACAGCCACCGCCGATATCTCGCGGCGCGGTGGACCCCGGCACAAGTCCGGGGTGACGAAGAAGGAAAATACCATGCTCGACGCAAATTTGACCCAGCAGCTCAAGGGCTATCTCGCGAACATCCGCGAGCCGATCGAGCTTGTCGCCTCGCTGGGCGACGATGCGAAGTCGCGCGAGCTGGAGGCGCTGCTGAACGAGATCGCCGCGCTCTCGGACAAGGTGTCGGTCGTCCGCACCGATGACGATGCCCGCAAGCCGAGCTTCCTGATCCACCGCACCGGCACCGATATCGGCGTGCGCTTCGCCGGGCTGCCGATGGGGCATGAGTTCACCTCGCTGGTGCTCGCGCTGCTCCAGGTCGGCGGCCATCCGAGCAAGGCCGCGCAGGAGCTGATCGAGCAGGTCAAGAACCTGGACGGCGACTTCACCTTCGAGACCTATTTCTCGCTCTCCTGCCAGAACTGCCCGGACGTGGTGCAGGCGCTCAACCTGATGGCGGTGCTCAACCCGCGCATCCGCCACGTCGCGATCGACGGCGGACTGTTCCCGGCCGAGGTCGAGGAACGCAAGGTGATGGCGGTGCCGACCGTGTTCCTCAACGGCGAGCCCTTTGCCAGCGGCCGGATGGAGCTGGAGCAGATCGTCGCCAAGATCGACACGGGCGCGGCCAAGCGCACTGCAGCGAAGATCGCGGCCAAGGACCCGTTCGAGGTGCTGGTGATCGGCGGCGGGCCTGCCGGCGCCGCGGCGGCGATCTACGCCGCGCGCAAGGGCATCCGCACCGGCATCGCGGCGGAGCGCTTCGGCGGCCAGGTGCTCGACACCATGTCGATCGAGAACTTCATCTCGGTGCCGCACACCGAGGGGCCGAAGCTCGCCGCGCATCTCGAGCAGCACGTCAAGGACTATGACGTCGACATCATGAACCACCAGCTCGGTGCGAAGCTGGTTCCGGCCAAGCACGAGGGCGGGCTGCACGAGGTCATCCTGGCGAGCGGCGCCTCGCTCAAGGCGCGGACCGTGATCCTCTCGACCGGCGCGCGCTGGCGGACGATGGGCGTGCCGGGCGAGGAGGAATATCGCAACAAGGGCGTGACCTATTGCCCGCACTGCGACGGCCCGCTGTTCAAGGGCAAGCGCGTGGCGGTGATCGGCGGGGGCAATTCGGGCGTCGAGGCGGCGATCGATCTGGCCGGGCTGGTCGCGCACGTCACGCTGATCGAATATGACAGCCAGCTGCGCGCCGACGCGGTGCTGCAGCGCAAGCTCGGCAGCCTGCCCAACGTCAAGGTCATCACCTCGGCGCTGACCACGGAAGTGGCGGGCGACGGCGAGAAGCTCACCAGCCTGACCTACAAGGACCGGAGCCACGGCACCGAGCACCAGGTCGAGCTCGAGGGCATCTTCGTCCAGATCGGGCTGGTGCCGAACACCGAGTGGCTGAAGGATGCGATCGCGCTGTCGCCGCGCGGCGAGATCGAGATCGATGCGCGCGGCGAGACCTCGCAGAAGGGCATCTTCGCGGCGGGCGACTGCACGACGGTGCCGTACAAGCAGATCGTGATCGCGATGGGTGCGGGCTCGACCGCGGCGCTCTCGGCGTTCGATTACATGATCCGGCTGCCGGAGGAGTTGAGCGAGGCGGCGTAACCTACTTTCCCCTCCCTGAAAGGGAGGGGATCAGGGGGTGGGTTAGAAAAGGTTGGGGCTCAATGCCCCGGCCTTTTCTTTACCGCGCAGGAGAATGCTCGCTGGCGCTCGCAACCCACCCCCAACCCCTCCCTTTCAGGGAGGGGAGACTGCTTGGCTTCATCGCTGCAGCCACTATATATCCGCCATACAATCGACACAGGCGATCAATGGCGCAGACCACCTATCTTCCGACGCTCAAGCAGCTCCAATATCTGGTCGCGCTCAAGGATCATGGCCATTTCGGCCGGGCGGCGGAGAGCTGCTACGTCACCCAATCCACGCTTTCCGCCGGCATTCGCGAGCTGGAGACGCTGATCGGCGTGGTGCTGGTCGAGCGGACGCGGCGGGTGGTGCGCTTCACCCCCCTGGGCGAGCGGATCGTCGACAAGGCGCGCCGCGTGCTGCGCGAGGCGGACGAGCTGGGCGACCTTGCCCGCGCCGCCGGGCGGCCGCTCTCGGGCGAGATGCGGATGAGCGTGATCCCGACGATCGCACCCTTCCTGCTGCCGCGCATCCTGCCCCAGCTGCGCCGCGACTATCCCGACCTGAAGCTCTATCTGCGCGAGGAGACCAGCGGCCAGGCCTGTGAGGGGCTGCACCATGGTCGCACCGACTGCGTGCTGCTTGCCCTCCCCTATGCGTGCGGCGACGTGGAGAGCGCAGGGCTGTTCGACGACCGGCTGTTCGTCGCCTATCGCGACGGCGAGATGGACCCGAGCGCCTCGATCCGCCCGGCCGAGATCGACGAGACGCGACTGCTGATGCTCGAGGACGGGCATTGCCTGAAGGAACACGCGCTGGCGGCCTGCAACCGCCCCGAGCTGCGCGCCGAGGCGACGATGCTGGGCACCTCGCTGCACACCATGGTGCAGATGGTCGACAATGGCCTGGGGGTGACGATGCTGCCCGAGATGGCAGTGGATGCGGGAATCCTCGACCATACCCAGGTCAGCGCACGGCCGCTGGAGGCGGAGAATGCCTCGCGCAAGATCGCGCTGGTGTGGCGCAAGGCGTCTCCGCGGGAGCGGGACTTCCGGCTGCTGGCGGAGGTGTTGAAGGAAGCGCGGCCTTAGTCCGAACGCGCGAAAGCTTCGCGAAGCGGGCCTAAAAGCTTCGCGAAGCGGGCCTAGCTGCTGCATGCGCTCGTGGAGGATTGTCACGATGCCGATATCGCCGTCCTCAAGGACACGCCAATAGAGCAAGTGATGTTCGTAGCGGGAGCAACAGCCTGCGACCCCAAGCTCAGTAGGAATCGTACGCCACGGACTCGCACGCTCGGCAATCTTCGCGATATGCGCGAGCATACCGTCAAGATATGCGACCGCCTGGGCTTCGCCCCACCTTGTACGCGTGTAGTCGAAAATCTCGTCGAGCCGCAGCTCTGCCCGAGAGAAGAGCCGATAACCGCTCAAGCCTGCCAACGCTTGCGCGCACGTTCCAGGAAGGCGTCGCGATCAAAGGGCTTGGCATCGCTGTCAGGCGCGGCAAATGCCTGCTGCAGTTCCGCCTTCAATGCTTCGAACCGCGCCTGCTCGACCCGATCCTTGTCCTGGCGAATCAGGTGACGGACATATTCGCTGGCATTCTCGTACAGGCCGTCCTGTCCGATATTCTCGGCGATGAACGCTTCGAGCGGACCGTTCACGCGAACATTGAGGGTCGTGGCCATGGGCGCCTCCTATGTCACGATATAGTGGAATATCGTGGACGCCTCAAGCTTGCCAGCGCTTGGCGGCCAGCGCGTCGCTCTCGCGGGCCTCTACCCAGCTCGCCGCCTCCCCGCGCCACTCGCGCTTCCAGAAGGGCGCATCGGTCTTCAGCCGGTCAATCAGATAGGCACAGGCGTCGAGCGCTTCGCGGCGGTGCGCGGCGGCGGTGCCGATGAAGACGATGCGCTCGCCGACCTCCATCCGGCCGGTGCGGTGGAGGATCGTCACGCCGAGCAGGTTCCAGCGGTCCATCGCCGCCTCGGCCAGGACGCAAAGCGCGTCCTCGGTCATGCCGGGATAATGTTCGAGCTCGAGCGCGGTGATGCCGTCGCCGCCGCGGACCACCCCGGTGAAGCTCGCCACCCCGCCGGCGCCGCGCTCCTCGAGCGCCGACAGCTCGACGGCCAGCTCGATCGGGGCGGAGTCGACCGAGACGCGGATCATCCGCCGGTCACCGGAGGGAAGAGCGCGACTTCCTTCGCGCCGTTCAGCGGCGTGTCGAGGGGAACGAAGCGCTGGTCGAGCGCGGCGCGCAGCTTGGCGGGATCGGCAAAGGCAGCGGCGTGGCCGGGGCTTTGCCGGGCGAGCCAGTCGACGAGGTCGGCGACGCTCCGCACCGCCTCGGGCGGGTCGACATGCTCCTGCCCTACCCCGACGGCCTCGCGGACCCAGGCGAAGTAGAGCAGGTCCATCAGGTGTCCATGTGCTTGAGGCCGACGCGCAGATAGTCCCAGCCGGTCAGCAGCGTCAGCGCCGCCGAGACCCAGAAGGCCGCCGAGGAGGCCTGCCACAGCCAGGCCAGGTCGGGCAGCGCGCCCGAGAGGATCAGCCCGCCGAGCGCGACCAGCTGGAGCATCGTCTTCCACTTGGCGAGGCGCGAGACCGGCAGCGAGACCTGGATGCCGCCAAGGAACTCGCGCAGCCCCGATACCGCGATCTCGCGCATCAGGATGACCAGCGCCGGGATCAGGTTGAGCTCGGCGATCACCCCGCGCCCGGCGAGGATCAGCAGCACCGCAGCGACCATGATCTTGTCGGCGATCGGATCGAGGAACACGCCGAGCTTGGAGACCGTCCCCTGCGCGCGGGCGAGATAGCCGTCGAAATAATCGGTGACGCCCATCAGGCAGTAGATCGCGAAGGCGATCCCGTAGCCGAGCCGCCATTCGGGCCACCACAGGAAGGCCGCGAGCAGCGGGACGGTGATGATGCGCGACAGGGTGAGGATGTTGGGCAGCGTCAGCATATCGGGTGCTGTACCACCGGAAAAGCGCTTGGGGGAGACATCGCATTATTTCCGTCATCCCCGCGGAGGCGGGGATCCAGAGCCAGAAACAGCTCGCCTGCGACTCTGGATCCCCGCCTTCGCGGGGTGACGAAGGGGGATGCTGAAAGAAGGTTCTATTTCAGCAGCTTGAAGCGGATCGCCTGGCCGCCGCCGGGGGCCAGATCGACGCTGAGCGTGTCGGCGCTGGTCAGCACGCGCTTCTCGATCGCATAGGCCACCGGGTTCTTGATGTAGTCGGCGTCCGCCGTGTCGCGGTAGATCTGCGCCTCGTAGCGCTTGCCGGGCGCGAGGAAGTCGAGCTTCACCGGCAGCTTGCGCGCCATCTCGTCGGTGATCGCGCCGAGATACCAGTCGGGCTGACCACGCTGCTGGCGGGCGACGACGACATAGTCGCCGATCTCCGAGGCGAGCGTCTTCGTCGTCTCCCAGTCGGTCGGCACGTCGCGGATGAACTGGAAGGCGTCGAGATGCTTCTCGTAATTCTCGGGCAGGTCCGCCGCCATGTGGACCGGCGAGTAGAGCACGACATATTCGGCGAGCTCTGCGGCGAGCGTCGACTGGTTGCGCTCGGTGAGCACCGACTTGCCATGCTCGATGTCGAAGATGCCCGGGGTGAAGTCCATCGGGCCGCCGAGCAGGCGGGTGAACGGGATGATCGTCAGATGCTCGGGCGGGTTGGTCGGGCGGCCCCAGGCGTTGAACTCCTGCCCGCGCGCGCCTTCGCGGCTCACCCAGTTCGGCCAGGTGCGGCGCAGGCCGGTATCCTTGACCGGCTCGTGCGTGTCCATCGTGATGTGGCGCGCCGCGGCGGCCGCGATCACCTTGAGGTGGTGCTGGACCATGAACTGGCCGGCGAACCATTCCTTGCCGCCCTGGCGATCGAGGATGTCGCCCGAGTGGCGGACATAGCCGGTCTTCACCGCGGGCACGCCGACCTTGGCATAGAGATCGAGCGCGGCGTCGAGCTGGTTCTCGTAGTTCACCACCGCGCCGGCGGTCTCGTGGTGGCCGATCAGATGGACGCCCTTCGACTTGGCATAGGCGGCGAGCATCGGCAGGTCGAAATCGGGGTACGACTTGGTGAAGCTGAACTTGTCGCCATTGTCGATCCACTCGCCGTCCCAGCCCTGGTTCCAGCCTTCGACGAGCACGCCGTCAAAGCCGTATTTGGCGGCGAAATCGATGTAGCGCTTCACGTTCGCGTTGTTGGCGCCGTGGGTGGGGCCGCTGCCCCAGGTGGTCTTGTTGAGGTGCATCTCCCACCAGACGCCAACATACTTCCCCGGCTTGAACCATTTCTGGATGTCGGGGAGCTTGCTCGGCTCGTTCAGGTTGAGCTCGATCCGACTGTCCGCCAGGGCGCCGGGCGTGGTGCCGATCAGCACCGTGCGCCAGGGGGTGGTGAACGGGCCGGTCTTCTTCGCGCCGATCCCGTCGGGCCAGGGCATCAGCCAGGCGGTGAGCGTGCCGGCGCCGTCGCCGCGCAACAGCATGCTGGGGAAGTCGACCAGCGCCGCCTCGTGGATGGAGAGATAGAGGCCGTTGTCGCCCTTGAGCGTCAACGGCGTCTCGGCCAGCGTGATGCGGCGCGCGTCGGTCTGGGTGTAGAGATACTCGTCGCGCTCCTGGCCGAGGCCCTGATACCACCAGGCCTGGTACGCGCCCTGCGTCTTGAACTGGGTGCGGTCGGCGGTGACGCCGACCTGCGCGCCCGCCGGGATGCCGGCATAGCCATAGCGGAAGCCGATCCCGTCATCGAAGATGCGGAAGGTGACCTGCATCGCCTTGTTGAGCGCGGTGTCGCCGGCGATCGTGACGGCCAGCTCGTTGTGGTTGTCGCGGATCAGGCGCTGCTCGCCCCAGGGCTGCTCCCAGTTCGAGTCCGAGGACGCGCGGCGGACATCGGTGATCGCCGTGTAGCGCGCATCGAGCTCGCCGGCGAAGCTGAGGCCGAGATCGGACGGCGCGATCACGACCTGGTCGCCGCGCTTCACTTCATAGTGCGCCCGGCCGCCTTCGACCGACACGCAGACTTCGAGAATTTTGCCGGGCGACTGGGCGCACTCCGCCGCCAGGGCCGTGCCGGGTGCCGCCAGCGCGAGAAGCGCAACGAGGGTACGAGAGATCATCCGGTTTCTTTCTTGTGGGGAGGTCATGATTTGAGGAAGGCGGCGCGCAGGCGCTGGCGGAGCGACGCGCGCTCGCCGGCGCGCATCGTGCCGAGGGGCCCGCGCTGCGCGGGCGGGATATGCGCGGCGCCGTCGTCGCCGAAGACATGGGCATCGAACATCGCCCGCCAATAGGCGCGCTCATGCGGCGGCAGGTGCTTGTAGGCGAGCAGCGCGGCGAGGAAGACGTCGTTGGGCTGCTCCAGCCCCACCGCATCGTCGCCCCACCAATAGTTCACCATCGCGTTGAACGGGCCGATCGAGCTGACATGATGCCACCAGCTGCGCGGGATGAAGAGTGCATCGCCGGGATCGAGAAAGGCGACGCGCGCCGTCGCAAGCGCATCGGCGAAGCGCGGGAAGCGCGCCAGGTCGGGCGCCTCGGGATCGACCAGCGAGAGCGGCGGCGGGTTGTCGAGCGGGCCGACATAGAGGTTCGCGACCTGGTCGGGCGGGAACAGCAGGAAGCGGCGGCGGCCGGCGATCACGCAGGCGAGGTTATGGTCGCGGTCGTTGTGCGTGCGCGTGTGGACCGGCCCGCCGACCCAGAGCCGCGGGCCGACGCTCGCCGGCAGCAGCGGCATCGGGTTCTGTGCGACGAAATCGGGCATCTGCGCCGCCAGCGGCAGCATCTGGATGGCGACATAGGGTGCGTTCTCCTCGCCGGCGAGGCGCAGGATACGGTCGAGCGCGTCGCCGAGGCGCGCGCTGCGCCGCGTGAAGTTGAACTCGCTGAGATCCGGGCCATAGCCGAACTTGCCGGCCGTGCGCGCCGGCGCTTCCATCACCGGCACCGCGGCGCCGCGGTCGAGGCCCTTCAGATAGGCGCAGAGCGTCCCTGCCCCCGCGCGGCCGGCGGCGAGCGCAGGCCAATGCGCCAGCAGGCCCTTGAGCACCACGGGCACGCCGGCATCGACCAGCGCGGCGAGATCGGCGGGCGGCGGCGCCGCGCGTGCGGATACGCGCGGCAGGGCGTCGAGCGGGCTCGCCTGCGCGGAATCGTCGGCGTGGCGCAAGGGTTCAGCCATGGGCGAGCCCGGCGAGCCAGTCGCTCTGGGTCGGCTGGCGCAGCACCTGCTCGCGGACGAAGCCGAGCATGCGGCGGAACTGCGCCTTCACTTCCTCGGGGGGGACCTGATCGATCGCCGGCGGCCAGCTTTCGGGCTCGACACCATGGCCCAGGAACAGCGCACGCCAGCTGTCGGGCGGGAGGTTCTCTTCCTCGAACGGGGCGAGCTCGGCGCGGGCGCGGAACAGCGCGAGCATATGCGCGAGATCGGGCGAGACCTGGGTCTCGCGTGCTGCCTGCCAGAACGGCCCGGCATAGCGCGCGAGCGCATAATGCGCGGACTGGAAGTCGCGCAGGCGGTCGAGCGCCTCAGGCGTGGCGCGATTCACTTCGGCGCGTTCGGCCTCGAAGCGCGTGGTCGCGGGGAAATCGGCGAGGAGCTGGACCAGGCCCAGCTGCAGGCCGAGCAGATCGAGGCCGTGGATCGGATCGAAACGCGCGCCGAGCGTGACCGTGTTGCCCGTCCAGGGCGTCACCGGCCGGCCAGGATCGAGCGCGCGGACCTGCGCACCCGCGAGCGGCAGCCCGGACGCGGCACTGGCTGCCTGGAGCGCCTCCTCGTCGCTCGCGTCCGCGCTCGACCAGGCATGGGTGACGAAGGTCGCCGGGCGGCCGGGGTGGAGCGCGGTCCAGCCCGCGGGGCCGGCGCGGTTCTCGGCGTAGACAGGCAGGTTGGCAAAGGCCGGGCCGGCAGCGGTGAGGACGCGGTCGGCGGGGAAATGCGAACGCCAGCTCAGCTGCTCCGCGCCCAGCACGCCGCTGGCATCGACATAGAGATCGGCGGTCAGGCGGCGCCCGTCGCCGAGTTCGAGCGCGGCAATCCCCTCGCCTCCGCGCGCTACCGTCAGCGCATCGGCGCCGTGGACCGTCGCGCCGTGGCGGATCGCCGCCTCGCGCAGCAGCCGGGCATAGGGGATCGCCGGCAGATGATAGCCATAGTCGCAGCGGCCATAGATCTCGCTCTCCGCGTCGGGGAACATGAGGCGCCCCTGGCGCGCAGCGGCGGCGGTGAGCGAGAAATCGTCGAGCGGCACGTTCAGGCCATAGGCGCGCGCCTTGACCCAATGGGCGAAGAAGTCGCGCCCGCCAATCTGGGTGCCGGCCGAGCCATAGGCGTGGAGAAAGGGCGGATTGGCGCCGGCAAGCTCGATGAAGTTCTGGCCGAGCGTCAGGCTCCCGCCCGTCGCCCGCAACAGCCCGGCTTCGTCGATGCGCAGCTGGTTGTGGAGCGCTTCGAGCGCCGGAAAGGTGGCATAGGCATCAACGGGGGCAAGCGCGCTGGGCAGCTCGACGGCCTCGACCGTCACCCCCGACGGACCGAGCCCGCGGGCGAGCGCAGCGGCGGTGAGCCACAGCGGCGCATCGCGGCCGGCGACGATCACGGTGAAGGGCATGCTCATGCGACCACCGCCCGGTCTTCGCCGCCACTGCGGCCGGCGGCGCAATAGCTGGCGATGAACTCGGCATGCGGGGGCAGTGCCGCCGCGTTGGTGGCGATGCGCTGGCGCAGATCGGCGAGGCGCTCCACGACTTCATCGAGCGGCAGGCGGTCGGCCAGGCGGTCATGCGCCTGGGGCAGGACTCCCTGCCCGATCAGCACCGCCAGCCAGCTGTCCCGCGAGAACAGCCCGAGCGTGTAGTCGGGCGCACGACCGCTCGCGCGGAACAGCGCGATCTTGTGCGCCAGGCTGTCCGGCAGCGTCATGGTGCGGACATGGTCCCAGAGCGGTTCGCCGTGCCGGGCATTGGCGGTGTAGTGGAGCACCAGGAAGTCGCGGGTGCGGTCGTAATGGACCTCGAACAGCCGGTTGAACTCGGCGGCGAGGCGCGGATCGAGCGGGCGGCCGGGCGTTGGCATCAGGTTCGCCAGGTCCATCACCGCGGCCTGGATCAGGAAGATGCTGGTCGATTCGAGCGGCTCGAGGAAGCCGGACGAGAGCCCGATCGCGACGACATTGCCCTCCCAGCCGCGCGCGCGGCGGCCTGCCTGGAAGCGCAGCACGCGCGGATCGGCGAGCGGGGCGCCGTCGATCGCGCCGAGGATCGTCTCGCGCGCCTGCTCCTCGCTGCAGAAGCTGCTCGAGAAGACATAGCCGTTGCCGGTGCGGTGCTGGAGCGGGATGCGCCAGGTCCAGCCACCGGTCTGCGCGGTGGAGCGGGTGAAAGGCGTGATGCCGGCGACGCTGGTGCAGGGCACGGCCATCGCGCGGTCGCAGGGGAGCCATTCGCTCCAGTCCTGCCAGGCGACGCCCATCGCGCCTCCGAGCAGCAGCGAGCGGAAGCCCGAGCAATCGATGAACAGGTCGCCTTCGATGCCGGCGCCGGATTCGAGGCTGACGCTTTCGACCAGGCCGGTCTCGGCGTTGCGCGCGACGTCGACGATCTTGCCTTCGATCCGCCGCACGCCGCGCTGGGTGGCCCAGCCGCGCAGGAACTGGGCGTAGAGCCCGGCGTCGAAATGATAGGCGTAGGAGAAGGTCGAGCGGATCGAGCGCGTGTCTTCGTTGGGCAGGTCGAACACGCCCTCGCGGCACATCGCCACGGCGAAGCTGGTGTCGAACCAGTCGCCGGCGTCATGGCCGGCGGCGCGGGCGCGCTGCCAATGATGCTGGAAATCGACGCCGCCCCAGCGCTCGCCGAAGCTGCCAAAGGGGTGGACATAGCGGCCGCCGGGCCGGTCCCAGCCCACGAACTCGATGCCGAGTTTGAAGCTGCCCTGGGTGGCGGCCATGAACGCGGCCTCGTCCAGCTCGAGCATCGCGTTGAACTCGCGGATATGGGGCAGTGTGGCCTCGCCCACACCGACCGTGCCGATCTCGTCGGACTCGATCAGCGTCAGCGCGTAATCGGTATTGGGAAGCAGGCGGGTGAGCCCGGCCGCAGCCATCCAGCCGGCGGTCCCGCCGCCGACGATGACGACGCGCAGGGGCGTCGCATTAGGGTTCGACCTGGGCTGCATGGCACCCGCTCGCGATAGAAAAAAACGGCGCCGCCGGGAATGAAGGAACGGCGGCGCCGAGAGGGGTTAGAACTTGAACCGGGCGCCGAAGGAGACCCGGCGATCGACCTTGCTCCAGTTGGCGTCCCGGTAGACCGGCGTGGCCCCCGGCGTCTTGCTGGAGTCACCGAAGATCTGCTGCTCGTAGACGCTGGTGGTGCCGAGCAGGTTCGAGCCTTCGATCGATAGCTCGATCCACTTGGTCACCGAGAAGCGCGCC
This sequence comes from Sphingomonas sp. KR3-1, assembly GCF_040049295.1. Classification (NCBI taxonomy): domain Bacteria; kingdom Pseudomonadati; phylum Pseudomonadota; class Alphaproteobacteria; order Sphingomonadales; family Sphingomonadaceae; genus Sphingomonas; species Sphingomonas sp. KR3-1. The sequence goes on from NZ_JBDZDQ010000001.1 coordinate 583,952, forward strand.
GATCCGTCGAGGAAGCCGGCCGCCTTCGAGAACACCGGCAGGCCGATGCAGCAATCGAGGTTGTTGGTGAGGAAGCGCGACCGCCAGTTATAGGCGAGGCGCAGCGCCACCGGACCCTTTTCGTACAGGGCCACGGCGTTGAAGGTGTGCTTCGAGATGCCCGCCAGCTGGTGGGAGTCGATCACCGTGCCGCGGCCGCCCGAGACGTCGAGGCCCGCGCCATAGCCGGCGGTGCCGCCGCTATCGAGCGCACCCTGCGTCACCAGGTTGGAGTTGGTGATGCCCGACTGGTCGACAAAGGTGTAGTTCAGCTGCGTGCCGAGGCCGCTGAGCAGGCCCGGCAGGAAGTCGAAGAAGGTCTGGTACGCGACCTCGAAGCCCTTGAGCGAGCCGCCGTCCTTCACGTTGCGCGGGCCGCGCAGCAGCACTTCCTGCGTCGAGCCGTTGTTGGTGAAGCTGCGGGTGAACTCGCCGTACGAGATCGTGTTGTGCAGCTTCTTGTAGAAGGCGTCGAAGGTGAACGAGCTGCTACGGCCCATGTAGTGCTCGAACGAGATGTCGAACTGGTCCGCGGTCAGCGGCTCGAGCGCGGCATAGCCGGCCTCCGCCCGGAACACGAAGTTGTAGCCCGTGATCGTGCCCGCCGAATTGCGGACGATATAGGGCGAGCTCGCGCTGCCGTCGATCACCGGCCCGGCGATCGAGACGAAGTTGCGCAGCAGGCCGAAGTCCGGCCGCGACATCGCCCGCGAATAGCCCAGGCGCAGGAAGGTCTTGTCGCTGAAGCCCAGCCGCAGGTTGAAGCTCGGCAGCCAGTTCTCGTAGTTCGCCTTGAACGTGTTGGGCGTGCCGCCGCCATTGGCGAAGGCGATCGTGTTCGCAGTCAGGAAGCAGAACGGATTGACCACCCAGCCCGACTGCAGCGGGCCGCCGCAGGGCGAGCCGCTGAAGGTGGTGGTCGGCGGGAAGCCGACGCTGCCTTCGGAGCGGATATCGGTGCGGATGTAGCGCAGGCCGATATTGCCCTTGATGTTGACGCCGCCGATGTCCTTGTTGTCGCCGCCGAAGCGCAGCATCGCATAGGCTGCCTTGGTCTTCTCGTCGACGTTCATCACTTCCGACGGGAGGTAGCAGCCCTCCACGGTCGCGTCGGGACGGTCGCAGATCGGCGTCCAGCCCGGCGAGATCGGCGAGTTGGTGGTCGGGCCGCTCAGCGCCTGCACCAGCCGGGGCATGTTCTCCAGCGTGGCGCGGTTGAGATAGACCAGCGAGCCATTGTCATAGACGTTGCCGTCGAAGAAGTTGCTGCCGAGGCTGGTCGATTCCCAGATGCCCGCGCCATAGCCCTTGAAATCGGGATGGCCGGCGGCGCAGGCCGGATAGGCCCCGCCGGTGGTATTGTCGATGTTGAAGCCCGGGCCGTTGCAGTTCCACGACGCGGCGACCGGCGTCCAGTTGAAGGTCGAGTAGCGGACCTGCTGGCTGCGATCGGCATAGCGCACGCCGACCTTCAGCGAGTCGACCCAGCTGCTGTCGGCGAAATCATAGTCGAGGTCGCCGCGCAGCGCGGTTTCCTTGGCGTCGTTGTCCTCCATGTGCGCCTGGATGAACGGCAGCCAGTAATTGTGCGGGTTGGAAAGGCCGCCCGACGCGTAGTTGACGTTCGAGCCCGGCAGCAGCTTGATGTTCGGCGTGCCGTTGCTGTCGACGCTGTACTGGTAGTTGGCCATCGAGCCGGTGGCGACCAGGATGTCGTTGTTGGTCGTGCTCGCCCAGATGTGCTGCGCGTCGAGGTTGACGTGCAGGCGGTCGGTCGGATCCCAGCTGATATTGCCCGAGATGTCCTGCGTGCGCTCCTTGTGATCGAAGTTGCGCGCCTCGTTCTGGAAATAGAGGCCGTCCTGCAGCGTGGTGCAGACCGAAGGTGCGGCGCAGTTGTTGACGAACGGCAGGCCCGGCACCGCCGAGCCGGTGTTGATCGCATCGGCGGTGCTGCTCCAGCTGCCCGCCCAGCTGCCATGCGCCTGCGTGACGATGCCCGACTGAAGCATGCCGTCCGGCCCGAAGGTCAGCGTCGAGCCGCTCGCCGGCCCGAGGATCGTGGTGGCACGCGGATTGAACGCCGCCGCGCCATAGGCGCCGTTCTCGAAGATCGCATGGCTGGCCCGCTCAAGCCACTTATTGTGATATTCGGAGTTGGTATATTGCGTGGTCAGGCGGAAATTGCCGGCATTGTTCTCATACTGGCCGGCGAACGCCATGCCCTGGCGCGTGCGATCATAATCAACCTGCGAATAGCGGATGCCGTCGGGCACATAGGCCCAGCCGCTGCCGCCGAACGGATTGGCGGTGCAGCCGACGGTGCCGTTCGCATTGAGGGTCGCGCCGGCCGAGCAATAGGTGTCGATCTTGTCCATGATCACGCTCTCGGTGCGCGTGATGACATGGCTGCGGGCATAGTCGGCCATCAGGCCGAACTTGCCGATCCCGGTCTCCCAAGTGTCGCTGATCAGACCGGAGAACTCGCCAGTCCACTTCTTCGAGCGATCGCCATAGTCCGCCTTGACGTTGCCCGAGGCGACCAGGCCCTTCTGGTCGAACGGAAGCCGGGTGCGCAGGTCGACCGTGCCGGCCAGGCCGCCCTCGATCATGTCCCCTGTCTGGTTCTTGTAGGCGTCGACGCCCGCCATCAGCTCGGGCGAGACGTCGTTGAAGTTGAGCCCGCGATGGCTGTCGGCCGAGAAGCTGTCGCGGCCGTTGAACTCGGTGCGCACGAAGGTGAGGCCGCGGATGAGCACGCCGGTGGGCTCGCCCGAGGGGTGCGTCGAATCGTCGGTCGATTGCATGCGCGAGGTGGTGATGCCCGGCACGCGCTGGAGCGCACCCGACACCGAGGTGTCCGGGAACGAGCCGATGTCGGACGCGGTGATCGAATCGACCACGGTCTCGGCGTCGCGCTTGCGCATCTGCGCGGTCTCGAGCGCCTTGCGGACACCGACGACGAGGATCGTCGGCTCGTCGCCCTGGCTCGCCTCGGGCACGCTGCCCGACGATTGTGCCGACGCGGTCTGCGCCTGCGCGGTGCCGGCAAAGCCCATCAGGGCCATGGCGGCGAGCGAGGCACCGCCCCGCAACATGGTGATCTGCTTCATAATCCTCCCTCCGTTCGCCCCTTGGCGGAGCTGTTGCACGCGCAGCGACACGGGGCCCCCGCCCCGCGCCGCGGCGTCAATCTCGATGCTGGTGCGTGAAGACGCGATCGCGCGAAACGCGCGCACGGCCAGGCCGCACGCTGATGCGCTGAATCGCTAGCCGGCGCTGCCGTGCTTTCCCCAAGACACCCTCCTTGGTGCCGGCGACGCTCCCTGGCGCCGCCATCCACCGCGAATTGCCCGATCCGAAGGCGCGAAATGCCAACGGCCCTGTCGGGCGATCCATTTGCGTAACTTTGCGTAAATTGAGCATGATCGCAAGAGGGAAATTTTCGGAATAATTTCGTCGATCATATCATTATAAAATAACGATATTCTCCCATATTTGCGCTTGCTGAACCCGATTTCGCCCGGCCGGAAGTGAGTCGCACAGCGCAATTTTGCCTTGCATGTTATGCAAGTTTTGCACAAACAGGCGCCCGTGATGCAACGCACTGCAAACGCACGCGCCTTCGAGGTGTCAGGGACGGACGCCGGTATCGGCGCTGCGCGGCAGCGTGAGCGCGAAGCCGGCGGCGATCAGCAGCGCGGCGGCGGCAAGGACCAGCGCATATTCGGCCTGGCCGTGAAAGACGCGGCCGACCAGCGGGCCGAGCATCGTCGAGGCGACGAGCTGGGGGATCACCAGGAACATGTTGTGGATGCCCATGTACACGCCGGCCTTGCCGGGCGGCACGCTGCCGGCGAGCATGGCATAGGGCATCGACAGGATCGCCGCCCAGGCGAGCCCCACCCCGATCATCGGCAGCCACAGCGCCGTCGGATCCCGGACGAGCAGGAAGCCGAACAGCCCGGCAGCGCCGAAGACGAGGCACAGCGCATGCGTGGCGCGGCGGCCGAGCCGCTCGCCGATGCGCGGCAGCAGCAACGCACCGAGCGCGGCGACGCCGTTATAGCCAGCGAACAGCACCCCCACCCAGTCCGCGGCGGCGTTGTAGCCCGGCGAGGTCGGATCGGCGGTGCCATAGTGGCGCAGCGCCAGCGCCGGCACGGTGTAGATCCACATCGCGAACAGGCCGTACCAGGTGAAGAACTGGACCACGGCGAGCCGCTTGAGCAGCGGCGGCATCGAGCGGATGTCCTCGACGATCTCGAGCATGCCGATCGACGTGCGCCCCAGCCGGCGCAGGCGGACCACCACGGCCTGGAGAAGGCCGAACAGGAAGGTGATGCCCGCGACGACATAGATCTCGCGCTTCCACCCGGCGAGTGCGGCGGCGCCGGCGATGGCGAGGCCCGCGGCCATCCAGGCGATGCCGTGGCGGACCAGCGAGGCGGCGCGCGCCGGCGAGAGCATATGCGTCGGCCGCGCCGCCTCGGCCAGCACCGGCGGCGGCGCGCATTCGCGGGTGGTGACGATCGTCCAGCTCACCGCGACGAGCAGGCAGACGCCGCCGATATAGAAGGCGGTGCGCACCGATTGCGGCAGCAGCCCCGGCTCGGGCTGGCCGCTCAGCCCGCCCCAATGGACCAGCATCCAGGGCAGCGCCGAGGCGAACACCGCGCCGATGCCGATGAAGAACACCTGCATCGCGAAGCCGGCGGTGCGCTGCGCCTCGGGCACCTTGTCCGCCACCAGCGCGCGGAACGGCTCCATCGCGATGTTGATCGAGGCCGTGAGCACCCACAGCATCAGGCTGGCGGTCCACAGGCTGCGGGCGTTGGGCATCAGGAACAGCGCGAGCGCGGTGCACAGCGCGCCGGCCAGGATATAGGGGCGCCGGCGGCCGAGCCGACCGCGCGTGCGGTCGCTCAGATGGCCGATGATCGGCTGGACGAGCAGCCCCGTCGCCGGGCCGGCGATCCACAGGATGGCGAGGTCGTCGAGCTCGGCGCCGAGCGTCTGGAAGATGCGGCTGGTGTTGACGTTCTGCAGGCCCCAGACGATCTGGATGCCGAGCAATCCGAAGCACATGTTCCATATCTGCAGCAGGCTGAGGCGCCCGCTCGGCGGCGCGGCGGCGGGCACAGCGTCCAGCGCCTCGCTCGGCCCGCCTGCTTGCAATGGAACCCCCTCGATGCGTTAATCTGGCCGTATTCGGCTTTCCTCAAGCTTGGGCACAATGGGCAGCAGTAGCAACAACAATACGACGCTGCAGGATCTTGCAGAGCTGGCAGGCGTGTCGATCTCGACCGTGTCGCGGGCGCTCAACGATCATCCGCTGATCAGCGCGCGTACCAAGCAGAAGATCTGGGCGCTGGCACGCGACCATGACTATCCGTTCCGCCCCTATATGCCCGCCGCACCGGTGGGTGCCGAGGGGACGATCGTGATCGTCACGCCGTTCATGCGTGGGCGACCTTTGCCACTTTCGCACCCCTTCTTCCTCGAGCTGCTCGCCAGCATCGGCGAGGCGGCGCGCGCGCGCGACTGCGACTTCACGGTGAGCCACACCACGCCGCACAATTACGAGGACCTGCTCACCACCACCACGACAAGCCGGGCGAGCGGCGTGATCTTCCTCGGCCAGTCGATGCTGCACGACGCGTTCAACCAGCTCGTCGACACCACCGCCAATTTCGTGGTGTGGGGGGCGCAGATGGCCGGGCAGCGCTATTGCTCGATCGGCTCGGACAACCAGCTGGGCGGGCGGCGCGCGACGGCGCACCTGGCGCGGCTGGGGCGCAAGGCCATCCTGTTCCTGGGCGGCACCGACCCCGAATCGATGCAGCGCAAGCGCGGCTATGCCGAGGCGCTGAAGGAGGCCGGGATCGAGATGGATCCCAAGCTGGTGGTGCCGGTGGATTTCGAGCTCGAATCGGCCGACGCGGCGGTGAGCCGGCTGCTGCGGCGGCACGTGCATTTCGACGGGATCGTCGCCTCGTCCGACCTGATCGCGCTCGGCGCGATCCGGGCGCTGCGGCGCGCGGGCGTGTCGGTGCCCGAGGACGTCTCGGTGATGGGCTATGACGACATGCTGCTCGCCCGGCTCTCCACCCCGGCGCTCAGCACGATCCGCCAGGACACGTTCGAGGCCGGGCGCCAGCTGGTCTCGCGCATCCTCGATCCTTCGCCCGATCCCAGCGCCGAGCGGCTGCCGACCGACCTGATCGTGCGCGAATCCTGCGGCGCCTGATCCTTCCGCCGTCATCCTAGCGAAAGCCGGGACCTCGTGCGACTCCTGTCCCGCGCTTGTCGCCTCGGATCCCGGCTTTCGCCGGGATGACGGCTATTGCCTTGCCGCGGCACCTTCCGCTCGGCTATGCCCGCGCCTCAAGCAGCGGGAAAACCCGCATACAGAGGTAGGTTAGCTTATGGACGGTGCCGCGCTCGGGTTGATGCGGGAGCGCCGATTCCTCCCCCTTTTCGTCACGCAGTTCCTCGGCGCGTTCAACGACAACCTCTTCAAGAACGCGATGATCTTCTTCGCGACCTACCAGATCTTCAACTCGGTCGAGGACGAGACGCGGTTCAGCGCGATCGCCACCGGCATCTTCATCCTGCCCTTCTTCCTCTTCTCCGCGCTCGCAGGCCAGCTCGCCGACAGCTACGACAAGGCGAAGATCATGCGGATCATCAAGGCCGCCGAGATCGGCATCATGACGATCGGCGCCTCGGGCATCTTCCTCAAGAACCTCGAGCTGATGCTCGTCGCGCTGGTCGGCATGGGCGTGCACTCCGCATTCTTCGGCCCGATCAAATATGCGATCCTGCCGCAGCACCTGAAGGAAGACGAAGTGCTGGGCGGCACCGGCATGGTCGAGGCCGGCACCTATATCGCGATCCTGTGCGGCACGATCGCCGGCGGCGTGATCAGCGCGCACGCGGCGGGCTTCGCGGTGGTGGGCGTCGCGGCGATCGGCTGGTTCGCCTCGCTGCGCATCCCATCGGCCCCGCCGCTGACCAAGCTCAAGATCGACTTCAACATCTTCCGCGCCTCGTGGCGGCTGATCTCGGCGACGATGCACATCCGCCGGCTCTATCTGGCGATCATCGCGATCAGCGTGTTCTGGACGATCGCCGCCGTGCTCGGCGTGCTGTTCCCGCCGCTGGTGAAGAACGTGTTCCACGCCCAGAAGGACGTCGCCAGCGTGTTCCTCGGCATCTTCTCGGTGGGCATCGCGATCGGATCGGTGATCATCAACCGGCTGCTCAAGGGGCATGTCTCGGCCAAATACGCGGTGCGCTCGGTGCTGGGGATGATGGTGTTCGTGATCGGCTTCTACGTCACCGCGCATGTCTGGCCAGTGAGCGAAGGGCCGCTGATCAAGACCGCCGAGTTCGTGACGATGCCGATCGGCTGGCTGGTGCTCGCGCTGCTGATCGCGATCGCGATCACCGGCGGCATGTTCGTGGTGCCGCTCTATGCGTTCCTGACCACCACGGTGGAAAAGTCGCAGACCGCGCGGACGGTGGCGGCGAACAACATCGTCAATTCGGGCTTCATGGTGTTCGGATCGGTCGGCATCTTCGGGATCAGCAACATCCCCGGCGTCGGCGTGGCCGAGTGCCTGCTGGTGATCGTGCTGCTCTGCCTCGCCTCGGCCTGGTGCGCGAACCGGCTCTACAAGGCCGAGAACGCGCCCCACGCGCCCGACGTGCTCCCCTGAGCGGGCAACGTTGCCGTCAGGCGATGAAGGTGAAGAAGCAGACGAAGAAGGCCGTGAAGCTCAACGCGAAGAGCTTCACGTCGCTGTCGTCGCGCAATTTGCGCTGTTGCGCCACGGCGATGCGCACGTGACGGCGGAACGGGTGGCGGCGGGGCGCGTAGCCCTCGAGCAGGAGCTGGCTTTGCATGACCAGCAGTTAATAACTTCTTAACTTTTCCCGCCAGCGTTACCTTTAGTTAACCGATGTCCGGCGTTGGGACGGCAATTGGTTAGCGCGGCGCCGGCCCCGTGCTCGCCCGCACCACCAGCTTGTGCTCGAGCGTGACGCGCGGCAGGGGCGGCGCGCCGGCGAGGATCAGTTCCGCCGCGGCGGCGGCCAGCTCGTGCACCGGCTGGCGGATCGTGGTGAGCGGCGGCCATACCGCGCGGGCCAGGTCCGAATCGTCGAACCCCGCGATAGAGAGCTGCGCCGGCACCTCGATGTCGCCCTCATGCGCAGTGGCGAGCGCGCCGGCCGCCATGTCGTCATTGCCGGCGAAGATCGCGGTCGGCCGCTCCTCGAGATCGAGCAGCACCCGCGCCGCGGCGGCACCGGAGGCGAAGTCGTTCTCCGCGGCGGCGACCAGCGCCGGATCGAAGGGGATGCCATGCGCTTCCAGCTCGGCCTTGTAGCCGGCGAGGCGATCGGCGGAGGAGGCGTGGCTCTCCAGGCCGCGGATCATGCCGATGCGGCGATGGCCGAGCCCGATCAGGTGACGCACCAGCTCGCGCGCCGCGGCGATGTCGTCCATCGAGGCCGACATGCCCGCCTGCTTGCGCGTGCCCGGCGCGATCCGGACATAGGGCAGCCCGCGCCGATCGAGCTCGTCGAGCAGCGCGGTCGCCTCGGTGACCGGAGGCGAGAGGATCAGCCCGTCGAGATGCGTCTCGTCGATCAGCGCCAGCACGTTCGAGACGAGATCGGGCGACTGGCTGTCGATCGGCTGGAGCAGCAGCCGGTAGCCGAGCTCGGTGCAGCGCTGCTGCGCGCCGGTCTGCACGTGATAGATGTAATAGGGGCTGGGGTTGTCGTAGAGCAGCCCGACCTGGAAGGATTTGCGCCCGGCGAGCGTGCGTGCGGCGTGGCTCGGCCGGAAGTTCAGGCGGGCGACGACTTCCTCGACGCGGCGCCGCGTCTCTTCGCTGACATGCTTCTCGTTGTTGAGGACGCGGCTGACGGTCTTGAAGGACACGCCTGCGATCTTCGAGACTTCCTTGATCGTCGGACGGCTGGTCACATGCATTCCCCGCCGGGAAAAGCGGCCCGGCCTTTCACCTGCCATATTTGACAGCGCTGCCAATGCGCAAGCTAAGATACGGCACGATGGACGTGGTGCCTCCCCTTCCCGCTGCCGAATGGATCGCCGCACGGCTGCGCCCCGGCAGCCGGCGGCCCTTCGTGCTGGGGATCTCGGGCGCGCAGGGCAGCGGCAAGTCGACGATCGCCCGCGCCCTCGCCGCGCGCTTCGGCTGCCCGGTGCTGTCGCTCGACGATCTCTATCTGGACGGTGCCGCCCGGCAGCGTCTCGCGGAGACGGTGCACCCGCTGCTGCGCACCCGCGGCGTGCCGGGCACGCACGACGTCGCGGCGGGGCTGGCGGCAATCGAGGCGCTGGCGCACGGCCCCGTGTCGCTCCCGCGCTTCGACAAGGCGCGCGACGAGCCCGGCGCAGCGGAACCGGTGCCCGGACCGGCGGAGATGCTGATCCTCGAGGGCTGGTGCCTGGGCGCGCGGCCGCAGGCGGAAGCGGAACTGGCCGCGCCGATCAACGACCTGGAACGGACGCAGGACCCGGACGGCCGCTGGCGGCGCTGGGTGAATGATCGGCTGGCCGGCGACTATCAGGCGCTATGGGCCCGGATCGATCAGCTCGTCTTCCTCGAGGCGCCCGGCTTCGCGGTGGTCGCCGATTGGCGAATCGAGCAGGAACGCGCCGCGGATGGCCCGATGCGGGACGAACAGCTCCGCGAATTCGTCCAATATTATGAGCGGCTGACGCGCCATCTGCTGCGCCATGGCAGCGAATGGGCGGACCTTACCCTGCGGCTTGACCCGTTTCGGCGGCTAAAAACTGATCTGGGTTAATCAAGCCCCATTTGGGTGCCCCTTACGCAAAATTCACGTGCGGTGGAATGTTTCTCACTATAATGGACCAGCCGTAACCAGCGGGAATTCAACGCAAACCCCAGAAACAAACAAACCTTGGAGTTTAGTTTGTCGTCGCAGCCTCTTCGCATTCATCGATATTCGACGGCAGATGTTGAGCCCCGGGACCGCCACGATGTGTGGCTGAACCACTGGCCGAATATGGCTCCGCTCTATCACACCGAGCCGCTCGAGCAGTTCCGGGTATCGAGCAGCATCGCGCAGCTCGGCGACGTGACCCTGGCCTATGTCGATATCGCCAGCCAGCGCTGGAAGCGCGACAAGCGGCTGGTCGATAGCGGCAATGATTCGCTGGCGCTCACCGTCAATCTGGACGGCAAGGCCGCAGGCGTGGCGGGCAAGCGCGAATGGGTGCAGATGCCCGGCTCCGCGATCCTCGTCGATCGGTCGCAGACCAGCGACCATGTATCGGCCGGCGGCCGCAGCATCGCGATCAATGTGCCGCGCCAGATGGCGGCCGAGGCGGGGCTCGACGTCACCAGCCTGCACGGGATGACGCTGAACCCGGCCGAGATCGCGATGTTCACCTCGCATGCCCTGCAGGTGCGCGAATTGCTGCCCAGGCTGACCGAAGGCGATGCGCCGCTGATCGGGCGCACGATGCTCGACATGCTGGTGCTCTCGCTGAAGGCGGCGGACCGGACCGAGGCCCGGAGCTTTCGCGAGGATCCGGCGACCTTGCTGCTGCGCGCGCGCAGCGAGATCAACGAGCATCTGGGCTCGCCCACGCTCACCGTCGCCAATCTCTGCCGCCGCCTGGGCATCTCGCGCAGCACGCTGCACCGGCTGTTCGAGGAGCAGGGCGGCGTCCAGGCCCATATCCGCGACATGCGGCTGGACGCGGCGCGCCAGGCGCTGCTCAATCCCGCCAATCCCGAGCGGATCGGCGACCTGGCCGAGCGGCTGGGCTTCAGCGACGCCGCGCATCTGAGCCGGCTGTTCAAGGCGCGCTTCGGCGAGACTCCCAGCGATTGCCGCGGGCGATCGGCGCTGGGCCGCTAGGCTTTCCGGCCGGCTGGCACACCGATCCAAGTCGGTGGCACGCACGTTCAACGGAATATTGGCCCGATTGTCCTAGGGAAATCCGCGAAATCGGCGTGTTTTGGCACGCGGAGATCGGCTTCTTGGGAGGCCGCGTCTCGATCCGAGGAGTGGGTCCCTCTCTTCCGGACCTTGCCGCCGCAACGGCCTTCGGGGGGAGCCGGAGAGCCCGTGCAGGGGGACTGCATGGGCTCTCACCGATACCCGCAGCACGGCGCAGGGGCCTAGTCTCCCACTCCGCCCGCACGCGGTATCCGCCCGAAAGGGCCGAGAGCCCGCGCAGGGGGACTGCGCGGGCTCTCTTGCTACTTGTCGCCGTCGCTGCCCGCGCCCTGCGCGCCATCGCCCTCGAGATTCCGGGAAGGGTCCTGGTTGACAGAGAAGCGGATGCCGACATTGACCCGCAGCATCTTGAGGGCATCGCTCGCATCCGCGCCCGACTGGGTGAAGCTGATGGCGAGCGTGCCGGGCACCACGGTGAGCAGGTAGTTGGCGGAGAGCGCGAGCGTCCCCAGCCCGATCACATACCGGCCCGCCTGCTCGCCAGCGTCGCGGGCCAGCGCGCCGCTGAACGCATCGCCATTCACCAGCGAACCCGTGGTGACGCTGTAGCCGAGCGCCGGATCGGGCTGGCCGAAGATCTTGGTCGCGTCCTTGGCGGTGACCGTGATCGATCGGCGGGCGATGTCGGCAGTGACCGCCGCGCCCGACAGGCTGACGGTGTAGTTCGCCGCGTCGACCCCGCTCAGCGCCAGCCCGCTCACCTGCACCGCCTTGCCGGTGCCGGCATTGGCATCGGCAAAGCGATAGGTGGCCGCGCCGCTGACCGTGTCGCCCGAGATCACGCCGGTAAGCGCGATCCGGCCGGTCGCGGCGGTGGTGCCGTCATAGGTGCGGCCGTCTGCCGTGGCCGTGGCGGTGATCGCGCGCGGGGTGATCGTCGCGGTGCCGGTGGCGGTGCCGCCGATCGTGTAGTTCGCCGCGTCCGCGCCGCCGAGCGTCAGGCCGCTGGCGGTCGCAGTGCGGCTGCCGGCATTCTTGCTGTCGAACGCGATGCCGGTGCTGCCCACGGTCACCTGGTCGCCCGAGAGCACGCCGTTCAGCGCGAGCGTGCCGGTGGCCGCCGCGGTACCGTCATAGACACGCCCATCGGCGGTGAGCGTGGCGCTGATGGCCTTGGCGAGGATCGTCGCCAGCGCGGTCGCGCTGCCGTTCACCGTGTAGTTGGCAGCGTCCGCGCCGGTCAGCGCGATACCGCTGGCGGTGGCGGTGTGGCTGCCGGCGTTCTTGCCGTCGAAGGCGATGCTCGCGGCGCTCGCGCCGACCGCATCGCCGGAGATCACCCCATTGAGCGACAGCGTGCCCGTGGCGACGCTGGTGCCGTCATAGGTGCGGCCATTGGCGGCCAGCGTCGCGGTGATCGCCTTGGCGAGGATCGACGCCAGCGCCGTGGTGCTGACGTTGACGCTGTAGTTGCCCGCATCGGCGCCCGATAGCGCAATCCCGCTGGCGGTGACGGTCTTGCCGGTGCCGGCGTTCTTGGTGTCGAACGCGTAGCTGCCCGCGGCGCTGACCTGATCGTTGCCGATTACCCCCGCGAGCGACAGCGTACCGGTAGCGGCGGTGGTGCCGTCATAGCTGCGATCGCTGGCCGCCAGCGTTGCGGTGATCGCCTTGGCGAGGATGTCCGCAAGTGCAGTCGCGCTGGCGTTGACCGTGTAGTTGCCCGCATCGGTGCCGGAGAGGGTGATGCCGCTGGCGGTGGCGGTGCGGGTGCCGGCGTTCTTGCTGTCGAACGCGATCGCGCCTGCACCCGCGCTTACCTGATCGTTGCCGACCAGCCCGTTCAGCGCGAGCGTGCCCGTCGCGGCGGTGGTGCCGTCATAGGTGCGCGCATTTGCGGTGAGCGTGGCGGTGATCGCCTTGGCGAGGATATCGGCCAGGTCGGTCGTGGTCGCGCTGACGATATAATTGCCGGCGGAAGCGCCCGAGAGAGTGATGCCGCCCGCGGTGACGGCACGGGTGCCGGCATTCTTGTCATCGAACGTCATGCTGGCGGCATTGGCGGTCACCGTGTCACCGGCGATCACACCGTTCAGGGTCAGCGTGCCGGTGGCGCCGGTCGTGCCATCATAGGTGCGGTCATTGGCGTTCAGTACCACGCTGATCACGCGCGGATCGATAATCACCGTGCCAGGGACGAAGGCGAAGCTGTAGCCCATCTCCGAGGCCAGCGAGCCAAGCGACGCATAGGCGAAATAGGTGCCGGCGTTGCTGCCGACGCCGCTGATATCGGCGGCGCCCGACCAGGCATCGGCCGCGCTGTCGCCGTGCACCAGGCCGGCGACCGTCGCAGTCACGGTCGGCGCAGTGCCGTCATAGACGAGGCGCAGGCTCGACGGCGTCACCGTCAGCACCGGGCGATAGCCATAGACGAAGCGGTTGCCCGCGTTCGGCGCGGCGGCGAAGCCGAGCGTGCCGAAATCATAGGCGTCGCCATAATAGCTGGTGCCCGCCAGCCCGCCGAAATCGTTGCTCGGATCGGAATGGCCGGGATTGCCGCCGGCCTGGGTGTAGACCAGCCAGCGGCCGGCCGAGGCCGACAGCGCGTCGGCCCCGCGCAGGTTGGTGAACAGCCCGTCCGAAGCCAGCGTGATCGCATCGCCGGCGGCACTCGAGACGATCCGGCCATTGGCGGTGAGCGTCATGCCCCCGTGCGAGGCGATCACCGCGCTGCCGCCGCCGGCATCGACCTGCCCGTCGACCGCCAGCGCGATGTCGTTGGCGAGCGAGAAGCCGTTGCTCGAGAACTGGCCGAGCGCGGCAATCCGGTTGCTGCCGTTCAGCTGGGCGGGACCGAAGATGCCGCCCTCGAGCCGCTGGGCACGGATACTGGTGCCGGTGCCTTGAGCGAGCCCGGCGTCCGAGTAGAGCGCCACCGTACCGTTCGCGACATCGACATTGCCGTCGAGCGCGATCGCAGGCGCGTTGTAGAAGGTGAAGTCGCCATTGTTGACGGTCACCGTGCCGAGGCTTGCGACATGCGAGGCGGTGGCGCCGAGATCGACATCGCCGCTCACCGCCACCACGCCGAGCGTATTCGCCGAGACGCTGGTGCCGGCGATGCCGCCCGCCGCGGTGAGCGCCACATCGCCACCGGTAATGGTGCCGAAGCGCAGGCTGCCGGCACTCGCGCCGAGATTGATGACGAAATGGCCCGAGAGATCGCCGGTGGTGACGTCGCCCTGGCCGAGGATGTTGATGTGGCCGGCATTGGTGGTCACGTCACCCAGGGTGAGCGTGCCCGAAGGCCCGTTGACCACGACTGCGCCGATCGCGGCGATATCGCCCAGGGTGAGATCGCCGGTGCGCGTCCGGATCTCGACGGTGCCGCCGTTGATGTCGCCGAGACGATCGGCAGAATAGAGGTTGAACGCCAGCCCCAGGCCCGCATGCACGTCGGTCGTCAGCGACGTGCCGGCATTGCTGAAGACATTGGTGCTGGCGATCGAGAGATCGTCGATCGCGCCGAGCAGCAGGCCTCCGCCCGCGACGAGCGAGAGTGTGTTGGCGCCGGTGCCGGTCAGCGTTGCGCTGGCCAGCGACAGGTCGCCGGCGGCGTTCAGGCTGATCGCACTGCCCGCCTGCAGATGGCCGATGTTGAGCAGGCCCTGCGCGGCGGAGATCGAGATCGCGCCGCCAAAAGCGAGGTCAGTCGAGCCGAAGTCGAAATTGCCCACCGTGTCGGTGATCGTCGCCGAGCCGGTCCGCGCGCCCCCCGCCGCCAGCGCATTGCCTGCGAAGTCCCCGGCGGTGAGGATATAGTTGCGGCCAATGCTCAGCGAATTGGAGATCCCGGCCGCGCCCGTGCCGGCGTCGATCGTGACATCGCGGCCCGTCACCTGCTGCAAGCTGACGCCCTGGCCGATCGCCGTGACGTCGCCGGTGGCATCGAGGATCAAGCCGCCGGTGATCGCGCCGCCCTGCGCCTCGACATGGATATCGCCCGAGGAAGCGAGCCAGCCGGAGGAATTGAGGTTGCCCGCGGTGTCGATAATCGTGACATCGCCCATGCGCGTGGCGCCGCCGAACAGGGTCGGGCTGAGCGTGAGGCTGCCAAAGTCCGCCGCGGTCAGCGCAAAACTGCCGCCGCTGCTCTCCGCATCCATCAGCGTCAGCACACCGCCGGCCGATGCTGCGATATCGTGGCCAGCCAGCGTGTAGATGCCCAGGTCGCCAGAGGTCACGCGCACATCGACATTGCCGCTGTTCGAGGCGACGGTGTCGAAGATGCCGCTCATGTCGAGCAGATTGACCGTGACGTCGCCGCCCAGCGAGACGACCGTCCCGCCGCCGCTGCCGCAACCGCAGCCCGCCAGCGTGCCGCCCGTCACGACCGTGTGCGTCGCGCCCGCAGTTGCTCCCGCATCGGCGCCGAGCGTGACATTGCCCAGCGCGACCAGCGCGAAGCCGTCCATCGCGGTCAGGCTGCGCACCGTCGCGGTGCCGCCCGCGCTGAACTGGCCGCCACCGGTGAGCGCGATCCGGTCGATCGCAAGATCGCCATAGGCGCTGACGGTCGCGTCGCCGGCGGCATCCAGCGCCGCCACCGTGATCCCGCCGGTGTTGCTGTACAGCTCCAGGTCGCCGCCCGAGCCGATCCCGGCCGCGCGGATCGTGCCGGCCTCGGCATAGAAATGGGTGCTGCCATAGAGGTTGGGAACGGCGGTGGCGTCCAGCGTGCCGGCGGCGAAGAAGTCGACATAGTCGGTGGTGAACCCGCCGCTGCCCAGCGTCAGGTCGCCGTCCGCTGCCACGAGGTCGATCGAATAGCCCGTCGCCCGGTTCACGGTGAGCGAGCCGCCCTCGAGATAGGCGGATGCGGCCTGGTTGGTGGCGAGGAGCGCGTCGATCGTGAGATCGCCGCCGCCCAGCACGTTGATGTCGACGCGATCGCCGGAGACCTGGCCGAGCGCGGCGGAGTGATCGAGGTTCACCGACGCCCCGGTGCCGCCGAGCACGTTGACGGTGCCGGTCGAACCGGCGGCGCGCTCCAGGTAATTGTCGCTGGCGATGCCGAGATAATCGTCCGCGCCGAGCACTGCGATGCCGGTATCGGACTGGATGGTGAGGTCGCCCGTCGCGCCGGTAAGCGTCGCCTGACGCAGGATCGCGTCGCCGTTCACCGCCGAGACAAGCAGATCGGCCCCGGCAGTGGCGTAGCCGACGCGCGCGTCCCCGTTCCGAGCGGTGGCCGAAACTCCGAGCCCGGCAGTGACGAAGCCGCCCACCGCAACCGTGTCCGCATCGAGCGTGACATTGCCGGCAGTGCCGGTGGCGCTGAACAGCGAGATGCTGCCGCCGCTGCTGGTCAGGTTGACGCTGCCGGCCGCCAGCAGGTCCTGCAGGTCGATGGTCGGCGCATCGATGCTGATCGAGCCGAGATTGGAGGTGACGCTGCCGTCGTCCACCAGGCCGGCCGCGGTGAGGTCGATATCACCGTTATAGCTGAGGTTCAGGCCGCCAAGGGACAGGCCGCCCGCGGCATTGATCGTCCAGGTGCCGGTCTGCGTGCCGGGCAATGCGAGCGGGCTGAGCGCAGCGGAAGAGAAGCTGGCGCCCTCCAGCCTATAGTCATGGCCCACGATCACGAAGTCGCGGACGTCGATCGTGCCGTTGCTGGCGAACAGCGCGACATCGGCGCCGCCGAGCCCGCCGATGCCGATGTCGCTGGCATGTATCTCGACATTGCCGGTCGCGCCGAGCTGGACGCCGGGATCGGCGTCGAGCGCACCGCCCGCGACGGTGATCAGGATGTTGCCGCTCGCCCCCATCGAGCTCGGCAGGAAGAGGTCGCCGGTTTCCTGGATGATCGTCAGGTTGGCGATGCCGCAATTGCAGGGCGAGAGCGCGCCGGCGCTGAAGCCGGTGTGGCTGAACAGCGTATAGTCGCCCGAGACCTGGGCGCTGTTTACATTGACCGCGCCCAGCACCGAAGAGAGCGACACGCTTCCGCCCGAGACGCTGTCGAGCAGCAGGTCGCCGGTATTCGCCTGCGCCTGGATCGTGCCCAGCGCGTTGATCGAGACTGCCTGGTCCATGCTGTCGAGGTTGACGGCCGCGCCGCCCGCCCCCGCGTTGATCGTCACGCTGCCCGTCGCACCGTTGAACAGCAGCGCATTGGCGGCAACGATCCCCGCCGCGTTGCTCGCACCGAACGTCACGCTGTCGCCGCCGAAGACCATGTTGTGGCCGTCGCCTTCGCTGTCGTTGCCGCTGGATCCGATCGAGGCGCCCGTGATCGACACGGCACCCAGGGCGCCGACGGTGATGTCGTCGCCTGCCCGCACGGTAAACAGGTTCACCGCGCCGGATTGGCTGGTGACCGAGACATCGCCTTCGGCGTCGATCGCCGAGGCAATCGCGATGTTATTGTCGGCGGCGAGCGACAGGTCGCCGGCCACGGTGATCGTGGGCGCGCCGATTGTCAGGCCGCCGCCGGTCACGGTGACCCGCGCATTGCCCGGGCTGTCGAGCGAAGTGAGGGTCAGGTCGCCGATATTGTTGACGTCGATGTCGCCGGCGAGCGTGCTCAGCGAGAGCGAGCCGATCGCGTTGTTGCCGAGCAGCGTGATGCCGTTCTGCGCGGTGAGCGTGGCCGAAGCCGCGTGGATCACCCCACCGGACTGGGTGATCTCGCCTGCGGTCGAAGCCAGGACGACCGCATCTGCGACGATGTCGGTGGTGATGTCATAGGTCGCGGCCTGCGAGAAGCTGAACAGCGTCGGATCGATCAGGCCGAGCCGCAGGATGTCCTGACCGGAAAGAACGACGTCGCCGACGGCCTGGACGTTGAGCGTGCCGGTGTGCAGCACGCCGGCCGCGCTGTTCTGGATCGCCGGGCCGCTCGCCAGCGTGCTGATCAGCGAGATGCTGTGGCTGCGGTCGGTGCTGACATCGGCATCGATGGTCAACGAACGATCGGTCGCGACCGCAATGTCACCGTTCGCGGCGGTGATCGCGCCCAGGGTCGAGATATGGTTGGCGCCGGTCAGCAGGAAGTCGCCGGTCGCGCTGCCCTCGATCCGGTCCGAGGCAATGAGGCTGCCGCCCGCCTGGGTGACTGCGCCATTGTTGGCCGTGAGGAACAACACGCCGCCGCCCGACTGGACCGTGCCGGTGAGGTCCACCGACGCCGCGCCGAGACCGACATGGCCGCCCGCCAGGATATCGCCGAAATGACCGACAGTGTCGGTACCGAAATTCAGGCTGACATCGCCCGTGTTGCTTTCGGCACTGATCGTTCCACTGATCGCGGAATGCGCGCCCGAGTTGCTGATCGTGCCGCTTGCATGAAGCGCAAGGTCGCCATCGACGGTCGCGTTGTTCAGGTAGATCGCGCTGCTCGACGCCGTGACGCTGGCATTGCCGTTGAAATTGAAGTTGAGCTCGAGCGCGCTCGCCGGGGTGGTGATGTTGCTCAGCGTCGCCGTGCCGGCGCTGCCGGTGTTGCTGACGCTGATCATCTGTGCCCGCAGCGCGCCGCCGGCGGTGGTGAGCGCGAAGTCGGTCGCCAGCCCCGAGCGGACAAAGGCGATGCTGTTGGTCGCGTTGATGTAGCCGGTGATGGCGGTCTGCCCGACGGCGAGCGAGATATTGTCGCCGAAGAGATAGCCTAGGCGACCGATCTCGTTGTCGCCGGTCAGCTCGATATCATCGCCGGTGGCATCGACGTTGAGCAGGTTGGCCTTGACCGACCCCGCGGTGATGCGGCCGACGGTGAGATCGACCGTGCCGGGGGCCGAGATCAGGTTGCCGGCCACGATGTTCGACGTGGTGATGACCGTGATGTCGCCGGCCTGGGTCGTCAGGTGGTCGATATAGTTGAAGCTGCCGCCGTTCAGGTTGATGCCGCCGGCCGCAGTGATGTCGATGATGTTGGCGGTGAACAGGGCGCCAGGGTTGGTGACGCTGCCGGTGTCCGAATAGAGGCCGAACTTGCCACCGACGACGCTGTTGGTGCTGCCCCAGAGCTCGATGTCGCCGACGTTGCGGAAGAGGAAGTCGCCGCTCGTGGTGGCCCCGCCGAGCTGGCCGACGGTGTTGGCCTGCCGCAGGTCTGCGCTGCCCGCCGCCACGATCAGCGACTGCCCGCTGATCGCGCCACCGGTCTGGTTGATGCCCGAGCTGCCGTTCAGCGTGACCGTGGTGCCGGCAGTGATGTCGTCGGTCAGTTCATAGGCGATCGAGCTGTTATAAGTCAGCTCGGTGCCGGCGCTGAGCTTGCCGATCGTATCGATCGCATTGCCCTGGTTGAGCGAGAGCGAGCCGTGCGCCGAGGCCGTGATCGAGCCGCCGGCCATCACGTTCGACTGCCAGATATTGCCGTTGAGCGAGGTCAGGTCGATCGCATGGGTGCCGGCGTTGATCTGGTCGATGACGAAGCTGCCGTCATTGACGAAGGTCACGTCGTCGCCGAACAGCCGGATGCTGCCGCCGCCGTCGATCAGGTTGGTGGCGCCCAGGTCGATGTCGCCCGCGGCGGTGATGTCGAGCCAATAGCCCTTGATCCGCCCGCCGGTCTGGCT
Organism: Sphingomonas sp. KR3-1; assembly: GCF_040049295.1. Classification (NCBI taxonomy): domain Bacteria; kingdom Pseudomonadati; phylum Pseudomonadota; class Alphaproteobacteria; order Sphingomonadales; family Sphingomonadaceae; genus Sphingomonas; species Sphingomonas sp. KR3-1. Next base: position 603,550 of record NZ_JBDZDQ010000001.1, read on the forward strand.
GACCGCGCCGCCCGCGTTGAGCGTCAGGGTGTCGCCCGTGTCGATGTTGCCGGTCAGGTCGACCGCATCGAGGCTCGTGATGTTGATGTGGCCGTTGGTGCTGAACGTGCCGAGCGCGGCGATGTGGTTGGTGCCGCCGGTCAGGTCGAAATCGCCGGAGCTGGCGCCGTTGAGCAGGTTGGCGGTGATCGAACCGGAAGTCTGGCGGACAAAGCCACCGGGCACGGTCCCGCTGAGCGTGACGGTGTCGCCGCTGATGTCGCCCTGGATATCGAGCCCCCAGCCACTGAGCGTCACGTCGCCGGTGGTGGTCGTCGCGCCGTAGACATAGCCCATGCTGCCGCTGAGCGAGATGCCAGTAGCGGCCTGGACGGTGATGCCGCCGCTGTTGACTGCTCCGCCCGCCGCCATCGAGATCGCGCCGTTCAGGCTGGTCAGGAAGGTCTGATACATCCCGTTCTGGATGGCACCCGAGATGGTGAAGCTCTCGTCGTTGGTGAACGAGAGCTGGTAGCCGCTGAACCCGCCGAGCGAGGCGACATGATTGGCGGTGCTCAGGTCGACATAGCCGCCGGTGAGGTTCAGGGTCAGCTTGTCGGCGATGATGTTGCCGCCGGTGACGTTGTCGCCGTTGTTGATCGTGACGGTGTGACCAGCGGCGTCGATCTGGTCGATCTGCAGCGCCACGGTGTTGCGCAGGCTGAGGTCCGAGCCGGTCGAGATCAGGCCAATGCGGCTGATCTGGTTGCCCGTGTTGTCGAGCACGACATTGGTGCCGGTGGCCGAGAAGGTACCGGCGAGGATCGAGGTGCCGGCCAGCTGAGTGACGCTGCCGGTATCCGAGATCATCTCGACGATGTGGCCGGCGGCGCTGATGTTGCCGAGCGCGAAATCGCCGGTGTTGCGGAAGCGCAGGTCCTTGCCGTTCGAGTTCAGCGTCGCCTGGCCGACCTGGTTGTGGTTTAGCAGGCTGATGCCGTTGGCGGCCCCCACGCCGCTCGTCGCCTCCAGGAAGTCGCTATGGATCGCCCCGGTGCCGACCTGGGTGATGTCTCCGCCCGCAACCAGCTTCACTAGGTCGTGCGCGGTGATCTCACCATCGAGCGTCAGGCCCGTGCTGGTGCGCAGCGAGATGCCGTCGAGCGCCGCGACGTCGTTGAGCGTGCCGATCGTGTTGAGCTGATCGAGCACGACGTCGCCGCCGACCGCGCTGGCAGCCAGCCGATCGGCCGAAATGGCGACCGTCTGGGTGATGTCGCCCGTGTCCGCGGTGAGCGAGAGCAGGCCGGGCGCATTGACGGTGCCGAGCAGGATCGCGTTCGCCGAGCGGAAGAAGATGTTGCCGTTGTTCGAGGAGAAGGAACTGGCCGTGGTGCTGCCGACATTGTTGGCCATGTCGAGCCGGATCAGCCCGTCGGCCGACGAAGTGACGTTGCCGGCGGTGATGATGCCGCCGCTCTGCGTAAGCCCGCCATAGCTCGAGTCGAGCGTCACCTGCTGCCCCGCGGCAGTGACATTGCCGGTGAGCTCATAGCCCAGGAAATTGTTGAACGAGATGCCGCCGGAGACTGCGTTCGACAGCCCGGTGATCTCGCGGATGTTGTTGTTCGCGTGGAGCTGCACGCCGGTCTGGGCACTGACGCCAAGCGAGTTGGCGGAGATTATGCCGGCAGGAGCCTGGCTGACGGCGCCGTTGACCGAGGTGAGCGAAACCGCCTGACCGGTCGCGGTGATGCCGCCGTCCACGCGCAGATCGCCGCTGTTGACCAGGACGATGCCGCCGCTGGTGCTGTTGGTCGCCTCGGAGATCGAACCGATCGTGTTGCCCGAATTGCTGAAGTCGATGCCGGTCGCAGCCTGGAGCTTGACGTAGCCGACACCCAGCGCAGTGGACTGAGTGATCGATCCGGTATCGGAGATCAGCGTCAGCAAACCCCCGCCGTAATAGAAGCTGAAGTCGCTGTTGGCGACGATGTCGCCCTGGTTGCGGAACGCGATCGAGAGCCCGCTCGAGTTGAGATAGTTCCCGGTCGCGCCGACCTGGTTCGCGCCGAGCAGGCTGATGTCGCCGCCGGTCGCCGAGATGTAGTTGGCAATGACTCGCCCGCCGGTCTGGGTGATCGCGCCGTCGGTGGACAGGCCGATGCCGGTGGCGGCGGTGATCGTCCCGGCGCTCTGGCTGAGCGTGTGGCCGCTGAGCTCGATGCCGCCCGCCGCGGTGATGTCGCCGACGATGTTGAGGTTCGCGCTGGAGGCGTTGATCTGGATGTCCTCGCCGCTCTCGATCGCGTCGAGATAGTTGAGGTTCGTGAGGTCGAGGTAGAAGTCGCCCGCAGCGCTGCCGGTGAGCCGGTTCGCGCTGAGATAGCCGTTGCTGTAGATCGCGCCGCCCGAATAGAGCGCCAGCGTGCCGCCCACCGTGCCGTTGTTCATCGTGATGTCGGCGGGCGTATTCACCGTCAGCGAACCGCCGACCGACAGGCTCGGTGCGATCGTGGTGACGAGCGCCGAGCGTAACGTCGCGTCGCCCGTGACGTTCAGACCGAAGGTGCCGACGAGATTGGCATTATCGAGGATGGCCGAGGCGTTGGTGCCGGTAGTCGTGACGTTGAGCCGGTTCGCGGTGATCACATTGCCGGTCGCCTGGCTGAGGCCGTCTTCTGCCGTGATCAAGACAGTTTGTCCGGCCGCGGTGACGTCGCCTTCCAGCGTCACATTGCCCAGCAGATTCAGTGCGATGCCGCCACTGCCGCTGTTGGTGACAGCGCCGAGATGCTCGACGGCTATCTGCCCGCCGGCGCCCGCACCCGAATAGATGCCGTTGGCGGCAGAGAGGGTCAGGGTGTCGGCCGAGGACGAGCCCGCGCCGGTGAAATTGATGTTGCCGTACGAGGTGATCGTGGCCGCGCCGGTGGCGTTGAGCCGCAGGTTGAGATCGAGATACGACAGGAAGCTGCCGCTGCCCATCTCGATATTGGCCTGGCCCCCGACCATGTTGATGACATTGCCCATGTCGAGCGTGCCGGCGGTGATCAGGTTCAGGTTGTAGGTGTTGATCGAGCCGGCCTGGCCTTGGGTGATACCGGCGGAATTGGTGATCGTGGTGGTGCCGCCCACGACGATGTTGCCGTTCAGGCCCAGCACGCCGCTGGACAGATCGGCGTTGGCGGTGAAATCGTCACGAACGTTGATCGAGCCCAAGCTCGCAATGTTGTTGGCACCCAGCGTCACGCCGCCGTCGGAAGTGGTAAAGCCCAGGTTGGCGGCGGTGATCGTGCCGCTATCCTGGAGGAACGAGCCGCCCGCGACGTAGAAGGTGACGTACTGGCCAGCGGCCGCGACGTTGCCAGCTAGGTGCATGTCGCCACCGCTGGAAGCGATGCCTAGCGACCCGCCGCTGGCACCGCTTAGGGTCAGCGAGTCGATATACTGGATCGAATTGGCGGCCTGGTTGAGCTGCAAGCCATCGACCGCCGATGCGGTGAGGTGGTTGGCCGTGAGCGTGGAGCCGTTTTTCTCGTAGATCTGGCCGCCAGCGGCGAGCGAGACATGGTCACCGCTCACATTGCCCTGGATCTCGAAGCCGTCGATATCGCGGAAGCTGACGTCGCCGGTGGCGGTGAGCGCACCCAGCGTATCGACGTCGTTGCCCGCGCCCAGCGTGATCGCGCCCGCGCCGCCACCCGCGGTAGCATAGAGCGACGCGGCCTGGAGCGTGCCGCTGGTCTGGGTGATCGCGCCCTGCGCACCGAGCGTCAGCCTGCCGCCGACGCTGATGTTGTTGAGCAGGCTGAGCGACGTGCTGCTCGTCGTGATCGTGGCGTCGCCCGAGGCGCTGACGACGCCGAGATAGGTGAAGCTGTTGGCAGCATTGCCGAAGCTGATGGTGCCATGCTCGGCCAACGCGGACAGCGCGGTGGCGGCTATGGCGCCCGTCGCGGTGATCGAGCCGTTGTCCGAAGTCAGCGCGAGGTTGCCGCCCGAGGTGAAGCCGCCCAGCGCGTCGAGGTCGATCGATCCGGCGTTGCGCAGGATCAGGCCGCCATTCGTGGCGACCGAAACCGAGCTGCCGGTGCTGTTGAAGCTGTTCGCACCGTTGAAGATGATCGCGTAGCCGCTCAGCGCGATGGTGTTGGCCACGATCCGGCTGGTGGTGCCTACCTGGCTCAGGTTGCCCACGCTGGTGAGGTGGACGTCGTCGCCCTTGATCGTGCCGTCGAACTGCGAGATCGAGCCCGTATTCGCCCGCAGGTCCACAGTGCCCAGCGCGCTCGTGCCGGCGGTGACGTCACCGAGGATCTGGAAGCTGTTATTGTCGGTGAAGCGGACGCTGCCGGAAGTGGTGACCAGCTTGCTGACGCTGTTCACGTCCGTATTGAACGTGAGGTCGATCGCGCCGCCAGCGGTGAGCGACAGATCGCTTGCCCGGATATAGGCTCCGAGCACGCCGCCCGCCGTAGTGACGACCGCGTTGCCCGTGGTGCTGATGCTCAGGTCGAGCGTGGACGTGCCGACATTGTTGAACGTGACCGCCCCGCCGCCGGTAGAGGTGCCGCCGAAGCTGCTGAGGCTGTTGTTCTTGTCGAGCGTGATGCTACCGGCCGCGCCGATGACCACGGTGTTGCCGGTCACGATGCCGCCGCTCTGGGTGATCGAGCCGGCATTGGCGATCAGGCTGGCGGCGTTGAAGGTGCTGGTGGCGGTCAGGTCGATGTTGCCGTCCGAGACCAGGGTGAAGCCGCTGCTGACGGAAGACGCACCCAGCTTGATGTCGCCGGCGGTATAGACCGTAGCATTTACCGCCGAGACGGTGAGCGTGTCGGCATCGACCTTGCCATGCGGCGTCGTGACCGAGCCGACCGTGGTGGTGCCGGTGGTGATGTTGCCGGTGCTGGCAAGCGCGACGGTACCAGGCGCGGTGATGTCGCCCTCGATGGCGAAGCCGCCGGTGTCCGCGATCCGGATGTCGCCGGTGCCGGTGGTCAGTCCGGATAGTGTCGTGAAGTTGTTGGCCTGGGTCAGATTGATGCCGGTGGCGGCATGCGCAATGAGCGAGGTGACGGTGATCGCGCTCGTCTGGCCGATGCTGCCCGTGTCGGAGGTGAGCGTGAGTGTGCCGACGCTGTTCGCCGTACCCGGCAGCGTGATGCTGCCGAGGTTGCGGATGGTGACGTTCTTGCCGTTGCCATGGCCGAAATCGAGCAGCTGGCCGAAATTGTTCGCGCCGCCGAGCAGCAGGTCGCCGTTCGTACCGGTGTAGAGCCGGTCCGCGGTGATCGCACCGCCGGTCTGGTTGACCCCCTGCGTGGCATAGATATTGACGCCGCCGCCGGTGATGTCGCCCGTCAGGCCGAGCAGCGAGTCACTGAAGATGTCGATATCGGTGCCGCCGGTGTTCTTGGCGGTCAGGTCGCCGAGCGAACCGATGTGATTGTTGCCATAATTGAAGACGAGCTTGCCGTTGGTGGCAGTGGCGCTCAGCCTGGCGGCATTGATCGGACCGCCGATGATGTCGCCGGTATCGGAGATCAGCGTGGTGTAATGGTTGCTGCCGGCCTGGTTGGCGGACCCGCTCATGTTGATTGAGCCGACCGCGCGTAGGGTCAGGTCGTGGGTGACGGTGTAGGTGTTGATCGACGGGATCTCGTTCGCGCCGAGCAGCGACACATCGGTACCGCGGAGGCTCAGGCCGTTATCACCCGCCACCACCGTGGCGCTTGCGTCCTGCGTCACCGACTGGGCGGCATCGAGCTCGACGCCGTAGCCGCTGATCGTCCCGCTATTCTGCAGGAGCGAGCCCAGGCTCGAATTGAGGCGGATCGAGTTGCCGCTGTTCCCGCCAGCCGCGGTGACGTTGCCGTCCAGGTTGATGTCGCCCTGGTTCTCTACGTCGATAAAGCCGTCGGCGACGGTGAGGTAACGATAGCTGCCGACATTGATGGTGACGGTCTGGTCGTACAGACTGATTCCGGTGCCTGCCGTGATCCCAACCGAACGCGCGATCACGTCGCTGTTGTTGCCGGCCGAACCTCCCGCGTTCACGGTGAGATCACCGCCGGTGTTCACCATGAAATAGACGTCGTTGTCGCCGGTCAGGTTGACGTCGCCGCCATTGGTCGAGGTCGCCCAGATGAGCGCATTGCCGGCGCTGACCAGGTCGATCCCGCCCTTGGCCGTGGCGTAGGTCACGCCGCCCACGCCATTGTAATTGACCGAGACCGTGCCGCCATTGGTCGTGATCGCGCCACCGGTGGTTTCGAGGATCAGGTCATGATTGCCGGTGGTGACGGCGCCGGTCAGCGCGATGTCGCCATCGGTGCCCAGGTAGAAATTGCCGCCGGAGGTCAAGCCGCCGCCCGAGGTATCCACCGCGCCGAGCTTGATGTTACCGATCGCGCTCAGCGAGACTTCGTCGCCAGCGGTTACCGCCAGCGTGTCGGCGGAGAGATGGCCGGTATAGGTTTCGATCGCCCCGCCCGAGCTGAGCGAGACGCTGCCCGGCGTGGTGATGTCGCCATAAATGTCGAAGCCATCGGCTTCGTTGAAGGTGATGTTGCCGCTCGAGCTCTGCAGGCCGGTCACGCGACCGACATTGTTCCCTGCATAGTCGAGCACGATGTCGCCAGCCGCGCTGGCATTGAGCGTGCCGGCCGTGAAGAGGCTGCTGAAGATGGTCTGGCTGATCCCGCCTGTGTCGGAGGTCAGGGTGACCGTGCCGTCCGGCGCCTCGATCTGATAGTCGAGCACGATGGCGCCGACATTGTGCAGCGTGATGTCGTGGCCGGTGCCGCTGTCATACTGGTCGGTGTCGAGCCGGCCGACCACATCGATCTGGTTGGCCCCGGTCAGCGAGATATTGCCGTTGGTGATGACGTTGAGCCGGTCGGCATCGATGATGCCGCCGGTCTGGCTGAGCCCGGTATTGCCGTAGAGGCTGATGTTCCGGCCGGTGACATTGCCGGTCAGCACCATGTTGCCATTGTAGGTGGTCAGCAGGATCGACTGGCCGGCAGTGATGGTGCCGAGCGAGGCGAGCGTGCCGGCGAGGCTAATGGAACCCGCCGCGTACGCAGTCAGACGGGAGGTAAGGACCCCCTCGTTCGTGCTGTTGATGTTCCCCGTATCGGAGATGAGGATGAGCGCGCCGCCCGAGCCGTACCCGAAGCTGCTGAAGCCGGGGCTGAGATCGATACTGCCATAGTTGCGCAGCGTCAGGTTGCCGCCAACCGCCAGGCCGATGATGTTGGTGAAGTCGTTGGCCTCGCCCAGCGTCACATTGCCGTCGACATCGAGCGACAGGTTGGTGGCGTGCAGTGCGGCGCCGGGGGCCTGGCTGATCGTGGTGTCCGCGGCCAGCGCGATCGTATCGGCGGTGAGCGTCGTGCCCGCGCGCTGGGTGATCGCGCCGCCGATCGAGCTGAGGGTCAGACTGTTGCCGGTCGCATCGGTCGATTGGCTGATGTTGAAGCTGCCGACATTGGTGAACGCGATCGCGCCACCCGCGCTCAGCGTGCCGAGATTGGCGACGACGTTGTTGCGCGTCGCGCTGATCCCACCGGTCGCCGAGAGGTTGAGCGTATCGGCGGCGATCCCGCCGCCGGTCTGGTTGATGCCGCCGGCGATATCCGAGATCGACACCGTCTGGCCCGCGGCAGTGATGAAGCCGGTGAGGCTGGTGCCCAACCCGCTATAGTTGACGATGTTGATGCCGCCGCTGGTCGTGTTGGTGATCGTGCCGAAATTCTGGATGCTGTTGTTGCCGGAAGGGGAGCCGCCCGGCAGGTTGATGCCGGTGACCGCGCTCAGATTGGCCGTGCCCGCCGAGAAGGAGCCGTTGGTGCTCTCGGTGATCGCCCCGCCCGAGTTCAGCGAGACCGTGCCGAAATAGACGGGCTGATCGATCAGGAGATCGGCGGTGGTGTTGAGCGAAAGCGTGCCATTGCCCGAGGTGGCGATGAGCTTGTGGATCCGGTTCGCCTGGTTGAGCGTGACCGAACCGCCGCCGACGGTGATCGCGCCGAGATAGTCGACGTCGATGATGCCGCCGCTCTGGGTGATCGAACCCGGGCCGGCGGTGCGCAGCGAAACGCCGCCGGTGAGGGCTGTGGTCGCAGTGATGTTGCCCGCGATGTCGAAACCGTTGGCATCGCGATAGAGGATGCCACCGTTGGTGCTCGACGCCCCGATGAGCGTCGCGATGTTGTTGCTGGTGCTGTTGAGGAGCACGTCGCCGACGCCGCTCAGGAAGAGCTGGTCCGCAAGTACGTAGATGCCGGCGCCGTTGTTCTGGGTGATACCACCGGTGTTCGAGGTGAGCCTGAGCGTGCCGCCCCGGGCGTCGATCAGGCCATCCAGCGTGATGTCGCCGGCATTGCGGAAGGCGATGTTGTGGCCGGTGGTGAACAGGTTGGCGTTGAGCCCATCCACTGTGCCGACTGCGTTCAACTGGTCGATCGAGATGCCGCCATTGGCGGTGGCGGTGAGATGGTCCGCCGTGATCGTCGTGCCGGTGTTCTGGATGATCCCGCCATTCTGCGCGAGCAGGGTCAGATTCGTGGCGGTGATGTTGCCGGTCAGGCTGAAGCCGGTGCTCGAGGTGCCGATCTCGATATCGCCGCCCGCGGTGAGCGTGCCCAGTGAGTCGATCTGATGGCCGCCTCCGCCAAGCAGTATAGAGCCGTTCACCGCCGAGGCGGTGAGCTTCGAGGCGGTGACGATATTGCCGGCGGTGATGTCGCCGGTGTCCGAGGTCAGGCTCAGCTGGCCACCCGAAGAGTAACCGCCGCTGTTGCTCGGATCGAGGTTGATGCTGCCCAGGTTGCGCAGCGTCAGGTCGCCGCCGACGTTGAGATTCGCGATCGACTGGAAATTATTGGCGCCGCCCAGCGAGACATTGCCGCTGCTGCTGAGCGACAGCGCGTCGCCGGTGATCGCGCCCGAATTCTGCAGGATGCTCCCGCCCGCGTTCAGGCTGACGGTGCGGCCCGTGCCGCCCGCGGTGACGTCGCCATCGAGCTTGATGTCGCCGGCAATGTCGACGCTGATCGAGCCGTTGGTGGTCGCGAGACCGCTGAAGCTGCCGATATCGACGGTGTAGCCGCCGCCGCTGGTCAGGCTGATCCCGGTGCCCGCGCTGATCGACAGCGAACCCACCCGCACATCGCTGTTGCTGATCGCCTGCCCATGCGCGTCGACAATGAGGGCGCCGGTGGTGCTGGCCCCGAACCGGAGATCAAAGTCGCCGGCGAGATGGATGTCGCCGCCACCCGTCGAGACCGCCCAGAAATTGGCGTAGTTGTTGCTGACCAGACTGATCGCGCCCGAGGCGCTGACGTCGGTCTCGAAGGCCGAAACCGTGCCGCCATTGGTGGTGACCGCGCCGTTGCTCGTCGTCAGGCTCAGGACGCTGGCGCTGTGGACGGCACCGGTCAGCTCGATATCGCCGTCGCTATTCAGGATGAAGTTGCCGCCGCCGACCGAGCCGCTGTCTACCGCGCCGAGCTTGAGATTGCCGGCCACGTTCAGCGTGGCGGAGCTGCCGGAGGTCAGTTCCAGCGTGTCGGCGGAAAGATGGCCGGCGCTGGCGGTGATCGCACCGCTGGTGTCGAGATGGACCAGGCCCGCCGCGCTGATATCGCCGGCGATATCGAAGCCATCGTCTTCTTTGAAGCTGATATTGCCCGTCGCGCTCGTCAGGCCGGTGACGCTGCCGACCTTGCTCACGATGTAAGTCGCATCGTCGAGCAGGATGTCGCCATGCGCCTCGACGTTCAGCGTGTCGGCGACGAAGCCGCCGTACACCCCGACGTTACCCTCGTCCGAGATCAGCTTGAGCGTGTGGACGGGAACGAGCCACGTGTTGGGAGTACCAGTATCGACGTACAGATCGCCGACCGAGCGTATCGTGACGTTGGCGTTGGTGCCCCAGCTGAAGTAGGGAAAAGAGCTGAACCGGTTCGCGCCGGTTAACAGCAGGTCGGTACCGGCAATTGCCTCAAAAACACTATTGCTTCCCTGAACACTCGCGCCGCTGTCCTGCTTGATCGCGTAGGTGGCGCGGAGTGAAATGTCGGCTCCGAAGATTGTGCCGGCGGCCTGGGTGAGCGTGCCGTTCGGCGCGACCAGTTCCACCCGACCGACGTCCGCTCGGCCGACATCCCCGTCGACCGTGAAGTCGCCGTTGTTATAGACAGAGACGTTCGTGCCGATCAGCCGATGATAGGTATCGACAGCGACGGTGTTGCCATTGCTGCCGATCTGGATGTCGCGAGCGGCCTCAGCGGTCAGCGAACTGGCGGTGAGGCCGGGGCCCACGACGACATCGCCACTCTCGCCATACAGGCTGACATTGCCGAGCGCACCGTGGAGGTAGAGTTTCATCGCGTCGCCGCGAATCCGCACATTGCTGCCGGTGCCGCCGGTGGCCATCGAAACAAGGCTCTGGTCGCCCAGATGGTTGCCCGTCTGGTTCAGGTCGATCCCGGTGACGGCGTTGAGGGTGAAGCTGGTGCCCAGGCTGATCGTGCCGCTGGTCTGCCGGATCGCGCCGCCCCGCGAAGTGAGCGACAGCGCGTTGCCCGCATGGATAACGCCGCCGAGAACGAGATTGCCGTCCATCGCGAGCGTGATGTTGCCACCCGCGCTCAGATCCCCGAACTCGGTGTAGCCGCCGTCGGAGCTGAGGTTGATCGCGCCGCCCGCGGTCACGAACAGCCCGCCGGAGTTCAGTGCGTTCGTGCCCGAAGACGTCGCATTGCCCCCGACGGTGAACCGCGCGAGCGAGAAGGTGTTCACCTTGAAATCGAGATTGCCCGTCGCGTTGACCGTGACGCGCTCGCCATCGGCGGAATTGGCGGTGAGGCTGGTGAAGCTGTTGGCGCCGCCCAGGTCGATCTCGCCGGCGGCATTGGCGACGACGGCGCCGCCGCCCGAAATGAAGCCACCCGTCTCACGGATCGCGCCGGCATCCGCAGTCAGCGTCAATGTGTCGCCGAGCAGCATCCCGAACTCGTTCGACAGCGTGATGCCGCCGGTCGCGTGGACCGTCACCGCCCCCTGGGACTGGCCGTAGCCGATATTGGCGTCGCCAATGACCTTGAACGACCCACCGCCGCCCAGCGACAGCTCCAGGCTGCCAGAGCTGATCGAGCCGGTGGTGGTATCCATGAAGCCACGCGCGCCGAGCGTGACCTTGCCGGGCGCACTGATCGCGCCGGTGAGGATGACCCCGTCCTCGTCGCCGATATAGGCGAGGTCGCCCGTGACAGTGGTGAAATCGCCGAGCTTGTCGACCTTGTTGGCGCTGAACGAGTTGAAGTTGATGCCCGTCTGCGCACTGGCGGTCAGCGTGTCCGCCGTGATCACGCCGGCGTACTGCTTGATATCGGTATTGTCGCTGTGGAGATTGACGGTGGCGCCGGTCTCGCCGACATCGCCGCGCAGCAGCACGTTCTCGGACGCGACGAAGTCTACCTTGGGACCCGCGACCGACCCGCCATAGGTGGTGACGTATCCCGCCCCGACGTTGGCAAGCGGCGCCGCCGCCGCGACGCCGTTCACGATATCGTGGTTCGCGCTGAGCACGATCGCGCCGGTCTCGTCGGTCCCGACCGTGGTGGCGCTGATCGTGCCGGTGTTCATGATGCTGGCCACCAGGCCCGGCTTCGAGACCGCCGCGACGAACACGCGGTTGCCGCTGATGTCGCCCGCCAGGTTGATCGCATCGGTGCCGGAAGTGCCGGCGCCGTCCGCCACCTCGAAGCTCAGCAGGTCCATGTCGTCGGTCGAAGTCGGCCGGAAGCTGATCTGGTATTTGGACGCCGAGCCGACGAGCACATTGCCGCCGTCCTGCGCCGAGATGCTCGACCCGGCCTCGGTGGTGACCACCGGCGCCACCAGCGCGATCGCGCCGCCATGGCTGGCGATCTGCGCGCCGTTCTGCACGGTGATGTTGCCGGTCCCCGCCCCGGTGAAGCCGAAGCTGGTCGAGCTGCCGTCGAGGAAGCCGCCGGCGCTGCTGTCGGTCGCGCGATCGAGCGCCGCGGTGGTGACGAGCAGGCCGCCGGTGCTCACCCGCGCATTGGCGCCGATCACCACGCCATTGGCGTTGTAGATCCAGATATTGCCGCCGGTCGTGCCGCCCGCCGAGCCGATCGTGCCGTTGAGGTTGCCGTTGATCGTGCTGCCCGCGCCGCCCACGCGGTTGAGCACGATGTCGCTGCGATTGGCGAAGACGAAGTTCGCGGTATCGCCGCTGTTGATGTCGAACTTGTCCCAGTCGATCACCGTGCGCGATCCGCCCAGCGTCACCGTCGTGGTGTTGGGCACCGATTGGTCGATCGACGGCCCCGCGCCGTTGCTCTGCGCAGGGGTTGCGCCCTGGACGAGCTGCGCCTGCGCGGGCGCGGCCCAGAATGCGGCGAGCGCGAGCGCACCAAAGGCCGAGGTGGTGAACAGGCGGCTGCGGCGGCGGGGGGCGGACATGATCATATCCCTCAGAAAATCGAGGCCGAAAGGCTGACAAGGAAGCGGTCGCCGGGCTTGGGCGCGGTCGGCGCCACCCGGTCGAAGGGGTGCGCCCAGGCGGCGTCGAGCGAGAGCCACGGGCCGATCTGGGCGCGGATGCCGTAACCGGCGGAGCGCAGCGTCACCTGGTCGGCGCCGGGCCCGATATTGGTCAGCCGCACCGCGTCGAGGAACGCATAGGGCCGGAAGGCCGAGCGCTTGGCAAAGGCGAAGGGCGCGGTGCTGATCTCGAGCGTCGAGCCGAGCGCGCGGTCGCCCGAAGCCGCCGACGGATCATAGCCGCGGCCGATCGAGAGCGTGCCGGCGCTGAACTCCTCGTACGAGAGCAGCGGCGTGTCGGTATATTGCCAGCTGGTCGAGATGCTGGCGGTGAGCGGGCCGAACAGCCGCGCGGCGACCTGGACGTCCGCGCGGACCACGGTAGCATCCGGACGGCCGCCGAAGCGCGAGGCAAGCGGATTGCCGAAGGGCGTGGCGCCCAGCCCGTCGATCCCCTTGCGCAGCTCGATCGAGCCGGTCGCCGCCACCGAATGCGCGGCGAGCTCGCGCGGCGCGACATGGCCGTCGAGCCGGGCGTAGAACACGCGCAGCTTGTCGTCGGTCAGGGTCGCGATGCCGCCGCCGAAATCGACCTTCTGGTCGATCCATTCCAGCCCGCCGGCCACGTTCAGATTGTAGCGGCGGTGGCGCAGGATCGGGTAGGTCAGCCGGGCATTGCCGGCAAAGCTGTTGCCGATCAGGTCGAGCGGCTTGAGCGCCGCGCCCGGCCGGGTCCGCGCGAACGAACCGGACAGGTCGAGCTGGAGCCCCTCCCCGCCGATCTTGAGCGTCTCGGTTGCCTGGATGACGCGCTGCTCGGGGCTGGCGAGCGTGCCATAGCCGACGATCGAGGTGCGCTCGCCGAGTGCGGTGAAGCTGTTGTAGTCTACCCGCGCGGTGGCGAGGTCGCGGCCGATCGACTCCGAGCCGTAATTGTTGATCGCGAAGCTCGCGGTGACCGGGGTGCGCGACACCGCGATGTCGAGATCGACTGCGCCATTGCCGCCCGGCGCCTGCCTGAGCGAGGCCTGGACGACCACGCCCGGCACGTCCGAGGCGAGCAGCAGATAGCGCTGGGCGACATTGAGGTCGAACGGCGCCAGCCCCTTGAGTTTGTCGAGATAGCGCGCGACCTGGCGCTGCGCCGGCCCGGCATCGCCGTGATAGCTGACCGACTCGACATGCGCCTCGGTGACCGAAAGGATCAGCCGGCCATCGGCGATGCGCTGCTCGGGAATGGTCACCGCCGCCAGCACGCCGCGGCGCAGGTAGAGCGCGGCGAGCCGGTCGCGGATCGTGCAGGCCGCGGACACGGGCACCTGCTTGCCGATCAGGTCGGCATAGGCGAGCGCGACCCGCTCGTCCGACAGCGCGAGCCTGCCCGCGCCCTGGATATCCACCCCGGTCAGCGTGAGCTTCAGGTCGCTGCCGGCAAAGGGACACGGCCCCACTTCCATGTCGCGGAACAGCTCGCCGCGCGGGGCGGCCGGCACCGGCGCCTGTTGCGCCGGATTGAGCTGCTGGCGCGAGGGCAGCACCTGCGCCGCCGCGGGTGTCGCGAGCGCGGTCCCGGCAAGCAGCAACAGCCCGGTAAAGGCCTTGGTCCCCAGGGCAGCATGCGGCGCGGCATTCGGCATCGATCGGCCTTCGTTCTTGCGAGAAATGGAAACTGGGAGGTCGCGGGTCCCCACGACCCGGGCCAGCGATCCTGCGCGCGAAAGGTACCGCAGCTGCCGGGAACCGTCTGTCGCTACTAATAGTGACAGCAGCGGAACGACGCCGCGGAATGTGCGGGCTCCGCCGCGGCGCACGCGGTGCCCTGGCCGGAAAACTCCAAACCCCATTTTGACGCAGCTCCCCCCGCGCTCGGGCAGGCTCAGCCCGAAGCATGCGGCCTAGGCAGCGGCTCGGGCGGGGAATAGCTCCCATATGGGGCTATTCTGGATCGGCGTTTTGGAGGTGCGGCTAGAGCCGAATCGACGGCACCGACATCGCCAGGCGCACCAGGTCGAGCTGGCGGTGGCAGCCGGTCTTGGACTGGATCGTCTTGAGCCGGGTGCGCGCCGTCGAAAGCTGGATGCCCAGCCGCTCCGCCGCATCGGCAAGCGGCACGCCATCGACCACTTCGGCCGTCAGCCGTTCCTCGGCGGGCGACAGGCCGAAGCGCCGCGCGATCCAGGAGATCGCACCGGGCGGCGTGTCGTCCGGATCGGAGACGATCAGCAGCAACTGCCCTGGCTGGGTGCGCAGGCCGAACTCGGCGGCGCAGGCGATCGGCCACAGCATCGCGTGCAGCGCCGAGGCGCCGTCCGTGCGCGGCAGCATCACGCCCGAGAGCTCGGCCGTAGCCAGCGCCGGGGCGTCGGCCATCGCCCGGCAGGCGGCGATCGCGCCCTCGAGCGCGCGGCTGCAGCGATCGTCCCGGCTGCGCGGCTGGCCGAGCCGGTTGAGCAGGATGCCGTCGCCGCGCGCGACCAGCGCCTCGGCCCGGCGGTTCATCACCGCCACGCGCCCGTCGCGATCGAGCACGAAGGCGGCGTGGCCCCAGCTGTCGAACAGCGTCTTGGGCGCGAGCAGCGCCGATTGCGCCTCGGCCAGCGTACGTCGCAGCTTGAAGGCGCGCTGCAGGTGCGGTGCCAGCAGCGAGAGCAGCGCCATCTGGTGGTCGCGCCGCGCTTCGTCATTGGCCTTGTCGGAGAAGGAGAGCGAGGCCCAGCCCTCGGGCTCGCGCTCCAGCACCATGCCGGTGCCGTAATGGCCAAGGCCGTGCGGCAGCATGAAATCATTATAATGCTCGGTGCGGAACAGCTCGGCGTCGCTGATGATCACTTCGGTCCGCACCGGCCGGCCGACCTGGTTGCGCGGCACGAAATCGACATAGGGGCTGTGCGCGAAGAAATAGGCCGCATAGTCGCGCAGCGCCGCCTCGGGATAGTTGACCAGCACGTTCAGGTCCTCCGCCGCGCCGCTCGCCTCGTGGCTGAACATCATGATCGTCAGCTCGGGATAGATCGCCTCGATCCGGTGGACGAGATCGCGCCATAGCCGCGGATCGAGCGCCGCCTCGTAGATGCCGCCGACAAGCTCGGCGACGAGCATGGGGGTCAGGGGTTCCGGACCTGGCATGGGTGCGACTCGTTTTATCTTCCCAAGTTGGAAGATACTCTGGACATGGCTCAGGAACAAATTGTAACGGCAGCGAAATATCGCGTATGTCGCTATTTCTAGGGACAAGCACCGGACCGATGCGATGGTACAAGTGCGAAAGCAGGGCGTAAGCATGCGCCCATCCGATCGCCGCACCGGCCGCGCTGCGGAGCGCGGGCCGCCCCAGGAAGCCCCGATGGCCGATGCCGCCCCGTCGCAGTTGAAGGTCGCGCTGGTCGAGGACGACATCGTCTTCCAGAACAGCTTCGCCGCCGCCGTGGGCCATGCGGGGGACATCCAGCTGATCGGCATGGCGCACAATGTCGCCCAGGCGCGCAAGATGCTGGCAGGCGATCCGCTCGACGTGCTGGTCGTCGATCTCGGCCTGCCCGATGGCTCGGGGATCGACGTGATCCGCGACGCGCACGCCGCCTGGCCCGATTGCGGGATCATGGTGAGCACCACCTTCGCCGACGAGAAGCACGTCATCGCCTCGATCGAGGCGGGTGCGGCGGGCTATCTGCTCAAGGACAGCTCGCCCGAGAAGATCGCCGACGAGATTCGCGCGCTCCATGCCGGCGGCAGCCCGATCAGCCCGCGCATCGCCCGCCAGATCCTGCTGCGCTTCCGCCCCAGCGAGCCGGTGCCCAGCGCGGCGACGATCGCCGCCGCGGAGCCGATGGCCTCGCCGCTCTCCCCGCGCGAGCGCGAGGCGCTGGAGCTGATCACCAAGGGGTTCAGCTATGACGAGATCGCCGAACTGATGCTGGTCTCGCGCAACACGGTGATGACCTTCGTGCGGCGGATCTACCAGAAGCTCGAGGTCACCTCGAAGGCCGAAGCGATCTTCGAGGCCCGCAACCATGGCATCCTCTAGGACGCTGCGGTCCGTATTGCTGTATTCCGGGCTGGCGCTGCTGGTCCTGCTCGCCTGCTATTACGGATCGCGGCCCCAGGGCATCCATCTGACCCGCGCCGAGCTGCTGGTGCAGGATACGCTCGGCTATCCGCCGCCATCGCGCACCCAGGATTGGCGCACCCTGCCGAACCAGTGGCAGCAGGTCCCCCTGCCCCACGCCCCGCGGCCCAGGGTGGTGCCGGGCGCGGGCGACGGCGGGCTGCTGCCCACCCGGACGAGCTGGTTTCATTTCAGCCTCGGTCCCGCCCAGGCGGTGCCGCCGCATTCCTATATCTACATCCCGCGATGGAAGACCGACGGCGAGCTCGCCATCTATGTCGACGGGCGGCTCTTCTATCAGACGCACGCCAACCTTCAGTGGAACGGATCGAACCGGCCGCTGTGGATCCCGCTCGAGGAAGCCGCCGAGACCACGCCGCCCAAGGACATATTGATCCGCATCCGCCATGTCCGCGGCATCGGCGGCGCGCTCTCCACGCTGTGGATCGGCGATTATCGCCAGCTCGCCCCGGCCTATTACATGCGCGCCTTCTTTCAGGCCGAGCTGCCCTATATCAGCTCGGCGCTCTTCCTCGCGACCGGAGTGTTCGCCTTCCTGATCTGGCTGCGCGCACGGCGCGAGACGCTCTATCTCTACTATGCGGTGATGACGCTGGTGACCTTCCTGCGCGTCATGCACGCCTATATGGGCGCGGACCGGCTGCCGATCTCCGATGCCTGGTTCGGCTGGATCACGGTCAACTCGGTCGGCTGGGCGGTGCTGATCATCCACCTGTTCCTCACCGCGCTGCATCATCACCATGTCCGGGTGCTGACCTGGATCATCGCGCTGATGTGCGTCGGTTTTGGCGGGATCACCCTGCCGCTGTTCGAGGGCACCACCGACGCGACGATCATCTCGCCGCTGATGTACCTCACCATGGTGTCGGTCGGTGCGGTCACCTTCGCGCTGCACATCGCCTGGAGCCGCCGCGCCGGCACGCTCGAGGGTGCCGGCCTCGCGATCTGCGGCCTGCTCTCCTTCCTGCTCGGCGCGCGCGACATGCTGCTTCAGAACAACATCATCGATATAGAGAGCCTTTTCGTCTCGTTTTACGCGCAAATCGCCCTGATAATCGCCTTCAGCCAGATCATGCTGAGCCGCTACCTCCGCGCCATGAAGGCGGTTGGGGAAGCCAACGTCGTGCTCGCCCGCAGTCTGGCCGAGCGCGAGGCGCAGCTCAACGCGAGCCATCTCAAGCTGCGCGAGATCGAGCGGCGCGAGGTACTGTTCCAGGAGCGCCAGCGGCTGATGCAGGACATGCATGACGGGCTCGGCTCGTCGCTGGTCAGCGCGCTGCGCGTGGTCGAGCACGGGCATATCGACGAGGCGGAGATCGCCCAGCTGCTCAAGACCTGCATCGACGACCTGAAGCTCACCATCGATTCGATGGAGCCGGTGGAGACCGACCTGCTCCTGCTGCTCGGCACGCTACGCTTCCGCCTGCAGCCGCGCCTGGAAGCGACCGGCATCCGGCTGCGCTGGGAGGTGCGCGACGTGCCGCCGCTCGGCTGGCTCGACCAGCGCCACTCGCTCCACATCCTGCGCATCCTCCAGGAGGCCTTTACCAACGTGATCAAGCACGCCGGCGCCAGCGAGATCGTGGTGACTACCTCGGTGCGCGACGGCTGCGTGCGCGTGGGCGTGGGAGACAATGGCAAGGGCTTCGATGCGCGCAGCACGGCACAGGGCCGCGGCCTCGGCAACCAGGCGCGGCGGGCCGAAGTGATCGGGGGCCGGATCGAACTCGAATCGACCCCAGAAGGCACGCGGTTCACGCTGCTCCTGCCTGTCGAAGGCGCCGGGGCTAAGGCGTGCTAGCCATCCATCCACGCCTGCATCTTCGCGCAGGCCAAATTTTCCTTTGCTGACAATTCCTATCAAGCCAGGGGATTTTAAACGGACCCAGTCGAGGCGAGTCCGATGCGTTCTTCTGCCAGCCTTTCCGATTTGCCCTTCGCCGCCGAGATCGGCGAAGCGGTCTCCGCGCTCAACGCTGTGCGCTCCGGTTGGCGCGCGCGGCAGGCGAGCCGGCGCAGCGTCACGCGCTTTCCCGTGCCCGCCGAGCTCGCCCGCGCGATCGAGCATCTCTCCGCCGCGCTGTTCCCTGCCCGGCTCGGCGGCTTTCGCGGCGGCACCGCGCGCGAGGACGACTTCGTCGCGGACCGTCTCGGCCAGGCGCTGGGATTGTTGCGCGAGCAGATCGCGCATGAGCTCGACTATTGGCAGGCCGAGGCCGCCACGCCCTTCGATCCCGACCAGCCCGACGCGATCACTCGCCTGTTCGCCGCGACGCTGGCCGAGATTCGCGAACTGGTCGACGCCGATGTCGATGCCGCCTTCCAGGGCGATCCGGCGGCGCGCAGCGCGGACGAGATCCTGGTCAGCTACCCCGGCGCGCTCGCCATCCTCCATCACCGTATCGCACACCAGCTCCACACGCTCGGCGCGGTGATCGTTGCCCGGGTGATCTCCGAGCTCGCCAACGCCCGCACCGGCATCGACATCCACCCGGGCGCGACGATCGGGCCGAGCTTCTTCATCGATCACGGCACCGGCGTAGTGATCGGCGAGACCGCGATCATCGGACGCGGGGTGCGGCTCTACCAACATGTCACGCTCGGCGCGCGCAGCCCGCTCGGCCTCGCCCCTGCCGGCCCGCGCACCCATCATGCGCGCCATCCGATCGTCGAGGACGACGTCACCATCTATGCCGGCGCGACGATCCTAGGCCGAGTGACGATCGGGCGCGGCAGCGTGATCGGCGGCAATGTCTGGCTCCTCGACGACGTGCCGCCCGAAAGCGTGGTGGTGCAGCCCGAGGCGATCCGGCTCGGCCCGGCGGACCGCGACGCGCTCTCCGAACGGCTGGCGGAGCATGGCGCATGAGCCCGCTGATCGGCGTGCTGTGCTGCAACGAAGTCGCTGAGCGGCCGATCCAGGCGGTGGCGACGCGCTTCATCCAGCCGCTGGCGGAGATTTCGGGTGCGACGGTGGTGCTGATCCCCGCTGTGCCCGGTGCCTGCGATCCGGCCGCACTCGCCCGGCGGCTCGACGGGCTGCTGCTCACTGGATCGCGCTCGAACGTCGCCGGGCATCGCTATGCCGGGCCCGAGATCGCCGGCGACCGGCTGGATGAGGCGCGTGACGAAGTGGCGATCGCGCTGGCCGGGCGGATGATCGATGCGGGGCGCCCAGTCTTCGGCATCTGCCGCGGGCTGCAGGAGCTGAACGTGCTGTTCGGCGGCACGCTCAGTCGCGGCCTAACCGCCCATCATCACGCGGACGACGGCCTGCCCTATGAATCGCTCTTCGAGCATGTTCATGACGTCGAGCTGCGCCCGGGGGGCCTGCTTGCCGGCCTCACCGGCGCGCGCCGCATCCGCGTCAATTCGGTCCACCACCAGGGCATCGACCGGCTCGGCCGCGGCCTCGAGCCCGAAGCGCACGCCGCCGAGGACGGGCTGGTCGAGGCCTTCTCCGCTCGGCCCGTGGGCGCCCCGGTGCTGGCCGTGCAATGGCACCCCGAATGGGATGCGGCGCGGCGGCCGGAAAGCCGCGCGTTCTTCCGCTATGTCGGCGAGGCGCTGGCGGCCTGAGGCCGGCGCATCCGGGGCTAGCGCCCTCGGCATCGCCAGCACAGACCGGGTACCTCGACGATAGCGGTGGCCGCCCTGAAACCCCGCACGGCAGCGAGGCGATCGAGCGCTTCATGGACCCCGGTGCCCTCGACTTCGCACAGCGCGCCGCAGCGCCGGCAATGCAGGGCAATTATGGCCGCCGCAGACACCGCGACATAGGCCCGGGCGATCCAGATCTTGCGCGCCAGGCCGCGATCGACCAGGCGCCGGATCGCTCGAAACACCGCGCTGAGCGGCGCGGCCTGCCCCTCCGCGCGCAGCAGCTCCGTCAGTTGCACGCCGGTCAGCGGCTCGGCCCGCTGGCGCAGGATGGCGAGGACGATATCCGGCAAGCGGTCCGCGCGCGGCGCACGCTCAGCCATGGGGATGCTCGCGGTGCCGCAACCGCCAGTTGACGAGATGCGCGACGACCAGCGCGACGCTCCCGGCAACCGTCACCGGCGCCTCGAACGGCCCGCCAATAACGATCAGCGCGCCAAAGGCGAGCAGGCCGAGGCCGGCTCCCCCCGCCAGCAAGGGCAGCCACGCCCGATGCCGCGCCCTCCCCAGCAGCAGCGCGACGCCCGAACTCGGGATCGCAGCGCCGAGCAGCCAGACGTGCAGGCTTTCGGGCAGCGCGACCAGTTTCGAAAATGCCGGCAACAGGGCGAAGACCAGCGGGAGCCCCGCACAGTGTATCAGACACAGCGTCGAGGCGCCGACTGCCGCCCGCTCGGTCCAATCCGCGATGGGCGCGCCGGCTGCCTGCTGTCCGCAGTGCATGCCATTTCTCCAGATAGGCGCGACCCGCCGTCACGCAGGCGCGCGACGGCAGGTCGGCGGCTCAGAACGCGGCGCGGAGCATGAAGCGGACGGTACGGCCCGGCATCACGACATCTTCCTTGTTGAACGCGGACGCGTTGCGGATCACGTCATTGGTCAGGTTCTGGCCGACGACGGCGAGTTCCAGGCCGGGATGGCTCCTGAACGGCCGCACGGCGAGGTTGGCGCTCAGATTGTTGTAGCCGTCCGTCGGCGTGTCGAAGGTTCCGAACTTGTCCTGCTCGCCGACGTGCATCAGCAAGAAGCCGGCATCGAACAGCTCGCTCTTCCAGCCCAGACCGCCGCCGATCCGATAGGGCGGGATGCGCGGCACATTGTCGCCGTTGTCGAGCTTGGCGCGGGTATAGTCGCCCAGCACACGCGCCTCGAGGCCCCCAGTGGCGGTCTTCACCAGCTGATAATGCGCCGCGCCTTCCAAGCCCCAGAAGCGCGCGCCCTGCTGGCCATAGTTGAGCTCCTTCAGCTCCTCGCCATCGCCTACCACGCAATTGCCGTCGTCGCCGCAGGTGCGCCCGGTCAGGTTGCCATAGATGTAATTGTGGAACCAGGTGCCGTAGACGCTGCCTTCGAAGCGGAACCGGCCCGAATTGATCCGCACCGTGCCCTCGAGCGAATTGGCACGCTCGATCTTCAGCGCGGGATCGCCGGTCTCGAAGGTCTGCGGACCGTCATGCCCACCACGCGCGAACAGCTCGGTGATCGCGGGAGCGCGGCCGGTGCTCGAGAAAGTCACGCCGAACTTCACCCCCGGTGCTGCGTCGAGCAATGCCCCGATCGCGCCGCTCACCGGCGTGAAGTCGCGCCTGGTGAACTGGTCTGACGCGGGCGTGCCTTCGATATGCACCGTCTCGATCCGGCCGCTCGCCTGCAGGTGCAGCGCGCCGATCGGCACCTCGGTGAAGAGGTATGCGGCTTCGCTCTGCGAGGTTGCCGGCGAAAGATAGGCGCTGTCCTCGCCGATCGCCGAGAAGTCGCGGTGCCCCACCTGGATGCCGAGCGCCGTCTTGTCGAGGAAGCCGATCCGGCCGAGCAGCAGCTCGGCGCGGCTGTCGAACTCCTTGTTCTTGAAGGTGGTGTTGATGGAGCCGTCCGGGTTCTTCTCGTCATGCGCATAGTCGCTGTAGCTCGCGTCTACCGAAAGCGACTGCAGCGCGCCGCCGCCGAGATCGAAGGACGAGCGGCCGATCACCTTGGTCTGGCGCATGTCGATATAGGCGGTGTCGGCGGGTATGCCGTATTGCGTGTCATAGTGGATCACGGTGGCGCCGACATGGCTGCCGGCATCGGGCCCGAAGAAATAGGAACCGCCCAGCGCGCCGCCCCAACCACGGATGAAGGAGTTGCTCTGGGTACCGAGCGGCGTCTCGTAATCGCCGGCGTGGCGGTAGAAGCCATCGGCATGGAGCGCGAGATCGCCCGCCTTGGCGTCGACCAGCCCGGCGGTCTGCCAAGTATCGGCATTGGTCGCGTAGCTGCCGCTCAGTTCACTCGCAAGGTCCTGTGTCGGCAAGGCATTGGGCACGCGGTTATTGAGGACGTTGACCACGCCGCCGATCGCCTGGCTGCCGTAGCGCAGCGTCGCGGCGCCGCGCACCACTTCGATGCGCTGCGCAGAGAGCGGATCGATCGGTACGCCGTGATCGGGCCCGATATCGGACACGTCGGAAGCGCTGCTACCGTCCTCGAGCATGCGCACCCGCGTTGCGTCCATGCCGCGGATGATCGGCCGGCTGGCGCCCGAGGCGAAGCCGGTGCCGGCGATGCCGGGCACCTCGGCGAGCGAATCGGCGATGTTGCCGCCGCCGGCCTGGAGGATCGTGTCGCGATCGACCGTGGCGACGATGGTCGGCGTTTGCGAGCCGAGCGGCGATCCGGTGACGACGATCTCGCTATTGGCGGGCTTGGGATTGGTGTCCTGCGCATGGGCAACGGCAGGAAGCAGCGCGACCAGGGGCACGCTGGCGAGAAGAAGATGACGCATGATGAAACTCCAGGAACCTTGGCATGGATTCGCGAAGCGGAATCCAGGTGTCGCGGGGAGACGCCGAACGACGCCCCTTCCTCGCGAGGGTGATGTTCAGGCTTGGAGCTGGATCGGTGGCGCGCGGCTGCGCCAGGCATGCGAGGGCTTGCGCACGGCGTCTACAAGCGATGCGGCTACGGCCTGCCAGGCGGCGGCAGGCTCCGGCGGCGTGAGCGCCACCGGCGTCGGCAGCAAGTACAGCCCGCCATGCGCGATCTCTTGGCAGATCGGGCATGTAGCCGGCGTGTCGGACGAGTTCTTGCCCGTGTCGGACCGGACGGCGGCGGGGCTTGCCTGGCCGGAAACCGCAGCGCCATAGGCGGCGGGCTCGAAATGCAGATGCGTCTGCGTGACGAAGCTCTGCCAGCAGAACGCGAGCAGCGCGGTGAGCAGCACGGCTGCCCAGCGCGCCCGGAGCTTGCCGCGCAGCGCGCCCGGCCGCCACGCCAGGGAACGCCCGGCACTATCGCCGGTACGCCGCACTCCTGAAGGCTGGTCGCCGCTCCGCATCATCTAAATCGTCGATCGTCCGTCGGCGCGGGAGGCGCCTGGCGCATCGGATATGTTACACCATATCCCATGTCAATCGAACTACGGTACCGCACAGGAAAGCCGGAGGAAGGAAGCTGCGCGTTTCGCGCCGACGGAGCGGCACAGGCATGCGTGGGATTTCGCATCACGCCGAGCAGTTCGGCCGTCCTGCGAACTCCATCAGGTGCGCAGCAGGCAAAAGAAAAGCCCGCTTTCCCGCCAGGCGCGGTACTCACAGGCTTTCGGGGAGTTTGGTGGAGCCGAGGGGGATCGAACCCCTGACCTCTGCAATGCCATTGCAGCGCTCTCCCAGCTGAGCTACGGCCCCAAACCCCGGGAAGACGGGCGCTCTAGATGCGCCCTTCGGGTCTGGCAAGGGCCTTTTTCAGGCCCCTGCCATTTTCCCGAAAATTACTGCTCGTCGTCGTCGCCGCCGGTCTCGACGCCCAGATCGTCGTCGCCGCCCAGATCGACGTCGTCGTCCGGCGAGGGCTCCTCGTCGTCGGCGCCGATGTCCAGATCCTCATCGCCAAGATCGGAATCCTCCGTCTCGACCTTCTCCTTCTTCACTGCCTCGAAGGGCAGCGGCTGCTTGGACTTGAGAATCGGCTCCGGTTCCCAGCTGAACGAGCAGCTGATGCAGGTCACGGGCTCGTCCTTGGTCAGATCATAGAAGCGCGTTCCGCACTTCGGGCACGCGCGCTTGGTGCCCCATTCCGGCTTCACCATGTGTTGCCTCTTCGCCTTTCAAATTTCGGATTTCAGGATGTTGTCCCGAAAAGTGGGGGGCGCCTTGCCATGCCGCAAGGGCGCTGTCAAAGCCCGGCGTCATGTCCGCTTCCCCTCCCCGCCCGCTCGCCGTTTCCGCCCGTGGCCCCCTGAAGGGCCGTGTCGCCGTTCCCGGAGACAAGTCGATCAGCCATCGCTCGCTGATGTTCTCGGCGCTGGCGGTAGGCGAAAGCCGGATCGAAGGGCTGCTCGAAGGCGAGGATGTGCTGGCCACTGCCGCCGCGATGCGCGCGATGGGCGCGACGATCACGCGCGGCGATGATGGGGTTTGGACCGTCCAAGGCGTCGGCGTCGGCGGGCTGCTCCAGCCAGAACAAGCGCTCGACATGGGCAATTCGGGCACATCGACCAGGCTGCTGATGGGCCTGGTCGCCAGCCATCCGATTACCGTGACCTTCACCGGCGACGCCTCGCTCTCCAGCCGCCCGATGGGCCGCGCGATCGAGCCGCTCAGCCAGATGGGTGCCGAGTTCACGTCGAGCCCGGGCGGCCGGCTCCCCTTGATGCTGCGGGGTATCAATCCAGCGGTGCCGATCACCTACACGCTGCCGGTGGCCTCGGCGCAGGTGAAATCGGCGGTGCTACTGGCCGGCCTCAACACCCCGGGCATCACCCGCGTGATCGAGCCGGTTCCGACACGCGACCATAGCGAACGCATGCTGCGCGGCTTCGGTGCCGAGCTGACCGTCGAGGACAGTCCCGAGGGCAAGATCATCTCGATCCGCGGCGAGGCCGAGCTCAAGCCGCAGCACATCGTCGTGCCGGGCGATCCTTCGTCGGCAGGCTTCTGGATGGTCGCGGCGTCGATCGTGCCGGGTTCGGACATCATCATCGAGAATGTCTGCATGAACCCCACCCGCACGGGCCTGATCGAGGCGCTGCGGATGATGGGTGCGTCGATCGAAGCGGTCGATTCGCGCGAGGTCGGTGGCGAGCCGGTCGCCGATCTGCGCGTCCGCCACGCGCACTTGAAGGCGATCGAAGTGCCGCCCGAGCTCGCCCCCAGCATGATCGACGAATATCCGATCCTGTTCGTCGCCGCCGCGGTGGCCGAGGGGCGCACCGTGGCGCGCGGCGCGCATGAGCTGCGCGTCAAGGAATCGGACCGGATCGCCACGATGCGCGCCGCACTCGAAGCCAATGGCGTGATGCTCGAGGAGTTTGACGACGGCCTGGCGATCACCGGCACCGGCGGCGCGCCGATCCCGGGCGGTGGCGCGGCGATCTCCAGGCTCGACCACCGCATCGCGATGAGCATGACCGTCGCCGGCCTCGCCGCCGCCGCGCCAATCGCGATCGACGATGTCACGCCGGTACAGACCAGCTACCCCGCTTTCTTCGATGTGTTGGACAGCCTGACCGCATGACCCAGCTCGGCCGCCGCGCTTTCCTCGGCGGCCTTGCCGCAGGGGCCCTCGCCCTTCCCGCGTGGGCGCGGGTGCGCGAGGACATCCGCTTCAAGCCGGACCAGGAGCACATGATCCCGGTCGAGGGCGGCAGCGTCTATGTGCGGGTGAACGGCGACCTCAAGGGGCCGCGCCCGCCGCTGATCTATGCGCATGGCGGTCCCGGCGGCGACCATTCCGGGCTGCTCCCGCTCACCGCCCTGGCCGGCGAGCGCGCGGTGATCTTGTGGGACCAGCTCGACAGCGGCCGCTCGGATGCGCCGCTCGATCCGAAGAACTGGCGCGTCTCGCGCTTCGTCGACGAGATCGACCGGATCCGCGACGCGCTCGGCATCATGCACTGGCATGTCGGCGGCGGCAGCTGGGGCGGCACGCTGGCGATCGAATATGGCGCGCGCCGGCGACCGGACACCGCGAGCCTGATCGTCCAGTCGCCGCTGGTCTCGACGAAAAGCTGGATCGCCGACGCCAACCTGCTCCGCTCGCAGATGCCCACGGAGGTGCGCGGCACGCTCGAGAAATGCGATACCGCCGCCCCGCCCCCGGCCAAGACCTGCGAGGCGGCGACCTGGGATTTCTACCGCCGCTATGTGATCCGGTCGCAGCGCCCGGACGGCGTGGCGGCATATCGTGCCCAGGCGCCGCGCAATGCCGGCGACACGCTGTACAACCGGATGTGGGGCAAGGCCGAGTTCGTCTCGACCGGCACGCTGCGCGACTATGACGGCGAACCGCTGCTCGCGAAGCTCGACGGGCCAAACACGCTGTTCGTCTGCGGCGAATATGACGAGGCCCGCCCAGAAACCGTGTCCCGCTTCGCCGCGCAGGTGCCCGGCGCCACCTTCAAGGAGGTGATGGGATCGGCCCATTCGATCCTGTCCGACCAGTCCGAGGCCTATCTCGCCCTGTTGCGCGGCTGGATGGCGCGCCACGACGCCATTTGATGCGGATTCGTGTCCGAATCGCTTGACGCCGCGCCCGCGTGCCGCGAACGCTCAGACATATGATCATCGCAGTCGACGGACCGGCAGCCTCTGGTAAGGGCACCATCGCGCGCGCCCTCGCGCAGCATTACGGACTGCCGCATCTCGATACCGGGCTGCTCTATCGAGCCGTCGCAGCCACCGTGCTGCGCGAGGAGCTCGACCCGGCCAGGGAAGCCGACGCGGTCTCGGCCTGCAGCTTTGAAGACTATTTGCTCGACGATCCCTGGCTGCGCACCGATGAGGTGGGCAAGGTCGCCTCGGTGGTATCCGCGCATCCGCTGGTCCGAGCCGCGCTGCTCAACCGCCAGAAGAAATTCGCGCGCCAGCCCAGCGGCGCGGTGCTCGACGGTCGCGACATCGGCACGGTGATCGCGCCGGACGCGGACGTGAAGCTGTTCGTCAAGGCGACCCCGATGATTCGTGCCCAGCGCCGCCATCTCGAGCTGCGCAAGCACGGCATCCTCACCAGCCTCGACAAGGTGCTGGCGGACATCCGCGCGCGCGACGAACGCGATTCCAAGCGCAGCGAAGCGCCGATGCTGCAGGCGCCCGATGCGGCGCTGCTCGACACCAGCTTCCTCTCGATCGATGCCGCCGTGCAGCGCGCCATCGCCATCGTGAACGGCAAGATGCACGCGACCGGCCAGGCTGGTTAACGCCTTTCTAACCATGACTGCTCAGTATTGTCCTGGAGGAACCCCGGGGGATTACCAATGCAGATGACGGTGCGCGCTTTCGAGATCGAAGGCCTGCTGGACAAGGCGCCTGAGGGCATCGAGGTCCTGTCGCTGGACTGTTTCGACACGCTGATCTGGCGCAACACCCATGCGCCGACCGACGTGTTCGCCGATCTTCCCGTAGCCGGCGGCGGTATCGAGCCGCGCATGTGGGCCGAGACCCAGGCCCGCAAGCGCGCCCGCGTCCGCGACGGCGCCGCCGAAGTGAGCCTGGAAGAGATTTACGGGCAGATGCTCGGCGATACCGGCGCCGCGCTCGATGCCGCGATCGACCGCGAGCTCGAGATCGAGGCGCGCCACGCCTTCGCCTTCGCCCCCACCGTGGCGCTGATGCGCGAGGCCAAGAAGCGCGGACTCAAGCTCATCATCGTCTCCGACATGTACCTCAACGAAGCCCAGCTGCGCGCGCACATCGCCGGCGCGGCGGGCGCGGACGTGCTCGCGCTGATCGATCGGGTCTTCGTCTCGAACATGTATGGTGAGGGCAAGCGCGACAATCTGTTCCGCCATGTGCTGAAGGCGCTCGGCGTGTCGGGCGACAAGGTCCTGCACGTCGGCGACAACCGCGCCGCCGACCACGACGCAGCACATGAACACGGCATCCACGCCGTCCATCTGCTCCAGTTCGACGCCGAGGCCCAGGGGCGGTTGCGCATGGAAGCGGCGACGGCGCTGATGCTCGATCCCGCGGCCGGCACCACGCGCCCGATCGCCCAGCCCCACCGCGCCCAGGTCTCGCTGCGCCGCTCGGACGCGCCCGAATATGCGCTGGGCCACGACGTGCTCGGGCCCTGCCTCACCACTTTCGCCCATTGGCTCAAGGAGGAACTGGACGCCGCCTCCGCCGCTGCAGGCCGGCCGGTGCGCCCGCTCTTCGTGATGCGCGACGGCTATCTGCCCTGGCGCGTGTTCGACATGCTCTATCCCGAAATGGGCGCCGCCAAGGTGGAGCTCAGCCGCTTCGTCGCGCTGCGCGCCAGCATCTCGAACGAGAAGGCGCTGAACGACTATCTCGACGAGTGGCTCGATCGCCTCCCCGCCCATTCGATGGCGCGCCAGCTGATGCTGTTCCAGCACGAATGCGCCAAGGTGATGAAGATCGCCGATCCCGAGGAGCGCCGCACCGCGCTCGCCCGCTGGGTGCGCAAGGACCGCGACATCCAGCAGAAGATCTTCGCGCGCCGCACCGCCTTCCTGCAGAAGATGATCGCCCATCTCAACGCCGCGGGCGTGGCGGAAGGCGACGCAGTGATGCTGGTCGACATCGGCTATAACGGCACCGTCCAGAACCTGGTCGCCCCGGTGCTCGCCGAGGCAATGAACCTGTCGGTCGGCGGTCGCTACATCTTCCTGCGCGAGAAGCGCCAGACCGGGCTCGACAAGCGCGGCATGATCGATGTCCGCAACTTCGATTATCGCACGCTCCACGCGCTCTCGCGGTCGATCGTGGTGGTCGAGCAGCTCTGCAACGTCGAGCAGGGATCGACGATCGACTTCACCGCCGAGGGCGAGCCGGTACGCGAGGAGACCGATGCCAAGGCTGCGCACAGCGCGACCCGCGACGCGGTCCAGGCCGCCTGCCTCGATTTCGCGCGGCTGGCCGGCCAGGCGCAGGTCCGCGCGCCGCATGCCGACGATCTCGACAGCCGCTGCCGGAGCGCCGCCGCCACCCTCGCCCGCCTCTTCTTCCTTCCCAACGCCCAGGAAGTCCGCGTCTTCGAGACGTTCGACTATGACTTCAACATGGGCAGCCGCACCGTGGAGACGCTGGTCGACAAGGATCGCGGGCGCGACGGCCTGCGCCGCCGCGGCCTGACCTTCTACAACGAGCAGCTGCCGCAGTTCATGTCGGCCGAGCTCCAGGCGCAGGGCCTTCCGGTCAGCCTCGCCAACTTCACGGCCTCGCGCTTCAAGCTCGATCTGCGCTCCACCGATTTCGAGGTGGGCGGGATCCAGGTGCCGGTGATCCTCGCCGGCGCGGCGCAGCAGGGCGTGATGGACTTCACCGCCTGGCCGACGGCCGAGGGCTATTACCAGCTGCGCGTGCCCGTTGGGGCGCAGCGCCCGGTGATCGCCGTGCAGCTCGGCCAGATCTGCGAATGGGTGCAGGTCGACGAGTTCGGCTTCCTGTCGATCGAGCAGATGAAGGAAGGCAAGACGAGCATCACGCTCCAGGCCCAGGCAACGGCGGATGCGATGGACCAGATGGGCCCGGGCCTGTTCCGTGCCAATCCCACCGGCGTGCTGATCGCCGCGCCGCCGCCGGGCGACGCACCGATGATCCTCTCGCTGGTGTTCCGCCCCGTCGTCGCCCGCAAGGCGACCGCAGAGCTGCGCGTCGCCGCCTGATCCTGCTGCCTTCCCACCCACAGGAGGGAGGCGCTACCTCAACGCCGGATCTCGATGTCGCCGCCGCCCTGGTTCGGCTCGGTGAAGCCGCGGATAATCTGGAGCATGCCTTCGGTGCCGAACAGCTGGTAAAGCGTGGAAAGCCCCTGCGAGAGATCGCCGCCAAAGGCGACGGAAAAGCGATCGAGTCGGCAATCGGCCATGTCGACCGGGCCGCCCGAATATTCGAGCTGGACGTTGGTGAACCGGCAGTTGCGATAGGTGTTGCCGTCCAGCGTGACCGTCACGCCGTCGAAATGCTCGTTCTCATATACCATCGTGATTCTCGCGTGGCTGGTCTCAAAGCCCGCACCTCGCATCCCCATCGCCGCTTCGCAATGCTTGCGGCAAAAGCCGGTTTCCGCTAAGGCGCGCGCGTCCGGCGGGCGTCTGCTCGCGGAGGAAGGCGCGGAGGGGCGACTCTCTCGCGCCCTTTTCGCTTTAATCGGCGTCTAGCTTTTTCCTCCGCCTGCATGCGTGCAACGGGCGCCGTGACCGGCGATCGGCCGCCACGGCAAATCTGGCCCAAAGACCGCCGGACCCAACCGGTTGGCCGGAAAAAACTGAAGTAGGAACTCTAACACATGGCCACTACGGCAACCCCGAGCCGCGACGATTTCGCGGCACTGCTCGATCAGACCCTCGGCGGCGCAGAAAGCTTTGAAGGCCGCGTCGTCATCGGCACCGTCACCGGCATCGAGAACGACCTCGCCGTCATCGACGTCGGCCTGAAGTCGGAAGGCCGCGTGCCGCTGCGCGAATTCGCAGCGCCGGGCCAGAAGGCCGACCTGAAGGTCGGCGACGAAGTCGAAGTCTATGTCGACCGCGTCGAGAACGCCAATGGCGAAGCGATGCTCAGCCGCGACCGCGCCCGCCGCGAAGCCGCCTGGGACAAGCTCGAGGGCGAGTTCGCCAAGACCGCGCGCGTCGAGGGCGTCATCTTCGGCCGCGTCAAGGGTGGCTTCACCGTCGATCTCTCGGGCGCCGTGGCCTTCCTGCCCGGCTCGCAGGTCGATATCCGCCCGGTGCGCGACGTCACCCCGCTGATGGACATTCCGCAGCCCTTCCAGATCCTCAAGATGGACCGCAAGCGCGGTAACATCGTCGTGTCGCGCCGCGCCGTGCTCGAAGAGACCCGCGCCGAGCAGCGTTCGGGCCTCATCCAGAGCCTGGCCGAAGGCCAGATCATCGACGGCGTCGTCAAGAACATCACCGATTACGGTGCGTTCGTCGACCTGGGCGGCATCGACGGCCTGCTGCACGTCACCGACCTGAGCTACAAGCGCGTCAACCACCCGTCGGAGATGCTCAACATCGGCGACACGGTGAAGGTGCAGATCATCCGCATCAACCGCGACACGCAGCGCATCTCGCTCGGCATGAAGCAGCTCGAGAGCGATCCGTGGGATGGCGCCGCCGCCAAGTACCCGGTCGGCGCGAAGCTGTCGGGCCGCGTGACCAACATCACCGAGTACGGTGCGTTCGTCGAGCTCGAGCCGGGCATCGAAGGCCTGGTCCACGTCTCGGAGATGAGCTGGACCAAGAAGAACGTGCACCCGGGCAAGATCGTCTCGACCTCGCAGGAAGTCGAAGTCGTGGTGCTCGAGGTGGACGCCGAGAAGCGCCGCATCTCGCTCGGCCTCAAGCAGGCCCAGGGCAACCCGTGGGAGGCCTTCGCGGCTGCCCATCCGGTCGGCACCGAAGTCGAGGGCGAGGTCAAGAACGCCACCGAGTTCGGCCTGTTCATCGGCCTGGACAACGACGTCGACGGCATGGTTCACATGTCGGACATCGCCTGGGGCATCTCGGGTGAGGACGCGCTCAACCTGCACCGCAAGGGCGAGGTCGTTAAGGCCATCGTTCTCGCCGTGGAGGCCGACAAGGAGCGCATCTCGCTCGGCATGAAGCAGCTCGAGCGTGGTGGCGTCGCCGCTGCGGGCTCGACCACTTCGGCCGACCGCCTGAACAAGAACCAGGTCGTCACCGTCACCATCCTCGAAGTCCGCGACGCGGGCCTCGAAGTGCAGGTTGGCGAAGACGGCGCGACCGGCTTCATCAAGCGCACCGATCTCGGCCGCGACCGTGACGAGCAGCGTCCGGAGCGTTTCCAGGTCGGCCAGAAGCTCGATGCGATGGTCACCGGGTTCGATCGTTCGAAGAAGCCGACCTTCTCGGTCAAGGCGATGCAGATCGCCGAAGAGAAGCAGGCTGTTCAGCAGTATGGCTCGTCCGATTCGGGCGCGTCGCTGGGCGACATTCTCGGCGAGGCCCTCAAGGCCCGCAACGAGAAGAACTAAGAACCTCGACGGGGAGCGGCAAAAAACCGCTCCCCGTTTCGGTTATAACGCAATATCATAGGTTAACAGCAATCTGCGGGTTGATGCAGATTGCATAACGGGGCTAGAGAACCCGATCAGGGATTGAGCGCGTGCGTGGGGGGATAGCCACCGCATGCGCAAAGGGAGGTTGCGGATGATCCGCTCGGAACTGGTTCAGTTGCTCGTGCAGGACAATCCGGGCCTTTCGGTCCGTGAGGTCGAGAAGATCGTGTCGGTCTTCTTCGACGAGATCGTCGGCCGGCTCCAGGAAGACGGCCGCGTAGAACTGCGCGGCTTCGGCGCCTTCTCCACCCGCGCCCGCGACGCCCGCACCGGCCGCAACCCGCGCACCGGCGAGACGGTCGAGGTCGATGCGAAGCGCGTCCCTTATTTCAAGCCCGGCAAGGAAATGCGCATCAAGCTCAACGTCTGACGCGGCCCGCCCTTCGGCGACCCGCGCTATGACGTGCCATGCTTGACGATGCCGCGCGCATGCGCTTCGTGCAGCGCAGGATGCGGACGTGGCGGAACCGGTAGACGCCGGAGACTTAAAATCTTCTGCCCTTCGGGGCGTGCGGGTTCGAGTCCCGCCGTCCGCACCAGCCTTCGCCAGCCCTGGAAACCGGGGCCGGCGTCAATGGCCAGGCCCTAGGGGCTGTCGGGATCGTCATCCTGGGTGGCGATGATGACGCCGCCCGCGACGATCGCAACGATGCCGATGATCGCGATGATCGGCGCGCCGGCAATGTCGGACTTGTGCTTCGACGCGGTAGCCGCCCGCAGCGACAGCTTGGAAGCCGGCGCACCCGGCGCGGCGAGCGCCGGCGTTGCCGCCAGCGAGACAAGGGCGGCGGCCGCGGCCGCCTGACTCAAGATACGCATACGCAAGACTCCCTTTCGAGACGCAATCCAGAACAATTGCGCATCGCCGCAGGTTCCAAGCGCTGCAGCGCAGCACGACGAAATGTTGCTGGATTGCGACAAGCCTGTGGGGTTGGCAGGTGCCGCCAGGGGCCATACACCGGCCGGACGCTGCCCGGATTTGCCTGATGCACTCTCGTTTCCTCTGCCTGCTTCCCCTGCTCGCGCTCGGCGCGTGCGGCGGCGGCGCGGGGCAGCGGCGCGACAATACCGCCGTGGTGGTCAGCGCGATCGGTGCCGGCAGTGCACTCGCGGATCCGGACAGCGGCCCGCTCGACCCCGCCCGGCGCGCGCTGCTCGGCGCCACGGCCCAGGGCCTGGTGCGCTTCGACGCCGGCGGCCAGATCGAGCCGGGGCTGGCCGAGCGCTGGATCGTGATCGACGACGGCCGCAGCTACATCTTCCGACTGCGCGACGATGCCAGCTGGCCCGATGGCACGCCGGTGACCGCGGAGGAGGTCGTCCGCACGCTGCGCCGGGTCATCGCGCCGCGCTCGCACAACAGCCTCGCCCCCTTCCTCGCGGTGATCGACGAGATCGTCGAGATGACGCCGCAGGTGATCGAGGTGCGCCTGAAGCGGCCGCGGCCCGATCTGCTCAAGCTGTTCGCCCAGCCCGAGATGGCGGTGTTCCGCCTCGACAAGCTCGACGGCAGCGGCCCGTTCCGCGCCGCGGCGCGCGGCGGCGGAATTACCCTGCGCCCGATCCCCGATCCCGGCGAGCCCGAGGACGCCCCCGCACTGCGCCCCCAGGAGACCCTGCTCTTCCGCGGCGAACGCGCCGGCGCGGCGGTGGCGCGGTTCCGGGAAGGGCAGTCCGACCTGGTGCTCGGCGGCAGCTTCGCCGACTGGCCGATCACCGAGGCCGCGGGCATCGCCCAGCCCAACATCAAGCTCGACAACGCGCTCGGCCTGTTCGGGCTCGCCGTGGCTTCCCGCCAGGGCTTCCTCGCCGATCCGGCCAACCGCGCCGCCATCGCCATGGCGATCGACCGGGCGGCAGTGACGCACCAGGTCCATCCCGACTGGGCGCCGGTGGAGACGGTGCTGCCCAGCCAGCTCGATTCGGCGAGTCCGCCGACGCAGCCGGCCTGGGCGCCGCTCAGCATCGACCAGCGCCGCCAGAGCGCCCGCACCACCGTCGCGGCGTGGAAGCGCGGGCATCCCGGCCCGGTGCCGATCCGCATCGCCCTGCCCCCCGGCCCCGGCGCCACCTTGGTCTGGGCGCGGCTGGCCGAGGCACTCTATGCGATCGGGCTCTCCCCGGTCCGGGTCGGCCATGACGCCCCGGCCGACCTGCGGATCGTCGACACCGTCGCACCCTATGACAGCGCGCGCTGGTTCGTCGCCACCGCCTGCCAGCCCTGCTCGAGCGATGCCGAACTGCTGGTCGAGGCGGGCCGCGACGCGCCCGATCTCGACGCCCGCGCCCACCGCATCGCCGAGGCCGACGCCGCGCTCACCGCCGATGTCGCCTATATCCCTATCGCCCAGCCCTTCCGATGGTCTATCGTCGCGCTCAGACTCCAGGCCTGGCAGGGGAACGCTCGCGCCTGGCACCCGTTGAACCACTTGCGCAACGAGACGAGGTGAACGTGGCAAAGACGACGCGGATGGCAGCAGGACTCAGCACCAAGGGGCTGCCGCTGGGCCGCCACGCCGCCGACGTGCGTCGCCGGATCGAGGCGATGGAGCATCTGCTCGAGCGCTCCTTCGTCATCCCGGGGACCAAGCAGGCCTTCGGCCTCGACGTGATCCTCGACCTCATTCCCGGCATCGGCACCTCGATCGCCGCCGCGATGGGCGTCTACATGGCCTGGGAAGCCCGCAACCTCGGCATGCCCAAGACCACCATCCTGCGCATGATGGGCAATGTCGGGTTCGACTGGCTGCTCGGGCTGATCCCCTGGGTGGGCGCCATCCCCGACTTCTTCTTCCGATCGAACTCGCGCAACCTGAAGATGATCAAGCGCCACCTCGACAAGCATCATCCGGGCACCAGCACGATCAACCACGGCTAGTTTCCTACAAGCAGCACCGCCGCGACTCGCCGAAACCGGATTTCCGGCGGCGAAAGGTCACGAAAGCCGCGACACTCAAAGGGCCTGCCCCTCCCCGCTGCGCGCAACATAGCTTCGCGGCGCTGATCCTATCGTTCCTACAAGCCAAAGAGCGGCCGGGCAGCACGCCCGGCTGCGCGAGCCAAGCAGGCGAAATCCTACATTGCAAGCGGCGCCCTCAGCGCCGGCCGACGCCCCGCCAGATCCTGAGCGCATTGCCGTCGGCCGCGCCGCCACTGCCGGGCTTGCACGCCTCGTAGCGCAGCCCCTTGTCGAGGCAGAGCCAGAGCTCGTCGAGCCAGTCCTCCTTGGTCACCGTCACGCGGATCGCATTGGCGGGGATGCCGGGATTGGCCGCGGCGAAGCGCGCCTTGAACTGGCCGATGGTCAGGTCGGCGCGCGACAGCCGGTCCATGTCCGGATAGCGGACCTTGTCGTAGAGCCGCTTGGCCGTGCCGAAATAGCTGGCCGGCGTCATAGCGGTGCAGGTGCCGTGCTTGGCCCATTCATGCTGGATGAGCTGGGCCGAGGGCGTGGTGCACAGCATCGGCCTGATCTGCGCGGGCGGCAGGATGCGCGTGTCGGCGCAATATTGCGGCCAGGTCTTGCCCTCGCCGTCCGGCCACAGGCCGTGCAGGCTGAAGCCGAAGCGCGTGGTGGCGCCGCAGCGGAAGCGATTGTCGGGATCGTCGCCATGCGCGCGGCACAGCCCCGGATTCCAGGTCAGCGCCAGCGTGTACGAGCCGATCGGCAGGATCCGGCGCGGCTCCCTGGCATTGGGCAGCTCGGCCAGCGGACGGCCGGGATTGAGCGGCGCGCGGCACATCAGCGCCTGGGCCGAGGCGATGCCCGGCAGCAGCGCCAGGCCCGAGCCGAGAATTCCGAGAACTATTTTGCGCATCGCCACGCTCCTCATGCCTGCCCGAAATCCAGCCCGATATCGGCGGCGGGCGCCGACTGGGTGAGCCGGCCGACGCTGACATAGGTCACGCCCGTTTCGGCGATGCCGCGGATCGTGTCGAGCCGCACGCCGCCCGAAGCCTCGGTCGGCACCCGGCCGGCGACCAGCGCCACCGCCGCGCGCAGCGTCTCCGGACCCATATTGTCGAGCAGCAGGTGCGTGGCGCCCGCCTCCAGCGCAGGCGCGATCTGGTCGATCCGGTCGACCTCGGCGATGACCCGCTCGATCCCCGCGGCCACCGCGCGGCGCACCGCCTCGCCCACCGATCCGGCGACCGCGACGTGATTGTCCTTGATCATCGCCGCGTCCCACAGGCCCATGCGGTAGTTGGTCGCGCCGCCCATCCGCGTGGCGTATTTCTCGAGCACGCGCAGGCCGGGCAGCGTCTTGCGCGTGTCGAGCAGCGTCGCGCCGGTGCCGGCCATCGCGTCGACATAGGCGCGCGTCATCGTCGCGATGCCGGAGAGGTGCTGCACGGTGTTGAGCGCCGAGCGCTCGGCAGTGAGCAGCGCGCGCGCCTTGCCGCGGATGCGCATCAGATCGGTGCCGGCCGGCACCTGCGCGCCATCCTCGACCAGCCGATCGATCTCGGCATCGGAATCGAGCGCGCGGAAGAATGCCTCGGCGATCGGCAACCCGGCGACGGTGATCGCGTCGCGGCTGTCCATCACGCCGGTGAACATCGCATCGGCGGGGATCACCGCGGCGGAGGTGATGTCGCCGATGCCGCCCAGATCCTCGGCGAGCGTGGCGGCGACGAAAGCGTCGAGATCGAAGCGGTCGAGCGTGAAGGTCATGCGCAGCCCCTTAGGAGCCGCGCCCGGCAGCGGCAATGGCGCGATCGCCCTGCCCCGCCGCCGCGCCCAAAGTGAAGGCAGTCGCGCATGATCGTTTCACTTTGCCCTGGGCCCCGGTGCGGGATCGGAATCGGGCCGGAAGCGAGGATCATGCGCCATCCCGCCATGGCAGCAGACGAAATCCTACATTTCAAGAGCCATTGACCAGGGCAAGCGGCATTGACCCGAGGTACCCCGCCGGGTCACGATCCGCCATGGCCGATGCCGAACCCGCCCTGCTGCCTGAGATCCGGGGCCTGCACACCTATTGGGAGCGGCGGATCCGCTACCAGCCCTCGCCGCCCGAGGACTGGATCGCGGACAAGCTGCTGCTCGACGCGCTCGGCCTCGGGGTCGAGCAGACCCATAGCTTCTTCGCGGAGCAGGCGCCCGACTTCGAGACGTTCGGCCGCTGGATCGTCGCCACCGCCGGCCCGCCCGATCCGCTGGTGATCGCGCGCTATCATGCCGCGCTGGACGGCGCCCCGCCGCCGCCCGAGATCGCCGCACGCCTGGCCGCGATCGACGCGATGCCCGACACGCTGGATGCCGCCGACCTCGCCCATTGGGAGGCGCAGGGCTATGTCGTGCTGCGCGGCGCGATCACGCCCGAGGAGGTCCGCGCCGCCGCCGACCTGTTGTGGCGCGCGGTGGGCGCCGACCCCGCCGATCCGGCAAGCTGGTATTCGGCGCGCGGCCAGGGGATGATGGTGCAGCTGTTCCAGCATCCCGCGCTGGAAGCGGTGCGGCGATCTGCGCGGGTGCACAAGGCCTTTGCCCAGCTCTGGGGGACGAGCGACCTGTGGCGCCGCATCGACCGGATGAGCTTCAACGCGCCGCTGCGCCCGAACCGCGGCTTCGGCCCGCCGCGGCTCCACTGGGACACGAGCCTGGTGCCGCCGATCAGCTTTGCGACGCAGGGCGTGCTCTATCTGTCGGACACGGCCGAGGACCAGGGCGCGTTCGAGCTGGTCCCCGGCTTCCACCACGGGCTGCTCGACTGGCTGGCGGGCCTGGGCGACGCCGATCCGCGCGCGGTGGACCTGAGCGACCGCGCGGTGCGCGTGGCGGGACGCGCCGGCGACCTGGTGATCTGGCGGCACGACCTGCCGCACGGCGCCAGCCCGAACACCGCCGCGACGCCGCGGCTGGCGCAATATGTGAACTTCTATTCGGCGCAGATGGGCGTGCAGCCGGAGTGGCGGTGAGGGAAGGCTGGGAGGCATCGACAGGATGCTCTCCCCGGCGAAGGCCGGGGAAAGACGAGGTAAGGAGGGCGCCTAGTCTCCCTTGGTCGGGTCGCCGCCGATCGCGCCGAGATCGCCCTGGCCCACCGTGGCGCTCGCCATCTCGAGCATCCGGTCGAGGCTCTTCTTGGCCTCGAGGCGCAGGCCCTCCTCGATCTCGACGCGCGGCTCGAGGTCGCGCAGCGCGAGGTAGAGCTTCTCCATCGTGTTGAGCGCCATATAGGGGCAGATATTGCAGTTGCAGTTGCCGTCGGCACCGGGCGCGCCGATGAAGTTCTTGCTCGGCATCGCCTTCTGCATCTGGTGGATGATGTGCGGCTCGGTCGCGACGATCAGCGTGTCGCCGGCCATGCCCTGCGAGAATTCGAGGATGCCGCGGGTCGAGCCGACATAATCGGCATGGTCGAGCACGTGCGGCGGACATTCGGGATGCGCGGCGACCGGGGCGCCGGGGTGCTGCGCCTTGAGCTTGAGGAGCTCGGTCTCGCTGAACGCCTCATGGACGATGCACACGCCCGGCCAGAGCAGCATGTCGCGGCCGATCTTGCGCTTGAGATAGCCGCCGAGATTCTTGTCCGGGCCGAAGATGATCTTCTGCTCGGGCGGGATCTGGGCGAGGATCTTTTCGGCCGAGCTCGACGTGACGATGATGTCGCTGAGCGCCTTCACCTCGGTCGAGCAGTTGATATAGGTCAGCGCGATGTGATCGGGATACGCGGCGCGGAAGGCAGCGAACTGCTCGGGCGGGCAGCTGTCCTCGAGCGAGCAGCCGGCATTCATGTCGGGCAGCACCACGATCTTCTGCGGGCTGAGGATCTTCGCGGTCTCGGCCATGAAGCGCACGCCGCAAAAGGCGATCACGTCGGCATCGGTCTCGGCGGCCTTGCGCGAGAGATCGAGGCTGTCGCCGACGAAATCGGCGAGGTCCTGCAGCTCGGGCTTCTGGTAATAATGGGCGAGGATGACGGCGTTGCGCTCCTTGCGCAGCCGATCGATCTCCGCGCGGAGATCCAGCCCGCTCAAGCTGCCGCCAATGCCGTTACGCGCGTCCATGCCTAACACTCCCTTGCCCGCGCCGCACATGGCCCGGCGCGGACGCGGGTTCAAGGCCCCAGAGCTGGGCCGCGAGACTTAGGGCCAGTGCGCGGCCATCGGACGATCGGCGCCCGGCGTGCCCGCCAGCACCGTCCGCACCGCGGCTTCGCCCAGCGGCGAGAAGGCGATCGCCTGCGCGACCAGGAACGTCCCCGCCATCGCGGCGATGCCCCAGAGCCAGGCAGGGTGCACCCGGCGGGTGCGGACCAGGTCGCCGGCGATGCCGATCAGCGGGAAGACCAAAGGCGCGACCAGCGCCGCCGCCGTCCACGACCAGGGGATCATGAAGGGCATCGGCAGCAACCGGCCGAAGCCGGGCCCGGTGATCGTCGCCACCGCGCAGATCATCAGCCGGCGATGCCAGTCCGAAGGGCCGCGCACGCTCACCGCGGCGGCGACCAGCCCGGCGAAGCAGAGCAGCCCGGCGGGGTTGCC
This sequence comes from Sphingomonas sp. KR3-1, assembly GCF_040049295.1. NCBI lineage: Bacteria > Pseudomonadati > Pseudomonadota > Alphaproteobacteria > Sphingomonadales > Sphingomonadaceae > Sphingomonas > Sphingomonas sp. KR3-1. The sequence goes on from NZ_JBDZDQ010000001.1 coordinate 643,415, forward strand.
GATCAGGAACTCGGGCGCCGCGAAGAAGGGCGGCCCGCCATGCGTGCGCATCGAATGTAGCGTGATCGCCAGCCCCATCGCCACCATCATCGGCACCCAGACCAGCGAAATCCAGCCGAGCCGGCGGTGCAACGCGACGTTGCCGGTCGCGACCAGGAAATTCTGCGCGAGGAAGATCGCCAGCCAGCCCATGAAGACGAAGGCATGGACATGGTAGATCAGCGGCAGCGCGAAGCTCGACCGGCCCATCGCCAGGTTGAGCGAGAAGCCCGCGACGATCACCACCACCATCGCGATCGACAGGATCAGGAAGAAGCGGTCGCGGCGGGCGACGCGCGACATCGGTTCGGCAAGGGTCGCCATTGCTCAGTCCCCCAACTGAAAGCTGCAATGGCGCGAAGCTATCGCGTTTGGCGCTGCCGCTCAACGGCTGCCGTTGAGCACGTCCTCGGGCCGGCGCGATTCGTCCCAGCGCTCGGTCGGGCGATTGGCCTCGTCGGGGAAGAGCACCTGGACGCTGGCGTCGATCCCGGCGGCCTTGAGCGGCATGACGAAGCTGCTCTCGATCGCCTTGCGCGTCGCGTCGCGCGCCATGCGCATATAGGGTGCCGACTGCGCCTGCTTGAGCAGCTCGACCTGGCCGGCCCTGCGGTTGGCCTCGTCGAGCTTGCCGCCGACATCGGTGACCGAGAGCAGGATGCCGCCATTGTCATACTGGCGGATATTGTTGAGATCGACCGCAGGATCGGTGGCCTCCACCGGCGGCAGGGTGACGGTCAGCCGCTTGCTGGCGGCATCCCAGATCACATCTTCCTGGCGCAGCTTCGACAGATCGACTTCGTAGCGCACGCTGCCCGGCATGATCATCGTCTTCTGCGCGGTGAAGCCGAGCTGGCTCTGCTTCGACGTGACCACCGCGACGAACTTGGCGGCGAAGGCGGACAGGCGGTTCTGCTCGCGCAGCCCCTGCAGGCTGGCCTGGGCCACCGTCTCGGGCGTCGGGCCCTGGAACTGCCGTCTGATCGTGTCGCCGACGAACCAGAAGCCCGTGCCGAGCATCAGCGCGATCGCCAGCAGGATCAGCAGCGTCACGCCGAACAGCCTGAGGCAGCCGCCGCCTTCCTTGCCGGTGCCGCCCTGCATCACGCCGCCATCTTCCACGCATCGCCCTCCTCGATGACGAGTCCGCGATCCCGGAGGTCGATCAGGTGCGCGAGCACCGATCGGCCGGCGGCGCCGTTCAGCCGGGGATCGAGCCCAACATACATGCGCGCGACCATGTCGGGAACCGCGTGCACATCTGCCTTGAGCAGGCGCAGGATCTGGCCCTCGCGCTGCTTGCGGTGGCCGATCAGCCCGCGGACGAAGCGGTGCGGCCTTTCGATCGGCTCGCCGTGCGCGGGGTAATAGATGCGGTCCTGCTCGCGGGCCATCAGCCGGTCGAGGCTGGCCATGTAGGACGCCATGTCGCCGTCGGGCGGCGCGACCACGGTGGTCGACCAGCCCATGACATGGTCGCCGCTGAACAGCGCGCCGCTCTCCGGCAGCGCGAAGCAGAGATGGTTGGAGGTGTGGCCGGGGGTGGCGACCGCGGTCAGCGTCCAGTCCGGGCCGGCAACGCTCTCGCCGTCCGCCAGCACGCGATCGGGGGCATAGCCGGTGTCGAACGCGGCGTCGGCGCGCGGGCCGGCATCCTCGAGCGTCAGCGGCGCGCAGCCGATGATCGGCGCGCCGGTCAGCGCCTTGAGCGGCGTGGCGGCGGGGCTGTGGTCACGGTGGGTGTGGGTGCACAGGATCGCCACCAGCGGGCGCCCGGCGATCGCGGCGATGATCGCTTCGATGTGGCGGGGATCGTCCGGGCCGGGATCGATCACGGCAAGCGCGGTGGTGCCGACCAGATAGGTCTGCGTGCCGGTATAGGTGAAGGGCGACGGATTGGGCGCCAGCAGCCGCGTGACCAGCGGATCGAGCGCAATGGCCAGGCCGGTCGGGGCATCCGCGATGATGTCCATGGTGCCGAGATGGCCTTTGCCGCGCCGCAGCGCAAGGGCGGAAACGAAACGGGGCCGGCCGCGAAGGAGAGCAGCCGGCCCCGTCCGAAAAGACGCTCGCGAAAGGGGCTTAACCCGAGCGCCCTTCCCCTCCGAGTCAGTTGTCGTCGGTGTTCTTCGCGACTTCGGCCATCGCCTCGTCGATGCCCTTCAGCGCCTTGGCGCGCTGCTCGGCGCTGAGGTCCGGCTGGCTCTCGATCGAGCGGCGGGCCATGCGCAGGCCCATCATCGCGGACTGCATGCCGAACCGCTTCGAGTCGAAGGCGACCTTCTGGGCGTCGACCGTGATCTTCTCGATCCGGTTCGAGCAGATGATCATCACCTTCTTGCCGTCCTTCTCGAAATTCTCGACGACCGGCTTGTCGGTGTTGCCCGCGCACTTGCCGTTGCGGATCTCGGGAACCTCGACGCGGATGCGGTCCATGTCGGGCATCACGGTCTCGGTCGAGGTGCCGTCGGCGTGGACCATCACCATCTTGGTGATGCGCTTGCCGTCCTTGCCCTTGCCGTCCTTGCCGTCGTCGCTGATGCGATAGACCTGGGTGTGGACGCGGACCGGGCCTTCCGGCGCCTCGGGTACCGCAGCAGGGGCAGGCGCGGCGACGGGCGCCGGGGCAGCCGGCGGCGCCGGCACGTCCTGGCCGAGGCTGAGGCCGGTGACGTTCTCCACCTTCACCTTGATCTGCTCGGCGGCCTGGGTGCCCGAGGCAGTGAGCCCCAGCGCGGCGAGGCCGAGGGCACCGGTGCCGAGCAGGCCGGCAGCGAGACGTGCGGGGGAATTCTTGTGGGTCTTCGAGAGCATGCGGAGCCTCCCTTTAACTTCGTTGATGGTGTGCAGGTGACATGCCGCCGAGACCGCACCCCCATGCGCGGACTTGACGATCGCACGGCCATAGGCATGGCGCAGTGCCTGGGCGCGGCCGGCGAGCACCAGGGCATCGCAGGCCATTTCCTGGTCGGCACGAAAGGCACGGAAGGCCTTCCAGGCGACCGGATTGAACCAGTGGAGAGCGAGGACGATCAGCGCGGCCCAGTTCGCGATCAGATCGCCGCGGACATGATGGCCGAGCTCATGGGCGAGCGCGAGATCGCGCTCCTGCTCGTCGTAGCGCTCGGTGAAGTCGCACGGGAAGGCGACATATTTGCGCAGCACCCCGAAGGCGAGCGGGCCGTGCACTGCGTCGGTCTCGATCACGCGGACCTTGCCTTGGGCAACGGTGCGATCGACACGGGCGGCCTTGAGCAGCCGGGCGCAGTGCCGGCGATGCGCGATCAGGTGATAGGCGAGGAAGAGCAGCGCGCCGGCCACCCACAACAGCCCCACCACCATCAGCCAGCCGAAGCTGCCTTCCGCCCCGGCCGAGGGCGCACCGCCCAGCGGCTCGACGACATAGACCGCGACGATGTCGCTCGCGGCGCCCACCGGCGCGGCGGCCTGTTCCCGCCAGCCCTGGGGCAGCGACGGCATCAGCAGCCGCACCGCCGGCAGCAGCCACAGCGCATAGGCGACATTGGCGCCGAATGCCTTGCGCACCGGCCCGCGCAGGACGAGCACCAGCACCATCAGCAGCGTGCTGGCGACGAGCGTTTCGATTGCCCAGCTGATCATTGCTTGAGCTCCTTCAAAAGGGCCTCAATCTCGGCGATGTCCTGGTCGGTGAGCTGGTCGCGCTCGGCGAGATGGGCGACCAGCGGCGTGAGCTTGCCGCCGAACAGCCGGTCCATCAGCTTGCGCGATTCCCCGGCGACATAATCGCCGCGCGCCACCAGCGGGCGATAGAGGTAGCGGCGCCCCTCTTCCTTGTGCGCGATGATGTTCTTGGCGAGCAGGCGCCCTAGCAACGTCTTGACCGTGTTGGCACTCCAGTCGCGCTCGGCGGGCACCCGCTCGGCGACTTCCTGCGCCGAGAGGGGCGACTCGTCCCACAGCACTTCCATCACGGCGTGCTCGGCGTCGCTGATCCGTTCGGTCATCGTTTCCCTCTTTCGTGACTACTTGTGTAATCGTCACGATTACGTCTGTAGTCAAGCGGGTGAACGCTGGCTGAACGATCTGACGGGCCGTCCGGTGCGCCACCCCGCCTCGCGGGGTTCACAACGGGAGAAATGCTCGAAAACTGTCGAAATTGCTTACAGGTGCGATGGCTGGTTAAAATGCGCTAACCACCAAAGCCACGTAAATCTGCGGTTCTGCGGAACTGGCACGGGGTCTGCAAAGTATAAGGCACCCCAAGCGTTCAACGCTTCATCGGGTGGGTCGACCGCTTCTTCCCCGGTCTCGCGTCGACCCACCCAACCCGGGTTTCCCAACACATCGACACCTTGACGCCGTGACGTCACGCCATGGCGTCGTGCTGCCATGACGTCATGCGCCAGCGACCGTTCCCGGCCTCCAGGGCACCGCCAATATCGAATATGCCGAACCGCGGCAGGCGCACCGCAACGCGCCGATGGGTTCGCAACCCTGGAAAGGTGGCCCCCGGCACAAGGCCGGGGTGCCAGCGTGGGGTTCAGGCCGCGGTCGCGCCCTTGTCCGCGAGCAGCTGGCCGAGCTCGCCGCTCTCGAACATCTCCATCATGATGTCCGACCCGCCGACGAACTCGCCCTTCACATAGAGCTGCGGGATGGTCGGCCAGTCGGAGAACTCCTTGATCCCCTGGCGGATCGCCTGGTCCTGGAGCACGTCGACGCTCTCGAACTCGGCACCTAGATGGTTGAGGATCGCCACCGCGCGGCTGGAAAAGCCGCATTGCGGGAACAGCGGGCTGCCCTTCATGAACAGCAGCACGTCATTGGCTTCGACCAGCGCCTGAAGGCGTGCCTGGGTATCGTCGGTCACTTGCTTCTACTCCTCGACAGGCGCTTCAGTGGTGAGCTGGAGCGCGTGCAGCACGCCGCCCATGCGCCCGCCGAGCGCAGCATAGACCGCCTGGTGCTGGCGCACCCGCGGCATGCCCTTGAACATCGGCGCGACCACGCGCGCCGCATAATGATCGCCGTCACCGGCGAGATCGGTGATCTCGACCCGGGCATCGGGGATGCCGGCCTTGATCAGGTCCTCGATCTCCGTGGCGGCCATCGGCATCAGACTTCGCCCATCAGCTGGCGGCGCGCCTCGACCGACTGCTCCTCGAGCGCGTGGCGCACGGTAGCCTCGTCGGTCTCGATGCCGGCGGCGAGCAGGTCGCCCAGCACCTTGCGGATCACGTCCTCGTCGCCCGCTTCCTCGAAATCGGCCTGGACGACGGCCTTCGAATAGGCGTCAGTCTCTTCCGGGGTCAGCTTCATCTGCGTCGCGGCCCACTGGCCGACTAGCTTGTTGCGGCGCGCGGTGACGCGGAAGGCCATGTCCTCGTCGCGCGCGAACTTCGCCTCGAATGCCTTTTCGCGATCGTCGAACGTGGTCATTGCAATCCCCTACTGGCGTTTGGTGCGGAGATAGGGGGGCGATGCGCGTAGGGCAAGCAGCCGAAAAGCCCCTCCCCCTCGGGGGAGGGGTTGGGGTGGGGCCTATCCGCGAGCGGAAGTCTCGGTGAGACACCTTCCCCAGCCCAACCCCTCCCCTGAAGGGGAGGGGCTTAAAAGGGCCTAGACCCTCACCACGACCTTCCCGATCACCGCGCGCGCCGCCATCTTGGCGATTGCCTGCCCGGCATCGGCCAGCGCGAAGGTCTCGGTGACCCTGGGCGAAATCCGGCCTTCGCCCCAGAGCCGGAAGAGATGCTCGACATGCGCGGTGTTCGCATGCGGATCGCGCGCCGCGAAGGCACCCCAGAACACGCCGCACACGTCGCAGCTCTTGAGCAGCGTCAGGTTGAGCGGCAGCCTGGGGATGCCGGCGGGGAAGCCGACGACGAGATAGCGCCCTTCCCAGGCGATCGATCGCAGCGCCGGCTCGGCATAGTCGCCGCCGACCGGATCGTAGATCACGTCGGCGCCCTGCGGGCCCAATGCGGCCTTGAACTGGTCGGCCAGTGCCTTGGACTGGTCCTTGTCGAACGGTGCGCGGCCATAGACGAGCGCCTCGTCCGCGCCCGCCGCCCTGGCCGCCGCCGCCTTTTCCTCCGAGGAGACCGCCGCGATCACCCGCGCGCCGAACGCCTTGCCGAGCTCGACCGCCGCCAGCCCGACGCCGCCGGCTGCACCCAGCACGAGCAGGTTATGCCCCTCGCGCAGGTGCCCGCGATCGAGCAGCGCGTGGATCGTCGTGGCATAGGTGAGCAGCAGCGCCGCGCCTTCCTCGAAGCTGCGGCCCTCGGGCAGGCGAAACAGGCGCACCGCCTCGATCGCCAGCTTCTCGACCAGCCCGCCATGGCCGGTCACCGCGATCACCCGGTCGCCGACTTCCCAGCCGGTCACGCCCTCGCCGACGCTCTCGATCACGCCGGCGATCTCGCCGCCCGGCGCGAAGGGGCGCGGCGGCTTGAACTGGTATTTGTCCTCGATGATCAGGAAGTCGGGATAGTTGATCGCGCAGGCCTTCACCGCGACGACGACCTGCCCCTTGCCGGCCACCGGATCGGGGATTTCCTCGAGGATTAGAGTATCAGGTCCGCCCGGTTGCTTCGAGAGCAGTGCCTTCATTCGCCGTCTCCACCGCGATCCACGGGCGGCTTTGCGCCATCCCGGATTCGAATTTCGAAATCGCGGTATCTTGTGCCAGCGTCATGCCGATCTCGTCCAGCCCCTCCATCAGGCATTGGCGACGGAAGGCGTCGAGCGCGAAGGGGAAACGGTCCTGGAAGGGCGTGGTGACGGTCATCGTCTCGAGGTCGACGGTGATCTCGTCGGTCTTGGCGACTTCGACCAAGCGGTCGACCGCGTCCTGCGGCAGCACCACCGGCACGATGCCGTTCTTGAACGCGTTGCCCGAGAAGATGTCGGAAAAGCTCGGCGCGATCACCGCCTTGATGCCCAGGTCGGCGAGCGCCCAGGCGGCATGCTCGCGGCTCGAGCCGCAGCCGAAATTGTCGCCGGCGACGAGCACGGGCGCGCCGGCATAGCGCTCGTCGTCGAACACATTGCCCGGCTGCGCGCGGACGCTCTCGAAGGCGCCCTTGCCCAGCCCCTCGCGCGTCGTGGTCTTGAGCCAGTGCGCGGGGATGATGATGTCGGTGTCGATATTCTTGGCGCCCCACGGATAGGCGCGGCCAGAAACCTGGCGAACTGCTTCCATTACACAACCTCCCGGATCAGCGGGCGGCTGCGATCTCCGCCTTCGTCTCGATAACCCTGCCCGTCGCGGCATAGGCGGCCACCAGTCCGCTCAACACCGTGCCCGCAACCAATGCGATAAGCGCCCGCTTCATGTACCATCCCCTTACGCATCCGCCGACATCAGCTCCCTGACATCGGTGAGGCGCCCCCGGATCGCCGCTGCCGCCGCCATTGCGGGTGAAAGCAGGTGCGTCCGCGCCCCAGGACCCTGTCTTCCTACGAAATTCCGGTTCGAGGTGGAAGCACAACGTTCGCCGGCGGGGACCTTGTCCGGGTTCATCGCGAGACACATCGAGCAGCCCGGCTCGCGCCACTCGAAGCCGGCCTCGGTGAAGATGCGGTCGAGCCCCTCGGCCTCGGCCTGGCGCTTGACCAGCCCCGAGCCCGGCACGATCAGCGCCTGGCGGACGCGATCGGCGACGTGATGGCCCTTCACCACCGCGGCGGCGGCGCGCAGATCCTCGATCCGGCTATTGGTGCACGAGCCGATGAAGACATGCTCGATCGGCACGTCCTCCATCCGCGTGCCCGGGGTCAGGCCCATATAATCGAGCGACTTCTGCGCGGCGACGCGCTTGGCGGGGTCCGCGAAGCTCTCGGGATCGGGGACGAAGCCGGTGATCTGGACGACGTCCTCGGGGCTGGTGCCCCAGGTGAGCGACGGCGCGATGTCGCTGGCCTGCAGCACGACGGACTTGTCGTAGCGGGCGCCGGCATCGGTCGGCAGCGTCTTCCAGTAAGCGAGCGCGCGTTCCCACGCCTCGCCCTTCGGCGCCATCGGGCGGCCCTGGATATAGTCGAAGGTCGTCTGGTCGGGCGCGATCAGCCCCGAGCGGGCGCCGCCTTCGATCGACATGTTCGAGACGGTCAGACGCCCCTCGATCGACATGTTGCGGATCACGTCGCCGGTGAACTCGATGACATAGCCGGTGCCGCCCGCCGCGCCGATCTTGCCGATGATCGCCAGCACGACGTCCTTCGGGCTGACCCCGAAGCCGAGATTGCCGTCGACGCGGATCTCGAGCGTCTTGGACGGGGACAGCAGCAAAGTTTGCGTGGCGAGGACATGCTCGACCTCGCTGGTGCCGATGCCGAAGGCCAGCGCACCGAGCGCACCATGCGCGGAAGTATGGCTGTCGCCGCAGACGAGCGTCGTGCCCGGCAGCGTAAAGCCCTGCTCCGGGCCGATGACATGGACGATGCCCTGCCGCGCATCGAGCGCGTCGATATAGGGCACGCCGAACTCGGCGACGTTGCTGCGCAGCGCCGCGAGCTGGCCCGCGCTCGCCGGATCGGCGATCGGCAGCGCATGGCCGGCGGCATCGACGCGGGCGGTGGTCGGCAGGTTGTGATCGGGCACCGCGAGCGTAAGGTCCGGGCGGCGCACCGGCCGCCCCGCCGCGCGCAGGCCGGCAAAGGCCTGGGGGCTGGTCACCTCGTGAACGAGATGGCGGTCGATATAGATCAGGCAGGTGCCATCGTCCCGGCGCTCGACGACATGGTCGGCCCAGATCTTCTCGTAGAGGGTACGCGGTTGCTCGGTCATGATGTCGGCGCTCTAATCGATTCTTGCGCGAGAGCAAGCCTATCCGCAACTTTCCGTCGCAGCCCTGCACGATCTGCGCGTTACTTGCCGGCCATCTGCTTGTCCGCTTCGCCCTTCAGATAGGTCTGGATCGCGGCGATTTCATCATCGCTCAGCGCATGCAGCGATTCCCTAGCGACGCCGCTCATCAGCCCGAGGTCCGGCTTGCCCATCCCCACGCCGGTGCGGAGCAGCTTGCGGAACGCCGCTGGATCATAGCTCGCCGCGATCGGGGCCAGCGCGGGCGCGGTCTGGCCCTCCACGGGGTTGGGCTTGTCGAGCAGATGGCAGTCGGCGCAGATGCTGGCGTAGAAATAGCGCCCCCGCTCGGCCGGGCGGTGCGCCGGCGCGACCTTCTCGGGATGGACGCTCGGCGCCAGCCCGCCGGTGAGCATCCCGAGGCGCGGCATCGGGCCGAACGCCGTGTCGGTCAGCGAGTCCTTGGGGCCCGGCTTGAGCGTGCGCAGCCAGGCGATGATCTTGCCGAGATCGTCGTCGGCGAGGTTGCGGTGCGCGCCGGTCGACATGATGAACAGCGTGCTGCCGTCCTTCTTCACGCCGTAGCGGATCAGCCGGACCAGCTCGTCGTTCGAATAGGAGGCGATCTTCCGCGCGATCGCGGGCGGCGCGATCGTGCCGCCCAGCAGGTCGCTCGACCAGACCAGCCCCTGGCTCTCCGGACCGTGGCAGCCGCGGCAGCCCTCGATCGTCGCCAGCCGCCCGCCCTCGGCGATCGCGGCAGCGTCGGTGGGGATCGCGATGTGATCGACCGGCACCGCATGGCTGCGCCCGATCACCCATTGCGAGCCGCCATAGAGGATAGCGGTCAGCACGACGACGATACCCACCAGCGCGACAGCGATACGGCCCAGGATGCGCATCCGATTCCCCCCAACAGTCCCCGCAGGACTGGCTATCAGTTTCGTTGCGCCTCCGCCACGACCGCTATTTGGCCGGCGTCTTCGCCGCCTCGGCCTGCAGATAGGCATGGAGCGCGGCGACCTCGTCATCGGTGAGATGCGACAGGTCGCCCTTGGCCACGCGGCCCATCAGCCCCAGGTCGCGCGGCGACAGGCCGATACCGGTGTGCAGCAGCTTGCGGAACGCGGGCAGGTCATAGGCGGGCGCCACCTCGAGCAGCGGCGGCACGCGGCGGCCATCGTCATGCGCCTCGCGCGGCTCGGTCAGCGAATGGCAGCCGGCACACACGGTGCTGGCGATATAGGCGCCGGTATCGGCGGGGCGCTTCGCCGTGGCACGCGGCGTCTCGATCACTTCCTGCTTGAGGCCGCCGGTCAGGATGCCGAGCCGCGCCAGCGGGCCGAAGCTGAGCGTGTCAGTGCGGTCGGCAGCGGAGGGCTTGAGCGTGCGGATCCAGCCGATGATCCGGGCGACATCCTCGTCGGCGATGCGCGAATGCCCCTCGATCGGCATGACATAGACGCCCTGCCCGTTCCGCTTGATCCCGTGATGGATCAGCCGCGCCAGCTCGGCATCCGAATAGCTGGCGGCGACGCGCGCCAGCGCCGGCGTGGCGGCGTGGATCACGCCGGGCACATCGGCGAGCAGCACGCCATTGCCGTTCGGGCCGTGGCAGCCGCGGCACCCCATCGCAGAGGCGATCCGCCCGCCCTCGGCCACGCCCGCGGGCGAACGATCCGCGACGATATTGGGCAGCGCCACGGCGTGGCTCTTGCGGATCGCCCATTCGGACCCGCCATAGATCACCGCCAGCGCAAGACAGGCGACGGAAACGAGCACCAGCAGCCCGCGAACGACCCAACGCATGAAGAAATCCCCCGAAACGCTTGTGTTGTATCAACAAAACACAAGGCGCCGGTGGACCCTTATCCCACGCCTGGTTCTTCCTTCGGCGAAATATAATCCGGATCATGCGCGAAGGGCAGCGCCGCTTTTCGCCGAAGCGACTCCAGCACCGTCCCGAAATCCGTCTCACACCGAAAGCCGAGCAGTTTCCCGGCCAGCGCCGCGTCATAGACTCGGCCGATGCTTTTCGGAAGTTCCCACCCCTTTGCGCGGTATAACTCGAACGCATCGGGGAAATGGCGCGCGATTACTGCCGGCGCGTCGCGTTTTAGTGCGGCGCATTCTTCGCGCGAGAACGGCGTCTGCGCCGATACGATGAAGCTGCCGAAGCCGATTTCCGGCGCCTTTTCAAGCGCCACCAGATGCGCGCGGGCTGCGTCCTCCACCGTCAGGCGGCGGTGGAGCAGCTCGTTCGCCTTCATGTTCTCGCCCGAAAGCGCGCGGTGGGTGTCATCCTCCTCGGGGAAGAAGCGGCTGGTGCGCAGCACGACGCAGTTGAGGCCGTCATTCAGCCAGGCGAGCCGGCAGAGCTGCTCGGCGGCGAGCTTGGTGACGCCGTAGATGTTGCGCGGTTCGATCGGGCCCGATGCCTCGTCAAGCCACACCGCGGCCTCGCCCGCCTCGTCGCGGATCGCCTGGCTGATCATCAGCGAGGTGGTGGAGGTGAAGACGAACCGGTCGTGCCCGGCTGCAGTGGCGGCCTCCAGCAGGTTGAGCGTGCCGGTGACGTTGACGTCGATGAACGCCTGCGCCGGATAGCGGGCGATGTCCGGCTTGTGCAGCGCGCCGCCATGGATGACCGATTCGATGCCCCGCTCGGCGAAGATCCGATCGACCAGCGCGCGATCGGCAACCGAGCCGATCATGTCGGTGTCCGCGCCGGGGGCAATGTCGAGCCCGGTGACGGCGTGACCGTTTGCCCGCAGCAGCGGCGCAAGGAAGCGACCGAGCCAGCCGGATGAGCCTGTCAGGAGGATGCGCATTGGGGCGATCTAGCGGAGGCCCAACCGTACCGATAGCCCCTCCCCTGAAGGGGAGGGCTTTGGCTCAGACCAGCGCCGGCACCGGCGACGCCTTCACCTCGGCGGCTTCCTCATGCGAGTCCTGCCATTCGGTGCGGCGCTTTACCCACGGGTTCAGGAACAGCGCCGGCAGCTTGAGGAACAACAGCTCGGAATGGATGAACGTGTCGATCCCGCGCTCCCACCATTTGGGGTCGCGCTTGCCGTTCGCCTTGAGCCAGCCGTCATAGGGCGCCCAGTGGCTCGGCTCGTCCTTCTCGATGATCCGGAAGATCTTCATCAGCACCTTGTCGCCGGTGACGAGCGGATGCTTGAGCAGGATCTCGACCTGCTTGTGGCCGCGCTGCTCGGTGAGCGAGATCACCCGGCAGAGCTTCTCGAACTGGTCGTCCTCGGCGATGATCCGCTGGGTATCGAGCTCGTCGATCGTGTGGCGGAACATGATCTCGACGAAGCGGTCGATATGGCCGCAGGTACGGTCGACCTGGAGCGGCATCTTGCCTTGCAGCTCGAACCAGCGCTTGAACATGACGTAGTGCTTGCGCTCGTCGGCGCGGTGCTTCTCGATGTCGGCGATCAGCTGATGGTCGTCGGGCGCGCGCGCCTTCACTGCCTCGAGCACCCGGTCGATGCTCGTATAGCCGCGATGTTCGTTGTAGATGTAAATCGAGCCCAGCAGGTCGAGATAACGGCGGCGGAACCAGGCTAACATGGGGTTAGCCCTACGCCTTCGCGGGGGCCGCCGCCAGCGAAGAAACATTAATTCGCGTCAAGGTAATTTCCGGTCGAGAAAGGCGACGCTGTCCGCCAGCACCGGTGCCTTGCCCCGGAACGGGACCGACAGCGCCATCGCGACCTCTTCGTGGCTGAGCCCGGGATAATTGCGCAGCTCGACCGGCGCGCCCAGCGCCTTGAGCCGCGCCGCCAGATTGATCGCGTTCTTCGGCCGCACCACGGTATCGCGGCTCGACGTGACGAGCAGCAGCGGCGGCGCATCGGCGCGGGCGAAGTGGAGCGGCTGGGTCATCGCCGGATCGGCGACGCCCTGCATCGCATCGATCGCGCGCTTCGACGTGAAGGGCGCGAAGTCATAGGGTCCGGAGAGCCCCACTCCCGCCTTGACGATGCCGGGATCGACGCCCTCCGCCACCAGCCAGCGCCGGTCGAGCGCGAGCATCGCCACGGTATAGGCCCCCGCCGAATGCCCTGCGAGCGCGATCCGGCTGGGGTCGCCGCCAAATTCGGCGACATGGTCGCGCGTCCATCTGACCGCCTCAGCACCGTCCTGGAGGAAGGCGGGGAAGCGCACGCCCGGCACCTTGCGATAATCGGGCGCCACCACGACGAACCCGGCCTTGGCAAAGGCGCGCGCGGCGAAGGCATAGGCGGCGCGGTCGCCCTTCACCCATCCGCCGCCATACCAGAAGATCAGCACCGGCCGCCTGCCGGGCCCCGCGCCGGCGGGCCGCCACACGTCGAGCGTCTGGCCGTGCGTGCCGAAGGCGATCGCGCTGCCCGGCCGGCTGGTGCCGCTACCGCCGCCAAGCGCGGCATCCGCCAGCGACAGCAGCCCGGGCGGCGAGACGAGCAGCGCCAGCGCCAGGCCCGCGAGCACCAGCGCCAGCACGGCGCCCGCGGCCCAGCGCCACATCAGGCGGTGGCCAGCGCGACTTCGTAGTTCGCCGTGGTCTTCTCCGCGACTTCCGCCTCGGTTACGCCCGGCGCCAGCTCGATCAGGCGGAAGGGCGAATTGTGGTCGGGCCGCTGGAACACGGCGAGATCGGTGATGATCATGTCGACCACGTTCTTGCCGGTGAGCGGCAGGCTGCACCCCGGCACGAACTTGGGGCTGCCGTCCTTGGAGTTGTGCTCCATCACCACGATGATCTTCTTGACGCCGGCGACCAGGTCCATCGCACCGCCCATGCCCTTGATCATCTTGCCCGGGATCATCCAGTTGGCGATGTCGCCGGTCTCGCTGATCTCCATCGCGCCGAGCACGGTCAGGTCGATATGCCCGCCGCGGATCATCGCGAAGCTCTGCTCCGAGCCGAAATAGACCGATTGCGGCAGCTCGCTGATCGTCTGCTTGCCGGCGTTGATCAGGTCGGGGTCGACTTCGTCGTCATAGGGGAACGGCCCGATGCCGAGCATGCCGTTCTCGGACTGGAGCGTCACCTCGACGCCCGCCGGGATGTGGTTCGCCACCAGCGTGGGGATGCCGATGCCCAAATTGACGTAGAAGCCGTCCTGCAGCTCCTTCGCGGCGCGGGCCGCCATTTCATCGCGGGTCCAGGCCATCAATGCACTTCCTTGCCAAGATCGGTGGGAGATTCGCGCTCGGCATCGAAGCCGAGCCAGATGCGGGCGAGCGCCTCGCTTTCGCTGATGCCGACCGCGTTCGCCCAGGCGCGCGCGCCGTGGCGGATGCAATCGACCATCGCGATGCCGAACACCGCGGGATCGGGGTTGAGCGCGCCGGGATCGACCAGGCACGTCGCCTGGCCGCCGGGCTTGTGCCACATCCGCAGGAACTCGCGGCTGCCCTGGAGCAGATGCGCCGCCCCCGAGATGTCGAGCTCGTCCTGGAGCTTGCCCTTGCGCCCGAAGCTCATGGCTTGGCCTCGGCCGGGTCGGCCCATTGCTTGTCCCTGGAGAACACCTCGTCCATCCCGCCCTTCAGGCCGGTGCCGTAGACGGGGTTGGGCAGGATGAACCAGCCATGCCCCCAGAGCGGCGCGATCAGCGTGTTGCCGGTGGTATTGCGCCGCGCCGAAGTCGGCAGGTCCTTGGCGTTGAACAGGTCGCTGAAGTCGCCGAGCTGGTCGCCGCCCATCGCGACGACGCAATAGCGCTCGGCGATCTTCCAGCGGCGCTCGTCCTTGCCGCCGGGGGCACTGTCGTCGCGCAGGATCAGCGTGTCGCCGATCGTCACCGGGCCGAGCCCGGCATTGTCGAGCGCCTGAGCCGTGAACGCCGCGGTGCTCGCCGAGCGATTGGAGTTGAAGATCACGGTGATGCCGTCGCCGCGAATCGCCGCGATCGTCTCGGCGGCACCGGGCACGGCATCGACCTTGTCGGCACCGGTCTGCTCCCAGCGCGTCCAGCGGCCCTGGTCATAGCCCGGCCCCCGGCGCGCCGCATCGCTCTCGAAGCCGAGATTGAGCAGCACGGTCTCGTCGACGTCGAACACCACGGCCATCGGACGCTTGCCGCAGGTCTCGAACTTGGGCGAGGTCAGCGTCGAATCGCGCGTGAGCACCACCGAGCTGATCTGGCTCTTGTCGCGGCGGAAGCGCAGGTCGTTGTGGATATAGGTCCACAGCGCCGCATAGGCCTGGAGGCTGAGCGCCGAGGCTTCGCCCGAGCCATAGAGGAACTGCATCTCGGGCGGCACGCTGCCCGGCGCGGGCGCCGCCGGGGTGGCGGGAGCCGCAGGGCCGCCATTGGGCGCGGGCAGCGCGGTGAGGCCGGTGACCTGCACCGTCTGGCCGTCCTCGGTCCGGTAGACCTGGCCCGGCTTGAGCGCCGGCGCTGGCTTTTCCTGCTTCTTCCTGTGGCTGTCCTGCTGGGTCTTGACGACGCCCGCCGCCGCCGCGATCGGCACCGCGGCGGCGATGCAGCCCGAAAGGCTGGTCGCGGCGAGCGCCAGGCCCGCTATCAGGGCGACGCGGCTCATGCCGCCTCGCGGGGCCGGGTCGTCCGGAACTCGATCTTCTTGTCATAGGGGCTGCCGACGATCAGCCGCTTCACATAGATCCCCGGCAGGTGGATCTGGTCGGGGTCGAGGCTACCCACCGGCACCACTTCCTCGACCTCGGCGACGCAGACCTTGCCCGCGGTCGCCATCGGCTGGTTGAAGTTGCGCGCGGTCTTGCGGAAGATCAGGTTGCCGCTCTCGTCGGCCTTCCAGCCCTTGATGATCGACAGGTCGCTGCGGATGCCGCGCTCGAGGATGAACTCTTCCGGTCCATTTGGGCCGTCAAAGACCTTCACTTCCTTGCCCTCGGCCACTTGGGTGCCGACGCCGGTCTTGGTGTAGAAGCCCGGGATCCCCGCCCCGCCCGCGCGGCAGCGTTCGGCCAGCGTGCCCTGGGGGCAGAATTCCACCTCGAGCTCACCGCTCAGATATTGCCGCTCGAACTCCTTGTTCTCGCCGACATAGGAGGAGATCATCTTCCTGACCTGGCGGGTGCGCAGCAGCTTGCCGAGCCCCTCGCCGTCGATGCCGGCATTGTTGCTGGCGATGGTCAGGTCCTTGGTGCCCGCGTCGCGGATCGCGTCGATCAGCCGCTCGGGGATGCCGCTCAGGCCGAAGCCGCCCGCGCAGATCGTCATGCCGTCGAACAGCAGCCCTTCCAGCGCTGCTGCGGCGGTGGGGTAGAGCTTCTTCATCGGCGATTCTCTCCTACGGGCTGACGCGCGGATAGTCCGGCGCCCGAGCCCCGGTCAAGCGAACCTGAACCGACTTTCAACTTCGCTGCACCGCCGCATTGGGGGCGAGGCAAAGCTGAACCCAAGGTGACCGACTATGGTGGTGTGGCACAAAGGCAACACGGTTTGGCTGTAGCAAAATTGACATATTGCACTGCGGAATCGAGCGCCTACGTAGAAGCCCGGATGGCCGTCCGATCTGAGTAAATAAGTCCAAAGGTAGGAAATATAATGCGAATTCTCGCAGTGTCCGCGCTCGCCCTCGTGGCAGCCACCGCAGCTCCCGCTTTCGCGCAGGATAGCGCCGCGCCGTTCAACGGCCCGCGCATCGAAGCCGAGGGCGGTTGGGATCATGTCGGCTCCGAGGGTTATGGCCGTTCGGGCTTCGTCTATGGCGGCGCCATCGGCTACGACAAGCAGTTCAACAACATCGTGATCGGCGCCGATGCCGAAGTGACCGGCGCGACCACCAAGGACAGCGGCGTGGAAGCCGGCCGTGACCTCTATGTCGGCGGCCGTGCAGGCGTCGTCGTCGGCGGCTCGACGCTGCTCTACGGCAAGGCTGGCTACACCAATGCCCGCGTCGCTGCCGGCAACTTCAGCCAGAACAACGACGGCTATCGCCTCGGCGCCGGCGTCGAGCGCGACTTCGGCCGCTTCTTCGGCAAGGTCGAGTATCGCTACTCGCGCTACGAGAAGATCGACCTGAACCGCGACCAGGTCGTCGCGGGCGTCGGCGTTCGCTTCTAAGCGACCGACAAATCCGGACAGCAAGGGGGCCGCGCGGGCTACTGCGCGGCCCTTTTGCATGCCCGCTTGACTCATTTAGACACTTCGCTAAATATCGAATCATGAGTTCGGTATTCAAAGCCCTGGCCGACCCGACGCGGCGCCGCGTGCTTCAGCTCCTGCGCAAGGGGCCGATGAGCGCAGGCGACCTCGCCGATCAGTTCGACGTCTCCAAGCCGACGATGTCGGCGCACTTCGCAGTGCTGAAGGAGGCGGACCTCGTCCATGCGGAGAAGGCCGGCAAGTCAGTCATCTATCACCTGAAGCTGTCGGTGCTCGAAGAAGCACTGCTCGGCTTCGCCCATTCGTTCGGGCTCGGCGCGGAGACGCCCGAGCCAAGCAAGGAGACTGCACGATGAACAAGGAACTCGCAGCGGGCCTCGGCTGGTGCGGCGGCATTCTCGCGCTGTCGATCGGCTCGGTCGTCGCGCGCAAGCTGGGCTATATCGACCAGGACACCGTGCTGCGGCTCGTCCTCGGCATCAACGGGCTGATGATCGCCTGGTACGGCAACCGCATTCCCAAAAAGGTCGTCCCGAGCATCCGCGCGCGCCAGGCGCAACGCGTCGCGGGCTGGTCCCAGGTGCTGAGCGGCCTCGTCTATACCGGGCTATGGGCATTCGCGCCGATCCCGGTGGCGACGATCCTGGGGACCGCCACGGTCTTTGCCGGCGTGGTGGTGACGCTCGGCTATTGCCTGTCGCTGCGGGACCGCGCCAGGACTGCCTGATCGCCCGGCGCCTGACCGCTCAGCCCGCCGGCCCGTCGTCCAGCATGATCGACCGGTGCGGCGTGCGGTCGCCATAGCTCTGCTCGGCCACCTTGGCGCCCGCGGCGCGCAGCGCATCGGGCCGGTCGATCGAGCGGACGCCGGTGATCGCCGCCTCGAACTTCATCGTCCCCGCGAACGCCGGCACCGCACGCACCCGCTCCATCCAGCCGGCGGTGCGCGGCCAGCGCCCGGCATCGATCTCGAACCCGGCGAGCGAGGCGTTGCGGAAGAAGCAGGCATAGGTGATGTCGGCGGTGCAGACATGGTCGAACAGGAAGCCCTCGCCCGGCGCCCGTGCCTCGATCCAGTCCAGCGCTTCGGGCAAGTCGCGCGTCGTCACCTGGTCGATCAGCGCATGATCGGGCTCGCGCTTCCAGACATAGGGGACGATCGTCTTCTGGTAGAACAGCCGCCAGATGATCAGGTCGCCGAGCCGGCTGTCGGCAAACTCCTCCATCCAGCGTGCCCGGGCCCGGTCCGCGGCGCTCTTCGGCATCAGCGGCGGCTCGGGCCAGCGCTCGTCGACATATTCGGCGATCACGGTCGAATCGTTGAGGATCAGATCGCCCTCGATCAGCACCGGGATGCGGCGCAGCGGGCTGACTTGGGTGAACGCATCGGTGCCGAAGAACGGCACGATCGGATCGAGTTCATAGTCGACGCCCTTATGATCGAGCGCGACGAACACTTTCCGCGCATAGGGCGAGACGTGGTTGCCGATGATGAGCATCTAGCCTCTGAAACTATTCCGTTCAGAGCCCTATCTCGAAAAAGCGCATGGGACCATCGTCCTCAACATCCTCCCAAACCGGCTCACAGGTCGCCGCCCTTGCCAGGAATGCGGTCAGGCTAGGCGCCATCACCCGTCGCTCATCCTCATCGCTGCCGGTCAGAATGATCTGGCCAGGAGTGCCGCCTTCGACTGGCGAGAGATCGACCGCATAAGCGTTGCCGCCGCCGTCGATCGCGAATCCGAACCAGCCGCGCCGCCAATATTCTCGCGCAACGGGCGGATCGCCGGGACGCAGTGTGATAAACTCATTGGGGTCAGTCTCGTCGCCCCAATCATCGATGACGTCCTCCCAGACCTGATAGTCGCCCACTGCCTTGGCAAGCGGGACGAACTCATAGCCGCCAAACAGCGGAGTCACGATCTTGCCGGGCGCAGGGTCCGCGATATCGCCAATGTCGACCTGCCCGTCCGCCCACAGGTACAGCGCCCGCAAATCGTCGGGCAGGCGAAAGCCGATTTCCGCCTCCGCTGCCGCGATCGCAGCTTCGGTCGCCGGCGGATTGAGATGCGCCTTGGCGGCGAAGCCTAGATCGCCCAAGTAAACGAGCCACGTGTCGAGCGCCGATTGGAAATCTTCCATTTCGTTCCCCTTTCGTACTCATCTTCGTAAGGGGTTGCCGCGGTTATTGGAACCGGCCAGGAGGCCAGAAGCCTCCGGACCGGACATTGTTCGACCGGGAGTCCCCGCCATTGCCTCCGTCTATATGCCAGCAATGATCACACGGGTTGGTCCCGCGCCCGTGCCGGGCTAGGACCGCTCCCATGACCGCGAAACGCACCGGGGGCCGGATCCTCGTCGACAACCTCGTCGCACAGGGCTGCGACCGTATCTTCCACGTGCCGGGCGAGAGCTTTCTCGCCGTGCTCGACGCGCTGCACGACGTGCCGCAGATCGACGTGGTGACCTGCCGCCAGGAAGGCGGGGTGGGCTTCATGGCCTGCGCGGACGGCGCGATGACGCAGCGGCCGGGCGTCGCCTTCGTCACGCGCGGTCCGGGCGCGACCAACGCCTCGATCGGCGTGCACGTCGCGATGCAGGATTCGCAGCCGATGATCCTGTTCATCGGCGATGTGGACCGTTCGATGCGCGACCGCGAAGGCTTCCAGGAAGTCGATTTCCCCGCGATGTTCGCCCCGCTCGCCAAATGGGCGACGCGGATCGAGGATGCGCGCCGCATCCCCGAATATGTCGCCCGCGCCTATGCCGTCGCCACCTCGGGCCGCCCCGGTCCGGTGGTGATCGCGCTGCCCGAGGACATGCTGTGCGACGTCGTCGAGGCAGTGGACCGCCCCGAGCTCGCCCCGCCGCTCCAGGCGCCCGATGCCTATGATCTCGACCAGATGTTCGAGATGCTCGCGGCTGCCCAGCGCCCGATCGCGATCGTCGGCGGCGCCGGCTGGGACGCCGAGGCCGGCGAGGACTTCGCCCGCTTCGCCGAGCGCATCGCCCTGCCCGTCGCCGGCGCCTTCCGCCGCCAGGATGCGATCCCGAACGCCTCGCCCGCCTGGGCCGGCAATCTCGGCTACGGTCCGAACCCCAAGCTGGTCCAGCGGATCAAGGATGCCGACCTGCTGCTCGTGGTCGGCGCCCGGCTCGGCGAGGCGACGACGGACGGCTATGCGCTGATCACGCCGGACCACCCTGGCCAGACGCTGATCCACGTCCATCCGGACCCGAACGAGCTCAACCGCGTCTATCTCGCCGACCTGCCGATCTGCGCGCGGCCCTTCGAGTTCGCGGTCGCCTTGGCAGCGGAGGACGAGGTCGAGCTTCCGAGCTTCGATGCCGCCGCCGCGCATGCCGAGTGGCTCGAATGGTCGACCCCCCGGCCCCGCGACGGCGTCGCGCTCGATCTCGGCCAGTGCGTCGCGGCGATGCGCGCGGCGATGCCGGCGGATACGATCGTCTGCAACGGCGCCGGCAATTTCTCGAGCTGGTGGCACCGCTACTGGCCCTATGCAGCGCAACCGAGCCAGCTCGCCCCCACCGCCGGCGCGATGGGCTACGGCGTGCCCGCCGCGGTCGCCGCAGCGCTGCGCTTCCCGAACCGCGCCGTGGTCGCGCTGGCCGGCGACGGCGACTTCCTGATGAACGGGCAGGAGCTCGCCACCGCCGTCCAGCACGACGCGAACCTGATCGTCCTCCTGGTCGACAATTCGACCTATGGCACGATCCGCATGCACCAGGAGCGCGAATATCCCGCGCGCCTCTCGGGCACGACGCTCCGCAACCCCGATTTCGCCGCGCTCGCCCGCGCCTATGGCGGCTGGGCCGAGACGGTGGAGACGACCGCCGAATTCGCCCCCGCGCTCGACCGTGCGCTCGCCCGGACCGGCCTGCGCCTGCTCCACCTCAAGACCGATATCGAGTTCATCACGCCCGGCCTCACGGTCTCCGGGCTGCGCGGCAAATAAACCCGCCGGGCCGCCGCTTCGGCACGCCCGCGCCCGCTATAATGCTGGGCACAGGGGTTTTCGAAGAGGCGAGTAGATGGGCTGGCGGCACCTGCATGTCGGGCGCAAGGGCGACAATCTGACCATCCAGAACCGGCAGGTCTGGCGGGAGGAATGGCGCTGGATCAACGCCGAGACCGTGCGCCTGCCCGATCCGATGATCGGGTCTGACATCCTCTCGCACATGATCTGCGAGATCGGCCCGAAGACGCGCCCCGCCCGCTTCGCCGCGGTGAAGCTGCAGAGCGACCTGTGGAGCTTCTACGTCCCGGATTGATTGGGGCCGCGAGGCTTCCCCTTACTTCACCCCGGCCTTCGCCGGGGTAAAAGAGCCCATAAACTAATCCAGCAGCCAGCCGCGCTTCGGCGCCGCGCCGCTGACCACAGGATCGTCCGGCTGGGCCAGGCGCAGCTTCGCGCTCGCCAGCGGCTTGCCGGTGAGCCGATCGACCACCACCGGCTCGACCAGCGTCTCCGTCTCGGTATCGACCAGCCGCGAGGTCCCGCCCGCGCCATTGTGGCGCCGGCCCCATTCGCCGATCACGTGCAGCACCGGCAGGAAATCGCGCCCGGCCTCGCTCAGCACATATTCGTCGCGCGGCGGGCGCTCGCTGTAGCGCCGCTTCACCACCAGGCCCGCCTCGCCCAGCGCGCGCAGCCGCGCGGTAAGAATATTGGGCGCGATCCCCAGGCTGACGCGCAATTCCTCGAACCGGCCGAGCCCGAGCGACAAGTCGCGCAGGATCAGCATGCTCCACGCATCGCCCACTTTCTCCAGCCCCCGGGCGACCGGGCAGCAGGTCCGCGATTTTTCTTCGAGCATGTCCATTGCATAATGATAGTGACTTACTATTAAAATGCAAGCGACTCGATCTCCGGGCCGCACCGGAGACCCATCATGACTGTTTCCTCGCTCGGCACCGCCCTCATCACCGGCGCATCCACCGGCCTCGGCGCCGTCTATGCCGACCGGCTGGCCCGCCGCGGCTACGACCTGGTCCTGGTCGCACGCGATGCGGCGCGCATGCAGGCGCTGGCCGAGAAGCTGACCGCCGAGACCGGCCGCAGCATCGAAGTCCTCCCCGCTGACCTGACCGATGGCGACGACCTCGATCGCGTGGCCGGGCGCCTTGCCGCTGACGACACGATTACGCTGCTGGTCAACAATGCCGGCATGTCGCTCAACGGCGGGCTGCTCGACAACGAGGCGCCGGCGATCGAGCGGCTGATCGCGCTCAACATCACTGCGCCCGCGCTGCTCGCCGCCGCCGCCGGCAAGGCGTTCAAGGCGCGCGGGCGCGGCGCGATCATCAACATCGCCTCGGTCCTCGCCTTCGCGCCCGAGATGTTCGACGGCACCTATTCGGGCAGCAAGGCCTTCCTGCTCAACCTTTCCCAGTCGCTCGCCGCGCAGCTCGAGCCCGAGGGCGTGCGCGTCCAGGCGGTGCTGCCCGGCGCGACCCGCACCGAGATCTGGGAGCGCTCGGGCAAGGATGTCGACAGCTTCCCGGCGGAGATGGTGATGGACGCGGGCGACCTGGTCGACGCCGCGCTGGCCGGCTTCGACCAGGGCGAGACGGTGACGATTCCGCCGCTCGCCGATGAAGGTCTGTATCTGGCCTATCGCGACGCGCGGCTGGCGATGGGCCCGCACCTCTCGAAGCGCGAGGTGGCGGCGCGCTATCGCGAGGTGGTTGCGGCCTGACCCTTTAGCCGTCACCCTGGCGAAAGCCGGGGTGACGGTCAGGGAGCGGTCGCCAACCCCGCCGCAATCTCCTTCCAGACCGCATCGCGCTTGCGCCGCAGCAGCGCGACCGCTGTCCGCCCTTCGCCATCGGCAATGTCGCCCCGCGCGCCGGCCTGCACGAACATCGCGAAATGCGCCGCGTCGCTGCCCTTGCTGAGCATCCGGTGCAGCGCGGTCCGGCCCTGCTTGTCCTGCGCGTCGGGGTTCGCGCCGCCGAGCAGCAACTCCTCCGCCGGCCCGAACTTGCTCCACCCCACCGCGCCGAGCAGCGGCGTGTCGCCGCGCTCCGCGCCTTCCTCGATGTCCGCGCCATGCTTCAACAGCAGTCGGATCGTCGCGCGATCCTCGTTCCAGGCCGCGGCGAACAGGCAGAAGTTGGGGGTACAGCCGAGCGTCAGCAGATGCTCGGCCAGCGCGATATTCTGCCCGCGCGCCACCGCGAACCACAAAGGCGTCGCCCGCCACGTGCCTTCGGTGAACGCCGCATCGTCCAGCCCCAGGCCGAGCCCAAGCAGCAGGTCGGCCATCGCCGGCGGCGTGCCCGGCACCGAACAGGCGAGGTGCAGCCAGCCCCGCCCGCGATCGTCGCGCACGGCGAGCAGGTCGGGCCTTTCGGCAAGCCCGTCGCGCACTTCGTCCATACGGTGACGGCGGATGCTCTCGGCAAGGCTGGTCTTCGAAACCATGGCGGCATCCTAGCTGCCCCCCGCACAAACGAAAGGGGCCGCCCCGGTCTCCCGGAGCGGCCCCAAATGCCTTGCCGGCACGTAAGCCTAGATGTCGTCGCCGAGCGCGCCCTTGACCGAGCCGATGAACTGCTGGCCCTTGCCCTTCAGCTCCTGGCCCTTGCCCTCGGCATCGAGCTTGTCGTCGGCATGCGTGCGCTGCGGATCGGCCGGATCGCCGGCTATCGCCTGCTTCGCCTTGCCAACCATCTCGTTGACGTTGCCCTTGATCTTGTCGGTAAGTTCGCCCATGATTTCAAACTCCTGGCCGCGGATCGGCGCTTGGTCGCGCCTGTGATCCGTACATGTTCAACAACGGTCCGCGCCGGATTTGGGTTCCGCCATGCCCGACCGGATTGCTGGCCATTACGAACGCCATGCGCATGCCTTCGATCATGAGCGCCGCAAGCGCTTCGTCGAGCGCGCCTGGATCGATCGCTTCCTGCTCGGCGTGCCGAAGGGTGCGCCGGTGCTCGATCTAGGCTGCGGCGCGGGCGAGCCGATCGCGCGCTACCTGATCGACCGCCGTCATCCGGTGACCGGCGTCGACCTCTCCGAGGAAATGATCGCGCTCTGCCGCACGCGCTTCCCGCGCGAGCGCTGGCTGGTCGGCGACATGCGCAAGCTGGCGCTCGACACGCCGTTCGGCGGCATCGTCGCCTGGGACAGCGCCTTCCACTTGCCCGCCGACGACCAGCTCGCGCTGATCGCACGCCTCGCGCCCTGGCTCGTCCCGGGCGGGGCGCTGTTGTTCAACACCGGCGACGCGCGCGGGACGGCGATAGGCCAGCAGTTCGGCGAGGAGCTCTACCACGCCAGCGCCGATCCGGCCGAATATCGCGCAGTGTTCGCGCGGACCGGGCTGTTCGAGGTGGCGTTCGCGCCCAGTGACGCGGCGACGGGAAGAGCGGTGTGGCTGGTGCGGAAGCCGCACTAGAGCGGGCTTCCCACTTCTTCGTCACCCCCGCTTTCGCGGGGATGACGGGATTGATCAGGGCGCCACCTTCTGCAGGAACGCGATCACCGCGGCCCAGGCCGGCTCCGCGCCATCCTTGTTCTTCGCGCGCAGCAGCGTGGAGGAGCCGTGGACCCCGCCCTGCTTGGGCACGAACTGCGCCTTCTCGCCTGGCACTGCCGCCAGGATGTCGTGCGCCGCGTCGATCTCGTGCCCGTCCTGCGCCGAGGTGGCGAACACCGGCGCCTTCACCCTGGCCGCGGCCCGCGCCACCAGCGTCTTGTCGTCGAAATATTCGCCCGGTGAAAACGCCATCACCGCCTTGACCTGGCCGGGATGCTCGGCGGCGAGCAGGAAGACGAGCGACGCCGAATAGCTGCTGCCCCACAGGATCACCGGCAGCTTCTTGTCGCCGGCCCAGGCGAGCGCCGCCTCCAGGTCCTGCTTGGCCGCGAGATAGTCCGCCGATTTCCCGAGCGTCTTCACCGTCTCGTTGCCGCCGAACAGGTCGCCGCCGGCACGCTGGTCGATGCGCAGCGAGCTGTACCCCCAGGTCGCCAGCCGCGGCGCGATCGTCGCATACTCGTCCTTGCCCGATCCCGCCTGGTGGAACAGCAGGATCAGCGCCTTGGGCTTGTCGGTGCCGGTATAGACGCCGGCCAGCTTCACGCCGTCCGCCGCAGTGAGCGTCACCGCTTCGGCGGAGATCGCCCGCGCTTCCTTGGGCACGTTCGAAGGCTTGGGATGGCAGGCCGAAAGCGCGAGCAGCGCAAGCGCACCCGCAGCCGCGCGCATCAGATCAGCCCCGCCAGCGGGCTCGACGGATCGGCATAGCGGCGCTTGGCCATCCGCCCGGCGCGATAGGAGAGCCGCCCGGCCTCCACCGCCGCCTTCATCGCCGCCGCCATCAGGATCGGGTCCTTGGCCTCGGCGATCGCGGTGTTCATCAGGATTCCGTCGCAGCCGAGCTCCATGCCCACCGCCGCGTCGCTCGCCGAGCCGACGCCGGCATCGACCAGCACCGGCACCTTGGCGCCCTCGACGATCAGCCGGATCGTCACCTGGTTCTGGATGCCCAGCCCCGATCCGATCGGCGCACCGAGCGGCATGATCGCCACGGCCCCGGCATCCTCCAGCCGCCTGGCGGCGATGGGATCGTCGACGCAATAGACCATCGGCTTGAAGCCTTCGTTCGCCAGGATCTCGGTCGCGCGCAGCGTCTCGACCATGTCCGGGTACAGCGTCCGCGCCTCGCCCAGCACTTCGAGCTTCACCAGCTCCCAGCCGCCCGCCTCGCGCGCCAGCCGCAGCGTGCGAATCGCCGATTCGGCATCGAAACAACCGGCGGTATTGGGCAGGTAGGTGATCTTCTTGGGGTCGATATAGTCGGTGAGCATCGGCGCCTTGGGATCGCTGACGTTCACGCGGCGGACGGCAACCGTGACGATCTCGGCGCCGCTCGCCGCGACTGCTGCGGCGTTCTGCTCGAAATCCTTGTACTTGCCGGTGCCGACGATCAGCCGCGAGCGGAAGGTCTTGCCGGCGACGCTCCAGCTGTCCTCGTCCACCGGGCGGCCATGATCCACGCCGCCGCCCGCGACCGGATGGTCGCCACCGCCGACAAAATGGACGATCTCCAGCTCGTCGCCGTCTTCAACGATCACCTGGTCGAGCGTCGAGCGCGGCACCACTTCCAGGTTGCGCTCCACCGCCAGCTTGGCGGGCACCAGCCCCAGCTCCTCGGCCAGCTGCGCGATGGTCAGCCCGGCGGTGACGCGCTTGTGCTCGCCATTGACGGTGATGGAGACGGTGCCGTCGCTATGCATGAAATGTCCTTGGATATTTGATCGGGAGCGCCGGCTCATATAGGGAAGCCGCTCCCGCGCCCGCAACCGAAAGGCTAGGCCTTGGCCGATACGATCTACGTTCTCAACGGTCCCAACCTCAACCTGCTGGGACTGCGCGAGCCGGAGATCTACGGTTCGGACACGCTCGACGACATTGCGGGACGCCTGGAAGACCGCGCGAAGGAGCTGGGGCTCGAGATCGACCTGCGCCAGTCCAACCATGAGGGCCATCTGGTCGACTGGCTGCACGAGGCCCAGGCCTACAAGGCCAAGGCCGTGCTGCTCAACGCCGGCGCCTTCACCCATACCAGCCTGGCGCTGTACGACGCGATCCGCGCGATCAGGACGCCGGTTCTGGAAGTCCATCTCTCCAACCCGCTCACCCGGGAGGAGTTTCGCCACCACAGCTATGTCGGCATGGCCGCCAAGGGAACCATCGCCGGTTTCGGGGCGCTATCCTACATGCTTGCGCTTGAAGCCGCCGCGCACCTCTGACAAAGGGCGCGGTTTCATCGGAAGACGAGATCAAATGGCAGATAAGAACGACAAGACGGGCGCCATGCAGGTTGATATCGACCTGGTGCGGCAGCTCGCCGCCGTGCTGGACGACACCAATCTCACCGAAATCGAAGTCGAGGACGGCGATCGCAAGGTTCGCGTCGCGCGCACCGTCCAGGCTGCGCCCGCGATCATGCAGGCGCCGATGGCCGCGCCGGTCGCGGCTCCCGTGGCCGCTGCGCCGGCCGCCGCTCCCGAGGCGCCTGCCGCCCCGTCGGCGCTGAACGCGGTCAAGTCGCCGATGGTCGGCACCGTCTATCTGGCGCCCAACCCCGAGGCGGCGAACTTCGTCTCGGTCGGCCAGCAGGTGAAGGCCGGCGACACGCTGGTGATCATCGAGGCGATGAAGGTGATGAACCCGATCCACGCCACCTCGGCCGGCACGGTCAAGGCAGTCCTGGTCGACAACGGCCAGCCGGTCGAGTTCGACCAGCCCCTCGTGGTTGTCGAGTAAACCCAAGTGCCCGAGATCAAGAAGCTCCTGATCGCCAATCGCGGCGAGATCGCCCTGCGCATCCACCGCGCCTGCCACGAGATGGGGATCAAGACCGTCGCGGTGCACTCCACCGCCGATTCGGACGCGATGCACGTCCGCCTCGCCGACGAGGCGATCTGCATCGGGCCGCCGAGCGCGTCCGAGAGCTATCTCAAGATCGACCGGATCATCGCCGCTGCCGAGATTTCCGGCGCCGATGCGATCCACCCGGGCTATGGCTTCCTCTCGGAGAACGCCAAGTTCGCCGAGATCGTCGAGGCGCACGACATCATCTTCGTCGGGCCCAAGCCCGAGCATATCCGCACGATGGGCGACAAGATCGAGGCGAAGCGCACCGCCGGCGCGCTCGGCCTGCCGCTCGTCCCCGGCTCGGACGGCGCGATCAGCGATGTCGAGGAAGCCAAGCGCATCGCCGAGGCGGCGGGCTATCCCGTGATCATCAAGGCCGCGTCGGGCGGCGGCGGCCGCGGCATGAAGGTCGTCACCAACCCCGCCGACCTCGAAGCGCAGATGCTCCAGGCGGGCAGCGAGGCGAAGGCCGCCTTCGGCGACGCCACGGTGTACCTCGAGAAGTATCTCGGCAACCCGCGCCACATCGAGATCCAGGTGTTCGGCGACGGCAATGGCAACGCCATCCACCTGGGCGAGCGCGACTGCTCGCTCCAGCGCCGCCACCAGAAGGTGCTCGAGGAAGCCCCCTCGCCCGTGCTCTCCACGGAAGAGCGCAACCGCATCGGCGGCATCTGCGCCAAGGCGATGGCCGACATGGGCTATCGCGGCGCCGGCACGATCGAGTTCCTGTGGGAAAACGGCGAGTTCTACTTCATCGAGATGAACACCCGCCTGCAGGTCGAGCATCCGGTGACCGAGGCGATCACCGGCCTCGACCTCGTCCGCGAGCAGATCCGCGTCGCCGAGGGCCATGGCCTGACGCTGCGCCAGGAAGACGTGCAGTTCCGCGGCCATGCGATCGAGTGCCGCATCAACGCCGAGGACCCGCGCACCTTCGCGCCCTCGCCGGGCCTGGTGAAGGGCTATCACGCGCCGGGCGGCATGAACGTCCGCGTCGATTCGGGCCTCTACACCGGCTACAAGGTGCCGCCTTACTACGACTCGATGATCGCCAAGCTGATCGTCTACGGCACCACCCGCCAGGGTGCGCTCCGGCGCCTGCGCCGCGCGCTCGAGGAGTTCGTGATCGACGGGATGAAGACCACCATCCCGCTCCACCAGGCGCTGCTCGACGACCCCGACTTCCAGAAGGGCGACTATACGATCAAGTGGCTCGAGGAGTGGCTGGCGCGGCAGGACGACGTCCAGTCGTGAAAGCCACGATCTACCACAATCCCCGCTGCTCGAAATCGCGCGAGGCGCTGGCGATTCTCAACGAAACGCCGGGCCTCGGGGTCGAGGTGGTCGAATATCTCAAGACCCCGCCGAGCCGGGCGACGCTGAAGGATCTCTACGCCCGCGCCGGCATGACCGCGCGCGAGGGGCTGCGCATCGCAGAGGATGCCGCCAAGCCTCTGAAAGGCGCGGAGGATGACGCGATCCTCGATGCGATGGCGGCCAATCCGATCCTGATCGAACGCCCGCTGGTCGTCACCGAAAAGGGCGTCCGCCTCGGCCGCCCGCCCGAGAGGATCCGCGAGATTCTCTGAGGCCGCCCTACTCAAAATGGCGATTCCCGCCCGGGCATAATCATTACGTTAATGACACATGCCCCATAACCCTGAGCGGGGAAGGGTGGGGAATCGGAATGTTCGTCAAAGTCGGTACCGGGAATCGCGCGATGGAGCGGCGGGCATGACCCCCTCCCCCGGCACCACCCTCGATCGCCTCGCTTCCTGGTTCCGCGGTCGCGAGGATGACGACAGCATCGCCCCCGCCCCCGATCGCCAGGCCTCGCACCGCATCCGCTACGAGCAGATCGGCGCCTTTCTCGATCGGCACGGGCTCGAGCCCAGCACGGTCAATTTCGATTTCGCCGGCCGCTTCCTCGACGGCGCCGATTCGCGGCTGATGCAGGTCGCCCGCGCCGTGCTCGACAAGCGCGGCAGCTTCACCGATCACGATGTCGAGCGGATCATGGAACGCCGCGCCGCCGAGGATACCGCCGGCAAGCTCGAGGCGCTGAGCCGCGAGCTCGAAGGCAAGGTCGCCGAGTGCCTTGCCGCCGTGGGCGACGCCACCGATTCGACCAGCGCCTATTCCACCGCGCTCGATGCCGCCGCCACCCAGATGGCGAGCGATCCGGGCGAGGCCTATCGCCGCCTGCTCGAAGTCACGCTCGAAGTCGCCGAGACCACCCGCAAGATCGGTGGCCGGCTCGAGCGGACCTGCAAGGACACCCGCAAGCTCCGCGCCGATCTCGAGCGCGCCAAACGCGCCGCCGAGGAGGACGAGCTCACCGGCCTGCCCAATCGCCGCGGCTTCATGGCGCGCGTCGAAAGCGCGCTCGCCCGCCCCGAGACGCGCCCGCTCACCCTGGCGCTCTGCGACATCGACGATTTCAAGACGATCAACGATCGCCACGGCCACCATACCGGCGACCGCGTGCTCCGCTTCGTCGCGCAGCAGCTCCAGGCCGCGCTCGGCCGTCACGTCGTCGTCGGCCGGCACGGCGGCGAGGAATTCGTCTGCCTGTTCGAGACCAGCACCGTCGAGGAAGCCGCCGACCTGCTCGACATGTGCCGCCAGCGCCTGCGCGACCGGGCTCTCCGCGACCAGACCAGCGGGCTGTCGATCGGCCGGATCAGCTTCTCGGCCGGCGTCGCCGCGATCACCAGCGACGCTGCCCCCGCGCTGCGCCTCGCTGACGAGCTGCTCTACGCCGCCAAGCATGCCGGCAAGGACCGGGTGGTGACGGTGACGACCGCGGAGACCTCGGCAGCGGCATAACCGCAAGATCGGTCAGGCATCCCCTGCCCCACCCGCGCCATAGCCGGGTGGCAGGGAGACCCAAGTGATGCCTACCGATGCCCGCCAGACCTATCTCGCCCGCATGGCGCGCGCGCTCGACCATGTCGACGCGCAGCTCGATGCGGACCTGAGCGTGGAGGCGCTGGCGGGCGTCGCGGCCTTCTCGCCCTTCCACTTCCATCGCCAGTTCGCCGCACTGTTCGGGATCAGCGTCCATCGCTACGTCCAGCTCGCGCGGCTCCAGCGCGCGTCCTTCGCGCTCGCCTATCGGAAGGATGCGGTGCTCGACATCGCGCTCGATTCCGGGTTCGGCGGGCCGGAGGCGTTCGCCCGGGCGTTCCGGCAGCGGATCGGCCAGAGCCCGAGCCAGTTTCGGCACGGGCCGGACTGGGCTCCCTGGACCGCGGCGCTCGCGCCGCTCGAACAGGCCAGGAGCCAGCACATGATCCCGAACTATACCGACGCCGACGTGACCATCCTCGACTTTCCCACCACCCCGATCGCGCTGCTCGCGCATCGCGGCGATCCGATGACGGTGGGCGACACGATCCGCCGCTTCATCGACTGGCGCCGCGCCAACGGCCTGCCGCCGGCGAAGAGCGCCACCTTCAACCTGCTCCACAATGATCCGGACGGCGTGCCGCCTGAGGAGCACCGCATCGACATCGCCTGCGCTACCGCCAGCGTCGCGCCCAACGATATCGGCGTGGTCGCCGGCGAGATCCCGGCGGGGCGCTGCGCGATGGTGAGGATGACCGGCCCCGGCGACGACCTGCGCGGACCGGCACACTTCCTCTACGCCGACTGGCTGCCCCGCAGCGGCGAAGAGCTGCGCGACTTCCCGATGTTCGTGCGGCGCGTGAAGTTCTTCCCCGATGTGCCGGCGAACGAGGCGGTGACGGAAATCTACTTGCCGCTCAGCTGAGCCCGCCAGCGCCGCCAGTTGCGCAGGAACTGGTAGATGTGCAGCAGGATCGCCCCGGCGAAGAGCAATGTCATGCCCAGCTCGAAGATGCCGGCGCCGGGGCTCTTGTAAAATTCGGAAACGCTCTGCCAGGCCCAACTGCCCAGGACCGCGACCCAGATCAGGTTCGCGACCAGCGATGGCTGCGGCACGCCCTCGTCGGGCCTGTCCAGCATCCGGGTCTCCGCCGCTCTGCCGACCACGCCATCGGCGTAGACGAGCGTCACTACCAGCGCCGTGTTCGCCACCACCGCGAGCGCGATCCCGAACGCCTGGACGTCGCCGCCCTGCCAGATCATCCAGAGCGGCAGCGCGGCGCCGAGCAGCACCCAGCCGACCCAGACCAGCGGATTGGCGACGATTTGCCGCCACTCGGCGACCAGCGCCTCGACGTCGCCCGGCTCGAAGCGCACCGCGCCCTCGCGGACCCAGTAGAGATAGGAATCGCCCTCGGGCACGAAGCGGCTGCGGAACCAGCGCTCGAAAATCGGCATCGATCACCCCCTCTTCAGGTGCGTGATATCCTGCTTGAGGCCGTAGAGATACGCCGCCCGCCCGTCGCGCACCTCGACATCGGCGGTCACCCGCATCCAGCGCGTCTCGCCGTTCGGGCGGCGGATCTCGGCGTCGAAGGTGAAGCTGCCGCAGGTTGCGATCGCCGCGTCGCGCAGCCGCGCGAGCTCGGCCTGCGATTCCCGGCTGTACATCGCCACCACGTCGGCGCGGCGCACCGGCTGGTCCGAAGGCAGGCCGAACAGCTCGAACACCCCCGGCGTCCAGCGCAGCGAATCATCGGAAAGATCGCACTCCCAGGCCGCGGGCATCGGCGCCAGCACCGCGGGCGCGCTGTCCGGTACCACATGCAGTTCCCGCGCCCAGCCCATCGGCACGCGGCCGGCGCTGGGTTCGGCAACCCGGTCTATCCAATGGCGCGGCACACAAACCCCAGTTCCGTTGTTGCCCCTGTGCTACGCCTTCAATGGTTAATGTCCAGTCTGGAACGGCTGCGCCGAATCGATCTTTAAATGTAGGATTTCATCTGCTTGGCTGTGCAGCGATGCAGAAGCCTCACCCCTCCCTCGTCCGTGATCCCCGCGCTGCGTGGGGGCAGGCTCGCGCGCGCGTGAATGTCGATACTTTAGTGACTTTCTGCGCTCGCCCGTGCGCAGGGACTGTCAAGGGATTCAACATTTCTGCCACGTCCCCACTCGGGGGTGACGCGGGCAGGCGCCCTCGCTATGGGCTCGTCGCATGACTGACATCACCCCCGAGATCGTCGCCGAGCACGGCTTCACCCCCGAGGAATATGAGCGCGTCCTCAAGGCGATGGGCCGCGAGCCCAATCTGACCGAGCTGGGCATCTTCTCGGTGATGTGGTCCGAGCACTGCTCGTACAAGTCGAGCCGCATCCACCTGAAGAAGCTGCCGACCACCGGCCCCCAGGTGATCTGCGGCCCGGGCGAGAATGCCGGCGTGGTCGATATCGGCGACGGCCAGGCGGCGATCTTCAAGATGGAGAGCCACAACCACCCGTCGTACATCGAGCCCTATCAGGGCGCGGCGACCGGCGTGGGCGGCATCCTGCGCGACGTGTTCACGATGGGCGCGCGCCCGATCGCCAACATGAACGCGCTGCGTTTTGGCCGGCCGGATCACCCCAAGATGAAGCACCTCATCGCCGGCGTGGTCCACGGGATCGGCGGCTACGGCAATTGCGTCGGCGTCCCCACCGTCGGCGGCGAGGTCAATTTCCACAAGGCCTATGACGGCAACATCCTCGTCAACGCGATGACCGTCGGCATCGCCGATACCGACAAGATCTTCTATTCGGCCGCCAGCGGCGTCGGCAATCCCATCGTCTATGTCGGCTCGAAGACCGGCCGCGACGGCATCCACGGCGCGACCATGGCCTCGGCGGACTTCGGCGAGGATTCGGAGGAGAAGCGCCCCACCGTCCAGGTCGGCGATCCCTTCACCGAGAAGCTGCTGATCGAAGCGTGCCTCGAGCTGATGGCCTCGGACGCGATCGTCGCGATCCAGGACATGGGCGCCGCCGGCCTCACTTCCTCCTCGGTCGAGATGGCCAGCAAGGGCGGTGTCGGCATCGAGCTGATCATGGACGACGTGCCGCAGCGCGAAACCGGCATGACGCCCTACGAGATGATGCTCTCGGAGAGCCAGGAGCGCATGCTCATGGTCTTGAAGCCCGGCCGCGAGGATTTCGCCAAGGCGATCTTCGAGAAGTGGGAGCTCGATTTCGCCGTCATCGGCCATGTCACCGACACCGGCCGGATGGTGCTCAAGTGGAAGGGCGACACCGTCGCCGACATTCCGCTTGCCCCGCTCGCCGACGAAGCGCCGCTCTACGACCGGCCGCACGTGCCGACGCCCAAGCCCGCCGAGCTGGCCGACGTGCCCGAGTGCACCGATCCCGCCGCGGACCTGCTCAAGCTGGTCGGCACCCCCGATCTCGCCAGCCGCCGCTGGATCTGGGAGCAATATGACCACATGGTCGGCGGCGACACCGCGCAGCGCCCGGGCGGCGATGCGGCGGTCGTGCGCGTCCACGGCACCGACAAGGGCATCGCGATCACCACCGATTGCACCCCGCGCTATTGCTTTGCCGATCCCGTAGAGGGCGGCAAGCAGGCGATCGCCGAGGCCTGGCGCAACCTCTCCGCGGTCGGCGCGACGCCGCTGGCGGTGACCAACTGCCTCAACTTCGCCAATCCGCAGCGCCCCGAGATCATGGGCCAGATCGTCGGCTGCCTCGAAGGCATGTCGGAGGCCTGCCGCGCGCTCGACTTCCCGATCGTCTCGGGCAACGTCTCGCTCTACAATGAGAGCAAGGCGACCGGCGGCGGCTCGGCGATCCTGCCGACCCCGGCGATCGGCGCGATCGGCCTGCTCAAGGACTGGTCGAAGAGCGTCACCATCGGCTTCAAAGGCACCGGCGACATCCTCATCGCGGTCGGCGAGCGCTCGGGCCATCTCGGCCAGTCGCTCTATCTGCGCGAGCTGCACGGCCGTGAGGACGGTCCGCCGCCCGCGGTCGACCTGATGGCCGAGCGCCGCGCCGGCGCCTTCATCCGCGCCGCGATCTGCAGCGGCGCGGTCAGCGCCTGCCACGACGTCGCCGATGGCGGCCTGGCGGTCGCCGTCGCCGAGATGGCGATGGCCTCGGGCATCGGCGCGATCCTCGACCAGGCTCAGCCCTTCGGCGTCGCCGAGAGCTTCTTCGGCGAGGACCAGGGGCTTTATGTGGTAACGGTGAAGGACGAGGCGCTGGCCGACTTCCTCGTCGCCGCGGACCGCGCCGGCGTGATCGCCGATCCGATCGGCCGCACGATCAAGGACCGGATCATCTTCGAGCTGGAGGATGGCGATTTCTGCCTGGCCTTGACCGATCTCAAGGCGGCACACGAAGCTTTCTTCCCAGAGTTGATGGGGGCAGACGCCGCCCTGGCATGAGGTTCGCGCCGGGCCGGCAATGGAGGGAGGTCATCGATGACCGAAGGCTATTCCGGCACGCCGCTGGCGCAGAAGCTGGGGCTCAAGCCCGGCATCCGCGCCTGGTTCTGCAACATGCCCGACAGCGTCCGGGCAGAGATCGATCCCCGGGCGCTGGGGATCGAGGAATATGAAGCCGCGTCGAGCGGCCTCCAGGCCGCGCATATCTTCGTCACCGAGCGGGCGAAGCTGGAGCGCGAGCTGGAAGCGCTGCTCGCCCTGATCGACCGGGGCGGCTTCATCTGGGTCTCCTGGCCCAAAAAGGCGGCCGGGATGGAAACCGATGTCACCGAGGACGTTATTCGGGAAGTCGCGCTGCCCAAGGGTCTGGTCGATATCAAGGTCTGTGCGGTCGATACTATCTGGTCCGGGCTCAAATTGGTGATCCGCAAGGAAAATCGCTGAGCGCCTCCGGGAAAGCTCGTAGTGCTGGGGAGGCTCTCGCAATGGCATTATTCGGCATGGCCGAGCACGAATCACTGCCGTGGCAACCCTATCCGGAGTTGACCGACGACGCGCGGATCGAGCGCGCGCGCACGTTTCTGAGCCATATCGCCACCCGCCGCAGCTGCCGCGCCTTCAACGACCAGCCGGTGCCCCGCGAAGTGATCGAGGCCGCCCTGCTCGCCGCGGGCTCGGCCCCTAGCGGCGCCAACCGCCAGCCCTGGCATTTCTGCGTGATCGAATCCTCCGAGGCCAAGGCGACGATCCGCGTCGCGGTGGAGGAGGAAGAGCGCCAATTCTATGCCGGGCTCGGCGGCTCGGCCTGGCTCGGCGCGGTCCGGCCACTCGGCACCGATGCCGACAAGCCCTATCTCGAAGTCGCGCCCTGGCTGATCGCGGTGTTCGCCCAGCGCTATGCCGACGCGGACGAGCGGGACGAGGCGCGCAACTACAATGTCACCGAGAGCGTCTGCATCGCCACCGGGCTGCTGCTCGCCACGCTGCACGCCGCCGGCGTCGCCACCCTGGTCCACACCCCGCACCCGATGCGCTTCCTCAACCGCGTCTGCCGCCGGCCGGACACCGAGCGCCCGGTGCTGCTGATCGTCGCCGGCCATGCCGCGGAAGACGCCACGGTGCCCGCCGCAACCGCCAGCAAGAAGCCGCTGGAGGAGATCAGCTCCTGGCTGTAGCGTCCGGCACGGACGAGGGAGGGGTATCATGGCCGCACGCCGCATCGCTCTGGCGACGCTGATCGCCGGCACACTCGACATTGCCGCGGCCGCGCTGATGGCGATGCGCGCCGGCCGGACGCCCGACAAGATGCTGCGCGGCGTGGCGAGTGGCCCTTTCCCCGACGCGGTGCATTGGGGCGCCGGCGGCGCGGTGCTCGGCCTCGCCGTGCATTTCGCGATCATGGCGGCGATGGCCGCCGTCTTCGTCCTCGCCGCCGACCGGCTGCCGCAGCTCAAGGCCCGCTGGCTGACCGCCGGCATCGGCTACGGCCTCGCCACCTGGGCGGTGATGAACCTGGTGATACTGCCGCTGCGCTGGCCCGCTTTGTTCCCGCATCTCGACCTGCAGAGCGTCGCGACCGCGCTCTTCTGCCACATCGTGCTGGTCGGCATTCCGATCGCCTGGGTCGCGGCGCGGCGCTGAATGGAGACGTCCGCCGCAGCGGCGCGGCTTCCCTCGCTGGATATCGTCCGCGGCGTGGCGGTGCTGGGCATCCTGCTGCTCAACATCCTCTCCTTCGCCCTGCCCGAGGCCGCCTATGTCAATCCGCGGGCCTATGGCGGCTGGCACGGCCCCGATCTCGCCGCCTGGGCAGTCAACTTCGTGCTGTTCGACGGCAAGATGCGCGGGCTGTTCTCCTTCCTGTTCGGCGCCTCGATGCTGCTGGTCATCGAGCGGGCCGAGGCCACGGGGCAAAGCGCCGCCCAGGTCCATTACCGGCGGATGGCGTGGCTGCTCGTCTTCGGCCTCGTCCATCTCTGGCTGGTGTGGAAGGGCGACATCCTCGCCCATTACGCGCTGATCGGGATGATCGCCTATGCGATGCGGCACCAGCCGCTCTCCGGCCTGCTCGTGCTCGGCACGATGCTCGCGGCGCTCGGCCTGTTCACCTTCGCCAACCTGCCGTTCGACGTATCGCAGATGCTGTGCTGCCACCCGGACCCGGCCCGGCTCCACGACTATAACCTGTCCTTCGGCCTGCCCGCACCGAGGGACATCGCCGCCGACCTCGCGCTGTACCGCGGCGGCTATGGCGCGATCCTCGCCGATCGGCTGCACGACAATTCG
Source organism: Sphingomonas sp. KR3-1 (assembly GCF_040049295.1). NCBI lineage: Bacteria > Pseudomonadati > Pseudomonadota > Alphaproteobacteria > Sphingomonadales > Sphingomonadaceae > Sphingomonas > Sphingomonas sp. KR3-1. The sequence goes on from NZ_JBDZDQ010000001.1 coordinate 680,331, forward strand.
GCCTCGCCGCTGTCGCTGGTCGGCTTCTACGGGCCCGAGACGCTCGCCTATATGCTGTTCGGCATGGCGGCGCTTCGCAGCGGGATGCTGCGCGGCGAATGGAGCCGGGCGCGCTATGTCCGCTGGCTGCTGGTCTGCTGGGGCATCGGCCTGCCCGCCTTCGCCGCGCTCGCCTGGTGGCAATGGGCGACCGGCTTCGGCCTGATGACGATGGCCGCAGCGGTGCCGCTGGAGGCGCTGGCCCGACCGGCGATGATCGCCGGCTGGATCTGCCTGATCCTGCTCCTCGCCCGCCCTGGCGGCACGCTGACGACGCGGCTGGCGGCGGCCGGGCGGATGGCCTTCACCAACTATCTCGCGACCAGCCTGGTCTGCACCGCGCTCTTCTACGGCTATGGGCTGGGCTGGTACGGGCACCTCAGCCGCTGGCAGCTCTATCCGGTGGTCTTCGCAGTCTGGGCGCTCATACTGCTCTGGTCGAAGCCCTGGCTCGCCCGGTTCGGCTATGGCCCGCTCGAATGGGCGTGGCGCAGCCTGGCGCGCTGGCAAATCCAGCCCCTCCGTATAAATGCGAGTGCCTCGCAATAGTCTTGCGAATCAGTGTCAATAGCCCTACCTCTCGAATCACGAGGCGAGAGGGTCTGATGGTCGTTTGCGTTTGCAATGCTCTGCGGGAACGGGATGTGCGCGAAGCCGCGCGTAGCGGCGCGACCAGCGCCTGCCAGGCCTATCGGGCGCTCGGCTGCCAGGCGAAGTGCGGCCAGTGCGTGCCCTTCGCGCGCGAGATCATCGCCCAGGAACGTGCTGCTGCGTAACAGTCGCAACAGCGAAGAACCGCAGAAATCAGCCATTTTCCGACTGTCCAAGGCGCCGGCCCGCGCCTATGTTACGCCCCTGAAATCAGGAAGGCACGTGGCATGAAGGGCGATCCCAAGGTCCTCGACTATCTCAACGAGGCGCTCAAGAACGAGCTGACCGCGATCAACCAATACTGGCTGCACTATCGCCTGCTCGACAATTGGGGCGTCACCAAGCTCGCCGAGCTGGAGCGGCACGAATCGATCGACGAGATGAAGCACGCCGACAAGCTGGCCGAGCGCATCCTGTTCCTCGACGGCCTGCCCAATTTCCAGCTGCTTGGCCGCCTGCGCATCGGCGAGACCGTGGAGGAGATCCTCAAGGCCGATCTCGCGGTCGAGATGGAAGCCATCCCGCTGCTGCGCGACGCGATCCAGCATTGCGAGAGCGTGCGCGACTATGTGTCGCGCGACCTGTTCGCCGATATCCTTGAGAGCGAGGAAGAACATGTCGACACGCTTGAGAAGCAGTTCGACATGATCGCCCGCATGGGGCTGCAGAACTACATCCAGCTCAACAGCGAGCCCGCCGAAGCGAGCTAGAGGCTTCCTACAGCGACCGCCCCTGCGACTCGCCCAAAGCGCGTTTCCGGCGGCGGAAAGTCACAAAAGCATCGACATTCAAGGAGCGGCGCCCCTTCCCGCCCGGCGCAACATGGTTGCGCGCGGGTGCTCCTATCTTTCCTACAGAGTCAAAGAGCGGCCGGGCCCAGGCCCGGCTGCGCGAGCCAAGCAGGCGAAATCCAACATTGCAAGATAGCGGCCAGCCCGGCGAAAGCCGGTGTCTAAGGCAATCGCGCGGGAACGAGCCGCACGAGATCCCGGCTTTCGCCGGGATGACGGAATTTGGTCTCAGCCCGCCAGCGAGCGGCGGCCGAACACCGGGCGGCGCTCCACCAGCGGGTTCGATTCGCGCTCGAGCAGCGACAGCGTTTCCTCGAACAGCGGCCGCAGCGCCACGACATGCTCGAGAATGGTGGTCGGCGTGTCCTGGCGCTCGATGCAGGCGCGTGCGCTCATCTCGATCGTCTCGGCCAGGTCGCCCAGCGGATCTGCACCGAATTGGCGCGATTCGCCCTTCAGCGTGTGCGCCGGGATCACCATCGCGGCGGCATTGTTCGCGCGCATGGCTTCCTCGATTCGCGCGACCGACTTGACGCCGTCCTCGCGGAAATATCCCAGAATCCGCACGAAATTGGCGCCGAGATCGGCTCGCGCCTGCGAAAAGCTGTCCCAATTCACCAGCTGCACATTGCCGGTCATCGCGTCATTCCCCTACGCCGCCCCTCGAGCTTGGGACAGATTTAGGGCCTGTGTGTAAACAGCCGGTTGATTTGTGATAAGTTCGTTACGGATACGATCCGATTTCAGCTCTTCTCGTGATCGAACGGATTCTTCGGCGCGCGCAGGCTGAGGCGCACCGGCACTGCGCCGAAATCGAACTCGCGGCGCAGGCCGTTGATCAGGTAGCGCTGATAGCTCGTCGGCAGCAGGTCGACGCGCGTGCCGAACAGCACGAAGCTGGGCGGACGCGACTTGTTCTGGGTGATGTAGCGCGGCTTGATCCGCTTGCCGCCGGGCGCGGGCGGCGGGTTGGCCTCGATCGCGCGCTCGAACCAGCGGTTGAGCTGGCCGGTCGAGACGCGGCGCGACCAGGCATCGCGCGTCTCGAAAGCGACCTTGAGCATCGTGTCGAGCCCCTTGCCGGTGATCGCCGAGACGGTGAGCAGCGGCACGCCCTTCACCTGCGCCAGCCCCTCGTCGAGCGCGGTCTTCACGCCGTTGAACAGGCTGGAGGCGTTCTCGGCCACGTCCCATTTGTTGAGCACGATGATCAGCGCGCGCCCTTCCTGGAGCGCGCGATCGGCGATCTTGAGGTCCTGTACCTCGAGCCCGCGCGTCGCGTCGAGCAGCAGCACCACCACTTCGGCGAAATCGATCGAGCGCAGCGTGTCCATGACGGAGAGCTTCTCCAGCTTCTCCTCGACCTTCGCCTTCTTGCGCATGCCCGCAGTATCGATCAGGCGGACCGGGCGCTTGTTGCCCTCGAAATCCTCCCATTCCCAATCGATCGCGATCGAATCGCGCGTGATCCCGGCCTCGGGCCCGGTGATCATCCGGTCCTCGCCGAGCAGGCGGTTGACCAGCGTCGACTTGCCCGCGTTCGGGCGGCCGACGATCGCCAGCTTGAGCGGCGCATTGGGATTGTCGGGATCTTCCTCCTCGACTTCCTCTTCCTCGCGATCGACGTGCGGCAGCAGCGCCTCGAACAGGTCGGCCATGCCCTCGCCATGCTCGGCCGAGAGCTGGACGGGATCGCCGAAGCCCAGCGCCATCGCCTCGATCACGCCGGTCTCGCCCGCGCGGCCCTCGGCCTTGTTGGCGACGAGCACGATCGGCCGGTCGGTCGAGCGCAGCCAGCGCGCGATTTCCTCGTCGAGCGGCACCACGCCGGCGCGCGCGTCGACCAGGAACAGCGCGACATCGGCTTCCTGCACCGCCGCCTCGGTCTGCTGGCGCATGCGGCCGGGGAGCGTCGCGACGTCCTCGTCCTCATAGCCGGCGGTATCGATGATGCGGAATTCGAGCCCGAGCAGATGCGCATCGCCCTCACGGCGATCGCGCGTCACGCCCGGCTGGTCGTCGACCAGCGCGAGCCGCTTGCCGACGAGCCGGTTGAACAGCGTCGATTTGCCGACATTGGGCCGGCCGATGATCGCGACGGTGGGCAAGGGCATAAATGAAACTCTTCTCGGATCGGTGACTAGCAAAACGGCATATAGTGCAAAAAGCAACGGGCGGGGCCTTTCGACCCCGCCCGCCTGCCATGGCCAGGACTTGGTTGAGGACTTGTATTTCCGTCGTCATCCCGGCCTTGCGCCGGGGTCCCGCTGCCTTGTCCTCAGTAAGAAGAAGCGGGCTCCCGGCTCAAGGCCGGGATGACGATCATTCAGCTGCTTAACGGAACGCGGTCAGGCGCCCCTTGTCGTCCAGAATATACAGTGTGTTGTTCGCCACCACCGGCTCCAGCGAGACCGGGTCCTTGAGCTCGATCGTCGAGCTCACGCTGCCGTCCGCCGGCGAGACGAACGCGACTTCGCCGTGGGTATTGGCGAGGATCAGCTTGCCGCCCGCCAGGACCGGGCCGACCCAGCCATAGGGGTTCTTCGGCTTCTTGGGGTTCTTGTAGTGGGTGAGCTGGGCGATCCAGCGCACCTTGCCACTGGTGCGCGACAGGCAGAGCAGCCGCGCATCGTCGGTCACCACGAACAGCCACTCGCCCGCCACCCAGGGGGTGGAGATGCCGGCGATGTTCTGCTCCCACATGCGGTTGCCGGTGGCGATGTCCATCGCGACCATGCGGCCGCCCTGGCCCACGGCATAGACGCGGCCCTGGTCGATCACCGGCTCGGCATCGATGTCCGACAGCGACGACACCGAGGTGCTCATGCTCGAGCGCGACAGCACGTCGCTCCACAGCGAGCGGCCATTCTCGTAGCGATAGGCATTGAGCTCGCCCGACGAGAAGCCGGCGATCACCGTGCCCTGCGCCGAGGCTGGCGCCGCGACGCCGAACACGCCCTGCGATTCGAGGCTGGCCGAAGCGGTCCAGGCCACGTCGCCGGTTTCCTGGCTCAGCACGAAGAGCTGGTTGTCCTGGGTGACGACATAGATGTTGCCGTTGGCGAGCGTCGGGGCGCCGCGCAGCGGGCCGCCGGGGCGCTTGCGCCACAGCTCGGCACCGTCGGCGATGTTGAGCGCGACGACGTCGCCCAGGCCGTTGGTGGCATAGGCATGGTCGCCCGAAACGCTGACGCCGCCGCCGAAGCGCGCGGTCTTGTTGCCCTCGGCCTTCACGGTCGGGGCCGACCACAGGTCGTTGCCGCTGTCGGCCGACATCGCATGGACGACGCCATCGGTGTCCATCACGAACAGCTTGCCGCCGGCGATCACCGGGGCCGCGGCCAGGCGCTCCTTCTTGGAGGTCTTGGCGACCTGCTTGCTCCAGGCGCGCGCAGGCGTCGCCGAAAGCGCGAGATGGCCCATCGACTTGGAGGCGCTGCCGCCCGGCTGCGTCCACTCCTCGTTCGCCGCCGCCTCGGGCACGATCACATCGACATTCACCAGCGACTTGTCGCTGGTGATGTCGTTCTCCGACATCAGGATGGGAACGCGTTCGCCGAGCACGGGCGTCTTCTTGCCCGAACCCTTGAATACCCCGCAGCCGCTAACCAGCGCGAGTGCCGCAAGGGCCCCAGCCACCCTCAGCTTGTTGTTCATTGAGCCTGCTTTTCCTTAGACTGATCAAGGACCTCGATCCCCAATACGCTCGCCAGCTGAACCGCGCGTTGCCGCGTGGTGTCGGGCACATTCTCACCGCCCTGGGCGATCTGCTGGAGCAACTTGCCGGCCTCGGCGCGCTTGCCGAGCTTGATCTGCGCGGTCGCGACCATCTCGCCGGCGCTGCCGAACCAGGCCGAGTCCGGCTTGGCCAGGCCCTGGAGGCGCGAGACCACCACTTCGGGCTTCAGCGTGTCATATTCGGTGGCCGTCTGGCGCAGCAGGGCATAGTCGCGATAGGGCTGCGCAAAGGCGCTGTTGCCCGCCACCGCGGCGAACTTGGCGGCCGCGCCCTTCGCGTCCTTCTTCTGCAGCAGCAGATTGGCTTCGACGATCGCCGCCATTGCCGCATAGCCGTTGCCGCCGCTCGTCGCGAGCGTGGCCAGCTGCGGGTTCGCCTTGTCGAGCTGGTTCTGCTCGATCTCGCGCAGCGCCGCGTCATATTGCTCGCCGCGCGCGCCCTGGGTGCTCGCGGTCTGGTGCTGCCAGAACAGGAAGCCGGCGACGGCGACCAGGAACACGATCACCGCAGCGATGATCACGCGTCCATATTTCTGCCAGATGCCGATCACCTGCGAGCGGCGATATTCCTCGTCGACTTCGCGCAGGAAGGCTTCGTCTGTCGTGCCGGAGGGGGGAAGCGCCAAAATCTACCTCATGCGTCTCTTGCGGGCGCGGAACCTAGCCGTGCCGTGCGGGAATCGATAGCCGCTCGGTAGCCCGTCAATCCCGCGGCGCATAGACCTGATCGGGTCCCGGAAAGGCCCGGGACCGAACATCGGCGGCATAGGTTTCAACCGCGGCGGAAATGCGGCCAGCCAGATCGTCATATTTCTTCACGAACCGGGCGGTGCGCTCGAACATGCCGAGCATGTCGTCGATCACCAGCACCTGGCCGTCGCAATCGGCCGAGGCGCCGATGCCGATGACGGGGCACGACACCGCCGCGGTGATCTCCCGCGCCAGCGTCTCGACCACGCCCTCGACCACGAGGCCGAACGCGCCCGCCGCCGCGATCGCCCGCGCATCGTCCAGAATCTGGGCATGCTCGGCATTGCTGCGCCCGCGCGCGCCATAGCCGCCGAGCGCGTTCACCGCCTGCGGCGTCAGGCCGACATGCCCCACAACGGGAATCCCGCGCTTGGTCAGGAATTCGACCGTCGGCGCCAGCGTCTCGCCGCCTTCCAGCTTCACGCCGGCCGCGCCCGTCTCCGCCAGCACTCGCGACGCCGAGGCGAAGGCCTGCTCCGGGCTGGCTTCGTAGCTGCCGAACGGCATGTCGACGATCACCAGCGAATGCCAGCTGCCGCGTACCACCGCGGCGCCGTGCGCGATCATCATCTCGAGCGTCACCGGCAACGTCGAGGGCAGGCCGTAGATCACCTGGGCCAGGCTGTCCCCCACCAGCAGCACGTCGCAATGCGGATCGAGCAGCTGCGCCATCCGCGTCGTGTACGCGGTCAGCATCACGATCGGATCCTTGCCCTTGCGATCGCGGATCGCGGGCACGGTGAGGCGCTTCATCGGCGCCGGGGTCGGGTTCGCGCGGCTCGTGGCCGTATCCATGGTGACGTGCGACATGGCCGGTCTCTAGCCGCTCGAAACCCCGCCCGCCAGCGCCGAGCGGGCATGAAGTTCGAATCACTTGACTCAATGTTCAATATTTATAACATTGAGGTAGAAATTTCGAACTTGAGGTGAAACATGCCATTCAAGGAAAAGATCGCCTGGATCTCGGTGATCACCACCGCGCTGGTGTGGGGCGGCTATTTCGGCTTCATGCTGGTGACCGGCGGCAAGCTGCACGGCGCAGTCTATTTCGTCGGCTTCATCGGCGCGGTCATCATCCAGACGATCCTGATGATCGTCGCCGCGACCGTCACCGCGGTGCTCGCCCCCGCCGATGCCAGCGCCGGCGGCGACGAGCGCGACCGCGACATCGCGCGGCGCGCCTATGCGCTCGCCTATCCGGTGCTGATCACGCTGGTGATCTGCGTCGCGGGCAGCGTCCATCTCGGCTTCGACAGGATCGATATGGCCTATGGGATCATGGGCGCGATCGTGATCGCCGAGATCGTCCATTATGCCGCGCAGATCGCCGGCTACCGTCGGGGGAACTGAGATGGCATACCGCGAGAAGGCCGCCTGGCTCACGCTGGTCTGCATGGCCATCGCCTATGGCGTCTATTTCCCGCTGATGGCGCTGCGCGAGACCCCGCCGACGCTGTTCGACATCCTGTGGACCTTCGGCATCGTCGCCGGGGCCCAGGCGGTCGCGGTGATCATCGGCCATATCGTCCTCGCCGCCCAGGCCCCGGGCGCCGCGGGCCGCCGCGCCGACGAACGCGACAAGGCGATCGCCCGGCGCGGCGCGTCCGCGGGCTATTATGTGCTGATGGCGGGCACGATCCTGGTCGGGGTGGTGATGCCGTTCACCGAGCCCGCGCCCAAGATCGTCAACACCGCGCTGCTCGCGATCGTCCTTTCCCAGGCGGTGAGCCTGATCCTGATCGTCACGAGCTATCGGAGGGGCTGGCATGGCTAAGGTGGTCAACCAGGTGCGCACGCTGCGCTTCCTCGCCGGCGAGATGACCCAGGCCGAGCTGGGCGAGAAGATCGGGATGACTCGCCAGACGATCGCGGCGATCGAGCAGGGCAAATATTCGCCCTCGCTCGAAGCCGCCTTCCGGATCGCCAAGGTGTTCGGCAAGCCGCTCGAGGACGTATTCAGCTGGGAGGAATAGTCCCGCGACCCGGATCGGAAATCTCGACACTTGCGCAGGAGGCGAACAACGCTAGCGTGGTTGGCGCCAGATTGGGGGAATCAGCATGCGCCTAGCCTTGTTCGCACTCGCCGCGCTCGTCGCGCCGCACGCCGCTTCGGCGCAGACCTGGCGCCTCGCCGCCTATTCGAACCAGGCCCCGCAAATGGCCTATTTCGTCGATGTCGATTCGGTGCGCCGCAACGGCAATGTGGTGACGTTCAAGCAGCAGACGATCTACGAGACGACGAGCCCGACGCGCGATTTCGATCGCTCGATGCTCACCCGCTCGGCCGATTGCGCGGCGATGACCTCGTCCATGCGCGACAGCAGCTTCTATGTGCGCGGCACCTATCTCGATACCGAGGCCGGCCCGAGCGAGGCGACGCTGGCCAAGCCGGGCACCGTGCTGCTGACCATGCTCAACACGGTGTGCGGGCGCGGCGACTATTTCTCGGCGCCGGTCCCGAACCCGGAGATCTGGGTGCTCGAGAAGTTCCGCAACGGCTTCTGAGGACTAGAGCAGCGCCTTGGCGTAAAGCTCCGGCTTGAAGCCGACCAGGATGCCGCCGGGATATTCGAGCACCGGGCGCTTGATCATCGAAGGCTGGGCCCGCATCAGCGCCGCCGCCTTGGCCGCGTCGATCCCCTCGCGATCGGCGTCGGGCAGCTTGCGGAAGGTGGTGCCGGCCCGGTTCAGAAGCACTTCCCAGCCGACCAGCCCGCTCCACCGCGCCAGCCGTGCGGCATCGATCCCCTCGGCCTTGTAGTCGTGGAAGGCATAGACGACGCCGTGCTCGTCCATCCAGGTCCGCGCCTTCTTGATCGTGTCGCAATTCTTGATGCCGTACATGGTGATCGTCACGGGGATGCGTCCTCGGTTGCTCGCGGGCTCGAGCCCCGGATAGCGCGCTTCGCCGCGGAAGCCAGCGTGCTTTCGATTGCGACACGGCGGTGCGCAAGCCCTTGCAATGTAGGATTTCGCCTGCTTGGCTCTCGTGGTCGGGCGCCTGCCCGGCCGCTCTTTGATTTGTAGGAAAGATAGGATCCCGCTCGCGCAAGGATGTTGCGAGATGCGGCGCGCTTGCCCGAACCGAGTCAACCCAAGCGGCGCAAGAACCCGCCATTGGATCGAACTTCGAGAACTTTGGCGAGTCGCACGACGACACGCTGTAGGACGCAGCTAGTCCTTCAGGAACCGTCCCAAAGTCACCACGCCCTGCGGCTCGAGCCCCAGCGCCGCGTAGAAGCCCAGCGCCGCTTCATTGCCCTCGCGCACCATCAGCTGGATCTTGGGGCAGCCGCGTGCCCGCAGCCAGTCTTCGGCTGCGGCCATCAGCCTGCGGCCAAGGCCCGTGCGGCGGGCGCTTTCCGCCACCGCGAGATAATAGACCCAGCCGCGATGCCCGTCGTCGCCGATCATCACGCTACCGCGCACCCCGTCCTCGCCTTCCGCCACCAGCACGGTAGAGGTGGCGCCCGCCAGCGCACGGTCGAAATCCTGCACGGGATCGTTCCACGGCCGGGTAAGCCCGCAGGCATGCCATAGCGCGATCACCGCCGCGCCATCCTCGCTGCCGGCCGCGCGGATCATGCCTTCGCCCGTGCGATGCGCCACAGCGTCACCACCCCGATCAGCAGCCACACCACGTTGAGCGCGGCCGAGGGGATCGCGCCGTTCCAGCCGCTGTTGAGCACGAAGCAGGCCGCACCGACCACGTTCATCCATTGATAGGCGCGCGACTGGCCGGTCAGCCGCCCCGACGAGAGCAGCAGATAGGCCACCAGAATCAGCCCCGCGCCGGTCCAGCCGGCGATCTCGATCAGCAGTCTTCCGGTGGTCATCGCGCGATGCAGGTCACGCCGGCCCAGAGATTGGTCACCTTGCCGTCTGGCGCATCCGAGCTGAGCAGGCCGGACAGCTCGCCCATCGTGAACTCGTGCCCGATCGTCGTCTCGCCCACTTCCGCCGGGCCGGCCGCCTCCAGCGCCTTGCGCGTCATGCCGATGCCGATCCCGTTGCCGGTGGTGAACTTGCCGTTCTCGCGCCCGTCCAGGTCCCAGCCGGCGAACTTGCCGTCCTGGAAATAGAGCGAGAGCCCGTCGCGGAACGCCGCATAGCCGAGCGCTCCGGCGCCGCAATCCTGGTTGGTCGCTTCCTCGATCGGGTTGCCGAGCGCGGCGGTGAGCATCTTCACGGCATCCGCCTTGGCGATGCCGAAGCTGGCATGGCGCGCCGAGCCATTGGGCAGCACCAGGGTAAGCTCGTCGGGCGCCAAATTGACCGCGACGCCCGGCGCGTCTTCGCTGGCATTGGCGATATTGGTCTCGTGCGCGGGCGGCACGATGATCTCGGTCTCGTTGGCCTCGACGCTCTTGTTCTCGACCGGCTTCTTGATCTCGGGTGCGCAGGCGGCGAGCAGCCCCAGCGCGAGCAGCACGCACGGCAGCAGCTTGTTCGTCATCCAACTTCCCCTTCCCCGGTCCACGGGCATTTTCTCATCATCGCGCCGCGCCCGCAATCACTTCAGGCGAGCGCCGCCACCGGTTCACGGCGAAAGCAGCCCGTCTGGTGGTCGTTCACCAGCCCGACCGCCTGCATCCACGCATAGACGATGGTCGGCCCGACGAACTTGAAGCCGCGGCGCTTCAGCTCCTTCGAGATCGCCTCGGAGAGCGGCGTGGTAGCGACGAAGCCGTGGCCGGGCGACTGGATCGGCTTGCCCTCGACAAAGGCCCAGCAGAAGTCGGCGAAATCCTCGCCGCGCTCCCGCATCTCGCACCAGATCTGCGCGCCACGGATCGTCGCCTCGATCTTGGCGCGGGCGCGGACGATGCCGGGATTGGCCATCAGCCGCTCGACATCCTCGGGCCCGAACGCGGCGACCTTGACCGGATCGAAGCCGGCGAATGCTTCTCGGAACGCCTCCCGCTTGCGCAGGATGACGATCCAGGCGAGCCCGGCCTGGAAGCCCTCGAGCATCAGCGTTTCCCAGAGTTCCCGGCTATCCCGCACGGGCACGCCCCATTCGGTATCGTGATAGGAGCGGTTGAGCGGATCGCTCACCGCCCAGGCGCAGCGTTGCAGGTCGTCGGTCATTCGCTCCTCACTGTCTCGCCGATGCGCACCTCGGCCAGGCCGAGCCAGTCGGCCATCCGCGCAAGCTCCACTGCCAGCCGCGCCTCGGTGTCGCCCGGCGCGCCCGGCTCGAGCGTGATCCGGTGCGCGAGCAGCCGGCCGTTCTGGCGATCGGCCTTGAGGTCGACCCGGGCAGTCAGCGCCTCGTCCATCAGGAAGGGCAGCACGAAATAGCCGTGCGTCCGCTTGTCGGCGGGCACGTAGATCTCGATCCGGTAGCGGAAGCCGAACAGCCGCTCGGTGCGGCTGCGCTCCCAGACCAGCGGATCGAAGGGGGCAAGCAGCGCGTCGCCGGAGATCCTGCGCGGCAGCCTGGCATCGCGGTGCAGCCAGGCCTTCTGGCTCCAGCCCTGGACCTGGACAGGGAGCAGCACGCCGGCCTCCTCAAGCTCGGGAATGGCGTGGTTGGCTTCCTCGGGCTTGAGCCGGAAATAGTCGCGCAGGTCCGCAGCGGTGGCGACGCCGAGCGCGCGGGCGCTGCGCTCGATCAGCGCGCGCTGGGCCGTGGCGGCATCGGGCGTAGGCAGGTCGAAAATCGCCCGGGGGATCACCCGCTCGCTCAGGTCATAGACGCGCTCGAAACTGTTCCGCCGCGTCGCGGTGGTGATCCGGCCCGACCAGAACAGCCATTCGAGCGCGAGCTTGGTCTCGCTCCACTCCCACCAGCCGCTCTGGCTGCCGCCATTGTCGAAGTCGGAAGCGGCGAGCGGCCCTTCCGCGGCGATCCGTTCGAGAACGCCATCCGCCTCGCCCCGGCGGTCATGCGCGAAGCTGCGCAACCCCTTCCAGCCGATCTCGCCGCGCTCGGCCCGCGCCATCCGCCAGCGGAACAGCGGGTGGAGATCGACCGGCAGCAGCGACGCTTCGTGCGCCCAATATTCGAAGAGCTTTCGGCTCCGCTTCGGCCCCCAGGCATCGCGCTCGAGCAAGGTCCGGTCATAACAGCCCAGCCGCGAGAAGGCGGGCAGATAGTGCATCCGCGTCAGCACGTTGACGCTGTCGATCTGATGGAGCCCCAGCCGCTCGACCGTTCGGCGGAGCTGCGGCGCCCCGACCTTGGCCGGGTGCCGCACGCCGAAACCCTGGGCCGCCAGGAAGATGCGGCGCGCCTGCTTCAACGAAAGGCGCGTCACTCTTTTGCCTCCAGTCACCCGCGGAACATAACGGGTACCTTCTTAGCGGGTTTTCATTCCCATTCAATCGTGCCGGGCGGCTTCGAGGTGTAATCATAGGTCACCCGGTTCACGCCGCGCACTTCGTTGACGATGCGCGTCGCCACCCGCGGCAGGAAGCCGCCGGGGAACTCGAACGCCTCGGCGGTCATGCCGTCGATCGAGGTGACCGCACGCAGCGCCAGCACCGAATCATAGGTGCGGCCATCGCCCATCACGCCGACCGAGCGCACCGGGGTCAGCACCGCAAAGGCCTGCCAGATCGTGTCGTACAGCCCGGCGTTGCGGATCTCCTCGAGGTAGATCGCGTCGGCCTTGCGCAGGATGTCGCAACGCTCCTTGGTGACTTCGCCCGGGATGCGGATCGCCAAGCCCGGCCCCGGGAAGGGATGCCGGCCGACGAACGCCTGGGGCAGCCCCAGCTCGCGGCCGAGCGCGCGAACCTCGTCCTTAAAGAGCTCCCGAAGGGGTTCGACGAGCTGCATGTTCATCCGCTCGGGCAGGCCGCCGACATTGTGGTGGCTCTTGATCGTCACCGAAGGCCCGCCGGTGAAGCTGACGCTCTCGATCACGTCGGGATAGAGCGTGCCCTGCGCCAGGAAATCGGCGCCGCCGATCTTCTTCGCCTCGCCCTCGAACACGTCGATGAAGGTCTTGCCGATGAACTTGCGCTTCGCCTCGGGATCGGTGACCCCGGCGAGGCCGCTGAGGAACAGCGTCTCGGCGTCCACATGGACGAGCGGGATGTTGTAGCTGTTGCGGAAGAGTGAGACGACCTGCTCGGCCTCGCCCGAGCGCATCAGGCCGTGATCGACGAACACGCAGGTGAGCTGGTCGCCGATCGCTTCGTGGATCAGCACCGCCGCCACCGCGCTGTCGACGCCGCCCGACAGGCCGCAGATCACCTTGCCGGTGCCGACCTGGGCGCGAATCTCGGCGATCTTGGTCGCGCGGAACTCGGCCATCGTCCAGTCGCCGGTGAGGCCGCAGACGTGGCGGACGAAATTGGCGAGCAGCCTGGCGCCGTCGGGCGTGTGGACTACCTCGGGGTGGAACTGCATCGCATAATAGCGGCGGTCGTCGTCGGCGATCACCGCGAAAGGCGCGCCGGCGCTGTGCGCCACCGGCCGGAAGCCGGGGGCGAGGTTGGTCACCTTGTCGCCATGGCTCATCCACACCTGGTGGTTCTCGCCCTCGTGCCACATGCCGTCGAACAGCACGCAGCCATCGTCGATCTCGATGAAGGCGCGGCCGAACTCGCCGCTGTCGCCGAGCTGCACCGTGCCGCCGAGCTGCTGCATCATCACCTGCTGGCCGTAGCAGATGCCGAGCACCGGCAGGCCGGAGTCGAAGATCTCCTGCGGCACGCGCGGGCTGCCTTCTTCGAGCACCGATGCGGGCGAGCCCGAGAGGATGATGCCCTTGGGCTTCATCCGCGCGAACGCCTCGCCGGCGGTGGTGTAGGGGGCGATCTCGCTATAGACACCCGCCTCGCGCACGCGGCGCGCAATCAGCTGGGTTACCTGGCTTCCGAAATCGACGATGAGGATGGAATCTGCATGCTGGTCCATGCCCAGCGCGCTTAGCCAGAACCGGCGCCGGGGGGAAGGCCGGCGCGGAGATTATTCTTGGGCGGTGTCGATCAGTTCGCGCCAGCGGCCGATTGCAGGCCCTCGATCGTCACCACCGGCTCGGCACCGCGGCGCAGCGCGCAGCGGAAGCCATGCGCTTCGCGGTCCTGGTCCCGATAGCCGCGCGAGAGCTGGAGCTGCCCCTTCACCAGCCAGCTCTTGCCATTCCACACCGTGCTGGAGACGGCGGAAACCTGTGCCAGCCGGGCATAATGCGCGCCCAGGCTCTCAGCTTCCATCGCGCAGCGATCGGCGGCGGCGTCCTCGTCATAGAGCCCGTCGAAGCGCGCCGAATCGGGCGCAGGCGTCTCGGCGATGGGACCGCTGCCCGGCTCGACCGGCTGCGGCGCGCTGGTCACGCCCTCGGGCCCGACATCGGCGACCCGCTCGGGCGGCGGCGCATCATAGCTGGTGTCCTCGCGCTGCTTCTTCTTGCTGCTCGATACCAGCGCTAGCAGCCCGCCGACGACGAGGCCGCCGACGATCGCATCGCCCACGTCGAACTTGTCCTGCTTGTGCCGCCGGTGCTCGGGGTGCCAGCTCTGCGCCTGGGCGGGCATCGCCAGCCCCGCCATCGAAAACGTGGCAACCGTGACGCACGCAAGTTTCCCCACACCCATTGCCGCCTCCGTTACTGTGACGGAACGAAACTAGGCATGCATGCCTGTCACGCGGCTGAACGGCTTCGGGTGGCCTTCACGTCAAGGCCGGTCCACTTCGCGGTGAACGCCCAGATGTCCGCCGCCTCGTCGATGATCTTGTCGGTCGGCTTGCCCGAGCCGTGCCCGGCGCGCGTCTCGATGCGGACGAGGTGCGGCTTGTCGCCGATATCGGCATGCTGGATCGCGGCGACATATTTGAAGGTGTGGCCGGGCACCACGCGATCGTCGGTATCCGCCGTGCTCGCCAGGATCGCGGGGTACGACACGCCCGGCTTGATGTTGTGATAGGGCGAATAGGCCAGGAGCGTGCGGAAATCGGCTTCCTTCGACGGATAGCCATAGTCGTCGACCCAGTAGCGCCCCGCGGTCCAGCGATCGAAGCGCAGCATGTCCATCACGCCGACTGCAGGCAGTGCCGCAGCGAACAGCTCGGGCCGCTGGTTGACCACCGCGCCGATCAGCAGCCCGCCATTGGAGCCGCCCTGGATCGCGAGTTGGCCTTCGCCTGCGATGCCTTCGCGGATCAGATATTCGCCCGCCGCGATGAAGTCGTCGAAGCTGTTCTGCTTGTTGGCGAGCCGGCCGCCATCGTGCCACGCCTTGCCATATTCGCCGCCGCCGCGAATGTTGGCGAGGACGAACACCCCGCCCTGCTCGAGCCAGGCGAGCCGCGAGGCGGAGAAGCCCGGCGTGTAGGACACGTTGAAGCCGCCATAGCCCCAGAGCAGGGTCGGCGCCGGGCCGGTGGTCGCCTTGCTGCGGACGATGAACATCGGCACCTGGGTGCCGTCCTTCGACGCGAAGAAGCGCTGCTCTACGCGGTAGTCGGCGGGATCGAAAAGGAGCCTGGGCTGGGCCCAGGGCGTGCTGATGCCGCTCACCATGTCGTAGCGATAGATCGTCACCGGCTCGTTGAAGCTGGTAAAGGCGTAGAAGGTCTCGGGATCGTCGGGTTCGCCGCCAAAGCCCGAAGCGGTGCCGACGCCGGGCAGCGCGACCGGGGCGAGCGGGGTGCCATCGAGCGCGTAGCGGCGCACTTCGGTCCGCGCGTCGACCAGATAGCTGGCGATCAGCGTGCCGCCGATGATCGCCGCACCTTCCAGCGTCGCCTCGTCTTCGGACACGAGATCGGTGGCAGCGGCGCCCGCCGCCACGTCCATCGTCACGATCTTGTGGCGCGGTGCGCCCTTGTTGGTCACCCAGTAGAAGGTCGTGCCGACATTGCCGGCCAGTCCCCAGCTATGCTCGAGTTCCGCGATGAGCACCCGCGGCGCAAGCGCCGGGTCCTCCAGGTCGATCAGCGTGATCCGGTAGCGGTCGTCGGTGCCCTCGCTGGTGGTGATCACCAGCCAGCGCCCATCGTCGGTGATCTGGGCATAGTGGCTCCATTTCGGCTGGTCGGGGGTCTCGTAGACCAGCCGATCAGCGCTCTCGGGCGTGCCGAGCGCATGGAAATAGAGCTTGTGGTTCTCGTTGAGCGCCTGGAATTTCTCGTCCGCCGCCACCTCGGGATAGCGCGAATAATAGAAGCCGCTGCCGTCCTTGGCCCAGACCGCCGACAGCGCGAACTTCATGCCGTGGACGACATCGCCGGTGTCCTCGCCGCTCGCGACGTCGAGTAGCCTGGCGACGCGCCAATCGGTGCCGCCGTCCTGCACCGCATAGAGCAGGTAGCGGCCATCCTCGGAAGGCACCCATTCGGAGAGCGCCGTGGCGCCGTCCGCCGACCAGCCATTGGGATCGAGCAACACCCGCCCCTCGCCCTCCAGCGCATCGCGCACGAACAGCACCGCCTGGTTCTGCAGCCCGCTATTGTGCATGTAGAAATAGCGGCCGCCCTTTTTCTGCGGCACGCCGAAGCGCTCATAGTCGAACAGTTGCTTGATGCGCGCCTTGAACCAGTCGCGGCCGGGCAGCGTGGCGAGATAGGCGTCGGTCACCTCGTTCTCGGCCTCGACCCAGGCGGCGACCTCGGCATCGCCCCGCACGTCGTTCTCGAGCCAGCGATAGGGATCGGCGACCTTCACCCCGAACTGCTCCTCCACCATATCGACACGGCGAGTCTCGGGATACGCGAACTGGGTCACAAGGCTCTCCGACTGGATCTTTGCCGCAGGCCTAGCGCCCCGGAGCCGCCGCGCTCAAGCGAAACCGAGGCTGGATGTCGCGGAAACGGCCCAGATCAGCGCGCCGAGCGGCGCCAGCGCCATGCCGGCCGAAAGCCAGGCGCCAAGGTTGGAAGAAGCATTCCTGTTCATGCCGCGGATATGGGAACCTGCACGAACAGGAAATCTTTCGGACCTGAAACGAAAAGGGCGGCCGCACCTGGTGCGACCGCCCTTCCCTATCTCGTTTGCGCGGCCGATCAGGCGACGGCATCGAAATCCTCGTCGGCCATCACCGGGCCCGAATCCTGGCCCTTGGCAGAGACGTCGCGGTCGACGAACTCGATGATCGCCATCGGCGAGGCGTCCGAAGCGCGCGGGCCGGTCTTGATGATGCGGGTATAGCCGCCGTTGCGATCGGCATAGCGGGTCGCCAGCACGTCGAACAGCTTCACCAGCTGCGCATCGTCGAGCAGACGGGCATGGGCGAGGCGGCGGTTGGACAGGCCACCCTTCTTGGCGAGCGTGATCAGCTTCTCCACATAGGGACGAAGCTCCTTGGCCTTGGCGACGGTGGTGGTGATCTGCTCGTGCTTGATGAGCGCGGCGCTCAGGTTGCGGAACAGCGCAATGCGGTGGGCCGAGGTACGCTGCAGCTTACGGCCGCCAACACGATGACGCATGGTACTTCCTTCAGTTCGTTCGGGGGCCGTATCAGGTACCCCGGACCAGGCAGCGATAAGGGCCGCTGCCCATAACCCTTTGCGAATTTCGCGAAGGCGCGCCCTAAGCGGATTCGGGCGCGAAAGTCAAGCCCGGAGGGGCGGAACGGCCAGGCCGCCCCGCCCTTTCCACGATTACTGCTGCGGCGCGGCCGGCGCTGCGGGTGCCGGAGTCGCGGGGGCCGGACCGCCGGCGAGCGCCGCGGCGACCTGCTCGGGACGCAGCGCGCCGACGCCGGGGCCCATGTCGTCGGCATCGACCATCTTCAGCTTCTTGGCGCGGAACTCCGCCTCGGTCGACGGACGGATGTCCGGACGGCCGACCATGATGCCCATCTTGATCTTGCAGGCGGCATACTGCGTCTCGTCGGCCTCGACCTCGAGCGCCAGCATGTCCTTGGCCTCGCTCTTCACGGTGAACTCGTGACGGCCCGGCTCGGTGACCATGATGAAATACTTGCCAGCGCCGAGCGAGCTGACCTTCTGGCCCTTCTCGTTGACCGAGCAGCCGATGGCGAAGCCGGTGCCGCCAGGGCGGTAGAACACGATCTGGCCCTTGCCGGCGGGCGGCGCAGGGATGGCGATCGGCGCGACGTCCTTGTCGCCGGCGATGGCGGGCGTGGCGACCGCCGTCAGTGCGACCGCGGCGGCGATGGTGAGCTTGGTGAACATGGTTTCCCCCTCCCTTGCTTATTGAACCGATTGCGTTGCCGGCAGCGCCGCAGGTGCGGCCTCCGGCACGGGCGCCTGCACCGGCGGCGCGAGCGTGAAGAGCTCGGCGGTCTTGGCCTGGGCCAGCGTGCCCGACGGCACGTTGACCTCCCCGCCCTTAATCATGAAGCCGATCAGGCTGAGCCCGGGCGCCACCGCGGCGCTGGCCATGTTGATCGAATCGACCGTGCCGGTCTTTGACTTGCCGTTCGGCGAGACCTGCATGCTGCGCAGCCGCAGCTGGCGGCCGCAGACTTCGAGGAAGCGCGCCGCGAGCACCAGCTCGCCGCCGGCGCCGCTGCCGCCCGCCCGCTTGGCGTGGATGACTTCCCCCCGGCCACTGGCGCCCGCCGGGAGCAGCTCGACTCCGTCGACGATGATCGGTGCGGCGAGCCGAAGTGCGAAGAAGGCACCCGGCATGCTGATCTTGCTGCCCAGCGGCTCGAGCATCTCGACGGTGACCGGCGTCAGCGCCGGAATGGTCAGCGACGGCTCGCAGGCCGGGCCGGGCGGCAGCGGCGCTGCCACGGCCTGGATCGGCGCCGGTACCGTCGTCGTTTGCGCCGCGGCGCCTGCAGGCAAGAAGCCGCACGCAAGCGCGGCGCCCGCCAGGAAAAGCTGCCAATGCACGGAAATGCCCCCCGAAATTCCCCCGAAGGCAAATTATGGCGCGCGGTGTCATTTGACAAGCGGAACGATTGCTCCGGAATGAAGCAAAAGCAGAAGGGCCGCCCCTTTCGGGACGGCCCTTCGCTTGTTCCTCGCTTCGGATCCTGGGCTTAGCCCATGATCTCCTGCTCGAGCTTCTTGGCCATCTCTTCGATGTTCTCGGGCGGCCAGCCCGGGATTTCCATCCCGAGGCGGAGCCCCATGCTCGAAAGGACTTCCTTGATCTCGTTGAGCGACTTGCGGCCGAAGTTCGGCGTGCGCAGCATCTCGGCTTCGGTCTTCTGGACCAGATCGCCGATATAGATGATGTTGTCGTTCTTGAGGCAGTTGGCCGAGCGGACCGAAAGCTCCAACTCGTCGACCTTCTTCAGCAGGTAGCGGTTGATCTGCGACGCGTCGCCCGAACCGGTATCCGCAGCGCCGCCGGCAGCCGGAGCGGCCATGCCGATCGGAGCCGAGCGGGTGATCGCCGAATCGTCGAAGTGGACGAACAGCGCCAGCTGGTCCTGCAGGATGCGCGCGGCATAGGCCACGGCGTCCTCGGGGCTGATCGTGCCATCGGTCTCGACGCTCAACGTGAGCTTGTCGTAGTCGAGCTCCTGGCCGACGCGGGTGTTCTCGACCTTGTACGAAACCTGGCGAACCGGGCTGTACAGGGCGTCGACCGGGATCAGACCGATCGGCGCATCGGCCGGACGGTTCGACGCGGCGGGGACATAGCCCTTGCCGGTGTCGGCGGTCAGTTCCATGTTGAGCGTCGCGCCATCGTCGAGGTGGCAGATGACGAGATCGGGGTTCATCACCTCGATGTCACCCGACACGGCGATGTCGCCAGCCTTGACCTCAGCCGGGCCAGTGGCCGCGAGCTGGAGGCGCTTCGGGCCTTCGCCCTGCATCTTGAGCGCGATCTGCTTCACGTTGAGGACGATGTCCGTCACGTCCTCGCGAACCCCCGCCAGCGAGCTGAACTCGTGGAGGACGTTCTCGATCTTGATCGAAGTGACCGCGGCACCCTGCAGCGACGAGAGCAGCACGCGGCGCAGCGCGTTGCCGAGCGTCAGGCCGAAACCGCGCTCGAGCGGCTCCGCCACGAAGGTCGACTTGCGCTTGGGATCGCCACCGGGCTTCTTCTCGAGGCCGTTGGGCTTCTTGAGTTCCTGCCAGTTCTTAGCGTTGACCGACACGGGCTTTCCTCATGTTGGGCGGGACTTGAGGCCATCCCGCCAGGTAATAACTGCAAGACCGCGGACCCGCCTCAGGGTCCGCGGTGCAAGCAGGATTTAGACGCGACGACGCTTCGACGGACGCACGCCGTTGTGCGGGATCGGCGTCACGTCGCGGATGGACGTGATCTGGAAGCCGACCGCCTGCAGCGCGCGGAGCGCCGACTCGCGGCCCGAACCCGGGCCCTTCACTTCAACCTCGAGGGTGCGCACGCCGTGCTCGGCGGCCTTGCGGCCCGCGTCCTCGGCGGCAACCTGGGCTGCGTACGGGGTCGACTTGCGCGAGCCCTTGAAGCCCATCATGCCGGCCGACGACCACGAAATGGCGTTGCCCTGGGCATCGGTGATGGTGATCATCGTGTTGTTGAAGCTGGCGTTCACATGGGCGACGCCGGCGGTGATGTTCTTGCGTTCGCGACGGCGAATACGCTGCGGTTCACGTGCCATGGTTCAGCCCTCCCTTACTTCTTCTTGCCGGCGATCGGCTTGGCCTTGCCCTTGCGGGTGCGCGCATTGGTGTGCGTGCGCTGGCCACGGACCGGGAGGCCCTTACGGTGACGGAGACCGCGGTAGCAGGCCAAGTCCATCAGACGCTTGATGTTCATCGCGGTCTGGCGACGCAGGTCGCCTTCCACGGTGTAGCCGGCGTCGATCGCTTCACGGATCTGCAGCACTTCCTGGTCCGAAAGGTCCTGGACGCGGCGATCGTCGGCGATGTTGAGCTTGGCGGTGATTTCCTTGGCCTTGGTCGCGCCAATGCCGTGGATATACTGCAGCGCGATAACGACGCGCTTGTTGGTCGGGATATTTACACCCGCAATACGTGCCATGGAATTTGTTCTCCCAGCTCCACGGGACGCCGCATGGCAGCTCGCGTCCCATCTCGTAGCGTTGTTTCCGAAATGCAGTGGCACGACGAGCGCACAAGGACGCCGCCGGACACCGGTGTTTCGGAAGATGGGCGACATATGCGTCCGCCAACGCTGAGTCAAGCGTTGCGGGCAAGCCTTTTGCCGGAAACGGACTCATACACCATCCTGACCCCGCCGCCAAGCAGCCCGCCGGGGCGCCTGTCCCCCGATGCGACGTTCAACCGGGCGGTTGAACGATTCGTTGAATCTCTTGACACACCTACGCATGCGCGAAGGGCTTCGACCCCACTCCTCCAGAGAGCAGGCGAAATCCTACATTGCAAGCCTGGCGGCACCTGCAACGTGGCGCAGGCGCTATCCCTCGACCGCGAGGCGATAGCCGGCCCCGCGCACCGTGTGGAGGATCGGCGCGGCGCCCTCCTCGAGCTTGCGGCGCAGGCGGCCGATATGGACGTCGACGACGTTCGATCCGGGATCGAAGCGGCAGTTCCACACGCTTTCGAGCATCATCGTCCGCGTGACCACCTCGCCGGCGTGCCGCGCGAGGAATTCGAGCAAGTGGAACTCGCGGGCGACCAGCGGCACCGCCCGGCCGCCCCGCGCCACCGTGCGGCTGAGCAGGTCGATCTCGAGATCGCCGACGACGATGCGAGTCGCTTGCGCCTCGCCGGCGTCGCGCTCGGCCCGGCGCAGCAGCGCGGCGATACGCGCGCGCAGCTCGGCGAGCGAAAAGGGCTTGGCGAGATAGTCATCGGCGCCGGCAGTGAGCCCGGTCACCTTGTCGTCGACCGTGCCGAGCGCGGAGAGCATGATCGCCGGCGTACGCAGCCCCTGGGCGCGCAGCTCGGCGAGCAGCGACAGGCCGTCCATGCCCGGAAGCATGCGATCGAGGATCCACAGGTCGAAATCGCCCTCGGCAGCGCGCGCCAGGCCCGCAAGGCCCTCGCTGCAGGTCTCGATGTCGAGCCCCTCGGCGTCGAGGCCGCGCAGCACGAAGTCGAGCGAGGCGGCATCGTCCTCGACGATCAGGATGTGGTGCGTCACGACCATCCTCCGCCCTGCCATGAGAAGGGCGGCCGGCGAACAAGGGGGTGTCCGCCGGCCGTTGCGTCGATGCCAGGGCAGCATCGGCGACTTCAGGGGCCGCAGGGGCGCCATGCGCTCTTCCCGGCAGGCTCGGCGCGGACGGGGGCATGTCCGGACAAGCGCGGCGGCGGCGATCACGGGGCGGAGATCGATGCCGAGCCGGGAAGAGCAACCGGGGCAACCGCATGCGGGTGACCTAAGCTGCTGGCCAGCAGGTGCCGGCCATGGGCTTCTGATAGCCGCCAGGGGTGCCCGAGGCGGTGACCGGGGCATGACAAAATCGTAATGTTGCGGGGGTGGAATTGGGGCCCGGGCTTGCCTCGGGAAGGGGCCATTCGCGCGGCGAATGGTGGAGGCGCTCGCCGGGCACCGGCGCGTCGCGCCGGCCCCTCCACCACGCCCTGCGGGCGCGGTCCCCCTCCCCGAGACAAGCTCGGGGAGGAATTGTGTGGCTCCCAAACGAAAAGGGCGCGGTATTGCTACCGCGCCCTTCGCAAACGGGTGGCTGGGCCGTCAGGCCTTGCCGTCGAGGATCGCATCGATCTGCGCGCCGACTTCGGCGATGTCGGCCATGCCGTCGACTGCGCGCACCAGGCCCTTGGCCTCGTAGATCGGCAGGATCGGCGCGGTCTTGGCGCGATATTCGGCCATGCGGGTGCGCACGGTCTCTTCATTGTCGTCGGGGCGGCGCTTGAACTCGTGATGCCCGCAGACGTCGCACGTGCCCTCGACCTTGGGCAGCTTGAACTTGTCGTGATAGCCGGCACCGCAATTGGCGCAGGTGAAGCGGCCGGTGATGCGCTCGACCAGCGCATCCTCGTCGACGACCAGCTCGATGACGAAATCGAGCGCACGATCATGCGCGTCGAGGATCTCGTCGAGCGACTCGGCCTGCGGCGCCGTGCGCGGATAGCCGTCGAAGATCGTGCCCTGGTCGACGGACAGCGTGCCGAGCTTCTCGTCGATCAGCGCCGAGACGATCTCGTCGGAAACCAGCGCGCCCGAGTCCATGACCTCCGCGACCTGGTGGCCGAGCGGCGTATCCGCCTTGCGCGCAGCCCGCAGCATGTCGCCCGTGGAGAGCTGGACCATGCCGCGCTCCGCCTCGAGCCGACTAGCCTGGGTGCCCTTGCCGGCTCCCGGCGGGCCCAACAGGATGATATTCACTAAGCCTATCCCCTCAGTTTCGGCCAGTTCGGGCCGCGCTCAGCGCGCGCGGCCCTTCAGCTTCGCCTTCTTGATCAGGTCGCCATACTGGTGCGCCAGCAGGTGCGACTGGATCTGAGTCACCGTGTCCATCGTCACGTTGACGACGATGAGCAGGCTGGTGCCGCCCATCAGGAACGGAATGCTCATCGACGAGAACACTGCTTCGGGAACGAGGCAGATGATCGTCAGATAGGCCGCGCCGATCACGGTGATGCGGGTGAGCACGTAATCGAAGTACAGCTCGGTGTTCTTGCCCGGGCGGATGCCCGGGATGAACCCGCCATAGCGCTTGAGGTTCTCGGCGGTCTCCTCCGGATTGAACACCACGGCGGTGTAGAAGAAGGAGAAGAAGATGATGCCGAGGCCGTAGAGCGACATGTAGACCGGCGAACCGTGGCGCAGCCACTGGTTCATGTTGATCACCACGTCGCTCCACCAGTTCTCGCCCGCGGTCATGTTGCCGGCGAACTGGGTGATCGTCAGCGGCAGCAGCAGCAGCGACGAGGCGAAGATCGGCGGGATCACGCCGGCGGTGTTGAGCTTGAGCGGCAGGTGGCTGCGCTCGGCCTGCACGCCCCTTGCGGTCTGCCGCTTGGGATACTGGATCAGGATGCGGCGCTGGGCGCGCTCCATGAAGCAGATGAACAGCACGAGCACCGCCACGCCGACGATGATCGTCAGCAGGCGCAGCGGATCGATCGAGCCGGTGCGGCCGCTCTCGAACAGCTGGACGAGCGTGGTGGGCAGGCGGGCGACGATGCCGGCCATGATGATCAGCGAGATGCCGTTGCCGATGCCGCGATTGGTGATCTGCTCACCGATCCACATCAGGAACATGGTGCCGCCGATCAGCGAGACGACCGCGCCGATGCGGAAGATCATGCCGGGCTCGACGACGGGCTGCAGGCCCTGCTGCGCGCCGAAGCTCTCGAGGCCGACGGCGATGAAATAGCCCTGCACCGCAGTCAGCGCGACGGTGCCGTAGCGCGTATACTGGTTGAGGCGCTTGCGGCCGCTCTCGCCTTCCTTCTTGATCGCGTTGAGCGTGGGGCTCAGCGAGGTGGCGAGCTGCACCACGATCGAGGCAGTGATGTAGGGCATCACGCCCAGCGCCACGATCGACATGCGATTGAGCGCGCCGCCGGTGAAGTTGTTGAAGAAATCGAGCACACCGCCCGCCGTCTGCTGCGCGAGCAGGTTGAGCTGGGTCGGGTCGACGCCCGGAAGCGGCACGTAGCTCAGCATGCGGAAGACGATCAGGGCGCCGAGGGTAAACCACAGACGCTTCTTGAGGTCGGTCGCCTTGGCGAACTTCGCCAGGTTGATGCTGGAAGCAAGTTGATCGGAGGCGGAGGCCATGTTGTCTTAGGTCCCGGAAACAGAAACGGCGGATGAGCGTTTCCGCCCCCCGCCGTTCATATAGGGTGTCCAACCCTCAGGGCAATCTGTCCCCGGCCCAGGGCTGGGGACAAGTCACCGAACGGCGTGATGCTGGGCCCCGGCGCGCGGCCGGGGAACAGCATGGTTACGCCTTGGCGGCGGCCTTCTTGGCTTCCTTGTCCGCGGCGCGGACCTTCTGCACGACGCGGTGCTTGGCCTTGGCCTTCTCCGCCGCCGGCACGATCTCGGGGATCGTCACGGTGCCGCCAGCCTTCTCGACCGCCTCGACCGCGCTCTTCGACGCGCCGGCAACGGTGAAGTTCAGCTTGGCCTTGAGCTCGCCCTTGGCGAGGAGGCGGACGCCGTCCTTGCCGCCACGGGTCAGGCCCGCCGCGTTCAGCTCGGCCTGGGTCAGGTCAGTCGCGGTCAGCTTGCCCGAATCGATCGCCTTCTGGATCGCGCCCAGGTTCACCTCGGCATAGTCCTTGGCGAAGATGTTGTTGAAGCCGCGCTTCGGGATGCGCATGTGGAGCGGCATCTGACCGCCCTCGAACCCGTTGATCGAGACGCCTTCGCGGCTCTTCTGACCCTTCTGGCCGCGGCCAGCGGTCTTGCCCTTGCCCGAGCCGATGCCGCGTCCGACGCGGATCTTGCGGTGGCGGGCGCCCTGGTTGTCGGTGAGTTCGTTAAGCTTCATGATCGTGCACTCGCTTTCGCTTTTGTCGCGCGTTGTAAGGAAGCGGGGCCCATAGCGGCGGGATCGCGCTTTGTCACCCCTGTTTTCGTGCAGGTGCCACGGCGTCCGCCCGCGGTTCCGCCCGCCGCACCTACCCCGTATAAGATCGAACTTGCCGCCCTTTCGGCAGACCGCGCAAGGTGCACGGCGATGAAGATTTTCTGGACCATCCTGCGCCAGCCAGCAGCGCGGATCGTCGTCGCGGCGGCGATCCTGTTCGTCGTCATCGCCTGGATCGCAGTGATCTGGCAGATCCAGGAAGACCGGGCGGTCGCCATCCAGTCGGCCTCGCGGGAGAATCGCAACCGGGTCGTCGCCTTCGAGCAATATGTCCGGCGCACGCTCGAGCTGGCGGATCTCGCCACCGAATATCTGGGCGAGCACTATGGCAGCCTGGTCGCCCCTGTGGGCAGCGCGGCGCCCAAGCTGATCACGCTGCCCCGCTATTTCGGCCCGATCATCACCGGCGCGGAGATCGCCGACCGCGACGGCAATATCCGCTTCACCACCAAGCAGCGCGGGCCGGTCAATGTGAAGGACAAGCGGGTGTTCCGCGAGCTGGAGAGCGCCCCCGGCGTCGCGCGGGCCGTCTCCGACCCCAACGAGGCGCTCGATTCGAAGGGCGCGGTGGTGCTGGTCGCCCGCTCCTGGCGCGACGCACACGGCGCCTTTGCCGGCGCGGTGGCAGTCGATGTGCCGACCGACCGGTTCGTCGATTTCAACGCAGGGCTGCGCTACCGGCCCGAGGACCTGATCTCGATCATCTCGCTGCGCGGCATCACGCTGGCGCGGCGCGAAGGCGACGTCGTGAGCTGGGGGCAGAACCTGAACGACACGCTGGTGATGCAGCACCAGAAGGCCGCGCCCAATGGCGAATATTGGGGGCCGAGCGCGATCGACGGCAAGCGCCGGCTGTTCAGCCACCAGCGGCTCGCCAACTACCCGATCTTCGTCACCTCGGGCATCGGCGAGAGCGACATCTTCGCCCCGGCCCGGCAGCGCGCGCGCTGGTTCCTGATCCTGGTCTCGGCGCTGACCCTGGTGGTGGGGGCGCTGCTCGCGCTCTATTTCCGCCACGTCTCCAATCAGCAGCAGGCGCAGCGCCGCTTCGATGTGATCCGCGACGAATTCGCCCATAGCGCCCGCGTGTCGTCGCTGAGCGAGATGGCGGGCGGCCTGGCGCACGAGCTCAACCAGCCCCTTGCTGCCGCATCGAACTTCCTTTCGGTGGGCGAAATCCTGCTCAAGGGCGACGGCTCGCGCGAGGCCGCCGCCGCACAGATCGGCCAGGCACGCGGCCAGATCGCCCGCGCGGGCGACATCATCCGGCGCATCCGCGACTATCTCGCCAAGGGCAGCGCCGAGATGCGCATCGAGCCGATCGACGACGTCATCAACGACGCCATCGAACTGGCGCGCGGGGCAAAGGTCGCTCCCTCGGCGCGGATCACCTATTCCGGGATACAGCCGCCGATCCGCGCGCTGATCGACCGGATCCAGATCCAGCAGGTGCTGGTCAACCTGATCCGCAACGCCGAGGAGGCGATGGCGCATTTGCCGCTCGAGCAGCGCGCGATCCGCATCACCAGCACGATCGCATCGGACGAGTTCCTCAAGATCATCGTCGAGGATACCGGCCCGGGCTTCCCGGAGGCCGTCTTCGCCCAGATCAACATGCCCTTCATCTCCACCAAGGCAGGGCACGGCCTGGGGATCGGCCTGTCGATCTGCCGCAGCATCATCGAAGCGCATGGCGGCGTGCTGCAGGCGGAGAACCTGGCGCGCGGTGCGATGGTCTGCTTCACCGTGCAGCGCGACCCGACGGTGCGCGCTGCGGCGTGAGCGGCGACTTGTCCGGCTTTGCCCGGGAACGCCGTCTCTCCTCGTGAAATCCAGCGAGGAGAAAGCACGTGATCCGCAAGACCATCATTGCCGCCGGCCTTATCGCGATCAGCGGCGGGCTGGCCGGGACGGCGTTTTCGCAGAGCGGCAAGCCCATTACGGTCTCGAACGCGAAGCCGGTCGAGATGAGCCCGGCCCTGGTCCTCGACGTGCGGATCGATCGGCTGGAGAAGGACGTCGGCACGCTGAAGGAGCGGGTTCAGCTCCTGTGCGATACCGTGGCGAAGCAGGGCGCAGCGCTCAAGAGCATGCAAAGCTCCGGCAACAGCCAGAGCGTGGTGATGCAGCCCGCCCAGGGCATCAAGGGCAGCTGCCTGTAGGGAACGCGCCACCGGGAGGCACCGGCAAACGAAAAGGGGCGACAGTCGCCTGTCGCCCCTTCCCTGTTTGTCGCTGGCAGCGGACGAAGGCTTAGCCCTCGAGCACCTTCACCATGTGCGGCAGCTTGCGGATCATGCCGCGGACCTCGGGGCTGTCTTCCAGCTCCGAGACCTTGTGCATCTTGTTCAGGCCAAGGCCGATCAGCGTTGCGCGCTGATCCTTGGTGCGGCGGATCGGCGAGCCGATCTGCTGGATCTTGATCTTCGCCATGTCGCTTACTCCGCGATCGCGGCTGCATCCGCCTCGGCGGTCTGCGAACCACCGCGGCCGAGCAGGTCGGCGATCTTCTTGCCGCGCCGCTGGGCGACCGACTTCGGCGAAGTCTGGTCCACCAGCGCCTCGAAGGTGGCGCGGATCATGTTGTAGGGGTTCGACGTGCCGACCGACTTGGTCACGACGTCGGCAACGCCCAGGCTCTCGAAGATGGCGCGCATCGGGCCACCCGCGATGATGCCGGTGCCCTGCGGCGCCGAGCGGATGGTCACGCGGCCAGCGCCGAAATGGCCCTTGCCGTCGTGATGCAGCGTGCGGCCTTCCTTGAGCGGAATGCGGACCATTGCCTTCTTGGCGGCCGCAGTCGCCTTCGAGATGGCTTCCGGCACTTCGCGCGCCTTGCCATGGCCGAAGCCTGCACGGCCCTTGCCGTCGCCCACGACGACCAGCGCCGCGAAGCCGAAGCGCTTGCCGCCCTTCACCGTCTTCGAGACGCGGTTGATGTGGACCAGCTTCTCGATCAGCTCCTCGCCGCCGTCCTCGGCACCCGGACCACCGCGACGATCGTCGCGACGGCCACGGTTGCCGTCACGGCCGCCACGGTTGTTGCCGCCGCCGGGGCCGCCACGGCCGCGGCCACGGCCACGACCCTGCTGCTCCTGGGGCGCACCGGCGTCCGGAGCCGCCTCGAAGCCCGCGCCTTCCGGCGCCTGGTTGTTTTCGTCAGCCATTCTCAGAACTCCAGCCCGCTCTCACGAGCGGCATCGGCCAGCGCCTTGACGCGGCCATGGTAGAGGAAGCCACCGCGGTCGAAGACGACCTGCGTGACGCCGGCTGCCTTGGCAGCCTCGGCAACGCGCTTGCCGACTTCCTGCGCCGCGGCGATGGTCGCGCCGGTCTTGCCGCGCACGTCCTTCTCGAGGGTGGAAGCCGATGCGACGGTCTTGCCGGCGGCATCGTCGATCACCTGGGCATAGATGTGCTTGCCCGAGCGATGGATCGAAAGACGCGGACGACCACCGGCACGTGCACGCAGCGACGTACGGTTGCGGCGACGACGCTTCGCGAAAAGCGAGAGACCCTTGGTGCTGATCACTTCTTCTTCCCTTCCTTACGGAAGATGAACTCGCCGTCGTACTTGATGCCCTTGCCCTTGTACGGCTCAGGCTTCCGCCAGCGGCGAATCTCGGCCGCAATCTGGCCGACCTTCTGCTTGTCGATGCCCGAGATCTCGACCGTGGTCTGATCCGGGGTCTTGACCTCGATGCCTTCCGGCACGTCGATATCGACGTCGTGCGAATAGCCGAGCTGAAGCTTGAGCTTCTTGCCCTGCGAGTTCGCGCGGTAGCCGACGCCGGTGATCAGGAGCTTCTTGGAGAAGCCCTCGGTCACGCCGGTGACGAGGTTCTGGACCAGCGTGCGCTGCATGCCCCAGAAGGCACGCGCCTGCTTGGTCTCGTTCGCCGGCTTCACCAGGATGCCGCCGTCCTCGAGCGTGTAGCTGATCTCGTCGCGCAGGTTGAGCGAAAGGGCGCCCTTGGGGCCCTTCACGTTCAGCACGCGGCCGTCGATCGTGGCGGTGACGCCTGCCGGAACCGTGACCGGCTTCTTACCGATGCGGCTCATCAGAACACCTCCGCGAGCACTTCGCCGCCGACATTCTGCTCGCGCGCTTCCGCGTCGGACAGAACACCGCGAGGCGTCGAGACGATCGTGATGCCGAGGCCGTTGCGGATACGCGGAAGCTCCTGCGAGCCCGAATAGACGCGGCGGCCGGGCTTCGAGACGCGCGCGACGTGCTTGATCGCCGGCTGGCCCTCGAAATACTTCAGCTCGATGCGGATGCCGGCCGCGGGGCCCATCTGCTCTTCGCTGTAGCCACGGATATAACCCTCGCGCTGAAGAACGTCGAGGACGCGCGCACGCAGCTTGCTCGCCGGCGTAAGGACGGAGTCCTTGCGGGCGCGCTGGCCGTTGCGGATGCGGGTGAGCATATCACCCAGGGGATCGGTCACTGCCATGTGTCAGTCCTTACCAGCTCGACTTGGTGACGCCGGGGATCAGTCCCTTATTGGACAGATCGCGCAGCATCACGCGTGCGAGACGGAACTTGCGGTAATAGCCGCGCGGGCGGCCGGTCAGCTCGCACCGGTTACGGATGCGGGTCGGATTACCGTTCCTGGGGATCTCGGCCATCTTGAGGCGCGCGATGAGACGCTCGGTCTCATCGAGGCTCTCATCGTTCGCGATCGCCTTGAGCTTCGCATACTTGCCGGCGTACTTCTTCACCAGCTGCTTGCGACGCTCGTTCTTATTGATGGAACTCAGTTTCGCCATGACTTAAGTTCTCTTTCCCTTACGCTGCCTGCTTCGCTTCGCCGTCCGCATCCTGCGGGAACGGGAAGCCGAAGAGACGGAGGAGCTCGCGAGCTTCTTCGTCGGTCTTGGCGGTGGTGGTCACGATCACGTCCATGCCGCGCACCTTGTCGATGCGGTCATAGTTGATCTCGGGGAACACGAGCTGCTCCTTCAGGCCACAGGCATAGTTGCCACGGCCGTCGAAGCTCTTCGGGTTCAGCCCACGGAAGTCGCGAACGCGCGGAAGCGCGATCGTGATGAAGCGGTCGAGGAACTCGTACATGCGCTCGCGGCGAAGGGTGACCTTCACGCCGATCGGCATGCCCTCGCGCAGCTTGAACTGCGCGATCGACTTCTTCGCCTTGGTGATGACAGGCTTCTGGCCGGCGATCAGCTCCATTTCGGACGCTGCCTGCTCGACCTTCTTCTTGTCCTGCGTCGCTTCGCCCACGCCCATGTTGAGCGTGATCTTGTCGATCTTCGGCACTTCCATGACGTTCTTGTAACCGAACTTCTCGGTCATCGCCTTGGCGATCTGCTCGTCATAGAGCTTGCGCATGCGCGGCGTGTAGGAATCAGCCATTGATGACCTCCCCGGTCTTGACGGCGACGCGAACCTTCTTGCCGTCACGCTCTTCGAAGCGGACGCGCGTCGGCTTGCCGTCCTTGGTCACGTGCGCGACCTTGGACACTGCCATCGGCGCTTCCGAACGCTCGAGACCGCCCTGCGGGTTGGTCTGCGAAGCCTTGCGGTGACGCACGGCGATGTTGACGCCCGACACGACGACCTTGCCGTCCTTCGGGAGCGCCTTGACGACCTCGCCGGTCCGTCCCTTGTCCTTGCCGGACAGGACGATGACCTGGTCGCCCTTCTTGATCTTGGCAGCAGCCATCACAGCACCTCGGGGGCGAGCGAAATGATCTTCATGAAGCCCTTCGAGCGCAGCTCGCGGACCACCGGGCCAAAGATACGGGTGCCGATCGGCTCCTCGTTCTTGTTGACCAGGACGGCAGCGTTGCCGTCGAAGCGAATCACCGAGCCATCGGCGCGGCGGACGTCCTTGGCGGTGCGGACGATGACGGCGCGGTGCACGTCACCCTTCTTCACCTTGCCGCGGGGAGCAGCTTCCTTGATGCTGACGACGATGACGTCGCCCACGGAGGCGAAGCGACGCTTCGATCCGCCCAGCACCTTGATGCACTGCACCCGCTTCGCGCCGCTGTTGTCAGCGACGTCGAGATTGGACTGCATCTGGATCATCGATCCGGTTCCTTCTCGTTCGGCCTTCCGGGACCTGCCCGGTGGTTCCAGTTAAAAAGATTAGGCGGCGGCGTCCGACTTGGTCGGGGTCGCGTGGGTGTTCACCCGCTCGATCACCTTCCAGGTCTTCAGCTTGGAGATCGGCGCAGTCTCTTCGATGCGCACGGTCTCGCCGGCCTTGTACTCATTGCCCTCGTCATGGGCATGATACTTCTTCGAGCGGCGGATGATCTTGCCGTAGAGCGGGTGCTTCACCTTACGCTCCACCAGCACGACAACCGTCTTGTCGCCCTTGTCGGAAACCACGTTCCCGGTCAGCACGCGCTTCGGCATGGTTTCGTCCTTTACTTGGCAGCCGAGCGCGAGCGCTCGTTCTGCAGCGTCTTGATACGGGCGATGTCCCGACGGACCTCGCGAACGCGGCTCGGCTTTTCGAGCTGGCTGGTCGCGGCCTGGAAACGGAGGTTGAACGCCTCGCGCTTCAGGTTGCCGAGCTCGTCGCTCAGCTGGTCTTCGGTCTTCGCACGAAGATCGGTAGCCTTGGTCATTCTATCAACCCTCCAGGTGCGAGGTATCGCCGAGGCGAGCCACGACCTTGACCTTGATCGGCAGCTTCATCGCCGCACGCTCGAACGCTTCCGCGGCGAGCGGGCCGGGAACGCCGTCCAGCTCGAACAGGATGCGGCCCGGCTTGACGCGGGCGACCCAGAATTCCGGCGAGCCCTTGCCCGAGCCCATGCGGACTTCAGCAGGCTTGGACGAGACCGGCACGTCCGGGAAGATGCGGATCCAGAGACGGCCCTGGCGCTTGATGTGACGGGTGATCGCGCGGCGAGCCGCCTCGATCTGACGGGCGGTGATCCGCTCCGGCTCCATCGCCTTCAGGCCATACGACCCGAAGTTCAGCGCAGTGCCACCCTTGGCGTCGCCATGGATGCGGCCCTTGAAGGCCTTGCGGAACTTGGTGCGCTTCGGTTGCAGCATTGTTCTGTCCTAACCCTTAGCGACGGTCGTCGCGCGCCGGGCGAACGCCCGTCGTCTGCGATTCCAGGTTGAGGCGATCGGTCGCCATCGGATCGTGGCCGAGGATCTCACCCTTGAAGATCCACACCTTCACGCCGCAGACGCCATAGGCGGTGTGCGCTTCGGCAGTGGCGTGATCGATGTTCGCGCGCAGCGTGTGCAGCGGAACGCGACCCTCGCGATACCATTCCGAACGGGCGATCTCGGCGCCGCCGAGACGGCCGCCGCAGTTGATCCGGATGCCCTCGGCGCCGAGACGCATCGCTGACTGCACCGCGCGCTTCATGGCGCGGCGGAAGGCGATACGACGCTCGAGCTGATCGGCGATGCCCTGGGCGACGAGCTTGGCGTCGACTTCCGGCTTGCGGATCTCGACGATGTTCAGGCTCACGTCGCTCGAGGTCATCGCGCTCAGCGTCTTGCGCAGCTTCTCGATGTCCGAGCCCTTCTTGCCGATGATCACACCGGGACGGGCAGCGTAGATCGACACGCGGCACAGCTTGGCCGGGCGCTCAATCACCACCTTCGAGATCGCGGCCTGGGGCAGCGTCTCGACGATGTACTTGCGGATCTTGAGGTCCTCCATGAGGAGCCGGCCATAGTCGGCGCCCTCGGCGAACCAGCGGCTGTCCCAGGTGCGGTTGACCTGGAGGCGAAGGCCGATCGGGTTGCTCTTGTGACCCATTATGCTTCTTCCTGCTCGCGGACGACGATGCGAAGACGGCTGAACGGCTTCAGGATGCGGGTGGACTTGCCACGGCCGCGGGTCGCGAAGCGCTTCATCGTGATCGACTTGCCGACCGAAGCCTCGGCGACGACGAGCGCGTCGACGTCGAGGTTGTGGTTGTTTTCCGCATTGGCGATCGCCGAGGCGAGAACCTTGCGCGCGTCGACGGCCATGGCCTTGGTCGAGAACTGAAGGATGTTCAGCGCGTCCTCTGCCTTCTTGCCGCGGATCAGGCCCGCGACGAGGTTCAGCTTCTGGGCTGAACCACGGATCTGCGTGGCGACGGCAAGGGCTTCCTTGTCACCGACCTTGCGGGGGGCTGCAGGCTTGCTCATTAGCGCTTACCCTTCTTGTCGGCAGCGTGGCCCGGGAAGAACCGGGTCGGCGCGAACTCGCCGAGCTTCATGCCGACCATGTCCTCGTTGACCGAGACCGGGACGAACTTGCGGCCATTGTAGACGCTGAACGTCAGGCCGACGAAGTCCGGCAGGATCGTCGAGCGGCGCGACCAGGTCTTGATCGGACCGGCGCGGGTGCCCTGCTCCTGCGCGGTCTGCGCCTTCTTGAGCAGGTGGAGGTCCACGAAGGGACCCTTCCAAACGGAGCGAGCCATGGTTTAGCCCTTCTTCTTCGCGTGACGGCTGCGGATGATCATCTTGTCCGTCGCCTTGTTGTGGCGGGTGCGCGCACCCTTGGTCGGCTTGCCCCACGGCGTGACCGGATGACGGCCGCCCGAGGTCCGGCCTTCACCACCGCCGTGCGGGTGGTCGACCGGGTTCTTCGCAACACCGCGGGTTAGCGGGCGGATGCCCTTCCAGCGGTTACGGCCAGCCTTGCCAAGGTTGGTGTTCTGGTTGTCCGGGTTGGACACCGCACCGACCGTCGCCATGCAATTGCCGTGGATGTAGCGCTGCTCGCCCGAGTTCAGGCGAACGATGACCATGCCGCGGTCACGACCGACGACCTGCACATAGGTGCCTGCCGAACGGGCGATCTGGCCGCCCTTGCCCGGCTTCATCTCCACGTTGTGGACGATGGTGCCGACCGGCATCTGGCCGAGTTCCATGGCATTGCCCGGCTTCACGTCGGTCTTCTTGCCGGCGATCACCTTGTCGCCAACGCCGAGGCGCTGCGGAGCGATGATGTAGGCGACGCGGTCCTTGCCCGCTTCGTCCTTGCCGTAGTTGACCAGCGCGATGAACGCGGTGCGGTTGGGATCATATTCGATCCGCTCGACGGTGCCCTCGACGTCCCACAGGCGGCGCTTGAAATCGACGATGCGATAGCGCTGCTTGTGACCGCCGGCGATGCCGCGCGAAGTCACGTGACCCTTGTTGTTGCGGCCGCCGGTCTTGGTCTTGCCCTCGGTCAGAGCCTTGACCGGACGACCCTTGTACAGGGCCGAACGGTCGATCAGGATCAGGCCGCGGACGCCAGGCGACGTCGGATTATAATTCTTGAGTGCCATCGCCTCAGATTCCCGTCGTCACGTCGATCTGGTCGCCATCGGCGAGCGTCACGATCGCTTTCTTGATGTCCGAGCGCTTGTAGGGAGCGCCCTTCCACTTCTTGGTCTTGCCCTTCTGGACGATCGTGTTGACGCCCGTGACCTTGACCGAGAACAGCGCTTCGACAGCGGCCTTGATCTCGGGCTTGGTGGCGTCGCCGGCGACCTTGAACACAACGGCGTTGTGCTCGGAGACCAGAGTCGACTTCTCGGTGATGTGCGGCGCGACAATCACGTCATAGTGACGGTTGTCGATCGCGGCTGCCTGCTTCTTAGCCATTGAAGCGCGCCTCCAGCTTCTCGACGGCAGCGCGGGTCAGGACCAGCGTGTCGTGCTTCAGGATGTCATAGACGTTGGCGCCGACCGCCGGCAGGACGTTGACGCCCACCAGGTTGCGGGCCGCGAGGAAGCCGTTGCCGGCCTCACCGTCGATCACCAGCGCGGTGCGACCGGTGCCGAGCTTCGCGAACTGCGCCTTCAGCTCCGCCGTCTTGGCAGTGCCGAACGCGTCGAGGACGACCAGCGAACCCGCCTTGGCGTGGCTGCTGAGGGCCATCTTCAGGCCCAGCGCGCGGATCTTCTTGTTCAGGCCGGGATTGAAGTCACGGACGCGGGCGCCGTGTGCCTTACCACCACCAATGAACACCGGAGCGCGG
This sequence comes from Sphingomonas sp. KR3-1, assembly GCF_040049295.1. Taxonomy (NCBI): domain Bacteria; kingdom Pseudomonadati; phylum Pseudomonadota; class Alphaproteobacteria; order Sphingomonadales; family Sphingomonadaceae; genus Sphingomonas; species Sphingomonas sp. KR3-1. Next base: position 715,637 of record NZ_JBDZDQ010000001.1, read on the forward strand.
CGATCGCCGTGACGGGCGGTACCGCCGCCCTTCTGGCGCCCGAACTTCTTGCCCGAGCGGGCGACGTCAGCACGCTCGCGAGTGCCGCGCGCGGTGGCGCGACGCTTCTCGAGCTGCCAGGTGACGACGCGGTGCAGGATGTCGGCGCGCGGCTCGACGCCGAAAACGGCCTCGTTGAGCTCGATGTCGCCCGATGCCTTCGCGTCGAGGGTTTGAACCTTGACCTTCACGTTCAGCCCTCCTGGCCTTCGGTCGCCTCGGGAGCCTCGACCGTGTCGGCCGGGGTTTCCGCAGGGGCGGTGTCGTTGTTGTTAGCGACCTGCTTCAGGCCGGCCGGGAACGGCGCATCGGCATGACGGTCGACCTTGACGGCGTCCTTGACGAACAGCCAGCCGCCCTTCGAGCCAGGGACCGAGCCCTTGACGAAGATGAGGCCGCGCTCGACGTCGGTGCCGACGATCTCGAGGTTCTGCTGCGTGCGGAACTTGTCACCCATGTGACCGGCCATCTTCTTGTTCTTGAAGACCTTGCCCGGATCCTGGCGCTGACCGGTCGAACCGAGCGAGCGGTGCGAGACCGAGACGCCGTGGGTGGCGCGCAGACCGCCGAAGCCCCAACGCTTCATGCCGCCCGCAAAGCCCTTGCCCTGGGTCTTGCCCTGGATGTCGACGAACTGGCCGGCGACATAGTGGTCGGCCGAAATCTCGGCGCCCACTTCGAGCAGGCCGTCCGCGTCGACGCGGAACTCATGGACGACAGCCTTGGGCTCGACTTCGGCCTTGCCGAAGTGGCCGCGCTGCGGCTTGGCGACATTCTTGCTCTTCGCCGTGCCGGCGCCGAGCTGGACGGCCGTATAGCCGTCACGATCCTTTTCGCGGACGGAGACGACCTGAACGCCTTCGAGTGCCAGAACGGTGACCGGCACGTGGCGGCCGTCGTCCTGGAACAGGCGGGTCATCCCCAACTTCTTCGCGATCACGCCAGTGCGCATGACCAGTTGCTCCTATGCATAGGCACCCGAGGGGGAATTCCCACGGGTGCGTGCCTCAGCCCGAAAATATGATGCGAGCCCCCGTCCGGGCTGAACCCCTCTCCGAAGAGAGAGGCGACGGGGGACGCAGACCCGGTTCTCCGAAGAGGCCGGCGGTATCCCTATCGCGATGTGAGTGCGCCCTGGGCGCCCTCCTGTTCCTTGCTTTGGATCGGGATCGATCCGGTGGAGGAACCTGGCGAATCCCCTTCGAGGGAATCGCGAATCTCGTGTGGAGGCGCGCCTTTACGTCAGCAGCGCTTCCCTGTCCACCCCTTCACCTGCATTCCCCTGCGGGAATGCGCCGGAAGGAGAAAGCCCCCGCTTTCGCGAGGGCCCTCAGCTGGCTCAGGCCAGCTTGATCTCGACATCGACGCCGGCGGCGAGGTCGAGCTTCATCAGCGCGTCGACCGTCTGCGGGGTCGGCTGCACGATGTCGAGCATGCGCTTGTAGGTGCGCACCTCAAACTGCTCGCGGCTCTTCTTGTCGATGTGCGGACCACGGTTCACCGTGAACTTCTCGATCTTCGTCGGAAGCGGGATCGGGCCACGGATGAGAGCGCCAGTGCGACGCGCAGTGTCGGCGATGTCGCCGGTCGCCTGGTCGAGCACTCGGTGATCGAACGCCTTCAGGCGAATACGGATATTCTGCGTTTCCATGTCCCTACCAATGCGAAAGAGCGGGGCCCGTTGCCGGACCTCTATGCTGTACCCAAAAACCGAAGGCGCGCCATTACAGCGGCCCACATTAAAAGGCAACCGCCCGACACCCCTTTTTTAGGGTGCCGGGCGGCTGTGTACCTAGTTCAGGCCTTGCGGCCGGAACGCAAGCTTACTTCTGGATCTCGGCAACGACGCCGGCACCCACGGTGCGGCCGCCTTCGCGGATCGTGAAGCGCTGGCCGACGTCCATGGCGATCGGCGCGATGAGCTTGATGCCCAGCGCAACGTTGTCGCCCGGCATCACCATCTCGGTGCCCTCGGGCAGCTCGATCGTGCCGGTGACGTCGGTCGTGCGGAAGTAGAACTGCGGACGATAGTTGGCGAAGAACGGCGTGTGACGGCCACCCTCGTCCTTCGACAGCACGTACACTTCCGACTTGAAGTCGGTGTGCGGCTTGATCGAACCCGGCTTGGCGAGAACCTGGCCACGCTCGACTTCGTCGCGAGCGACGCCGCGGATCAGCGCGCCGACATTGTCGCCGGCCTGGCCCTGGTCGAGCAGCTTGCGGAACATCTCGACGCCCGTGACGGTGGTCTTGCGGGTGTCGTGGATGCCGACGATCTCGACTTCCTCACCAACCTTGATGATGCCGGTCTCGACGCGGCCGGTCACCACGGTGCCGCGGCCCGAGATCGAGAACACGTCCTCGATCGGCATCATGAACGGCTTGTCCAGCGGACGCTCCGGCTGCGGGATCGACTCGTCGACAGCGGCCATGAGGGCGAGGATCGCTTCCTGGCCGAGCTTGGCGTCCGAACCCGAGAGAGCGGCGGTCGCCGAACCACGGATGATCGGAATGTTGTCGCCGTCGAACTCGCGCTTGCTGAGCTCTTCGCGGATTTCCATCTCGACCAGCTCGAGGATTTCCTCGTCGTCGACCAGGTCGACCTTGTTGAGAAAGACCACCATGGTCGGCACGCCGACCTGGCGGGCGAGCAGGATGTGCTCCTTGGTCTGCGGCATCGGGCCGTCGGTCGCGGCGACCACGAGGATCGCGCCGTCCATCTGCGCGGCACCGGTGATCATGTTCTTCACATAGTCAGCGTGGCCCGGGCAATCGACGTGCGCGTAGTGGCGGTTGGCGGTCTCGTACTCGACGTGCGCCGTCGAGATGGTGATGCCGCGCTCGCGCTCTTCCGGAGCCTTGTCGATGTTGGCGAAGTCGACGGCAGTGCCGCCCGACGTTTCAGCCAGAACCTTGGTGATCGCGGCGGTCAGCGACGTCTTGCCATGGTCGACGTGGCCGATGGTGCCGATGTTGAGGTGCGGCTTGTTCCGCTCAAACTTTGCCTTCGCCATTGTTTTCCTACCTTCTGAGTCAAATTCCGCGTCGCTCAAGGGACTCGCCGGAAGGCGAGCCCCATAGCGGCTGATTTTGGGTTACGCCAGCCGTTAAGCCAGCTTCGCCTTCACTTCGTCGGCCACATTCGGCGGCACTTCGTCGTAATGGCTGAACTGCATGCTGTACTGCGCACGGCCCTGGGTGAACGAGCGCAGCTGATTCACATAGCCGAACATGTTCGCCAGCGGGACCATCGCCTCGACCGTCTGCGCGTTGCCGCGGCTGTCGGTGCCCTGGATCTGGCCACGGCGGCTGTTGATGTCGCCGATGACGTCACCGAGATAATCCTCGGGGGTGACGACTTCGACCTTCATCACCGGCTCGAGCAGCTTGATGCCGGACTTCTGGGCCGCTTCGCGCATCGCTGCACGGGCGGTGATTTCGAAGGCCAGCGCCGACGAGTCGACGTCGTGGTACGCACCGTCATAGAGCAGCACTTCGAAGTCGATGATCGGGAAGCCGACCAGCGAACCGGTCTGCGCCGTCTCGCGGAAGCCCTTCTCGATCGCCGGGATATATTCCTTCGGAATATTGCCGCCCTTGACCTCGTCCTTGAAGACGAAGCCCGAACCGCGCTCGCCCGGGGTCAGCTTGACCTTGACGCGGCCGAACTGGCCGGTGCCGCCCGACTGCTTCTTGTGCGTGTAGTCGATGTCGACCGGCTTCGCGAGATACTCGCGATACGCCACCTGCGGCGCGCCGACATTGGCCTCGACCTTGAACTCGCGCTTCATGCGGTCGACCAGGATCTCGAGATGGAGCTCGCCCATGCCCTTGATGATGGTCTGGCCCGATTCGTGATCGGTCGAGACGCGGAACGAGGGATCCTCGGCGGCCAGGCGGTTGAGGGCGATGCCCATCTTCTCCTGGTCGGCCTTGGTCTTCGGCTCCACCGACAGCTCGATCACCGGCTCCGGGAACTCCATGCGCTCCAGGATGATCGGGTTCGCCGTGTCGCACAGCGTGTCGCCGGTCGTGGTCTCCTTGAGGCCCGCGATCGCGACGATGTCGCCGGCGCGCGCCTCATCGATGTCCTCACGCGAGTTCGCGTGCATCAGGAGCATACGGCCGATCTTCTCCTTCTTGTCCTTCACCGAGTTCAGATACTGACCCTTGGTGAGGGTGCCCGAATAGATGCGGGCGAAGGTGAGCGAGCCGACGAACGGATCGTTCATGATCTTGAAGGCGAGCAGCGAAAGCGGCGCCGAGTCCGAAGCCGGACGCGAATCCGGGGTCTCGCCGTCGAGCTTCACGCCCTGCACGTCGGGGATGTCCAGCGGCGAAGGCAGATAGTCGACAACGGCGTCGAGCAGCGGCTGCACGCCCTTGTTCTTGAACGCCGAGCCGCAGACGATCGGCACGAACGCCATCTCGAGCGTACCCTTGCGGATCAGCTTCTTGAGGTCGGCGACCGACGGCTCGTTGCCCTCGAGATACGCTTCCATCAGCGCATCGTCCTGCTCGACGGCCATCTCGATCAGCTCGCTGCGATACTTGGCGGCCTTTTCCTTCAGGTCGTCAGGGATCTCGGCATATTCGAACTTCGCGCCCAGGCTCTCTTCGAGCCAGATGATCGCGCGGTTCTCGACCAGGTCGACCAGGCCCTTGAAGCCGCCTTCGATGCCGATCGGGAGATACAGCACGGCCGGGCGCGCGCCCAGGCGATCGATGATCGAGTCGACGCAGAAATAGAAGTCGGCGCCGGTGCGATCGAGCTTGTTGACGAAGCACATGCGCGGCACGCCGTACTTGTCGGCCTGGCGCCACACGGTCTCCGACTGCGGCTCCACGCCGGCAACGCCGTCGAAACAGGCAACCGCACCGTCGAGCACGCGCAGCGAACGCTCGACTTCGATCGTGAAGTCGACGTGGCCGGGGGTGTCGATGATGTTGATCAGGTGCTCTTCACCCTTGCCCTCTTCCGCGCGCCACTTGCAGGTGGTCGCCGCCGAGGTGATGGTGATGCCACGCTCCTGCTCCTGCTCCATCCAGTCCATCGTCGCGGTGCCTTCGTGCACTTCGCCGATCTTGTAGGACTTGCCGGTGTAGTAGAGGATGCGCTCGGTCGTCGTCGTCTTGCCGGCGTCGATGTGCGCCATGATGCCGATGTTGCGATAACGCTCGAGGGGATGGCTGCGGGCCATGACCTGGTTTCCTTAAGGATGTGGGGAGCCGGACGATCCGGCTCCCCGATATGTAGGAACGAAAATTTCCAGCGCCAGTCGTCCCGGCGCTGGAGAAAGACTTACCAGCGGTAGTGGCTGAAGGCGCGGTTCGCTTCGGCCATGCGGTGGGTGTCTTCGCGCTTCTTCACTGCGTTGCCGCGGTTGTTCGAAGCGTCGAGCAGCTCGCCCGAGAGGCGGGCCGACATGGTGTTCTCGCTGCGGTTGCGGGCCGAAGTGATCAGCCAGCGAATCGCAAGCGCCTGGGCACGCTCCGGACGAACCTCGACCGGAACCTGGTAGGTCGCACCGCCGACGCGGCGGCTGCGGACTTCGATGCCCGGCTTGATGTTGTTCAGCGCGTCATGGAACACACCGATCGGATCGCGCTTAGCGCGCGCTTCGACGGTTTCCATGGCCGAATAGACGATGCCCTCGGCAACGGACTTCTTACCGTCCAGCATGACCGAGTTCATGAACTTCGAAAGGACGATATCACCGAATTTGGGATCCGGCAGGATTTCGCGCTTTTCTGGGCGACGACGACGAGCCATCTTGAATTTCCTTCTAAACCTTCAGCGTGTCCGGAACCCGTCCGGGGCTTACTATGGCTGTGATTACTTCGGACGCTTGGCGCCGTACTTCGAACGCGACTGGCGACGATCCTTGACGCCCTGCGTATCGAGCACGCCGCGCAGGACGTGGTAGCGAACGCCGGGAAGATCGCGGACACGGCCGCCGCGGATCAGCACAACCGAGTGCTCCTGAAGGTTGTGACCTTCGCCCGGGATGTAGCTGATGACTTCGCGCTGGTTGGTCAGGCGGACCTTCGCAACCTTGCGGAGCGCCGAGTTCGGCTTCTTCGGAGTCGTCGTGTAGACGCGGGTGCAGACGCCGCGCTTCTGCGGGTTCTGCTCCATCGCAGGGACCTTCGACTTGGTCTTCTGCAGTTCGCGGCCCTTGCGGACCAGCTGGTTAATCGTCGGCATGAAGCCCTTCACCTTATGTTACCGGCGTGGCCGGCGGTTACTTTGCTGGAACCCTTGTTTGAGAATACGAAAAGGCCCCGGGTGTCCTCGACCCCCCGGGCCATTGCGTCTCCAGCAACGTTCAGCTCTTGCCCCAAAAGGAATCGCGACCGGACGTGCCGGTCCCTTGTGGAACGGGGGCGCCTATAGCGAGGGGGACCGGGCGGGTCAACCGACTCGCCATAAGCCCGCGCGAGGATAACAGTGCGTCAACTTCCCGCGGCGTAGAGCGTGGGAGATGGTTCGTTACGTATCCCGATTCAAGCCGCTCGCCGCCGCGCTCGCCGCGCTGCTGGCCACGCTCGCCCTCGGCCTGCCCGGCCCGCCGCTCGCCGGCGCCGCGCACCTGCTCGGCTGGGAGCTGTTCGGGCTGGCGATCGTGGGCGGTGCCGGCGTGCTCGCCTGGCACCTCGCCCAGCTCACCGCGCTGCCGCCGGCGTCGCTCGCCCGGGCCGCGCTCCCTGCCGCGCTGGTACCGCTGGCGGTGTTTCCGCAGGTCGGCGCGCTCGCGCTGCTCGTTCCCGCGGCGCTGGCGCTCGCCCTGCCCCGCATCGACCGATTCGCCGCAGGCCTTACCCTGCTCGCCGCGCTGCTGGCACTTGCTCCCGGCGCGCTTGCCGGCAGTGCCGCCAGCGCAACAATGCTCGCCGCCGCGTGGCTTTGCCGTGCCCGCTGCCCCGCCGCCAACGACAATCCCTCTCTGGAACGCCTGTCCCGCTTTTGGCCGGTGCCTGTTCCTGCACGTTATGGTAGGCAAACAGCCGGAGATTCGGGGTTCGATTCTGGGGAGTAGCGTTAATGTTCAAGGGCAATGATCGTGGTCGTGATCGCGACGAGCGTCCGGCGATGCCGCCGGCACCGCCGCAGCAGAGCGGCAGCACCGCCAAGCGTGGCATGTTCTCGGTGATCGGTCCGGACGTGACCATCACCGGCAACGTCACCGCCTCGGCAGACCTGCACATCGACGGCCGCATCGAAGGCGACGTCAATTGCGGCAGCCTGGCGCAGGGCGCCGACAGCCAGGTGTTCGGCAACGTCACCGCCGAGACCGCCCGCCTTGCCGGCGCGATCGAGGGCACGGTGCGCGTGCGCATGCTCACCATCGAGCGTTCGGCGAAGATCACCGGCGACGTCGAATATGAGAACATCACGATCGAGAATGGCGGCCATATCGACGGCCGCCTGAAGCATATGAGCACCGTGCAGGCAGCGGCTGCACCTGCGGCACCCGCCGGCCCGCGCGCGGTCGAAGCGGCGCCCTCGCCCTTCGCGGCGGCGGCGAACGAATAGGCTCTGGTCACCGGGAAGCCGAAAGGGCGCGTTCCTCACGGGGAGCGCGCCCTTTTCGTTACAGGCTGCGCGCCTTGTCGAGATGCATCTGCACGATCGGCGCGATCGTCGCGGCGAAGGCCTTGAGCTCGGGCACCGTGCCGGTCGCGGCATAATCCTGCACCGCCGCCAGCGTCTTCTCGTGCGCGACCACCTGCTGCGCCTTGTAGGCGGTATCGAAATCGGCACCCGTAGCCTGGCGCAGCGTGGCGAGGTTCGCCTCCTGCTCGGCGCTGAGCCTGGGCGCGGGCGTGATCGCCGGGGTCGCGCTGGCGGCGGCGGCCTTGAGCTTGGCGGTCGAATCGGTGTGCGCGGTCACCATCATCCCGCCAAAGTCCTTGAGCGCCTGCGTGGTCGCCTTTTGCAGCGCGAGCTTGCCCGCGGCCACTTCATAGGCATCGCTGGCGCCCGCGGCGTCGGCAAAGGCCTGGCCGGTCGTCACCTCGGCCCCGGTCATCGCGTTGACCCCGGTGCCGGTCGCGTTGGCGTTGACGCTGTTCTCGGGGATCACCGTGTCGTTGGCGACGATGTTGTCGACCGTGGTGACCGGCTCGGAGCCGCCACAGGCGCCGAGCGCGAATGCCGGGCCCAGGCCGATTGCGAAGAAGTATCTGTGCATGCGGGCATTCCCTCTGTTTTGCAGAAAGGAACGCGATCCTGGGGGCGCCGTTCCGGTTTCCATGCCACGATGCGGCGAATTGAACGGGGAGATGACCGATGACCGACGGGACCGAAGCACGCGAAGGCGGCTGCCGCTGCGGCGCGCTGCGCTTCCGGCTGAGCGGCGCGCCCTTCCTCACCAGCGCCTGCCACTGCACCGGCTGCCAGAAGATGACCGGCAGCGCCTTCTCGCTGACTGTTACCGCGCCGGCCGAGGCCTTCGAGGTGCTGCAAGGCGAACCGGTAATCGGCGGGCTGCACGGGCCGGTCGCGCATCATTTCCACTGCGACCGTTGCAAGAGCTGGGTGTTCACCCGCGCCGAGGGGATGGACTGGTTCGTCAACATCCGCACGACGATGCTCGATGCACCCGACCAGGAACCGCCCTTCCTCGAGACCTGGACCAGCGAGAAGCTCCCCTGGGCGGAGACGCGGGCCACGCGCAGCTATGAAGGCAATCCCGACTGGACTGACTGGGACGCACTGACGAAGGAATATGCGACGCGGGGCTAGCCCCGGTCGAGAATGGCCGCTCGCTCAATCCTTCAGCGGATCATGCCCCCAGTTCATCAGCGAATAGCGCCAGCGTGACGTGGGGATGCGGTATTCGTCGTGCGGCCCCTGCCCCCGATGCCGCGCGACGAAGCCGACCACCTTGCGCATATGGGCATAGTCGCCGCCGGCGAGATCGGCCTTCTTCGTCCGCAATATGCCGACGATCCGCCGGCCCGAGGCATGGCCGACGCTTTCGCCGCCGTCGCGCTTGAAGCCGACCTTGCGGCTCTCCTCGGTCTCGAGCCATTCCTCGATCTCGGCCGGCGCCATGTTCACCGCGGCGTGGAACTTGCGCCACACTTCCTCATGATCGTCACGCTGGGCACCGGCTTCTCCATTTCGGGCTGCATTCCCATCCGCAACGGACCTCTCTCCGCTCAGTTTCCGCGCCGAATCAGATTATTATCGCCTTGTCGCCCGCGAGTCTGTTTCGCGTGCGGCCTGTCCACAGGCTTGAATCAGGAACCTTCACTCGGCCCATCCGCCGGGCGCTGCCGCACGTCTTCGACGGGCGGGGTCGCCTCCAGCGCGCGACGCGGAGCGAGTGCAACGCGAAAGAGGCAATCATGACCATCTATGCGACGCAGAACCAATGGGGCGGCAACAGCGCGCCCTGGCATGACGGCGGCCTGCTCAGCATCGGCAACCGCGCCGATCAGAACCCGATCGCCCTGCAGATCCAATCGGGCGACGGCGGCAAGAGCTTCACCGGCACGATGACCTATGAGGGCGAAGGCCCGATCGGCGTGCGCGCCACGCTGGTCACCACCAATTGCTACCAGGTGGAAAACCAGTGGGGCGGCAGCTCGGCGCCCTGGCACGATGCCGGGCTGTTCCTGCTCGGCGCGCGCAACGGGCAGAACGCGGTCGCCTTCGACCTCAAGTCGAGCGACGGCGGCAAGACGCTGACCGGCAGCATGACCTATGCCGGCGAAGGCCCGATCGGGGTCAAGGGATCGGTCTCCGGCGGCACGGGCTTCGATGCGACCAACCAGTGGGGCGGCAGCTCCGCACCTTGGCACCAGGGCGGCCTCTGGGTGCTCGGCTGCCGGCCCGAGCAGCCGGTCGCCGCGCTCGACATCACCAGCGCCGACAATGGCCGCACGCTCACCGGCTCGATGACCTATTCGGGCGAAGGCCCGATCGGCTTCAAGGCCACCCAGACCATGGCCGACACCTATAGCGTGCTCAACCAATGGGGCGGCGACCAGGCGCCCTGGCACGATGGCGGCATCTGGGTGATCGGCTGCCGCGGCACGCAGGGCGTCGTCGCGGTCAAGGCAACCGGCAGCGGCAACGGGCTCTCGGGCACGATGACCTATGCCGGCGAAGGCCCGATCGGCCTGAACCTGGTCCCCGCGGTCACCGAGGCGCTCGCCCCCGCCTGACCGTGCGGCAGCCCGGCCGGGCCCCGAACCCGGCCGGGCACTCAGGCGCCGTGCGGCGCGCCGACCAGATCCTCGTAATTGTCGCCCACCGCCGGCAGCAGCAGCCGTGCGGCAAACTCGCTCGCGCCGACCAGCAGCACCAGCGTCAGCGCGATCCGCGCGGCGCGGCGCGGCAGCGGGCGGGTGAGCAGCAGGATCGCGGCGAGCCAGGCCGCGAGCATCGACCAGAGATGATAACGCCAGTCGCTCGAGATGCTGACCAGCAGGAAGCTCGTCTCCAGCGCCGCGGCGGAAAGCGCGAGCGGCACCGCCAACGCATGCGCCGCGCTGCTCGCCGGCCGGGCCAGCGCGAGCACCGCCAGCGCCGCCGCCAGCGCGAGGATCGGCGCGCCGAGCGGCCCGTTGGCGAGCCAGCCGGCGAATTTGTCGAACGGCTCCGCTGCCTTGGCGGGCGAGCCGAGCCCGAGGTCGTTCGGCTCCGACCCCGCCTCGGGGATCGAGAGCGGGAAATGCCAGGGCACGAACCAGCGCATCGTCGCGTTCCAGTGCGCGATGCGGTGCGCGGCATAGGCGCCCGGATGCGCGCGGATCGCCCCGGTCCAGCCCGCGAAGATCGCGTGCGGCGATGTGCCGTCGAGCGCGTCCTGCACGAAGCCGCAGCGCTCGCCGCTGGAATAGGGGTCCCACAGGACCGAGGAGGAGCAGTGCAGCGCCTCGGCCTGCGCCCAGACCGCGCGCGGCAGCAGCGGGGCGGCATCGGGCCCGGCGCGGTGGGCGATGCCGGCCATGTCGAAGATCGGCTGGGTCGCCTCCACGCCGCTGGCATCGGCGCGCAGCAGGTGGTGGTTGATCGAAGGCGACACCGCCAGCACCGCCAGCGTCCCCGCCGCGATCAGCCCCAGGCGCACCGGCCAGCGGCGCCAGGTCCAGGGCACGAACAGCCCGGCGGCCAGCGGTGCCGCCGCGAACACCGCATTGGCGCGCACCAAAGTCGCGTAGACGAGCAGCAGCACCGCCGCGACCAGGTCGATCGGCCGCGGCTTCTGGCCGGTCAGCCTGCGCCAGCCGATGATGCCGGTGGCGGCGAGCAAGGCCGCGGCCATCTGCGCGTCCTTGAGCACCGCCGCCTGCCAGCCGAGGAACGGCGGCCACAGCCCCAGCGCCAGCACCGCGATCGCCGCGATACGCTTGCCTTCCCGGGCGAGCGCCGCCGCGATCAGCCCGAGCCCGAGCCAGTAGAGCCCGATCTGCAGCACGAACATCGGCGCCTGGCCGGTCCAGCCGATGCCGTGGAACAGCGACCAGAGCCGCGCCATCGCCGGCGGGTGCCAGTCATAATAGCTGCCCGAGACGACCTGCTGATATTGCGCGACGCTGTCGTACATCGCGACGCCGGGCCAGAAGAACAGCAGCACCAGCGCGCAGAGCAGCGCCGCCGCCAGCGCTACCCGCGCGTGCAGCGATACGCGGGTCATGCGCCCGCACCGGTGCGCAGGCGCTCGGCGGTCTCGGCGAAGGCGAAGCCCGCGCCATTGTCGGTCTCGACGCCGACGATGCGGTGCACGGTACGCGGGATCGGATTGAACAGGCCGGGCTGCGCCCGCTTGAGCGCGATCTCGATGCCCGCCGGCTTGCCCGGCGAGAAGCGGACGTGCTCCACGTCGTGCCACGGCACGAAGCCGCCGAACATGCCGCGCATCCGCAGCCCGTTCGGCCCGGCGGTCACCGCAACGCGTTCGGCGAAGCGCCACACGAACTGCACCGCGAACCAGGCCATCACCAGCCCGATCGCCAGATAGCCCCAGCCGATCCCGTGCCAATCGGCGGAGGCGGCGATGCGGACGAAGATGCCGCCGCGCATCTCCATGTCGCGTTCGGTCACGGCGCCGGGATTGCGCGCCCAATAGAAGAACAGGCAGGCGCCGAGCAGGAACAGCGGCGTCAGGCAGCCGGCCGAGCCGGTCCGCCACTCCAGCCGCACGGGCTCGCCGGGCGAGCCCTCAGCGACAGGTCACCCGATCTTGCGGCCGAACACCGGGCGCGGCGCGTCCTCGGCTTCCGGGATCTCGGCGCTGCCCAGCCCCGCGGCCTTGCGCGCCAGATAGCGATCGAGCGCGGCATCGGCGTCGAAGCCCGGTTCGGTCGGCACCACCTCGCCCTTGCGCACCACCACCCCGCGCGGCGCAAGGATCGTGCGCAGCAGCCGGGCGATCAGCCCGACCGAGAAGAGCATCGCCAGCGCCCCCAGCCCGATCACGGTCGGCCCCAGCCCGGAGGCGAGCGGGCCGTCGCTCCAGCCCTGGAAGCCGGTGAAATGGAACAGCAGCCAGCCGAGATAGGCCAGCGGCAGCAATGCCAGGATCAGCTTGAGCGCACGCACGCCAAATCTCCCACCAGTTCGGGCGAACTTGGCGAGAGATATGGCAAAAAATCATGAACTAAATGTGCAGCGCGCGGCCGTATGCGCCGAGGACCGCCTCGTGCATCGTCTCGCTGATCGTCGGGTGCGGGAACACCGTTTCCATCAGCTCGGCCTCGGTGGTCTCCAGCGTCTTGCCGATCGTGTAGCCCTGGATCATCTCGGTCACTTCCGCGCCGATCATGTGCGCGCCGAGCAGTTCGCCGGTCTTCGCGTCGAACACCGTCTTCACGAAGCCCTCGGCCTCGCCCAGCGCGATCGCCTTGCCGTTGCCGATGAAGGGGAAGTTGCCGACCTTCACCTCGTAACCGGCTTCCTTGGCCTTGGCTTCGGTGAGGCCGACGCTCGCAATCTGCGGGTGGCAATAGGTGCAGCCCGGGATGTTGCGGACGTCCATCGCGTGCGGATGCCCGCCGGCGATCGCCTCGGCGGCGATCACGCCCTCATGGCTCGCCTTGTGCGCGAGGAAGGGCGGCGCGGTGACGTCGCCGATCGCATAGAGGCCGGCGATGTTGGTCTTGCACGCCGCATCGGTGACGATGTGGCCACGCTCGGTCTTCACGCCCAGCGTCTCCAGCCCGATATTCTCGGTGTTCGGCACGATGCCGACCGCGACGATGACATGGCTGTACTCGGCGGTGGTGACCTTGCCGTCCTTGTCCTTGATCGACGCCTTCACGCCCGATGCCGTCACGTCAAGCTTGTCGACGCCGGTCGAGGTCAGGATCGTCATGCCCTGCTTCTTGAACTGCTTCTCCAGATGCGCGGAGACGTCCTTGTCCTCCACCGGCACGATCCGGTCGAGCATCTCGACGATGGTCACCTCGGCGCCCATGTCGTTGTAGAAGCTGGCGAACTCGACGCCGATCGCGCCCGAGCCGATGACCAGCAGCTTGGTCGGCATCTCGGGCGGGGTCATCGCCGTCCGATAGGTCCAGATCCGCTTGCCGTCGGTCTTGGCGAAGGGCAGGTCGCGGGCGCGGGCGCCGGTGGCGACGATGATGTTCTTCGCCTCGAGCTCGGTCTTCTTGCCGTCCTCGCCGGTGACGGTGAGCTTGCCCGGCGCGGTGAGCACGCCGGTGCCCATGTGCACCGTGATCTTGTTCTTCTTCATCAGGTGCGTGACGCCCTGGTTAAGCTGCTTGGCGACGCCGCGCGAGCGCTTCACCACCGCTTCCAGGTCGGCGCTGATCTTGTCGGCGACCAGCCCGTAATCCTTGGCGTGCTGCATATAGTGGAAGATCTCGGCCGAGCGGAGCAGCGCCTTGGTGGGGATGCAGCCCCAGTTGAGGCAGATGCCGCCCAGCAGCTCGCGCTCGACGATCGCCGTCTTGAGGCCCAGCTGCGCGGCGCGGATCGCCGCCACATAGCCGCCGGGGCCCGAACCGAGCACGATCACGTCATAGGAGTCAGCCAAGGGAGGAATCCTTCAATTGGAATGATGCGAATATGGGCGGTCAGCCCGGAATTTCATCGATCGGCCGGGGCCGCTTGTTGGCATCCACCGCGACGAAGACGAACTGCGCCTGGGTGACCAGGCAGCTCTCCTCGCTATGCCGGGCGCGGCGCCAGGACTGGACCTCGATCGTCATCGAGGTGCGACCGACCTTGACGATGTCGGCGAAGACCGAGACTTCGTCGCCCACCAGCACCGGCGCATGGAATTTCATGCCCTCGACCGCGACCGTCACTGCCCGCCCGCGCGAACGGCGCGCGGCGACCAGGCCCGCGGCCAGGTCCATCTGGCCCATCAGCCAGCCGCCGAAGATGTCGCCATAGGCGTTTGCATCGGCCGGCATCGTGCTGACGCGGATCGCCGGCTGCTGCTGGGGCGGCTGACCGCCTTCCTCAACCATCTGCGCGCGGCTCCGTGCCGCTGGCGGGCGTGGTCCCGTCGAGCTTGGCCCTGTCGTCGGCGATCGCCTTGCGCACCGGGCCGACGCCCATCAGCGCCACTGCGATCATGCAGCCGAAGGCGACGATCCAGATATCCTCGGTAGCCCGCGGATAGGACCAGGCCGCCGCCGTGGCGATCAACGCCGCGACGATCAGCCCGATCACGATATGCATCACTTCGATCAGCACGCGCATCGGCGCAGCCCTCCGGTTCAGGCGATCATCCCGAACGGATTCTCGACCAGTTCCTTGAAGATCTTCATCATCTCGGCGCCGTCGGCCCCGTCGATCGCGCGGTGATCGAAGCTGCCGGTCGCCGACATGATCGTCGCCACCTGCAGCGCGTCGTCGATCACATAGGGGCGCTTCTCGCCCGCGCCGATCGCCATGATCATGCCCTGGGGCGGATTGATCACCGCTTCGAACTGCTTGATGCCGTACATGCCCATGTTCGACAGCGACGCGGTGCCGCCCTGATATTCCTCGGGCTTCAGCTTGCCCTCGCGGGCGCGGCCGGCGAGGTCCTTCATCTCCTGCGAGATCGCCGAGACCGCCTTGTTGGCGGCGTCGCGGATGATCGGCGTGATCAGGCCGGTCGGCGTCGAGACCGCGACCGACACGTCCGCGCGGCTGTACTTGATCAGCTGGTCGCCGGTGTAGGTGACGTTGCACTTGGGCGCCTGGGCCAGCGCCACGCCGAGCGCCTTGATCAGCAGGTCGTTGACCGAGAGCTTCACGCCGCGCGCCTCGAGCGCCTTGTTGAGATCGCCGCGCAGCTTGAGCAGCGCGTCGAGGCGGATGTCGAGCGTCAGGTAGATGTGCGGGATCGTCTGCTTCGACTCGGTGAGGCGGCGCGCGATCGTCTTGCGGATGTTCGAGAGCTTCTCCGCCTCGTGCGGGATCGATTCGTCCCACCAGACCGGCTTGTGCTCGGCCGGCGCGGCGGCAGCGGCGGGTGCCGAGGCTGCGGGAGCGGCGGACGCGGCCGGCGCAGCAGCAGCGGCGGCCGGCGCGGCACCGGGCTTGGCGCCGTCGATGTCCGCCTTGACGATGCGGCCGTTCGGGCCCGAGCCGCTCACGCCGGCCAGGTCGACGCCCTTCTCCGCTGCGATGCGCTTGGCGAGCGGGCTCGCCTTGACGCGGCCGCCCGAGGCGGCCTGGGCCTGGGCGGGTGCCGCGGCCGGTGCAGGCGCGGGAGTCGGCGCCGGAGCGGCCTCTTCCTTCTTCTCTTCAGCCTTGGGCGCAGCGGCGGGCGCGGCCGCCGGAGTCGGGGCCGGCGCAGCAGCGGTCGAGGCGTTCTCGCCCTCGCCCGCCAGCACTGCGATCACGGTGCCGACCTTCACATTGTCGGTGCCCTCGGCAACGAGGATCTTGGCGATCACGCCCTCGTCCACCGCTTCGAATTCCATCGTCGCCTTGTCGGTCTCGATCTCGGCCATGAGGTCGCCGGACTTCACCGTATCGCCTTCCTTGACGAGCCACTTGGCGAGGGTGCCCTCTTCCATGGTGGGGGAAAGCGCAGGCATCTTGATTTCGATCGACATGAAGGTTCCCGTCGTTGGAGCCCTGAACAGGTTCGGGCCCTCTTTGCGCCGCCCCCGCCCCGGGTCAAGAGACGCGCTTGCAGGAAATGACGCTACGGGGCACGTAACGCATCAGGAAGAGGATCAATCCATGCGCACCTATCTGGTGGTGATCGACGAAAGCCCCGAGGCCGAGATCGCGCTGCGCTTCGCCGCGCGGCGCGCCGCCAAGACCGGCGGCAATGTCGAAATCCTGGCGCTGATCCCCAAGCCGGACTTCGTGCAATGGGGCGGCGTGATGGCGACGATCGAGGAGGAAGCCCGCGAACGGGCCGAGGCGCTGGTCGCCCGCGCCGCCGGCACGCTCTTCACCGAATCGGGCCTCCAGCCCTCGATCACGGTTCGGGAGGGCGATGGGCCGAAGATCGTCCACGAGATGATCGCCGCCAATCGCGACATCGCCGCTCTGGTGCTCGGGGCCGCGGCGGGCGGCCCGCCGGGCCCGATGGTGTCGCACTTCGCCGGCGCGGATGCCGGCAACCTGCCGGTGCCGCTGATGATCATCCCCGGCGCGCTCGACATGGCGGCGATCGACCGGCTGAGCTGAAATTCCAAAATCCTTCCCGAGCTTGTCTCGGGGAGGGGGACCGCCGCCGAAGGCGGTGGTGGAGGGGCCGGCGCAACGCGCCGGTGCCCGGCGCACCCCTCCACCATTCGCTGCGCGAATGGTCCCCCTCCCCCAGCAAGCTGGGGGAGGAATTAGGCCGATTGACCCATCCCCTCTCCCCCGCCACTCTCCCCCCATGCGCATCCTCCCCCTGCTCCCGCTCGCCCTGCTCCTTCCCGCCGCCGCCCAGGCGCAGGAGAAGCCCGATCCCGCCCGTCTCAAGGCCAGCGTCGAGAAGCTGGTGCGCTTCGGCACCCGCCACACGCTCTCCGATCCCGACAATCCCACCCGCGGCATCGGCGCCGCGCGGCGCTGGTTCGCCGGCGAGCTCGCCAAAATCGGCGACCAGTGCAACTGCATCGAGGTCGCCAACATCGCGCGCAGCTTCACCGGCCCGCGCGCGCCGAACGGCGTGCAGATCGTCGACGTGCTCGGCTTCCAGGCCGGCACCGACCCCAAGCGCGTCGTCATCGTCATGGGCCATATCGACAGCCGCGTGACCGATGTGATGAACGCCACCAGCGACGCGCCCGGCGCGAACGACGATGGCTCGGGCACCGCGCTCGTCCTCGAGGCCGCGCGCATCCTCTCCAGGGAGAAGTTCAAGGCGACGATCGTCTACGCCGCGCTCTCCGGCGAGGAGCAGGGGCTCTATGGCGGGCAGTTGCTGGCCGAGACCGCCAAGGAGCGCGGCTGGACGGTCACCGCGGTGCTCAACAACGATATCGTCGGCAACACGGTCGGCACCGACGGCCGCAAGGTCGCGGACCGGGTGCGCGTCTTCTCCGAGACGTGGAGCGAAAGCGACGACGACAGGGCGCTCAAGGGCCTGCGCAACGATGGCGCCGAGGATGACGGCCCGTCGCGCGCGCTCGCCAAGGCGATCGACCAGGTCGCCGGCAAGATCCCCGGCGGGCTCGACGCCTTCCTCGTCCGCCGGCCGGACCGGTTCGGCCGCGGCGGCGATCATTCGCCATTCCTCAAGCTCGGCTATCCGGCGGTGCGCTTTTCGGTCGGCGTCGAGAATTACGACGCGCAGCACCAGGACCTCGTCCCCGGCAAGGGCGACACGGTCGACAAGATGGACTTCACCTATCTGGCCAAGGTCACTGCGATCAACGTCGCGACGATCCGCCGCCTCGCCTCGGCTCCGGCGGCGCCCGACAAGGTGACGATCGGCGGCGCGCTCTCCGCCGACACCTCGGTGAAATGGGCGGCGGTGCCCGGCGCGGTGAAGTATCGCATCCACTGGCGCCGCGCCGACGCGCAGGACTGGACCGACCATCTCGACGTCACCGGCACCGAGGCGAGCCTGAAGAATGTGGTGGTGGACGACAGCTTTGTCGGCGTGTCGGCGCTGGGCGCGGACGGCGCGGAGAGCCTGGTGACGTTCGGCGGGCGGGGGTGAAGCTTGAGCCCCTTCGCCTCGACGCGGGGGACAAAGCAGGTTGCAATGTAGGATTTCGCCTGCTTGGCTCACCCGGTCCTCGGACCGCTCTTGCCTTGTAGGAAATATAGGATCGCCCCCGATCCGCTCCCGCGCAACCAAGTTGCGAAGGTCCCACCCGGCGCAAGACCATTGGGTGTCAGCGCTTTCGTGACCTTCCGCGGCGGCGCGGCCGATTCGCTACGCGCCGCTGTAGGAAATCAGCGGCAGCCGCAGACGCAGCACTTGGCCGGCGTGCGGTAGCGCCGCACCGGCGCCTTGCGTATCACGCGGCGCGCGGTCGAGCGGACATAGGCCGTGCTCTCGACCACTTCCTCGGTAACCGTCGTGGTGGTCGTGGTCGCCCCGGGAATGACGATCACGGTCGTGCCCGGCGCGCCGTAATAGGTGGCGGCACCGGCCTGGTAGCTGCCCTGAGCGCCATAATAGGCCTGGCCCGAGCCGTAATAACCCTGGACCTGTGCCGCCGGCGGTGCACCGATCGCACCGGCCGGCGGCAGACTCCCCCCGGAGTAACCGTCATAATAGTCGTTCGGATCGACCGGCTGGATCGGCTGGCGATAGCCTGCCCCCACGGTCGCGTTCGAATAGCTGTACGAGTTCGAATAGCTCGCGCCCGAATCGGCATAGGCGTCGGCATCGGCCCAGTTGATGCCGTCCACCGAATCCCACACGTCGCCGCGGTCGTCGACCAGCACGGCGTCGTCATAATAGCGGACCCAGAAATAGCCGTAGGGCGGCGCGGCCAGGCCCCAGTTCAGATAGTCCGGGATGCGGAAGCCGCTGCCCATCCAGTAATTGGGCAGATGGCCGCCACGGCCCATCCGGCGATAATTGTTCCAGCCGCCCGGCGCCTGCGCGCCGGCGTACCAGCGGCCGTTGACCTGGCCGCCCCAACGATTGCCGCCATTGTTGCCGTGACGCTGGCTGTTCTGGACCGGGCCACGCGGCGGCAGCGCCATCCAGCGGCCATTCTGCCAGACGCGGGCGCCGGCGGTGGGCACGCCGGGGCCGGTGTGCACCGGAGTCGGCGCAGGCATGTGCGGCGGATTGGGCGAGACGCGCGGCGGCATCGGCATCGGCACGTTGCGCGGGCCCATCCCGCCGGGTGCCGGGATCGGGTCGCCACGGCCGCCCCAGCCCGGGCCAGGCGAGGTCACCTGCGCCGCGGCGGGCAGTGCCGCCAGCAGCGCCGAGGCCATCACGGCCTGCTTCATCAGGTGACGCATCATAAACTCCTCAACCCATGTCGGAGCCGCCCCGCTCTCATGGTTGCCAAGGAATTAATCCCCGCGCGTGGGGGATGCCAGAATTGCCTATGCTTAACGGAGTCCCGATCCGGGTCAGCCGACCAGTCTGGGACCGAGGATGCGCATCAACGCCTCGCAGCCCGCCGCGTCGCCGGCGTCGAAGCGCGCCGGATTGGGGCTGTCGAGGTCGAGCACGCCAAGCAGCTCGCCCTGGACAACGATCGGCACGACCAGCTCGGACCGGCTGTCGGCGTCGCAGGCGATATGGCCGGGAAAGGCGTGGACGTCCTCGACCAGCTGGGTCTCGCGGCTCGTCGCCGCGGCGCCGCACACGCCCTTGCCGAACGGGATGCGGATGCAGGCGGCCTTGCCCTGGAAGGGGCCCAGGACGAGCTCGTCGTTCACATTGCGGTAGAAGCCGGCCCAGTTGAGATCGGGCAGATATTGCCAGATCAGCGCCGAGACATTCGCCATGTTGGCGATCGCATCGGGCTCGTCGGCAGTGAGCGAATCGAGCGCGGCGGCGAGGTCGCGATAGAGCTCGGTCTTGTCGGTGGTGGTGACGTCGAAGGTGTACATGGGGGTGATGTAGGCGATCGGAGGCCCCAGCGGGAGGGGCGAAAGGGACAGATTGCGGCGGTTAGTCCAGCCGCACCTTGCCCCGCCCGGCCTTGACCTGGCTGCGGCCCTTCTTCTCGTCGACCCGGCGCGCCTTGGCCGCCTTGCTGGGCTTGGTCTTGATCCGCCGGGCGTCACGCTCATGCGCCTTCTCGATCAGCTCGACCACCCGCTCGCGGGCATCGGCGCGATTGGCATCCTGGGTGCGGAACTTGCGCGCGGTGATCACCAGCTCGCCGCCGCTGGTCAGCTTGGTTCCGGCGAGCGTCTTGAGCTTCTGATAGGCGTAAGGAGCGAGGCCGAGCTTGAACACGTCGATGCGCAGCTGGACCGCGGTCGCCACCTTGTTGACATTCTGCCCGCCCGGCCCGGTGGAAGCCAGGAACTTCTCCTCGACGATCGCCTCGTCGGGGATCTCAGCCACGGCCGAACCCGGCATTGTGGAAGCGCACCGGCAGCGGCGCGGTAGCGTGGATGTCGTCCTTGCCCTCGCGCGGCACGGTCAGTTCGATGGCGTGGAGCATCATCGCCGGCCCGCCCCGGCCATAGACCGGATCGCCCAGCACCGGCACGCCCAGCCCCTCGGCGGCGTGGACGCGGATCTGGTGGGTGCGGCCGGTCTCGGGATAGAAGGCAACCAGGCTCTTGCCGTCGCGCTGCTCCATCACCTTGTAGCGGGTGATCGAGGGCTTGCCCTTGGGATCGCCAGTCATCCGCCAGCCTTCCTCGCGGGTCGAGACCTTGGACAGCGCGAGGTCGATCGTGCCGCTCTCCTCGGCAGGCACGCCGTCGAGGATGGCGAGATAGCGCTTGGTCACCGCGCCGGCCTCGAAGGCCTGGGCGAAGCGCTTCATCGCCTTGGGATTGCGGGCGAGCAGCAGGCAGCCGCTGGTGTCGCGGTCGAGCCGGTGGACGGGCAGCGGCAGGCGCTGGAAACCGAAGGTCAGCTGGTCGAGCAGGTTCTCGAGGCTTTCGGAGCGGTCCCGCGGACGATCGACCGGCAGGCCCGCAGGCTTGTCGATCACCAGAGCCTCGCCATCGATGAAGAGCACGCGATCCTTGAACATCGCCTGCCCATGCCACCGCCGGCGCCGGAGCGCCAGCGGTGGTGG
The DNA here is from genome assembly GCF_040049295.1 of Sphingomonas sp. KR3-1. Classification (NCBI taxonomy): domain Bacteria; kingdom Pseudomonadati; phylum Pseudomonadota; class Alphaproteobacteria; order Sphingomonadales; family Sphingomonadaceae; genus Sphingomonas; species Sphingomonas sp. KR3-1. The sequence continues at coordinate 736,787 of NZ_JBDZDQ010000001.1, forward strand.
GTTTTCAGTCTTAGCGCTGGAAGCGGATCGAGCAGACCGACTGGCGGCCCGGGATCGTGGTGTGCCACTGGCCGGTCCACTCGCCGCGCATGTTGCGGGCGGTGTCACGGCACTTGCGATCGGCGTCGCCCTGGTTCCACAGCGGGCCGACTTCGATGTCGCGGATCACGCCGCCGCTGCCCCAGCCGCCGCCGGGGCCACCCGGACCGCCCGGGCCACCGGGACCGCCATTGCCCGGGCCGCCCCAGTTGCCGCCACCGCCGCCGCCGGGACGACCGCCCGGACGACCCCAGCCGCCTTCACCCCAGCCGCCATTGTCGCCCCAGCCGTTGGTGCGGCGCGGATCGGTATCGGTGATGCGGAACAGGAAGCGCGGCGGGCCATTGCGCGGCACGCCCGAAATGTCGCCGCGGCGCAGGTCGAGGCGAACGCGGACGCCGCGCGACGGATCGTAGAGATTGACGGCGTCGCGGTTGCGGTTGGTCTCGTCGAAACGGTGCGTGAGCATGCCGTCCTCGTTGAACTCGACCCAGCGGCCCGGACGCGTCTCGACAAAGGCGCCGCCGCCGCTGTGGCGGACGCGGCCGACATTGTTGCCGTCCACCCGCTGATATGCAGCGGCCGGAGCCCCGTGCGGGTTGGCAGGTACCGCCGAGGCGGTGCCGGCCAGCAATGCGGCGGACAAGGCAAGACAGGAAATTCGTGCAAGCATGGTATATTCTCCCCTCGCGGCAACCCGGGCTATCTATCTGACCCGGTCGACACATATGCGCAACGATTCAGCAATGCGCAGGGTTGCGTGACCTTTTTTGCTTGAACGGCGTTTGAACGGTTGATGCCCGTCCCGGCAGCGTGTTGGGCCGGCAGCATGTTGGGGTTGCGTATGCGTATCTCCGCCCTCGCCTTGTTGCTGCTCGCGCCGATGGCTGCCCATGCCGCGGAGGACTCGCCGCCGCCCGCCGCGGCTTCCGCGCGCCTGTTCAATCACATCGCCTATGCCGAGGCGGATCCGGCGACGCTGATGCCAGTGCCCAGCCTCACCGGCTGCACGATGGCGCGCGAAACCGTGTTCGACCTGGAGCAGTTGCTCGCCGCCGCCCGCGCCGAGGGGATCGACCTGGGCGCCGTTTCCTGCTTCCGCTCGGTTACCTACCAGCGCCGAGTGTTCTGCGCCGGCGCGCGCGACTGCGATTCGGTCGCGGCGCTGCGGGCGCGCTTCGTGGCACCGCCGGGCTATAGCGAGCATGCGACCGGTTATGCGATCGACTTCGTCCAGCGCGGCGGCGATTGCCGGGCGGTGAAGCAGTGCTTCGCGCTGACCGCGGGCGGCCAATGGCTGATGCGCCGCGCGCCGGAGTTCGGCTTCGAGCTCTCCTTCCCCGCCGGCAACAAGCAAGGCGTGGGCTGGGAGCCCTGGCACTGGCGCTGGGTTGGCCGCCGCGCGGTGCCGTGGACGCAGGCTGCCCGCGCCCGCTTCGCCCCGGCCCAGGCAAGCTACCCCGCGCTCCCCGCCGTCACCCGCGCAGATACCAAAACGGCGGCCGGACCCGAAGGTCGGCCGCCGTCCCTGGAGACCGCGCCAGGAGGGGGAGTTTACGCGGTCTCGACTTCGCGGTGGGGGGCCGCGATCTTGTTGGCCAATTCGGCGACCTTGCGGCCCTGATAGCGGGCGCCGTCCAGCTCGGCCTGGCTCGGCAGGCGGCTGCCGTCCGAGTCCGAGATGGTGGTCGCGCCGTAGGGCGAGCCGCCCTTCACTTCGTCGACGCCGCCCTGGCCCTGATAGCCATAGTCGAGGCCGACGATCGTCAGCCCGAAGTGCAGCAGGTTGGTGATGATCGAGAAGAGCGTCGTCTCCTGGCCGCCATGCTGGGTCGCGGTCGAGGTGAAGGCGCCGCCGATCTTGCCATTCAGCTGGCCCTGGAACCAGACGCCGCCGGCGCGATCCCAGAACGATGCCATCTGGCTCGCCATCCGGCCGAAGCGGGTCGGCGCACCGACGATGATGCCGTCATAATTGGCGAGCTCGTTGACGTCCTCGAGCACCGGGTGGCTGTGATCGGCGACAAAGCCGGCGGCCTGCGCCACTTCGAACGGCGCGGTCTCGGGCACGCGGCGGACATCCACCGTGGCGCCGGCGCTGCGGGCGCCCTCGGCGACGGCGTCGGCCATCTTCGCGAGGTGACCATAGGACGAGTAATAGAGAACGAGGATCTTGGACATGTTTGCTTCCCTTCCTGATTATTCGCTGTCGACCAGGACGATTTCGGCGTCCTCGATCGCGGTGATGGTGTAGGTCTGGCCACTGGTCAGCGCGGCCCCGTCTCGGGCATTCACGCGCTCGCCGTCGATCTCGATCGTGCCGACCGCGGGGACCAGATAGGCGTGACGATTGGCACCCACTTGGTGGGTGACGCTCTCGCCGGCCTTGAGCGTGGCGCCGAGCACCCGGGCATCGGCCCGGATCGGCAGCGCGTCCTCATCCTCGGCAAAGCCGCTGGCGAGCGTCACGAACTTGCCCGAGCGATCGCCCTTTGGAAACGGCTTGGCGCCCCAGCTCGGCTGGCCGCCCCGCTCGCGCGGCATGATCCAGATCTGGAAGAGCGTCGTCTGCTCCGGCTCGAGGTTGTACTCGGCATGGCGCACGCCGGTGCCCGCACTCATCACCTGGACATCGCCGGCGCCGGTGCGGCCCTTGTTGCCCATCGAGTCCTGGTGCGTGATCGCGCCCTTACGGACATAGGTGATGATCTCCATGTCCTCGTGCGGGTGCGGCGGGAAGCCAGCGCCGGCGGCAATCTCATCGTCGTTCCAGACGCGCAGCGCACCCCAGCTCATGCGGCTCGGATCATAATAGTCGGCGAAGCTGAAATGGTGGCGGGCATTGAGCCAGCCATGGTTGGCATGGCCGAGACTCTCGAAAGGTCGTTTGTCGATCATGGGGTTTGAACCTCCTGTGTTGAGCAGGAAGATAAGGCGGCCGATCGCACCGTAAATGGAAACGTTGGAAACCGATCGTTTCCGTGTTACGCCAGCGTCATGAAGCTACCGGACTTCGAGGCCTGGGCCGTTTTCGCCGCGGTGGTCGAGCATCGCTCCTTCTCGGGTGCCGCCGATGCGCTGGCGGTGTCCAAGGCGACCGTCTCCAAGGCGATCACCCGGCTCGAAGCGCGCCTGGGCACGATGCTGTTCCACCGCACCTCGCGCCGGCTGACGCTGACCGACAGCGGCCGCAGCCTGGCCGAGCATGCCCAGCGCATCCTCAACGAAGGCACCGCAGCGGAGGAAGCCGCGTTCGAATCCGCCAGCGCGCCGGCGGGGCTGGTGCGCGTGGCCGCGCCGCTCACCTTCGGCATCCAGGCGGTGGCGCCGGCGCTGGCCGACTTCATGACGCTCTATCCGGGCATCAAGGTCGAGCTGCGCCTGTCCGATGCGTTCGTCGACATCGTCGGCGAGGGGATCGACATCGCGCTGCGCATCGCCGAACTGCCCGACAGCTCGCTGCGCGCGCGGCGGCTGGGGCCGATGGTGATGCACATCGTCGGCGCCCCCGGCTATTTCGACAAGGCCGGGCGCCCGCGTCATCCCGCCGACCTCGCCCATCATGCCTGCTTCGCCTACACGAACACCTCCAATCCGGACATGTGGCGCTTCCGCAAGGCGGGGGGCGAGGAAGCCGCGGTGCGCATCGACGGGCCGATCCGCACCGACAGCGGCGACGCGATGATCCCCGCGCTTCGCGCCGGCCTGGGCATCGCCCGCCTGCCCGACTTCCTGATCGGCGAGGAGCTGGCGACCGGCCGGCTGGAGGCAGTGCTGGAGGATTGGTCGGCGAGCGCGGCGGCGCTGCATCTGCTGACGCCCCCCGGCACGCTGCGCCCGGCGCGGGTGGAAGCGCTGATCGAATTCCTCTCCGATCGCCTGCGCAAGACCTGTGGTGAATTCCACCGAAATGACTCGACTCCGTAACGGTTCTGAGTCCGCCACTAGGTAGATTCCCTACGACTCGTGGAGTCAGGCCGGTTAGGGAGAAATTAACCTTTTGCCTTCAGACACGCTTAGGTTAATGAATCGCTCCGAGGCATGCCTTTCATGGGGCAAGGCAGCCTGCGGGCAGAGGGAACTTTGACGATGCGCGTGCTGCTGATCGAAGACGAGCCGAGCACTGCCAAGGCAATCGAGCTGATGCTCACCACCGAGGGTTTCAACGTCTATACGACGGACCTCGGTGAGGAGGGCTTGGACCTGGCCAAGCTCTATGACTACGACATCATCCTGCTCGACCTGAACCTGCCCGACATGCACGGGTATGACGTTCTGAAGAAGGTCCGGGTCGCCCGCGTGCAGACGCCGGTCCTGATCCTGTCGGGCATCAACGAGATGGACAGCAAGGTGCGCTCGTTCGGCTTCGGTGCCGACGATTACGTGACCAAGCCCTTCCACCGCGAAGAGCTGGTCGCCCGCATCCATGCCGTCGTCCGCCGCTCGAAGGGCCACAGCCAGTCGGTCATCCGCACCGGCAAGCTGGCGGTCAATCTCGACGCCAAGACGGTCGAGGTCGATGGCGCCCGCGTGCATCTGACCGGCAAGGAATATGCGATGTTGGAGCTGCTCTCGCTCCGCAAGGGTACGACGCTCACCAAGGAAATGTTCCTGAACCACCTCTATGGCGGCATGGACGAGCCCGAGCTCAAGATCATCGACGTGTTCATCTGCAAGCTGCGCAAGAAGCTCAGCATGGCATGTGAAGGCGACAACTATATCGAGACCGTCTGGGGCCGCGGCTATGTGCTGCGCGAGCCGGACGGCGCCGAGGAGCAGGAGCCGGTTTCGGCCGTCGCCTGACGCACTACCAAACGGGGTCGGCAAAGGCCGCGGTTCGCAAGGACCGCGGCCTTTCTATTTGCCCTTGCGGCGGGCGATCGCGTGGCGCTCGGCCGCCTCGAGCAGCGCCGCGAGATCCTCGCGGTTGACGTCGAAGCTCTCCTGCGCTTCCGCCAGCGCCGCATCGATGTCCTCGGGCAGGACGCGCGGATCGCCCGGGGCCGGCACCGGGCGGTGCGGATAGCTGTGGCCCGAGAAGCGGTGATAGGCGATGCCGGCCAGCACCAGCAGCACTGCGTTCAGCGCGCCCGGCACCAGCGCAAACCCGTAACCTCGAGCCAGCACCTCGGGGCTGCCGATCACCGCGATCAGTGCCGCACCGCCGCCCGGCGGATGCAGGCAGCGCGTCGCCGACATGAGCAGGATCGCAAGCCCCACCGCCAGCCCCGCCGCCAGGGCGCCATGACCCAATAGCTGCACCGCCAGGATGCCGCAGGCGAGCGAGATCACCGTGCCGCCGATGATCGGCCAGGGCTGGCCGAGCGGGCTCGACGGCACCGCGAACAGCAACACCGCCGAGGCGCCGACCGAGCCGGCCATCAGCAGCGCGACATGATGCCCCGCCAGCCAGGTGGTCAGCGCCCCCGAAAAGGCGATCGCCGCCGCCGCGGCCAGGCACGCCATGCCGCGGTCGCGCCAGGTAGCGCCGGCGAGCTTCAGCCGGGGCAGCGCCATCTTACTTCTTCACATAGACGCGTGCGCCGCCGACCCAGGTCTCGAGCACCTGGGTGGCGCGCAGGTCGGCCGGCGCGGCGAGCATCGGGTCGCGGTCGACGACGATGAAGTCGGCGCGCATGCCGGGCGCCAGGCGGCCGATCAGCTTCTCGGCAAAGCCGGCCCAGGCGGCGCCGGTGGTGAAGCCCGCCCAGCCCTGCTCGCGGGTCACCGCTTCCTCGACCCGCCAGCCGCCGAACGGCTGGCCGTTGGCGTCGGTGCGGGTGAAAGACACGGCCCAGCCCGCCCAGGGATCGGGGCTCTCGACCGGATAGTCCGAGCCGAAGGCGATGTGGGTGCCGTTGGCGAGCATCGTCTTCCAGGCATAGGCGCCGGCGAGCCGGTCCTTGCCCAGCCGCGCCTCGGCCATGTTCATGTCGCTGGTCTGGTGCACCGGCTGCATCGAGGCGATGACGCCGAGCTTGGCGAAGCGCGGCAGATCCTTGGGATCGACGATCTGGGCATGCTCGATCCGCCAGCGGCGATCGTCCTTGTACGTGTCCGACAGCACCTCGACCGCGTCGAGGACCTGCTGGTTGGCACGGTCGCCGATCGCATGGACGGCGATCTGGAAGCCGTCCATCGCGCCGCGCGCCATCATGTTGAGCAGCTGGTCGTCGCTGAGGAAGCCGAGTCCCTTGTTCCCCGGCGCGTCGCTATACTCGGCCTTGAGCCAGGCGCCGCGGCTGCCCAGCGCGCCATCGGCATAGAGCTTGATCCCGCCCATGCGCAGCTTGTCGGCGTAGAGCCAGGGCGTCGGCCCCTGCCCCGCCACCGCCAGTGCGGTCTCGACGCCGCTGGCATAGCTCATGATGCGGACGCGCAGCTGGCCGAGATCGGCCATGCGGCGGAAGGTGAGCCAATCATCGACGCTGCTGCCCATGTCGGTGGTCGCGGTGATGCCGAGCGCGAGCAGCCGGTCCTGCGCCGCCAGGAACGCGGCGTTGCGCTCGCGCGGCGTCGGCTTGGGGATGAACTTCTCGACCAGCGCCCGGGCACCGTCGACGAACACGCCGGAGGGTGCGCCCTTGGCGTCGCGCTCGATGCGGCCGCCGGCGGGATCCTTGGTCGCGGCGGTGATGCTGGCGATCTGGAGCGCGCGGCTGTTGCCCCAGGCGGCATGGCCGTCGACGCGCTCGAGCCAGACCGGGCGATCCGCGACGACCTTGTCGAGCTCCGCCGCGGTCGGGAAGCGGCCGAGCTTCCAGATCTCCTGGTTCCAGCCGCCGCCGAGGATCCACTTGGTCGGGTTGGCATCGGCATAGGCCTTGATCTTCGCCAGTGCCTCATCGAGCGTCTTGGTGGCCGAGAGATCGAGCAGCAGGAGCTGCTGGCCGAGGCCCATGACATGGCCATGCGCGTCGATCATGCCGGGCAGCAGCGTCTTGCCGCCCATGTCGATCCGCCACTCGACCTTTTTCGGCCGCTTGTCCTCGCGCTTCAGGATCTGGGTGATCACGCCGTCATGGTTGAACAGGATGCCGTTGAAGCGGACGACATCGCCCTTCTCGTCCAGCGTCATGCCGTTGATATTGTCGATCAGCCCGTCCGCCATGGCGGTGGCAGGAGCGAGGAGGAGGGCGAGCGCGGCGAACAGCCGCAGGAGGCGCTTCAGCATGGCGCCGGGCATAGGGCCTGTTCCCGCCCCGCGCCAGATGCGCCGCCGTCATGCCCCCAGCACATGGGGCCCAAAGGAGAAGCGTGGTTTCCCCTCGCGGCCAGATGGTCTAGGCGAGGCGGGATATGGCCACCAAGACCCTTTCGGCGCATGCGCCGCTGCCCGTTTCGATCGACGACGTCCGCGCCGCACAGGCGCGCATTGCCGGTCAGATCGTGCGGACGCCGACGCTGGTGAGCAAGACGCTGTCGGAACTGACCGGCGCGACGGTCTATCTCAAGTTCGAGAACCTCCAGTTCACCGCGGCGTACAAGGAGCGCGGGGCGCTCAACACGCTGCTCCAGCTCGACGAGGAAGCGCGCTCCAAGGGCGTGATCGCGGCATCGGCCGGCAACCATGCCCAGGGCCTGGCCTATCACGCCACCCGGCTAGGCATCCCCAGCACGATCGTGATGCCCAAGAACACCCCGATCGTGAAGGTGATGCAGACCGAGGGGCACGGCGCCAACGTGATCCTGGAAGGCGAGACGTTCGACGCCGCCTATGCCCATTCCCGCAAGCTCGAGGCCGAGCACGGCTTCACCTTCGTCCACCCGTTCGACGATCCGCGCGTCATCGCCGGCCAGGGCACGGTGGCGCTCGAGATGCTGGCCGACGTGCCGGGGATCGACACGCTGGTGATCCCGATCGGCGGCGGCGGCCTGATCTCGGGCTGCGCCACGGTGGCGAAGTCCGAGGGGCGCGACATCGAGGTGATCGGCGTGCAGGCCGAGCTCTACCCCTCGATGTACAACCGCATACACCACACCGACATGCCCTGCGCCGGCGACACGCTGGCCGAGGGCATCGCCGTGAAGGAGCCGGGCGGCATCACCTCCAAGCTGGTCGAGGCGCTGGTCGACGACATCGTGCTGGTGAGCGAGCGCCGGCTGGAAGAGTCGGTGAGCCTGCTGCTCCAGATCGAGAAGACCGTGGTCGAGGGTGCCGGCGCCGCCGGGCTGGCCGCGCTGCTCGCCGAGCCGCAGCGCTTCAAGGGCAAGACCGTCGGCATCATCCTGTGCGGCGGCAATATCGATCCGCGGCTGCTCGCCTATGTGCTGCTGCGCGACCTCGCCCGCTCGGGCCGGATGGCGCGGCTGCGCATCCGCCTGCAGGATCGGCCGGGCGCGCTCTACAAGGTGGCGCAGATCTTCGAGCAGCTCTCGGTCAACATCCTCGAGCTTTCACACCAGCGCATCTTCACCAACCTGCCGGCCAAGGGCCTGAGCCTGGACGTGGAGTGCGAGACGCGCGATCGCGACCATCTCGACCGGCTGATGACCGCGCTGCGGCGCGCGCAATATGAAGTGCAACTGGTCGAGCTGGCCTGATTTCCTACAGCGGCGCGCGGCGACTCAGCCGCGCGGCCGTGGAAAGTCACGAAAGCGCTGACACTCAATGGTCTTGCGCCGGGTGGGACCTTCGCAACTTGGTTGCGGGCGCGCGGATCGCGGGCGATCCTATATTTCCTACAAGGCAAAGAGCGGTCCGAGGACCGAGTGAGCCAAGCAGGCGAAATCCTACATTGCAACATGCTTTTCCCCGGCGAAGGCCGAGGCCCAGACTAAGCGTGCGCGGCGAAGACGCGCCAAGCGCGTGACTTTCAAGGCTGGGCCCCGGCCTTCGCCGGGGAAAGAAGAAAACAGCGACCGGATCTGCTTTCCAAAATCCCCCGCGACTCCGCAGGACTCCTTCTGTTCTGCGCCAACCCGACGAAGCGAATCGCACGCGCGACGAACTGAGTCGTCGCTGGATTCACACGATTCGCCGCACGCGATATGATGGCGGCACAGAGCAAATTCCGCTTTTCCGGCAGCGTGTTACGCGGCCCAATGGTTAATGCGCGCCCTCTCCGAGAGCGTGGTGAATCGTTAACCCTCTTTCATGGTAAAGCCGCTTTTCATCCTTCAAAATCCGCAGCATAGTCCGCGCATCAGGCCGAACGTAGCGGCCGGAGCAAAGGGGCATCAGGGGTGACTGCACTTTCCCGTTTTCCGCGGTTCTTCGTCACCAGCCCCTCGCCCTGCCCGTATCTGCCGGGCCGGCAGGAGCGGAAGATCTTCACCGAGCTTTCGGGCCAGCATGCCGGCGAGCTGAACGACGCGCTGGGCCGCATCGGCTTTCGCCGCAGCCAGTCGGTCGCGTACCGGCCGAGCTGCGCGGGCTGCACCGCCTGCGTCTCGGTTCGCGTCGTCGCCGACCAGTTCAAGCCCAATGCCAGCCAGCGCAAGCTGCTCAAGCGCCACTCGGACCTTGAGATCACCGCCTGCAAGCCCTGGGCGACCGACGAGCAGTTCGCGCTGCTCCACCGCTATCTGAGCGCGCGCCACCCCGGCGGCGGCATGGCGGCGATGGACGAGGGCGACTATGCCGACATGGTCGAGCAATCGCCGGTCAGCTCCTATGTGATCGAATATCGCGAGCCTTCGGTCGACGGCCAGCCCGGCCGCCTGGTCGGCGCCTGCATCACCGACCAGCAGGCCGACGGCCTGTCGATGATCTACAGCTTCTTCCTGGCCGATGAAGAGAGCCGCCCGGGCCTGGGCAACTTCATCATCATGGAGCACATCCTGCGCAGCCAGGCCGCCGGCCTGCCCTATGTCTATCTGGGCTATTGGGTGAAGGGCAGCGAGCGGATGGCGTACAAGACGCGCTATCGCCCGATCGAAGTGCTCGGCCCCAATGGCTGGACGGTGCTGGAAGACGAGGACATGCAGGTCTCGATGCCGGTGCCGCAGCCGGTTTCGGCGTTCGCTTAGGTCTTCACCGAACTTGGGCCGTTCCCCGGCTTTCGCGGTAGCTTCGCGTCAGCCTATTCCTCGCGCCCCAGCTGGTCGACGTGCAGGTCGATCGCGAGCTGCTCCTGCCCCTGCCCGATCCGCATGCCGCCGGTGGCCGCGGCGCTGCTCGCATCGAGCCCGATCGCGGCGCGGACATAGCTTTCGTCGGGGCTGAGCCCGGTCGAGGGATCGAAGCCGACCCAGCCCAGCCCGGCGATATGCGCCTCTGCCCAGGCATGCGGCGCCGAGCGCGCGGCATCCTCGGCACGGTAGCCCGAGACATAGCGCGCCGGCACCATCAGCCCGCGCGCGGCGGCGATGAACATCTGCGCAACGTCGCGCGAGCTTGCCTTGCCCGCCTCGAACGCCTGGGCCGCGGTGCAGCCGGCATCGGGCAGGTCGGGCACGCAGGGGAAGCGCTGGTGGAGCGCGGCGTTGAGGCTGTGGAGCTGATCGAGCTGGTCGCCGCTGGTGCCGACCCCGTCCGCGGCGAAGACGAACAGCGCGTCGCTCGCCCGGGTCCGCGGGGTGCTGCGCAGGTAATAGAGCGGCGGCAGCGGCTCGGCGCTGCCGCGGACGACGCCGTTGCTCTCGCTGGTCAGCACCTCGCCGGTCACGGTGATGTCGAGCGCCTCGATGGGGCCCTCGGCATAGAGCATCGTCACGGCGTTGCCGTAGCCATCGGTGCTGTCGCGCAGCCGGGCATCGCAATCGACGCCGACCAGCCAGCTGACCACGGTCTGGTCCTGCGTGTCGCACGGCGTCAGGCGCAGCATCTGGACGATGCGGGCCTGGGGCTCGCTGAACCGGTAGTGCGTCTTGTGGTCGATCGCGATGCGCATGCCGGCTCCTAGATGAACCTGAACTGGCGGGCGATCGCGGCGTCGAGCATGGCATTCTCCGCGACGAACGCCTCGAGATGCTCGTGCAGTCCGGAGACGATCACGTCATGCGTCCTGGTCTTCTGCATCCGGGCCATGCGGGCGCGCGCCATGCGGTCCGCCTCGCCCTGCAGCCCGGTGCGCTTGGCGAGCGCGTTGAGCAGCGCGACGACTTCCTCGACACAGGCCGCCAGGCTGCGCGGCAGCTCGGCGCGGCTGATCAGCAGGTCGATGACGTTCGCGGGCTGGAGACCGTCATTGTAGAGCCAGCGATAGGCGTTCACCGCCGATACGGTCTGCAGGATCGTGTTCCACTGATCGCGATCGACGACGCCGCCGACCTGCTCGTCCTCGGGCAGGAGCAGGTGATATTTGATCTCGACGAGCCGCGCGGTGTTGTCCGCCCGCTCGATCGCGGCGCCGAGCTGGATCAGCAGGGTCGCCTCGTTGCGCATCATCCGGTGGATCGCGCCCTCGAAGCCGCGGGTCTCGCCCTTGACCTGCTCGAGCAGGTTGAGCGTGGGGATGGCGCCGCCGGTCGAGGAGCGCTGCTGCGTCATCAGCCAGGCGCGGTTGATCGCGGTCCAGGCCTCGCGGGTGAGCGCGGTGCGCACGGCGCGGGCATTGTTGCGCGCCATCTCGAGGCAGCGGACGATCGAGCCGGGATGGCTCATGTCGAGCGTGAGGAAGCGGGCGACCTGCGCCTGGGTGAGGGCTTCGCCGGTCGCGGCAAAGGCCTCGTCGGTATAGGTGACGGCGAGCGCGCTCTCCCAGGCCGCCTCGCCCGCCGGGCGGGTGGAGAGCGCATCGAGGCGGATCGTCGCCTCGACCAGCCGGGCGATGAAGTCCGCGCGCTCGAGATAGCGGCCCAGCCAGTAGAGCGCGGCGGCGGTGCGGGAGAGCATCAGCATGCCGTCACGCCCCGTCATCGAGCAGCACGAAGCTGTCCTTGGTGCCGCCGCCCTGGCTGGAGTTCACCACCAGCGAGCCTTCGCGCAAGGCAACGCGGGTGAGCCCGCCGGGGGCGACGCGGACGCCGTCGCTGCCGGTGAGCACGAACGGGCGGAAATCGACGTGGCGCGGGGCGAGGCCCTGCTCGACCAGGGTCGGCACGGTGGAGAGCGCCAGCGTCGGCTGGGCGATGTAGCGGTGCGGCTCGGCGACCAGCGCGGCGCGGAAATCGGCGATCTCCTGGCGGGTCGCGGTGGGGCCGACGAGCATGCCATAGCCGCCCGACCCGTCGACCAGCTTGACCACCAGTTCGGGCAGATGCTCGAGGACGTATTTCAGCGCCTGCGGCTCGCGGCAGCGATAGGTCTCGACATTGGGCAGCTTGGCCTCGCCGCCGGAATAGAAGCGGACGATCTCGGGCATGTAGCTGTAGATCGCCTTGTCGTCGGCGATGCCGTTGCCCGGCGCGTTGAGGATCGCGACATTGCCCGAGCGATAGGCGGCCATGAGGCCGGGCACGCCGAGCATCGAATCGGGGCGGAAGACCAGCGGATCGAGGAAATCGTCGTCGATGCGGCGATAGATGACGTCGACCTTCACGCGCCCCGCAATGGTCTGCATCCAGACGACATCGTCATCGACCACCAGGTCCGCTGCCTCGACCAGCTCGACGCCCATCGAGTCGGCGAGGAACGAATGCTCGTAATAGGCCGAGTTGAAATGGCCGGGGGTGAGCACGACGCAGACCGGCTTGGGATTGTTGCCCGGCGCGACCGACTGCATCGTCTTGAGCAGCATGTCCGGATAGCTGTCGACCGGCGCCACGCGGAAATCGCGGAACAGCTCGGGGCACAGCCGGATCATCGCCTCGCGATTCTCGAGCATGTACGACACGCCCGAGGGGGTGCGGGCATTGTCCTCGAGGACGTAGAACTGGTCCGGCCCGGTGCGCACCAGGTCGATGCCGCAGATATGCGCCCAGACGCCGTGGGGCGGGCGGACGCCGTCCACTTCGGCGCGGAACTGCTCGTTGAGATAGATCAGCTCGGGCGGGATGATGCCTTCCTTGAGGATCCGCCGCTCGCCATAGATGTCCTCGAGAAAGGCGTTGATCGCGTTGACGCGCTGCTCGAGCCCCTCGGAGAGCCGCGCCCATTCGCCGGCAAGGAAAACGCGGGGCACGATGTCGAACGGGATGATCCGCTCGGCCGCGTCGCTGTCGCCATAGACCGCGAAGGTGATGCCGAGCTGGCGGAAGGCGGCCTCGGCGGACTGCTGGCGGCGCTGCAGCTCCGCGGCATCGGTATCGGCCAGCCATTCGGACAGCGCGGCGAATTCGGCGCGCGGGTTTTCAGGCCCGCCATGCCCCCAGATTTCGTCGAACGCCCCGCTTGCCGCCATGCGCCTCCCAAGTGCCGGAAAGACCGACAAGTTCCATGCTGCAACGCTTTGTTGCGCTGCACAAGGGGGGGCATGCTTGCACCGTAACGATCGACCCGACACATTCCGGGCGAGTCGCCGGCCAGGGGGCACGGCGCAAAAGGGGGGAATGCAAGATGTGGTGGCTCTTTCGCCTGCCGGGATTCGTGTACCTGGCGCTCGCGCCGTTCGTGCTCGCCTTCGCGATCTATTTCTTCATCGACGACCAGCACAAGGAAGCCGCCAAGGCAGCGGAGCGCGCCGCCAAGCCGCCGGCGGAAGTGACGATCGAGAAGTTCGACGCCGCGCGCAACACCAACAGCGCGCAGGAAGCGGTGATCACCGGCCAGGTCGATCTCGGCAGCAGCTATGAGCTGAGCATCACCAAGCGCGGCGCCGAGACCAGCCATTATGTGCTCGCGCCGATCTATGCGACCACCGCCAAGGACACCAATGCGCCGGCGATCGGCGTGCTGATGCAGGAAGGCCGGCTCGACGACGAGCAGATCAAGGCGATGGCCGTCGACACCGGCCCGGCGGGCTTGCTGATGCGGATCGACGGCAAGGTGCTGTCGAGCTCCGACGTGAGCGGCCATGACCGCGAATTCCGCGACCATGTCCAGGTCGCGCCGAACGCGGTCTATATCGATCCGTTCGAGAATGGCCGCGGCGAAGGCCTGGCCCCGAGCGACACCGGCCGGTACGCGGCGATCGTCATCGGCGTGATCGCGCTGGCAATGGCGGCGTTCGGCCTGTTCAAGCACCGCCGCACCCGGGCGGAGCGCCTGGAAGCCGCCGAAGCCTATTGAGCGGGCCGGAGCCGGGCCGCAGCTATTGCCGCGCGAGGTCCTCCAGCATCGCCTGGGTCAGGATCTGCGGCAGCACCTGCGGCTCGGCCTGGCCGGGCTTGTACCAGAGATAGAGCGGCACGCCGGCGCGGTTGTGCTTCTCGATGAAGCGACCGAGCACGGGATCGCCGTCGGTCCAGTCGCCGATCAGCACGGTGACCTTGCCGTCGGCCAGCGCCTTTTGCACCGCCCCGGTCTCGATCACCGCCTTCTCGTTGACCTTGCAGGTAAGGCACCAATCGGCGGTGAAATAGGCGAAGACGGGCTTGCCCTGCGCGGTCAGCTCGGCGAGCCGGGCCTCGCTGAACTTCTCGGCGCCGGAAAGGGCCTTGCTCTCCACGGGCGCGAACTGAACGAAGGCCACCGCGCTGATAGCGATTAGCAATAGCGGCGCGGCGGGCAGCCAGGCGAGCGACTTGCCGCGGCGCTGGCGCAGCCCCGCCCACCACAGGCCGAACGTGGCGAGCAGCGCGGCGGCCAGGCCGATCGACATGCCGGAAACGCCCGCCTGCCGCCCCAGCACCCAGGCGAGCGCCAGCGCGGTGAGGAACATCGGCACGGCGAGGATGCGGCGCAGCGTCTCCATCCAGGCGCCGGGCCGCGGCAGCAGCCGGCGGAAGGCAGGGACGAAGCCGAGCAGCAGGAAGGGCAGCGCGATGCCGAGGCCGAGCCCGCCGAACACCGCGAGCGCAGCGGGCCAGGGCAGGACCAGAGCCGCCCCCAGCGCCGCGCCCATGAACGGGCCGGTGCAGGGCGTGGCGACAAAGGCGGCGAGCGCGCCGGTGAGGAAGGCGCCGCCGGTGCCCTTCGATGCCGCGCGATTGACGAAGCCGGGGGCGGAGAGCTCGAACAGCCCGGCGAGGTTGAAGGCGATCCCGGTGACGAGCAGGAGCAGCACCAGGATCACGCGCGGATCCTGGAGCTGGAACGCCCAGCCGAGCGTCGCGCCCCCTGCCCGCAACGCGAGCAGCGCGCCGCCGAGCGCGAGGCAGACCAGCACCACGCCCGCGGTATAGGCCAGCGCCTCGCCGCGCGGATTGCCGCCTTCCGCATTGGACTTGGCGAGGCTCAGCGCCTTGAGGCTGAGGATCGGGAAGACGCAGGGCATGATGTTGAGGATCAGCCCCCCGAGCACCGCGCCGAGAAAGGCAAGCAGCGCGGCGCTGCCGCCCAGGCTGGCGGCGGCCGGCGTGGCGGCGGGCACCGTGCCCGGCACGACGCGGAACCAGAAGCCCTGCTTCCCGAACGCCAGCAGGCCCTCGATGCGGCCCGCCGGCTTGCCGCTGGTCTCGACCACCACCCAGTCGCCGTCGCGCGTCACCTTCTGGGGCGCAGCATAGTCGATCGCGCCTTGGGTGGCGGGGAAGAAATAACCGTCGCCGTCGAGCCGCGCCCCGGCGGGCATCGGAAGCGCCAGCCGCACGGCCGTGCCGCCGACCTGGTACTTTCCCTCGATGCCAAGCGACCGAGGCAGCGCGGCGCGCCAGCCGTCGAACTGCGCGCGGCGCTCGGGCGAGATCGCGCCGTCGCCGATCTGCAGCGTCGTCGAAAGGTCTGCCTTGCCGGGCACGCAGATCGAATCGGAGCAAACGAGATAATTGAGCTTCACCCGCACCGGGAAGGCGCCCTGCGCGCCCGCAGGCACGGCGAGGCGGACCAGCGGCGCGAAGGGCGCTTCATAGACATAGTTCATCAACCCGGAGATCGTCAGCCGCTGCGGCACCGGCCAGGCGATCCCGTCGGTGCTTGCGCCCTTGGGCAGAATCCATTCGGCACGCGCGGGCAGGCCCGCATCCCCCGGATTAAGCCAATAGGCGTGCCAGCCGCGCTCGGGCACCGAGGCGAGCGCGAGCGTGACTTCGCTGCCCGGCGCCGGACGGTCGGTCTCGGCGACCAAATGGATGTCGACATGCTGCTGGCCCGGCGCCTGGGCGAAGGCCACGCCGGCGAACAACCACATCAGAAACGCCATCAATCCGAAACGAACCGCCGTCATGGAGCGTCCTTGCCGTGGAAGTGCTGTTGGCCCAATAGCAGCCCGGCTGGATTTGCACACGCCGGAGGTCGCCCCCGCAGATGAAACTGTTCCGCCCGCTCGCTGCCGCCACGGCGCTGCTCGCCGCTGCACCGCTTTTCGCGCAGGAGGCGACCCCGCCGGCGCAAGTCCTTCCCTCCGAAGCGCCGCGCGCCGCACCTTCGCTGGTGGTGGTGGTCTCGGTCGACCAGTTCTCGGCCGACCTGTTCGCCGAATATCGCGCGCAGTTCAGCGGCGGCTTCGTGCGGCTGATGACCGGCGCGGTGTTCCCCTCGGGCTATCAGAGCCATGCCGCGACCGAGACCTGCCCCGGCCACTCGACGATCCTCACCGGCGACCACCCCGCCAAGACCGGGATCATCGCCAATGACTGGACCGACTTCAACGCGCCGCGCGAGGACAAGACGGTCTATTGCGCCGAGGACGAGAGCGTGCCCGGCAGCAACTCGAACAGCTACACCGTCTCGGACAAGCATCTGAAGGTGCCGACGCTGGGCGAGTGGATGAAGCTCGCCGACCCGCAGAGCCGCGTCGTCGCCGTCTCCGGCAAGGACCGTTCGGCAGTGATGATGGCCGGGCACAAGACCGATGAGATCTGGTGGTGGAACGGCAAGGCGTTCGTCTCCTATGCCGGCCGCGCCGAGCCCGCGATGGTCACCCGGATGAACGCCAATGTCGCCAAGCGGATCGGCGAGGAGCAGGAACCGCTGGCGCTGCCGCCCTTCTGCCAGGCGCGCAGCCGCGCCATTCCGCTGTGGAACGGCCGCACCGTGGGCGACGGGCGCTTCGCCCGCGCCGCCGGCGACACCAGCGCCTTCCGCGCCTCGCCCGAATTCGACGAGGCGATCCTGGCGACCGCCGCGGGCCTGGCGACCGACATGAAGCTTGGCCAGAGTGGCCATACCGACCTGCTGATCGTCGGCGCCTCGGCCACCGACTATGTCGGCCATTCGAAGGGCACCGAGGGCAGCGAGATGTGCCTGCAGCTGCTCTCGCTCGACCAGACGCTGGGCAAGCTGTTCGCCGTGCTCGACAAGACCGGGGTCGACTATGCCGTGGTGCTGACCGCCGATCATGGCGGCCACGACCTGCCCGAGCGCAACGACGATCACGCCGCGCCGATGGCGCAGCGCATCGAGAAGGACGTGACCAGCGGCACGATCGGCAAGGCGATCGCCGCCAAGCTCGGCATCGCCGGGACGGTGCTGACCGGCGGCCCGGGCGGCGACGTCTGGTTCGATCCCAAGCTCACCAAGGTACAGCGCGCGGCCGCGCAGGCCGAGGCGCTGAAGCAATATGCCGCCAACCCGCAGGTGCAGGCGGTGTTCACCCGCGCCCAGATCGAAGCGACGCCGATCGTCCATACCCCGCCCGAGACCTGGAGCCTGATCGAGCGCGCCCGCGCTTCCTATGATCCGCAGCGCTCGGGCGACCTGGTGGTGGCCTTGAAGCCGCGAGTGACGCCGATCCTGGCGGGCGGGCCGGGCAATGTCGCGACGCATGGCAGCTTCTGGGACTATGACCGCCGCGTGCCGATCCTGTTCTGGCGCAAGGGCATGACCGGGTTCGAGCAGCCGCTCTCGGTGGAGACGGTGGACATCGCCCCGACGCTGGCCGCGCTGATCCATGTGCCGGTGCCGGTGGCGATCGACGGACGCTGCCTCGACCTGGATGCAGGTGCGGGGGATAGCTGCAAGTGAGGTAACTAAGCCCCTCCCCTTCAGGGGAGGGGCTAGAAGGGCCTTACCGCCGCCGCTCGAAGATGCGGATGCCGGGGCCGAGATTGTTCTCGCCGAGCGGGCCGACCTGGCCGGTGAAGTCGGCAACGAAGGCCGGGTTGCCGGTGGCGCCGGGCGCCATCGTCGCGGTGTTGCCCTCGATGCGCAGGCCCGTGCTCGGATAGGTGCGGCCTTCCGCCGCGACCACGATCAGGCCCGAGCTGTTCTCCTTGGCACGCCCCTGGACGAAGGTGTTGCCCGAGATCAGCCCGGTGCCGCCCTCGGACAGGTCGATCATGTAGTTCGTCTTGCTGCCGCGGCTGTCGTCGAAGCTGTTGCTGGTGATCGTCACCCGCCGGGCACGCAGCTTGACGTAGTGGCCACCGGTGCCGCGCTCGAAGCGCGAATTGGTGACGACCACGTCGCCGTCCACCGCGAGATAGATCGCATGGCTGCAATTCTCGGTCTCGCACTGGCCGAGGCCGGCGAAGGTGGTGTGATCGATCGTGATCCGGCGCACCGTCTCGTGGCCGCCGCCGAGAATGCCTTCCTGGCTGTCGAGGAACATCGAGTTGGTGACGGTGAGGTCGCCCATCTCGATGCGGATGCCGGCGCCGTTGCCGTCGGAGACCGCAAAGCCGCGAAAGACGATGCCGTCCACCGCCGAGCCGCGACCGCGCAGCACGAAGGCGGCTTTTTCCTCGCACACGGTCTTCTCGAAGATCGCCGTGCCGGGCTGGACTGCCTTGAAGGTGATCTTGCCGCCGGTCTGCACGGTGCAGTCATGATAGGTGCCCGGCGCGATCAGGATCGTCGCGGTCCCGTCGCGCACCGCGTTCACCGCGTCGTCGAGATGGGCGAAGCCCTGGCCGGTCTCGGCGATGGTGAAGGGGGCACGCTGCTGCTGCGCCGTGGCGGGCGCGGCGATCAGGGCGAGGGCGACGAGGACGGGCATGCGCATGATCCCTTCGATACGATCGCAGCGTTAAAATTCCTCCCCGAGCTCGTCTCGGGGAGGGGGACCAGCCGCAGGCTGGTGGAGGGGCTGCCAGCGACATCGGCGGTGTTCCACCGCCGCCCCTCCACCACTCGCTTCGCGAGCGGTCCCCCTCCCCCAGCGAGCTGGGGGAGGAATTGATCTACCTGAGCGTCTTGATGATCCCCGAAAAGTCGAGCCCGGCGCCTTCGCCGTCGACGAACGCCTGGTAGAGTTCCTCCGCGCGCGTCCCCATCGGCACGGTCGCGCCGACGCTTGCCGCGGCTTCCAGGGCGAGCTTCAAGTCCTTGAGCATCAGCGGCGCGGCGAACCCGCCCTGATAGTCGCGGTCGGCAGGGCTTTCGGGGCCGACGCCGGGAACCGGGCAATAGCTCGTCATCGACCAGCTCTGCCCCGAGCTGACCGAGGCGATGTCGTAGAAGCGCTGCGCATCCAGACCGAGCTTCTCGGCGAGCGCGAAGGCCTCGCAGGTGGCGATCATCGTCGCGCCGAGGATCATGTTGTTGCAGATCTTGGCGCCCTGCCCGGCGCCGCTGGCGCCGGCATGGATCACGGCCTTGCCCATCTCCGCCAGGAACGGCTCGGCGCGGGCAAAGGCCTGCTCGGTGCCGCCGACCATGAAGGTGAGGCTGCCGGCATTGGCCGCAGCGATGCCGCCCGAGACCGGGGCATCGACTGCCATCAGGCCGCGTGCCGTCGCCGCTTCCGCCACCCGGCGCGCCGTATCGACGTCGATCGTCGAGCAATCGATCAGGATCGCGCCGGGCGCGGCATTGTCGAGCAGGACATCGGTGTAGGTCGCCTCGACATGCCTGCCCGCCGGCAGCATCGTCACCACCGCCTCGGCACCGGCGACGGCTTCCGCAGCGCTGGCGGCGGGCAGGCAGGCGGCGGCTTTCGCCTTGTCGAGTGCGTCCTGGCTCAAGTCGAAGGCGCGGACGTCATGCCCCGCCTTGGCGAGGTTCGCAGCCATGCCGCCGCCCATATTGCCCAAGCCGATAAATGCTACGCGTGCCACTTGCGGGTATCCTCTCGTTTTCGTTTTACTTGCCGGTCCAGTTGCCCGGGCGCTTCTCGACGAACGCGGTCATGCCTTCCTTCTGGTCGGCGGTGCCGAACAGCGCGTGGAACAGCCGGCGCTCGAAGGCGACGCCCTGAGCCAGGCCGGTCTCGAAGGCGGTGTTGACCATCTCCTTGTTCGCCAGCACCGCGAGCGGCGCCATGCCGGCGATCGCTTGCGCGGTCTTCACCGCTTCCTCGACCAGCTCGGCCGCCGGAAGTATGCGGCTGACCAGCCCGGCGCGCTCGGCCTCGGCGGCGTCCATCATCCGGCCGGTGAGGCACATCTCCATCGCCTTGGCCTTGCCGACCGCGCGGGTGAGCCGCTGCGAGCCGCCCATGCCGGGCGAGACCGCGAGCTTGATCTCGGGCTGGCCGAACCTGGCATTATCGCCCGCCAGGATGAAGTCGCACATCATCGCCAGCTCGCATCCGCCGCCGAGCGCATAGCCGGAGACCGCGGCGATGATCGGCTTGCGCGTGCGGGTGAACACGTCCCAGCCGGCGAAGAAGTCATGGCCGTACATGTCGGCAAAGCCCTGGGCCTGCATCTCCTTGATGTCGGCACCGGCGGCAAAGGCCTTCTCGCTGCCGGTGATCACCGCGCAACCCTGCGACGGGTCGGCGTCGAACGCCTTCATGGCATCGAGCAGCTCGGAGAGGATCTGGCTGTTGAGCGCGTTGAGCGCCTGGGGGCGGTTCAGCGTGACGAGCGTCGCGGCGCCGCGCTGCTCGACGAGGATGGTTTCGTAGCTCATTCAGGCTTCCTGATGCTGGCGCTCGACATTGGCGATAAGCGCGGCGAGCTGTGCGGGAGTTGCATGCTCATGGGCTTCCTCGGTCGAGCTGGGGCTGTTGTCATAGGGGATCGGCTCGTCGAACTGATCGGTCGCCAGGTCCCAATAGCGTCCGTCGATGCAATTGTAGAAATGGGTGCCGCCCTTGGTGGCGGTCTTGAATATGTCGCCACCGAAGAAATGCTGGGTAGCGAGCGCAGTCACCGCGCACTGGTTCAGGCACGGATTGGCCGGATCAAAGGCGTCCGGGATGGTCTCCGCACTCCAGGCATGCTTGACGGCATGATAGAAGTCGGCGGGCGTGGCGTAGCGCATCAGGGCTCCCATTGCTGATCGGCGGGCAAAGGCGCGAAGATCGCATCGATCATCTCGTCGCTGACGCCCTCGAGCGTAGCGGGTTTCCACCCAGGCGCATTGTCCTTGTCGACGATCAGCGCGCGGACGCCCTCGATGAAGTCATGGCTCTGCGCGACGCGGCCGCCGATGGCGAATTCCTGGCGCATCTCGTCGGCGAAGCTGGCCCTGGCGCGGCCTTCCCGGACGAGGCGGAGCGAGACCTTCATCGACTGGGGTGACTTGGTGCGCAGGGTGGCGAGCTGGGCGGCTGCCCATTCGCCCGGATCGGCGGCGAGCGCGGCGACTACGCCTTCCACCGTGTCGGCGGCGAAGAGACGATCGATCTCGGCGCGGTGCGCGGCGATGCGCGGCTCGGGCGCGGGCACCGACAGTTCGGCAAGGATCGCCTCGGCCGCCGCGGGATCCGCGGCGATGCGCGCCTTGGCGCCTGCGAGCGCCTCAGCCGGCAGATAGTGGCTGGCGAGGCCAAGCGCGCGGCACTCCGCACCATCGAGCCGGTGGCCGGTCAGCGCCAGATACTCGCCGACCTTGCCGGGCAGGCGCGACAGATACCAGCCGCCGCCCACGTCCGGGAACAGGCCGATGCCGGTCTCGGGCATGGCGAACTTGGTGTTCTCGGTCGCGATCCGGAACTTGGCCGGCTGCGAGATGCCGACGCCGCCGCCCATCGTGATGCCGTCCATGAACGCCACCACCGGCTTGGCATAGGTGAACAGCGCGTGGTTGAGTTGGTACTCGACGCGGAAGAAATCGCGCGCCTGGCTGCCGTCACCGGCGCCGCTCTCGGCGATCATGCGGATGTCGCCGCCGGCGCAGAAGCCCCTGCCCTCGGCATGATCGATCAGCACGACCCCGACGGCGGGATCGTCACGCCACGCCGTCAGGGCTTCGAGCATCGCGGCGCACATGCCAGTGTTGAGCGCGTGGATCGCCTTTGGGCGGTTGAGGCGGATGCGGCCGGCGCGGCCTTCGGTGAAGAGGAGAACGTCGTCGGTCACTGGCGGGTCAGCTCCCGGCCGACGATCATCCGCATGACCTGGTTGGTGCCCTCGAGGATAGAGTGAACGCGCAGATCGCGCCAGAAACGCTCGATCGGATAGTCCATCAGATAGCCATAGCCGCCATGGAGCTGGAGCGCGCGGTCGACCACGGAGGAGCCCGTGTCGGTAGCGAAGCGCTTGGCCATCGCGGCGAACTTGGTCTTGTCGGGCGCGCCAGCCGTGACCTTGGCGGCAGCGAGATAGAGCAGCGCGCGAGCAGCCTCGAGCTCGGTCGCCATGTCGGCGAGGACGAACTGGGTGTTCTGGAAGTCCGCGATCGGACGCCCGAACTGCTGGCGGTCCTTGGTGTATTTCACGGCCTCGTCGAGGCAGCGCTGGGCGCCGCCGAGCGAGCAGGCGCCGATATTGAGCCGGCCGCCGTCCAGACCCATCATCGCGAAGCGGAAGCCCGCGCCCTCATCGCCGACGCGGTTCGCGACCGGTACGCGGACATCCTCGAAGGTCACCTGGCGCGTCGGCTGCGAATGCCAGCCAAGCTTGCGCTCGTTAGCGCCGAAGCTCACGCCGGGCATGTCCTTCTCGATCACCAGGCACGAGATGCCCTTGGGGCCGTCCTCGCCGGTGCGAACCATGGTGACGTAGATCTCGTTCTCGCCGGCACCCGAGATGAACTGCTTCGAGCCGTTGACGACATAGTGATCGCCGTCCAGCACCGCCCGCGTCTTGAGCGCTGCGGCGTCCGAGCCCGACGACGGCTCGGTAAGGCAATAGCTGGCGATCCGCTCCATCGTGATCAGCGAGGGTAGATACTTGTCCTTGAGCGGCTGGCTGCCGAAGCTGTCGATCATCCAGCTCGCCATGTTGTGGATCGAGATGAACGCGCTGGTCGACGGGCAGCCATAGGCCATCGCCTCCATGATCAGCGCCGCCTCGAGCCGGCCGAGGCCGATGCCGCCGCTCTCCTCCGAGACATAGATCGAGGCGAAGCCGAGCTCGGCGGCGGCGCGGATCGTGTCACGCGGGAAGATGTGCTTCTCGTCCCATTCGGCCGCATGCGGCGTGATCGCATCGGCGGTGAACTTCTGCGCCATCTCCTGGATGGCACGCTGGTCGTCGGTGAGTTCGAACTGGGTCATGGCTTCTTTTCTTCGTGGAGGACGCGCTCGGCGAAGAGCGCGTCGGCGATCTTGACATCGTTGCGCTCGTACCAGCGCGGCTTGGGCAGCTTCTTCTCCCAGGCGATCTGCTCGATCAGCGTGCCCGCGGTCCAGGCGACGTCGGGCTTTTCGAGATGGATGGGATCGGCATAGGCTGCATCGGCGCCGATGATTTCCCAGCCATCCTTGCGCAGCGCATCGATCAGGTCGCCGAGGAACAGCGCCGCCATGTCGGTCTCGTGGAGCAGCAGGACATGCGCGGGCGAGCGGCCGAGCGCGCGTTTCGCCAGGTCGTCGCCGAAATCGGCGGAGACGACATGGGTCTCGACATAGAGGTCGCGCAGCGCGTCCATGTCGATCGGCTTGCCCGCCTTCTTCGCGGCGATCGCCTGGCCTTCCATATTCCAGTCCGACCCGTCGATTGTCGCATAGCCGTTCATCAGCCCGCGCGCGGCGAGCCCGGCGCGGACGGCGGCGACCTTGGCCTTGTCCGGCCCGCCCTCGTCCAGGAACGGGAAGCGCAGCCAGGGGCGGCGCGCCGTGCCCTGCGTCTTCAGATAGGCCTCGGCCTTGTCGATATCGGCGAGGAAATATTCGGCGCTGACCTTGGTCAGCTTCGGGTGGCTGTTGGTATGATCGGCGAGCACCGCGCCGGCGGCGACATAGGCGGCGATCCGCTTCGGCGCGTCGATCCCGCTGCCGAAATGGACGATGCGGTTGGGGTTGAGGAAGAACACCGGCTGCGGCACCTGGCGCGAGCGGAAGATCTCGACCAGGCGGGCGGTGCGCTCGTCGGGCGTGAGGAAGGCGCCGGCGCCGCGCGGCACGTCGTCGAAGCTCAGCGCGATGCGCTTGGTCGCCTGCGACGGCGTGGAGGCATTGACACTGATCGTGCGCTTGCCGGGCACCACCAGCGTCAGCGCGATGCACGCGATCATCGCCTTGAGGATGAAGCGCAGTCCGGTCATTCGGGCCCCCAGGTTTCCGCCGCAATCAATAGACGCTGGCGGGGGGCGGCGCCATAAGGCAGCGCATGGAGCGGCTGTTGCTTATCGATACAGCGATGCGGCTGATGGGGGTCGGCCAGCTGGTGCTGATGGCACTGGTCGTCGGCCGCAGCGGCGCGCCGGCGCGGATCCGCTGGGCGAGCGTACTGCTGCTGACCAGCGTTGCGGCCTATCTCTCGGTCGTGTCGCCGACGCTGCACCTGTGGCGCTCGGCGATCTGGCCGGCGGTCCTGATCCTGTCGCTCAACGCGCCGCTTGCGCTGTGGGTGTTCGCGCACCTGATCTTCGAGCGGCCGATCGACCGCCGCCTGTTCGCGCTGGCCCTCGGCGTGACGCTGGTCGACTGGGGCTTCGCGCTCCACGCCCGCTACGTGACGCACGCGATGCCGCTTGCCGCAAGCGCGGTGCAGCATGCGGTCGCCTTCCTGCTCGCTGCCCACGCCATCGCCATCGCCATCGCCAATCGCGGCGACGACCTGCTTGAGAAGCGCCGCGCGTTCCGGCTGGGCTTCGTGATCGTGGTGGGTGTCGAGACGCTGGGCGTGGTGGTCGCGGAGAGCGTCTATGGGCTGATGCGCAGCGACATCTGGCTGATGCTGCTCCAGTCGGGCACCTCGCTGCTCGCGATCCTGGCGTTCGGCGCGGCGATGCTCTCGGCCAATGCCGAGCTGCTGTTCGACGCCGCCGCGTTCCAGCCCGTGCGCGCGCCGCTGTCGCCGGCCGAGCATGTCCTCAAGCAGAAGCTCGATGCGGCGATGGCGGACCATGTCTACCGCGAGAGCGGGCTCAGCATCGGTGTGCTGGCGCAGAAGCTGGGCGTGCCCGAGCATCGCCTGCGCGCGCTGATCAACCAGCGGCTGGGCTATCGCAACTTCTCGGACTTCCTCAATTCGCACCGCATCACCGACGCCAGGGCCTGGCTGGGCGATCCGGCCAAGGTCGACCTGCCGGTGCTGACGCTGGCGATGGACCTGGGCTATGGCAGCCTCGCGCCATTCAACCGCGCGTTCCGCGATGCGACCGGCACCAGCCCGAGCGACTATCGCCGCAGCGCCATCCTCGAAAAAAGCTGATCGATTCCGAAAATGCGCGGCATTTTCGGGGCGTGGCGGGACCGTGGCCACGGCACCGGCTAGCGACCCGGCATGGCACATTGGATCATACCGCTCGCCGCCCACGGCGCGCATAGCTTCGCAATCGAGCTCGGCCGCTACCTTGTCGCGGCAGGATTGATGACGCTCATCCTCTGGGCCGGCGCCCGATGGACCGCGGCGCGCCGCATCCAGAAGCGCAGCCCCGCAAAGGGCGACCGCACCCGCGAGTTCGGCCATTCGATGCTGTCGGTCTTCATCTTCGCGCTGTGGAGCATCGCGACGCTGGCGATGAACCAGGCGGGGATCATCCATGTCGCCTTCACCGCGCCGCGCTGGTGGCAGGCAGCGCTCGAGTTCGTCGCGATCGTCCTCGCGCACGACGGCTATTTCTACTGGATGCACCGCGGGCTCCACACGCGCGCCATGTTCCGCCGTGCGCATCTGACCCACCACAAGTCGCGAACCCCCACCCCCTGGGCCGCCTACAGCTTCGCGCCGATCGAAGGGGTGTTCGAGGGGCTGTTCCTGCCGCTCTTCCTGCTCTTCGTGCCGATGCACGGGATCGTGATCCTCGCCTTCCTGCTCCACCAGATCGCCCGCAACGTGCTCGGCCATTCGGGGCACGAGCTGATGCCGCCGGGGTTCACGCGCTTCCCCCTCACCGCCTGGCTGACCACGGCGACGCATCATGACCTGCACCATAGCGGCGGCGGACATAATTTCGGGCTCTACTTCACCTGGTGGGATCGCTGGATGGGCACCGAGCACCCGCGCTACCACGAAAGCTTCGAGGCGGCGGCGGTGCCGTGGTTCGGTTCCCGCTCCAGGCTCAGCCCATCGTCGGAATGACGAACGCGCTGTCGCCCGTGCCGCCGCCATCGGGCCAGCGCTGGGTGATCGTCTTGACCTTGGTCCAGAACTTCACGCCCTCCATGCCGTGCTGGTTGGTGTCGCCAAACGCCGAGCGCTTCCAGCCGCCGAAGGTGTGGTAGGCGACCGGCACCGGGATCGGCACATTGATGCCGACCATGCCGACATTGACGCGCGCGGCGAACTCGCGCGCCGCGTGGCCGTTGCGCGTGAAGATGGCGACGCCGTTGCCATACTGGTGGTCGCTCGGCAGCTTGAGCGCAGTCTCGAAATCGGGCGCGCGGACGATCTGGAGGACGGGCCCGAAAATCTCTTCCTTGTACGCCTGCATGTCCGGCGTGACGCGGTCGAACAGCGACGGACCGATGAAGAAGCCCTGCTCATGGCCCTGGAGCTGGAAGCCGCGGCCGTCGACCACCAGCTCTGCGCCTTCGTCCACGCCTGTCTGGATCCAGTTCTCGACGCGCTGCTTGTGCGCGGCGTTGACCACCGGACCGTAATGCGCCTCGGCATCGGTGGAGACACCGACCCGCAGCGCCTCGATCGCCGGGATCAGCTTTTCGCGCAGGGCATCGGCGGTCTTGTCGCCGACGGGGACGACCACCGGCAGCGCCATGCAGCGCTCGCCGGCGCTACCAAAGGCCGCGCCCGAGAGATCGGCGACGACCTGGTCGAGATCGGCATCGGGCATGACGATGCCGTGGTTCTTGGCGCCGCCCATCGCCTGGACGCGCTTCCCGGCCTCGACGCCGCGGCGATAGACATAATGCGCGATGTCCGACGAGCCGACGAAGCTCACCGCCGAGATCGCCGGGTGATCGAGGATCGCGTCGACCATTTCCTTGTCGCCGTGGACGACCTGGAGAATGCCTTCGGGCGCGCCGGCTTCGAGCATCAGCTCGGCGAGGCGGACGGGGACCGAAGGATCACGCTCGGAGGGCTTGAGGATGAAGGCATTGCCGCAGGCGATGGCGACGCCGAACATCCACATCGGGATCATCGCCGGGAAGTTGAACGGGGTGATGCCCGCGCCGATGCCGAGCGGCTGGCGCATCGAATAGACGTCGATGCCGGGGCCGGCACCCTGGGTATATTCGCCCTTCAGCACATGCGGGATGCCGCAGGCGAACTCGATCACCTCGAGGCCGCGCTGGATGTCGCCCTTGGCGTCGGCGATCACCTTGCCATGCTCGGAGCTGAGCAGGTGCGCCAGTTCGTCCATGTTCTTCTCGACCAGCGCCTTGAAGGCGAACATCACGCGGGCGCGGCGCTGCGGGTTGGTCGCGGCCCAGCCGGGCTGGGCGGCCTGGGCGGCGGCGATCGCTTTGTCGAGCTCCGCCTGGCTGCCAAGTTGGACGCGGGCCTGGACCTGGCCGGTATTCGGATCGAACACCTCGCCTTCGCGGGCGCCCGCGCCGCCTGCATGGCCGACGATGACATGGTCGATGATACGCATCTGGCTCTCCTGCCGCGGGCACGTTGACCCGACTCGATTGTGTAATTTAATTACGCAGTGGCATAATAAACGGGCAGTGTCACGCGGTGGGCGACGGGGCGCCTCAGCCGTCCGCGCGGCCGATCGGCACGGGCAGCAGGCGACCGCCCTCGTCGCCGATCACCATCACTTCGATGCCGAACGCTTCACGCAGGTTCTGGTGCGCAAGCGCCGCGCGCGCCGGGCCGAAGGCAAGCATGCGTCCCCGGCCGAGCAGCAGCACATCGTCGGCGGCGCGGGCGGCGAGGACCGGGTCGGCAAGCGTGAGGACCATGCCGGTCCCCTGCCCCGCAGCGGCACGGAACTGGGCAATCCGGTCGAGCTGGGCGGCGGGGTCGAGCGCGGAGAGCGGATCCTCGACAAGCAGCCAGTTCGGGCGGGCGGCGACGGCGGAGGCAAGATCGGGCGCCCTCGCGAACAGGCCCGGGCGCGCCCCGACCAGCAGGATCGCCTTCGCCCGCTCGGCGCGGGCATAGCGGCCGATCAGCTTGCCGCCGAGCCGGACCTGCCCGGCATCGATATCGTGACGCCCGGCGAGCGCGCGGAGCAGCGCTCCCTTGCCTGAACCGGCGGGTCCGAGAATCGCGACGATCCGTCCCGGCTCGAGCATCGCATCGACGCCGGCGAGCAGGCGGCGATCGCCGATGCTGAGCGCCAGATTGTGGATGCCGAGCTTCATGCCCGGGCATAGCCATTGTCACATGACAGGCCGGTGACAGCTGCACCTGCATTTTTCGCGAGGAATTGTCCGCAAACCCGCGAAAAAATGTGGTTTGTCTCGGTACTGTAACGCTCGGCTAAGCGCGCATTTACCAACCGGCCCCTAATCGTCGGGCGATGTCTCTCGCCGACCCCTTGCCCGCCTCAGGCGCCACCTGGCTCACCGAGCGCGAACTCGATCCGCCGCTATTGACGCTGACCGACACGATGTGGCGCGCCGCCGAGCTTTTCGGCAGCGATCCCGAGCTGCGCCTGGTCGCGGTGGTCGATGCGCATAGCCGCCCGCTCGGCGCGATCTTCGAGAAGGACGTGCGGCGGCTGCTGCTCAATCCGTTCGGCCATGCGCTGATGCGCAACCCCTCCTATGGCGCGGCGGTGGCGCGCTATGTCCGTCCCTGCCCGGTCGGCGAGATCGGCGACGATGTCGCGCGGCTGATCGAGACCTATCGCGATGCCGGCGGCTCCGAGGGCATGATCCTGACGCGCAGCGGCGTCGTGCGCGCGACGCTGAACAATCGCCGGCTCGTCCATCTCGCCGCCGAGCGAGAGATCGCCTCGGCGCGCAGTCAGGTCGAGCGCGCCGCCCGGATCGAGGCGGCGAGCAAGCGCTTCGAATCGCAAGTGGCGGCACTGGCGGACGCAATGAGCCAGCTCTCGACCGAGCTCGAGCAGGGCGCGGGGGCGACCGCGGACCGCGCGAGCGGCGTCGGTGAGCGCGCCGTGGCGGTGGCGACCGCCGCCGCGCAGACCAGCGACAACATGGCCGAGATCGCCGCGCGCGGGCGCGAGCTCGCCGAATCGCTCTCCAGCATCGCGCACAATACCGGCGACGCGCGCCAGGCCGCCGCGGCGGTGTCCGACCTGGTCAAGAGCGGCAGCGCGCGCACCCGTGAGCTGCTCCATTCGGCGCAGTCGATCGATTCGGTGATCGGCCTGATCAGCGACATCGCCGGGCAGGTGAACCTGCTCGCGCTCAACGCAACGATCGAGGCGGCCCGCGCTGGCGAGGCGGGGCGCGGCTTCACCGTGGTGGCGAACGAAGTGAAGCAGCTCTCGACCCAGACCGCGATCGCCGCGAACCGGATCACCGCGCATGTTCGCGAGATCCGCGGCGGGATCGACGAGGTCGCCGCCGGGCACGGCCGCGTCGAGCAGGCGATCGGCGCGATGGCGACGCTGGCGGATGCGGTGGAAAGCGCCGTCGCGGCACAGGAATATGCCACGCGCACGATCGCCCGCAATGTCGGCGAGGCAGTGCAGGCGAGCAACTTCATCCAGCGAGATATCGAGACGATCGGTGGCACCTCGCGCGACGCATCGGACCAGGCGCGGGCGATGCGCGAAGTGGCGGGGCGGCTGCACGACGGCGCCGACGCGCTGTCGGGCCAGGTCCATGCCTTCCTCGCGGAGCTGCGCGTCGCCTAGCCTGTCGCGGTGACGATCTCGACACGGGCCGGCATCAGCACCCGGCCGTCCTCGACATGGCTGGCGCAGACTTCGGTCAGGCGCGCAAAGGCTTTGTCCCGAAGCTCGGCGGGAGCGTCGGCCAGCGGCGCGGCCATCGAGGAGGAGGCGAGCAGGAAGGCAGCTGCAGCCGCGGGCGTTTCGCCCGGCACCGGCAAGGCGCAGTGGACGGTGCGGCTGGCGGCATCGGCGAATCCGGCCGCGCCCAGCAGCGCGATCAGCCTGGCCGGATCGGCATAGCGGCACGGCCCCGGCGCATCGGGATCGGCAGGCGCGACTTCCATCACCGAGGCGACCGTCGCGCGGATCTGCGCCATGAAGCCGACTTCCGCGGCCGGTCCCCACACAGCGAAGGCAAGACGGCCCCCGGGCACCAGCCAATGCCGTAGATTGGCGAAGGCGGCGGCGGGATCCTCGAAGAACATCACGCCGAAGCGCGAGGCCAGCCGGTCGAAGGGGCGCTCGGGCCGATAGCTCGAGACATCGGCCACGACGAAACGCGCTACGTCCCCGGCGCGTGCGGTGGCGGCGGCGACTAGGTCGGCCGAGATGTCGAAGCCGGTGATCTCGCTGCCGGCCGGCGCGGCGGCGGCAATGGCGCGGGTGGTGCCGCCGCCGCCACAGGCGATCTCGCCGATGCGACAGGGCGCATCCAGCGCCAGCGCTTCGACGAACGGCGCATCGATCGGCGCGAGCAGCGCCTCCATCCCGTCGAGCTTGTCGCGCCACAGGGCACCGCGGCGGTTCGCCCAGTCACTGCCGGACTCGGAAAAGCTTTTCTGCATGGCGCGTGTCATGCGCCAATGCCCGGCGCGATTCCAGTGCGGCGCGCGATCGGCTATCGCCGCAGCCATGGCCCGCAAGAAACGCATCCTCACCGCCACGCTGCCCGACGGCTATGTGAAGACGATCGGCCCCACCTCCGCGCCCTTCACCCATTACTGGCGGATCGTTGCCGAGCTCGGCGACGGCCGCACCGAGGTGTTCTGGGGCCATGCCAAGTCGCTCAAGGAAGCCACTGGCAAGAACGCCGCGCTCGCCGACGCCGCGAAGCAGCGCGGCTGGGCGGACTATCGCTTCGAGATCGTCGAGCTGACCGAGGGGCCGGGCTGAGGCAGGGCATAAAAAAGCCCGCCAAGTCATTGACCTGGCGGGCTTTCTATATGGTGGGCGCGGCAAGGATTGAACTTGCGACCCCTGCGATGTCAACACAGTGCTCTACCACTGAGCTACGCGCCCGTAGGCCTGTCGGCCGAAACGGGAAGCGGGCCTTTAGCGGGGCTTTTCGCCCCACGCAAGCGCCCAATCTCAATTAAATCCGGCGTTCTCCGCCTCGAACAGCCGATCGACCTCCAGCACCAGGTCGCGCAGGTGGAACGGCTTGGAGAGCACGCGCGCCTGCGGCATCTGCTTGCCCGCCTTGAGCGTGACCGCGGCGAAGCCGGTGATGAACATCACCCGCATGTCCGGCGCCATCTCGCTGGCCTTCTGCGCCAGCTCGATGCCGTCCATCTCGGGCATCACGATATCGGTGAGCAGCAGGTCGAACTGCTCGGTCTCGAGCAGCGGGATCGCCGCGGTGCCGCGATCGACCGCGCTGACCGCATAGCCCGAGCGTTCGAGCGCCCTGGTGAGATATTCCCGCATCACGCGGTCATCCTCGGCCAGCAGAATACGGATCATGTTTCCCCACTCGAATGTCGACAGGGCCTGATCCTATACCGGAAGCCCTTAAGATTTTCCGCCCCATCCTATCCCACGGCATTGCGGCGCCGCAATGGCGGGCATAGGCTCGCGGGCGTGAGCGAGGCCTCCTTCGTCCGTCATGGTCCTGCAGAGCCGCTGAGCCCGGTGGTCCTTTCGGTGCCCCATGCCGGGCGCGACTATCTCCCGGCACTGGTTGCCGCGCTTCGGGTGCCGGTGACGGCGCTGAAGGGGCTGGAAGACCGCCATGCCGACGCGATCGCCATCGCCGCCCGCCGCGAAGAGACGCTGTTCGTCGCCACCCGCCCGCGCGCCTGGATCGACCTCAACCGCGCCGAGCATGAGCGCGACCCGCGGCTCGACGACGGCGCCTGGACGCATGGCGCGCCGCTCTCGGCCAAGATCCGCTCCGGGCTCGGGCTGGTGCCGCGCCGCGTGGCGAATGCCGGGGACATCTGGCAGCGGCGGCTGCGCGCGGACGAGGTGCAGCAGCGCATCCATGCCGATCACCGCCCCTGGCACGCTGCGGTCGGCGCGGCGCTGGCCTCCGCCCGCGCGCGGTTCGGCGTGGCGATCCTGCTCGATATACACTCGATGCCGCCGCTCGGCCCGCCGCTGACCGCAGCGCGACTCGTGCCGGGCGACCGGTTCGGCAAATCGGCGGCGGCACGCTTCCTGGGACGGATCGAGGGCGTGGCGCGGGCGCACGGCGTGCGGACCGCGGCGAACGCGCCTTATGCGGGCGGGTTCATCCTGGAGCGGCACGGCGAGCCCCGCCGAGGGGTTCACGCGGTCCAGCTCGAATTCGATCGGTCGCTCTATCTCGATTCGGCGCTCGACCAGCCCGGGCCGGGACTGGCTGCGGCGGTGCGGCTGCTGCGCGACCTGATCGATGCGGTGGCGGACGAGGCACTGCCGGGGGCGATCGCGGCGGAGTGAGCTACTTCAGGTAGGGCATAGCTATCCAATGTGATCGGTGACGAAGTCGCCAACCTTGGCGATCATATCCTTCACATCCTCGTCATTGAATTTGTCTGCGTATCCATGAGCCGCACTGTTCCTAATATCGGCGAGGGCAGTAATGCGCTTTTGCGTCAACAAGGAATAGGTTTGAGCTTTAGCCAGGTCGGCATTCATCTTGTTGAGATTGCCAGGCGCAATTCCCGCAGTATCGCATAACTGCCGAAGCGTGGTTTCGAGCACAACGCCCGCAATTACGGCAGCTGCTATCTTATACCCTCCCTTGAGCAATTCAGCTGATTGGTCGAGTTCGCTATCAAACAATTCGGCCTGAACAAGGCCGCGGACGGAGCTAAGATAGCCGCCCTCATAGTCCTCTCTAGCCGCGTCAAAAACCGCCTTCAAAGTTAGCGAAGTGGAATAGTTTGAGCTCCAGCCAGTACTATTTTCCCGCTCAACAAAATCCGCATAGTGCGCCGAACCAGTTCCACACGCCGCGGACAGCAGGTGCCTAACTTTAAGCTTCCACCCTGTGAATATATGATCGTCGATGCGATCGCCTGCAAAACTGCCACTTTCATAGTATTTCGTGGCTATGAGCGCCGTGAATTGCTCATCGAGATCTTGAAAGCGCTGGCTGAATTTCGCGACCCGGCTCATTCGCAAGCTCCGTAGATACATCGCAGCAAAGAACCGCGCGATTTCGCATCCTGCAAGCCCGAGTCTTGCGCGGCACATAAAAAACCACCTCGCGGTTTCCCACGAGGTGGCCAAGGTTCAGGGAGGAGACACGCCCGAGGGCGTGCCGTACAGCCTCACGAAAGGGGGGACATGAAGCCGTACAAGACCAAATATAATTGGGGGACCGATTAGTTCAAGGGGCTGCGGGAAGCCGTTCCCGCAGAAAGATCAACCGTTTCGGCGCAGCCCCGGCGCCATGCGCGCGAGCACGTTGTCGCGCAGCAGGAAATGGTGGCGCAGCGCGGCCACGACATGGATCACCACCAGCGCAGCCATCAGATAGCCGAGCAGCTCATGCGCCTCGTGCGCATTGTGCGCGATATCCGGCGTGGCGGGCAGTACCGGGATCCGGAACAGGCCGAACCAGTCGATCGGGCGCGGTTTTTCGGGATTGGAAGACAGCAGCCAGCCGGTGAGCGGCAGGATCAGCAGCAGCGCGTAGAGGAGGAAGTGCACCGCGTTCGCCGCGGTCTTCTCCCAGGCCGACATAACGGCCGGCAGGCGGGGCGGCGTATGCGCCAGGCGCCAGCCGATGCGGCCGAGGGTGAGCAGCAGCACGGCCATGCCCACCGACTTGTGGATCGGCATCACGCCCCACGCCCGCGGCATCGCGTCGTGGAACAGGCCGACGGTCAGGTTGAAGAGAACAAGCGCGGCGATCACCCAGTGGAAGACGATCGCCCCCCGGCTGTAGCGCTCGCCGCGCTCGATCATGGTCAGGCGGTCGGCTGGACCAGCTGCGGCTCGGGCATCTTGCCCTGGCGCACCTGGCGGCCGAAGATGTCGCGCATCAGGCCCAGCGAGAAGAGATGCGCATAGATGAGCGGCAGCATGCCGTTCTGCACGATCTTGCGCAGCTGGTCGCCGCGCATCTCGTTGAGCTTGGCTTCGTCGATCATCATGAAGCCGCGATAGACGAAGGGCTGCGCCGCGCCGTCCGGCTGGATGGTGACTTCACCGTCGATCAGCAGGCCCAGCTCCTTGAGCTCGGCCATGAACTGCGCGGTGCGGGCGCCGGCCTGCTCGAACTGCTCGTTGAACTGCAGGATGCCCTTGGTCACTTCGCTCGGCTCGCCGTTCTCGAACAGCGGCTGGCCGTCCTCGAACGCGCCGATCGTCTCCGACGACGGGTCGAAGCAGAGCGACAGCTCGTCGCTGTCCGGGCGCAGGCGCGCCAGCAGGTACGGATAGCGGCGGATATAGGCCGGAACGTAGAAGTTCTGCTCGTTGAGCGTGCCGTCCTCGTCGAAGAAGGTGTTGATGCCCTCGTTGAGGCCCATCAGCGCGAGCGGCACCGGCTCTTCGCCCTGCGAGAAGACGATCGGCATGAAGCGCTGCACGAGCGGGAATTCCTCGACGGTGACCGGAACGGCATGCGTCTTGGCAAGGAACGGCGCCTTGTCGGCCGCGCGAATCTTGAAGTCCGCGTGCTGCTGGCTCGAGAGCGGAAGAATGTCATTGTAGAACAGAGGCAGCGACTGCTGCGGCGCGGAAGCCATCCTAAATCTCCTGGGAACTAAATAATGCTGATGTCTGGAATCCCGGGGCGTGGGTCTATGGGGTGTGAGGCTCGGGCGCAAGCGCTACCAGTTTGCCCGGATTCAGGATTCCGCGGGGATCCAGTGCCATTTTGATCGCTTTCAGCGCCGCGATGCGCGACGGCGGGCTCAGCCGTTCCAGTTCGGCACGCTTCATCTGGCCGATTCCGTGCTCGGCGGAGATCGACCCGCCCTCGGCCACCACCATGTCATAGACCAGGCTGCTGATCGCCGGGCCGTCGCCGGCATACCAGCTGTCGCGATCGGCGCCCTTGGGCGCGCGGACGTGGAAATGGACATTGCCGTCGCCCAGGTGCCCGAAGGCAGTGGCGGTGGTGCCGGGGAAGCGGCGCTCGGCCTCGGCCGCGGCATCGACCATGAAGCTCGGCATCTTGTCGACCGGCACCGATATGTCGTGCTGCATCGCCGGCCCGAGCGCGCGCTCGGCCTCGGAGATCGAATCGCGGATATGCCAGAACGCCTCGACCTGCGCCTCGCTCGACGAGATCACCGCATCCTCCGCCAGCCCGGCCTCGAACACCGGGCCGAGCAGCCGCTCGAGCAGCGCTGCCGGCGGCTCGGCGCCCGCCTCGGTCGCGACCGATTCGATCAGCACGTGCCAGGCATGCGTGCCGGCGAGCGGCGCGCGGGTGCCGGGGATATGATCGATCACATGCGCCAGGATCTCGCCCGGGATGATCTCGAAGCTCTCGATCGTGGTGGTGCGCGCTTCCATCATGCGCAGGATCTCGAGCGCGCGGTGCGGGCTCTCGACTCCCACCCAGGCGGCGGCGCGCTCGGTGATCGCGGGATAGAGGCGCAGCGTCGCGGCAGTGACGATGCCGATCGTTCCCTCGGCGCCGATCAGCAGCTGAGTGAGGTCATAGCCGCGATTGTCCTTCTTGAGCGGCACGAGCCCGTCATGGATCGAGCCATCGGGCAGCACGGCCTCCACCCCGGCGACGAGGTGGCGCATGTTGCCGAAGCGCAGCACCTGGGTGCCGCCGGCATTGGTGGAAACCAGCCCGCCGATCGTCGCGCTGCCCTTGGCGCCGAGCGTCAGCGGGAAGCGGCGGCCCTGCTCGGCCACGGCATTGTGAAAGGTCGTCAGGATCACCCCGGCCTCGGCCACGGCGAGATTGGCCACCGGGTCGATCGCGCGGATGCGGTTCATCCGCCGCGTGGAAAGCAGCAGCGCCGAGCCGTCCGCCGGCGGCGTCGCCCCGCCGACCATCCCGGTATTGCCGCCCTGGGGGACGATCTTGACGCCGAGCTCACCGGCGAGCCGGATGATTTCCGCCACCTCCGCCGTCGATCCGGGCGAGAGGAGCGCGGGCGCGCTGCCGTGATAGCGGCCGCGCCAATCGGACTCCCAGGGCTCGATCGCGTGGGGATCGGTGGTGACCGCCTTGGCGCCGAAGCGCTCCAAAACGGCGTCGACAAGCTGCTGTTGTGCTGGTGTCATGGCATTTTTGGGCTAGCACGTGCCGGCCCAGTTCATCCACTGTTCAAACCTCGGTCGTACATAACCAACGTGACATGCCGAATCCGTTTGCCGTCTCCTCCAGCCTGTTGCTCCTCGCCGCCGCGCCTGCCGCGGCGCCGGACGGCGTGCCCGACTGGAACGCCGTCACCGCGAGCATCCAGCAACAGGCGCAGCAGCAGGAGCGCGTGACGATCCAGGTGCCGCGCGTCACCATCACCAGCAGCGCCACGATCATCATCCGCCGCGCGCCGCGCATCGTCGAGAAAAAGGCCAAGGACTGCCTGAAGATCCAGGACATCGCAGGCTTTGCCGGGGTGAACACGGAGGACAGCGTCGACCTGGTGCTGCGCGACGGCACGCTGCTGCGCGCGAAGCTGGGCCGCGATTGCGCGGCGCTGGGCGCCTATAACGGCTTCTATATCAAGGCGAACAAGGACCAGAAGATCTGCGCCGGGCGCGACGCGTTTCGCACCCGATCGGGCCGATCCTGCGACGTCGATGGCTTCCGGACGCTCGAACTGGCGCGTTAAGGCGCGCGGACACACCTCCACGCTTGACTTTCCCGAGCAAATCCGCAAGCGCGTGAAGGCTTTGCGGCGAGGACCATCCACGCCCGATTTCCGGAAAATTGCATGAACTTTGCCGATCTCGGCCTTTCTGACGAACTTCTGCGTGCGGTGACCGACGCGGGCTATACCGAGCCCACGCCTATCCAGCAGCAGTCGATCCCCCCGGTCCTCATGGGTAAGGACCTCATCGGCATCGCCCAGACGGGCACGGGCAAGACCGCTGCCTTCGTGCTGCCGATGATCGACATCCTTGGCGAAGGGCGCACCCGCGCGCTGATGCCGCGCTCGCTCATCCTCGAGCCGACGCGCGAGCTCGCCGCCCAGGTCGCGGAGAATTTCGAGAAGTACGGCACCCACCACAAGCTCTCGATGGCGCTGCTGATCGGCGGCGTGCAGATGGGCGACCAGGTCAAGGCGCTCGAAAAGGGCGTCGATGTGCTGATCGCCACGCCGGGCCGGCTGATGGACCTGTTCGGCCGCGGCAAGATCCTGCTCAACGGCTGCAGCCTGCTCGTCATCGACGAGGCGGACCGGATGCTCGACATGGGGTTCATCCCCGATATCGAGGAAATCTGCACCAAGCTGCCCAAGGAGCGGCAGACGCTGCTCTTCTCGGCGACGATGCCGCCGGTGATCAAGAAGCTGGCGGACAAGTTCCTCAACGATCCCAAGCGGGTCGAGGTCGCCCGGCCGGCAACGACCAACACCAACATCACCCAGTTCCTGATCGAGACCAGCGCGACCAGGAAGCGCGACACGCTGCGCGCGCTGCTCGAGGCCGAGAACGTCCAGACCGGCATCATCTTCTGCAACCGCAAGACCACGGTGCGCGAGCTCAACAAGAGCCTGCAGCGCTATGGCTTCCGTTCGGCGGAGATCCATGGCGACATGGACCAGCCGGCGCGCATCGCCGAGCTGGACCGCTTCAAGCGGGGCGACGTGAACATCCTCGTCGCCTCCGACGTCGCCGCGCGCGGGCTCGACATCAAGGGCGTGAGCCACGTCTACAATTTCGACGCTCCCTGGCATCCGGATGATTATGTCCACCGCATCGGCCGCACCGGCCGCGCGGGCGCCAAGGGCACCGCCTATACGCTGGTGACCAAGGAAGACGACGAGAACATTTCCAACATCGAGAAGCTCACCGGGCAGAAGATCAGCCGGGTGAAGCTGCGCGCGGCACCTGCCGCCGAGGAGGACGAGCCGCGCGAGGAAGCGCCGCGCGGGCGAGGCCGCGGCCGTGGCAAGGCCGAAGAGGAAAAGCCCAAGTCGCGCGCGCGCGGCAAGAAGGACGAGCCGGCGGCCGAGGAAGCGGCGCGCGAGACGCCAAAGCGCGAGCCGCGCGCCCGCGAGGAAGCGCCGCGTCGCGAGCGCGAATCGCGCCTGCGCGATGAGCCGCCGCGTCGCGATCGGGGCGGTCGCCGCGGTGACCGCGACGACGGTCCGGATGATGGCTGGAACGGCCCGGTCCCCGATTTCCTGAACTACACGCTCGCCGAATGATCCGCGTCGCCGGGCTGTCGCTCGCGCTGGCGGCGCTGGCGCTGCCCGGTGCCGTGCATGCCCAGGCGGCGGCGCCGCGGCTCAAGGTTCGCAGCCTCGAGCAGCTGCCCTATCCCCTGCCCGCGCCCTATGACGCGCGGCGCAACGGACCGGCCGATGTCGATGCGGCGCTCGCCCGGGCGAAGCAGGCGCACAAGCTGCTGCTCGTCGACTTCGGCGCCAATTGGTGCGTCGATTGCCGGGTGCTGGCCGGCGTGCTCGCACTGCCCGACCTGCATGGCTGGATGCTGCGCCACTATGAGCTGGTGCAGGTCGATATCGGCCAGTTCGACCGCAATCTCGACCTGCCCCGCCGCTTCGGCGGGCAGCATCTCGACGCGGTGCCGGCGATGCTGGTGATCGACCCGCAGACGGGCAAGCTGCGCAACGGCAACGACCTGCTCGGACTCAGCGACGCCCGGCTGATGCAGCCGCAGGAGATGGCCGACTGGCTGGCGCGCTGGGTGCGCCGATGATCGAATATGTGCCCGTCATCGAGAGCCCGTGCATGAGCCTTTGCGTGATGGACGAAGCCAGCGGCTGGTGTCTGGGCTGCGGACGCACGCTCGACGAGATCGCCCGCTGGGGGCAGACCGAC
This sequence comes from Sphingomonas sp. KR3-1, assembly GCF_040049295.1. Classification (NCBI taxonomy): domain Bacteria; kingdom Pseudomonadati; phylum Pseudomonadota; class Alphaproteobacteria; order Sphingomonadales; family Sphingomonadaceae; genus Sphingomonas; species Sphingomonas sp. KR3-1. Next base: position 775,827 of record NZ_JBDZDQ010000001.1, read on the forward strand.
CAGGCCGACCGCGATGCGGTGATGGCGGCGCTGCCAGCGCGCATGGAGCGGCTGGAGGGAAAGGCCCTTTAGGGGCGATCGACCCTCGCGGCATCCCGCGACACTTGCGATTCAGTCGCCCTTGCGGCTCCCCGGCGGAGACCGGGGCCAGTTGCAACGCCGACCGAGAGCTGTTCGCGCCTGACCGGCTATGCCGTGCTGGACCCGGTCTCCGCCGGGGATCGGCTTGCGGCCGGGGGCGGTATAGTCGCCCCTCGATATGCCTTAGGTCTGCACGCCACGCAGCGCCGCTTGTGCCCGACCGGGGTTGGCGCACTGGCCGGCGAGGAGCAGCAGCACCAGTCCAAAGGCTATGAGCAACGGCCATCGGACGAAGCGCGTGTCGCGCTTTCGCGCGAGCCGGTTGCCGACGAACACGCCCAAGGCGATGATGCCGCCATAGATCAGCACGTACCCGATTATCGCCCCGGCCGCATGGCCAGCATCATAGGCTGCCGAGTGATCCACTCCGCCCTCCAGTTTCTCCAGTTGATTACGCTAACGCAACAACTTGACCGGGACGAGCCAGGACTCAGGCGGGCGTCTTGGCCGCCTCGAGTTCCGCTGCCAGCGCGTCGTCCTTCTCGCTCGCCCGCCGATAGGCCTCGCGGCTGCTCAGCCGGCCGAAATAGTCGAGAAAGGCCTGGCGCTTGGGCAAGGTGCCGAACATCGTGCCCCAGCCGACCGCCGAGCCGACATAGATGTCCGCCGCGGTGAAGCGGTCGCCGGCGATATAGGGATGCGCCGAGACGGCCTTTTCGAGCACGTCAACGGTCAGGTCGAAATTGCCATAGCCGAACATGCGGCCCTGCTCGGGCGAGGGCGTGAACTGTGCGTGATTGTTGGTCACCGCCTGTTCGACCGGGCCGGCGGCGAAGAACAGCCAGCGATAATAATCGGCGCGCTCGTCCGCGTTCGGCGCGAGGCCGGCCTCGGGGAATGCCTCGGCCAGATAAGCGCAGATCGCGGCGCATTCGGTGACGACATGGCCGTTATGGACGATCGCCGGCACCTTCCCCATCGGGTTCACCGACAGATAGTCCTCGCCCTTCATCGTCGTGCCGTAGCTGACCGGCTGCGTCTCATAGGCGGCGCCGGCTTCCTCCAGCGCCCAGCGGGCGATGCGCCCGCGCGACTGGGGGTGCGTGTAGAAGATCAGATCGCCCATGAGACTCCCTTCCGAATCATGAGAACATAAGGTGAACTCTATTCCTGTGCCGGTCAAGCGCTCGATAATCCGTCATCCCGGCCTTCGCCGGGATCACGACCAATTACAGCGGCTTGAACGTCTCCAGCAGCCGATCCCAGGCCTTGTTCGCCTGGTCGGCATTGTAGACCTGGCTGTCCGGCGGGCACCAGCCGTGCATCGTGCCCTTGTAGACCTCGATCTCCGCCGGCTGGTTGCTGGCGGCGAAGGCGGCCTTGAGCTTGTCCTTGTCGGTCGGCGAGCGCGTGTCGTCATTCTCGGCGATCGCGATCAGCCAGCGCGCCTTCATGTTCGGCACTAGCGCGATCAGCCCATCGGCCGCGATCCCGCCGCCATGGAAGGTCGCGCCGCCACGAACGCGGGCGGGCGCCGCCGCGGCGGTGTACATGGCCATCGGCCCGCCCATGCAATAGCCGGTGCTGCCCACGCCGCGCTTCGTGTCGACTTCCTTCTGGCCGTCGACCCAGGCGACAAAGGCCTTGGCGTCGCGCATGGTCGCGTCTGCGGTGAGCAGCGTGCGCCATGGGCCGACCTTGGCCTTGAGCGCATCGTCAAAACCCTGCCCCTGCGTGACGAAGGGCGTCTTGGTCGAGCGGTAGAACTGGTTGACGGTGAGCACCGCATAGCCCGACTGGGCGAGCCGGTCCGCCATCTGGCGAAAGGCAGGGCGCAAGCCGAAGATGTCGGGCCACACGATCACGGCGGGATGCCTGCCGGCGGCGGGCGCGACGAAATAGGCGTCGCAGCTGCCGTCGGGCGTGACGATGGTGACGTCGCGGCCCGTGATCTCGGCGGCGTTGGCCGGGACCGGCAGCAGCGCCATCGCCCCCGCGGCCGCCGCGCCCGCACCGAACTCGCGGCGGGTCAGCAGGAAGCGGGCATTGTCCTCGGCGGTATGGTCGTCACACATTCGGCTTCCTCCACGCTGTCCGTCGCGACGCGAGTCGCGCCCGGGAGGCTACACGCGCTGCCCGCGCCCGTCATGCCGCAAGGCGCGCGTGCCGGGCAAAGGGGCTGAGGCCGAGCCATTGCTGCATGTGCCGCGCGATCTCGGGCGCGCCGGTGAGCAGCAGCGCCTCGCGGTCGAGCGCCGCACGGACCGTGTCATAGCCCATCCAGATCGCCGTCATCGTGCGCAGGTCCGATGCGGCATAGAGATCGACATCGAAGCCCGGATCGATCGCGCACAGATCCACTTCGCCACCGGGCTCGACCACGAGCCAGTAGCGCCGCTTGGCCTCAGGCTCTTCGGGGAAGCGGAACTGGATCACGCTGCGCCGGGGCGGCAACGGCGTGGGATCGAGATGGCGGCGCATGTCCCACATCAGCAGCTGCGCATCGAGATGCTCGAGCGACAGCTCATAGGAGACCCAGCGCTGCCCCCAGATGCCGAACGCCTCGACCAGGGGGCCGAGCTCGCGCCCCGCCTCGGTAAGGCGGTATTCGCTGCCGCCTTCCCCGCCGCGCTCGACGATGCCCGCGCATTCCAGCTCCTTCAGCCGCTGCGAGAGCAGAGCCGGCGACATGCGCGGCACGCCGCGGCGCAAGTCGTTGAACCGCGTCGATCCGGCGACCAGCTCGCGCAGCAACACCACCGTCCAGCGCGTGCACAAGATCTCCGCCGCCATCGCGACCGGGCAGAATTGCTTGTAGCTCCCTTGCGTCATTCCCAATCCTTCACGAACGTGCAGTCAGACTAGTTCAGACTCTGTACCGGGCAAGTTCAGTTTCTGAACTGGAGCATGCCCGGAAGGATAGGCGATTGGGGTCACGACCGATCGACTGGAAGAGGGAATGCGAATGGAAAACAAGGCTGCAACGCGCGACTGGATCGCCGAAGCGAAAGTGATCGCGGCGGAGATCGAAGCATATGCAGACCGCCACGACGCCGAGGGGAGCTTCGTTTCCGAAGGCTATGCGCGGCTGAAGGAAGCGGGATTCTTCAAGGCGCTGGTACCCGACGAACTGGGCGGCGGCGGCGCGGACTTCGCCGAGATCTTCGGCGCGATCCGCATCCTGGGCGCGGCGTGCGGATCGACCGCGCTCGCCTTTTCGATGCACACGCATCTGGTCGCCGCAGCGGTGTGGCGCCGCGAGCACCAGGCGGCGCCGACCGAAGGGCTGCTGCGCCGCGTGGCGGCCGAGGACCTGATCCTCGTCTCGAGTGGCGGTTCCGACTGGTTGGAGAGCGCCGGCACCGCCGAGAAGGTCGAGGGCGGCTTCCGCATCACCGCGCGCAAGCCCTTCTCGAGCGGCTGCGAGATGGGCGACCTGCTAATGACCAGCGCGGTGTATGACGATCCCGAGGCCGGGCCGAGCGTGCTCCATTTCGGCGTGCCGCTGAAGGCCGAGGGCGTGACGATCGCCGACAGCTGGCACGTGCTCGGCATGCGCGGCACCGGATCGCACGACCTGGTGCTCGATCGGGTGTTCGTCGCCGACGCGGCGATCGGCGGGCGGCGGCCGCAGGGCAAGTGGCACATGCTGTTTCATGTGATCGGCATGATCGCGTTCGGATCGATCTATTCGGCCTATATGGGCGTGGCGGACGGCGCCCGGCGCCGCGCGCTGGAGATCGCGCGCACCCGCACGCCCGACGCGCACCTGCTCCACCGCGTCGGCGCGATGGAGAATGCCCACGCGGCCGCCGAGCTGGCGCTGCGCGAGATGGTCGACCTCGCCTGCGCCGGCCAGCCCAGCCAGGACACGACCAACCGCATCATGATCTGCCGCACGCTGCTGGGCGACGCGGCGATCGAGACGGTGACGCGGGCGATGGACGTCGCCGGCGGCGCGGCCTTCTATCGCAAGGCCGGGCTCGAGCGCGCCTTTCGCGACGTGCAGGGCGCCCGCTTCCATCCGCTGCAGAAGGAACCCCAGCTCGCCTTCGCCGGCCGGGTAGCGCTGGGGCTCGACATCGACGGGTGAGCCCTGCCATGCGTCGCGCTGAGGGGAGCGCGGCGCATGGATCTCGAGGCCTATTTCGCGCGGACCGGCTATGACGGTCCGCGCACGCCCGACGGCACGACCCTGGCCGCGCTGGTGCAGGCGCACCTCGCGGCGATCCCCTTCGAGAATCTCGACGTGCAGCTGGGCCGCCCGGTCTCGCTCGCGCCCGATGCGATCTTCGACAAGCTGGTGACGCGCCGGCGCGGCGGCTGGTGCTACGAGCAGAACGGGCTGTTCGGGCGCGTGCTGGAAGCGCTGGGCTACACCGTGCGGCGCACCTCGGCGGGCGTGATGCGCCAAGTGCGCGGCACCGCGGCGCTGGGCAACCACCTGATGCTGGTGGTGACGCTGGAGGGGCGGCACTGGCTGGTCGATGTCGGTTTTGGGGGCACCCAGGCCGCGCCGCTGCCATTGGCGCCGGGCGAGACGCGCCAGCCGCCCTACACGGTCGCCGTGCGCCAGGTCGACGGCTGGTGGCGCTTCGAGGAGCGCTACGCCGCGCACGATCCCTTCAGCTACGACTTCCGCGACGCGCCCGCGGACGAGGCGCTGTTCGCGCGGCAATGCGCCGAGATGCAGGTCGATCCCGAATCGCCCTTCGTCCAGAATCTCGTCGTCCAGCGCCGGCAGGGCGACCGCCATGCGACACTGCGCGGGCGGGTATTGGTCGAGCGCGGGCCCGAGGGCGAGACGCGCAGCCTGCTCCAGAACGCAGAAGCGCTGGTCGAGCGGCTCGACCAGCGCTTCGGATTGCAGGTGCCGGAGGCGGCGGGCCTGTGGAACGCGATCTGCGCCCGGCACGCCGCCCTGTTTCCCGACGCTTAGCCGTTGTTGCTGCGGAACAGCGTCTCGGCGGTGTGCTCGATCGGCGCGGCGGGGGCGTCCTCGCCGGCGCCTTCGGCCTCGCGGGCCGCGGCGGTACGCTCGGCGCGAAGCTGCTCGATCAGCGCCTCGCGGTCGCCTTCCAGGCGGGTGTCAGTCGGCGCCTCGATGCCGGCGGCCTTGGCGGCCTTGGCGACGAGCGCGTCGAGCTCGCGCTGGCTGGTCAGGCCCAGCGTCACCGGGTCCTTCGGCGTGATGTTCGCGATGTTCCAGTGGCTGCGATCACGGATCGCGGCGATCGTCGTGCGGGTGGTGCCGATCAGCTTGCCGATCGCGCCGTCCGAGATTTCCGGATGATTGCGCAGGATCCAGGCGATGCCGTCCGGCTTGTCCTGGCGCTTCGAGACCGGCGTGTAGCGCGGGCCCTTGGTGCGGCGGACCTGCTCGGGGCCCTTGAGCATCTTGAGGACGTAGTTCGGATTGGCCTGGCCCTTCTCGATCTCGTCCATCGTCAGCTCGTGCGCGCGCACCGGATCGCGGCCGGTGAGCTTGGTCGCGGCGGTATCGTCGGCGATCGCCTGGACCTCGAGGATGTGCAGCCCGCAGAACTCGGCGATCTGGTCGAACGAGAGCGAAGTGTTGTCGACCAGCCAGGAAGCGGTCGCGTGGGGCATAAGCGGCTGGGCCACTTTCAGTCTCCAGAAATAGAAAGGGCCGCCCATCACGGGCGGCCTGTAACGGGCCTGACTTACTGCGGGAAAGCCGCCGGGGCAAGAAGGAAGCGTGCGTTACGCCGCCGCCCGATCTCCGTACAGCGGATAGAGCGCGTTGAGGAACTGGCGGGCGCTGGCTTCCCAGGTGAAGGTGCGGCCATAGGCGGCGCAGGCGGCGCGGTCCTTGGTCAGCGCCTGGCCGATCGCGGTGGTGAGGTCGGCATCGGTCGCACCGGTCTCGGGCGTGAGCACGTCGATCGGGCCCGTGACCGGATAGCCGGCCACCGGCACGCCGCAGGCCAGCGCCTCGATCATCACCAGCCCGAACGTATCGGTCTTGCTGGGGAAGACGAACACGTCGGCGGCGGCATAGGCCGAAGCGAGCTCCGCGCCGAACATCGGCCCGAGGAACTTCGCTTCCGGGAAGCGGGCCTGAAGCGCGGCGCGCGCGGGCCCGTCACCCACCACCACCTTCGTGCCCGGATGGGTGGACTTCAGGAACGCCTCGATATTCTTCTCGATCGCAACGCGGCCGACATAGAGTTGCACCGGGCCGGGCAGGTCCTTCATCGCCGGATGCGGGGCCAGGCCAGGATGGAAGTTCGTCAGGTCCACGCCGCGACCCCAATGCTTCACATGGGCAAGCCCGTGATCGGTCAGCGACTGACGAATCGAAGGCGTAGAAGCAAGGATCGCCTGGCTCGGCGCGTGAAACCACTTGATGTAACGCCAGATCCACTCGGCTGGCACGCCCGAGCGCGCCGAGACATAGTCGGGAAACTGAGTGTGATAGGCCGTGGTGAAAGGCATATCGTGCCGGATGCACCAGCGCCGCGCGGCGACGCAGAGCGGTCCCTCCGTCGCGAGATGGATCGCAGTGGGGTTGAACGCCTCGAGCATCGCGCCGACACTGGCGACCCGGGCCAGCGCCAGGCGGATCTCCGGATAGGTCGGGCATGGCAGCGAATAGAAGAGGTCGGGCGAGATCACGACCACCTTGTGGCCCTGCTTCTCGAGCACCGCACGCACCGACTGAAGGGTGCGCACGACTCCATTCACCTGGGGCTCCCAGGCGTCCGTAACGATAGCTATCCGCACCGGTCCGACCTCCGTCGCTGTCACGCAGCCGCCAGTCTGACCCCGGATGCTGCTTCGCTTTCGCGTTTCGTCATCTCTTCGGCCCAATGGAGAATTTCCATCGTACCGTCGTAGTGCTCAACGAGCGCCGTGCAACCCTCCACCCAATCGCCGTCATTGTAATAGGCGATGCCGTTGATCTCCCGGATCTCGGCGGTGTGGATGTGGCCGGCGATCACGCCGTCGACGCCGCGCGCACCGGCTTCGTGCGCAACGATCTCTTCGAACTTCGAGATGAATTCGACTGCGTTCTTCACCTTGGCCTTGGCGTATTTGCTCAGCGACCAATAGGGCATGTCGAGCCAGCGGCGAACGCGGTTCACCATCCGGTTGAGCCCCATCATCATCTCGTAGGCGGCGTCGCCCAGATGCGCGAGCCAGCGGTGCGACATCGTGATCGCGTCGAACTCGTCGCCGTGCAGCACGAGCAGGCGGCGGCCATCGGCGGTGGTGTGGATCGCCTGGCGGCGGATATGGACGCCGCCGAAGTTCAGCCCGGAGAACTGGCGGAACATCTCGTCGTGATTGCCCGGGATGTAGATGATCTCGGTGCCACGCTTGGCGCGCTTGAGGAAGCGCCAGACGATGTCGTTGTGCGAATCGGGCCAGTAGAAGCGCTTCTTGAGCGCCCAGCCGTCGAGGATGTCGCCGACCAGGTACATCAGGTCGCAATCGACGTGGTCGAGGAAGTCGATCAGCATCTCGGCATTGCAGCCGCGCGTGCCGAGATGCACGTCAGAGATCCAGACCGTCCGGTAGCGCTTGCGCTCGGTGACCGCCTTTTCGGGGATCGACGGCGTGGACGCGTGGAAGTCCGCGATATGCTGCGTGTCGAATGGAAGCCTGGTGATCGTGGCCATGTGCCCAGCCCTGCAAATGCCCTTGCCTGGCTCGGCTAAATGGCTGGGAAATATGACATTTAGAATCGTTCGCGGGTCACGCGGATGTCACAGAGATGTGGATAATGGGCAGCTTCCGCCCGGCGCAGGCAATCTGGCCGCCACGGCGACGCTTTAAGCCGTTATTGGAATATGTCGCGGCTGTGCCGCCACGCGATCGAGCCAGGCCCGCACTGCCGGATAGGGCTGGAGGTTGAACCCGCCTTCTTCGGCGACATGGGTGTAGGCGTAGAGTGCGATATCGGCGAGCGTCAGCCGGTCGATCACGAACCAGTCGCGCCTCTCGAGATGTTCGTCCATCAGCGCCAGCGCCGCTTCGCCGGCCGCCTGCTTGCCGGGCAGCAGCGCCTGCTGGAGCTCGCTGAGCTTGTCGAAGCCCACCCAGCCCTTCCAGAAGCGCACGGTCGCGATGTTGGGCTCGTGGTTATATTGCTCCCAGAACAGCCAGCGCAGCATGTCGGCGCGCTCGAAGCGGTCGTGCGGGATCAGGTCGCTGCCGTCGGCCAGATAGAAGCAGGCGGCATTGCTCTCGGGCAGGAAATCGTCGTTCCCCACCTGGAGGACCGGGATGCGGCCATTGGCGTTGACCTGGCCGAGGAACGCCGCGGAGCGCGTCTCGCCCTGCATGATGTCATATTCGCGCCGCTCGAGCGGGAGACCCAGATGCGCGGCGGTGAGCCGGATCTTGTAGCAATTGCCCGAAGCTGCATATTCGTGAAGTATCAGCGAGGCCATCGAACCCTCCCTTGATCGGCGCGCCTATTCGGGCCGCGCGGCAGCGGGCGTCAAACAAATTGCGCCCGCCGACGCATAAGCACGCCTGATCGGTTCGAAACCTTATATTGGGAATTGGGCGGGCAAAACGGCAGCGGGAGGGTGTTGCGAGCACGGGGGCGTGATTCGCCAGGAGAGTGCAATGCCGCTTACCGCCGTACGCGAAACCTATCGGGACGTTGTCGACAGCGCTTACGCGCTTGCGGCCGAAGCTGCCAAGGATCCTGCCGGCCCCGGGCTGGCCCATGCCAGGCGCATGGTGGCGCAGGCCGTCGCTCGGGCGCTTCCGGTGCGCGAACGCTGTCTGATCGCGCCGCTGCGCGCCAGCCGGGTCCCCGAGCATCGCGAATGCGCGCGCCAGCTCATCGCCCGCACGCTGCAATCGCGGCTGAATACGATCGAAACCAATGCGCGCTGGACCACCCAGACGATCGCGGCCGATCCGGCAGGCTATCGCGCCGCAGTGGCCGATTTCATCCGCGATATCGAGGCACGCATTGCCGAGGAGATCCGCACCATCCATCCGCTGGTGCTCGCGGCGCACGCCACGCCGGCGAGCGACCAAGCGGACCGGGCGACCGCCGCCTAGGCGGCGTCTCTTTCCGGAGCGCAAACCCCGGCGATGCGCTCCCCGCGCGGATCGCCGGCGCAAGATTGCCGTTCCTTAACGATCGCTCCACACCACGGTTGGGCGCCGCGTACTATAAGAGTCTTGCAGATACGAAGATTTTGAACGGAGCGGCACGTGCAAGGCCTGGACCTCATTCATCACGAGCATCGCGAGCTGATTCGGCTGACCGATGCAGTGATCGAGACCGCGGACGACAGCGCGGCGAGCATCGAGCAGATCGCCGGGGCACGCCATGCGCTGGGCCAGCTCATCATCCGGCACGTTTCCAACAAGCAGGCCGTCATCACCGCGACGCTGCTCGCCAGCACCGATCCGGCGCATCACCAGCTCGCCTGGCGCTTCACAGAAGACCTGATGAAGCTGCGCGGCAGCACCAGCGAACATTATGGCGTGTGGACGATTGCGGGCATCGAGGCCGACCGGAAGGGCTTTGCCGCGGCGGTGCGCTACCAGCGCCGGCTGCTGCGCGCGCGCATCGCCTGGGAAGAGCATGCCGCCTTCCCGATCGTCGCCGATCTGCTCGCCGCCCCGGCGGCGATGCCGCGGCGCGCCGCCGGGATCAGATAAACCCGTTCTCCGCGCGCCAGCGCAGCGTGCGGCGATGCCACAGCCAGATCGCCAGGCCGACGCCGGCGAGGAACAGCCAGCCCCACAGATGCTCCCACCACGGGATCATGCTGGTTGCGCGCAGGTCGCGGCCATTGGCCTTGTCGAGCTGTGCCTGGCCGACCTCGGTGAGCGGCGCCGCGACGACGCCCCAGTCCGAGCTGAAGAACAGGACATGGCCGTATTCGCGCGCGTACCAGAAAGGCATGCCCAAAAAGGTCGTCTCGCGAACGGAATAGCCGAATTTCGGCGTGCTCATATTGGCGTAGGACGGAACCGGGCGCTCGATGCCGATAAGCGCCTTCTGCATCGTCACGTACCGCTCGAACTTGGTCGGCTCGCGCTCGAGATGCACGCCGTACGCGTCGATCGCCGAGACCATGTCGCCAAGCTCGGGCGGGACCTTCACATCGACCAGGTCGTCGACCCTGGGCTGGCTCGCCAGCACCCAATAGCGATTCGAGAATGTCGCCGAGCCGATCAGCACGACCAGGAGCGCGCCGACAAGCAGCTTAAGCGGTAGATCCTTCATGAGTCCCCTCCCCCAAGGTGAGGACGATCTTACCGATATGTTCGCCGGATTCCATACGGCGATGCGCATCCGCGGCATCGGCGAGCGGGAAGACGGCGTCGATCACCGGCTTCAGCCTGCCCTCCGCGACGAACGGCCACACCGTGCGGTGCAGCTCGTCGGCCAGCAGCGTCTTGAATTCGAGCGAGCGCGGGCGGAGCGTCGAGCCGGTGAGCACCAGCCGCTTGCGCATGATCTCGAAGATCGGGATCGTCGCCATCATCCCGCCCTGCACCGCGATCGAGACGTGCCGCCCCTCCTCGCCCAGGCACTGGAGGTTGCGCGGCACATAGTCGCCGCCGACCATGTCGAGCACGATGTTCACGCCCTTGCCCGCAGTGATCTCCATCACCCGCGCGACGAAGTCCTGCGTCTTGTAGTTGATCGCGTGATCGGCGCCGATCGCCTTCGCCGCCGCGCATTTCTCGTCCGATCCCGCGGTGACGATCACGGTCAGCCCGAACAGGTTGGCGAGGTGGATCGCCATCGTGCCGATGCCCGAGGTGCCGCCATGGACGAGGATCCACTCCCCTTCCATCGCATAGGCGCGCTCGAACACGTTGCTCCATACGGTGAACAGCGTCTCGGGGATCGCGGCCGCCTCGATCATCGAGATCGCCGGCGGCACCGGCAGGCACTGGCCGTAGGGCGCGACGGCATATTCGGCATAGGCGCCGCCCGCGATCAGCGCGCAGACCGGCTGGCCGAGCACCTCGCGCGGGACATCCTCGCCGACGGCGACGATCCTGCCCGAAATTTCCATGCCGAGGATCGAAGGGGCGCCGGGCGGCGGCGGATACTGGCCTTTGCGCTGCATCACCTCGGGCCGGTTCACGCCCGCCGCGGCGACCTTGACCAGCACCTCGCCCGCGCCGGGGCTGGGCACCGGGCGCTCCACCGGCACCAGCACCTCCGGCCCGCCGGGCGCCTCGGGGTCTATCGCCAGCATCGTTTCCGGAAGACCCATCGGTTCATCGCTTTCGCACACAGGAGAAAACCCCGGGTCTTATTGACATCGCACCCGCCCCGGTCAACGCTGCCCCCATGGACGCCGACGAAAATCTTCCGCGTCGCAAGGACGACCTGGTCGCCCAGCTCGCGAAGCAGGATCTCGATCCCTTGTCGGTCGAGGAACTGGAGGAGCGCATCGCGCTGCTCGAAGCCGAGATCGCACGAAGCCGAACCAAAATTTCACGCGCGATTAATCACCGCGCAAGCGCAGACGCTCTATTTAGGAAATGAGCGTGACGGCACCGGAGATGGGGCGCAACGCCATTCTACTCCGGTGCGGGGCCGCAGCGCTTGATGCGGGGCCCAACCCTCCCGACATAGTGGGGGACGGGCTGTGTATCCTTTTCGGCCCACTGGAGTTGTACCCGAATGCCTAGTTTCGCCTCCGCTCTGGAATCCACGCTCCACAAGGCGCTCGAAGCCGCAAGCTCGCGACGCCATGAATATGCCACGCTCGAGCATCTGCTGCTCGCGCTCGTCGACGACGAGCATGCGAGCAAGGTGATGAGCGCGTGCGGCGTGGACCTGGGCGAACTCAAGAATACCGTCGCGCATTATCTCGACACCGAGCTCGAGGCGCTGAAGGTCGACCAGGCGACCGATCCCTCGCCGACCAGCGGCTTCCAGCGCGTCGTCCAGCGCGCCATCCTCCACGTCCAGTCCTCGGGCCGCGACGAAGTGACCGGCGCGAACGTGCTCGTCGCGCTGTTCAGCGAGCGCGAGAGCTATGCCGTCTATTTCCTGCAGCAGCAGGACATGAGCCGCCTCGACGCAGTGAGCTTCATCTCGCACGGCGTCGGCAAGGGCGGCAGCGGCAGCAGCGAGGCGACCACGCCCAAGGGCGCCGCCGACGAGGACAAGGCCGCCAAGCAGGAGACCAAGTCCGGCAAGGGCGAAAGCGCGCTCAAGCAGTTCACCGTCGATCTCAACGAGAAGGCGAAGAACGGCAAGGTCGATCCGCTGATCGGGCGCGCGGCGGAAGTCGACCGCACCATCCAGATCCTCTGCCGCCGCTCGAAGAACAACCCGCTCTATGTGGGCGATCCGGGCGTGGGCAAGACCGCGATCGCGGAAGGCCTGGCGCGCAAGATCGTCGAGGGCGAAGTGCCCGACGTCCTCAAGGAAGCGGTGATCTACTCGCTCGACATGGGCGCGCTGCTCGCCGGCACCCGCTATCGCGGCGACTTCGAGGAGCGGCTGAAGCAGGTCGTGACCGAGCTGGAGAAGCTGCCCCACGCGGTCCTCTTCATCGACGAGATCCACACCGTGATCGGCGCCGGCGCCACCTCCGGCGGCGCGATGGATGCGTCGAACCTGCTCAAGCCGGCGCTGTCGGGCGGCGCGATCCGCTGCATCGGCTCGACCACCTACAAGGAGTTCCGCAACCACTTCGAGAAGGACCGGGCGCTGCTCCGGCGCTTCCAGAAGATCGACGTCAACGAGCCGACGGTGGAGGACACGATCAAGATCCTCGCCGGCCTGCGCACCGCGTTCGAGGAGCACCACCACGTCAAGTACACCCCCGACGCGATCAAGTCGGCGGTGGAGCTGAGCGCGCGCTACATCAACGACCGCAAGCTGCCCGACAAGGCGATCGACGTGATCGACGAGGTCGGCGCGATGCAGATGCTGGTGCCGCCGTCGAAGCGCAAGAAGACGATCACGCCCAAGGAGATCGAGCAGGTCATCGCGACCATGGCGCGCATCCCCGCCAAGAGCGTGTCGACCGACGACACCAAGACGCTGGCCAATCTCGAGCTCGACCTCAAGCGCGTCGTGTTCGGGCAGGACAAGGCGATCGAGGTGCTGTCCTCGGCGATCAAGCTCAGCCGTGCGGGCCTGCGCGATCCGGACAAGCCGATCGGCAACTATCTGTTCTCGGGTCCGACCGGCGTCGGCAAGACCGAGGTGGCGAAGCAGCTCGCCGAGCTGCTCGGCATCCCGCTCCAGCGCTTCGACATGTCCGAATATATGGAACGCCACTCGGTGAGCCGCCTGATCGGCGCCCCTCCGGGCTATGTCGGCTACGACCAGGGTGGCCTGCTCACCGACGCGGTCGACCAGCAGCCGCACTCGGTGCTCCTGCTCGACGAGATCGAGAAGGCGCATCCGGACCTGTTCAACATCCTGTTGCAGGTGATGGACAACGGCAAGCTGACCGACCACCACGGCAAGACCGTCGATTTCAGGAACGTGATCCTGATCATGACGACCAATGCCGGCGCGTCGGACATGACCAAGGAGTCGATCGGCTTCGGCGAGATCAGCCGCGACGACGTGCAGGAAGAAGCGGTGAAGAAGCTCTTCACCCCCGAATTCCGCAACCGTCTCGATGCGATCGTGCCGTTCGATTACCTGCCGACCGAGGTGGTCAGCCGCGTCGTCGACAAGTTCATCCTCCAGCTCGAGCTGCAGCTCGCCGATCGCGGCGTGCACATCCAGCTCGACGACGAGGCCAAGGCCTGGCTGACCCAGCGCGGCTATGACAAGCTCTATGGCGCGCGTCCGATGGGCCGCCTGATCCAGGAGAAGATCAAGCAGCCGCTGGCCGAGGAGCTGCTGTTCGGCAAGCTCGTCCATGGCGGCGAGGTCGATGTGAAGCTCAAGGACAATGCCCTGAACTTCCAGGTCACGCCGGCGGCCCCCAAGCCCAAGAAGGGCAAGAAGGCCGAGGCGGCGAAGGCATCCAAGTAAGGCGCCTTGGCACCGGAAACGATGCGGGCCGGGAGGTGACTCCCGGCCCGCTTTGTTTTGCCGTTCCGCGGCGGCCCCGTTCTTGTCTCGCAGGCCGTTCGCTCGGGCCTGCCACGCGCGGAACGCCTGGCTTAGCGCGCGCTCGCCACATCCGCGCCGCGATTGGCGAGCGCAATGGCACGCTCGACCTGCGGACGAGCGGCCATCGCCGCGTTCTTGTAGCAGGCGCGGACCTGGCTGCTGGGAAGGGCCGAGCCGGGCACGCGGTCCGTGCCGCACGCGCGGACGGCCGCCAGCTTGACCTGACGCTGGAGTGCCGCACGACCGGCGGCGGTGGTGAGCTTGGCGGTGTTGTAATGGATCGTCACGCTGTTCTGCGCGAAAGCGGGCGCAGTCGGAAACGCGAGAAGCGCGGCGGCGATGAGAAGGGTCTTCATGGGTTGGGCTCCTGCGAGATGATTTTGTTCTAGCCCTCTCCGCAGCCGGTCTGGTGCCGGCCCGGGGGCGCCCTATCCGCAGGATGAGTCGGTGCCGTGATCGATCGGTTACGCCGCGCAGTCGTTGATATGACGATTGGAATTATCGGGAAGTGCTGCGGGCCGGGAGATGCCTGCCGGCCCGCAGCGCTCGGTCAGGCCTCGGCCGCCTTGGCCGCCATCGTCGCCTTGGCCCACCAGACCAGTTCGTCGAGCGCGGTCTTGGCCGATGGCAGCAGGCTCGCCTCGACCTCCTCGATCGGCTTGTTGCCGAATGCCGGGTGAACGGCCATGAAATCGCCGCCGCCGAGATGGACCGCGGCGTGCGTCGACACCATCTGCAGCTCGACGCCGATCATGCGCAGATGCTCGATCGCGCGCACCGCGCCGGTGCCGCCATAGCCGATCGCAGTGAACGGCTTGCGGGCCCATTCCTTGTACGCCTGGTCGAGCGCGTTCTTGAGCACGCCGGTGATCGAATGGTTATATTCGGCGACGACGAAGATGAAGCCGTCGAACCGGGCGATCGTCTCCTGCCAGCGCACTGCCTCGGGATTCTGGCTGGGCATCCACAAGTTTGAGGCGATCTCGTCGAAGAACGGCAGCGGGTGATCGCGCAGGTCGACCACCTCCACATCCAGGTCGTCGCGCGCCTGCGCCTGCTTGAGGATCCACTGGGTCGGTGCGTCGGCATAGCGGGTGGGCCGGGTCGATCCGACGATGATGGCGATGCGGGGCTTAGCAGTCATGGTAACCTCGTGTATGCTGGTTTCTGCGAGGAACCTGATTTCGGAAAGTTTCCACTCGTCAACAAGGAGGCACTTTGGCGACACCAGATAACCATGCGGATACCGCCCGCTGCGAGCATATCAGCCGGCTGCTCGCCCGGATCAGCGACAAATGGTCGATGCTGGTGGTGCGCGTGCTCGGCCGCGGGCCGCTGCGGTTCAATGCACTGCGCCGCGAAGTGGGCGAGATCAGCCAGAAGGTGCTGGCATCGACGCTGCGCGATCTCGAGGAGAATGGCTTCGTCTCGCGCACGGTCACACCGGTCACGCCGCCCCAGGTCGAATATGCGCTGACCGACCTCGGCCGCGATTTCCTGCAGCCTGTGCAGACGCTGGCCGAATGGGTGCTCGCCAATTCCCCGCGCATGGACAGGGCGCGGATCGAATATGCGGAACGCCGGGCGCGGGATTAGCCGCCCGGCATGGGCTGGGGCGCGGATTTCATTGCCGCGAATCGTTCGCTTCGCGTAAGGGTTCGGCCAACGATGTGGGTCGCGCATGCCAATAATGCAGCGCGGAGCATAGAGATGACCAACCCCAAGCAGCGGCTCCTGGTGGCCGCCGGAACCACGGCGGCACTGCTCGCCGCGACCACCGTGATCGCGCAGAGCGCGGATACCGCGCCCGAGGCGCGCTACGAAATGGATATCGGCACTACCGCCGGGATGATGGGCCAGGGCGACAGCCGCGAGATGGTGCTCCGCCTCGGCTCGCGCCTGCCCGCCACCGGCGGCGCGCCCAGGGCAGATCACTTCCTGCCCGACGGGATGCGGATGGGGCCCTCGGTCCCGCTCGCCTCGCCCGAACCGGGCAAGCCGGTGCCCGAAAGCTATGACAAGGAGCAGCAGGAGAAGTTCCAGCGCCCCAAGGGCCGTCTGCTGATCTTCTGGGGCTGTGGCGCGCATGCCGGGCCGGGCCAGCCGGTGGTGATCGACTTCGCCAAAATGGCCAAGGGCCAGGTGCCGCCCGATCTGTTCAGCGCCAGCATTCCCGCCGAGGTCGGCCCACGCCCGGGCAACAGCCGCACTTATGGCGACTGGCCGAACGGCAAGTCGAACGCCAAGGTCGGCCGCAACGCGTCGGTGATCGGCCAGCACCGGATCGCGGGCAACTACAGCCCCGAGATCGCCTTCGCGTTGACCCAGGACTTCATGGCGCCCCCGCACGTGAAGTCCGGCGAGGCGCCCGATGGCTCGACTCCGCTCAACTGGTCTCCCGTGCCCGCCGCGACCGGCTATTATGCCTGGGCGATGAGCGCCCGGGGCGATGGCAAGGACAATAACGACATCGTCTGGTGGGCCTCCTCGGCCAGCCGCCAGTTCGGCGGCGACCTGTGGAACTGGCTGTCGCCGGCCACGGTCAACCGGCTGATCGGGCAGAAGGTGGTGATGCCGCCCAGCCAGACGAGCTGCACCATCCCGGCCGAAGTGAAGGCCGCGGGGGGCGGGATGATCATGGGTTTCATGAACGCCTATGGCCCCGAGACGAACTTCGCCTTTCCCGAGCGGCCGCGCGATCCCAAGGTCGCCTGGCACCCCAAATGGACCGCGAAGGTTCGCTACCGCGCGACGGGCAACTTCATGCCCGGCATGCCCGATATGGGCGACATGCTGCGCGGCCGGACGAGCGACAACCAGGAGGAGAAGCCCAAGCCCTGCAAGCCCAAGCTGGGCGGGCTGCTCAAGAAGGCGATCGGCGCGGGCGGCAGCGGTTGCTGAGACTGGAGGGGGAGCGGACGGCCGGCGCCGCTCCCCTGCCACTAAGTGCTTGGCGCGCATCAACAAGACGATGCGGTTCCTATGGATATTTACGGGTTATTCGTCATGTCCGGGCTAGTGCCGGGGCATGGTGGTATCGCGTTTCCTGCGGCTTCTCGCACTGATCGGTGCGTGCATCGCGCTGTCCGGCACGATCGGGCCCGCGCAGGCACAGGATGGTCGCGGCCGCGCGCTCCCCACCTGCGTGCTGCGTGACAGTGGCGCGATGGACCCGGCGGAGCTGATCCGTCACCCCGAACGCTTCGATTGCACGACGCCGCAATACAAGCTCGGGGCCGGCGATTTCTGGGCGATCACCGGCCCGGTCGATGTCGTATCGACGGTCGAGAAGCCGCTGCGGATCAACTTCGCCAGCCTGTGGCAGCGCCAGCTTTCCGCCCGGCTGCTCTATGCGGACGGCAGCATCCACACCTACCGCACCGACGCGCGCGGCATCACCCCCCTGATCCAGCTCGGCGCCCTCGCGGCCTTGCCGGTGCCGCCTTCCAAAGCGAAGGTCGTGCGCATCCTCTGGCATGTCGAGGGCGCTGCCAATGTCCGCGGCATCCTGCTCGGCGCCGAACTGAGCGACGCACAGCGCAACGCCGCGACCAACCTTGCCATGGCAGTGCTCTATGCCTGTTTCGGCGGCATGTGCCTGGCGCTGATCGTCTATAATTTCTCGCTGTGGTGCGCGATGCGCTACCGCTTCCAGTTGCATTATTGCGTGCTGCTCGCGGTGCTCATGGGCTATGCGCTTTCCTCTTCGGGAGCGATGGCCTGGCTCTATCCGAATATCGTCAACAACGACCGGCTGCGTTTCAACTATCTGTTCCTCGGCCTGGCCGGCGGCGCAACCGCGCTGTTCACGCTCAGCTTCTTCGAGATGAAGATCCGCTCGCGCCGGCTCGACCAATATACCCGGATGATCGCCGCGGCGGTGCCGATATCCGGCCTGATCGTCTTCCTGTTCGGCGCGATCAACCTGCGCCTGGCCGACATGGTCTACACGCTGGCGATCCTGGGCCTGATCTCGATCGTGGTGCCGACCTTGTGGCAGGCCTGGCGGCAGGGCTCGCACTTCCTGTGGCTGTTCAGCATCGCGTGGAGCGCGCCGATCGTGCTCGCGCTGATGCGCATCCTGGCGAACCTGCACCTGCTGCCGTGGAGCTTCTGGCTCGACAATTCCACCGTCGTGTCGATGATGTTCGAGGCGCTCGTCTCCGCCCTCGCGGTGGCCTACCGGATCAAGTCCCTGCGCGAAGAGCGCGACGAGGCGATCACGCGCGAAGTGCTTGCCCGCCGCCTTGCCGATACCGATCCGCTCACCGGGCTGCTCAACCGCCGCGCCTTTCTCGCCCAGGCGCTCGGCCGGCCGGGGGAACAGCAGCTGCTCATCGTCGATATCGACCATTTCAAGCGCGTCAACGAAACGCTCGGGCATGATGGCGGCGACGAAGTGCTGCGCCTGTTCGCCCGCACGCTGCGCACCGCCACGCCGGCAGACGCACTGGTGGCGAGGATCGGCGGCGAGGAGTTCGCGCTGCTCACCAACACCGCCGCGCCGATCGACCTCGACCCGCTTCTCAGCAAGCTCCGGCAGACGCGCATGCCGTTCGACCTCAAGGTAACCGCGAGCATCGGCGCCTGCACCGGCCTGCTTGCCGACGACCGCGACTGGAAGGCGCTGTACCGCGCTGCCGACATCGCGCTGTTCGAGGCCAAGTCGGCCGGCCGCGACCGGGCCAGGGCGCGCCGCGAAGCCGCCTGATCCGCTTGCCCGACCGCGCGGCGAGGCGTATGGCCGGTAACCATGTCGGGACGAGCCAGGAAGATCGCCTTGGGGGCGCTTGCGATGCTGGCGCTGATCCCCCTCGCCTCCCCCGACCGCCGCGCCAATTTCGAGATCCACATGCAGCGCGCGGACGATGTCTCGCCCCAGCGCGTCGAGGCCGCGTTCGAGATCGGCCTGGTCGCAGTCTCGGTGCTCGTCACCTGGAGCAAGCGGCTAACGACTTGACCCCCACAAAGGCTTGCTTACACCAGTGTCAATGACTGACCCCGAACAGATCTGGCGTACCGCGTACAACCACCCCGGCGCCTGGGACACCGAGTTCCCCCCCGAATCCATGGTCGAATTGTTCGAGGCGAGCGCTCGTGCGCACCCTCAGGCGCCGCTGCTCGATTTCATGGGCCGGCATTACAGCTATGGTGAGACGCTGGACGGCGCCAATCGCGTCGCCTGCGGCCTGAAGGCGCTGGGCTATGGCCCGGGCGACCGGATCGGGCTCTTCCTGCCCAACGTGCCGCACTATGTCGCGGCCTATTACGGCATCCTCAAGCTCGGCGCGACGGTGGTCAATTTCTCGCCGCTCTACACGGCCGAGGAGCTGAGCCACCAGGTCGAGGATTCGGGCACGAAGCTGCTCTTCACCATCTCCGCCGCGGCGCTGCTGCCGACCGCGCTCAAGGTGCTCGACCAGAGCGGGCTGGAGCGGCTGGTGGTCGGCTCGGTCGCCGGCGCGCTGCCGGCTGCGAAATCGCTCTTCTACCGGCTGTTCCGCGGCGCCGAAGTCGCCCAGCGCCCGCATGACGCCCGCATCCTCGCCTTCTCGCAGCTGATTGCCAACGAAGGCACCTGCGATTCGCCCAGGATCGATCCCGAGAACGACCTGGCGCTGATCCAGTATACCGGCGGCACCACCGGCACGCCCAAGGGCGCGATGCTGACGCACCAGAACCTGTCGGCCAATGCCCGCCAGGTCGCCCGGCTCGATCCGGAAGTGGCGACGGCGAAGGACCGGGTGCTCGGCGTGCTCCCCTTCTTCCACGTCTTCGCCAATACCTGCGTGCTGAACCGGACCGTGGTGACCGGCGGCGAGATCGTGATGCTGCCCCGCTTCAACGCCAAGCAGGCGCTGGCCGAACTGCGCCGCACCCAGCCGCGCGCCCTGCCCGGCGTGCCGACCATGTACCAGGCGCTGCTCGACGCGCCGGGGATGAAGCCCGACGACTTCAAGTCGCTGCGCTTCTGCATCTCGGGCGGCGCGCCGCTTGCCGCCCAGCTCAAGGAAGAGTGGGAAAAGATCACCGGCGCGCATGTGATCGAAGGCTATGGCCTGTCCGAAAGCTCGGGCGTGGTCTCGACCAACCCCTATGTCGGGCTCAACAAGCCGGGCACGATCGGCCAGCCGCTCGCCGGCACCCGCGTCCGCCTGGTCGACAAGGAAGACCCGACGCGCCCGCCGCCCGCGGGCGAGCCCGGCGAGA
The DNA here is from genome assembly GCF_040049295.1 of Sphingomonas sp. KR3-1. Lineage (NCBI taxonomy): Bacteria > Pseudomonadati > Pseudomonadota > Alphaproteobacteria > Sphingomonadales > Sphingomonadaceae > Sphingomonas > Sphingomonas sp. KR3-1. The sequence continues at coordinate 796,171 of NZ_JBDZDQ010000001.1, forward strand.
TCGTCGTTTCCGGCCCGCAGATCATGAAGGGTTATTGGAACCGCCCCGATGCCGATGACGAGGTATTCGTCACGGTCGATGGCGAGCCGCACTGGCTGCGCACCGGCGATGTCGGGCTGATCGACGAGGACGGCTATATCAAGATCGTCGACCGGCTGAAGGACATGATCGCGGTCGGCGGCTTCAAGGTGTTCCCCAGCCAGATCGAGGCGGTGCTCTACCAGCATCCCGCGGTGAAGGAGGCGCTCGTGATCGGCCTGCCCGACGCCTATCATGGCGAGCTGCCCCACGCCTATGTAACGCTCGACGACGGCGCCGAGGCCAGCGGGCCGGAGATCTGCGCCTGGCTCAACGGCAAGCTCGGCAAGCATGAGCGGGTAAGCGAAGTGGTGGTGCGCGAAAGCCTGCCCAAGACGATGATCGGCAAGCTCAGCCGCAAGGACCTGATCAGCGAAGTGATGGCGGAGAAGGCGGCATGAAGACCCTGCTGGCACTGACGCTTCTGGCCGCGGCGCCGGCGCCCGAACAGCGCATCGACGTGGCGCTGTCGAACTTCAGGTTCACCCCGTCCACGATCGCGCTGGTCCACGGCCAGAGCTATGTGCTGCACCTGACCAGCAGCGGCGGGCACAGCTTCGCCGCCAAGGAATTCTTCGCCGCCGCCGCGATGCCGGCAGCGGACCGTGCCAAAGTGAAGGACGGCAAGGTCGAGCTCGACAGCGACACCGCGGTCGACCTCCACTTCACTGCGCCCAAGGCGGGCCATTATGCGATCAAATGCACCCACCTGCTCCATGCGAGCTTCGGGATGACGGGGACGTTCGTGGTCTCCTAAATTCCTCCCCGAGCTTGTCTCGGGGAGGAACTAACTCAATCTCCCGCCTTCACGCCCTTGCCGTACATCACGGCCTTCAGGTTCATGAATTCGTGCATGCCCCAGGGACCGAGCTCACGGCCATGGCCGGAGAGCTTCACCCCGCCGAACGGCGCCTCGGGGGTGGAGGCGAGCAGCGAGTTGACCGCGGTCATGCCCGACTGGATGTCGCGGGCGAAGCGCTCGATCTCGGCATCGTCCTGCGTCCACACCGAGGAGCCGAGGCCATAGGGCACGTCGTTGGCGATGGTGATCGCCTCGTCGATGTCCTTCACCTTGTACACCGCCGCGACCGGCCCGAAGATCTCCTCCTTGGCGACGTCGCTCTCGGGATCCATGTCGGTCAGCACGCCCGGCGTCATCCAGGCGCCGTCCTGCTCGATCTTCTCCGCGCCGAAGCGCAGTGTCGCGCCCTCGCGCACCGCGCGCTCGACCTGCGTCAGTACCGTATCGCGCTGCGCCACGCTGGAGAGCGGGCCCATGCCAGTCTCCTTCGCCATAGGATCGCCGATCTTAAGCGCCTTCATGCCCGCCTCGAACTTGTCGAGGAACGCGTCATGGACGTCGGCATGAACAATCATTCGCTTGGCGCAGATGCAGCTCTGCCCTGCATTCTGCACGCGCGCGGTCACTGCAGTCTTCGCCGCCAGCTCGAGGTCGGCCGAGGGCATCACGATCAGCGGATCGGAACCGCCCAGCTCGAGCACCACCTTCTTGAGCGCGCGGCCCGCCGCCTGCGCCACCTGCGCGCCGGCACCTTCGCTGCCGGTGAGCGTCACCGCCACCACCCGCTTGTCGGCGATGATCGCGGCGACCTGGTCGGACTTGATGGGGAGGTTCTGGAACAGCCCGTCGGGCGCGCCCGCGGCACTCATCATCTGCTGGATCAGCGCCGCGCAGCCCTGCACGTTCGAGGCGTGCTTCAGCAGGCCGACATTGCCCGCCATGATCGTCGGCGCGAGGAAGCGGACAACCTGCCAATAGGGGAAGTTCCACGGCATCACCGCCAGCACCGGCCCCATCGGCAGCCAGCGCGCAACGGCGTGGCCACCGCCGGTTGTCTGCACGGTCGTCGGCTCGAGATAGGAGGGGCCGCGTTCGGCATAGTGGCGGAAGCCGCTGATGCACTTCTCCACCTCGGCCACCGCGCTGGCGAGCGTCTTGCCCATCTCGCGGGTCGCGGTCTCGGCAAGGTGCTGCTTGTTCGCCTCCCAGGCATCGGCGACCTTGGTCAGCAGTTCGGTGCGCTTCTCCAGCGGCGTCTCGCGCCAGGAGCGGAAGGCAGCATCCGCCCGGGACAGCGCCGTCTCGATCCCGTCGGCGTCGAGTTCGTGATAGGTCTCGACGGTCTCTCCGGTGGCGGGATTGATGCTGGTGAACATGGACGCGTCTCCTGGGGGTCTGGTCGGCGATAACGCGGAGTTGGGGTGTGCGGTGCCCGGTTGCAATCGCGCCCCGCCCCGGCGCATAGCGAAACCATGGCAGAACAAGCGGACGTCACCGCGCTCTCGTTCGAGGAAGCGCTGAAGGAACTGGAGCGAATCGTCGCTCGACTGGAGAGCGGCGAGGCCCAGCTCCAGGAAGCGATCGACCTGTACGAGCGCGGCGACCAGCTGCGCCGGCAATGCGCCGCGCGGCTCGACGCCGCCCAGGCGCGCATCGAGGCGATCCGGACGGATGCCGAGGGCCGCGCCGCCGGCACCGCCCCCTTCGCCGCCGGCTGATCCCCGCATGGCGCACGCCTCCCTCGCGCTGCAGGCGGCGCTCAAGCAGGTTTCGGCGGAGATGGACCGCCAGTTCGACCTGTTGCTGGCCGTCCCTTCCGATCCGCGCGAGGGGCTCTACCGCGCGATGCGCCACGCCGCGATCGGCGGCGGCAAACGGCTGCGGCCGCTGCTCGTCTCGGCCACCGCCCAGCTGTTCGGCGTCGACAAGACCTGCATTGCCCGCACCGCGCTCGCGCTCGAATGCATTCATGTCTATTCGCTGATCCACGACGACCTGCCGGCGATGGACGATGACGATCTGCGCCGCGGCAAGCCGACGGTGCACAAGGCATTCGACGAGGCGACGGCGATCCTGGCGGGCGACTGCCTCCACGCGCTCGCCTTCGAAGTGATCGCCGACGAGCGGACGCATCCCGATCCCTTCGTGCGGATCGAGCTTTCGGGCACGCTCGCCCTCGCCGCCGGCCCCGCCGGCATGGCGGGCGGCCAAATGATGGACCTGGAAGCCGAGAAATCGAGCTTCGACCTTGCCACCGTCACCCGGCTCCAGGCGATGAAGACCGGCGCGCTGATCAGCTGCGCGGTGGAGAGCGGCGCGATCCTGGGCCGCGTGCAGCAAGAGGGCCGCACGGGCCTGCGCGGCTATGCCCGCGATCTCGGCCTCGCCTTCCAGATCGCCGACGACATCCTCGATGCCGAAGGCGACGAGGCTCTGGTCGGCAAGAAGCTCGGCAAGGACGGGGCGGCAGGCAAGGAGACCTTCCTCTCGCTGCTCGGGCTCGAGCGCGCCAGGGAGCAGGCCCGCATGCTCGTCGACCAGGCGATCGAGCACCTCAAGCCCTATGGCGCCGAGGCCGATCTGCTGCGCGACATCGCCCGCTACACGCTGGAGCGGGATCGCTAGAATCACAGCCCTTCTGAATTCCCCTCCCTGCAAGGGAGGGGCTAGGGGTGGGTTGGAAAAAGGTCGGGCTCGATGCCCGGCCTTTTCCGTTTCGGCAGCCGCACAGCTGGGCTCGCTGCGCTCGCAACCCACCCCCTGCCCCTCCCTTGCAGGGAGGGGAGCCGCCTTCTCCGCCCGCAACTTGCAATGTAGGATTTCGCCTGCTTGGCTCCCGCGGCCGGTCCCGGATCGGCCGCTCTTTGACTGCGTAGGAACGATAGGATCACGCACACGCACGGATGTTGCGAGATGCGGCGCGTTTGCGGGAACCGTGTCAACCCAAGCCGCCCCGAAAACCGGCTTTGGGCACGTACTTCGTGTACTTCCGCGAGTCGCGGCCCCGCGCGCGGTAGGAACGCCCGGCCTTGACTCGCTTCCGCACCCGCAGCACGCCCCGCGCCGACCGCTGACTTAATCTTGCCGTCATCCCGGGAGAGGAAGGCATCATGACTGTTCGCACCGGCGTCTATCCCGGCACCTTCGATCCGATCACGCTCGGCCATATGGACATCATCCGCCGCGGCGCGAAGCTGTGCGACCGGCTGGTGATCGGCGTGACCACCAATCCTTCGAAGAACCCGATGTTCACCGTCGCGGAGCGCATGGAGATGGTGAAGCGCGAAGTCGCAGACATCGCCGGCGAGATCCACGTCGTCAGCTTCGATTCGCTGCTGATGGACTTTGCCGAGCGCGAGGGCGCGAACATGATCGTCCGCGGCCTGCGCGCCGTCGCCGACTTCGAATATGAGTATCAGATGGCGGGCATGAACCAGCAGCTGAACAGCCGGATCGAGACCGTGTTCCTGATGGCCGACGTCTCGCTCCAGCCGATTGCCAGCCGGCTGGTCAAGGAAATCGCGCTCTATGGCGGCGATATCCGCAAGTTCGTGCCCGCCGCGGTCAACGACGAAGTCGCGGCGCGCGTCGCCGCGATCGGTCGCAAAGGGAGTGGTTGAGCCCGCGCGATTGGGCTAGAGCCGCTGGTTGAGGGTGTATTCCGAGTGGGGAAATTGATGCGTTTGTTTGCCGCGATGGCCGCTTCGGCCGTGATGATGTTCGCCACGCCCGCCCTCGCCCAGGGCAAGGCGCCCAAGGCCGAAGCCGAGCCGCTGAAGGGCGTCGGCGCCGAGGACGTGAACTCGGTGCTCCCCGCGGTCGTGCCCGCCGATCCGGCCGAGACCTGGGTGCTCGACCTGTCGACCGGCGGCCGCGTGCTGATCCGCCTGCGCCCCGACGCCGCGCCCAAGATGGTCGAGCGCGTCAAGACGCTCACCCGCAGCCATTTCTACGACGGCCTGACCTTCCACCGCGTGGTCGACGATCCCTACAACATGGCGCAGGGCGGCGATCCCAAGGGGGACGGCACCGGCGATTCGACCATGCCCAACGTGCCGGCCGAGTTCAGCAACCTGCCGCATGTGCGCGGCACCGTCGCCGCCGCCCGCCGCGGCGCGCCGGACAACGCCACGCCCGCGCAGATCACCGAGGCCCAGAACAGCGCGAACAGCCAGTTCTACATCATGATGGCGCCGAAGCTGGCCTTCGACCACGACTATACCGTGTTCGGCCGCGTCGTCTCGGGCATGCAGTGGGTCGACAAGATCGAGCGCGGCGAGCCGCCGGCGAACCCGACCAAGATCGTCCACGCCTATATCCTCTCCGACAACCCGCCGCCTTATTCGAACCTGCCTGCCGATGCCCCCAAGGCGCTGCCGGCGGGTGAGGTGAAGGCGACGCTGCCGCAATAAGCGTGAACGTCGACCTTTTCGATTTCGAGCTTCCGAACGACCGAATCGCGCTGCGCCCCGCGGCCCCGCGCGATTCGGCGCGCTTGCTGGTGCTCGACGGGCCCGAGACGCGGGACCTCCACGTCACCGACCTGCCCAGCCAGCTGCGCGCCGGCGATTGCCTGGTGTTCAACGACACCCGCGTGATTCCCGCCCAGCTCGAAGGCACCAGGGGCGAGGCGAAGATCGGCGCGACGCTCCACAAGCGCGAGGGGCCGCGGCGCTGGCGCGCCTTCATCCGCAACGCCAAGCGGCTGCGCGACGGCGAGGTGGTGGATTTCGGCCAGGGCGTCCTCGCCACTGCCGGCGACCGCGCCGAAGACGGCAGCTTCGCGCTCGACTTCCATGGCGACGAGCCGGTCGAGCTGCTGCTCGAGCGCTGCGGCCGCATGCCGCTGCCGCCCTATATCGCCTCGAAGCGCCCCACCGACGCGCGCGACGCCGACGATTACCAGACGATGTTCGCCAGCGAGCCGGGCGCCGTCGCCGCCCCCACCGCGGCGCTGCACTTTACCCCCGAGCTGCTCGCCGCGCTCGACGCGGCCGGCATCGGCCACACCACGCTGACGCTGCACGTCGGCGCGGGCACCTTTCTGCCGGTCAAGGCCGAGGACACCGCCGATCACAAGATGCACGCCGAATGGGGCCGCATCGACCAGGCCACCGCAGACCGGCTGAACGCCGTCCGCGCCGCCGGCGGCCGCGTGATCGCCGTCGGCACCACCAGCCTGCGCCTGATCGAGAGCGCCGCCGGCGAGGACAAGGTGATCCGCCCGTTCGAAGGCGACACGGCGATCTTCATCACCCCCGGCACCCGCTTCAAGGGCGTGGACGGCCTGGTGACCAACTTCCACCTGCCGCGCTCGACGCTGTTCATGCTGGTTTCTGCCCTGATGGGGCTCGACCGGATGCAAGCGGCGTATGCGCATGCGATCGCGGAGCACTACCGCTTCTATTCCTATGGCGATGCCTCGCTGCTGCTTCCCTGAGCGCCGCCCCACCTTCGCCACAGATTGCGGCTTGGGTCGCCGCGCGGTAGCGGTCTCTCGCCGTCCGTGAGTCGAGAAGGATCCCCATGCGCCTGCTGTTCGCCCTCGCGGCCCTGATCGCGACGCCTGCCTTCGCGCAAGACCGCCCCGCTGCGGCGCCGCAAGGCGCGATCACGCCGGTGCCAGCCCGCCCGGGCGATCCCGCCTTCACCGTGATCGCCGAACCGGTGGCGATGATGATCGCCGCCTTCGATGCGGACGGCGACGGCAAGGTCACCCGTGCCGAGTTCGATGCGGGGCTGAAGCACAGCTTCGACGTCATCGACACCCGGCATCAGGGCTGGCTCGGCTATATCGCCTATTCGGACTGGCAGGAGCGCTGGATGGGCGATCGCAACACCGTGCCCAGCCCGTTCGAAGTGGACCGGGACGGCGACAACAAGGTGACCTTCGCAGAGATCGCCGATCGCTTCGCGCTGCTCTTCGCGCGCTTCGATGCCGACAAGGACGGCGTGCTCGAGCGCAAGGAGCTGGTGACGATCCGCCCGCAGATGCAAGGGCCGAGCGGCGGCAAGGGAAAGAAGGGCCGCGGCCCGAACTGATTTCCCCGCACTGATGTCCTAGCATCTCATGCCGCACCGCGGCTAAGACCGGAACGATGGCCGCGCATCCCGACCATAATCACAGCCACCACGGCCACGGCCATCACGGGCACAGCCATGCGCCCGCGGATTTCGGCCGCGCCTTTGCGATCGGCACCGCGCTCAACCTGGGCTTCGTCCTGGTCGAGGGCGCGGCGGGGTTCGCCACGCATTCGATGGCGCTGCTGGCGGACGCCGGACACAATCTTTCCGACGTGCTCGGCCTGCTGATCGCCTGGGGCGGCGCCGAGCTCGCCAAGCGCCCCGCCTCGCGCCGCTTCACCTATGGCCTGCGCGGCTCCTCGATCCTGGCGGCGCTCACCAATGCGGTGCTGCTGTTCGTCGCGGTGGGCGCGATCCTGCTCGAGGCGATCCAGCGCCTCTCCGCTCCGCGCGACGTGCCCGGGGTGACGGTGATGCTGGTCGCCGGCGCCGGCATCGTGATCAACCTGTCGACCGCCCTGCTCTTCGCCCGGGGGCGCGACGGCGACGTCAACATCCGCGGCGCCTATCTCCACATGGCGGCGGACGCGGCGGTATCCGCCGGCGTCGTTATCGGCGGCGGCCTGATCCTGTTCACCGGTGCGACCTGGATCGACCCGGTGATCAGCCTGCTCATCGTCGGCGTGATCCTGTGGAGCAGCTGGGGCCTGTTCACCGAATCGCTCACCATGGCGCTGCAGGCCGTGCCCAAGGGGATCGACGCCGAAGCCGTGGAGGCCGCGCTGGCCGGGTTGCCCGGCGTCGCGCGCGTCCACGACCTCCATATCTGGCCGATGAGCACCACCGAGGCAGCGCTCACCGCGCATCTCGTCATGCCCGGCGGCCACCCTGGCGACGCGTTCCTTGCGCAACTGCAACATCGGCTGGCGCACGACTTCCGGATCGATCATACGACGCTCCAGATCGAACTCGGGGATGGGGCGGAATGTCGCATGCATGGGAATGGACACGCGCATGACTGATGCGGCGCCCATTCGGCTGGTGATCTTCGATTTCGACGGGACGCTCTCCGACAGCGGCGACTGGTTCCTCTCGGTCGTCGACGAGCTGGCACGCAAGTTCCGCTTCCGCACGGTGCAGCCGGGCGAAGTCGAGATGCTGCGCCACAAGAGTTCGCGCGAAGTGATCGAGTTCCTCGGCATCTCGACGTGGAAGCTGCCGCTGATCGCGCGCCACCTGCGCGGGCTGGTCGGCCGCAACGCCCACCAGATCGAGCTGTTTCCGGGCACGCCCGACCTGCTCGAGCGGCTGGCCGCGACGGGCGTGAAGATCGCCCTGGTCACCTCCAATGCAGAGGCCAATGCCCGCAAGATCCTGGGGCCCGCGCATGCCGCGCGGATCGACCTATATGCCTGCGGCTCGTCGCTGTTCGGCAAGGCGCCCAAGTTCCGCCGCGTGCTCAAGAAGATGGGGCTGAAGCCGCACGAGGTGCTGGCGATCGGCGACGAGACGCGCGACATCGACGCGGCGCGCGAAGTGGGGATGCGCGCCGGATCGGTGCTGTGGGGCTATGCCGCCGAGGAGCTGCTCGCCGCGATGCAGCCCGACGCGATGTTCCGCACGCCGCAGGACATCCTCGATTATGTCGCGGCGCATCGTTGAACTCGAAGGGCTGACCTGTAGAGTGGCGGGATGCACCGCCTTCGCCACAGCCTGATCTGGTTTCCGCCGCTTGCCGGTGCCGCGAGCCTGTTCCTGGGCGCGGGGGCGATCCCGCCGCTGCTGCTCGGGATCGTGCTGATCGTCACCGTGCTGGCCGCGGTCCACCATGCCGAGCTGATCGCGCACAAGCTCGGCGAGCCCTTCGGCACCTTCCTGCTCGCGCTCGCGGTGACCGTGATCGAGGTCGGGCTGATCCTCACGCTGATGCTGCAGGGCAAGGCCGGCGCCGAGACGCTGGCGCGCGACACGGTGTTCTCGGCGGTGATGATCATCCTGAACGGGCTGCTCGGCGCGTTCATCCTGCTGGGGGCGCTGCGCCACCACGAGCAGAGCTTCCAGCAGGTCGGCGTCAGCGCCTCGCTGGCGACGCTGTGCACGCTGACCGTGCTGACGCTGGTGCTGCCCAATTTCTCGTCCTCGGCCGGGCCCTTCTACGCCCCCTCGCAGCTCGCCTTTGTCGCGATCGTCTCGCTGCTGCTCTACCTCACCTTCGTGACGGTGCAGACGGTGCGGCACCGCGACTATTTCCTGCCGCCCGAGGAGGCGGCGGCCGACCCGGAGGCGCATGCCCCGGCGCCGACCGGGGGCCAGGCGCTGCTCTCCGGCGGCATCCTCATCGCCTGCCTGGTCGAGGTGGTGCTGCTCGCCAAGGCGCTGGCACCCGCTATCGAGGAGGGCGTCGCCGGGGCGGGCCTGCCGCATGCGGTGGTCGGCGTGGTGATCGCGGCGCTGGTGCTGCTGCCCGAGAGCGTGGCGGCGGTGCGCGCGGCGATGGCCGACCGGCTGCAGACCAGCCTCAACCTCGCATTGGGATCGGCGCTGGCGACGATCGGGCTGACCATCCCGGCGGTGGCGATGCTCTCGCTGGTCCAGGGCCTGCCGCTGGCGCTGGGGCTCGATTCGCGCGGGATCGTGCTGCTCTCGCTGACCCTGCTGGTGACGACCCAGTCGCTCGCCACGGCGCGGACCACGGTGCTGCAGGGCGTGGTGCACCTCGTCATCTTCGGGGTCTTCGTCTTCACCACTCTGGTCCCCTAGGCTCGCCAGGTTCGCGCCAACGTCGCGTCATAATAGTTGACTCAATCAACTGTTTCGCGGCAACCTTGCCCCATGGAACATGCCGTCGACCAATTCCGCGCCTTCAACCGGGCGCACACGCGCTTCGCCGCAGTGCTCGCTCCGCACTATATGGACACCGACATGGGCGTCGCCGAAGCGCGGCTGCTCTACGAGATCGCCAAACGCCAGCCGGTGCTGGCGAGCGAGCTTCAGGATCTGCTGGGACTGGACGCCGGCTATGTCAGCCGCGCGGTCAAGCGGTTCGAGGAGCGCGGCTGGGTCTCGCGCGGCCGCGACCCAAGCGACGCGCGCCAGCGGCCGATCGCGCTGCGGCCCGCCGGCCAGGCGGCGTTCGACGCGCTCGACGACGCGACCCGCGCGCACAATTTGCGCCAGCTCGACTCGCTCGGCCCAGGCGGCGGCGCGCTGCTCGGGCACCATCTCGATGCCGCGCGCGCGCTGATCGAGGGCGGCAGGGGCGACTGGCACATCCGCACCCTGGCGCCGGGAGACATGGGCGCGATCGCCAGCCGCCAGGCGCGCTTCTATGCCGAGCATTATGGCTGGGAGCGGCCGATGGAGCTGCTGCTCAACGACGTCACCACCGGCTTCCTGCGCGATTTCCAGCCCGGGCGCGAGCAATGCTGGGTGGCCGAGCGCGGCGGCGAGATGCTCGGATCGGTGATGCTCGCCGATGGCGGCGACGGCATCGCCAAGCTGCGCCTGCTGTTCGTGGAGGGCCATGCCCGCGGTCTCGGCATCGGCGACGCGCTGGTCCGCCGCTGCGTCGCATTCGCGCGCGACGCGGGCTATCGCCGGCTCGAGCTGTGGACGCACACGATCCTGACAAGCGCACGGCGCATCTATGCCGCGCAGGGCTTCGAACTAATCGACAGCGCCCTGCATAAGATGTTCGGCGAACCGGTAATGGGCGAGACCTGGTCGCTCGACCTCAGCCGAGATGCACCGCCAGCCACACCGTAGCACGGTCCTTTGCGGTCCAGGTTACCCAATGCCTCTGGCCCTTCGCGATCAGCAGGTGATCGCCGGGGGCGAGCACGACCTCCGCCGAATCCTCGATCCGGAGGCCCGCCGCGCCCTCGAGCACCACCACCCACTCGTCCCAGTTCTGCAGCATCGGCGTGTCCGCGGGCGTCGCCTGGCCGCGCGAGACGATGCGTTCGATGCGGATGCCGGGGCGCTCGAGGATTTCGGTGAAGGCCTCGGCGCGTTTCGCGGCGGGAAGCTTGTTCAGCAGGTTGGCGACCTGGGGCTTGAAGCGTGGCTTGGGTTTGGGTTTCGGGGCGGGCTTCGCTTTGGCCTTGGGGAGCGCCTTTGCCGAGCCGGCGGACTTGCTCCAGGCATTGCTCGTCGCGCCGCGCAGATAGTCCTCGATCTCCGCTGCGCTGGCGGTGAGGCCCGCCTTGCCGACGCCGAACACCGCGGCGCCGTCCGCATCGTGCAGCCCGTATCTGCCATAGTCCCCGCCCGGCTTGCGGCGGCGCGAGGCGACGAGCTTGAGGCCGCGGTTGGCGGCCATTTCGCGGAGGGAGGCGGTGGTGTCGTTGGGCATGGTCGATCCTAGAATCCCTCTCCCTCTGGGAGAGGGAGAGAGCCGCGGAGCGGCGGAAGGGTGAGGGTCGATAACCACCCTTCACCCTTCCCACCGCCTTCGGCGGCGGGCCCCTTCCCTCTCCCAAAGGGAGAGGGAGAGTAGACTCGACGCCTGTCTCGCGCCAATGGCAACTCCCATGCCCCGTTTCGAGTTCACCATCCACGCCACCGACGGCAAGGCACGCCTTGGCACGATCGCGATGCAGCGTGGCGAGATCCGCACGCCTGCCTTCATGCCGGTGGGCACCGCCGCCACCGTGAAGGCGATGAAGCCGGAGGACGTGCGCGCCGCCGGCGCCGACATCCTCCTCGGCAACACCTATCACCTGATGCTGCGCCCGGGCGCCGAGCGCGTCGCGCGGCTGGGCGGGCTGCACAAGTTCATGCAGTGGGACCGCCCGATCCTGACCGATTCGGGCGGCTATCAGGTGATGAGCCTGGCCGACCTGACGACGCGCAGCGAAGAAGGCGTGGCCTTCAAGTCGCATCTCGACGGCTCGCGCCACATGCTGAGCCCCGAGCGCTCGATCGAGATCCAGCGGCTGCTCGGCAGCTCGATCACCATGGCGTTCGACGAGCTGGTGCCGACGACCTCGACCCGCGAAGTGCAGGCCGCCGCGATGGAGCGATCGATGCGCTGGGCGCAGCGCAGCCGCGACGCCTTCTTCGCCGCCGAAGAGCATGCCGAGCACAATGCGATCTTCGGCATCCAGCAGGGCGCGCTCGACGAGGGGCTGCGCAAGGCCTCGGCCGATGCGCTGCTGGGCGTCGGCTTCGACGGCTATGCCGTGGGCGGGCTCGCGGTGGGCGAAGGCCAGGAAGCGATGTTCGGCGTGCTCGACTTCGCGCCAGGCCAGCTCGACCCCGCCAAGCCGCGCTACCTGATGGGCGTCGGCAAGCCCGACGACATTGTCGGCGCGGTCGAGCGCGGCATCGACATGTTCGATTGCGTGCTGCCCACCCGCTCGGGGCGCACCGGCCAGGCCTTCACCCGCACCGGCCCGATCAACATCCGCAACGCCAAGTTCGCCGAGGACCAGGGCCCGCTCGATCCCGCCTGCCCCTGCCCGGTCTGCGCCAGGTACAGCCGCGCCTATCTCCACCACCTCGTCCGCGCCGGCGAGATACTCGGTGCGATGCTGATGACCGAGCATAATATCTGGTTCTACCAGGTGCTGATGCAGGACCTGCGCGATGCGATCGGCGAAGGGCGGCTGCCGGCATTCGCGAACGGGTTCCGGGCCGCCTATCACGGCGGGCAGGCCTAGGCGTTTCAACATCCAGATCCTCCCCCGGAGGGGGAGGGGGACCGCGAAGCGGTGGAGGGGGTTTGCCGCGAGCGATACCGCCTGCGGCGTTCCCTCTCCACCACCGGCTTCGCCGGCGGTCCCCCTCTCCCTCCGGGAGAGGATAGCGGATGGTGCGCTCTCGCCGACGTCCGCAGGGTTAAAATTACCTTTACCATCAAGTGTTTCGCCGTGGGACGGGTCGGAATCCAGGGGCGAAGACGCTGCTGAAATCGGCTATGCCGCACGCGGGCAACAGGTCCGGGTGGGGTTTGCGCGCATTGTTCTGGCGGCGTTTCTCGAAGATGCAGGCGCGGGGTCTGGCGGCGGCAGTGCTCGTCTCGCTGGTCGGTGCCGGTTTCTCGGCGCAGGCGCTGGGGCCTTCGGTCGCCACGCCCGAGCCCAGGCCGCTCGCGATCGGCTATGAGGCCGAGGACCATTTTCCCGGCGCCGCCTTCTATTATGCCGTGGACGACGACGCCGCGGTGAGCGCAGGCACGACCGGCACCACCGCGCTGCCCGACCTGCCGATCCCGGCCGATGCGGTGAGCACCCCGGTCGACGGCTCGATCCAGCCTGCCCAGCCCTTCCACCTCACCGGCAGCGGCACCGACAAGGCACGCGCGCTCCAGTGCCTGACCACCGCGATCTATTACGAGGCGGCGAACGAGCCGACCGACGGCCAGCGCGCGGTGGCGCAGGTGATCCTCAACCGCGTGCGCCATCCCGCCTTCCCCGCCACGGTGTGCGGGGTCGTGTTCCAGGGATCGGAGAAGCGCGGCTGCCAGTTCAGCTTCGCCTGTGACGGGGCGATGGCGCGCACGCCGATGCGATCGGCCTGGGACCGTGCCGGGCGCGTCGCCGCCGCGGCGCTTTCGGGCCAGGTGTTCGGCGCGGTGGGCGAGGCGACGCACTACCACACCTATGCCGTCACCCCGGCCTGGAACCGCAGCCTGGTGATGACCGGCGTGTTCGGCGCGCATTTCTTCCACCGCTGGAAGGGCTGGTGGGGCACCGCCGCCGCCTTCCGCCAGGCCTATCGCGGCGGCGAGCCGCTGCCCGAGCCGCATGCGCGGATCGACCTGGCGGCGGTGACTGCGGCAACCGCGCTGCCCGAGCCTGCGCTGCCGGGCGCGAAGCCGGTGGCGCCTGCGCCGCGCAAGGACGTGCAGCCGGCCTATGTGCAGAGCGGCACGCCGATCGGCGCCTATGCCGCGCCGGTGCCCGTGGCCGCCGCTTCTGCCGCGCCTGTGGAGAATGGGCAGATGCTCGACAAGTGGAAGGACAGCGGCAAGCCGCTGCGCTGAGGGGGTTGTACTTGTTCCCCGGCGAAGGCCGGGGAACAAGCGAGGAAACACGGCTCCCAACGCCAACGGGCCCCGCCTTGCGGCGGAGCCCGTCCTTTTGGGGTTCCCCTCCAGGGGGTAAAAGGGGATCCCCTGGCCTTTACCAGCGATGCTCGCGATCGTGCTTCTGGTAGTTGATCCGCGCCGACAGCGCATCGAAGCGGCGATCGAGGTCGCGGCGCTCGGCGAGGGTCAGGCCCGGGCGCGAGCGGCGATACTGGGCCTCGAGCCGGTTCAGGTTGGCGAACTCGCCGCGCAGCCGGGCGGCCTCGCTGCGGCTCAGCTGGCCCGAGCGGATGCCCTGGTTGATGCGCATCTCGAGGTTCGCCTGGCGGGCGTTGATCGACTGCCAGCTCTGATAGGCGGGCGCCGGGTGCGGCGCGGCCATCGCGGCGGTCATCGGAACGGCCGAAGCGGCGATGCCGAGACCGGCGAGCATCAGGGTGAACTTCTTCATCATGTCTCTCCTCTTACGAAACACGGCCACCGGAGCGGCCTGAACCCCGTTATGGGGAGCCGCTGTCGCAGCCTTGTCCCCATCGCCGGGCTTTTGTGTCGCAAGCTGTCGTCGGGCCAAAAGGTTCGTTCATCTTCGGGGAACCGAGTCCGGCGCGCGGCGACCCGATGGTCCGCGTTGACGCCGGGCGAACTTGCGATAGGCTGCAGGTCTTCCGGGGGGAATCGCCACATGCCGTATCGCCACGCCCATTGGGTCCTGCTTGCCCTGTTCCCGCTCGCCGCGCTCGCCTTCTGGCCGGGCTATCTGGCGACGATTTCGACCGCGCCGGTGCAGCTGCACATGCACGGCATCACCGCGACCCTGTGGCTGATGCTGCTCGTCGCCCAGAGCTGGAGCATCCATGCCGGGCGCAACGCGCTGCACCGGACGCTGGGCGCGGCGAGCCTGATATTGTTCCCGCTGTTCCTCGCCGGCGGTGCCGGCGTGTTCCTCAGCATGGCGCGGGGCTTTGCCCAGGCCACCTCGCCCTTCAATGTCGTCTATGCGCCGCGGCTTGCGCTGATCGACCTGGTCTCGGTCGTCAGCTTCGCGCTGTTCTATTACGAGGCGCTGCGCCAGCGGCGGAAGGTACAGCTGCATGCGCGCTACATGCTGGCGACGGTGATCTTCCTGCTGCCGCCGATCCTCGGCCGGATCGCGCCGCTGGTGCCGGGGCTGGGCGTGCACGGGCCGGCGGAGTTCGGCAAGCTCGCGCTCGACTTCCAGCTCGCCGACGCGCTGACCGCGCTGATCGCGCTCGGCCTGGCGTTCACCAGCGGACGGCATGGCCGGCCCTTCTTCCTCGCCGGCGCCGCGGTGCTGCTCGCCTCGCTGCTGTTCGAGTTCCTGGGGCCGCTGGCGGCGTGGAAGGCGCTGTTCGCCCAGTTCGCCGCGGTGCCGCCGCTTCCCTTCGCGCTGGCGGCGGGGGTGGCCGGCGCGGGGATCGCCTATGCCGGCTGGATCGCCGGGCGGCGGCCGGGGATGCGCGAGGCGGTGGCCGCCTAGGCGGCGATCAGCCGCGCGGCCTGGGCGCGGGCCTCGTCGGTGATCTCGGCGCCCGAGAGCATGCGGGCGATCTCCTCGCGGCGCTGGGCGGGGTCGAGCGGGGTGACGCCGGTGCGGGTGACGGTCCCGTCATGGCTCTTGGCGATCAGCAAATGGCGGGCGCCGCGCGCCGCGACCTGCGGACTGTGCGTCACCACCAGCACCTGCGCGCTGTCCGCCAGCCGGGCGAGGCGCTCGCCGATGGCACTGGCGACGGCGCCGCCGACGCCGCGGTCGATCTCGTCGAAGATCAGGGTGCGGGCGCCGCCTTCCTCGGCCAGCGCCACCTTCATCGCCAGGATGAAGCGCGACAGCTCGCCGCCCGAGGCGATCTTGACCAGGGGCGCGAACGGCGCGCCGGGGTTGGTCGACACTTCGAACTCGACCCGGTCCATGCCGAAGCTCGACCAGTTGGCCTGGTCCTGCGGATCGACGACGGTGCGGAAGCGCGCGGCGTCGAGCTTGAGCGGCTTCAATTCGGTGGCGACCGCGGCATCGAGCCGGGCGGCGGCCATGGCGCGACTGGCGGAGAGCGTCTTCGCCGCCTCGGCATAGGCGCGGTGGGTCTCGCCGACGGCCTTTTCGAGCCGGGCGATCCCTGCCCCGCCGCTATGGACGCGCTCGAGCTTGGCGGACAATTCTTCGAGCAGGCCCGGCAGATCGTCGGGCTGGACGCGGTGCTTGCGGGCGAGGCCGCGCAGCTCGAACAGCCGGGCCTCGTCGGCCTCCAGCGCATTGGGATCGAAGGCGAGCGCCTCGGCGGCCTGGTCGACCCGGTCCTGCGCTTCGGCCGCCTCGGTGATCGCGCGGTCGATTGCCGCCAGCGCCTCGGCCAGCGCTTCGTGATCCTCGGCAACGCGTTCGAGCACCCGCGCCGCCTGGCGCAGTTGGCTCAGCCCGCCATCGGAGCCGTCGAGCAGCTCGGCGATGCCCTGCAGCTCGCCGGCGATCTTCTCGCCCCGCTGCATCGAGGCGCGGCGCTCGGCGAGGGTTTCCTCCTCGCCTGCCTCAGGCGCCAGCGCGCGCAGCTCGGCGACGGCGTGCTCGAGCCATTCGCGGTCGCGCTCGGCGACGTCCTGCTCGGCGCGCGCCACCGCCAGCGCCGCCTCGGCATCGCGCCACGCCTTGTGCGCGATCGCCACCGGACCGGCATCGCAGCGGCCGAACGCGTCGAGCAAGGCCCGGTGCCCGCGGGGATTGAGCATGCCGCGATCGTCATGCTGGCCGTGGATCTCGACGAGGTGCGGCGCCAGCTCGCGCAGCAGCCCCGCCGAGGCGGGCTGGTCATTGAGGAAGGCGCGGCTGCCGCCATCGGCCTTGACGATGCGGCGGACGATCAGCGGCTCGCCCGGCTCGAGCTCGAGCCCGTTCTGGGCGAAGAGATTGGCGATCTCGCCGTCCCGCGCCGGCGTCTCGAAGCTGGCGGTGACCACCGCCTGCGCCGCACCCTGGCGGACCAGCCCGGTCTCGCCGCGCGCGCCGAGCGCCAGGCCCAGCGCATCGAGCAGGATCGACTTGCCCGCCCCGGTCTCGCCGGTGAGCACGCCGAGGCCGGCGCCGAACTCGAGGTCCAGCGCTTCGATCAGCACCACGTCGCGAATGGCCAGCGCGGTCAACATGCGCAGCCCCTATCGCAGGAACTTAACGGGAACGAAAGCCCCGAGCATCAGCTCGCGGGCTTGGTCGCCGCTGCCTCGGCCTGCTTCACCTTGCCCTGGTTCGCCTGCATCAGCTTGTAGGCATGCGCATACCAGTCGGTGCCCGGATAGTTGGCGCCGAGCACTGCGGCGGCCTTGTTCGCTTCCTCGGGCATGCCGAGCGCGAGATAGCTCTCGGTCAGGCGCATCAGCGCCTCGGGCACGTGCGTGGTCATCTGATACTGATCGACCACGGTGCGGAAGCGCATCGTCGCCGCCAGCCACATGCCGCGCGTCTCGTAGAAGCGGCCGATCTCCATTTCCTTGCCGCCCAGATGGTCGCGGACAAGGTCGATCTTGAGGCGCGCATCGGCGGCGTATTTGGTGTTCGGATAGCGGCGGGTGAGCTCGCCCAGCGAATCGAGCGCCTGCTGCGTGATCTTCTGGTCGCGCTGCACGTCGCTGATCTGCTCGTAATAGCACAGGCCGATCAGATAATAGGCATAGGCCGCGTCGCGGTTGCCCGGGTGCACGGCGAGGAAGCGCTGCGCCGAGGAAATGGACTCGGTGTAGTCCTTGTTCAGATAATAGCTGAACGCGCCCATCAGCTGCGCGCGGCGGGCCCAGACCGAATAGGGGTGCTGGCGCTCGACTTCGTCGAACAGCGCGGCGGCCAGCTTGTACTGATGCTGGTCGAGCTTCAGCTTGGCAGTGGAATAGAGCGTGCCGACGTCGCGCGCGACATAGGGAAGATCCTTGCCGCCGCCCTTCTTGGCGCAGCCGGCCATCGAAAGTGCCAGAACCGGGAGAAGGGCGAGCGCTAGGGCGCGGGTCGTGGGTGTACGCATGGACGGGGGTCTTAGACCGGTCCGGTGGCGTCAAACAATCCTTTTCGCGGCCTCTTTGTGTCAGAGCCGCACGCGCCATAAAAGCCGCGCTATGGCGGGAGCCGAGACAGGCTCCGGGCGTTGCGCTAACGAACCTGCAAACCGGAGGGAAATCGAGTGACCGCAACGCTGTTGGCAACCCATCGTGTCGAAAAGCCCTGGGGCCGCCACAAGCTGTGGCCCGGCTTCCCCGATCCCGCCGCGGACGGCGAGCCGGTGGGCGAAGTGTGGTTCCAGACGCCGGGCAACGCCGCGCCCGACCTGCTGATCAAATATCTGTTCACCAGCGAGAAGCTGTCGGTGCAGGTCCACCCCAATGACGAGCAGGCGCATGCCGCCGGGCTGCCGCGCGGCAAGGACGAATGCTGGGTGATCCTCGACGCCGAGCCCGATTCGACGATCGCGCTCGGCACCAAGGCGCCGGTCGACCGCGAGACGCTGAAGCAGGCCGCGCTCGACGGCTCGATCGAGGACCTGCTCGACTGGAAGCCGGTGAAGGCCGGCGACTTCTTCTATTCGGGATCGGGCACGATCCACGCGATCGGCGCGGGGATCACGCTGGTCGAGGTGCAGCAGAACAGCGAGACCACCTATCGGCTCTATGACTATGGCCGGCCGCGCGAGCTGCACCTCGATGCCGGCATCGCGGTTGCCGAGCCGGTGCCGTACGCGCCCAACCCGATGCCCGGCCGCGTCGCCGACGACCGTGTGATCCTGGTCGAAGGCCCCAAGTTCGTGCTCGAGCGCTGGGCGGGCGGGCGCCGCACGCTCAGCCTCCCCGCCGGCGTCACCGGCTGGCTGATCCCGCTGCGCGGCGAAGGCGTGGTCGACGGCACCGCGTTCCGCGCCGGCGAATGCGTGACGATCGAGGGCAGCGCGGACCTGCATGCCGAGGCGGGCAGCGACCTGCTCTTCGCCTATCCGGGCACTACGCGGATCTGACGTATGGCTCGGATATGAACCGGAGGTAGTTTTCCGTTCACGCAACTTCGCGCCGCTTCGGCACGTTGACCGGGTGGGGAAAACAAGAAACGGAGAGACTCCATGCGTATTCTTTTTGCCGCCGCGATTGCGGCTGCCGCCATTGCGACGCCTGCCGCCGCCCAGGGCCATAACGAGCGCGAGGCTCGCCAGGATTGCCGTCACGACCTGCGCAATTCGGACAGCCGCGGCGAATATCGCCGCGAGGCTCGCGATTGCCGCAACGACATCGCCCAGGCCCAGCGCCAGGACCGCCGCGAGTGGCAGCGCGATTGGCGCGGCTATCGCAACTACGACTATAACCGCCTTCCGCGCGGTGAGACCTATTACAACCCGGCCGACTATTATCGTGACGGCCGCTACTATCAGGAGCGTCGCCTGAGCCGGAATGACCGCGTCTATCGCGGCAATGACGGCCGCTATTATTGCCGCCGCTCGGACGGCACGACCGGCCTGATCGTCGGCGGCGTTGCCGGTGGCCTGTTCGGCAATGCGATCTCGAACGGCCGCAACGCGACGCTGGGCACGCTGCTCGGCGCGGCTGCGGGTGCGGCGATCGGCTCGTCGGTCGACCGCGGCAACGTGCGCTGCCGCTAAGGCCCGCGCGCAAACGTCAAGCTTGCCACGCAGGCAGAGAGGGGCCCGGCGGAAACGCCGGGCCCTTTTTGTTGCAGGCCTCCCCTACGCCGTCACCCCGGCCTTGTGCCGGGGTCCACCAGGAGGCGCGGACCGAACAAGAGGCTCCATCCGCATCGCGTGCGGCATGGTGGGCCCCGGCACAAGGCTGGGGTGACAATGAGGATAGTCCCTCGCGCTACGCGAAGATCAGAAGATCAGAGGATGAAGCCGCCCAGCCACAGGCGGGTGAGGCCGACGAGCGCGACGACAATGTTGAGGTTGCGCCCGGTGTTCGATTCGGAGAGCGCGCCGAGCGCGAGGCCGACCACGGCGACCGGGATCACCAGATAGTTCACCCAGCCAAGCAGCGGGATCAGCGCGATCAGCATCAGCGGCAGTGCGATGATGCCAATAAGGATCGAGAGCAGGTTCAGCATGGTTACCGCTATACCGCAGCCCGAGTGTGTTAGCAATATACTACAGCTATGCCGCGAGCGGGATCAATATCTCGGTGCGGCGCAGGCGAGCGGGCGTGAAGGGCGAATTGTAGAAGGCATGCTCGACCGGCCCTGCCGGGCTGAGGCCATGGGCGCCGATCCAGGCGCGCAGCTCGGCCTCGTGCGCGTCGAGCTGGCCGTCGCTGTCCGGGCCGGCGAAGCGCAGCGCGGCGATCCGCCGGGCGGGGAGCGCGCGCAGGCGGACGCCCGCCACGGGATCGGGCAGCGTCTCGATGCTCGCATGCGCCGGCATCAGGAAGCGGGTGCGCCAGCCGCGCCCATCCTCATCGCCGTCGGAGAGCACCGGCACGGTCATCGGCAGCCGCCCGCCGGCGCGCTCCTTGCCGAAGACATAGTCGGCGAGCCGGGTGAAGCCGACCGAGAGCGCCGCCTGGCGCAGCCCGGGCACCACCACTTCGGCGACGAGCAGCCGCGGATAATCGCGCACGCTGAACGCGCCTTCGCGCGTCACCGTGTCGAAATCGGCCTCGTCCTCGAGCTTGTGGAGCAGGGCGTATCCAACCCCGGCGGCAATGGCGGCGGCGACGCCGGCACCAATCATCTTCGCGTTCAGCTGCATGCAGCCCCCTTCGATCGTTCGGCCAAAAACGCACGCGATCCGTCCGGGGTTCCGCTTATGGTTAACGCAGCTGTGGACAAGAATCCAGCGTGCCCAAGGCTTCCTTAACCTTCCTCAGGCAGAAAACGGGCCCAAAAGGAGCGTTTTCCATGGCCCGCAGCCACCTCTTCCTGATGCTTGCCCTGCCCCTCGCCCTGGCGGGGTGCGGCAGCCGTGGGAGCCTGGGCGATGCCGCGGACAGCGAGAGCGGCAACGCCGCCGATCCGGCGCTGGCAAGCGCGCTGCAGGACCAGATCATGGTCGACCCGCAGCTGGGCCGCCAGGCCAATGGCGACGCGGTGCGCCCGCCGGCACAGCCCTATTCGGGCGGCGTGCCGAGCGACAATGTCGCGGCATACAGCGGCAAGATCGACAATGGCCAGCTGCTCAAGACTCCCGCACCGACCCAGGCCGACAAGAGCTGCACCCAGTGCGCCGCGGCGCGCGATTCGGTGACGCTGGGCGGCCTTGCCGCGCGCCAGAAGGACGGCAAGACCAGCCAGTGCGCCTCGTCGCTGCAATATGCCGCGGGCTGGGCGCAGCGCCTGCCCAAGGACCTGCCGCTCTATCCGCAGGCGCGGGTCAGCGAGGCGGCGGGCAGCACCGCCGGCCAGTGCCAGCTGCGCGTGGTGAGCTTTTCCTCGCCCCAGTCGATGCAGGTGATGCTCGACTGGTATTACACGCACGCGATCCGCGGCGGCTATACCAGCGAGCACCAGATCGACGGCAAGGAGCATATCCTGGGCGGCACCCGCGACAAGGATGGCGGCGCCTATGTGCTGTTCCTGACCAACCGCCCGGACGGCGGGACGGATATCGACCTGGTGGCGAACAACGGGATCTAACCTTACTAGTTCCTCCCCCAGCTTGCTGGGGGAGGGGGACCGCGCCCGAAGGGCGTGGTGGAGGGGTGCGGCGTTTACCGCCGCGTTCCGCGACGACCCCTCCACCATTCGCTACGCGAATGGTCCCCCTCCCCGAGACAAGCTCGGGGAGGATTTGAAGAGAAGGTTCCCCTCTCCACGATTCCGCGCTAACCGCTCGGGATGCCACCCCTTCTCCTCGTCATGCTCGGCGGCTCCGTCGGCTCGGGCGCGCGCTATCTCACCGGCAAGCTCGCGCTTGGCTGGCTCGGGCCCAATTATCCCTGGGGAACGCTTGCCGTGAACGTGATCGGCGGCTTCCTGATGGGCGCGCTGGTCGGCGCGCTCGCGCGTATCGGCGAGGGCGGCGAGCAATGGCGGCTGCTGATCGGCGTCGGCGCGCTCGGCGGCTACACCACCTTCTCCGCCTTCACCCTCGACCTGATGAACATGCTCCAGCGCGGCGACTGGGGCATGGGTCTGGGCTATATCCTCGCCTCGGTGCTCGGTTCGGCGCTCGCGCTGTTCGCGGGCCTTAGCATCATGAGGGTCGCAGCATGACCGACGCCGTTCGCCAGTTCACCGTCAAGCTCGACGACGACGGCATCCGCCTGGACCGCTGGTTCAAGCGGCACCTGCCGGACACGAGCTTCAACCTCGTCTCGCGCTGGGCGCGCACCGGCCAGCTGCGCATCGACGGCGCGCGCGCCAAGCCGGGCGACCATGTCGCGATGGGCCAGGTCATCCGCGTGCCCCCGGCCGAGGCGCCCAAGCCCGACAAGCCCGCCCGGCCGAAGCGCAAGCGCGAAGTCAACCTGAGCGAGGAGCAGATCGAGTTCGCCCGCTCGCTGGTGATCCACCAGGACGACGCCGCCTTCGTGCTCAACAAGCCGCCCGGGCTGGCGACGCAGGGCGGCACCAAGACCAACGAGCATGTCGACGAGCTCCTCGACGCGCTCCAGTACGACCTGGAGGGGCGGCCCAAGCTGGTCCACCGGCTCGACAAGGATACGAGCGGCGCGCTGCTCGTCGCCCGCACCGCGCGCGCGGCGGCGGCGTTCTCCAAGAGCTTCTCCAGCCGCACCGCGCGCAAGGTCTATTGGGCGCTGGTCGTCGGCGTGCCGAGCATCCAGGACGGGATGATCGAGCTGCCGATCGGCAAGCAGCCGGGCACCGGCGGCGAGAAGATGCAGGTCGACGAGAAGGAGGGCCAGCCCGCCCGCTCGCGCTACCGGGTGATCGGCCGCGCCGGCAACCGTGCCGCCTGGGTCGAGCTCCAGCCCTTTACCGGGCGCACCCACCAGCTGCGCGTCCACATGGCGGCAATCGGCTTCCCGATCGTCGGCGACGGCAAATATGGCGGGCCCGAGGCGTTCCTGACGGGCGGAATCAGCCGCAAGATGCACCTGCATGCGAGGCGCATCCGAGTGGATCATCCCGACAACGACAAGATCGACGTGACCGCCGCGCTGCCGCATCACTTCGCCGAATCGCTGCACACGCTGGGCTTCGAGGAAGCCGAGGGCGACGCGTTGCTGCTCGACGACGGGCCGCAGCCGATGACCAAGGAGCAGCTCAAGGCCAATGCCAAGGCGCATGCCAAGAGTGTGCGCAAGGAGCGCCGCGGCGAGCGGCGCGGGCGCGGCGAAGGCGCGGTCGGCGACAAGCCGGCGCCGCGCAGCGGCGGCAAGCCGAGCACGCGCAAGCCTGCAGCACCCAAGCTGGGTCCCAAGACCGGCGCGCGCAAGCCTGCCGGCGCCAGTGCCAAGCCGGGTCCCCGCAGCGGTCCGCGTACCGGCTCCGCGACCGGTACCAAGCCCGGCCCGAGCCGCGGCGGCGCCAAGCCCGGCGGCAGCCGGGGGCGCTGATGCATCCGCATCCGGCCTTCCGCTGGGAAGACCGCCCGGCAATCCGCGACCTGGTCCGCGAAATCGGCTTCGGCGCGCTGTTCGCTGCGACGCCCGACGGGCTGCGCGTCGCGCACGTGCCGGTGGTGTGGCTGGACGACGACACGCTCGGCTTCCATCTGGCGCGCGGCAACGGCCTGGTCCGGCATCTGGACGGCGCCACCGCGCTGTTCAACCTGCAGGGGCCGGACGCCTATGTCAGCCCCGACTGGTATGGCGCAGGGCCGAACCTGGTGCCGACCTGGAACTATGTCGCGGTCGAGCTCGAAGGCCGGGTGACCCGCACCGACGATGATGGCCTGCTCGCGATCCTCGATGCCGTCAGCCATGAGCAGGAACGCCGCCTCGCTCCCAAGCCCGAATGGACGCGCGCCAAGATGGACCCGGCGATTGCCGCGAAGATGGCGGGCGTGATCCTCGGCTATCGGCTGGAGGTGCAGGCCTGGCGCGGCACGCTGAAGCTCGGGCAGCAGAAGCCCGACGCCGCCCGGCTCGCCGCCGCCGACGCGCTCGACGCGCAGGGCCGCCGCGCGATGGCTGCGCTGATGCGGGGGGCGAAGTGAACCGCCTCGCCGTGTTCGATTGCGACGGCACGCTCGTCGATTCGCAGGCCAATATCTGCCGCGCGATGGAAGCGACGTTCGAAGCGCACCGGCTCGACCCGCCGGGCCGCAACGACATTCGCCGCATCGTCGGGCTCAGCCTGGTCCCCGCCATCGCGCAGCTGCTGCCCGAGGCGGACGCCGCGCTGCACGATGCGATGGCCGAGGAATACAAGCGCGCCTTCCACGCGATGCGCGCCTCCGCAGCCCTGGATCCGGAGCCGCTGTACGACGGAATCCTCGAGACGATCGACATGCTCGACGCCGCGGGCTGGCTGCTCGGCGTCGCCACCGGCAAGTCCGATCGCGGGCTGCACCTGATCCTCGAGCATCACGGGATCCGCAACCGGTTCGTCACGCTGCAGACCGCCGACCGCCACCCCTCCAAGCCGCACCCCGCGATGCTCGAGCTCGCCATCGCCGAGGCCGGTGCCGCGCCCGAGACCACCGCGATGATCGGCGACACCAGCTTCGACATGGCGATGGCGCGCGCCGCTGGCACGCATGCGCTTGGTGTGCTATGGGGCTACCACACATCCGAGGAGCTGCTCGGCGCCGGCGCGCACCGCCTCGCCGACCATGCCAGCCAGCTTCCCGCACATCTGGAGGGTCTATGACCGACGCCGAGCGCCTGGCGATGAAGCGCTACTACATGATCGTCGGGGTCAACATGATCGGCACTGCCGGCGCGGTGCTCGGCCTGCTGATCGCCGGCCGCGCGCACGAATATCAGATGACGCTGTTCGGCGGCACGATCATCATGTCGTCGCTCTACATCATGGCAGTGGTGCCCAGGAGCCTGGCGCGCCGCTGGAAGACTCCCGCAGAGGCGCCGCCCGAGGCATGAGGCGCTTCTGGAAGGACGTCAGCGTCGAGCATGGCCAGGTGGCGCTCGACGGCAAGCCGGTGCGCACCCCGGGCCGGGTGCCGCTCGCCCTGCCCACCCCCGCACTGGCCGAGGCCGTGGCGGACGAGTGGCGCGGCGTCGGCGAGACCCTGGACCCGCGCGCGATGCCGCTGACCGGGCTCGCCAATGCCGCGATCGACCGGATCGCCACCGATCCCGCCCCCTTCGCGGCAAGCCTTGCCGCCTATGGCGAGAGCGACCTGCTCTATTACCGCGCCGAGGGGCCCGAGCCGCTGGTCGAGCGCCAGGCCGATGCCTGGGATCCGCTGCTCGACTGGGCGCGCGGCCGCTACGACGTTCATTTCGAGACGACGGCGGGCGTGATGCACAAGGCCCAGCCCGAAGCGACGATCGCGCGGCTGGCCGAGGCCGTCCATGCACTCGACCCGTTCCGGCTCGCGGCGCTGTCGCCGGTGGTGACGATCGGCGGCTCGCTGGTCGGGGCGCTGGCGCTGCTCGAGGGCGCGGTCTCGCCGGAGACGCTGTGGCAGGCCGCCCATGTCGACGAACTCTGGCAGGCGGAGCTGTGGGGCGAGGATTCGCTCGCGGTGCAGGCGCGCAACGCCCACCGGGTAGATTTCGACGCGGGGGTTCGGTTTCTAGGGCTGCTCTGATTCCCAACGTTCAACCGTCATCCCCGCGAAGGGGAGGATCCAGAGTCACGAAGGACGTCGCTTTGCCACCCTGGATCCCCGCCTCCGCGGGATGACGATTAAGTGGTAGGGCCTCGCCTACAGTTCCCGGAAGCACCCCAGGATCAGCCGCTTGGCGTCGAAGGGCACCTCGCCTTCGAACTCCAGGCTGCCGTCGGTGTGCATCACTTCCTCGGCGGCATCTAGCGTCGCCTTGTCGGGCCAGACTTGCCAGGAGATAACGATCTTCTCGCCGGGCTTCGCGGCAACTGCCTTGCGGAAATCGGTGACCGAACCATTGGGGACGAAATCCTCCCAGGCTTCGGTGATCTCGAGGCAGCCATTGCGCTTGAACACCGCCGCGGTGTTCGCGGCCCAGGCGCGATAGGCGTCCTGCTTATCCTCGTGAACGGGGATGACGAGCGCGGTGATGTACATCAGCCCTGCACCACCACCGGCCTGGGCAGCGCCCAGGCGAGCACCGCGCCGGCCGCGACCCAGCTCGCCACGTCGCTGATCCACAGATAGAGGAAATAGCCGAGTGGCGCGTGGTTGAAGACCGGCTGGCCGAGATCGGAATAGGCGGTTACCGCCACCGCGGCGAGGACCACCAGCTTGAGCCGGTCGCGAAAGCCCAGTCCCGTCGCAATCATCCGCATCGCGAAGCCTGCCAGCAGCACGCAGAGCATCGCCAGCATCAGGCCGCCGATCAGCGAGGCGCTGTCCGGATTGGCGAAGCCGCTGCTGTTGAAGAACACCATCGCCGTCGGCCCCTGGCCGTAGAGCTGGGTGCCGAGCGGCGTGCCCGGCCAAGGCACCGGATAGGCGCCGGTGCCGAGCGGGCCGAGATGCTGCGCGAGGGCGGCATGCAGCGCCGCGCTGGTCGCATCGTCGGTGCGGGACAAGGCGAGCAGGCTCAGCGGCGTGCCCCAGAAGAGGAAACCCACCAGCCACATGGCGAGCCCACCGAGCGCGCCGCCAAGAACAAGTCTAGTCATGAGAACCTCCCCTGTTGGGAAGATTACTTCATCGACCCGCAGATGAATCGGATCAAGCCCGTCCAGTGGTAAGGCACGGCGGCGCACATGGCAGCGCGCGCCGCTGCCACGCTCACTTCGGCGTTTCCACCTTCACATCCGCATCGATCTTCTTGGTGCCGCCGTTCATCAGTGCCTGGCCGAAGAGGAAATATGCCACGACCAGTAGCACGATGATGCCGGCGACCACCGCAATCACGGTTCCGGCGCCACCGCCGCCGGTCTCCACTATCGTCGTCTTTTCGTCCGCCATCCTGTCCTCCTCTGATCGTTCCGAGGAGGTAACCGGCAGCAACTGTCCGCAGTTCCTCTGCCGATATTGGCGTCGTTACTTCATCAGACCGCGGATGAAGCCGATCAGGCCGGTCTGGCGCGAGCGCTTGAGCCGCTCGGCGTTGAGAATCGTGTGGACCGAGCGATAGCATTGGTCGACATCGTCATTGACCAGCACATAGTCATAGCCGTCCCAATGGCTGACCTCGGCGGCCGCGCGCGCCATGCGGGCGTCGATCACTTCGATCGAATCGGTCGCGCGGTTGACCAGGCGCTGGCGCAGCTCGACGAACGAGGGCGGCAGGATGAACACCCGGACCACGTCGCCGCCGGCGAGCTGGAACAGCTGCTGCGCGCCCTGCCAGTCGATGTCGAACAGCACGTCGCGGCCCGTATCGAGGATCTCCTCCACTGTCGTGCGCAGCGTGCCGTAGCGGTGGTTGAACACGTGCGCCCATTCGAGGAACTCGTGGTTATTCGCGATTTCGCGGAAGCGCTCGAGATCGACGAAATGATAGTCGACGCCGTCCACCTCGCCCGGGCGCATCGGCCGGGTGGTGACGGATACGGACATCTGGAGATGCTCGTCGGCGGCGAGCAGCTTGCGCGCGATCGTCGACTTGCCGGCACCCGAGGGCGAGGAAAGCACGAACAGCACGCCGCGTCGCTTGAATCCGTGCGGGTCGGTCTCGGTAGAATGGGGCATGGGTGCCTTTGGCGTGGGACTCACGTCCCCGTCAAGCTAGGACCGGACGATGCGCACGCGCCGTTTCGGGAAAATCAGCCGCCAGACGAAGCGCAGCACCAGGAACAGTGCCGCCAGCACCCAGCCGATCGGGCCCATCCGCGCCAGCATCCGCTCGACGCCGAGCCCGATCAGCGCGCCCTTCACGCCGCCCTTGCCGTCCTCGCGGTCGATGCGGTTGCCGATAAAGGCAGCGAGGAGCTTGCCGATCATGCCACTTCCTGGCGGCTTTTCGTGAAGTGGCGATACGCATAGGCTGCGCCGCCGATCACCAGCGCGGCGGGGACGATCTTCTTGGCGGCCTTCCAGCTCAGCACGCCGGCGATCGTGCCGAGCGTACCGCCCTCACCGTCGCGACGGTCGATGCGGTTGCCGATCCAGCCTGCGATTGCGTCCCCGATCATGGTTGCTCCCTGCGTAAATGGTTCAGGAACGGAAGCGATTGAAACGGCATCAGGTTCCCCTCCCTGCAAGGGAGGGGTTAGGGGTGGGTTGCGAGCGCAGCGAGCTCTCGCCAGCGCCAGAAAAGAAAAGGCCGGGCATCGAGCCCGGCCTTTTCTAACCCACCCCCTTGATCCCCTCCCTTGCAGGGAGGGGAGAAGTTGTTTCACCGCCCGATCATCGTCTCGGGGCGAACATATTGGTCGAAGGTCGCTTCATCGACGAGGCCGAGCGCCAGCCCGCTCTCCTTGAGCGTCAGGCCCTTCTCGTGCGCGTTCTTGGCGATCTTCGCCGCGGCGTCATAGCCGATCGCCGGCGCGAGCGCGGTCACCAGCATCAGCGAGCGGTCGACCAGCGCCTTGATCTGGCTCTCGTTCGCCTCGATCCCGTCGACGCAGCGCTCGGCGAAGCTGGTCATGCCGGTGGAGAGCAAAGCGATCGAGCGCAGCACGTTCGCGCCGATCAGCGGCATGAACACGTTGAGCTCGAAATGGCCCTGCATGCCGCCGACAGTCACCGCCTGGTTGTTGCCGATCACCTGCGCCGCGACCATCGTCAGCGATTCGCACTGGGTCGGGTTGACCTTGCCCGGCATGATCGAGCTGCCCGGCTCGTTGGCCGGCAGCGACAGCTCGCCCAAGCCCGAGCGCGGGCCCGAGCCAAGGAAGCGGATGTCGTTGGCGATCTTGTTGAGCGCCACCGCCAGCGTGTTGAGCGCGCCCGAGAAGAAGACGAGGCCGTCCTTGGCCGCGAGCTGCTCGAACTTGTTCGGGGCCGGCTCGAACTGGGTGCCGGCGATATCCGTGATCGCCGCCGACATGTCCTCGGCCCAGCCTTCCGGCGCATTGAGCCCGGTGCCTACCGCGGTGCCGCCGATCGCCAGCTTGCGCAGATTGCCGTTGAGCGAACCCTCGATCCGCGCCTTGCAGCTGATCAGCTGGGCGGCATAGCCCGAGAATTCCTGGCCGAGCGTCAGCGGCGTCGCGTCCTGGGTGTGGGTGCGGCCGATCTTGATGATGTGGTCCCAGGCCTCGGCCTTGGCGGTCAGCGAGGCGGTGAGCTGGTCGAGCGCGGGAATCAGCTGGTCGCGCGTCGCCAGCACAGCGGCGACGTGCAGCGCGGTCGGGAAGCTGTCGTTCGACGACTGGCTCATGTTGACGTGATCATTGGGGTGCACCGGCGACTTGCCGCCCTTGGTGCCGGCGAGCACGAAGTTCGCGCGGCCGGCGATGACTTCGTTGACGTTCATGTTGGTCTGGGTGCCCGAGCCGGTCTGCCAGATCACCAGCGGGAACTGGTCGTCGAGGTCCCCCGCGACAATCTCCTGCGCCGCCGCCTCGATCGCGTCGGCGATCTTGGTGTCCATGCCGTGCTTGCGATTCACCCGCGCCGCGGCCTGCTTCACGATCGCCTGGGCGTGGACGATGCCGAGCGGCATGCGCTCCATCGCGCCGAACGGGAAATTCTCGATCGAGCGCTGGGTCTGGGCGCCCCAATAGCAATCGGCGGGGACTTCGATCGCGCCGATCGAATCGGTTTCGGTACGGGTGGTCACGCTTGGCTTCCTCTATCCTGTCGCCTGCCGGCGGAGTCCCGCGCGCTCTAGCCGCTCCCCCGCGGCGTTTCCAGAGCACGGAATTTCCTGCGCCGTTAACCAACCATCCGCTTCTGGCCGACTATGAGTAAATCGATGCACGCGAATGCACCCATTTTCGGCCGGGGGATGACGGAACGCCCGCCGCGCAAGAACTTGCTGCTCTCCGCCACGATCGAGGCGGACGGGCTGAAGGTCGCCGTGCGGATCCGCAACCTCTCCGAAGGCGGCGCGATGCTCGACGGTTCGGTGCTGCCGCGCCCGTGCACCAAGCTGGTGCTGCGCCGCGCGGAGATCGAGATGGGCGCCCGAGTCGTTTGGCAGGGCGCCGGGCGCTGCGGCGTCGCCTTCGACACCAGCGCCGTCACCGTCGAGGAATGGGTGTCGGGCAATCGCTCGGCGAGCTTCAACGGCTTCCACGGCCAAGCACGCGTCGACGCCATCCAGGACG
Source organism: Sphingomonas sp. KR3-1 (assembly GCF_040049295.1). Lineage (NCBI taxonomy): Bacteria > Pseudomonadati > Pseudomonadota > Alphaproteobacteria > Sphingomonadales > Sphingomonadaceae > Sphingomonas > Sphingomonas sp. KR3-1. The sequence continues at coordinate 826,336 of NZ_JBDZDQ010000001.1, forward strand.
CGGTGCGCAGCGGCGCGGCGCTGCCGGCAGAGCCCGAGGCGCCGGCCGGGCCGTCGCTCGCCGATCTCGGCACGCGGCTGGTCGAGGAGATCCACCATGTCCGCGAACTGCTGGATTCTCTCGGCGAGCAGCTGATCGACGATCCGCATGTGATCGCCACGCACATGGCATCGCTGCAGAATCTCGACCGCGCCAGCCAGATCCTCGATCATCTGGGCAACATCCTCGGCGCCGACGATCCCGCCGCCGCAGTCGACGCGGTGGCGATGCAGGAATTGCGCGCACGCCTGATGCGCTGAAATCGCCGATACCGGCCTTGCGGCCGGGGCCAGCTTACTTCTTCCGCTTGAAATCCACCGAGACGACGTTCGAGCCGTCGTCCGTCGGCTTGACCGCCGGACCGTCATTCTCCGCCTCTTCGTGCTGCGGATCGGGCTCGTCGCCGCTGTCGGCCGCCTGGAAGCGCAGCTCGAAGTTCACCGCCGGGTCGTGGAAGCCGGTGATCGCCGAGAAGGGAATGTTGAGCATCGCCGGCACCTGGTTGAAGCTCAGGCCGACCGAGAACTTGTTGTCGTCGACCTTCAGGTCCCAGAAGCGGTGCTGCATGACGATGGTCATCTCGTCCGGGAAGCGCTCGATCAGGCGCTGCGGGATGTCAACCCCGGGCGCATGCGTCTTGAAGGTGATGTAGAAATGATGGCCGCCGGGCAGGTTGCCCGTCTCGGCGACGGTGCCGAGCACGCGGCCGACCACGGCGCGCAGGGCTTCCTGCACGATCTCATCATAGGGAATCAAGCTATCGGGCACGTTGCCAGTCATGCCCCTTGGGTAGCGCACGGAGCCGCACGGTCAAGATTGCATGCGCGGCAACCATCGTTATGTGGGTGCCGATGCGCACCGCCACCGTAAGCCGCAAGACGAGCGAGACCGCCGTCGACGTCACCGTCAACCTGGACGGGACGGGAGCCTATTCCGTTTCGACGGGGATTGGCTTCTTCGATCATATGCTCGAGCAGCTCAGCCGCCATTCGTTGATCGATCTCGACGTGAAGACGGTGGGCGACCTCCATATCGACCAACACCATACGGTGGAGGATACCGGGCTGGCGATCGGCGAGGCCGTGGCCAAGGCACTCGGCGACAAGAAGGGCATCCGCCGCTATGCCGACGCGCTCTCGCCGATGGACGAGACGCTGACCCGCGTCGCGATCGACATTTCCGGGCGCCCCTTCCTCGTGTGGAAGACCGAATTCTCGCAGAAGCGCCTCGGCGAGATGGACACCGAGATGTTCGAGCACTGGTTCCACTCGTTCGCGCAGACCGCGGGCGTGACGCTGCACGTCGAGACGCTTTACGGCACCAACAACCACCATATCGCCGAAGCCGCGTTCAAGGGCCTGGCCCGCGCGCTGCGCGAAGCGGTCGAGATCGATCCGCGCAAGGCCGATGTGATACCCTCGACCAAGGGCGTGCTGTGAGCGCCATAGCGCTGATCGATTACGGCGCGGGCAATCTCTACTCGGTGCACAACGCGCTGAAGGCGGCGGGCGCGGCGAACATCGCGGTTACCGCCGATCCCGAGGCAGTGCTCAAGGCCGACCGGATCGTGCTGCCGGGCGTCGGCGCGTACGGCGCCTGCGCGGCGGGGCTGCGCGTCATCCCCGGCATGGTCGAGGCGCTGAACACCCGCGTCCGCCAGCAGGGCGCGCCGTTCCTCGGCGTCTGCGTCGGCATGCAGCTGATGGCCGATGCCGGTGAGGAGATGGGCACGCACCCCGGTCTCGGCTGGATCCCCGGCACCGTCCGCGCGATCGCGCCCGCCCCCGGCGTGCACGTGCCGCATATGGGCTGGAACGATGTCGTCCCCGCTGCCCCGCACCCGCTGATCGAGGCAGGCGAGGCCTATTTCCTGCACAGCTTCGCCTTCGAAGGCGAGGACGTGCTCGCCACCACCGACCATGGCGGCCCGGTCACCGCGGCGATCGGCCGCGACAACATGATCGGCGTCCAGTTCCACCCCGAAAAGAGCCAGCGCTACGGCATTGCGCTGGTCGAGAGATTCCTAGCATGGCGCCCCTAGCTTCAGATGGCCTGATCATCTTTCCCGCGATCGACCTCAAGGGCGGGCAGGTCGTCCGCCTCGCCGAGGGCGACATGGACCGCGCCACCGTCTATGGCGACAACCCCGCTGCCCAGGCCGAGAGCTTCGCACAGGCCGGCGCCGAATGGCTGCACGTGGTCGATCTCGACGGCGCGTTCGCGGGCGAATCGATCAACGACGCGGCGGTTGCCGCGATCCTTGAGAGCGGCTTTGGCGGTCACATCCAGCTCGGCGGCGGCATCCGCAACCGCGACTCGATCGACCGCTGGCTTGATCTCGGCGTCGAGCGCGTGGTGATCGGCACCGCGGCGCTGGAGAATCCCGACCTCGTCCGCGAAGCCGCGCGCGACAATCCCGGCCGCATCGTCGTCGCGGTCGATGCGCGCGACGGGCTGGTCGCAACGCGCGGCTGGGCCGATGTGTCGGACGTGTCGGTGGTCGATCTCGCCCGCCGCTTCGAGGATGCCGGCGTCGCAGCGCTCCTCTTCACCGATGTCGGCCGCGACGGGCTGCTCAAGGGCTGTAACGTCGAGGCGACCGTGGCGCTGGCCCGCGCGGTGTCGATCCCGGTGATCGCCAGCGGCGGCGTCACCGATATCGCCGACATTCATGCACTGCGCCCGCACGTCGCCGACGGCGTGGAAGGCGTGATCACCGGCCGCGCGCTGTACGACGGCCGGCTCGACCTCAAATGGGCGATCGAAGTGGGCAAGGCATGACCGTCCGCGCCCGCGTCATCCCCTGCCTCGACGTGGCGAACGGCCGCGTGGTGAAGGGCGTCAACTTCGTCGACTTGAAGGACGCCGGCGACCCCGTCGAGCAGGCCCGCGCCTATGACGCCGCCGGGGCGGACGAGCTCTGCTTCCTCGACATCACCGCCAGCCACGAGGCGCGCGGCACGATCCTCGACGTCGTCCGCCGCACCGCCGAGGTGTGCTTCATGCCGCTCACCGTCGGCGGCGGGGTACGCAGCGTCGAGGATGCGCGCGCGCTGCTGCTCGCCGGCGCGGACAAGGTCGCGGTCAACTCCGCCGCGGTCTCGCGTCCCGAAGTCGTGGCGGAGATCGCCGAGAAGATGGGCAGCCAGTGCGTCGTCGCCTCGGTCGATGCGCGCAAGGTTGCGGGGGGGCGCTGGGAAGTCTTCACGCACGGCGGCCGCAAGCCGACCGGCATCGACGCCGTGACGCATGCGCTCGCGCTCGCCCATCTCGGCGCCGGCGAGCTGCTGATCACCTCGATGGACCGCGACGGCACCCGCGACGGCTATGACCTCGAGCTGATCCGCACGATCGCCAACCAGGTGACCGTGCCGGTGGTCGCCTCAGGCGGAGTCGGCAATCTCCAGCATTTGGTCGACGGCATCGCGCAGGGCCATGCCAGCGCCGTGCTCGCCGCCTCGATCTTCCATTTCGGCGAGGCGAGCATCGCCGACGCGCATGCCGCGCTGGCGGCGGCGGGGATTCCGGTTCGGTCCTGACTCCCTCTACCGCTTTGCGGGAGAGGGACGGCTCGCATCGCGAGCCAGGGTGAGGGTCAATAAGGGGCCACAAGCGCTGCGCCTGCCGCCCTCACACACCCTCACCCCGGCCTCGCTTCGCTCGACCACCCCTCTCCCGCCATAGCGGTAGAGGGAAAAGCGGCTTAACCCTTCCCCAACCCCACCACGCTACACCACCCTCATGCTCCGCATCGCCCTCCCCCTGCTGCTCCTCGCCGCGCCGGCCATCGCCGCCGACGAGCCGCCGCATACCGGGCGTGCCGGTACGCGCTCGATGCCCGAGCTTTCGGACCTGGCGCTTGCCGCGGTCGCGGCCGGCGGCATCTGGTTCGTCCGCCGCCAGCTGCGCGCGCGCTTCCGCAAGACCGCACCCAAGGATTGACAGGGACGCCCGCCTCCCGCAGCCGGGAGCCATGGCCGATACGCTCGACACGCTTGAACAGACCATCCGCGCCCGCCGCACAGCGAGCCCGGACAGCTCCTATGTCGCCAGGCTCACCGCCCGAGGCCGCGCCAAGATCGCGCAGAAGCTGGGCGAGGAAGCGACCGAGACCGTCATCGCCGCGATCCAGGACGACCGCGAGGAACTGACCAAGGAAGCGGCGGACCTCGTCTTCCACCTGATCGTGCTGCTCGCCGATGCCGGGCTGAGCCTCGATAACGTCCGCGCCGAGCTGGCGCGGCGCGAGGGCGTGTCGGGGATCGAGGAAAAGGCGAGCCGGCCGGCCTAGCCGTCATCCCGCCGAAAGCCGGGATCGCAGGCCGTATCGCGCCACCACACGAGATCCCGGCTTTCGCCGGGATGACGGTTTGCTATTGGATTGGGAAAGGAGCCGCGCATGCCCATCGACGCTACCCAGCCCTATGACGAGCAGAACATCTTCGCGAAGATCTTGCGCGGCGAGATTCCGTCGAAAAAGGTGTTCGAGGACGATTTCGCCCTCGCCTTCCACGACATCAACCCGCAGGCGCCGCACCACATCCTGGTGATCCCCAAGGGCGCCTATGTCTCGTGGGACGATTTCTCGGCCAAGGCGAGCGAGGCGGAGATCGCCGGCTTCGTCCGTGCCGTGGGACAGGTCGCGCGCGAGGCGGGGTTCGTGGAACCCGGCTACCGGCTGCTCGCCAATACCGGCGTCGACGCGCACCAGGAAGTGCCGCACCTCCATGTCCATGTCTTCGCCGGCAAGCCGCTGGGGCCGATGCTGGCGCGCTGATTCCCGACTTTACCCTGGTTTTCCCCGGCGCAGGCCGGGGCCCAGACTAAGCGAGCGCGGCAAAGGCGCGCGACTCTAAAGACTGGGGCCCCGACCTTCGCCGGGGAAAGAAGAGTGTCCGCCCGCTTCTCCACCCCCGTGCGACGCCATCCTCTCCGGAATACCGCCCTCGCCACCCTCTCGGCAACTTCCGCCAAGCCCTGCCCCCACGACTCGCCGCTTTCGTAGCGCTAAAGCGGCACTTGGGGGCACTAAAGCATTGCCTCCCCCGGTTTTGCGGCTAGGCTCGCGCCTTTCATCAAGACGGGGGCGGCGGACGAACCGCCGCTAAGGGGACCATTTCATGATATTCGGGCGAGTAAAGTCTCTCGATGCCATTCTCGCGACAGCCGAGAAGAAATCGCTGCATCGATCGCTGGGCGCATTCCAGCTCACCATGCTGGGCATCGGCGCCGTCATCGGCACCGGTATCTTCGTGCTGACCGCCGAGGCGGCGCAGAAGGCCGGCCCGGGCATGATGCTGTCGTTCGTGATCGCCGGCTTCGTCTGCGCGGTCGCGGCGCTCTGCTACGCCGAGATGGCGGCGATGGTGCCGGTCTCCGGCTCCGCCTATACCTACAGCTATGCCGTGATGGGCGAGCTGGTCGCCTGGATGGTCGGCTGGGCGCTGATCCTCGAATATGCGATCGCCGCCGGCGCGGTGTCGGTCGGCTGGTCGGGCTATTTCATCGGCTGGCTCAACTCGAGCTTCCATATCACCATACCGCTCGACCTGGTCCGCGGTCCGTTCGACGGCGGCATCATCAACCTGCCCGCGATGCTTATCGCGGCGCTGGTGACCGCGCTGCTCGTCAAGGGCACCAAGGAAAGCGCGACCGTCAACGCCGTGCTCGTCGGCGTCAAGATCATCGCGCTGACGATGTTCGTCGCGCTCACCATTCCGGTGATCCGCACGGGGCAGTTCACTCCGTTCGCGCCGCTCGGCTTCGCCGGCATCTCGGGCGCAGCCGCGTCGATCTTCTTCGCCTATGTCGGCTTCGACGCGGTCTCGACGGCCGCCGAAGAGACCAAGAACCCCCAGCGCAACATGCCGATCGGCCTGATCGGCTCGCTCGCGATCTGCACGATCTTCTACCTGCTCGTCGCGTCGGGCGTGATCGGCACCGTCGGCGGCCAGCCGATGTTCGGCCCGGGCGGCGAACATCTCTCGCCGGGCACGCCGGGCCTGTCGCAGGCCTGCCAGGCGATCCACGACAACGCCGTGGTCTGCTCGAAGGAGGCGCTGGCCTGGACGCTCAAGCAGATCGGCCATCCCTTCGTCGGCTGGCTGGTCGGCGCCGCGGCGATCATCGCGCTGCCTTCGGTCATCCTGATGATGATGTTCGGGCAGACCCGCATCTTCTTCGTGATGAGCCGTGACGGCCTGCTGCCCGAGTTCTTCTCGCGCGTGCATCCGCGCTTCCACACCCCGCACGTCATCACCATCCTGACCGGCATCTTCGTGACGCTGTTCGCGGCGTTCTTCCCGGTCGGGCTGCTCGCCGACGTCTCGAACGCGGGCACGCTGTTCGCCTTCGCGGCGGTGTCGATCGCGGTGCTAGTGCTGCGCTACACCGACAAGAACCGCCACCGCCCGTTCCGCACGCCGCTGATCTGGGTCACGGCGCTGCTGTCGATCGTCGGCTGCATCTACCTGTTCTACAGCCTCGACATGAAGACCAAGTCGATCTTCCTGATCTGGGCGGGGATCGGCCTGGTGGTCTATTTCGGCTACAGCCGCGCGCGCAGCCATGTCGGCCTCGGCCGGGACGAAGTGCACGAGCCGGAAGCCTATGAGGAGCTGAAGCCGGAGGTCCCCGGCACCCATTGAGGGCGCCGGTTTCCGAACAAGAGAAAAGGGCCGGAGGAGCGATCCTCCGGCCCTTTTCTATTTAGATTCCTACCCCAGAAAGCTGGGGGAGGAATTAATGGCTTAGCCCAGCTTCGCCTCGGCCAGTGCCTTGAGGTCGACCTCGGCACGGGCGCCATAGTGCTGGATGATCTCGGCGGCGGCGATCGCGCCCAGGCGCAGCGAGTCCGCTACCGAGCGGCCCTGGGCCTGGCCGTGGAGGAAGCCCGCCGCGAACATGTCGCCCGCGCCGGTGGTGTCGACCAGCTTCGCGATCGGCTCGGCCGGAACCTCGACGCGGTCGCTGCCGACCAGCGCCATCGCACCCTTCTCGCTGCGGGTGACGACCAGCACCGGCACCTTGCCGTGGATGTGCTGCACCGCCGCCTCGAACTCCTCATGCTCGCACAGCGCGAGCAGCTCGTTCTCGTTGGCGAACAGGATATCGATCAGCCCGTCCTCGATCAGCTTGCGGAAATCGTCGCCGTGGCGCGAGATGCAGAAGACGTCGGACAAAGTGAAGGCGACCTTGCGGCCGTTGCTGCGGGCGATCTCGATCGCCTTGCGCATCGCGGCGCGCGGCTCCTCGGGATCCCACAGATAGCCCTCGAGATAGAGGATCGCGCCATTGGCGATCACGCTCTCGTCGAGCGCCGCCTCGGGCAGGAACTGCGAGGCGCCGAGGAAGGTGTTCATCGTGCGCTGGCCGTCCGGCGTCACGAAGATCAGGCAGCGCGCGGTGGTCGGCTGGCCGGGGCGGACCGCGGTGTCGAAATCGACGCCGGCGGCGCGGATGTCGTGCGCGAAGACCTGGCCGAGCTGGTCGTCGGCGACCTGGCCGATGAACGCGGTCTTGCCGCCCAATGCGGCGATGCCGGCCACGGTGTTCGCCGCCGAACCGCCCGAGATCTCACGGCCCGGGCCCATCTTGGCATAGAGCGCGTCCGCCTCTTCGGGCGAGAACATCAGCTGCATCGAGCCCTTGGCGACGCCGATCTCCTCGATGAAGCTGTCCTCGGCCTGGGCAAGGATATCGACGATCGCATTGCCGATGGCGACGACGTCATAGGTCGGGCTGGTCAAACTGGTGCTCCAAAAAGATTGCGCGGCTGCCCTAGTCGCGGGCAAAGGATAGCGCAATGATCCAGGCCTTCTTCCTCTCGCTCGGCCAGTTGTTCGACCGCCCGATCCTTGCGGTCTTCGTCAAATCGATCCTGCTCACCCTGATGCTGTTCGTCGCGGTGAGCGTGGGACTGTGGTTCGGCATGCACGCACTGGCTGACGGGATCGCAGCCTGGCTCGGCGGCTGGAGCGGATCGGATACCTTTGCCGACATCACCACGATCGTGCTCGTCATCTTCGCGCACTGGCTGATGTTCCGCGCGATCGCGGTCGCGGTGATCGGCATCTTCGCCGACGAGGTGGTCGCCGCGGTCGAGCGCAGATATTATCCCGACGCGCATGCCCAGGCGCGCGACGTGCCGTTCGCCCGGTCGCTGGCGATGGGCCTGGGCTCGGCCGTGCGGCTGATCGCGATCAACCTGCTGTTCTCGCCGCTTTATCTTATCCTGCTGGTCACCGGCGTGGGCACCGCGGTGGCGTTCTTCCTGGTCAATTCGTGGCTACTGGGACGCGACCTGGGCGACATGGTCGCGGCGCGGCACATGGGCAGCAACGCGCTGCCCAAATGGCGCCGGCGCACCAGCATCAGCCGCTTCGCGCTGGGCGCGGTGGGCACCGGGCTTCTGCTCGTCCCGATCCTGAACCTGATCGCCCCGGTGCTGGGAGCCGCGATGGCCACGCACGCATTTCACCGCGGGAGGCGGACTTCTTGAAGAAACTGATCCTGATCGGCGCGCTGGCGCTCGGCGCGTGTGGCGAAGGCGCGATCCCGCCGCCGCGCGCCGGCTATGTGCCGCTGCCCAGTGCCGCGGCGACCGCGCAGATGCCCGCCAACCTTGCGGCGATCCACGGTGCCACCGCCCCGCGGCTGATCGCCCGGCTCGGCAAGCCGCAGCTCGACATGACCGAGGGCAGCGCGCGCAAGCTTCAGTTCGCCGGGCCGATCTGCGTGCTCGACACCTATCTCTATCCGCAGGGCCGCGGCGAGGCAGTGGTGACGCATGTCGATGCCCGCCAGCGCGACGGCAGGCCGATCGACGAGGCGAGTTGCGTCGCCGCGCTCAGCGCCCGGCCGGCGCGCTAACGTCTTAAGCCCCTCCCCCTCGGGGGAGGGGTTTTGGGGTGGGGCAGAGTCTCACCGAGACCTTCCCCTGCGGATAGGCCCCACCCCAACCCCTCCCCTGAAGGGGAGGGGCTTAGTTTCTCCAGCGCCCAGCCCGCCGCCTCGCGGATCGTCTCGTCCGGATCGTCGAGCAGGGCCCGCACCGGCGCGACTAGGGCGGCGCTGCCGCTGTTCCCCGCCGCGATCAGGCAGTTGCGCACCATCCGGTCGCGCCCGATCCGCTTGATCGGCGAGCCCGAGAACACTTCGCGGAACGCCGCATCGTCCAGCGCGAGCAGGTCCGCCAGCGCCGGCGCGGTCAGCTCGGCGCGCGGGGCGAAGGCGAGGTTTGCCTGCGCCGCATGCGCGAACTTGTTCCACGGGCACACCGCCAGGCAGTCGTCGCAGCCATAGATGCGGTTGCCGATGCCTTCGCGGAATTCGTGCGGGATCGGCCCCTTGTGCTCGATCGTCAGATACGAGATGCAGCGCCGCGCATCGAGCCGATAGGGCGCGGGAAAGGCGTCGGTCGGGCAGGCGGTCTGGCAGGCGTCGCAGCTGCCGCAGGTCGAGCGCTGCCGCGCGTCGGGTTCCAACTCTAGCGTCGTGTAGATCGCGCCGAGGAACAGCCAGCTGCCATGCGTGCGGCTCACCAGATTGGTGTGCTTGCCCTGCCAGCCCAGCCCTGCCGCCTCGGCGAGCGGCTTTTCCATGACCGGCGCGGTATCGACGAAGACCTTGAGTTCGCCCGGCGCGACCGAGACCAGCCAGCGCCCGAGCTCCTTCAGCCGGCGCTTGATCACGTCGTGATAGTCGGCGCCCTGCGCATAGGTGGAGATGCGCCCGATCTCGCCCTGCCCGGCCAGCGCCAGCGGATCGGTGCGCGGCGCATAGCTCATGCCGAGCGAGATCACCGAGCGCACCTCCGGCCAGAGCCCGGCGGGGCTCTCGCGGTGGTGGGCGCGCTCCTCCATCCAGATCATCGAGCCGTGGCGCCCTTCCTCGAGCCATTGCCGCAGCCGCTCGGCGGACTTGGGCGCGGCATCGGCGCGCGCGATCCCGCAATCGGCGAACCCGATTTCGGTCGCTTTGGCCCTTATTAGGGCTTCCAATGCCTTGTGCTGCGTCACGCGGACCCGCTACCACGGTTGCGACAACGGAGGGATTCCATTTTGACGAGCGAATTGGCCGTAAGCGCCCGGGGGCTGGTCAAATATTTCGGGGACCGGCGCGTGGTCGACGGCGTCGACATCGCGGTGCCCAAGGGGCTGATCTACGGCGTGCTCGGCCCCAACGGCGCCGGCAAGACCACGACGCTGCGCATGCTGCTCGGCATCATCGAGCCCGACGAAGGCACGCGCACGATGCTCGGCCGCGCCCATCCGCGCGAAGCGAGCGACGTCACCGGCTATCTGCCCGAGGAGCGCGGCCTCTATCCCAACATGAAGTGCCGCGAGGCGATCGCGTTCATGGGCGCGCTGCGCGGCCTGCCCTGGGCGGTCGGCCGCAAGCGCGCCGATACGCTGCTGGAGAATGCCGGCCTCGGCCATGCCAAGGACGAGAAGATCCGCAAGCTCTCCAAGGGCATGGCGCAGCTCGTCCAGCTGCTCGGCTCGGTGGTGCACGAGCCCGAGTTGCTGGTGCTCGACGAGCCCTTCTCCGGCCTCGACCCGGTCAACCAGGAGAAGCTGGAGAAGCTGATCCTCGGCGAGCGCGACCGCGGCGCGACGATCCTGTTCTCGACCCATGTCATGGCGCATGCCGAGCGGCTGTGCGAGCGGCTGTCTATCATCGCCGGCGGCAAGGTGCGCTTCGAAGGCACCGTCGCCGATGCCCGCGCGTTGCTGCCGATGAAGGCGCACTATACGCCGCACCACAATGTCGACGGCGCCGGCGCGCTGCTTCCGCGCGATGCCGAGCGCGAGAATGGCAGCTGGCGCTTCACCGTGCCGCCCGACGGGATCGAATCGCTGATGGTCAGGCTGATCGATGGTGGCTTCGGCGTCTCCGGCCTGTCGATCGAGCGGCCCGGGCTGCACGACGCGTTCGTGAAGATCGTCGGTGCCGATGCACTCAAGGATCAGGAGGAAGCGGCATGAGCAATTTCTCGCGCACGCTCCGCCAGGCGCTCACCGTCGCGCGCCGCGACTTCACCGCCACGGTGTTCACCCCGACCTTCCTGCTCTTCCTGCTCGCCCCGGTGCTGATGATCGCGTTCGGCACGGTCGGCGGGATCGGTGCGCAGTCGATCGTCGGCGACGACTCAGGCATGAAGATGGTGGTGATCGCGCCGCCCGAGCAGGCCCCCGTGCTGCTCGCCACCGACAAGCAGCTGCGCACGCTCTTCCCCAAGAAGGGCGACCTGACGCCGCCGCCGCTCACCATCGAAGCGCCGCAGGGCGACCCCGCCGCGCAGGCGCGCGCCTTCTTCGACAATGACAAGTTCGATGCCGCCGCCGTGCTCTACGGTCCGCTCGACAAGCCCGACGTGCTCTATGCCCGGCGCGGGTGGAGCGAGGCGCAGTTCCTCTCCCAGCTCGCCGAGCAGAGTCTGCGCGCGCAGAAGCTGGGCAGCGCCGAGCCGGTGAGCACCGTCACTCAGACCGTGGTCCAGCGCGGCCACGCCTCGCCGGGCGGGCGCGGGCAGGCCGCCTCGATCGGCGTGTTCGCGATGTTCTTCATCACGCTGTTCCTCTCGGGCCAGGCGGTCGGCACCATGGCCGAGGAGCGATCGAACAAGGTGATCGAGATCCTCGCCGCCGCCGTCCCGCTCGAAAGCGTGTTCTTCGGCAAGCTCATCGGCATGTTCGGCGCCGCGGTGCTGTTCGTGCTGTTCTGGGCGACGATCATCATCAATGCGACCAAGCTGCTGCCGCCCGAGATCGCCGGCAGCTTTCCCAGCCTGGTCGCGGCGATCGGCGCGCCGGTCTATGCGCTGCTCTTCATCGGCTATTTCACCATGGCCTATATGCTGCTCGGCGCGATGTTCCTCAGCATCGGCGCGCAGACTTCCACCCAGCGCGAGCTGCAGATGCTCTCGCTGCCGATCACCATCTTCCAGATGATGATGTTCGGCCTGGCGCTGGGCGCGGCGACGCGGCCGGACAGCTGGATCGCGATCGCAGCGCGCGTCTTCCCGTTCAGCTCGCCTTTCGCGATGATCGGCATGGCAGGCAGTTCGCCGGCGATCTGGCCGCACCTGCTGGCGCTCGCCTGGCAGATATTGTGGGTGGCGATCATCATCACGCTCGGCGCCCGCTGGTTCCGCCGCGGCGTGCTCAAGTCGGGCAGCCCGAAGCGCAAGGCGAAGATCGGGGCGTTGGCGGCCTGAGCCTTCTAAATTCCTCCCCGAGCAAGCTCGGGGAGGAATGAGCTCCACTATTGACACCACTGTCAACTAAGCGTTTCCTGCACCGAAAGGCAGGAGAGGCAGCATGGCGACGCTTGCGACCGAGACCGAGACGAGCGCGGATCCGCTCGACGTCAGCCGACCCGAGCTCTACCGCGACGACACTTGGCATGCGCCCTTCCGCGAGCTGCGCGCCAGGGGCGGCGTCCATTACACCGCAAACAGCGCCTTCGGGCCGTTCTGGTCGATCTCCACCTACAAGCCGATCGTCCAGGTGGAATCGCTGCCCGAGATCTTCTCCTCGCAGGCCGGCGGCATCACCATCGCCGACCTGCAGGAAGGCGACATCAAGATGCCGATGTTCATCGCGATGGACCGGCCCAAGCACACCGGCCAGCGCCGCACCGTCGCCCCCGCCTTCACGCCGAGCGAGATGGTGCGGATGACCGAGAATATCCGCGCGCGCACGATCGAGATCCTCGATTCGCTGCCCGTCGGCCAGGAATTCGACTGGGTCGACCAGGTCTCGATCGAGCTGACCACGCAGATGCTCGCGATCCTGTTCGACTTCCCCTGGGAGGATCGCCGCAAGCTCACCTACTGGTCCGACTGGGCCGGCGACATCGAGATCGCCAAGGATCCGGTGCGCAAGCAGCAGCGCCGCGAGATCCTGTTCGAATGCGCCGCCTATTTCGGCGAGCTTTGGAAGGGCAAGCTCGGCAAAGAAGCGACGCCCGACCTGATCTCGATGATGATCCATTCGGACGCGATGGCCGAGATGGACCAGATGGAGTTTCTGGGGAACCTGATCCTGCTGATCGTCGGCGGCAACGATACCACGCGCAACTCGATGAGCGCCTTTGCCTGGGGGCTCGAGCAGTTCCCCGACGAGCGCGCCAGGCTCGAGGCCGATCCCGGGCTGATCCACAATGCCTGCCAGGAGATCGTCCGCTGGCAAACCCCGCTCTCCCATATGCGCCGCACCGCGACGCAGGATACCGAGCTGGAAGGCCACAGGATCCGCGAGGGCGACAAGCTGGCGCTCTGGTATCTCTCAGCCAATCGCGACGAGAGCGTGTTCGAGAATGCCGACAAGATCATCGTCGACCGCGAGAATGCCCGGCGGCACCTGGCGTTCGGCCACGGCATCCACCGCTGCGTCGGGGCGCGGCTGGCCGAGCTGCAGATCGGCGTGCTGATGGAGGAAATGGCCAAGCGCCGGCTGCGGGTGAACGTGGTCCGCGAGCCCGAGCGCGTCGCGGCGTGCTTCGTCCATGGCTACAAGAAGATGCCGGCGGAGCTGAGTCACTATTGAGCCGGCCGCGCGTTATACCCACATGGGCCCCATGAACAGCAATCGCCGCACCTTCCTCACCGTCGCCGGCATTGGCGCACTCACCGCCGCATGCGGTGGCGCGCCGGCCGAGGCCGCGCAGAAATTCCCCTTCACGCTCAGCGATGCCGAGTGGCGGAAGCGGCTGAGCCCGCAGGCCTATCGCGTGCTCCGCCAGGGCGAGACCGAATATGCCTTCTCCAGCCCGCTCAACAAGGAGCACCGCGCCGGCACCTTCACCTGCGCCGGCTGCGCGCTGCCGCTGTTCAGCTCGACCACCAAGTTCGACAGCGGCACCGGCTGGCCGAGCTTCTGGCAGCCGCTGCCCAACGCCGTGGCCTCCCGGGGCGACGATTCGCTCGGCATGAGCCGCACCGAAGTGCTGTGCCGGCGCTGCGGCGGGCATCTCGGCCATGTCTTCGACGACGGGCCGCGGCCTACCGGCAAGCGCTACTGCATGAACGGCGTGGCGCTGGCGTTCGTGGCGAAGGGCTGAGGCCTCAATTCCCCTCCCTGCAAGGAAGGGGAGCTAAAATGAAAAAGCCCGGACAAAGCCGGGCCCTTCCAAACATCGCTATCGCCGGAGCGATCAACCCGCGTCGGGGGTCTCGTTCTTGGCCGCGGCGATCAGGTCGCTCATGTCGAGGTCGAGCGACGGCTTGATGTCGTCGTCATTGTCGAAGTCGCGCGGTGCGCTGCCCGAATAGATGAAGCCGTTGACCGGATAGACCGAGGTGCCGAGGCCGCCGGTCGGCGCGAACCACACCTTCACTTCGCTCCAGTCGCCAGCGGCCGACACGTCGACGGCGCGGACATTGCGCTCGATGCCACCGGCACGCGACCAGTTGGCATGGGTGAGGAGCACTTCGCGATCGCTGATCACCTGGCTGACCATGGCGACATGGCCGAGCGGCATCTTGGCGGTGCGCTGGAACGACATCACTGCGCCGATCTTGGGGGCTTCGCCGCGCTGGTAGCGACCGGCGGCCTGGTTCCACCAGGTCCAGGCATTGCCATGGATGTCCACGCCCGAGACTTCGCGGGCGAACGGGGCACACTGCCAGAAGGTACGGCCCTTGGCCGACGCCGCCTGCGGCGCGGCCGTCATCAGGATGCAAGCAGCCATCAGCGCGAAACGCGCTGCGAGAACACGAAAATTCATGGACCCCCCGGTCAGGAAGCAATCAGGTGTTGAGTGCGAATGACCAAACTATAGGACCGAAGTACACCCCTGCGGCCGGTCGATGGGACGAACCGTTGCGACGAGCCGATGACCTGCAAAAATCCCCCCGAACCAGGGAACCTTTGCCCGAGACGCTCGTGCATGCGGCCCGGAATGCGCCTCCGCGGCATCCGTGCGAACCCGGATACGCCCCCGTTACGATCTGCAATTTCCTTGCGTATTCCTTCTATTTACCTGTGGTTTTCCACAAGCGGCACCTCAATTCGTCGCATCCATGTTGCGCCGCGGAATCACATGCGTTCCTATAATGAACGGGGAACGACGAACGGTTCAGCGGCTCGTTAACCATATTGCCGCAGTATCGCTCTCGGAGGGTCATTGTCTGGGGTGGGAGTATTGAGCATGGGAGCAAGGGCAAAGCCGGCCGAAGGTGCGATGACGCTGGCGGAAATGAAGGAATTCGCAGGCTTCAGCGCAGCGACGCAGCGCTATATCCGACGCGCGCTCGATATCGGCCTGGAACGCGAGGACGCGATGATCCGCTGGTCGCGCGACGTCGTCGAAGCCGCCAGCATCCGCGCCCAGTCGCGCATCTATGACCGCCTCCACGAAGTGCGCGCGCTGATGCCCGACGACAGCGACCTCGATTCGATCGAGCCGTTCCTGGCGCCGCTCGTCGCCATAGCCGCCTTCGATCTCGGCCAGGGCCGCCTCACCAGCTTCTCCGCCTTCCGCTTCCTCTACGAGCGGCTGGTCGGCGCCGAAGTGCGCCCCTGGCTCCCCTCGGCCTTCTGCGCCGCGGCGGCGCTGCCGCACCTCCACCCGGACCTGCGCCGCAAGCTGCTCCAGTCGATCAGCGAAGCCGCGGCGACCGCCTCGGGCTGGTCGAACCGCCAGCCGAGCTTCTACCCGGCCTGGGTGGAAAAGGTCGACACGGCGTCGTTGTCGCACTGAGTTCCTGCGCGGGCTTGCCTAGTGGCAGGCCCGCCACCCCATCTCCCCCCGCTCCGCCTCGTCGAGGTGCAGGTGATCGCGGTGCGCCGCGTTGTAGTCGGGGGACAATACAGTCGAGAACAGCTTGCACGCGCCGGTGCGCACCTCGCGCAGGAACGCGGCCTTCTCCCCGCCTTCGCTCCAATCCCCGATCACGCTGATCCGGGTTCCGTCCGCGAGGCGGAACGCCGCGATGTCGACCGCGTCGGCGGTGGCGTGCTCGCTCCAATCGCCGGCGCTGCGGCCGTACATGCGGCGGCAGGAATAGCTGCCGAGATGCTCGATCTGGACGATATCCTGCCCGAAATGCTTCTGTGCGGCGGGCTGGAGGATCTCCCACTCCCACAAGGACAGCGCCGCCGCCACCGGGCAGGACGTGCCGAGATTGGCCGGACGATAGGCGATCCCGCGCGATCCGCCGGGGGCGAAGCGGATGCCGTCCGCATAGCCGCATTGCGGCTCGCTCCCCGCCACCTTGGGCAGCACGGTGTAGCGCACTCCGGCCGAACGCAGCAGCACCCGGCACTCGGCGAAATCGTCGGTCAGCCCGGCGAGCTTGCGGCCGGTGAACACCCCGATCGGCTGGCTGAGGTCGAGCCGCGTCCAGGGCAGGTCCTGCGGGCGGTTGCGCAGCGCCGCATAGCCGAGGAACAACCCGCCCAGCAGCACCATGACGAGGATCAGCACCGATATCGCCCGGCGCAGGCGCCTCATGCGCGGATCGCCTCGTCGAGCCGCTGTGAAGTGACGGGGTAGCCGAGATCGTCGGGGATGCAGAGATGCTGCTCGCCGCCGCGCGCCTCGACCCAGGGGGTGATCGCTCGCACCGGATGCGCGCGGGCATCGGCCACCGCATCGTCGAAGCGGGCGAACAGCGCCAGCCGCTCGAGGTTGCGCCGCGTCGGGAAGATCAGGTGCGCCTCGCCACGCTCGGCCATCGCCAGCACCGCGCGGGCGCTCGCCCAGAAGACGCGGACATTCTCGTTGCCGTCGACAAGCGGCTCGGCATTGTCCGGCGCGCGGGCGAGGTAGAAGCGCGTGTCGAAGATCCGGTGCTTCATGCCGAGCGGCAGCCAGCGCGCAAAGGGCACCAGCGCGTCGAGAGCCAGCGCGGCGCCGGCTTCCTTGAGCAATTCGCCCAGCGGCTCGCCGGCATAGAGCCGCTCGCGCAGCGCCAGCATCCGGCCCGCCGGTGCCAGGCCGATCACGACCCCCGCTTCCTCCAGCGTCTCGCGGATCGCGGCAATGCGGGCAGCGTTCTCCTGCGGATCACCGGGCTGAAGCCCGGCCAGCGCGACATCGCCCGGATCGACCCGGCCGCCCGGAAACACCAGCGCCCCGCCCGCGAACGCCATCGCCGCCACACGCTCGACCATCAGCAATTCGGGCACGCCGCCGCGCTCGCGCATCACGATCACGGTCGCCGCGGGAATCGCTTCTTCGTCTGCCATGTGTCCGGTGTAGGGCCGCCGGGTGTCGCTTACCAGCCGGATGCCTTCAGCCGCACCCTCATCACGCTGTCCGACGAGGTGATGAACAGCGTCTTCCCGTCCTCGCCGAAGCAGCAGTTCGCCGCCGCCTTGCCGGTGGAGATCAGGCCCAGCTTCCTGCCGTCCGGCGCGATGACGTAGATCCCGCCCGGGCCGCTGGCGAACAGATGCCCGCTCTTCGCCACCTTCATCCCGTCGGGCAGGCCGGGCAGTTGCTTCGCCACTTCCGCCGAGAAATCGACGAACGGCACCAGCTCGGTGCTCGCCGAGCCGTCCAGGGCCAGTTCGCAAGTGAAGATCTTCGCAGCGTCGGGATCGGACTGGCTGACATAGAGCCGGTCGAGCGCCGGCGAGACGCCGATGCCGTTGGGGCGCTTGAGCTTGCCGTCGATCAGCGCGACGTCGCTGCCGTCCGCATTCACCCGGTAGACGCCGTTGAAGGCGAGCTGCTTGAGCGGCGAGGTGTCGCCTTCGGCCAGGCCATAGGGCGGATCGGTGAAGTAGATGATCCCGTCGCGACCGATCGCCACGTCGTTGCAGCTGTTGAACTTCTTGCCCTCGAAGCTGCCGACGACGATGGCTTTCCGCTTCGTCGCCAGGTCCACCCGAGCGATCGCGCGCGTGCCCGAATCGGCCATCAGCAGCGCGCCGCTCGCATCGACCGTCATGCCGTTCGATCCCGCCTCGCGGATGCCCGCGGGGATCGGCCCGGCCAGGCCCGAAGGCGAGAGGAACGGCTTCGCCCCCTCCCCCGCCTTCCAGCGCCAGGCGACATTCGCCGGCACGTCGGAGAAGAGCAGATAGCCGCCCTTCCTCACCCAGGTCGGTCCCTCCGCCCATTTGAAGCCGGTCGCGATCACGTCGATCGGGCTCTTGGTGTCGATCAGCGCATCGAGCGCCGGGTCGAAGCGGGTGATCCCGCCCACCGTCTCGCCCAGCGCGACGCCGGGGAAGAAGGGCAAGGCCGCCATGCCGGCCAGCAGGCCGCGGCGCGTCGTCTCCATCATGTGTCTCTCCGTCATGCGAGCGTGATCGCCCGCCCTTCGCGCGCCGATCGGTATATCGCCTCGATCAGCCGCATGTCGCGCAATCCTTCCTCGCCCGATGCGCGCAGCGGCATGCCGGTCAGCACGCTTTCCGCCAGATGGTCGAGCTGGCCGACGAACTGGTTCTTGGCCGGCGGCAGCAGCTCGACCGCGCTGGTCTGCCCATTCGCCCGCGTCCACATCTTGTGCCCCTCATAAGGCGTGGCCGGCTCCATCCCCACCCAGCCCTTGGTCCCGGTCACCCGGTACGCGTTGTGGCCGGAGGAGTAACTCGACACGCAATTGGCGATCAACCCGGAGGGGAAGCGCATTTGCCAGTCGATCCGGTCCTCGACCGTCTCGAAGCGCGGATCGCGCTTGTCGGTCGATTCCATCGCGCTGATCTGGACCGGCTCCTCGCCCGCCAGATAGCGCGCGGCGTTGAGGCTGTAGATGCCGATGTCCATCAGCGAGCCGCCGCCCGAAAAGGGCCGGCTGAGCCGCCACTGGCCGGCCTGGGCGTAGAAGCCATGCTCGGCAGTGATCAGCGTCGGACGGCCGACAAAGCCGGACTTCACCAGATCGACCGCGTGGAGATTGTACGGCTCGAAATGGCAGCGATAGCCGATCATCAGCTTGCGGTTCGCCTTCCGGGCGGCGGCGATCATCGCCTCGCATTCGGCCGCGGAGACCGCCATCGGCTTCTCGCACAGCACATGCTTGCCCGCCTGGCTGGCGCGGATCGAATATTCGGCATGCATGCTGTTGGGCAGCACGACATAGACCAGGTCGATATCCGGGTTGTCGCGGATCCGGTCATAATCCTGGTAGCTGTAGCGGTGCGTTTTCGGGATGCCATATTGCCCGCCGAACTGCTCGAGCTTGGCAGGGGTGCCGCTCACCAGCGCGCGCAACTCGGCGAATTCGCAGTCCTTGATGCGCGGCATGATCTGGTTGGTCGCATAATTGCCCAGCCCGACGATCGCGTAACCGAGCTTGCGCCTGCCCTGCGCCCAGGCCGGCAAGGCACTCGCCGCCAGCCCTGCGCCAATGCCGCCCAGCACCGCGCGCCGCGTTCCCATGATCTCCATCGGCCCCTCTCCGCCTAGCGAAACCCCAAGCCCGTCGCCGGCAGGTGCCCACCGGTCGACCTAGGTTAGCGCTATCATGGATGGCTGGGGGCGACTAGACTTCTACGACCTTAGTCGAACTGGCTCGCTGATTCCCCTCCCCGAAAGGGAGGGGCTAGGGTTGGGTTAGAAAAGATCGGGCTCGATGCCCGAGCTTTTCTGTTTCGGCTGCCGACTGGCTGGGCGCCCCCGGCCTTCGCCAGGGTCGCAACCACCCCCCTCCCTTTCAGGGAGGAGAGTTATGCGATTTACCCGAACTGCCCCCGGAACCGCGCCTGGAGCCGGGCATGGGTCTCGCCGGCGCGCGCGAGCAGCGCCGGGTCGGCATCGGCCTGGCGGGGTGCGGCCGCGCGCAGTGCCGCCGGGTCGATCGGCGCCTCGACCGTGACGGCCAGGCGCGGCGCATAGGCGCCCGGCTCGGCGCACAGCGCGTCGTAGTCGACGAAGAACTGGCGATCGCGCACGCGCGGCGGCTGGGCGAGCAGCGCGCGGTGGACGCTGTCCCACAGCTTCAGCCAGTAGTCGACATGGCCCGCATCCTCGCCGCGTGTCGGCGCGCCATCGAACAGGAAGGGCCGGTGGTCGGCGCCGAACTCGTGATGGCCGAGCCAGCGCATGTAGCGGCCGCGGAACGGGTCCTCCGCGGCGAGCGCGAGCGCGCGGCGATGCTGGGCGAGCAGCGACAGCGCCTGCTGGAGCGGATCGCGGAACGGATGGAGCATGATCGCGTCCGGGAAGGTGCCGCACAGCCCGGCGAGGCGCAGGACATTGTTGTTGTTCTTGGACAAATAGCGCCCGCCGCCGTGGCGCAGCAGCACCAGCCGCACATAGTCGCGAAAGGCCGCGAGCGTATCGGGTTCGGGCGCGACCGGCTCGAGGCCCTCGCGGCCGAGATACCAATGGCCTTCGCGCACCCGCCAGAAGACTTCCTCGATTGCCTCCGGGCTGTCGAGATCGTGCGTCAGCCCGTCGCCATGGCCGCGCTCCTGCGCCTCGACATGGCGCCGCCCGCCCAGCTTCGCCCAGCCATTGGGCGCGAGCGGAAACGGCATGTCGCGATAGGAGGGCGCGGCGAAGCCACCGCCGGCATGCAGCAATCGCGTGAGGATCGACGTGCCGGCCCGGGCGAGCCCGGCGATGAACACCGGCCGCTCGATCGCGATGCCGGCCATCTTCGCGCGAAACGCAGCCCGCTCGATATCGAACGTGGCTTCGAGCAGCGCGGGGGTTCCGAGGGCGATGCGGTGGAGGAGCTTGTCAGCGGCGCTGTACACGCCGCACCTGCCAGCGGAGCGCGGCGTACCCGAGCGTGAAGGGCACCAGCCACAGCCGGCTGGTCCAGTCGTCGGCATGCATGCCGATCAGCTCGGGCCAGCGCGCGGCGAAGGTGAGCACGATCAGCAGCGGCGCGGCAGTGGCGAGCAGCAGGCTGCCAGCGCGGACCGAGCGCGCGAACATCCGGGCCGAGAGGATCCGCATCGCGCGCTCCTTGCCCCATTCGGACACGCCGCGTCGCGCCATCAGCCGCATTGCGTGTTGGCCGCAGGCGGAAAGCTCGCGAAAGGCCGGGATCAGCGGCAGGGCGCGGGCCAGCTCGAGCACCGCGATGATGGCGAGGAAAAAGGGGATCACCGGGCGCGTCCGCGCAGGCGGCGGACCAGCCGCTTCACCGGGTACCAGACGACCGAGAGGATCGCGAGCAGGATCGATCCGACCAGCCCGAGCGCGACGCCGATCGCGCCGAGCCCGAGCCCGGGGCCGGTATAGGCCTGGGCGGCGAGCGGCGCGCCCAGGGCGAGCGCGACCGAGAGGGTGCGGAGAAGGATCACGAGCATTTTGCGTTCACCGTAGCTTGAATGGCCGGGCCATCGGTGGCGGGATCGAGATAGCGCGCCCAGGAAAGGGCCATGCGCCGCTCGGCGGAATCGGCGGAGATGTAGCGCCAGCGCAGCGCCCCGTCGGGCGCCATGCGGACGAGGCGGCCCTGTTCGGTCTCCTCGATCATCGCATCGCCGTTCGGCAGCGGCGTGCCGCGGCCCTGGGCGCGGGTGGCGATCTTGTTGAGCGCGAGTCCCTGCTCCCAGGGCGAGCTGGCGGCGCCGGTGGCGAGATCATAGACGAGCAGCCGGTTGTGGCCGTTCACCCGCTCGTTCGGATAGCCCATCAGCGTGTTGTTATCGAACACCGAGATGCGGTGATCGTCGAGGATGTTCACATCGTGCTGGAAGCGCCAGGGGCCGCTCTTCCACCACAGGATCTTGCCGGTGGACGGCCGATAGAGCGCGATCAGCGAGAGGTTGCGCAGGCTGAGGAACAGATCGCCCTTCTGCCAGAACTTGCCGTCCGCCATCGCCGGCTGAATGTCGTTCAGGTGGAAGGGATCCTGGAGATAGGGCCGCCCGCGCCACAGCCGGGCGAGGCCGTTGCGCTCGAGGATCTCGGCGACCCGGTCGAGCTTGATCAGCTGCCCCGCGGGCGAGACCTGGGCGACGGCGTCATCCCAGAAATCGGCCTTCACGCCGGGCTCGCGCGGCACCGGATAGCGATACGGCACCCACAGGCTGCCGTCCGGCCCCTGCTCGGTCGAGTGGCTGAAAATGCCGTCGATACTCCACAGCAGCTTGCCGCACGCGTCATAGCGGGCAAGCGGCGAGCTGTCGTGCAGCACCAGGCTGCCGTCGGCGAGCAGCAGCGGGTGCATCAGCCGGTTGAGCGCCGCGCTCTTGTCGCGCCGGATGTCGGTGAGCGCCGAGCGGAAGCGCGAGGCGGCGTTGGACGCCGCGATATCGGGCACCGTCTCGTGCAGCGTCGCGCCGTCGGAGAGCCGCATCAGCCGCACCACCGATCGTCCACGCTTGGGATCGAAGGGCGAGATCAGCGCGTAGCCGGGGTCGGTGAAGCTCGCCTCGAGGGTAAAGCCGCCGGGCAGCTTCTCGGCCTTGCCACCATAATAGGGCGCCGGGCCCTTGAACATGTGGGTGATCGTGTCCGGCACGCGGGCCAGCGCGATCGCGGCGCGGCCGACCGCGCCGGACTTCTCCCAGCCATCGACGATCGCGCCGGTGCCGATAGCGGCGACGGGGACGAGCAGCAGCGAAAGGACGAGGCTCCACAGCGGCACGGGGCGCGAGAGCAGGCGATCGAACCCGGCGCGCGGCGCCGGTGCGGACGGCACCGAACTGCCCCCGCCTTCCTGCTTCTCCTGAAACCCCTGATCCTGCCGCATCGCACCTCACTGCTTGTGCAGCGTTCGGCGGGAGGGGTGTCTGGGCGATTTCGATTCGTCGCTGGGACGTTTCTGTATTGTGGCTGTTTACTTTGCTGAGGACGCCAGCAACTTGCCGGCAGGCACTAGACCGGCAGCGTGACCAGCGCCGAGATGCCGCCGCCGTCGCGGTTGCGGATCGTCACGTCGCCGCCATGCGCACGGGCAACGGCGCGGGCGCTGGCGAGACCGAGGCCAATGCCGCCGGTATCGCGGTTGCGCGAGCGCTCGCCGCGGAAGAAGGGCTCGAACACGCGGTCGATGTCCTCGGGGGCGATGCCGGGGCCGTCGTCGCGCACTTCGATCATCGCCTGCCCCTCGGCTTCGACCAACGAGACATCGGCGCTGCCGGCATATTTGAGCGCGTTGAGGATCAGATTGTTGAGCATCGCCTTGAGCGCCGGCGAATTGCCCTCGATCACCACGGGCTCGCCGGGCGCGAGCGTCACCGGCTCGCCGCGGTCACCGAGATCGTCGGTCACCGTCTCGGCAAGCGAGCGCAGGTCGAGCGGCTTGCGCGCTCCCTGCTTGCTGGTGTCGCGCAGATAGGAAAGCGTCGCGGAGATCATCGCCTCCATGTCGCGGATATCGCCCTCGCAGGCCTGGCGCAGCGCGTCCGGCGCCGCCTCAAGCCGCAGGCCCAGCCGCATCAGCGGGGTGCGCAGGTCATGCGCGACCGCGCCGACCACCGTGGCGCGGTCGTCGACATAGCGATTGAGGCGCGCCTGCATCCGGTTGAACGCGGCCGCGGCCTCGGCGATCTCGGGCGGCCCGCCGATCGCGATCGGCGCGGCGCGCGGGTCGCGGCCCAGCCGCTCGGCCGCTTCGGCGAAGGTGCCGATCGGCTTGGCGAGCCGGTGCGCCAAAGCCCAGGCGAAGGGCGCGACTGCGGCTGCCGAGAGGATCAGCCACCACAGCACGAACCAGCGCCACGGCTCGAAGATACTGCTGGTGGTGACGGTCTCCCACTGCCCGTCCGCGGTGCGGAACGACGCGGTGAAATCGCCGGTGATGATCACGTCGCGCGCGGCCTGTATGCTGGGCGGCGCCACCGGGCGGGGCACGCTGGCGCGATCATAGATCTTCTCGCGCGTCAGCATCGGCGTGGGGAAGCTGATCAGCACGCGCTCGACCGGCACGCCCAGCGCCTTGGCCATCGCGACTTCGGTACGCTCGCCGCGCGGCGTCCAGTGCGGCTCGTCGACATGCGCGGCCTTGGAGACCGAGAAGTCGTCGTCGCTCGGCTTGCCCTGCAGCGCATCGATCGCCTGGCCGACGGTGTAGAGCTTGGCGGTGGGCGTCTGCACCGCGATCAGCAGGCCGAAGTTCATCAGCTGCGTCACTGCGACGCAGACGACCATCAGCGCGAACACGCGCAGGAACAACGGGGAGCCCGCGCCCCTGCGCCGGAATGTCACGCGCGCACCACCTTGGGGACGAAGAGATAGCCTTCGTTGCGCACGGTGCGGATGATCTCGTCCCCGCCCGAGCGCAGCTTGCGGCGCAGTCGGCTGACCTGGACGTCGATCGCGCGGTCATAGGCGTCCGAATCCGGCCCGCGCGCCGCGGCGAGCAGCGCCTCGCGGCTGAGCACGCGGCGCGGACGCTCGATGAACACACGGAGCACCGCGAACTCGCCATCGGTGAGGCCGACGAGCACGCCGCTCGGATCGAACAGCTCGTGGCTGCCCAGATCGATGCGCCAGCCCTCGAAGGTGTAGACGTCGCCGCTCTCGGCAGTGGCGACCGCGCCGCGCTTGCGCAGCGCCGCGCGCACCGTGGCGAGGATCTCGCGCGGGCTGCACGGCTTGGGGAGGTAGTGGCCGGCGCCGACCTCGAGGCCGAGGATCCGGTCCTGCTCCTCGCCGAGCGCGCTTAGGAAGATGACCTCGGGCCCGTCGGTGCGGGCGATGCGGCGGCAGGCGGAAAGCCCGTCCTCGCCCGGCATCATGATATCCATGATGACGAGATCGACAGGAGTCCGCGCCAGGATCTGGTCCATGTCGCGCGTCGAGGACGCGGTTTCGACGCGGTAGCCGCGCGAGCCAAGGCTGTTCGCCAGCAGCATGCGGATGTCGCGATCGTCATCCACGACCAGAAGGGTCGCGGAATCGTCCTGTTGAGTCGTGGTAGCTAGCATGTTTCAGCTTTTACTGGAAAATGCGTCTGCCGTGTTGCTTTAAGTTGTAACAAAACTCACCCGAGGCGAGTCTCGATCGGAACCCCGCGTTTCAGGGTGAGCGTCACCGGCGTCTTCTCGGCGATTTCGGCGAGGCGGGCATTCTGCTCGGGGCTGGTGCCGGCGATCTTGAGCACCCGCTCGATCGACAGCGTCTCGCCCTGGCCGTGGAGGAACAGCGACACTTCGATATGCTCGACCTGCCACTGCTTGTGCTCGGCATACATGCGCAGCGTGATCGCGGTGCACGCGCCGAGCGAGGCGAGCAGCAGCTCATAGGGCGCCGGCCCGGCATCGCCGCCGCCGCGCTCGGCGGGCTCGTCGGCGACGAGCCCGCGGGTGCCGAAGTCGATCCTGGTGGCGAAGGGCGCGTCGCGCCCGATCGTGGCGATGGCATGAGTCATGCGAGCGAGCCTAGCGTGCCCGCCGGGCGTCGCACAGTGCCCATCTGGGTGATGCCCTTGCTCCCCTCCCCGAAGGGAGGGGAAGCGGGATCACCCCTTCTGCCAGCCGCCGCCCAGCGCGCGGAACAGGTCCACCTGGGTATCGGCGATGAACGCGTCCGCCTGGGCCAGGTCGGCCTCGGCATCGGCGAAGGTGCGCTCGGCATCGAGCAGCGCCAGCGAGTCGATATCGCCTTCGCGCTGGCGGGCGCGGGCGATGTTGACCGCCGCTTCCGCCTCGTTGCGCGCCGCCTGGAGCGCGGTGCGCCGATCGAGCGCATGCCCATAGGCGGAGAGCGCGGTCTCGGTTTCCTGCAGCGCGCCGAGCACGGTGCCGTCGAAGCTGGCGAGCGCTTCCTTGGTATCCGCCTGCGCCGCGGCGACGCGGGCGCGCGCCGGGCCCGGGTTGATCGCCCAGTTGAGCAGCCCGCCGGCGAGCCAGCGCAGCGGCCCTGCCCCGAACACGTCGCCGAAATCGGTGCCGGTCGAGCCCGCCGACGCGCCGAAGGTGATGCGCGGATAGAGGTCCGCGGTCGCCACGCCGATCCGCGCGGTCGAGGCCGCGAGGCGGCGCTCGGCGGCGCGGATGTCCGGCCGGCGGGCGAGCAGCGCGGCGCCGTCGCCGACCGGGATCGGGTCGCTCAGCCGCAGCGTCGTGCTGCGTGCGCCCGCCACCGAAGGCAGGTCCGCGGGGGTGCGGCCGGTCAGCGTGGCGAGGCGGAACAGCGCCGCATCGCGCTCGGCCTTGAGCGCCGGCACCTGCGCCTGGCGCTGGTTGCGCAGCGCGCCGATCCGGGCCGTGTCGAGGCGGGTGGCAAGGCCGACGCCGCGGCGGCGCTCGGTCAGCGTGATCGACTGGTCGAGCAGCTGGACGATATGCTCGGCGACCCCCAGCCGTTCGGCGGCGGAGGAGGCGTCGGCATAGGCGCGCGCGGTCTCGGCGGCGACGATCACGCGGACGGCATCGGCATCCGCCTCCGCAGCCCCGACATCGCCACGCGCGGCTGCGGTGCCGCGGCTGAGCCGGCCGAACAGGTCGGCCTCATAGCTGACGCTCAGCCCGGCATCGACCTGCCAGTCCTCGCGCGGCGCGCCGGGGGCACGCTGGCTCTCGGGCAGGCGGCCGTAATTGGCGCCGGCGCCCAGGCTCGCCTGGGGCAGCTGGTCGGCCCTGGCGCCGCGCAGCGCCGCGCGCGCCTTCTCGATCCGCGCCACGGCGACGCGGATATCAGTGTTGGCAGCCAGCGCGTCGGTGACGAGCTGGTCGAGCACCGGATCCTTGTAGAGCCGCCACCAGTCGCCCTGGACCGGGTCGGTGGTCACCGCGGGATTGGCGGCGACGAAGTTGCCGGCCGCGGTCTGGGGCGGCGTCGGCGCGACATAGTTGGGACCGGCGGCGCAGGCGGCAAGCGCCAGGGCCGAAGCGGTTGCGAGGAAGATACGCATCTTGTGCATTCCTTTCTGACGACCCTCACCCTTCCCACCGCCTGTGGCGGCGGGCCCCTTCCCTCTCGCGTCGGGAGAGGGAGGGAGGCGCCGAAGGCGCCGGAAGGGTGAGGGCGACGTCATTGGTTATTCCGCCGGCTGCAGCGCGCCCGCATGACCCTCGTCGGTCGCCTTCCGCGAACGGAGGCGCGCGATGCGGTCTCCCAACCCGCGGCAGACGACGTAGAAGGTCGGCGTGAACAGCAGGCCGAAGGCAGTCACGCCCATCATCCCGAAGAACACCGCGGTGCCGAGCGCCTGGCGGAGCTCCGCACCCGCGCCGCTCGCGATCAGCAGCGGCACGGCGCCGAGGATGAAGGCGAACGAGGTCATCAGGATCGGCCGCAGGCGGTCGCGCGCGGCACGTACCGCGGCTTCCACCGGCGACAGGCCGTCACGGTCTTCCGCCTGCTTGGCGAACTCGACCACGAGGATCGCGTTCTTCGCAGCGAGCGCGATCAGCACGACCAGGCCGATCTGGGTGAGGACGTTGTTGTCCATGCCCCGCAAATTCACCCCGGCCATGGCCGCGAGCAGACACATCGGCACGATCAGGATGATCGCCAGCGGCATGGTCAGGCTCTCATATTGCGCCGCCAGCACTAGGAAGACGAACACCACCGCCAGCGCGAAGACCAGCCCGGCCGTGCTGCCGGCCGCCTTTTGCTGATAGGCGATGCCGGTCCACTCGCCGGCGTACCCGGCAGGCAGCTTGCTCGCGAGCGCTTCCATCGTGTCGAGCGAGGCACCCGAGCTGTAGCCGGGGGCAGTGTCGCCATCGACTTCCACCGCCGGGAACAGATTGTAGCGCGTCACGCGGTACGGGCCGGTCTTGTTCTCGAAGGTCGAGACCGAGCCGATCGGCACCATTGCGCCGCTGTTCGAGCGGGTCTTGAGGTTGGCGATGTCCGCCTCCGTGGCGCGGAACGGCGCGTCAGCCTGCGCGGTCACCCGGTAGGTGCGGCCGAGCATGTTGAAGTCGTTCACGAAGGCCGAGCCGAGATAGACGTTGAGCGCCTCGAAAACCCGCTCCGGCGGCACGCCGAGCATGTCAGCCTTGCGGCGGTCGATATCGGCGAAGACGCGCGGCGTGGCGGTGTTGAAGAAGGTGTAGATCTGCTTCAGCCCCGGGGTCTGGTTGGCTTGGCCGATCAGCCCGAACGCGGTCTTGCCGAGCTCGTCATAGCCATGTTCGCCGCGGTCCTCGACCATCATCCGGTAGCCACCGGCCGAGCCGATACCCTGGATGACGGGCGGCGGCACCACGAGCAGCATAGCCTCGTTGATGTCGGCGGTGCGCTTGCGGGCCTCGTTCATGATATCGCCAATGCTGACGCCGAGCTTGGCACGCTCCTCGAACGAGAGCAGCGGCACATAGGCGGCGGCCGAGTTCGGGGCGAGCGTCTGCGACGGGCCGTCGAAGCCAGCGAGCATCACCGAGCCCTTCACGCCCGGGATCGGCAGGATACGGGCAACGACCTTGCGCATCACCTCGTCCGTCCGCTCGAGCGACGAGCCCGGCGGCAGCTGGATGACGGTGAGGAAATAGCCCTGGTCCTGCTGCGGGATGAAGCCGACCGGCGTGACCCAGAACATGCCCACCGTCGCGGCGATCAGGCCGACATAGGTGACCATCATCCGCTTCGGCCGGGTGACCAGCACGCGGGTGAGCTTGGCATAACCGACGCTCAGCCGCTCGAAGCCGTTGTTGAACGCATCGGCGCCGCGGCGGACGAGCCGGCCGACAGGCCCCTTGGGCTCGCCCTCATGATGCTGGAGCAGCAGCGCGGCCATGGCGGGCGACAGCGTCAGCGAGACGAGCAGCGAGATCGCCGTCGCCGCCGAGATCGTCACGGCGAACTGCTTGTAGAAGGCGCCCGACAGGCCGTTGAGGAACAAGGTCGGCAGGAACACCGCGAGCAGCACCAGCACGATCGCCATCAGCGCGCCCGACACTTCGTCCATCGAGGTCTTGGCCGCCTCCAGCGGGGTCATCCCCCGCGCGAGGTTGCGCTCGACATTCTCGACCACGACGATCGCGTCGTCGACGACGATGCCGATCGCCAGCACCAGGCCGAACAGCGAGAGGTTGTTGAGCGAATAGCCGAGCGGCAGCAGCACCGCCATCGTGCCGATCAGCGAGACGGGGATGGCGAGCACCGGGATGATCGCCGCGCGCCACTTCTGGAGGAAGACGATGACGACGAGCACGACGAGCAGGATCGCCTCGCCCAGCGTGTGATAGACCGCGTCGATCGACTGGGCGATGAACTCGGTCGGGTTATAGATGACGCGATATTCCAGGCCCTTGGGGAAGTTCTTGGACATCGCCTTGAGCTGGTCCTGCACCGCATTGGCAGCGGCGAGCGCGTTCGAGCCCGGGCGCTGGAAGACGGCGAGGATCACGGTCGGCTGGTTGGAGAGATAGGTGTTGGACGAATAGTCCGCCGCACCCAGCTCGACGCGCGCCACGTCGCTCACGCGCACCTGATGGCCATCGGCGTCGGTGCGGATCACGACCTGGCCGAACTCGGCCGGGCTCTTCAGGCGGCCCTGCGTCTCGATGTTGAGCTGGAAGGCATTGCCGGTCGGCGTCGCGCCCGCCTGGCCGAGCGTGCCGGCAGCGACCTGGACGTTCTGGGCGCGTAGCGCGGAGACGATATCGCCCGCGGTCAGGTTGAGCGCAGCGGCGCGGCCCGGATCGATCCACACGCGCATCGCATAGTCGCGCGCGCCGAACATGCGGACATCGCCGACGCCGTCGACACGGGCGAGGCGGTCCTTCACCTGGGTCAGCGCGTAGTTGGAGATGTACTCGCGATCGACCGAGTTGTCGGGCGAGATCAGGTTCACCACCAGCAGGAAGTCCGGCGTGGTCTTGCGCGTGACGACGCCGAGGCGCTGCACCGTCTCGGGCAGGCGCGGGATGGCGACGGCGACGCGGTTCTGCACCAGCACCTGCGCGGCATCGAGATTGGTGCCGGACTTGAAGGTGACGGTGATCGTGACGTTGCCGTCACCGGTCGATTGCGACGACTGGTAGAGCATGTCGTCGACGCCGTTGATCTCCTGCTCGATCGGCGCGGCGACGGTCTCGGCGACGGTCTCGGCCGAGGCGCCGGGATAGGAGGCGGTGACCGTCACCGTCGGCGGGACGATGTCGGGATATTGCGAAACCGGCAGCGCCAGATAGGCGATCGCGCCGATGATCGTGATGATCACCGCGATGACCGCCGCGAAGATCGGGCGCGTGATGAAGAAGCGTGAGAGGCGCATCGGGCCACTCCTCGTCAAATGAGTTCGAAAAGGGGTGTCAGCCGCCGGCCCCTGGGGAGAGCCGGCGGCTGACGGTCAACGAGCGAAGGTTGCTTCGCCCGTTACCGGCGCCGTGAGGGCCGGCGCCTGATTGGTTGCGGCGGGCGCGATCTTGCCCGGCTTCGGATCGACCTTGCCGCCCGGCTGGGCGAACTGGGTGCCCGAGATCACCACGCGGTCCTGCGCGGTGAGGCCGGAGCGGACGACGCGCAGGCCGTCGACGACGGGGCCGAGCACCACCGGCTTGGACGCGACGGTGCCGTCCTTGCCGACGGTGAGCACGAGCTTGCGCGCCTGGTCGGTCTGGATCGCGCTGTCGGGAACCATCAGTGCCGTGGCGGTGCCGCCGGCCGAGAGCCGCATGTTGCCGAACATGCCGGGTGTAAGGAACAGCCCCGGATTGCTCAGCACCGCGCGGCCACGGATCGTCCCCGACTTGGGATCGAGGCCGTTGTCGGTGAAGTCGAGCTTGCCCTGCCACTTATACTCGGTCTCGTCCTGCAGGCGGATCTCCACCGGCGAGGACTGGGCGCCCGCTTCCTTCGCGCGCTTGGTCTTGAGGAACAGCGCCTCCGACCCGTCAAAGGTGAAGTAGATCGGGTCGAGCGCGTTGATCGTGGTCAGCAGCGAGCCGCCCTGCCCTTCGCCGGCGGCGACCAGGTTGCCCGGATCGACGCGGCGGTCCGAGATCCGGCCCGAGATCGGCGCGCGGACCTGGGTGAACTCGACGTCGAGCGCGCGGCTGCGCACCCGGGCCTGGGCGGCCGAGACCGCGGCGCCGGCAGCGCGGACGCGGGCCTGGAGCCGCTCGACATCGCTCTTCGACACCGCCTCGACCGCGACGAGCCGCTGGGCACGGTCGAGATCGGAGCGGGCGAGCGCGAGGTCGCTCTCGGCGCTGGCCAGGCCGGCACGGGCCTCGGCGAGCGCCGCGGTGAACGGGCGCGCGTCGATCGAGAAGAGCAGCTGGCCCTGCTTAACGATCGCGCCGTCGGTGAAGTGGACGCCGGTGATCGCGCCCGAGACGCGCGGACGCACCTCGACCGCGCGGCTCGGCTCGAAGCGGCCGACATAATCGTCCCACTCGTTGATGTCGCGGACCAGCGGGGTGGCGACGGTGACCACCGGCGGCGGCGGCGCGGCCATTGCGGCGGGGGCATCCTTGCTGGCGATGCCGAGGCCGGCGGCGACGAGCACCACCGGCAGCGCGACCAGGCTGCCGCGCTGCCACAAGGGCATGCGGCGGATGCGGGCGGAGACGTCGTTCGTCTCGGTTTCGATGCGCGAGATCATGTTCATTGGAATCGCTTTCCCTGGTTGAGGGCTGCCCGGCCGCGGCTGATGCTGGCGAGCAGGGTTTCATATTGGTCGGGCGTGAAGCCCGCTTCGTGGAAGGCGCGGATCTCGTGGCGCGGCAGGGCATAGCCCTTGTGCCAGGCGAGCACGGCGACGCGACGCAGCGCCTCCAGCTTGTTGTCCGCGAGCTTGGGGTTGGGAGATTCACCGCCGAAGACCATGCCCAGCGCCACCGAAAGGCGGCTGGGTTTCTCCAACGAGGCAAGACGATCGTGCTGCGCGATCGCGACGACCTGCCATTCGAGTGCGGAGAAGCCGGTGACCGGCATCACATCCGCGGGCGTCGCGACCGGGCTGCCCTGGAGCTCGGAAAAGTTGAGATAGGCCATGATCGTCTCCTCCTGCGTATCGCCCGGCGGAAGGCAAAGCCTCCCCGTGCCGCGCGGAAGCTGTTTCCGCCGACATTTCCGGTCATCCCCAACCGGCACGAGACGAGGCTGCCGCGCAGACGAGGTCGTCTGCGGCGCTCCGGCTCGGTCCTGTTCTAATTCAGCGCTGCTGGAGTTTCGGGCGAAGCCCCCAGGCTCCGTATCCTCGCTTCGGCAGCTTCCCTCATTTCTATACTGACTGGTATAGAAACCGTGCTGCGCTGCGTCAAGGGCTTTTTATACTGGTCGGTATTTTTTGTCGAGATGGCGGTGAAAAAAGTTCGAAACCCCACCCATCGTTTCGGCGAAAGCCGCGATCTCAGGCGAAGGCCCGGGACAAGCGCCGCACGAGATCCCGGCGAAAGCCGGGATGACGATAATGTCGCTTACTTGCTCGGCCAGCAGGAAAGGCTGGTATCGATCAGCGCGCGCAGATCGGTGCACGAGGTGCCGCCGCCGGCCTGGAGCGCGATGCCCTGGAGCAAGGCGGTCAGATAGGCGGTGAGGCCGATCACATCGGTGTCGGCGGGCAGGTCGCCCTCTTCCCTGGCGCGCTCGAACCGGTCGATCAGCCCCTGCTTCACGACCGCGCCGCGCTTGAGCACTTCCGCGCGGATCGACTCGGCTTCGGACCCGCAGGCCACCGAGTTGATCACACCCATGCAGCCCTTGGGATCGCACGAGCTCATCTGCATCTCGAGCGCGCCGACCAGCAGCCGCTCGGCCACGCCGCGCGCCGTTGGCGCCTCGAGCGCCCGGCTCATATAGTCGAGCTTCTCGCGCTGGTAGAGGTCGAGCGTCTTCTTGAAGAGCGCTTCCTTGTTGCCGAACGCTGCGTACAGGCTCGGCCGGGTGATCCCCATCGCCTCGGTGAGATCGGTCAGCGAGGCGCCTTCATAGCCCTTGCTCCAGAAGACGCGCAGCGCCGCGGTCAACGCCGAGTCGGTGTCGAATTCGCGGGGGCGCCCTTTGGCAGTGGGACAGGCGGTGATTTCCATAATGACCGGTACATAATGACGAATGTTGAAAAAGTCCAATGCACTTCGTCGCTTCCGCGTTCCACCCCGTTAACCACTGTATTTTCACGGGTGTGAAAGTCCCAAACCGCGGGACTAGTCCGCTGCAATGATCTGCCGTGCGATTCGCGCGCCGGCGACCAATCGAACAGGGCAGTGCGCATGAACGACCGACGTCTGGTGCATATCGTCGACGATGAGGAAAGCGTCCGCAACTCGATCGGGTTCATGCTCCAGACCACGGGTTATTCGGTGCGCACATGGCCCTCGGGCGCCGCGTTCCTGCGCGATCTGCGCACGGCCGAGCCCGGTTGCATCCTGCTCGACATTCGCATGCCCGAAATGGACGGGCTGGCGGTGCAGCAGCAGCTCAACGCACGCGGCGCCAAGATGCCGGTGATCGTGCTGACCGGGCATGGCGACGTCTCGATCGCGGTGAAGGCGATGCGCGCCGGCGCGGTCGACTTCCTCGAAAAGCCGTTCGAGGCCGATCACCTGCTGTGCGCGATCGGCAAGGCGTTCGAGCGCATGGCCGAGACCAGCAGCGAATCGCGCACCGACGATGCGCGCGCGCTGCTCGCCAGCCTGTCGATGCGCGAGCGCGAAGTGCTGGAAGGCCTCGCCACCGGCTATCCGAACAAGACCATCGCCTATGACCTGGGCATCAGCCCGCGCACCGTGGAAGTGCACCGCGCCAATCTGATGCAGAAGCTGGGCGCGCGCAGCCTCTCCGAAGCGCTGCGCATCACCTTCACCGCCGAGATGGGCGAGATCTGAGGCACCGGCCTGGCCCCTCCCCCGAAGGGGAAGGGCTTGGCACAGCTCAGAACCAGCCCGCAGTCTCCGCGAGCACCATGACGCCCGCGACGATGAACAGCACGGCCGCGATCCCGTGCACCAGCTTGAGCGGCACCCGCTTCAGCAGCGCGTTGCCCAGGAACACCGCCGGCACATTGGCGAGCATCATGCCGATGGTCGTGCCCGCGGTCACCGCCCAGACATTGTGGAAGCGCGCGCCCAGCGCCACCGTGGCGATCTGGGTCTTGTCGCCCATCTCGACCAGGAAGAAGGCGATCGCCGTGGTCAGGAACGCGCCGAAGCGCGCGGGCTTGTCCTGCAGGTCGTCGATCTTGTCGGGGATCAGCGTCCACAGGCCCATGGCGATGAACGACGCAGCGATCAGGTAGCGGAACCAGGCGCCCGAGAGCAACGTCGCCGCTTCCGAGCCGACCAGCGCGGCGAGGAAATGGTTGGCGAGCGTCGCCACCAGGATGCCGAGGACAATCGGCACCGGCTTCTTGAAGCGGGTGGCGAGCAGGATGGCGAGCAGCTGGGTCTTGTCGCCCATCTCGGCGAGCGCGACCAGCGCGGTGGAACTGAAGATGGCTTCGAGCAAGGGACAACTCCGGGCCGGACGGAAACGAAATCAACGACATCGCACCTCCCCGCCCGGCAAGGACGGAGATGCGACGCCATTGGTCTCGCCCGAACGGTGTTCCCGTCCCTTCCGCGCCATGGCCTCTCGGCCAAGTATGTTGACGCGGGAGCCCGCGCGAACGCGGCTGGCTACTCCCCAAATAGCGAAGTGCTGCCCGGGGGCAGCGCAGCGCCGCCCCTAGACGCGAACCGGGCCGAACGCGAGTCCTTTGTGCGTCAGCCGGCGATCCCGAGCCGCACCAGCTCGGCCGCGGGCGCTTCCTCGGGCTCGCTGCGCAGCGAGGCGATCAGGTCGCTGATCGAGCGCAGTCGCGTCGAATCGAGGAAGCGGCTGCCCCAGTCGCGCGCCAGCGCCGCCGCGTCCGCGCCGGTATCGGCCAGGATCGAGGGGAAGGCGATGCGCAGTCGCGGCCCCGCGAAGAGCTGCTCGGGCGAGGCCGCCACCGCCGAACCCAGCGGCCGGACGAACACGGCGCCGGCCACCTTCTCGACATAGGAAGCGGGCGACAGCCGCGCCCACCAGGTGACGGCGAAGCAGCCGATGCCGTGGGCAACCAGCACCACCGGCCGCTCGGTGAGGCGCACTGCCTCGTCGAGCCGCGCGGCCCACAGGTTGCGCCCGCCACCGCCGGCGCCCAGCTCGATGATCTGCCCGGCATGGGCAAGCAGGCTGCGCGCGGGGCGATCGGCACGATCATAGATGGTGAGGGTCGGAATCGACGAGTCGAAGAGGCCATTCTCGGGCATTCGTTTGTCTCCCTGCGGGGCGGGGGAAGCACGCTCAACGAGTCGCCAGCTTATTCCTACCCAGAGGCTATGCAATCGGGACTCCCGCCGAGTTGCGCCGGAGCGAAGTCGTGGCGCGCCGAAATACGCATGCGGTCGTTTTTGCTAATGCGATTGACTCGCAATACTATGCTCCCTATCCGGCCCCGAACCGTCCGCGTCAAAGGGATCCGTAATGACAGCCTTGTCCCGCAGCGCGCTGCTCGGCAGTGCCATGCTCGCCCCGAGCCCCGCCTCGGTCGATGTCCGCAATGTGGGTAATGCCCAGTATTTCGGTGGCCTGATATGGGGCCAGGCCTACTATGCCGCCCCGCGCAATGTCAGCGGCGCGCTGAGCTTCAACTACTAAGATCAGGATCGTGGCAGGGGCGGCAGAACAGAGGCAGGGCTGGCGGTATCGCGCCAATGTCGGCGCGCGCGTGGTGGCGGGAACGCTCGGGGCCTATGCAGTCGCCGCGCTGTTCGCCGCCGCGCTCGCCCGCACCTTGCCGATGCCGAGGGCCGATGCGACGATCCCGGCGACGTTGCTCGCCTTCGCGCTCGGGCCGTGCGTGACGGTGTGGGCGTTCCTTGCCCGCGGGCCGTGGCGCGCTTGGGCCGGGGTGATCCTGTGCGGCGCCCTGTTCGCCGCGATCGCCTGGCTCGCGGGTATGCCGGCATGAGCGCCGCGATACGCGAGGGCGTTCGCCAGGTCATGGCCTGGCTGCACGGCTGGGTGGGGCTGCTGCTCGGCTGGGTGCTGTTCGTCATGTGCCTGGCCGGCACGCTCAGCGTGTTCAAGCCCGAGATCGGCCAGTGGATGCGCCCGGAGAACAGCGCCAAGGCCGATCCCGCCGATGCGATCCAGGCGGCGACCGACTGGCTGGGCAGGAACGCCAAGGACACCACCGGCTGGTATCTCAACGTCCCCAATGCGCGGATGAACACCACCGAGGCGGCCTATGACAGCGGCGGCACCTTCCTGTTCCGCGCGCTCGATCCGGTGAGCGGCGCGCCCGCCGCGCGCGAGACGCTGGGCGGCGAGTTCTTCTACCGGCTGCATTTCGAGCTTGAGCTGCCCTATCCCTGGGGCCGGCTGCTCGCCTCGATCGCGGCGATGGTGATGCTGGTCGCGCTGATCACCGGGATCATCGCGCACCGGCGCATCTTCAAGGATTATTTCACCTTCCGCCCGGCAAAGGGCCAGCGCTCCTGGCTCGACGGGCACAATGCGCTGGGCGTGCTCGCCACCCCCTTCCATCTGATGATCACCTTTACCGGGCTGGTCACCCTCGCCTCGCTGAGCATGCCCTGGGCGCTCACCGCCAATTACGGCAGCGATCTTGCCGCACTGTATCACGACCTCACCCCGGGCCTTGCCGAGCGCGCCCGCGCCAATGTCCCCGCCCCGCTCGCGCCGGTTGCGCCGATGATGCGCGCGGCGCAGCGCGAGCTCGGCGGCACGATCGGCCGCGTCTATGTGATCAATCCGGGCGACAAGGCCGCGGTGGTGAGCGTGTTCCGTTCCGACGCCGATCAGCTCGGCTTCAACATGGCCGAGATGAGCTTCGATGGCGTGACCGGCGAGCCGCTCAGCAAATGGGTAGAGAAGCGCGGCGCGGTGCAGACCTACAACGTCGTCTACGGGCTGCACATGGCGCGCTTCGCGCCCGTAGCGACGCGCTGGCTCTATTTCCTCGGCGGGCTGATGCTCACGCTGGCGATCGCCACCGGCATGGTGCTGTGGATCGTCAAGCGCCGCGAACGCGCGCCGCTGTCGCTCGGCAACCGGATCGTCGAGCGGCTGAATGCCGGGGTGATCGGCGGGGTGCCGCTCGGCTGCGCGCTCTATCTGCTCGCCAATCGGCTGCTGCCGCTCGGGATCGAGGATCGCGCCGGGCTTGAGACCGCGGTGGCGCTGTGGACCGCCGCCGCAGCGCTTGTCGCCGGCGCCGCGCTGCCGCCGCGCTGGTCCTGGCCGATCCTGACCGGGGCAACCGCTATCGCCTGCGCTATCGCCGCGCTGCTCCCCTTCCTGCCGAGCGTGATGTCGCTGGTGCTGCTCGTCACTGCCGCGGCGCTCGGCTGGCTGGCGGCTCAGCAGCGCCGCGGCCCGAAGAAGCGCCCCGAGCGCAGGCGGCGGGCGGCATGACGCTGGCGATCACCGGGCTGCTCTATCTCGGCATGTTCGCGCTCGCCGCCGGCATGTCGCGTCACGAAGCGCCACTGCTTGCCGGCCAGGCGCGGCTGGCGGCGCTCAGGCAGCCCGCATATTGGGGCTGGGGTCTCGTCGCACTCTCCGCACTACTGGCTGTCTTCGCACGCGATGGCGGGCAGGCGCTGGTGCTGTGGTTCGGGCTGGTCCCGTTCGTCAGCGCGATCCTCCTGCTCGGGCTGACCTACCGCCCCGCGGTGCCGCGCGCGGTGGTGCCGGTCGCGGCGCTGATGGTGCTCGCCGCGCCCTTCCTCTAGGCGGCGACGCGGCCGCGCACCAGCGCGCCGGCGATCGCGACGATCTCGGCAGGGTCGAACGGTTTGCCGATCGCTGGAACAGTCTCGAACCCGTCGGGCAGATGATCCCGGCCATAGCCGCTGACAAAGGCGAAGGGCACGCCGTGCGCCTCGAGCGCCCGTGCGATCGCCTCGACGCTGGCGCCCTGGAGATTGCCGTCGAGCAGCGCGCCGTCGATCTGCCCGCTCTCGACGAGCGCCTGGGCATGCTCGGCGGTCGCCGCGGGCCCGACGATCTCGACCCCGGCATCGGCCAGGATCGCGATCAGCTCGAGCGCGACCAGCGGCTCGTCCTCGATGATCGCGAAGCGCTTTCCCGCGATCGCAGCGGGTGCCGGAGTCGCCGCCGGTGCCCAGTCGCCGCCCGCATCCGCATCGGGGTCGGCATCGCCGGCGCGCCCTGCCCCGCCGGCATGCGGCAAGGTGAGCAGCCAGTGCAGGCCGCCCGCATCGAAGCGCGCGGTCGCCGATCCCCCCTCGGCCTTGAGGCTGCGCTCGATCAGCGCGGTGCCGAAGCCCTTGCGCGTCGGCTCGCCCACCGCCGGGCCGCCGGTCTCGGTCCATTCGAGCTCGAGCTTGCCGCCCTTCAACCGCCACACCAGCCGCACCCGCCCGGCCTCGTTCGAGAGCGCGCCATATTTGTTGGCGTTGGTGGAAAGCTCGTGGAGCACGAGCGCGAGGTGCAGCGCCGGCTCGGGCGACAGCTCGATCTCCGGGCCGCTGAAGCTCAGCCGCGCCGGGTCGATCGTGCCGAGCTGGAGCTGGCCCTCGATCAGCTCGCGCAGCCGCGCGCCCTGCCAGGTCGTCGCGCTGAGCAGCGAGTGGGCGCGGGCAAGCGCATGGATCCGCCCGATGAAGGTCGGCGCGAATTCGGCCGGTTCGGCGGCGTGGCGCAGCGTCTGCGTCGCGATCGCCTGGACCGAGGCGAGCGTGTTCTTCACCCGGTGGTTGAGCTCGCCGATCAGCAGCCGCTGGGTGGCCTCGGCGCGCTTGCGCTCGGTGACGTCGAGGATCTGGACGCTCACCGAGACGAGCCGCTCGCCCTCGAACAGCGCCGAGCAATAACATTCGCAGTCGAGCGCCGCGCCGCCTTTGGCCGTGGCCCGGATCGTCTCGACCCGGCGCAGCTCATGCCCCTCGACCATGTCGCGCAGCACCGTCTCCAGCGCCGCGCCGGTCACCCCGTCGCACCAGCCGAGATCGGCGGCGCGCCGGCCGGTCATCTCGATCGCCGACCAGCCGAACAGCCGGTCCGCGCCGGCGGTCCAGCCGATCACCCGCAACGCCGCATCGAACTCGACGATGGCGAGCGGGCTGTTGTCGCTATGCGCCTGGATGCGGCCGAGCGCCGCGGCGAGCTGGTCGCGCTGGCGCGCGATCTCGAGCCGCTGGCGCGCGAGCTCGACGAAGATATCGACCTTGTTGCTGACGATCTGCGGGTCGACCGGCTTGAACAGATAGTCGACCGCGCCGGTCTCATAGCCCCGGAAGCGCCGCCGCTCGTCGGTCGCCACCGCGGTGAGGAAGATGATCGGCACGCGCCGCGTCCGCTCGGTGCCGCGCATCAGCTCGGCGAGCTCGAAGCCGTCCATGCCCGGCATCTGCACGTCGAGCAGCGCAAGCGCGATATCGTGCTGAAGCAGCAATTCGAGCGCGGCGGTGCCCGACGACGCCTTGAGGATCTCGATCCCCTTGCGGCGCAGCAACGCGTCCATCGCGATCAGGTTCTTCTCGACATCGTCGACGACGAGGATCTTGACGGCTTCAGGCTGGGGCATGGCCAACCCGCATGCCTAGGGCCTAGTTGTTGCGGCGGTGTATCTTCACGGCAGGCACCGAACGGCGCCGCGCGCAGGATGGCAAGCGCACCGGACAGCAGCACCTCGACCTTCGCACCGGACCGTTGAACCATTCAATCCCGTCTTCTAAGGCAAACCCCTGAATTCGCCGCCTTATTCCAACAGCATCCGGGTGTCGCAACAGTGATCGGCGCCGAAGACGCCGCCCGGCGCAACGCCGGGACGCGGGATATGGTTCCGGAAATTGCGCAATTTGCGGACAAGGACGCGAATCGGCACGGCTAGCGCCGGGGGCCCC
Source organism: Sphingomonas sp. KR3-1 (assembly GCF_040049295.1). NCBI lineage: Bacteria > Pseudomonadati > Pseudomonadota > Alphaproteobacteria > Sphingomonadales > Sphingomonadaceae > Sphingomonas > Sphingomonas sp. KR3-1. The sequence continues at coordinate 866,004 of NZ_JBDZDQ010000001.1, forward strand.
GGCTCGGGCTGGGATCAGCCTGGTTCGACCAAAAAGACCTCGCCAGCCAGGTAACTGCCGCTCGTCATGAAGTCGATGATGAAGAAGTGGCCGCTGTCGTCCATGCCGAAGGACGAAATCTGCTCGATATCGCCATTACCCAGCAGGGGGGTGAAGGCGGCGGTACGATTTTGAGCGCTTGCGAACGTGGAAATCTGTCCCTGGACCAAGGCAGAGGCCGGGATCGTGTAGATGTTGCCGAACAGATAGTCGCCGAAGATGTACTGCCCCTGGAGCGCGGCGATCGGCCCGTGATACACATATCCGCCGAGCATCGATCCAACGGTCGAGTTGGGCACCCGCGGCCCGGCGCTGTGCGGATACAGGAATACCGGCGCGGTCAGGCCGGCCGGCGCGCTGCCGCGATAGGGCGTCGTGCCCTCGAGATAAGGCCAGCCGAAGTTCAGACCTGGCTGATCGAGCGGCATCAGGTCAATTTCGTCCGTATTGCTCTGGCCGACGTCGACGATGATCAGCCGGTTGCCGTCGAAACTCGCCCGGCGCGGATTCTGCAGCCCCATGGCAAAGACCAGCGGATTGCCGCCACCGCCGATATACGGGTTGCCCGGCGCCGGCGCGAAGACGGTGGTTCCCGATGTCCGATCGACCTTGATGCGAAGTATCTTGCCCAGCAAGCTGCTGGGGTTCTGCGCATTATTGTCCGGATCGCCCGTTCCGCCGCCGTCTCCGGTTGCCAGGTACAAATACCCATCCGGGCCGAACGCCATCCACCCGCCGAAATTCATGGTGCTGTTCGTCCGATGCGGCAGCAGCAGGAGGCGCCGGTGCACGCGGGTATCGATATTGAACTCGATGACTTCGGACGTGTAATCGTCGAGCGTATGGTGAACCAGGAGCAGCCGCGAGCCGGGCAGCGCGGCAACCGCCAGCAGGCCCGTCTCTTCGTTGCCCCCTCCCGAGCCCCAGGGCACGCCATCAAATTCGCCACCGCCACCGGCTACAGATTGCAGGAAGACCTGCCCGCGGCGCGTTCCCACCAGGAACCGGCTATTGTCGGCGGGCGGATAGGGCGCATAAAAATGCGGCGTGTAGATTCCGCTGGCGATGCGCCGCAAGCGAATATCTCTCGGCGGCGTGGCTACCGTCACGCGAAGGTCGAGAAGGCTCGCCAGATTTCCGTCGCTCGCGCGCAGCTGGACCTCGTAGACGTGGTCGCCATTGGCATCGTTGGTCAAGGTATAGGGAGGGGCGGTAAAGTTTAGCGTGCCTGTCGGGGAAATCGTGAAAGAGCGGGCATCCGCCCCTCCCCAGACATAGAAAGTGATCGGGTCCCCGTTCGCATCTACCGCCGTGGCTTGATAGGCGAGTTTTGTGCCTTCCATCACGGTTGCAGTCGCCGGCGAGGTAAAGGCTGGCGCGACGTTCGCGGTGGGTGTGGGCGTTGTGGTTGGAGCTGGGGTGGGCGCCGGCGAAACAGCCCCGTTTCCGCCGCTGCCGCAGCCCGCCAGAAGAAGAGGCAACGCCCAGATCAGATATTTTGGCATATCGCGTCGCCCTCGTGCCGAGCCGCGAATCTCTGCCTGGAATTACCCAATGTCAAACACATCGGCACATCGATCAGAGTGCCTGGCTCGGGACAAGCCGCTATTTCCTGATGCATTTTGAAGGGGCGGTGGTGGAGCTGAGGGGAATCGAACCCCTGACCTCTGCAGTGCGATTGCAGCGCTCTCCCATCTGAGCTACAGCCCCGCCGCCGGTCTCCGGGAGCCCCGGAGAGGCGCTCCATTAGCGGCGCGCGATCCCCAATGCAACCGGCTTGAAACCTGCGCGGCAAAACGCGTCGTCTGCGCGGCGAACGGTGCTGAAAAGCCCCGCTTTTTCCGGAACCAATCCTGCCCGTTATCCGCTGAATCGCCATCAATTCAGCCCCTCGAAAACTCGGCATTGGAGAAGGATTCCATGAACGACCGCTACGGTGACCCCCGCTATTTCGGCCCCGAGGACCAGTATCAGGTCAGCGGCGTGCGCCGGGCCGGCGGCGAACATTATTCGAGCGCCCGCGAATATGCCGCTGCCGGCGAGATCGGCCAGGGCCGTGGCTATCGCGGCGACTATGGCGGCACTTCTGGCTACGGCACGTCCGGCTATGGCCGCGGCAGCTACGGCCAGGGCGGCTATGGCACTGACTGGGATCGCGGCAGCCGCGATTATCGCCCCGATCGCAATAGTTGGGAAAGCCCGCGCGGCGAATATAACCGCAGCTATGGCGGTGGAAATCGCGGCGGCTATGACCGTGGTCCTGACGCGGACCGCGGCTTCCTCGATCGCGCCGGCGACGAGGTTCGCTCCTGGTTCGGCGACCGCGAGGCCGAGCGCCGTCGCGAGGAGGACATGCGCTACGATGCCCGCCAGGCGCGCGAGGACCGCTTCGCCCAGGGGCCGGACGAGCATTATGGCAGCTGGCGCCGCGAGCGGATCGCCGAGCTGGACAACGACTATGACGAATATCGCCGCGAGAACCGCCAGCGCTTCGAGAGCGAGTTCAACAACTGGCGCACCGATCGCCAGGGCCAGCGCGAGGGCCTGCGCCGGGTGGGCGAGCATATGGAAGTGGTCGGGTCGGACGGCAGCCATGTCGGCACGGTCGACAAGATCCGCGGCGACCGCATCCTCCTGACCAAGGGCGACAGCGATGCCGGCGGCCATCACCATTCGATCCCGTCGCGCTGGATCCAGTCGGTCGACGACAAGGTGACGCTGCGCAAGACCGCCGACGAAGCAAAGGCGGCGTGGAAGGACGAGGAGCGCTCGGGCGCGCTGTTCGGCGGGCGCGAAGACCAGGACTGGAATCGCGACCGGAACCTGAACCGGAGCTTCTCCGGGACCTACTGATCCCCAGATAACAGATGTGAGCAGAACTGGGCCCGGGAGCAGTTCCCGGGCCCTTCTTTTTGAGGACTCAGCCGGCGAGGAACGCGGTCAGCGCGGCCTGGAATGCCGCCGGCTGGTCGAGCATGATGAAGTGCCCGCTATCGCCCACCCCGATCACCGTCACATGCGGCGCACCGGCATATTCACCCTTGTAGAGCGGCAGCACCGCCGCCTCGCCGCCGCGCATCGCGGTCCAGGGCACGAGCACCGTGATCGGCGTGGCGATATCCTTGAGCTGCGGGCGCAGATCGGTCTGCAGATCCTCATAGATCGCCTGGCCCGAGACGCGCATGTCCGCCTGCGCCGACCAGGCCGCCACCTTGGCCTGCGACTCCGGCTTGAGCGCGTTCTGGCGGGCGATCGCCTGGCCGACTGCCGCGGGGAAGGGCTGGCCGTAGAGCCCGGCCATCTGGGCCCGCATCGCCTCGGCCTGGGGCTTCACCGACTCCACCGTCGATCCCGGGAAGAAGGCCGAGCCGACAAAGGGCAGCGCATCGACGATCAGCGCCTTGCCGACATCGCCGGGATGCACCCTGGCGAGCATCAGCGTCACCAGCCCGCCGAGCGAATGGCCGACCACCGCCGGGCGGCCGAGCTTTCGGTCCGCGATCAGCTTGTGGAGATCGGCGACCATGCCGTCGAGGATGCCGGGCTGGAGGTTGGCGCCGGGCGCGTCGCCGCCAAAGCCGTTGACCTGGACGAGATAGACGCTGTGCCCCTTGGCAAGCTCGGGCGCGACGCCGTCCCACACCGCGCGCGGGCTGGAAAGGCCGGGGATCAGGATCACCGGGCTGCCCTTGCCGATCACCTGCACCGAGATGTGGTCCATCTGGATGAGGGTCGTCTGGGCGGATGCGGCGGCGGCATGCGCGGCGGGGAAATCGACGATCATCGGGATGCTGGCGGTGGCGAGCAGCGCGAAGGCGAGGCGACGGATCATTGCTTGGGCTCCTTGGCGGGATTGGTGAAGATGTCTTCGATGGCCAGGCCGAACAGGTCGGCGATCTTGAAGGCGAGCGGCAGCGACGGATCGTAGCGGCCAGTCTCGATGGCGTTGACGCTCTGGCGCGAGACCTCGAGCCGTTCGGCCAGGTCCTGCTGGCTCCAGGCGCGCTCGGCGCGCAGCACGCGGAGGCGGTTGATCATGCCCCGTCCCCGGCCGCCGCGAACTTGTTGACGCAGGCGCCGAGGCCCAGCCCGGCGAACCACAGGATCGCGGCGTAATAGGCATAGACATGCGGCACGAGGTCGAAATTCTCGAGGAAGCCCCATGCCGTCGCGATGCTCATCGCGAAGCCGGTGGCAATCAGCGCCTGCCGCGTGACCTGCATGCGCAGATATTCGTCGCGCTCCTCGATCAGGTAACGGCCAAGGACGAAGAACACCCCGATGACCGGGAAGGCCGGCAGCAGCCCGGCGACATAGCCGAGCGGCCCGTGCAGCGGGTGATGGTTGTGATAGGCGACGACGCCGACCAGGATCAGGGCATAGCCGATCATCAGCAGGGTCACCGACACCGTATAGCGTTTCTGGGCGCGGTTCATTGCCATGAGTAGCATCCTTTGCAGTTTGTAAAGCGAGCTTTACGCCACAAAACATGCAGTGTCAATTGTGCTTTCCATATCGGAAAGCAAACCAGACCAAATGCTAATCGAGCTTTGCCTCGGGATCGGCCTCAAGATCGGAATCGAGGTGCCAGCCATGCAGGTCGCGGAACATCGGCTTGCCGCATCCCTCGCACCAGGATCGATAGGTCATGCCGTCGTCCCAGGCACGGCCGCGGCTGCGGCGGTGACGGCCGAACAGGCAATAGAGTGGCTGCAGCAAGCGCATGGGCATGGCGTGCTCTCCGGAATCCCGGTGGGATGCTGGCATCTTCACGCGCAATGTCTACGGTTTTCCGCAGACATCCTGAAATATTGCCAATTTTTAATGCGCTAGCCGCGCGAGCATCTCCGCCGCGAGCTGGCTGAGCGTATCGTCGCGCGCGCCCATCAGCACGATCCGGTCGCCCGGCCGGGCGGTGGCGACCAGGTGCGCCGCCGCTGCCTCGCGCTCGGGAATGTGCAGCGCGTTGCGTCCGGCAGCGGCGATATCGGCAACGATGTCCGCGCTGGTCACTTCGCGGCTGGTGGTGCCGCCCTGATAGACCGGATCGGGAAGCACGAGCAGGTCGTCTGGGCCCATCTTCTCGGCGAACATCGCGACCAGCTCGCTGCGCATCACCTTGAGCGGGCCATAGCCATGCGGCTGGAACATCAGCAGCAGCCGCCCCTCGAACGCGTGGAGCGTATCGAGCGTCGCGGCGATCTTGTCCGGGTTGTGCCCGAAATCGTCGATCACGGCGATGCCGTTCACTTCGCCGATCAGCTCGAAGCGGCGCTTGAGGCCCCGGAAACCCTGGATTGCCTGCGCCGCATCCTCGATCGCGATCCCCGCCGCCACCGCCGCGCCGATCGCCGCCAGGGCATTCGAGACATTGTGCCGGCCCGGCACCTGCAGCGTCACCGGGATCGAGGCCTCGCCTTCGCGCGCCAGCTCGAAGGAGATGCCGTAGCGCTGCTCGCGCAGGTTGATCGCGGTCAGGTCGGCGGGGCTGCCGATCGCGAAGGTCACCAGCCGGTCGCGCGGCATCGTCGCCGCGAGCAGCGCGCCCTCGCCATTGTCGAGGTTGATCACGGCCCGGGCCGATCGCGCGATGAAGGCGCCGAACAGCTCGATCAGCCTGTCCATCGGCAAATGGTCGAGGCTGACATTGTTGAGCACCGCCACTTGCGGACGATAGAGCGCGATCGAGCCGTCGCTCTCGTCGACTTCGCTGACATAGGCGCTGCCCTTCCCGACCAGCGCGGTGGCGAAGGGTGCGTCCGGGGTGACGAAGTTCTTCATCACCGCGCCGTTCATCACCGTGGGGTCGCCGCCGAGCGCGTGGAGGATCCAGCCGATCATGCCCGTCACGGTCGACTTGCCGCTCGTCCCCGCCACGCCGATCGAGGCCGGGGAGGCGTTGAACAGCGCGGCATTCAGCTCCGCTCGCGTCATCCGCACATTGCCGAGCTCGGTCGCGCGGCGCGCATCGGGCACGGTCTCCTCGATCGCGGCGGAGGCGACGACGATCTGCTCGCTCGAGGTGATTCCGCTGCCGTCCTGCGGGAACAGGCCGATGCCGCTCGACTTGAGGAAATCGAACTTGGCCGGCAGCCGGCCCGAATCGAGGCTGCGATCCGATCCCGCCACGGTGGCGCCCTGCCCCGCCAGGATCATCGCCAGCGGCATCATCCCCGAGCCGCCGATGCCGACGAAGAAGTAAGGTTTGCGATGCTCCATATGCTCGCGCTATCGGAAATTCGAAGCGAAGGGGCAAGGCATGCGCATTGGAGTGGTGGCACCGGCACGGACCGTCAGCAGGGAATCCTCGCTGCGGCTCTCGGCGTTCATGGCACTGACCTATCCCGAGCACGAGATCGTGTTCCACCCGCAATGCTATCTCGAATGGGGCCATTTCGCCGGCACCGACGAGCAGCGCGCCGCAGCCTTCCTCGAATATGCCAATGATCCGAGCTTCGACGCGATCTGGTTCGCGCGCGGCGGCTATGGCTCGAACCGCATCCTCGACATGGTGATGCCGCAGCTCGGCCCCTCGGCCCGCCACAAGACCTATATCGGCTTCTCGGACATGGGCTTCATGCTCGGCGCGCTCTACGCCGCGCGAGTCGGCCGCCAGGCGCACGGCTCGATGTCGTCGGGGCTCGGCCTCAAGGACGAGGGCATTTCCGAAGGCTGGGTGCTCGGCTGGCTGATCGACGGCGACAAGCGCGGGCTCGAGCCGGCGCTGGCCGACGGCCGCCCTGCCGCGGCGTTCAACCTGTCGATCCTCAACGCGCTGATCGGCACCAAATACCTGCCCGACCTGACCGACCATGTCCTCTATGTCGAGGAAGTCGACGAGCCGCTCTACCGGATCGACCGGATGCTGTTCCAGATGGCGCACGCCACCCAGCTCAAGGGCGTGGCGGGGGTGCGGCTGGGCGCGGTCAGCGCGGTCAAGGACAATGGCGAGGCCGGCGGCAATTACAGCTTCGGCGAGACGATCGACGAGATGATCGTGCGCTGGTGCCGCGACATGGGCGTGCCCTATCTCGGCCGCGCCGAGATCGGCCATGTCCGCCTCAACCGGGTGGTACCGTTCGGGCTGATCTGAGCCTACCCGTCCGGGTCTTCCGCCCGCCGGCGCGCCTTCCTATCTGCCGGCAAGGCTGAACACGGAGCGAGCGACATGGCGATCAAGGACATCCTTCCCGGCAAGCTGGGCTTCGGCACCGCGCCGCTCGGCAACATGTTCCGCGACATCCCCGAGGAAGAGGCCCGCGCCACCGTCGATGCCGCCTGGGACCAGGGCATCCGCTATTTCGACACCGCCCCGCTCTACGGCGCCGGCCTGGCCGAGATCCGCCTGGGCGAGGTGCTGGCCGGGCGCCCGCGCGAAGACTATGTGATCAGCACCAAGGTCGGCCGCGTCATCCTCGACGAGCTGGAGGATATCAGCGCACGCGACCAGGGCGAGAAAGCCGGAGTCTTCGCGCACGGCCGCGCCAACAAGGTGGTCAACGACTATTCGTCCGACGGCACGATGCGCGCGATCGAGGGCAGCCTGAAGCGGCTCAGGACCGATCATGTCGAGATCGTCTTCGTCCACGACCTGGCGCAGGATTTCTACCGCGACGAATGGGTCGATCGCTTCGCCGAGGCGCGCAAGGGCGCCTTCCGCACGCTCGACAAGCTGCGCGACGAAGGCGTGATCAAGGCCTGGGGCCTGGGCGTGAACAAGGTCGAGGCATGCGAGCTGCTGCTCGATCTCGACGAGCCGCGGCCCGACGGCTTCCTGCTCGCCGGGCGCTATACGCTGCTCGATCACGACCGCGCGCTGCAGCGGCTGATGCCCAAGGTCGCCGAGCGCGGCCTCGGCATCGTCGTCGGCGGGCCCTACAGCTCGGGCGTGCTCGTCGGCGGCGCGCATTTCGAATATGCGCCGGCCCCGCAGGCGATGCTCGACAAGGTCGCGCGGATCAAGGCGATCGCGGACCGCCACGGCGTGAGCATGAAGGCGGCGGGGCTGCAATTCTCGCTCGCCAATCCTGCCGTCGCCGCGGTGATCCCGGGGGCGAGCAAGCCGAGCCGGCTGGCCGAGGACCATGCCGCGCTGAGCGAAGCCATCCCGGCCGACTTCTGGCGCGAGCTGCGCACGGACGGCCTGGTCTCGCCCGACGCCCCGCTGCCGATCGACGGGTGAACCTCCTTCTCCCTCTCCCGGAGGGAAGAGGGCTATTAGGCCTTGCGCGCCCACAGGTGGAACATTCCCGCAAACAGATGCGGATGCGCTGCCTCGACCGCATCCCATAGCGCGAGGTCATGCCGGTCCGCATCGCCATGCATCGCGGCGAAACGCGCCTCCGCCTCGGGCGGCGCATCGAGCATCAGCAAGTCCAGCCCCGCCACCGCCAGCATCTCCCCGATCGCCGGCAGGCGATACCAATGCTCGCGAACGTGGAAGCACAGGTCGCGGCAGCCGCTCGTCGTATAGAAATCGTCGCTTTCGCGGAGGCGCGCGAGCGGCGCGTCTGCGGGCAGCGACAGCACGTGCGCACGGAAGGTGCGGATGTCCCAGCCCTGGGCGGCGATCGCGCGATGCGCCTCGGCCACCCAGGCGCGCGCCCGCTCGCTGTAGAGCGCGATGCGCAGCACCCCGCCGGGCGCCAGCGCGCCGGTAAGCGCCGCGAGCCCCTCGTCGGGCCGCTCCATATGGTGGAGCACGCCGGTGCTGCTGATCAGGTTGAAGCGCTGGCCGAGCTGCGCGACGTCGAGGATATCGCCCTGGACGAAGCGGACATTGTCCACGCCGAGCCGGCTCGCCATGCGCTGGCCATAGGCGAGGCTGGCTGCGCTGAGATCAAGCGCGGTGATCGCGAGCAACGGATCCATCCGCGCCATGTCGATCGGCTCGAACCCGGTGCCGCAGCCGGCGACGAGGATTTCGAGCGGCTCGGCCTGCGGCGCACCGAGCGCCGCGAGATGCTGCGCTATCGATACCGGATGCGGCACCGGCGGCGCGCGCCAGCGGGGATAGGGATTGGTTTCGTACTGGGCGCGCACGGCTTCGGAAACGACGCGATCTTTCCCCTCCTCTTTTCCCGGCGAAGGCCGGGGTAAAAGAGAGGGTATATTCTCAGCGAGCTTCCGCTCCGCTTCGATCTCGGCCGCCCCCGCAAGCGGAACCCCCAGCCCCTCTCCGCCCCACACATACTCACTCGCGAACGCCTGCACCGCCAGCGCCTCGCGCAGCCCGGCGGGCAGTGCCTGCCCCGCCAGCCAGACCAGCCGCGCCTCCATCGCCGGATCGACATTGATGCAGCGGGTGAGGAATGCCGCCCACAGCGCATCCTCCGCCACCACCAGCGTGGGGTATTTCACCAGCAGCATGCGTGCCGCCGTCCGCGCGAGCGTCTGCGGGTCGACCGATCCGGCGTGCAGGCAGGTAACCAGGTCCGCTTCGAGCTGCTCGGGCCAGCCGGTGAGCGCCATCCCCGCCAGCAGCCGCGCATAGGCCGGCGCGACGCCCTCGACATCGAGCGCCAGCGCGCGGCTCAGCATCGGCAGCGCCTGGCCGTACTGGCGCTGGCGCACCGCCGTGTCCGCCATCGCCAGCAATTGCGCGATCTCAGCCCGCAATGCGGCCGATCCGCACCAGGGTCCCGTCGGGATCGCTCAGCGCAAACTCGTAGCAGCCCCAGGGCTTGAGACTCGGCCCTTCCGGCTCGAGGATCAGCTCGCGCACGCCTGCGGCCACCCCGTCGACATCGTCGGTGTAGAGATAGATGCCGAACGGATTGTGCCCCGGCACCAGCCAGCCGAGCACTGCCTTGTTCAGGTGCAGGTGCCAGCCCTTGCCGTCTTCCAGGATCTTGTAGTCGCCGTGATCGCTGGTCAGCCGGAAGCCCAGCCGCTCGTAAAAGGCCAGGCTCGCCGCCAGGTCGTTGCACGGCAGGATCGTGGTCGCGCGGTGGTTTTCCATGTCGAGCCTCTCTTGTTTCGCCTGCGGCTCCAGATTGAGAGCCAAACGAATATCTGTTTTCCTCGTCACCCCGGCCTTGCGCCGGAGTCCCGCTATTTCTGTTGCGGGAAGAAGTGGGATCCCGGCGCAAGGCCGGGATGACGAAGATGTTCCCCAATCTACGCCATCTCGAAACAGGCTTCCAATGTAGGATTTTGTCTGTCACGCCCTTGTGCATGGGCACGGCGCGATTTTTTCGAGCGCATCGGAAAACCGCCCCTCCGCCCACGTCCCAAAGTGAAATGATTTGCCCCGACTCCCTTCACTTTGAGCGCGGCTCGACAAGCAATTGCACGGGCGCTTGCCTATATCGCACCCGCGAAGGCATAAGCCGCGCTCCAAACAACCTTCACGAAAGTCGAATCCGTGTCCGAGATGTTCCGCATAACGCTGCCCGACGGTTCCGTCCGCGAGGTAGCCCCGGGGACTACCCCGGCGGACATCGCCGCCGCGATCGGTCCGGGCTTGGCCAAGGCAGCGCTCGCCGCGCGTGTCGATGGCGAGCTGCGCGACATCGGCCGCCCGTTCGAGGGCGACGCCCAGCTGGCGCTGGTGACGGCGAAGGACGAGAAGGACGCGCTCGAGCTGGCGCGCCACGACTTCGCGCATATCCTCGCCGAGGCGGTGCAGAACCTGTTCCCCGGCACGCAGATCACCTTCGGCCCGTCGACCGATGACGGCTTCTATTACGACTTCGCCCCCAAGGATCGCCCCTTCACCGAGGAGGACCTGCCGGCGATCGAAGCCGAGATGCGCAAGATCATCGCCGCGGACGAGCCCCTCGTCCGCGAGGTCTGGTCGCGTCAGCAGCTGATCGATCGCTGGACGAAGCAGGGCGAGAGCTTCAAGGCCGAATGGGCGCAGGAGCTGCCCGAGGGCGAGGAGCTGACCGTCTACCGCGCCGGCAAGGGCGAGGATGCCTGGCTCGACATGTGCCGCGGCCCGCACCTCGCCTCCACCGGCAAGGTCGATCCCAATGCCTTCAAGCTGACGCGCGTCTCGGGTGCCTATTGGCGCGGCGACCAGAAGAACGCGATGCTCTCGCGCATCTACGGCACGGGCTGGCTCAACAAGAAGCAGCTCGACGAGCATCTCGTGCGCCTCGAGGAGGCCGCCAAGCGCGACCACCGCAAGCTCGGTCAGGAGATGGACCTGTTCCACCTCCAGGCCGAAGCGCATGGCAGCGTGTTCTGGCACCCGCACGGCTTCACGATCTGGCGCGCGCTCGAGGCCTATATGCGCCGGGCGATCGATGCGGCGGGCTATCAGGAAGTGAAGACGCCGCAGGTGATGGACGCGCGCCAATGGGAGCAGTCCGGCCACTGGGGCAAGTATCGCGAGAACATGTTCGTCATCCCCGATGAGGTGCCGAACGTCGAGGATGATGGCCCGATCATCTCGAACGACGCGCAGTGGATGGCGCTGAAGCCGATGAACTGCCCGGCGCACATCCTGATCTTCAAGCAGGGCATCAAGTCGTACCGCGACCTGCCGCTGCGCCTCTACGAGAATGGCTGCTGCCACCGCAACGAGCCGCACGGCGCGCTGCACGGGCTGATGCGCGTCCGCCAGTTCACCCAGGACGATGCGCACATCTTCTGCCGCGAGGACCAGATCGTCGACGAGGTCCAGGCTTTCTGCCGCCTCGCCGACCGGATCTACAAGGACTTCGGCTTCAAATATTCGATTAAGCTGGCACTGCGCCCCGACAATCGCTTCGGCACCGAGGAGATGTGGGACCAGGCCGAGGCCGAGCTGCGCGACGCCGTGGTCCGTGCCGGCATGGCGACCGAGGAATATGGCTGGGAAGAGCTGCCCGGCGAGGGTGCCTTCTATGCGCCGAAGCTCGAATGGCATTTGACCGATGCGATCGGCCGCACCTGGCAGGTCGGCACGATCCAGTCGGACCGCGTGCTGCCCGAGCGCCTCGATGCGTCGTACGTCGGCGAGGATGGCGAGCGCCACCGTCCGGTGATGCTCCACCGCGCGATCTTCGGCTCGTACGAGCGCTTCATCGGCATCCTGATCGAGCATTTCGCCGGCAAGCTGCCGGTGTGGCTGGCGCCCACCCAGGCCGTGGTTGCGACGATCGTCTCGGACGCGGACGACTATGCGAAGGAAGTCGCGAAGAAGCTGATCGCCGCGGGCATCCGCGTCGACACCGATCTGCGCAACGAGAAGATCAACTACAAGGTGCGCGAGCACTCGGTCGCCAAGGTCCCCAACCTGCTGGTCGTCGGCAAGCGCGAGGCCGAGGAAGGCACCGTGGCGCTGCGCGTGCTGGGCAGCCAGGGCCAGCAGATGCTGAGCCTCGACGAGGCCGTCACCAAGCTGGTTGGCGAGGCGACTCCGCCCGATCTGGGCTGATCTTTAGCGGCGCGGGGGTTGCTTCCGGGGCACCCCGCGCCGATATTGCAGTAACGCGCAGGCCACACTGCGCGGAATTTCGGCGGAAATGCCGGCAGCGGGCTACCGAAGTGCCCCGTCGTGCGTTATTGAGCCGCCCAAACCCCGAGTCTGCAACAACAGGAGCAAGTCGTATACGTCCGCCCATGAATCGCCGCTCGATGGTGGCACCGCCGATGAACGGTCCGCGGTTTAACGAATTCATTCAGTCGCCCAAGGTCCGCGTGATCGATCATGAGGGCGAGAATCTCGGCGTGATGTACACGCGCGAGGCGATGGAGCAGGCGCAGGAGCTTGGTCTCGACCTCGTCGAAGTGTCGCCCAATGCAGACCCGCCCGTCGCCAAGTTCCTCGACGTGGGCAAGTTCAAGTACGAGGCGCAGAAGAAGGCCAACCTCGCCCGCAAGAGCCAGAAGACGCAGGAGATCAAGGAGATCAAGATGCGTCCGAACATCGACGATCATGATTATGATACGAAGATGAAGGCCGTGCACAAGTTCATCGGCGAAGGCGACAAGGTGAAGATCACCCTGCGCTTCCGCGGCCGCGAGCTCAGCCACGGCCAGCTCGGCATGAACCTGCTCAAGCGCGTCCAGGAGGATTGCGCCGAGGATGCCAAGGTCGAGAGCTATCCGCGCATGGAAGGCCGGCAGATGCTGATGGTGCTGTCGCCCAAGTGAAGTTGAGCGGCGCCCTGGCGGCAGCTATCCTGCTGCCGGGCGCCGTTTCTGCCCAGACGATCCAGGCCCCGCTGGCCACCGCCCATACCGACGAGCCGATCGCGGTCTCGCCGGGCTATCGGCAGGTCTGGGCCGACGAGTTCGACGGCAAGCGCCTCGATCCCCGCAAATGGGCCTATGACACCAGCCGCAACAAGCTCGGCTGGTACAACAACGAGCTCCAATATTACGCCGCCGACCGGCGCGAGAATGTCCGAGTCGAGAACGGCCACCTGGTCATCGAGGCCCGCAGGGAGCGCCTCGCCGATCGCCCCGATTTCGGCGGGCAGGACTATAGCTCGGGGAAGATCGTCACCCGCGGCATCGCCGACTGGACCTACGGCTTCGTCGAGGTGCGGGCCAAGCTCGCTTGCGGCAAGGGGCTGTGGCCGGCGATCTGGATGCTCGGCACCGACGAGCGTGCCGGCTGGCCCGGCCTCGGCGAGATCGACGTCATGGAGCATGTCGGCTGGGATCCCGGCCGGGTCCACGGCTCGATCCACACCAAGGCCTATAACCACGTCATCAAGACCCAGAAGACCGCGCAGGCGATGATCCCCGATGCCTGCACTGCCTTCCATACCTACCAGCTCGACTGGACCGCCGACCGGATGCTGATCGGTGTCGATGGCCGCGCCTTTCTGCGCTTCGACAACGACCACAAGGGCAACCCCGACACCTGGCCTTTCGCCAGGCCGCAATACCTCATCCTCAACCTCGCCGTCGGCGGCTGGGGCGGCGACCGGGGCATCGACGCGGGCGCGTTCCCGGCGCGGATGGAAGTCGACTATGCCCGCGTCTGGCAGAAGCGCTAGACGAAGCTGAAGCTCACCGGCGCCGGCTTCATCTGGCCGTCAAAGGCATAGTCGGCATAGGGGCCATGCCGGTCCACCCAGTGCAGGAAGAGATGCGCCGACCAGCCATTGGGGTTGGGCGTCACCCGGCCGTGGCGGTGATCGACGCCGCGGTAGAGCACCGCATCGCCCGCCTCCATCGCAATCGAGGCATAGCGATCGCTGTCGAACCCCTCCTCGACCCGCGAGCTCGGCGCCTGGGCCTCCTTCGCGACGTCGAGCGGCCAGGGCACCCCGTCGCTATAGTCGAGCGTCAGCGACATGCTGTGCTCGCAGGAATAGCGGTCGCAGTGCACGCGGCAGACATCCCCCTCGCGGTAGATGCGCAGATAGGAATAGGTCGGCAGCAGGTCCTTGCCGAGCATCACGCTGACCTGCGGCGTCAGCCCCCACAGGAAATGCAGGATCGGCCGATAATGATGGCCGTAGATCTCGAAGGCGGCGCGCTTGAGCAGGTTGGGGTGATCCTTCACTGCGCTCAACGCGATCTCGCGCGGGCCGATCGCCTCGCGCAGCGCCTGGAGCATCGCCTGCGCAACTTCCTGGCCGATCAACCCCTTCACATGCGCATAGCCGTCGCGCCCATAATCCCCGACAATTTCCATGCGTTCAGGCCTGATCCGCCACCGGCGGCTCCCATAGTTCGATCGGATTGCCCTCGGGATCGTGGATGCGGGCGAAGCGGCCCGTCTCCGGCGTGTCCCATTCTTCCTTGGTGATGATCTCGATGCCAAGCGCATTGAGCTGGTCGAGCATGCTGTCGAGATCGCGGACGCGCAGGTTGAGCATGAAGCTCTTGTCGGTGGCGAAATAGTCGGTGGTCGCCTTGAACGGCTGGAACACGATTCCGCCGGGCTCGGGATGCCAGAACCAGGGGCTGGACTGGCCGCTCTCGTCCTTGCCGAAGCCGCCGCCAACGCCGAGCACCTCGCCGTACCAGGCCTTGAGCCCGTCGGGATCCTGCGCCCGGAAGAAGAAGCCACCCAATCCGATCACCGGCATCGCAGTCTCCCTTTCGTCAGGCGGCCTCGGCCACCGTGCCATCACCCGTCGCAGCTTCGAGCAGCCGGCGCTCGATCGTCTTCAACCGGCCGCCATTCTCGATCTTATCGCCGATCAGATCGGTCAGATAGAAGGTATCGACGGCGCGCTCGCCATAGGTGGCGACATGCGCCGAATGGATCGTCACCTTCGACTGGAACAGCGCATAGGCCAGATGGCAGAGCAAGGCCGGCCGGTCGCGCGCGTTGATCTCGATCACGGTGAAGCGGTTCGAGGCATTGTTGTCGATCAGCACATTGGCCTCGATCGCAAAGGCCTCCGCCCGCGGGCGGACCAGCGGCTTGGCCTTGAGGCGATCCTGCAGCTTGGCACGGTTCGCCAGCGCATCGGCGATCGTGGCCTTGATCCGGTTGAGCCGTGCCTCCTCGTCGAAAGGCCGCCCCAGGGGATCCTGGATCAGGAAATTGTCGAGCGCCAGCCCGTCGCGCGTCGTGTGGATGCGCGCATCGATGATGTTGCCGCCAGCGACATGGATCGCCCCGGCGATGCGATAGAACAGGCCGGGATGATCGGCGGCATAGACCGTCACCAGCGTCGCGCCGCGCTCGGGATAGACCTGCGCCTCGACCGAGAGCTGGGCGTCGCCCGCGGCATCGATCTGGCGGGCATTGCGCTCGAGCACGTCCGCCGGCTCGGCGATCCAGTAGCTCTCGGTCATCCGCTTCTTGAACGCGGCCATGCGCGGCTCGTCCCAGCCGAGCAGCTGGGTGAGCTCCTCCTGCTTGGCGGCGATCCGCTCGGTGCGGCCCTTCTGCTTGTGGCCGAGGCGGAGCACTTCCTCGGCGGAATCATAGAGGTCGGCGAGCAGCTGGCGCTTCCAGCCATTCCACACGCCCGGCCCCACCGCGCGGATATCGACGATGGTGAGGAGGAGGAGCATGCGCAGCCGCTCGGGGCTCTGCACATGGCCGGCGAAATCGAGGATCGTCTTGAAGTCTGACAGGTCGCGCTTGAATGCCGTGGCGGACATGATCAGGTGCCAGCGGACCAGCCAGGCCACCGTCTCGGTCTCGGCGGCGCTGAGCCCCAGCCGCGGACAGAGCCGCTCGGCGACTTCGGCGCCGAGAACCGAATGGTCGCCGCCGCGCCCCTTGGCGATGTCGTGCAGCAGCACCGCGACATAGAGCGCGCGGCGCTGAGCGATCTGCTTGAAGATGCTGGTGCCGAGCGGATGATCGTCGCGCAGCTCGCCCTTCTCGATCTGGCTCAGCAGCCCGATCGCCCGGATCGAATGCTCGTCCACCGTATAGTGGTGGTACATGTCGAACTGCATCTGCGCGACGACGCGGCCGAAGTCCGGCACGAAGCGGCCGAACACCCCGGCCTCGTTCATCCAGCGCAGCACCGTCTCGGGCGTGCGCGGGCTGGTCAGCACCTCGAGGAACAGCGCATTGGCGCGGGGATCGTCGCGGACGTCGTCGACGAGCTTGGCGTCGCGGCCCGCGGCGCGCATCGCCAGCGGGTGGACCTCGAGATTGTAGAGGTCGGCGAGCTGGAACAGCTCGATCAGCCGCACCGGATCCTCGCGGAAGAAATCGTCGCGGGGCAGCGCGAGGCGGCCGCGATCGAGCGTGAACCCCTTCAACTTGCGCGGCCGGCGCCAGAGCTGCGGGAAGCCGAAACGGCTGCCCCGCGCTGCGAACTGCTCGTCGAGATGCGCCAGGAATACGCCGGTCAGGTCGCCGACGCCCTTCGCCTGGAGGAAATAGAAGCGCATGAAGCGCTCGACCTTCGACATGCCGGGACGATCGGCATAGCGCATGCGCTCGGCAATCTCGCGCTGGACGTCGAAGGTCAGCCGATCCTCGGCGCGGCCGGTGATCAGATGGAGATGACAGCGCACCGCCCAGAGGAAATTCTCGGCACGGCGGAACTGGCGATATTCGAGCTTTGTCAGCAGCCCCTTCTCGACCAGCTCGGCAGTCTCGCGGACATTGTACGCATATTTGCCGATCCAGAAGAGCGTGTGCAGGTCGCGCAAGCCCCCCTTGCCTTCCTTGACATTGGGCTCGACGACATAGCGGCTGTCGCCCATCCGCTTGTGCCGCGCCTCGCGCTCGGCGAGCTTCTCGGCGATGAACGTCCGGGCGGTATCGGCCTGGACCTCGACCTTGAAGCGCTGCGCCGCCTCGTCATAGAGATCGGTATCGCCCCAGACATAGCGTGCCTCGAGCAAGGCCGTGCGCACCGTGACGTCCGCCTTGGACTGCCGGACCATCTCGTCGAGCGAGCGCGACGAATGGCCGACCTTCAGCTGCATGTCCCACAGCGAATAGAGCATCGATTCGATGACCTGCTCGCTCCAGGCGGTGACCTTCCACGGCGTCAGGAAGCCGATATCGATATCCGAATGCGGCGCCATCTCGCCGCGGCCATAGCCGCCGACCGCGAGCAGGACCATCCGCTCGGCAGTGCTCGGATTGGGGTTCGGGTGGAGCCGCTCGACAGTGAAATCCCAGAGCAGGCGGAGCAGCTGGTCGATCAGGAAGGCGCCGGACGCCGCGATCTCGTGCCCGCGCGAAGGATGCTCGGCAAGGCGGCGGGCGATTTCGGCGCGGCCGGCATCGAGCGCGGCCTTGAGCTCCTTCGTACCGGCGGCGCGCAGCTTCGCGCCATCCTTGGCCTCGAGCGCGGCCAGCCGCTCGGCAACGCCGCGCCGATCGATCAGCGCGCGGCGATGGGGGACATGATCGAAGCGGCCGGACATGCGGTGGAGATAGGGCGCGCACGGCCCGCGTGCAAAGCCGGAAATCTTGACAGGGGCCGCTAAAGTGAAGGGAGTCGGGGCAAATCGTTTCACTTTGCCCGAGTGGCGGGCGCCGCGATCCGAATCAGGCCAGGATCGGGCTGCTTGCCGCGCCATCGGGCGAGCACAGCAGGCGAAATCCTACATTGCAAGGGGGGTTCAATCCTCCCCGAGCTTGCCTCGGGGAGGGGGACCGCGCCCGCAGGGCGTGGTGGAGGGGCGGCGGACGAAGTCCGCCGGCTATGCCGGCGGCCCCTCCACCATCGCTGTGCGATGGTCCCCCTCCCCCAGCAAGCTGGGGGAGGAATTTAGAGATCAGCCGACGAAGGCGCGTTCCAGGACGAAGCTGCCCGGGTTGGCGTTCGAGCCTTCCTCGAAGCCATGGCCTTCGAGCATCTGCGCGAAGTCCTTGATCATCGCGTTCGAGCCGCAGAGCATGATCCGGTCGGTCTCCGGGTTGAGCTCGGGATGGCCCTGGACCGGCGCCTTGAACAGCCAGCCATTCTCGATCAGCTGGCCGATGCGCCCCGACGTGCGGAACGGCTCGCGCGTCACGGTGGGGATATAGTGGAACTGGAGCAGCGCCTGGTCCGCCACCAGCGGATCGTTGGCGAGCTGCGCGGTCAGCTCGTCATGATAGGCGAGGTCGCTCACCCGGCGAGTCGAGTGGACGATCACCACCTGGTCGAACCGGTCATAGGTATCGGGATCGCGGGCGATGCTGAGGAACGGCGCCAGGCCGGTGCCGGTCGACAGCATGAACAGCCGCTTGCCCGGCAGCAGCGCATCGGCGACGAGCGTGCCGGTGGGCTTCTTGCCGAGATAGACCTGGTCGCCCGGCTGGATCAGCTGCAGGCGCGAAGTGAGCGGGCCGTCCTCGACCTTGATCGACAGGAACTCGATCTCGTCCGACCAGGTCGGGCTGGCGATCGAATAGGCGCGCATCAGCGGCTTGCCCTCGCCCTCGAGCCCGATCATCACGAACTCGCCGGCGCGGAAGCGGAAGCTCGCCGGGCGCTCGATCGCGAAGCTGAACAGATGCTCGTTCCAATGCTTCACCCACCGGACCGCGCACGTCTGGAACGCGGGGTGGTCGGGAAGGACGATCGGGGTTCGGGCATGCATATTCACGAGGTCGGCTCTTTCCAAATCCAAGCTGCACTGCAACGTAATTTTACTTCAACGCACGAAAGCAACGGCGATACGCACCACCGCGACGGAGAGCGGCAGGCGCGCTTCTGGCTTCACGATCTGCTCGATAACGGCGTCGACGCGCGGCTGCGCGCCGGCGCGTGCTAGCGCATGCAGCGAAAGGAGCAAGGCCTCGTCATCGCCAATTTCCGCCGCGAAGGGCGGTTTGAAGCGAAGTTGGGACAATCCCTCCCGCTCGAGCAGCAGCATCGCCATGTTGAGATCGGGGAGCATTTCCGCAAGCCCCCGCCCCTGGAGCACCGGGCCGAGCACGCTGCACGGGCACCGCCCGGCGCGCATCGCGGCGACCCATTGCCGCATCGAGGTGAGCAGCAGCTGATCGGTGAAACCCAGCTCGGCGGCGGAACGATCGAGATACTCGTACACGGCGAATCCCCTGCCCGGCACGGCCGCCGGGCGGAGATGGCCTTAAACCTTATTGCGAATGACTAGCAATAGCTTAGTTCATTCGACGCGCGAGAGCCGGGCGATCTCGAGCATCAGCGCGTCGATCTTCTCGTGCAGGCTCTCGATCTGGGCCTCGGCGCGGATATTGGTCTCATAGTCGAGCCGCGCCTCGAACCGGTCCTTCGCTGCCTGGCGGTTCTGGCTCATCATGATGATCGGTGCTTGCAGCGCGGCGAGCATCGACAGCATCAGGTTGAGGAAGATGAAGGGAAACGGATCGAAGGCGTGCTTCGCCAGCACGACGGTGTTGAGCACCGCCCAGGCGGCTAGGAACAGGCCGAAGCCCATGATGAAGCCCCAGGAGCCGCCCACCGCGGCAACCCGGTCGGCAAGCTTCTCGCCAAAGGTCTGCCGCGCGTCGAACAGCGCATGGGGATCGCGACCTACGCCCAGGCGGCGGAGATCCGAGAGGAAACGGATTGCTGCGTTCATTCTACACCTCATTGCGACCGGCCGCCCGGGCCAGTGCGCGAGGTGAGCGGGTCAGCTCAGCGCAGGGCCTCGGACGGCACGGTCGATCGACTATGATCGTTGCTGGACATGACCCCATTCTCGGAGTTGTGGCGGGTAAGGACGCACGGCCGTGCGTCCGCGGGCGACATGGCGTCGCGGAGCGTGGAATTCAAATGAAAATCCGGTCATGTTGACGCGGACCAGCAGAGCCCTTTTCCCCGGCGAAGTCTGGGGAAAAAAGATGGAGCCACAATAGAAAAAGGCCGGAGCATCGCCCCGGCCTTTCGCACTTCGTCAGGCGCCGAAGCTCAATCCGGCTTCTTCGCCACGCCGACCAGCGCCGGGCGCAGCAGGCGGTCGCGGATCATGTAGCCGGCCTGGATCTCCTGAACGATCGTGCCCGGCTCGGCATCGGCGCTCGGCATTTCCATCATCGCCTGGTGGCGATTGGGATCGAGCGCCTCGCCGAGCGCGACGATCTTCGAGATGCCGTGGCGGGCGAAGACCGAATCGAGCTCGCGGCCGGTGGCCTCGAGGCCGGTGACCAGGCCCTTGAACTTGTCGTCGTCCCTGAGCTCGGCCGGAATCGCGGCGAGCGCGCGGGTGAGATTGTCGGCGACCGAGAGCACGTCGCGCGCGAACGCGGTCGCGGCATAGGTCTTGGCGTCCTGCGCTTCCTTCTCGGCGCGGCGGCGGACATTCTGCGTCTCCGCCTGGGCATACATCACCGCGGCCTTGGCCTCGGCGAGCTGCGCCTCGAGCTCGGCTGCGCGGTCATGCTCGGCCACTTCGGGCGCGCCTTCCGCGGTTTCCTCGCGCAGAGTCGTTTCGTCCTGCATGTCCGTCACCTTCGATTCTTCGGTCATATTTCCCTGTTCAGGCCAGTAATCGGGCCAAAGTGGCCGCCGTGAAATCTACCATGGGCACGACGCGCGCATAGTTCAACCGGGTCGGGCCGATCACGCCGACCACGCCGACCACGCGGCCATCGAGCGCGCGCACCGGCTTCGCGATCACCGATGAGCCGGACAACGCGAATAGCTTGTTCTCCGATCCGATGAAAATGCGCGTCGCCTCGCCGTCGCGCGCCGAATCGAGCAGGCGGGCGATTTCCTCCTGCCCCTCGAGCTGGTCGAGCAGCTGGCTGACCTTGTCGAGGTCCTCGGCGGCGGCGGTGTCGATCAGCCGCGCCTGGCCGCGCACGATCAGCACCGGGCGGCGATCGCTGTCCTCGCTCCACACGGCGAGCCCGCGCGCGACCAGCGCGGCCGCCACGCTGTCGAGCGCGGCGCGCTGCTGGCCGAGATCGCGCTCGACCCGGGCGAGCGCCTGGCTGAGCGTAAGCCCGCCGCAGGTGGCGGAGAGGTAGTTGGCCGCGCGCTGGAGCGCCGCCGGGTCCATCCCGCCGGCGAGCTCGACCACGCGGTTCTCGACCGAGCCGTCCTCGCCGACCAGCACCGCGAGCGCGCGATCCGCACTTAACGGCACGAAGCCGAACTGGCGCAGGATCGGCTCGGCCTTGGGCACCAGCACCAGGCCGGCACAGGCCGACAGGCCGGAGAGCGCAGCGGTGGTGTTGGCGAGCGCCGCCTCGACCGGCCCGCGCTCGGCGGCGTTGCGCTCGATCGCGGCGCGCTCTTCGAGCGAGGGCTCGTTCGCCTGCATCATGCCGTCGACGAACAGCCGCAACCCGGTCTCGGTCGGCATGCGGCCGGCGCTGGTGTGCGGCGCGGCGAGCAGGCCGAGCTCCTCGAGATCCTGCATCACGGTGCGGATCGAGGCAGGCGAGAGGTTGAGCCCGGAGATCTGCGCGATCGTGCGCGAGCCCACCGGCACGCCGGTGTCGATGTACGACTCGACGACCATGCGGAACACGTCGCGGGCGCGGTCGGTCAGTTCGCGGATCGGCGGGGTGGTCATCAGGCGTATGTAGTCACCGATCGTTCCACCGTCACCCCGACGCCGGAATCAGGGCCGCTCGCCGATCAGCTCCTGGATCGGCAGGCCTTCCGCCGCCTCGCCCAGCGCCTGCTTGATCGCCTGGTTCTGCATCACGCAGCCATAATAGACATAGAGGTGCTGGCTGTCGCCGATCGCGCGGGTCCAGGTGACGTCGACGCTCGGCATGTCGGTGGCGACATGCGGGCAGGTCTTCTCGCCGGGCGCATAGCGGACCTCGCCGCTCGTGGGGCGCCAGGGGCCGAGCTTGGCCGCGAAGGCATCATATTGGGCGCGGCTGAGCGTGAACGCCTTCTCGCCGGTGACCGCGGTGAAGCGCTTGCCTTCGAACATGCCGGTGCCGTCGGGCCGCACGGTGACGGTGTAGACCGGGCAGCGGCCGAAGCACGGGCCGGTCTCGTAGCGGATCGAATCGGCTTCGATCGGCACCGGCCTGCCCGGCCCGACCTCGTTCTTCGCGCAGCCCGCCAGCGCCAGCGCGCCGAGCCCGATAATCGCAAACCTGCGCATTCCCTGTTCTCCCACGGATCGCGGACCGAGACTGGCGCGTTCCCATCGTTCCGTCTACGTGCCGCTTCAAACCTTGCAGGAGACTGAAGCAGATGCGCCCATCCGGCCGCGCCCCCGACGAAATGCGTGCGATCACGATCGAGCCCCACTTCACCCGCCACGCCGAGGGCTCGGTGCTGATCAGCTTTGGCGACACCCGCGTGCTCGTCACCGCCAGCGTCGAGGAGCGGCTGCCGCCCTGGCTCAAGGGCAAGGGCGAAGGCTGGGTCACCGCCGAATACGGCATGCTGCCGCGCGCAACGCACACCCGCGGCCAGCGCGAGGCCGCCAAGGGCAAGCAGTCCGGCCGCACCCAGGAAATCCAGCGGCTGATCGGCCGTTCGCTGCGCGCGGTCACCGACCTCAAGAAGCTCGGCGAGCGCCAGATCACGCTCGATTGCGACGTGATCCAGGCCGATGGCGGCACGCGCACCGCGGCGATCTCGGGCGCGTTCGTCGCGCTGCGCATCGCGGTGAACAAGCTGATGGCGCAGGGCCTGATCAAGGAAGACCCGATCATCGCCCAGGTCGCCGCGGTGTCGTGCGGCATCTATCAGGGCAACCCGGTGCTCGACCTCGACTATGTCGAGGACAGCGGCGCCGATGCCGATGCCAATTTCGTGCTGCTCTCCAACGGCAACATCGCCGAGGCGCAGGCGACCGCCGAGGGCGCGACCTATGACGAGGAAGGGCTGCTCCGCCTGCTCCGCCTCGCGCGGATCGGCTGCACCCAGATATTCGACGCGCAGCTGAAGGCAATCGGATGACCGGTGAAGGCGAGACTCCGCAAGCGATCCGCAAGCTGAAGCCCGGCAAGCTGGTGATCGCCAGCCACAATGCCGGCAAGGTGCGCGAGATCCGCGAGCTGCTCGGTCCCTATGGGATCGAGCCGGTCTCGGCGGCCGAGCTCGACCTGCCCGAGCCCGAGGAAACGGGGACGACCTTCGTCGCCAATGCCGAGCTGAAGGCGCTGCAGGCGGCGGACCTGTCCGGCCTGCCTGCCCTCGCCGACGATTCGGGGCTGTGCGTCGAGGCGCTGAACAACGATCCCGGCATCTTCTCGGCGCGCTGGGCGGGCCCGGGCAAGGACTTCGGCGTGGCGATGCAGCTGGTCGAGGACAAGCTCGCCGCCCTGCCGCCCGAGACCAGCCGAGACGCGCATTTCGTCTGCGCGCTCGCGCTCGCCTGGCCCGACGGGCATGTCGAGTGGTTCGAAGGCCGCGTCGACGGCACCTTGGTGTGGCCGCCGCGCGGGACGAGCGGGTTCGGCTATGACCCGGTGTTCCTGCCCGAGGGACATGACCGGACCTTCGGCGAGATGGAGCCCGCGGCCAAGCACGCGATGAGCCACCGCGCCGATGCGTTCCGCCAGCTGGTTGGCGCGGTACTCGACGCATAAAGGTGATTCGCGCCGCGTTAACGACGTATTCCCCGCATCTTCGCGTCCGGACTTGGGCTATGACCCCTCGCAACAAGAGTTCAGCGAGGGGTCGCACATGGGTTCAATCCGCCAATGGGCGACGATGATACGACACGTCCACAAGACGCATATCGAGGACGGGATCGAGGAAGAGACGGGCGAGACGCTGGCCCTGTCGCCTGACGAAGCGGACGCGGCCGAGCGCCGCGCAGAAGAAAACCGAGTATCGCTGGTCGAAACGGGGCCCGCGCTGGCCTAAACAGCGCCGTGCCCAACCGATTCATCGCACAGATGTCGGGCAGTTGCATCGCTGAACTGGCGCAGCACCCCACGCACATGTGGTCATTGCGTCACTATTTGACGATATTTTACGCTTAAATTACCTTAGCCGTCGAGCAATCTCGCCGCAGCTTACTCTGAATCTACTCGCAATAACTCGATTATGAACCGAAAATGACACGGCATATCTTAGATTGTTACAAGTGATGTAACAATACTGCCACCGCACTTACTTAGTTGCGCTCCCCGACACCAACACTTGCGGGGAATCAACCAGTGGCAACCACCCATACTCAACGCCTATCGCTGCTGCTGTGCGGCGTGGCCCTGTTCACGGCGACCGCACCGGCGCTTGCAGCGACCTCCAACGACAACAAGCCGGCCGCGCCGCAGGCCGATGCGCCCGCGCCCCAGGCCCAGTCGAGCGACGACCAGAGCGGCCTGGCCGACATCGTCGTGACCGCGCAGCGCCGCGAAACCAACCTCCAGGCGACGCCGATCTCGATCTCGGTGCTGAGCACCGAGAACCTCCAGGATCGCCACGTCCAGAGCCTGTTCAACCTGGCCGACGGCTCGGTGCCGTCGCTGCGCGTCGCTACCTTCGAGGCGCGCCAGTCGGCGCTGACGATCGGCATCCGCGGCATTGTCCCCTACGACCAGAACCAGACCGCCCGTGACGGCGGCGTCAGCGTCTATATCGACGGCGTCGCGCTCGGTAAGACCCAGGGCCTCAACGCCGCGCTGTTCGACATCGAGCGCATCGAAGTGCTGAAGGGACCGCAGGGCACGCTGTTCGGCCGCAACACCGAAGGCGGCGCGCTGTCGATGGTCACCAAGGCGCCCACCGGCGTGTTCGACGGCCGCGTCGTCGCCGGCGTCGGCAATTATGGCAGCCGCAATGCCGAAGCGCATCTCGACCTGCCCTCTTTCGCGAACATCGCGCTGAAGTTCGACGGCGTCTACCAGCACCAGGATCCGACCGTGAAGGATCCGCTCGCGGGCTCGACCGGCTGGAACTATTACGACCGCAAGGGCGGCCGCGCCGCTGCGCGCTGGACCCCGGTCGACGGCCTGACGGCGGACTTCTCGTATGACTATGCGAAGGACGACAACACGCCGCAGTACAGCCAGCTGATCAACTTCAACCCGAAGGGCTACGTCGTCGGCACCTACACCAACCCGAATACGGGCGCCGTCGGCACGCAGCTGTACCTGCCGGGCACCGGCACGGTCGCCACGCCCTGCGGCGGCACCTTCGCGCCGGGCGCGCTCGTCACCAGCTCGAACAACGTCTCCTCGACGCGGGTGGGTTGCATCGCGCCCAAGGCGCCCCTCGTCGGCGTACACCCGGATCGCCAGACGGTTGCCGATGTCGGCGTGCCGCAGCAGCCGAGCGTCGACATCACGCACGGCGCCACCGCGAACCTGAAGTACAAGGTCGCACCGGGCATCGAGCTGCGCTCGATCACCGCATGGCGCGGCGTCAGCACCGACCAGTGGGACAATTCGGGCGGTCCGGAGCGCAGCGTCTTCGCGCCGAACGCGAACTTCAGCCGCTACAGCCTGTCGTACCTCGACCAGCACCAGTTCAGCCAGGAATTCCAGGCGGTCGGCAGCTTCGACCAGTTCGATTTCGTCGTCGGCGCCTATTACTACACCGAGCACGCGACCGAATATGCCGCGACGCCGCTCAGCAACCTGTGGAACGCGGACGGCACTGCCTACACGATCCGCAGCCCGATCGTCACCGGCACGGTCACCAGCGCCAACTCGGGCGCCCAGCCCTATGCCGCCTCGTGCGTGAACACGCTGGCGACCACGGTTCCGCAGTTCGCGAACAGCTGCCAGTTCATCACCCGCGCCAGCCAGGCCTGGGACCACAACTACTCGGCATTCGGCAACCTGACCTTCTCGCCGGAAGGCACCGGGCTGCACTTCACCGCCGGCGGCCGCTTCACCAACGACAAGCGCCACGGCGGGCTCTACGTCGTCAACAACGCGGTGCAGGGCTACACCTTCTCGAACAGCGTCAGCCGCTTCGACCCGATGCTCAACATCGCGTTCGATGCGAGCCCGGACATGCACTTCTACGCGAAGTATGCGACCGGCTTCCGCGCCGGCGGCGCCAATGACCGCTCGCTGACGTTCAACGCGTTCGGTCCGGAATCGGTGAAGTCGTACGAAGTCGGCGCGAAGATGGACTTCTTCGACCATCACGCCCGCCTGAACCTGGCCGGCTACATCATGAACCGCAGCAACACGCAGTTCGACTTCGACCAGTTCGACACCACGTCGGGCCCGACGAGCGGCGCGCATGTCGAGCAGACGCAGAACGCTGGCGACACCAAGATCCGCGGCATCGAAGCCGATCTGACGGTGAAGCCGACCCGCGAGCTGACGCTGTCGGCATCCTATGCCTATACCTACTGGAAGGCGCCTTCGGCAGTGAACCCGCTGACCGGCGGCCTGCCGCAGCAGCTCTACATCGTCTACACGCCGAAGAACGCGGCGTCGGGCGCGATCGACTATCAGCTGCCGATCACCATCGGCGGCGGTGCCAATGTGCGCCTGCACCTCGATGCGAACTATGCGAGCAGCCAGTACAGCTTCCAGCTCGAGCCGACCAAGACCGACTCCAGCTTCGTCGTGAACGGCCGCATCGCACTGGCGGACATCAAGATGAACGAGACCAGCCAGGTGACGCTCTCGCTCTGGGCGCGCAACCTGCTCAACAACACCTATATCTACCGCCGGTCGGACGCGAACTCGTCGCCGGTGCTCAACTACACCGGCTCGACCCTGACGTCGTCCAACTATGGCGGCATCCTGGGCGACTATGCCAACTTCAACCCGCCGCGCACCTGGGGCGCGGAAGCCAGCATCCAGTTCTAAACTGGGTTCAGGCTGAAGATTGCGAGCGGCCCGGAGGGAAACCTCCGGGCCGTTTCGCTTTTCTAGGGTACCAGCGGCAGGTCGAGATGCACGGCAAGCCCCGGCGCGGCGTCGGCGAGCTCGAGGGTGCCGTGATGCAGCCGCGCGATCGCCTGGACGAGCGGCAGGCCGAGACCGTGGCCGGGGCGGTTGCGGCTCGCCTCCAGCCGGCCGAAACGGCGCAGCGCATGGGTGCGTGCTTCCTCGGGGATGCCAGGGCCGTCGTCGCGCACGGTGAGCCGGGCCAGGTCGCCGTGGCGCCGGACGCCCAGCGTGATGCGCGTGCCCGGCGGCGTGTGGTTCACGGCATTCTCGATCAGGTTGACCAGTGCCTGAGCGAGCAGCCGGGCATCGCCCTCCACCGCCAGCGGTTCGCCCGGCGCGATCGTGAGGACATGGCCGCTTTCCTCGATCACCGGATCGAGCGCGGCGCCCGCCTCCTCGATCAGGTCGCCGAGATCGATCCGGGCGAACAGCGCGCGGCGATCGCCGCCCTCGACTTCGGTGATACGCAGGATCGCGGCGAACATCTGGAGGATCTCGCCATTCTGCGCCGCCAGCGCCTCGATCTCGCCGCGCACGGCCTCGGCCTCGGGCCGCACGGCAAGCGCCTGGATGCGGCCGTGGAGCCGGGCGAGCGGAGTGCGCAGGTCATGCGCGATATCGTTCGAGATGCCGGTGAGGCTGACCATCAGCGCGTCGATGCGATCGAGCATGTGGTTGAACGCCTCGGCCTGGCGCTCGAACGGCCCGCCCAGCCCGTCGATCGGCACGCGCGCCTGCATGTCGCCGTCGACGATCGATTCGGCGGTGGTGCGCAGCCGGTCGATCCGGGCAGTGATCGCGCGGCTCAGCGCCCAGGTACCGGCAATCAGCAGTAGCAGGATCGTGCCGAAGCCGGCGGCAAGGATGCGCAGCCGCTGCGCGTCGTGATGCTCGATCGGCTCGCTCTCGGCGACGAGGGTAAGCGCTGCGCCGCCGGGGAGCCGCGTCAGCAGCGCCTGGCCGCGGGTGAGCCCGGCAATGCCCTGCTCCTTGCCGATCGTTGAGATACCGGGCGGCACCGGCGCGGGGAGCACGATGTTGCCCGCCAGGTGCTTCCCGTCCGGCGCGCGCAGCAGGAAGCCGATATCGGCGCTGTCGCGGCGGCGCATCTCGCCGGCGATCCGCTCGACCAGTTGCGCGACCGGGGGATTGCCCTCGAGCAGCTCCGCCGCCTCGCGCTCGAGCCGCTTGTCGACCTGGACGTCGATCGCCCCCATCAGCGCGAAATAGACGGCAGCGGCGGTCAGCAGGGTTGCCAGCGACAGCATGGCGATGAAGGCGATGACCATCGCCCGGAGCGAGCGCAGCGGCATGCTCAGCCGCGAAACATATAGCCCACGCCGCGCACCGTCGCGATCGGATCGGGCAGGCCCGGCACTTCCAGTTTCAGCCGCACCCGGCGGATATAGGCATCGACGATGTTGGTGGTCGGCACGAAATCATAGCCCCACACCTTCTCGAGCAGCATCGCGCGGGTGACGACGCTGCCTGCGGCGCGGACCAGCTCGGCGAGCAGCTTGATCTCGGTCTTGTGCAGCTCGATCGGCTGGCCGGCACGCGTGACGCGGTGGCGCAACAGGCTGACGGTGACGTCGCCCGCGCTCACCGTGGAGTTGTCGGCATTCGGCGACACCCGCCGGCGCAGCACGGTGCGGATGCGCGCGACCAGCTCGTCGATCTCGAACGGCTTGACGATATAGTCGTCGGCACCGGCATCGAGCCCCTCGACCCGCTCCGCCAGCCGGCCGAGCGCGGTGAGCAGGATCACCGGCACGTCCACCTGCTCGCGCCGCAGACGCTTGAGTACATCGACGCCGTCGATCGCCGGCAGCATGCGATCGAGCAGGATCACGTCGAACGGGCGGACCGCGACCAGGTCGATCGCGGCGCGGCCATCCGCCTCGATCTCCACCTGATAGCCCGCGGCACCCAGCTGCTCGGCGAGAAGCTGGGCCAGCTCGGCGTCATCCTCGACGACGAGGACCGAAAGGGGGGAGGCATTCTCGTCCATGCGAAGACCCGATACCGTCGGCTGCGCCTGCGCGGCGGCCGTTCGTTTCCGCATTAGTTTCGCGGGCGAAGCGGGTCGAGGAAGAAGTTGCCCC
Source organism: Sphingomonas sp. KR3-1 (assembly GCF_040049295.1). NCBI lineage: Bacteria > Pseudomonadati > Pseudomonadota > Alphaproteobacteria > Sphingomonadales > Sphingomonadaceae > Sphingomonas > Sphingomonas sp. KR3-1. The sequence continues at coordinate 895,230 of NZ_JBDZDQ010000001.1, forward strand.
GAGGGGCGGGTTTGTCGCTGCCGGGGAAATGGTGGACAGGGCTGGATTCGAACCAGCGTACGCTTGCACGGGCAGATTTACAGTCTGCTGCCTTTAACCACTCGGCCACCTGTCCATGGCGCCGTACGGGCGAGAGGGGGCCCATTGCCGAAGCGGCGGGCACCTGTCAACGCCTTGCGCAGAGTCTTTGCGCAGCATAGCGTCCGCCGCTTCCAGAGATTCCACATTCCGGGGGCCCAATGCGCCGACTTTCCTTCGCCATCGCCACTTTGCTCGCCGCCACCGCGGCGGTTCCGCTCGCTGCCCAGGGTCCCGACGGCCCCAGCGCGCCGGTCGACAAGATCGTCGACGAGGGCACCAATCGCAGCGAAGTGATGCGCATCGCCCAGTATCTGACCGACGTGATCGGCGGCCGCCTCACCAACTCGCCTGCGATGCGCCAGGCCGAGGACTGGACGCAGACCAAGTTCCGCGAATGGGGCCTGGCGAACGTCCACAAGGAAGGCTTCGAGTTCGGCCGCGGCTGGTCCGCGCGCAACGCCAGCGCCAAGATGGTCGCGCCGCGCCCGCTCACCCTGGTCGCAGCCCCGCTCGCCTGGACGCCCGGCACCAACGGCCCGATCACCGGCCAGGTCGCGCTCGCGCCGATGGCCGACGAGGCGGCCTTCGCCCAGTACAAGGGCAAGCTGCAGGGCAAGATCGTGCTGATCAGCGAGCCCACCGAGATCGAGGATGCGACCGATCCGGCGTTCAGCCGCAAGACCGATGCGGACCTCGACCGCGCCGACACCTTCCAGCCCCAGAACGGCGCGAACGCCGCGCGCCGCCCGAGCAGCGCCAGCCGCCTCGCCTTCGCCGCCAAGCGCGATGCCTTCCTGAAGGCCGAGGGCGCGATCGCCTATGCGACGATGTCGAGCCGCAACAACAAGCTGGTGCACGGCCAGAACAGCCAGTTCCAGGTCGGCGCCACCCCGCCCCTGCCCGGCTTCGAGCTTGCCGCCGAAGATTATCGCCGCCTCGCGCGTTTGACCAAGATGGGCGCGACGCCCAGCCTCGAGCTCAACAGCGACGTCACCTATGACGACAGCGACACCAAGGCGTACAATATCCTGGCCGACATCCCGGGCACCGATGCCAAGGCGGGCTATGTGATGGCCGGCGCACACATGGACAGCTGGGCGATGGGCGACGGCGCGGCGGACAATGGCGCCGGCGTGTCGATGGTGATGGAGGCCGCACGGATCATCAAGGCATCGGGCATCAAGACCAAGCGCACGATCCGCTTCGCGCTGTGGGCCGGCGAGGAGCAGGGCCTGCTCGGCTCGATGGCCTATGTCGAGAACCATGTCGCCAGCCGCCCGGTCGATGCCGGGCTGACCGGTACTGCGCGCTACATGGGCTGGAGCAAGGCCTTCCCGATCACCCCGGGCGCCGATCATTCCAAGCTCGCGGCCTATTTCAACCTCGACAACGGCTCGGGCAAGATCCGCGGCATCTATACCCAGGGCAACACCGCGGTGGTGCCGATCTTCCGCGAATGGATGGCGCCGTTCAACTCGATGGGCGCGACCAAGGTCGGCACGGGCCGCACCGGCAGCACCGATCACGTGTTCTTCGACGCGGTGGGCATCCCGGCCTTCCAGTTCATCCAGGACCCGCTCGACTATGGCTCGACCGTGCACCACAGCAATGTCGACACGTTCGACCATCTGAAGTCCGAGGACCTGCGCCAGGGCGCGATCATCCTCGCCGCCTTCCTGGTCGATGCGGCCAATGCCGAGGCGTTGCCGCGCGTGCCGGTGGCGCAGGCGCCCAAGCCGTCCGATGAGTTCTACGCAGCACCGGGAGCGCATTGATGGCCAAGCGCGGTCACCGTCCGAGCCAGGCATCGTCGAACCGGCCCCGTTTCTACGGGCGCCACGCGGTGCTTGCCGCGCTCGAAAACCCGGAGCGCACCGTCCGCAAGATCTGGGGCACGCACGAGGCGCTGGCCGGGCTCGACATTCCGTCGACGATCCCGATCATCTTCGCCAATGCCGCCGATCTCGGCCGGCTGGTGCCGAATGACGCGCCTGCCCAGGGGCTGGTCGCCGAAGTCGATCCGCTCGAGGACATGTGGCTGGGCGACCTGCTCGCCCAGGGCGCCGACGACAATCGCCCGCTGGTGATCCTCGACCAGGTGACCGATCCGCACAATGTCGGCGCGATCCTGCGCACCGCGGCGGCGTTCGACGCGCTCGGCATCGTCACCCAGGACCGGCACTCGCCGAGCGAGACGGGCACGCTCGCCCGCGCCGCAGCGGGGACGCTGGAAGTGGTGCCGTGGTGCCGGGTGGTCAACCTGGCCCGCGCACTGGACGAGATCGCCGAGGCGGGCTTCTGGCGCATCGGGCTCACCGGCCATGCCGAAAGCACCCTCGCTGAAGTGATGGGCGAGCAGCGCAAGATCGCGCTGGTGGTCGGCGCCGAGGGCGAAGGCATGCGCCAGAACACCGAAGCGCATTGCGACCTGCTTGCGAAGCTGCCGATCTCGGATAAGGTCGAGAGCCTGAACGTTTCCAATGCCGCGGCGATCGCCCTCTATGCGGTGGCGACCCGCGGCTGACGCCAAAGGGGGATTCCATGCTGCATCGTTTGAGGGCCATCGCCTTCGCGCTGGCCGCGCCGCTGGTGCTGGCGAGCTGCCTGTTCGTGCCGGGGAAATATGAGTCGGCGCTGACCATCCATGCCGACCGCAGCTTCACCTTCGCCTACAAGGGCGAGGTGATGGCCGTCGACCTCCAGGCCTTCATGGGCAAGGCGATGCAGGCCGGCATGGCGCAGGGCGCCAAGGGCCAGGCGGGCAAGAAGGACGCGCCCTCCGCCGAGCCGGACTTCACGCTGACCCCGGCGGAAAAGGCCAAGCAGGATGAGAATTTCCGCAAGCTGGCGGTCGAGGTCGCCAAGGAAGCCGGCTATCGCACGGTCGAATATCGCGGCAACGGCACCTTCTGGGTCGATTACCAGATATCGGGCGTGCTCGATCACGGCTTCGTCTTCCCGTACAATCTCGACAACCAGATGATCATGCCGTGGATCGCCGTGGAGCTGCGCGGCAAGGACGTGATCCGCGTCAAGGCGCCGGGCTATGTCCGGATGAGCGGCAGCAGCACCGGCATGGGCAATATGGGCGACATGAGCGCGCTGGCGATGATGCCGGGCGGCATCGGCGACGCCTTCAACCGGCTCGAGGGCACCTTCACCCTGACCACCGACGCCGAACTGGTGAGCCAGAACAACGAGAACGGCGCGGAGACGGTCGGCAAGGACAAGACGGTCGTCTGGAAGACCGACACCAACACCCATGATGCGCCGATGGCGTCGATCCGGGTGCGGGCGCTGCAGTGACCTTTTCCCCTACCCTCCGAGGAGAGGGAGGGGAACCGTGAAGCAGCGAAAGAAGAGGGGCAGAACGAGAGGTGATCGCTCGCCTCTCGTTCTGCCCCTCTTCCGGCTTCGCCTCACCACCCTCTCCCCGGCGGAGAGAGGGTGAATAAGATCAATCCTCTTCGGCGATCTTGACGCGCAGGCCGTCCAGTTCATCCGTGAACGGGATCTGGCACGACAGGCGCGAGGTCGCGTCGCGGTCGCTGGCGCTGTCGAGCAGGTCGTCCTCGTCCATGCTCATCTTCGGCAGTTTGGCCGCAAATTCCGGATCGACATGAACGTGGCAGGTCGCGCAGGAGCAGCAACCGCCGCACAGCGCGAGCAGCTCGTCGAAGCCGCTCTCGCGGATCACTTCCATCACGCTCAGGCCCGCCGCACCCATGACCTCGCGCTCTTCTCCATCCCGGGTCACGACGATAAGCTTGGGCATGAGATTCTCCTGTTCCGGCTTCGTCCATGCCGCCGAAAGCGGCGCTTCGCAAGGCGCGCTCCCATGGGCCTGAGCGCGGATCAACTCAAGGCATCGCTCGATGCACTGGCTGCACGCGAGCCGCTGATCGCCGCCGCGATCGGCCGGGTCGGCTATCCCCCGCCCCGCATCCGCGCGCGCGGCTACGAGACGTTGCTGCGCACGATCATCGGCCAGCAGGTGAGCGTCGCCGCGGCGGGCTCGATCTGGAACAAGATGGCGGCGCAGCTGGGCGAGCTGACCGACCCGGCCACGATCGCGCGCGCCAGCGACGAGGATCTGCGCGCCGCCGGGCTCTCTCGTCAGAAGGCTGCCTATGCGCGCAGCCTGGCCGAGGAAGTGACCAGCGGACGGCTCGACCTCGCGCATCTGCCGGCGGACGACGAGGAAGCGATCGCGGCGCTCACCCGGATCAAGGGCATCGGCCGCTGGTCCGCCGAGGTCTATCTGCTCTTCGCCGAAGGGCGCCCCGACATCTGGCCGGCAGGCGACCTGGCTGTGCAGATCGAGGTCGGGCGGATCCTGGGGCATCCAGAACGCCCGAGCGAGAAGCTGACGCGCGAAGTGGCCGAAGCCTGGCGCCCGCACCGCGGCGCGGCGGCGGTGCTGGCGTGGCATCACTACAACAGCGAGATGGATGTGATTTGAGGGAGGGTGCTTCCCACCTTACTCGTCACTCGTCATCCCCGCCTTCGCGGGGATGACGATTTTCTTTTTGGCCTAAGCCCCCAGCCCCACCGCGATCGCGCCCAGCGGGCCGGCCATCGTGCCCAGTCCCGGCGCCCCCACCCGCATATCGATCGTCTCCGCCCATTCGGCGAGCGCGCCATAGCCGCCCAGGCTCTCGACCAGCCGGGCGCGGATGCGGGGGAACAGATAGTCGCGCGACGCCACCACGCCGCCACCGATCGCGATCCGCTCGGGCGCTGCGGTGACGACGAGATTGTGGAGCATGGCCGCGAGATCGTGGACGAACAGGTCCCATGCCGGGCCGTCGTCGGGCAGCTGGTCGCCCGGCATGCCGAAGCGCGCAGCGAGCGCGGGGCCGGAGATCAGCCCCTCAAGGCAATCGCCATGGAAGCGGCACCAGCCGGCATAGCTGTCGCCCGGCGCGCGCGGCAGGCGCATATGCCCGGCTTCGCCATGCGCCCAGCCCATCATCGGAACGCCGCCGGTGACCAGCCCGACGCCGACGCCAGTGCCGACCGTGATGTAGGCATGCGCGCGCATGCCCTGCGCGGCGCCCCAGCGTGCCTCGGCCAGCGCAGCGCCGCCGACATCGGTCTGGAAGCCGATCGGCTTGCCGTAGCGCGCCGTGAGGCGGCGGATCAGGTCCGTGCCGCTCCAGCCCGGCTTGGTGGTGGCGGTGATCGAGCCATAATCGGCGCGGGCGGGATCGAGGCCGACCGGGCCGAAGCTCGCCACGCCGATCGCATCGAATGCCCAGCGATCGAGCGCCGCCTCGATCGCCGCCAGCGTCGCCTCGGGATCGGTCGTGGCTATAGTCACCCGGTCGCGCACGTCGTCCGGCCCGGTGGCGAGCAGCGCCACGCACTTGGTGCCGCCCAGCTCCAGGCCGGCGATCAGCTTCGGTTGCGTCATGCGCCCCGGTAGCGCGGTTCGCGCCTGCACAAAAGGCTCTGCAAAACTTGCGCAAAAAGAGGCCGCCCGGAAGCGGCCTGATTTCCCATGGAGGTGGGTTCGGCAGTGGCGGCCGGTTGAAAGGGCCCGGCCGCCACTCCCCCTTTACTGCGAGACCGTCAGAACCGGCCGCGCAGCCCGATCATGACCTGGCGGCCCGGATCGTAGAGCGTGAAGGCAGCATTGTTGAACTGGAAGTAGCTGCGCTGCTTTTCCTTTGTGAGGTTGATCACGTCGAGCGTCAGTTCCGGCGCCCATTTCATGTCGAACACCTTGGCGAAGTCGACGCTCGCCGAGAGGTCATACTGCTGATAGTCGTTCGAATAGAGCCGGGCGAGCGCGATGCCGTTCTGATTGGCGTCGGACGAGACCGAGCCGCGCTGGAACGTGGTCGATGCGCGGATGTTGACGCCGCCATGCTCGTAATAGGCAGTGATGTTGTAGGTCACCGGCGAGACGCCCACTGCGACGGCCGGCGCCGCACCCGAGCCGGTCTGGTCGATCAGCGTCAGGTTGGCGTTGAAGCCGAAGCCGTTGAGGCCGAGCCCGCCGAGCAGGAAGTCGAGCGGCTGCACCCAGTTCACTTCGAGGCCGTTGACCTTGAGCGTGCCGGTGGCGTTGACCTGCTGCTGGAGCACCACGGTGGCGCCGGTGGGGCCGCCGCGCGAGTTGATCGCCGCCTGCTGGGTGGGCGTCAGCGTATCGAAGGTGACGCCGTACGCCGCCAGCGCCGCGAAGGGCACCGTCACCGTGCCGGTGGTGGTGAAGCCGGTCACTGCCTTGCGGAAGGCAGTGAAGCCGACATAGCCCTCATGGCCGGTATAATATTCGAAGCCCAGGTCGATATTGGTCGAGAGATAGGGCTGGAGCGACGGGTTGCCGACCGAGCCGACATCGGCCGAGGGGCTCGAGAAGTTGAGGCCCGGCAGCATCGTGTTGGGATTGGGCCGGGTCAGCGTCTTCGAAACCGCGGCGCGGACCACCGCAGCGTCCCCGAGATGGAAGGCCGCGCTCGCCGAGGGCAGCCAGTTCTCGTAGTTCGAGTCGGTGTACACGAAGTTGGTGATGTTCGGGTAGCAGCTGCCGTCGCGGACATTGCCGGTGCCTGGGCAGGCCGCGGGCAGCGGGCCGGCGCCGTCCGGATCCTGCGAGTTGCGCGGATCCGAGATCGAGACGCGCCCGCCGATCGTCTGATCGGTGTGCACATAGCGGACGCCGACATTGTAGTTCAGGTGGTTGGGCCCGAGCTGCAGGTCGCCATTCGCCTCCGCATAGGCGCCGAGCACCTTCTCGCGGACATAGCCGCCGCTGGCGCCCGTGTTCGATGAGCCAGCCTCGGGCGCGGCGTCGTGGAAGGCGTCATAGTTGGACGCCTTCTTGAACGCGTCCCAATCGACAGTGACGAAGCCCGCCGAGGTAGGCCGGAGCAGGCCCGGCAGCTGCGCATTCGAGATCAGCGAGCCGCCATAGGTGACCGGGCCGGTGGCGCCGGAGGAATAGCCGGTGCCATAGGCCGGGTAGGTCGGATAGCCCGCCGGCGCCGCGCCGGTCTGGACCAGGCCGTTGCAGGGCGGCTGGGTGTTGGGCGAGGGCACGAAAACGCTCGGGCGATCGCCGCACACGGCGTTCTGCCAAGCCTGGCTGTTGTCATAGGCGTTGATCCGGCGCGACGTGTCGTCATAGGCGGCGCCAACCTTCAGGTTGAACGCATTGTCGCCCCAGGCGAGGTTGCCGCGGATGCCCTTGGTCTCGGTGACGCGCTTCTCGTCCTGGATGTTCACGCGGCCGCCCGGCCAGGAGAAGTTGGCGGGGTTGTTGAGATCGATATTGGTGGTGATCGACGGCATCTCGCCGGCGGTGTTGTCGTAATTGACCACGACGCCCGCGCCGGGCGTGGTGAGCACCACGACGCTGGGCGACTCGCGGTGGAAGCTCGACCAGGTATAGTTGGCGGCACCCTCGAACTTGAGCTTGTCAGCGATCTGCCAGTCGAAGCCCGGGTTCACGCCCCAGAACTTGGTCTTCTCGATGAACGGGCGATATTCGAGGAACCACTGCGCATTGGCATAGGTGCCCTTGGTCACCGTGCAGCCTTGCGAGCAGTCGGTCTTGTCGTAGGTGGTGTTGAGCGGGATGGCGGCGCCGTTGCGGCCTACCCAGTTCATGTCGACGCGCTCGAGCTCATTGTCCTTCCAGCCGAACATGCCGTCGACATAGGCGTGGAAGCTCTCGCCCTTGTACTCGAGGCTGGCGATCGCGTTGATGCGGTCCTTGGTACCTTCCTCGAACATCTTGCGGCCGAGGCGCGGGATGATGCCGTTGTCGATCTGGCCGATATTGGCGCCAGGATTGCGGGCGAGCAGGAAGGCCTGGTCGATCGGCGTGCCGGTGATCAGGCCGGCACCGGAGCCGGCGGGCACAGTGGCCGGGATCGTCCAGTTGCCGCCGCCGGTCGGGTTGCATCCGGTCGCCGCGCCGCACTGAGCGGCGGAGAGGTTCGGGTTGGTCCAGCCGATCGTCTCGAAGCCGGTGGTGCGCACCTTGTTGTGCACGCCCGCGACGCCAAGCAGGATGCCGAAATCGCCCATCGTGGTGCTGCCGAGCAGCGAGCCGCGATAGCCCCAGTCATCCGAATTGGTGTTCTTGGTCAGCTGCGCGCCGTAGGTGACGTGCGTGCCCGTGCGATCGAACGGCCGGGCGCTGCGCATGTTGACCGTGCCGGCGGCGCCGCCCTCGACCTGGTCGGCGATGCCGCTCTTGTTCACCGTCAGCGAGGTGAACAGCTCGGTCGGGAACATGTCGAGGTCGACTTCGCGGTTGGTGTTCTGCGAGTCGGTGCGGCCGGTCGAGGCCACCGCGACCGGCGCGCCGTTCAGCAGCACGCGGGTGAAGTTGGTGCCGAGGCCGCGGATCGTGACGTTGACGCCCTCGCCCGTCACTTCGCGGGCGATCGTCACGCCGGGGATACGGTTGAAGCTCTCCGCGATGTTGGTGTCGGGGAACTTGCCGATGTCCTCCGCGAAGATCGAATCGGTGAAGCCGACCGAGTTCTTCTTGGCGTTGGTCGAGCTCTGCAGCGAAGCGCGATAGCCGGTGACGACGATGCTCTGCTCTTCCTCGGGCACGCTCTGTGCCTGCGGGGCGGGCGCGTCGGCGGCCGTGCTGGTGTTCTGGGCGAGCGCAGGCCAGGCCGTTCCGGCGAGCAGAGCCGCGCCGAGGATTGCCAGACGACGCGCAGCGAAACCGGATGCAACTCGGGCGTGCATATATCCCCTCCTGTAAGGGCCTCTTGCGGGCCATTGCTCGCATCGCACCACGCGATGTTAGCGGTCACATTTGGCTATGCCCGACCGGCTTGGCTGTCAACTCATACATTTGCAGCGCATTAGTTTTCAGCCCTTGCAGCCACTTACCGCGCCACAGCACGGGATATTGCCGCATCGCGGCATATTGTCTGAGTTTGCTGACACCGTTGCCATGGCGCCGACTCACGGCGCGGCCGCACAAAAATCCCGCGCGCCGCCATTGCAGCGCAGCGCGGCGGACCACATTTGCGGAGCTCCTCCCCTTCCGCCCAAGAGGTCCTCCCATGCGCTACAACCAGCTCGGCCGCTCCGGCCTGATCGTCTCCGAACTCTGCCTCGGCGCCATGACCTTTGGCGGCGAAGGCGGCATGTGGGGGCGGATCGGCCAGCTCCAGCAGGAAGAGGCCGATGCGCTGGTCAAGGCGGCGCTCGACGCGGGGATCAACTTCTTCGACACGGCGAACGTCTATGCCGAGGGTCGCTCGGAGAAGATCCTCGGCCAGGCGCTCAAGAACCTCGGCGTGCACCGCGACGAAGTGGTGGTGGCGACCAAGGTGCTCGGCCGGATGCATGACGGCCCCAACGGCGCCGGCGCCTCGCGAGGCCATGTCATGGCGCAGGTGGAGAAGAGCCTCGATAGGCTCGGCACCAGCCATATCGACCTCTACCAGATCCACGGGTTCGACAGCGTCACGCCGATCGAGGAGACGCTCTATGCACTCGACAGCCTCGTCCGACGCGGCACGGTGCGGTATATCGGCTTGTCCAACTGGGCAGCGTGGCAGGTGATGAAGGCAGTCGGGATTGCGGCCGCGCGCGGCTACGCCTCGATCGCATCGCTCCAGGCCTATTACACCATCGCCGGGCGCGACCTCGAGCGCGAGGTGATCCCCGCGCTGGAGAGCGAAGGCGTTGGGCTGATGGTGTGGAGCCCGCTCGCCGGCGGCTTCCTTTCGGGCAAATATACCCGCGACGGCGAAGGCGAAGGCCGCCGCGCCGGGTTCGACTTCCCGCCGGTCGACAAGGACCGCGGCTATGACGTGGTCGACGTGCTGCGCGACTTGGCCGAGGCCAAGGGCCGTTCGGTGGCGCAGCTCGCGCTGGGCTGGCTGCTGCACCAGAAGGCGGTGTCGAGCGTGATCGTCGGCGCCAAGCGGCCCGAGCAGCTGGCGGACAATCTCGGCGCGGTAGAGGTGGAATTCACTGCGGAGGAGCTGGCGAAGCTCGACGCGGTGAGCAAGCTGCCGGCGGAATATCCCGGCTGGATGCTCGAGCGCCAGGGCGGCTATCGCGGCGGACCGAGCCCGCGGCGCTAGCGCGGGCCGCGGTGCTCCGCTAGTTCGGGTTCGTGGAAGACCCCGCCCCCGAAGCGCCCGCACCGGCGCAAGCCGATCCCGAAGCCCAGGCGCGCGCCGCCGAATCCGCTGCCATCCGGCGGCGATGGATAACGCTGGGCGAGATCCTGGCGGTGCTCGCCGTCGTCATCCCAGGCCTGGCCTTGTGGAACAGCTGGAGCGAGCGGAGCGACACCAAGGCGGAGCAGGTCGCGGACGCGCAGCGCGCCTCGGCGCGCGCCGGCACGCTGGTGCTGGTCGCCGCCGATGCGGGCAAGCATGTGCTGACGCTCAAGACGGCATCCTCCGCCCAGTCGGTACAGAGTCAGAAGATCCTCTTCCCCACTGCGCTCGGCGCGGCGCCGGCGGAAACCACCGGCGAGCCGCGGATCGAGGCCGGCTGGTTCGAGCATCCGCTCGAAAAGGCCCGCGAAGCCGCGGGGCTGCCGGACAACAGCCGCGGCGACGAGCGCCTGCCCGTCGTCATCGTCACGCGATTCCTCGTGGACGGCGACCCGCATGAGGATGTCGCGATCTACGATATCGGCTACACGATCAGCGGCCGTTTGCTGAGCGGCCATAGCGTTGCCCTGCGCGGCATCTCGCTGGTTTCCCGGACCAAAACCGCATCCGCCCAGGCCAAGCTCGACGCCCGCTGGAAGCAGCTGATCCCGGCCAAATGATCTAGTCGAACGCTACCGTCAGCGATTCCGCGAAGGGGCCGTTCTTGACCAGCTTGCCCGCCTTGCCGGGCGCCCGGCGGAGGTTGCCGCGCTTGAGCAACGGCTTGAGCATCAGATGCAAGGTCGCGCGGTTGATGTGGCGGCCGAAACACTGGTGCAGCTCATATCCGAAATGGATGTAATCGCTGGCGGGGCGGTGCGGATCGAAGCGTGACGGATCGGTCACGCGCCGCGGGTCCATCATCGCGGAGGCGAAGGCGGCGAGCACGGTATCGCCTGCCTTCACTTCTGCCTGGTGCGAGGTGCCGCGCGCAATCACGCCGTCAACCAGCACGTTGCGCGGCAGGCCCGGCGCCAGCGGATCGAAGCGCATCGCCTCGACGACAAAGCCCCAGAGCAGATCGTCATCCCCTGCCCGCGCCGCTGCCTGCGCGCCGGCAAGCGCGTCGGGCCGGCGAAGCAGCTGCTCCATCGCCTGGGGCACGACCATCGGCGGCTGGGGCGGGCCGCCGACGATGAAGCCCATCAAATTGGTGCGGATCTCGACGTCCGAGAAACCGGGCACACCTTTCGTCTGCAAGGCTAGGCAGCGCGACAGCACGTCGTCGCGGCCGGGCGAGACCTTCCGCGCGGCGATTTCCCGGTCGATATGCGCGCGCAGCGCCGGGGCGATCTGGTCGACATCGGCGCGCAGCGCAGGATCGCCCTTGGGATCGGCGAACTGGAACTCGAACAACCGGGTACCCCATACGCGCAGATCGCCGCCGGTCGGCTCGGGCACGCCGAAATAATCGGCGAGCACCGAGAAGGTGACGCGGCGCACCAGCGTGTCGACCACTTCGACCCGGCCCGGCGCGGCGGCGACGATCGCCTCGGCCATCGCCTCGACCTTGTGACCGAGTCCGGGCAGGTCGCCGGGGCGCACCACCATGCGCATCGCATCGGTGTCGCGGTGATAGAGCGGGGTGTCGGCCATGCCGAGGAAGAAGGGCTCGCCGCCCATGATCACGTCGAGCTTGGGCTTGTAGGGTGCGCCGAACACCGGATCGGTGCCGAACACTTCCTTCACGTCGTCATAGCGCGAGGTGAGCGTCATCCCGCCGAACTTCACCACCGGTTTCCAGTGGCGGAAAAAGGCGAAGGCATAGGGCATCAGCGCGAACACCCTGCCCTCGATCCAGCGCGCCAGCCCCTTCTTGCCGGGGCGCAGCACGTCGCGCGAGGTGAGCGCGTTCATAGCGAGCCGAGATAGTTGAGCGCCGGCATGCTCGGCAGGAAGAAATATTCGCCGCCCGCCATCTGCACGAAGGTCTCGACATCGATGATCCGGCGATAGGGCTCCTCGGGGATCGTCATCTTGCCCTTGGGGCCGATCAGCGGATCGGTCTCGTCATAGAGCACGGCGAAGTTCGGATTGAGGATCCAGGTCTGCTGGACGAACTCGAACTGGCGCGTGATGTCGGTGTTGAGGCAGACGAACAGCAGCCCGCGATCGACGTCGTCGGGCGTGGGCGGCACGCTGATCGTCGCGCCATATTTGCGGCCGCGGCGCAGGATGCGGTGATTGTTGGCCGCATCGAGCAGCGTCTGCTTGTCCGCCGGGGTGGGCGCGAGGCCGTCGCGCGGATTGGCGCGGCGGACATGGCTGCCCAGAGGGCAACCGGCGCCGTGGCGATCGCGGTCCCAGAAGCCGAAATCATTGTTCTCGACCGGGATCGTGCCGCCGAGCGGACAGAGCAGATTGCCATGCGTGTCGCGCCCGACCACGCGCTCGGCGAGCCAGGTGGTGGTGACGTGCCCCGACCCCTCGGGATCGCGCTCGCGGATATGCGCCGCGCCGGCGCGCATCGACTGCCAGAAGGCATAGACGTCCTGCTTGAGCTCGCGGACGACCATGTAGCTGCCGTTCAGCCCGAGGTCGCAGAAGCCGACGCCCTTGGGATGCGCGGGCAAGCCGCTGGTGTCGCCGATCCCGTCGGCGATCACCGGCCCCTGCGCGACTTCGTTATGTCCGTTGAGGTGCCCCATCAGGATCTCGCCAAGCGGCACGCCGTTCCAATGGTCTTTGGGGACGTTCTCGCCGGTCTTGTAGACCACGGTGCCGTCCTCGAACGGGATCGGCTGCGAGACGCCATCGGCAAAGCCGAAATGCTCGCGGGCTATGCCCTGGGCGTCGAGCCGGAGGTCGAGCGGCAGGCGGTGGACCACCTTCACTTCGAGCGGCTCGAGCGCGTTGCTGACCTCAGCGCACCAGGCCTCGGCCGCCTCGTCATGCTCGCAATAGAGCAGCAGCAGCGCGTGGACCGTCACCGGCGTCTTCACCCGCTCCTCGCGAATCTCCTCGCGATCATCGAAGGCGCGCGCCTCCTCATCGACCGCGGCATCGTCGAGCGGGGTGTTGCCGCTCCACTTGGGGCCGCCCGGGATCACCGTGCCCTGCCATTCCTCGCCGCGCCGATCACCGAGACGGCGCAGGCGATCCTCCTGGAACATGCCCTCCTTGAAGGGCCGGTCGAACGAGGCGAGCGCATTGGCGTTGAGCCCCATCTTCTGGAGGCCCGACCAAGTGAAGCCCATCGCCACCGCGCGCGGATCGCGGCCATCGGCGTCGGTCACCTTGGCGACTTCCTGCAGCGCCTTGAGCCAGGCGCCGCCGCCCTTCTTCTTCACGCCCTTCCAGCCGAGCTCGAGGAACAGCGCGCGGCCGGTGGGCAGATTGGCGAAACCGCTCACCACCAGGCCCTGGGCCTGGGTGTTGGCGGGTGCGGAGAGATGCCAGCTCGGCGTGCCGCCGCCCTCGCTCACAGGTCGTTGATCCACGCGGCGGCCTCCTTCTCGCTGAGCTGCTTCTTCCGGAGACCGCAGGCGATGCGGTAATTCCGCTCGACCTGCTCCGCGGTGAGATCCTTGTAGGCCGAATACCAGAAGCGGCTGACCGCCATCGAGTGGCGCGCCCATTCCTTGAACTGGCGGCCATGGCTGGCGCCGTCCTTCACCAGGAAGCGCGTCGGCGGGAAGCCCACCCCGCAGCACCAGGCGAGCGTGAGCCCGGCATGCGCTTTCTCGATGAAGTCATCGAGATAGCTTTCCCAGGTCTGGTCGAAGTTCGAGAAGAACATCAGCCGGCTGTCGTTGTTGACCCGCGCCCAATGCGCGAAGTGGATCGTGCGCATCGAGCCGAGATAGCCGTTGCGGGCCGCCTTCTGCGCGCGGAGCAGCAGATGCAGGCCGTGATGGCCGACGCGGATCAGGATCGCGCGCAGCACGCCCGGCTTGATCAGCACCACCGAGCCCATGTGGTTCTGCGGGATCCAGTCCTCGCGCCGCGCCATCTCGCGCAGCATCTTGGGATCGACCGGGGGCGCGTCCTGAGAGGCGTCGCGCCGCTCGAGCCAGCGCAGCCAGACGAGGATGCCGGCGACCGTCACCGCGATGCTGCCCGCGCTCCAGCCGGCCCAGATCGCCATGTCCCACCAGGCCGGCCAGAAGGGCTTGTGGCTGAGCCACGACCAGACCGGCGCGGCGACGAAGGCGGCGATCGCGGCATAGACCGCGGCGGCGATCACCGCCGGCACCAGCACGTGCCGCAGGAAGAAGGTGAGGAAGCTGAACCGCGTCGGCGTCGCCGTGCCCGGCAGCGGCTTGCCCATCTTGTAGAGGATGCCGGTGAAGACCGCGAACAGCGCGACGCAGAGCCCGACATACCATTGCCAGGCGAGCTGGCTCTTGAGGATCAGCCCGGGGACCGACAGCGCGGCGACCACCAGCAGCACGAAGCCGGCGAGCCGGGCATAGTCGCCGAGGCTCTGGGCGAGCGGGATGCGGGCGGGCGCGGGCTGATCGAGCCAGCCGAACTGGGGGACGAGCGCGGCGCGCAGCCTGGCGTGGATCTCCACCGGCCGGAGCTTGCGATAGGGGCTGGGGCCGCCGTCATTGCTGTGCGCGAGCTCGGCGCGGGTGCCGAGGAACAGCTTCTCCTCGGCCAGGATCCGGTCGCGGGTCATGCCGCGATTGCCGTGGTGATAGACCGTCGGGGTGAGCGTGCGCGCCTCGAGATAGGGGGCGATCGGAGCGCGGCTGTCGGGTGCGGTCACGGCGGTGAACAGCGCGCTGGTGTCGTCGAGCGGGCATTTGCAGCAGCGCAGGAAGTTGCGCAGATCGGGGCCGATCGCGGTCTCGAGCTGCGCCCAGAAGGGCCCCGGGGCACCGTCGAAATTGGCCTCGATCACGAAGAGCGGGTCATAGTCGAAGCCGGGAAACGCGGTGAGCGACATGAAGTGCACCGCGGGCACCGTCGTCAGGAAGTCGGCGAAGGGCCCGGTGCCGCCCGAGGGATTCTGGCTGCGCCGGTCGCGCAGCGCGTCGAGCAGGCCCGACAGATGGTCGAAGCTCTCGGGCTTCACCTCGAGTGCCACCGATAGCGTGGTCTGCCGCATCCCCGTCCGCCCCCTCAAGCCTTGCCCGACTGTAGGGTCTGCATTTCGATGAAGGATAGGAAATATTCGACTTCGCGCCAAAGTGGACGCAACGGTTACCAAGGCGCCCTAAGGTGGCACCCGCGAACTGCCCTTCCCCAGAAATGACATCGGTGTCATAACCGCCTGAAAGGGAGAGGAACGGATGGACATCAGCCGGCGCGGAACATTCGGAGCGCTAATGTTGGCAGGCGCCGCGCCGCTGCTTCGGCCGGACGAGGCGGCTGCGGCGGCAGTGGACGCTCCGGTCCCCGAGCGGAAGCGCGGCTTCGACAACCAGCGCATCGCCGACCTGGGCGACGGGCGCTTCCGCAACCCGCTGCTCGCCGGCGACCACCCCGATCCCGCCATCCTGAAGGACGGCGCGGACTATTACATGACCTTCTCGAGCTTCGACTCGTACCCCGGGCTGACGATCTGGCACAGCCGCGACCTGGTGAACTGGCAGCCGCGCGGCGCCGCGCTCACCAAGAACATCGGCGCGGTGTGGGCGGTCAGCCTGGAGAAGCATGCCGGGCGCTACTTCCTCTACGTGCCGGTAAAGGCCAGCCCCAACTCGATCTTCGTGATCTGGGCGGACCATATCGACGGACAGTGGAGCGACCCGATCGACCTGGGGCTGCACAGCCATATCGACCCCTGCCACGCCGTGGGCGAGGACGGATCGCGCTGGCTGTTCCTCTCCGGCGGCGACCGGGTGCGGCTTTCGGAGGACGGACTGTCGACGGTCGGGCCCGTCGAGCATGTCTACGACCCCTGGCACTATCCCGAGGACTGGGACGTCGAGGGCTTTTCGCCCGAGGGACCGAAGATCCACCGCCACAAGGACTGGTTCTACATGATCACCGCGGTGGGCGGCACGGCGGGACCGCCGACCGGGCACATGGTGATCGCGGCTCGGTCGCGCTCGATCCACGGGCCCTGGGAGCAATGCCCGGCCAACCCGCTGGTCCGCACCACGAGCAACGACGAGGCCTGGTGGTCGCGCGGGCACGCCAGCCTGGTCGAGGCGCCCGACGGCAGCTGGTGGGCGGTCTATCACGGCTTCGAGAACGGCTATTGGACGCTGGGGCGCCAGGCGCTGCTCGACCCGATCGAATGGACCGCCGACGGCTGGTTCCGGATGAAGGGCGGCGACCTGTCCAAGCCGATCCGCAAGCCCCGCGGCGGCGCCGCGCTGCCGCACGGCCAGGCGCTGTCGGACGATTTCAGCGGGCCGCTCGCGCTCGGGCGCCACTGGAACTTCTTCAAGCCCGCCCCCGGCGAGGCGGACCGTGCGCGCACCGAGGGTGGCGCGCTGATCCTGAGAGCTTCGGGCAAGGCGCCGGCCGACTCCTCCCCGCTCCTGCTGATCGCCGGCGACACCGCCTATGAATTCGAATGCGACATCGAGATCGCGCCGGGCGGCACGGCGGGGCTGGTGCTGTTCTACGACGAGAAGCTCTATTGCGGGCTCGGCTTCGACGAGAAGCGCTTCGTCACCCACCAGTACGGCATGGAGCGCGGGCGCCCGGCCAACCCCTATGGCCGACGGCTCAGGATGCGGGTGCGCAACGACAGGCACATCGTGTCGTTCCACCTCTCGGGGGATGACGGGAAGAACTGGAAGCGCTTCGACCGCGGGATGGAAGTGTCGGGCTACCACCACAATGTGCGGGGTGGGTTTTTGATGCTGCGGCCGGGGCTCTATTCGGCCGGCGAGGGCGCGGCAACGTTCCGGGATTTCCGGTTCCGGGCGCTTTGACTTCGTGAGACCGAGGAGAGCGATGGGGCGACCGGGTCGGGAACTCATAAGCGACAGCTGCAAGTACAACGGCTGAACGGCTGACACTGGGTGGTTAGCGGACTTGGCCTAGATCAAGCCGTCAGGTCAGCTTTGCGCTCAGTACTCAGTCATTCGGCCAGGTTCGCCGCGTCCCTGAAACCTGCCATTCGTTCAGGCGATCGCAGGACGTCGATTATTGAGTGGTTGATCTAGCGCGTCAGCGGTCACGCGAATCCCGGCAGGAAATGCCCCCTGGCCCAGTCCCTGACGTACTGCTGGGCACCTGGAAAACGTACCGTATACTTGATGACCACCGCGAGAATGTTGCGCCATTCGTCACGCTCGCGGATCAGCCTTTCGAGTATCAGGCCGGTCGCGGGTTCCCGCACGGCCCTGACACTCTGCGTCGACCACAGGTGGGCGATCGCCTCGCAGGCGGCCTGGACGTGCGACCGCACTTCGGCCTCCTTGCCCCCGAGGCGGCTGACCAGCGCAGTCGCCCGGCCGCCCAGCCTGCCGTGCTGAAGAGAATCCATCTCCATCCCGAGCGCGATCATGCTGCCGGAGACGCCGAGGTAGGATTGGCCACTCGCGATCATGTCCACCGTGAGCTGGGTAAACTCCTCGCTCGGAAGCGCGCCGATGTCTGCGGCATGGGTGAGGGCCGAATGGAGCCACGCGGACCTGTCGCCGCCGAGACCCTTGTGCATCGCTCGAAGGGCTAGGTCGTCGCATAGCAGCAGGTGTCCCGACCTCAACGATATGGCAATGGCGTCCAGCATGTCGCTGCGGCCCGACCGGACGTGGTCGCGAACGACGGGAGGCAGCGTCTCGTCCAGAACCACAGGCCTCGCGGCATCATTGACCTCAATCCAGGCGAGCGCTGCGGAGACGTCATCACGCAATTCGGCGACCCGCTCCGACGGAATCTCCGTGTGCAAGATCTTGCCGTCCTGATACGCGATCGACCCGTGTCCCGAGGTTATTGACATCGCCAGCCGCTCTCGTCGGGCCTGCAGTCGGTCGACGACACTCTGCGGCACTGATATCGGGCCACACAATCTCGCCAGCCGATCCAGTACCTTCAGCCGCCATGCCGACCAGAACGCGAGCAAGTCGAGCACGCACCCCTGGCCCGAGTTGGCAATGATCGAATCGCGCGAAGAGAGGCGCTCCTCCTCGTTCCCTGCGGCGACGGAGAGCCTCAGCCCCTGCTCGACGATGCCGGCAGCCACATCGATGGTGTCGAGCCCGAGTCGAGCTGCCAGCACATCGATCGGCATCCCACTAGCAAAATGGCTCTCCTGTTCGGCGAGCACCCAGTCGTGGCGCTCCTTGAGCGACGCGATCAGGTCGTCCAGGCCGTTCGGGCTCGTTGGATCGATCGTCATCGACTTGAAGCCGAAGACTTCTGGGAAGCGCTTCTCGTAGTTCTCCAACACGTAGTGGAAGCGCGCGACAATCTTGTGGCGCAGCTTGGTGATGGTGCCGCGGCGACCGTCAGGCGCCGTGAAAGCGTCACCGACGGCAAGCCCCATGACGGCGCGGACCAGCGGGTGCTCCGGCTCCCAGGAGTCGGAGTCCATTGATCGCAGACGGGAATCCGGCTCCACGATGAAGAAGGCGGTGCCGCCGTCATCATACTCGACATCGACGGCGACCTCAGGTGCCACGACCTCGGGCGACCAGGCGTCGGGACGCACGCCCGGCTCCTGCCCCTCCCGTATAGTCATCGACGAGAGGGTCATCCAGGCCCTCGGCTTGTCGCGGTGAACAAGGAAGAGCTTGTACGCGTAGCGGGCTGCGCGATCATGATGGCCGAAGTGGCTGAGCAGGTTAGCTACGCGGAAAGGGTCACGCGATCCTTTCCACGGCAAATCCTCGATCGGCTCGTCGATAGCCTCGAGCACCTGCCGGGACCGGTCTAGGCGCAGCAGCGCCTCGATCCGGAGGAGGACGGCCTTCGGGAGGTCTGGTTTCAACTGGAGCAGGCGCTCCGCATTTACCAGCGTACGCTCGACATCGCCCGCGTTCCAGGCATGACGCGCGTCGAGCCAGAGTACGTCCGGGTGTCCACGCACAGCGTCCGAGGCGGCGGCGAGCGCGTCGCGGTACTCGCCGTCTCGTCGCGCGTCGGCGAGCGCCGTGAGAAACAGGAACGTCGCCGGCCTCGGGCTCGACAGGTCGATGTGATCCGTGACCAGATCGGCCGCATCGCCGGGCATCCCTGCCTCGAGCAAGGCCTCGGCCACGAGGAACCGGTCAATCGGGTTGACGTCGTCGCCCAGTTCCGACGCGATCCGCAGCAACCTGTCGTTCGCCTCCTCGTCCAGGATGCCTGTCTGCCGGTCCCTCTGAACCTGCAGCAGCTTGGCCGCCACCACGTCGCCGGGGTGACGAAACATGTCCTCGATCGCTTGGTCCGCTGCCTCCAGGTCCTTCGCCATCAGGGCAAGTTCCACAGTGAGCCTGCGCCGCATCCCGGCGACCCGGTCGTCGGCAGGCTCGGACATGCGCTGCAGGATCGCCAGACGATCTGCCGCGGTCCCGGTCCTGGAGAACTGCGCCTTCATGAGCACCGTCTCCGGCTCCGTTCCCGGCTCCAGGACGGAGAGCGCTTCGTCGAGATGCCCGCGGTCGATCAACGACATCGCGAGCAGGCGCATCAGCTGGTCCTCGCTGGGCGCGGCCCTCAAGCCCTCCCTCAGGAGGCCCTCTGCTTCCTCGTTGCGCCCAGCGAGCCTGAGGAGGAGAGCCCCGTTGCTCACGTGAGCCATGAGGTCGTGATGATGCTGGTACCCGTTGCGCAGGAAGTGAACCGCGTGGGAGTGCATCTCGGTGGCCGCCGAGTCGATCTGCGCGTCCGTCACTGCATCTTTGCCGCCCACGACGTGCACGCGACTGTCCACGGCGATCGACAGGACAGCAAGCGCCTTCTGTCGGCCGATGTCGTCGAAGTCGCTCTCGCCATCGGGCAGCGCAAGCGTCCTAGCCTCCCACCCGGGAAGCCAGCGCTTCCTCAGGAAGTCGGCGACCGCCAGCTCAGCCGTGGCGGTGCCGCGCAAATCCTCCGGCACCAGGCTGTCCGGATCGCCCTGCCAGTCAGAGCGGGACGCCGCTTGAAGCAGTGCGCTCAGCGCGAACGTTGTCCTGTCGGGTCGGGCCAGCACCTCCCGCGCGATCCTCATGCCCTCGTCGGGATCTCCCTTGATCGTCTTCGCTATGGAGAGGTTGGCGAGTGCGCCCGGGTCGTCAGGCCGCATCGCATGCGCGCGCTCGTAGGTCTCGGCGGCGTCGAGCTCCCGGCCCTGGTCCATCTGCGACGCGGCAATGTTGGTCTCGATGCGGTAGCGCGCCCACGGCGCGTCGGCGGCCTCCGGACTGTCGCGCAGCGCGATCAGGCGCTGTTCCAGGGATTTGCCGCCGCCCTCGCGGACTAGGTCCCGGAGCACGTCTATCTTCGCGTGCAGGGCTGGACTCTCGTCGCCAATGCCTCCCGGTCCAGCTGGCTGCGCGTCTGGCTGCGGCGCGAGCTTGTAGCCCCTCATCTGCTGGGCGATCGTGTCGGCTATGATGGCCATCAGCCCTTCGGCTTCCGTGCCGGAGCTCGGATCCGGCTCGACGGGCCGCGCCGACGCCACCACGCCGGGCATGAAAGCGTTGTACGCCGGCTCGTGCATCGCGATCAGCGTCTGGAGCTGCCCCCAGCCATAGACGTGCACGGTGAGGTCGTGTCCCTCGGCCCGCAGCTCGCGCTCCACTGCCTTGGCGGCCTGGTCCGACTTCGTGTCGTCCGGCGCAGTAGTCGCGAAGATGATCTCCTTAAGGCCGAACTCCAGCGCTAGCGCGCTACGGCAGTCCTCCATGATTACGGACTGCTTGAGGCTCTTGCCTATGTTGCGGCACTGGATTCCGACCGCATGCGCGGGATCTGCGTTCCGGTAGCCCAGTATGTCGATGCCGCCCTGCTTCTGGCCGTTCCGCCCGTACTCCTTCGTATTGGGATCGCGCAGCTCCTCCCTGAAGAGGACGACGCAATTCCGCTGCAGGGCGCCCCAGTCCCTGGGCTTCACAATCTCGCTCGCCAGCCGCGCACCCAGTGGCACTGCGCCGTTCGTGGCGAATCCGCTCGTTCCGCCATCGCTCTTGATCTTGGATGCCATGGTGCGATGTTAGGGAACATGTCAGGAACTACAATTCCGAAAGCGATGCTGCCGCGGCCCATGCACAGGTGTTTCATCGGCTTGTGGTCGAAAGCGCAGTGCAGGTGGTCCCAACCCGCCTAGGCTCGCGATAGAGGGGGGGCAGCGTGGGTCGCCTAGGAAGGGATGTGTACCGGCGGAAGCTCGAGCGCCATCTTTCGCAAAGCATCGATGAGCCGATGATCAACCTGGTCTCGGCGGTTGTGGCGGCGCAGGCCGGAAACGCCAGTGCGCTCCAAGCAGTGGCCGACCTACCGCCGGAGGCGCTCGGCGCCAAGCTAGGCTCGCCCTACCACATTCCGCTTTGGATGCTCGAGACGCTCGTGAACGAGCTGCTCGCGACGCCGAAGGCCAAGGGGCTCGGCGTGGCCCGAACCCGACTCTTGCGCACTGACTCCTTCGGGACGCTGCGCGCGCTCCAGTCGATCCTGATCAACCTGGAGAACGCGGAGGACGGGATATTCCTGGAGCGGCACGACGTGTTCTACGAGATGGCGCGCATCGCCCAGCGGCAGTTCCCCTGGCAGCGCGGCGTCGCCAACGGACCCCACATCTACAGGTCCGTGCTGCTCTACGGTTCGGGCAGCGCGAAGGAGTTCTTCGAGGCGGATTTAGGGATATCCGTTGCCGACTTCATCAAGACGGGCGTGTGCATGTACGGCGGACTCGCCAGAGCCGACTTCGTCCCTCGGGAACGCGACCTATCCAAGGTCAACATCTCGCCCGAGGTGCGGGAGGCCGCACTCGCCCGTATCTGCGTCGACCTTGCTGAGGCACGAAGACTCGCCGCCAGCATGCGACGACACAAGCGGCACACGGGCTACAGTCCGAGTTTAATGCGCGACTACCCCATCATCGCCTTCGGGGAAGGTGGGCAGCGCCTGCGATCGCCGATTCCCCAGCTCATCATGTACCGCTACACCTCAGGCCTCTACCTCGACGTGGTGAAGGGCGGTCCATCCGTCTGGACCGGGATCGGCAAGCGCTTCGAGGGCTATGTGCTCGAATACCTGCAGGCGATGATGGATGAGCACACTGTCACGCCAGAGATCGAATACGGTCCGAAGAAGTCCCGCTACCGAACACCCGACATCCTCGTTTCGAAGGGACCGGCCGTTGTCGCCGTCGTCGAGTGCAAGGCCAAGCGTATGTCCTTCGACGCGCGATACGCGGACGATCCGGTGGCGGCGGCCTCGGTCGGCTTCGAGGAGCTCGCCAAGGGAATCTTCCAGATCTGGCGCTTCTTCGCGCACGCGCGGAAAGCAGTGGCAGGCGCCCCCGTCCTGGCGGCCAACTGTCAGGGTATCATCGCGACCGCCGACAGCTGGCTGGCGATGGCGAGCAACCAGGCTGAGGACGTCATCGCAAACGCGCATGCACTCGCTGACGCCGAGGGTGGCATAGAGCCAGAGGACCGTAGGGAGATCGCGTTCTGCCAGATCGAGGACATTGAGTTCGCATTGCAGACCGGCGACGGTGACAGCTTCCTCACGGCGTGCCGGGAGATCGCCTCCGGCCCGAAGAAGGGCTTCATGCTGTCCGTCGCACATGCGGCAAGCAAGGGGCTCGAGCGGCCTTTCCCGTTCCGCGACAGGATGCACGAGCTCCTTCCCTGGATTGAGGACCCACAAAGTGAACTGACTCGGCGGGCTGGCATCTGCCGGGTGGCGCTCCGCTCCAATCCTGACACCGATCTCCAAAACCAGTCGACGCGGTCGGGCAACCAGCCACCATTCGAACCCGCAGAGGACTGACCATGACAGCAATCCGATAGTCGACACCTTCATCAACGGATGCCGTTTCCGGGGCAGTGCATGCTCCCACCGCCTGTCGCCGTCGAGGTCATCGAACGAAGGTCTGCTCTCAACACTTGTTGACCTTAAAGCGGTCAGTCCCCAAGCGGCCCAAATCCGGTCGTTTACGAACGACAGGTGCAGTGTCCGCTATTGGGGCGAAAGACGACGGGCCGCTTAATGAGCCGACGTCCTAGTGCCGATCGGGCGGCCGGACTCCGTGCGCCACGGCACCGCCTGACACGCCCGGGTAGCGCGCGGCAGTGGCGGGGAGGTCGGCGGGTTCGCCGGTGAGCGGGCCGGCGAGGAAGGATGGGCTAGCGCAGATGCGGCAGGCGCCACTCGCCGAGCAGCGCGGCGGTGCGCAAGGCGAAGATGGCGATGCCGGCGACCGCGCCGGCCAGGTCCGGGCGGACGGCGAAGCGGCGCACCAGCACAAGGAACAGGGTCGCCCCCGCCACCGCCACGGTCGCGTAGAAATCCTCGTGCAGGACGGCCGGCACGCGCGCGATCAGCACGTCGCGCAGGATGCCGCCGCCACAGCCATTGACCGTGGCGATGATCACGACCGACGCGCCGTTCAGCCTGTAGTCGAGGCTCTTGCGGGCGCCGGCGACCGCGGCGAGCGCCAGGCCGATCCCCTCGAAGATGTCGACTGCGACGGGCGGGGTATAGGTGCCGATGCCGCCGGTCAGCACCGAGGCGACGATCACGCCCGAGGTCGCCGCCAGCGCGAGCGCCGCATAGCGCCAGTCGCGGAACGGCGCCGGGGGATGCTCGCCGAGCAGCAGGTCGCGGATCACCGCCCCGCCGACCGAGCCGACGAACGACAGCACGAGGATACCGAACAGGTCGAAATCGGCGTGGACCGCGGTCAGCGCGCACTCGGCGGCAAGGATGAAGGTCGCGGCGAGATCGACGCCGTCGAGCACACGGTCGCGGATGCGGCTGGTGGCGAGATCGTCGAGTCTCATGGCGCGGCGCCCCCTTGTCTCAGGGTGCGAGCGTAGAGCGAGCGCCCGCCCCGCTCAACCAGCCAGTGGCCTTGCCGCGATCCCCGCGCTAGGCTGGGCGCGACATGGGCAAGAGGCGCATCTTGATCGTCGGCGGGGGGACTGCCGGGTGGCTCACCGCCGCCTATCTGGCGCGCTTCCTCGACCTGGCGGACCAAGCGCAGATCGAGATCACGCTGCTCGAATCGCCCGAGCTTGGCATCATCGGCGTGGGCGAAGGCGCCTTCCCGACGATCCGCACGACGCTGCAATTCCTCGGCATCGACGAGACGCGCTTCATCCGCGCCGCATCGGCCACCTTCAAGCAGGGCATCCGCTTCAACGACTGGCTGCACGCGCCGCAGGCGGACGGCACGCGGCACCATTATCTCCACCCGTTCGAGGCGCCCTTCTATACCGAGGGCAGCAGCCTGGTGCCCTATTGGCTGCTTCAGGATCCGGAGAGCCGCCCGCCCTTCGCCGAGGCGGTGACGATCCAGAACCGCGTCGCCGAGCGCCAGCGCGCGCCCAAGAAGGCGGGCGAAGGCGAATATTCGGGGCCGCTCAACTATGCCTATCATTTCGATGCGGCGCGGCTGGCCAAGGTGCTCCAGGCGCGCGCCGAGGAGCTGGGCGTGCGGCACGTCACCGGGCTGCTCACCGGGGTCGAGCTGGGCGGGGACGGCGCGATCGCGCGGGTGCGCACCCGCGAGCAGGGCGCATTGGAGGCGGACCTCTATGTCGATTGCTCGGGCTTCCGCGCCGAGCTGATCGGCAAGGCGCTAGGCGCGCCGTTCAAGTCGGCGAAGCACGTGCTGTTCACCGACCGGGCGCTGGCGTGCAAGATCCCGTATGGCGATCCCGACGCGCCGATCGAGAGCTTCACCGTCGCCACCGCGCACCCGGCGGGCTGGACCTGGGACATCGGGCTGGAGGGCGCGCGCGGGATCGGCACGGTCTATTCCTCCGCCCATATGTCCGACGACGAGGCGGCGCAGGTGCTGCGCGGCTATATCGGGCATGACGCGTATCGGGCGCGGATCATCCCGTTCGAGCCCGGCTACCGCGAGGCGCAATGGGTGAAGAACTGCGTGGCGGTGGGGCTTGCGGGCGGGTTCCTCGAGCCGCTCGAATCGACCGGCGTGGTGCTGATCGAGGCCGCGGTGGGGATGATCGCCGAGCTGTTCCCGCATAGCGGGCCGATCGACGCGCCGGCGAAGCGCTTCAACGAGCTGATCGTCGCGCGCTTCGAGCGGATCATCAACTTCCTCAAGCTGCATTATTGCCTGAGCCGGCGCGACGAGCCGTTCTGGCGTGACAACGCCGATCCGGCGTCGATCCCCGCGGCGCTGCAGGAGCTGCTGCGGCAATGGCGCCACCGCCCGCCGGGGCGCTTCGACTTCACCCTCGACCTCGAGAGCTTCGCCTTCTTCAACTACCAGTACATCCTCTACGGGATGGACTTCCGCACCGACCTGTCGGGCGGTCGCGGCGATTTCCCGAACGTGGCGGCGGCGGAGAAGCTGTTCGCGCGGATCCGCGGGTTCGCCGAGCGGGCGACGGAGGACCTGCCGAGCCACCGCGCGCTGATCGCGGCGATCAATGCCTAGGAGCTGAAATCCTCCCTCGCGCAGCGGGGGAGGTGGCACGCGCAGCGTGACGGAGGGGGCCGAGCCGCGTGCGTGACGCGCGGGGAGATGCCCCCTCCACCACTCGCTACGCGAGCGGTCCCCCTCCCCCGCTTCGCGAGGGAGGATTGTTCAGAGCG
This sequence comes from Sphingomonas sp. KR3-1, assembly GCF_040049295.1. Lineage (NCBI taxonomy): Bacteria > Pseudomonadati > Pseudomonadota > Alphaproteobacteria > Sphingomonadales > Sphingomonadaceae > Sphingomonas > Sphingomonas sp. KR3-1. The sequence continues at coordinate 921,083 of NZ_JBDZDQ010000001.1, forward strand.
TCCAATCGAACTGCAGCCAGGCCTTGTCGGTGTCGGTGGCGAAGGCGTCCGCCCTGTAGTGCGCGTAGCGAGCCGAGAGCGCGTAGTGGCCGCGCTTCACCCCTGCGATCAGGTCGAGCTCGTCGCCATAATGCTGGCCGAGCCGGTCGCTGTCGAAGCGGTGCCAGGTCGCGCCCAAGTTGATCGCGTCGAGCGGGCCGATTTTCTTCCAGCTATAGCCCGCGGTGCCGTAGAGGTCGCGCAGGCCGTTCGGCGGGGTGGTGCCGAACTTGCCGGCCCAGCCGTTGAACTTGAAATAGGAGGCGAGCGGGGTCTGGACGCTGGTCAGCGCGACGCCCTTGTCCGCGCCGAGGACCTCGTAGCCGGCGGTGAGGCTCAGCGCCTTCGCGTTGAGGCTGAGCTCGCCCAGCCAGTAATCGGCGGCGTAGCGATTGGGGTTGCGGCGATAGTCGCTCTGGCTGGCCCAGCTGGCAGCGTAGCCGAGCGTCACATCCTTCGCGAGCTGCTGCCTGCCGGCGAAGCGGACGCCATAGGTCTGGCTGGAGAGGCGATAGCCCTGCACCGCGGCTTCGTCCTGGTCGACCAGATAAGCGAAGCCGGTGAGCGTGCCGGCGCGGGTGCCGTAGCCGAGGTTGACGAAGACATTATTGCCGCCGATCGCGCGGGGCCGGGCGCCGGTGCCGTTGCGGCCGTTCACCGTGAGCACGTTCCAGCTGTATGCGAGGTCGAAGGCCAGGCCCTGCGCCTTGCCATATTGGATGCGGAGCGCGTCATAGGTCTGGTCGCTCTGCCGCCAGGGCGCGGTGCCGACGAAGCGATCGTCAGCGAAGTTGAGGCGCTGGCGGCCGGCGGTGAAGGACTGGCCGTCCTTGCCGGCATAGCGGATCTGGGCGCGGTTGAGCTCGACGTTCTCGGGGTCGACGACGAGCGGATAGGCGGTCTTGCCGTTGGTGCCGTCGTTGTAGAGGTCGGCGAGTGCGACCACGCCCTCGGCCTCGACCAGCGCCGACCAGCCGTTCCAGCTGGCGGTGAGGCCGGGGCGGACGCGCAGGGTGACGGCATCGGCGTCGTTGGGCAGGCCGTCCTGGTCGACATGCTCGTAGCGCAGGCGGACCTCGGCGCTGGGGGTGAGCTTGACCTGCTGGGCGTGCGCGGTGCCGGCGGCGAGCAGCGCCGTGGCGCAGAGAAGCGCGTTCCTCATGTTGTTGCTCCGGAAAATTCCCCGTCCCGCGGATGCGCGGGACGGGGGGAGGAGGACCTCAGGCGACGGCAGCGAGCTTCGGCTCGAGCGTTTCCAGCTCGCCGCTTGCGCGTGCCTTGCGGCCATAGACCGCTTCGAACAGGGGGGTGGCCATCACGGTGGTGACGATCGCCATCAGCACCAGCATCGAGAACAAGGTCGGGCCGATGATGCCCTTTTGCAGGCCGATGTTGATGATGATCAGCTCCATCAGCCCGCGCGAGTTCATCAGCGCGCCGATGCCGAGTGCGGTGCGGTTGTCCTCGCCGGCGACGCGGGCGGCGGCATAGCAGGCGCCGAACTTGGCGAGCACCGACACCGCGAGCACGCCTGCCGCGATCAGCAGCAGCTCGACCGAATTGACCATGTCCATCCGGGTGTTGAGGCCCGAATAGGTGAAGAACATCGGCAGGAGCAGGACGACCGCGATCGGCTCGACCTTCTTCTTGAGCTCCTCGACGAACAGGCCGCGCGGCATGCAGACGCCCATCAGGAAGCCGCCGAAGATCGCGTGGATGCCGATCGCGTCCATGATGAAGGCCGAGGTGCAGAACAGCATCATCGTGACCGCGAGCATGCCCGTGGTCATTTCGCCCTTCTCCTCGACGATGCGGCCGAGCGGGGCGAGCAGCTTGCGGCCCCAGAGAAGCATGAAGCCGGTGTAGATCACCGCGCCGCCGATCGCGAGCACGGCGACGCCGGCACCCGCGCCGAAGGTGGCGAGCACGATCGCCAGCACGCACCACGACGCGGCGTCATCGAACGCGCCGGCGGTCAGCGACAGCGTGCCAAGCGCCGAATTGGCGAGGCCGCGCTCGTTGATGATGCGGGCGAGCATCGGGAAGGCGGTGAGCGCGATGCAGGCGCCCATGAACAAGGTGGCGTTGGCCTGGCTGATGCCGGGGGTGAACAGGCCGGGCACGGTCAGCAGGAACGGCGTGATCAGCGCGGCAAGCAGGAACGGCGCGACGATGCCGGCCGCCGAGACGCCCGCGGCGCTCTTCGCCTTGGACTGGAAATGATCGAGCCGCAGCGTGAGGCCGACCATGAACATGTAGAGCCCGACGCCGAGCTGCGCGCCGGTGTAGAGCACGTTGCGCGCCTCCTTGGGGAAGATTGCGAGCTGAAGATCGGGGAAGAACAGCCCGAGCAGCGACGGCCCGAGCACCACGCCCGCGATCATCTCGCCGACGACCTGGGGCTGCTTGAGGAACTTCTGGCCGAGCCAGCCGACCACGCGGCAGGCGAGGATGATGATCGCCAGCTGGAGGAAGAAATGGATGCTGAAATCACCCGGCGCATAGCTCTTCGCGGCGTTCACCGCGGGGCCGTGCGGGCTGAGCACATCGGTCAATGCGTGCCAGGCACCGTTCAACAAATCGAGCATAAAACCTCCCCCGAAATCCTCTCTGCGCGGCGCCATTTGCGCCTTTCGCAGGACTGAGGGAGCCCACGCCAAGGGCGCTGCGCAACCGTAAATTGTCTGCGCACATGCATTTTCCGGGGTGCCGGGAGGTTTCTGTTGCATGTCGCCCACACAGTAGTAACGTACCTACATGACAACGCGGACAATCTAGGTACGTAGGCACGAAATGAAGGTCGTCACCAGCCGCGAATTCAACCAGGACGTCAGCGCCGCCAAGCGAGTCGCGCGCGGCGAACCGGTGTTCGTCACCGATCGCGGACGCCCGACGCACGTGCTGATGAGCATCGACCAGTTCCGCCGCCTGACCGGCGAGCGCGAGAGTATCATCGACCTGCTCGCCCTGCCGCCGGGCGCGCCCGACGCAGCCTTGAGCCCGCCGGAGCGCTGGTAGATGTTCCTGCTCGACACCCCGATCGTCTTCGAACTGCGCCACGCGCGCAGCGGCGGCGCCGAGGCGGGGCTGACCGCCTGGGCATCGAGCGTGGCGCGCGAGCGGCTGTTCCTCTCGGCGATCAGCCTGGTCGAGCTCGAGACGAGCGCCGCCGACGCCGCGCGGCGCGACAAGGCGGCGGGCGCGGCGATCCGGGGCTGGATCGACGAGCGGCTGGTGCCGGCATTCGAAGGACATATCCTGCCGCTCGACGCAGCGGTGGCACGCCGGCGCGGCCAGCTGGCGATTGCCGAGACGCGCGACGCGCTGTTTGCCGCGACCGCGCTCGAGCATGGCCTGACGCTGGTGACGCGCAACTCCGCCGCGTTCAAGGGCGCGCGGGTGAAGCTGTTCGACCCCCGGGGCTACACCGCCGATGCGGCCGACGACGAAGGCGATTGGCGCGAGGCCGGGCGCGCCGGACCGTTGTGGCTCAAAAATCTGTTCGTGCGCGGCTGAACCCGGATACGCGGATACGCGTATTCTCCCTTCACCAAGTGGTTAGACAATCTGTGGCAAGGAGCTGCCATGGTGCCCAAGTTGAAACCGATCTTCCACGCGCTCGCGCCCTTGCTGCGCAACGAGAAGCAACGCCAGGCCGCGGTCGACAAATATGGCAACACCGCGAAGGAGCCGTCGCCCGAGCTGCGTGCGATCGTCGAGGAAGTGGCGGAGCTGTTCGGCAGCGAGATCGGCGTCGCCACGGTGATCGACCGCCAGCAGCAGCACATCCTCGCCTGCCACGGCGCGCAACTGGGCTCGACCGATCGTGACATCTCGTTCTGCGGGCACACGATCGCGCGGCCCAACGAAGTGATGTGCGTATTCGATGCGGCGAACGACCCGCGCTTCGCCGGCAACCCGCTGGTGCTCGGCACGCCGCATATCCGCTTCTATATCGGCGCGGCGCTGATCTCGCCCGAGGGCGAGGCGCTCGGCGCGCTGTGCGCGATCGACAAGAGCCCGCGGATGAAGCTGCTGCCCGAGCAGAGCAAGCGGCTGCGCGAGCTGGCCGACCGGGCCGCCGCGCTGCTCGCCGCGGAAGTCTAGGATCGCCCTATCCCCTCCCTGCAAGGGAGAGGGAATTCAGGGAGGGAATGCGTCAGGCGCTGGCTTCGCGGCGGAAGCTGTTGTTGCGCAGCACGTCGGTCACCCGCTCGACCAGCTGATCGGGCTCGAACGGCTTGACCAGATAGTCATTGGCGCCCGCGCCCATCGCCTCGTCCACCGCGGCTTCGCTGCCCTTGGCCGAGAGCATCAGGATCGGGGTGAGGTAGAGTGCCGGCAGCCGGCGCAGCGCGCGCAGGATGTCGAGCCCCTGCATGCCGGGCAGCGACTGATCGAGGATCACCAGATCGGGCTTCTTGAACGCGATGGTATCGAAGGCGAGCGTGCCGTGGTGGATGACGCCGACGATATGCCCGGCCTTGCTGAGGATCTGCTGCACCACCGCGCCGACCAGCTCGTCATCCTCGACATAGATGATCCGCGCCATGATTCAGGCCTTTCCCAGCATTTCCTCGACGCGGAAGACGAGCTCGTCCGGATCGAAGGGCTTTTTGAGATAGTCGTTGGCGCCGGCGAACCGCGCCAGTTCCTCGTCGCGCTCGCTACGGCGGCCGGTGAGCATCATCACGGGGAGATCGGCGAAGTCCGGCATCTTGCGCAGCTCCTGAACCAGGAGAACGCCCGAAAGCTCCGGCATGTTGCAATCGAGTATGACGAGGTCCGGACGACGCGCCTTGATCACGCGCAGCGCCTCTGCACCGTCCTTGACCAGCCCCGCGCCATGCCCCGCGGCGATCAGCGCATCGCGGGCGATCTCGCCCACGATCTCGTCATCGTCCGCAATGATGATCCGCGCCATTGTTCCTCACATCCACCGGCCGGCAAAAAGGCCGCTATAACCTAGTTTATAACGCGTATCCGGGAATTGGTTGCTGCCCCGTGCCCAAATTTGTCGCTTTCCAATGTTTCCAACGTTGTGCCGGATCCCCGGGAAAGAGCGTTAATGCTTTTCGCCTAGGGGAAGCAGCGATGCAGGAGGTCCGCCGATGGCAGAGTTACTGACGCGCCGGTCCCAGGGGCTCGTCATCGTCGCGCTGGTGCTGCTCGCGTGCAGCGCCGCCTCCGGCGTGTGGCTGTTCTCGCAGAAGCAGACCGCCGACAATTGGGTGCGCCACACCTTCCAGGTTTCCGACCGGCTGTCGCATGTCCGCATCCTGACGCTGCGTGCAGAAGTCTATCGCCGCGGCTATCTGCTCACCGGCGACCCCGAGGCGCGCCGCAGCGTGGAGGGAATCCGCCGCGACCTGCCCGGCGAGCTCGCCGCGCTGCGCGAGATGACCGAGGACAATCCGCGCCAGGCCAGGCGGATCGACTATCTCAAGGCGCTGATCGCCCAGCGGCTGGTGGAGACCGAGCAGACGCTAGCGATGCGCGGCGCCAACCGCGCGGCCGAGGCGACGGCGCTGCTCGGCAGCCAGGCCAATCGCCAGGAAACCGCGCGGATGATTGCGCTGATCGCGCAGATCGGCGGCGAAGAGCAGGCGCTGCTGCAGACGCGGCTGAAGCGCGCGGGCGGCTATGAAGGGCCGATCCAGGTCGCCGGGATCGCCAGCGGGCTGCTGGTGCTGCTGCTCGCCTATCTGATCGCGCGCGAGCGGCGCGAGCGGATGACCGTGCTGCGCGACGCCAATCGCCGGCTGCACGACGATATCTCGCGCCGCGAAGTGGTCGAGGCCGAGCTGGCGCTGCTCGCGATGAACGCCACCGACGCGGTGCTGCGCATCGATCTGGAGGGGCTGATCATCTATGCCTCCCCTTCGGCCGAGCCGGTGATGGGGATCGAGCCCGAGCGGCTGCTCGGCATGCGCATCGGCGTTGCGGTGGCGCCCGAGCACCAGGAAGAGATGTTCGAGTTCCACCACCTGCTTTCCTCGGGCGAGGTCGAGCGCGGGGTGATCACCTATCGCACCCACCGCGCGGACGATCCCAGCCGCGAGCTGTGGATCGAGGCGCATTGCGGGCTGGTGCGCGATCCCGCCAGCGGCGCCGCGCGCGAGATCATCGCCTCGCTGCGCGACGTGACGCGGCGCAAGCAGCTCGAGCTCGAGCTCGAGGCGGCGCGCGAGCGGGCGGAGACCGCGGTGGAGGCCAAGTCGAGCTTCCTGGCGAACATGAGCCACGAGATCCGCACCCCGATGAACGGCGTGCTGGGCTTTGCCGACCTGCTGCTCGCCGCCGAGCTGCCGCCCGAGCAGCATCGCCAGGCGCAGCTGATCGTCGATTCGAGCCGGGCGATGATGCGCCTGCTCAACGACATCCTCGACCTCTCCAAGATCGAGGCCGGGCAGATGCAGGTCAGCCCCGAGCGCGTCGACCTGCGCCACGCGCTGAAGGGCTGCCTCAAGCTGATCGAGCCGGCGGCGGCGCAGAAGGGGCTGACGCTCGAGTTCGACATCGACCCCGCGCTGCCGCGCTTCGTGATGGTCGACGGGCTGCGGCTGCGCCAGATCGCGCTCAACCTGCTCGGCAACGCCGTGAAGTTCACCGGCCAGGGACGGATCACGCTCAGCGCACGCCAGGCGGAGGGCGACGGCGGCGCGCCGCGCATCGACGTCGCCGTCACCGATACCGGCATCGGCATCCCGCCCGAGCGCCACGCCGCGATCTTCGAGCAGTTCGTCCAGGCCGAGCAATCGACCGCGCGGCGCTATGGCGGGACCGGGCTGGGGCTGGCGATCAGCAGCCGGCTGGCGGCGCTGATGGGCGGCGAGCTGGGCCTGCGCAGCGAAATGGGCGAAGGCAGCGCGTTCACGCTCTGCCTGCCGCTGGTGCCCGCCGCGGAGATGGGCGCGGACGAGGCTGCCACCGCCGGCCCGGCGCGCACCGAGCGCGCGCTCAGCGTGCTGGTCGCCGAGGACCACGACGTCAACCAGCTGTTGATGCAAGAAATGCTCGCCCGGCTGGGGCACCGGGTGACGATCGTCGCGGACGGCGCCGCCGCGGTGGAAGCCGTTGCCGCCAGCCAGGTCGAGGGCCGCCCCTTCGACCTGGTGCTGATGGACATGCAGATGCCGGTGCTCGACGGGATCGGTGCCACCCGCGCGATCCGCGGCGCCGGCACGCCAGCCGAGCGGCTGCCGATCGTCGCGCTGACCGCCAATGCCTATGCCGACGACATCGCCGCCTGTGCCGAGGCCGGGATGCAGGCGCATCTCGCCAAGCCCATCCAGCTCGCCGAGCTGGCCGCGGCGATCGAGCGCTGGGCGCTGGTGGCCCCCGCCCCTGCCCCGGCGGCCGCGCCCGCGCCGGCGATGCAGCTCTCGCCCGCGCTCTGGGCCAAGTTCGCCGCGCGCAAGGCCGAGCTGCTCGAGGCCGCGGACGCGTTCGTGACGGGCGGCGGCACCGACGATGCGGCGAACGAGGCGCTGCGCGGGCTGCTCCACAAGTTCGCCGGCTCGGCCGGGCTGTTCGGCCAGGCGGCGCTGGGCAGCCAGGCATCCGCGCTGGAGGATGCGCTGGAAGACGCCGCCGCCGATACGCGCGCCGCATTGGCCGCCGATTTCCTCGACTCGCTGCGCGCCGATCCGGCCTGAAACCCGCCAAAAACGGCACGGCGCACCGAAACGGGGCAAAAAATCGAGCGATCCAGCGGGGTTGGAAGCGCATCCAGCGCACTACCCTGTCGCAGTGATGCAACAGTTTGCATCATTCTGTAACTGTAAACGGTTCCAGTCGAGTTGGCCGTGTTGACACTCGTTTCGATGATGATAGCGATAACATCGGGAGGGCACCCGGCCCGCCCTAAATAAATACAAAGTCGCGTCCAGTAAGGGCGCGCTGGAGGAGGGGTTATGAAAAGCTTGAGGCGCTCGCCTGTACTTGCGCGTTCCGCATCCGTCTTCGCCGTTGCCGTAGGTCTTGCCACTCCCAGCCTCGCCTGGGCGCAAGCCGACAACGCTGTCACAACCCAGTCAGCCGATAGCGGCGGCCAGGAAGCCCAGGACGACAACTCGATCGTCGTCACCGGCATCCGCGCCAGCCTTGAGCGCTCGATCCAGATCAAGCGCGAGGCCCCGGGCATCGTCGACGCGATCTCGGCGGAGGACATCGGCAAGTTCCCCGACACCAACTTGGCGGAATCGCTGCAGCGCATCCCGGGCGTGTCGATCAACCGCACCAACGGCGAAGGCTCGCAGGTCACCGTCCGCGGCTTCGGCCCAACCTACAACATGGTGACGCTCAACGGCCGCCAGCTCGCCACCTCGAGCGTGGCGGTGGTCGGCGGCGACGAGAATGCCGACGGCGCGCAGGGCACCAGCCGTTCGTTCGACTTCTCCAACCTCGCGACCGAAGGCGTGCGCACGCTCGAAGTCTACAAGACCGGCCGCGCGGCCGTCCCCTCGGGCGGCATCGGCGCGACGATCAACGTCGTCTCGCGCAGGCCGCTCGACGACGGCAAGACCGGCTTCAACGGCAGCATCGGCGCCAAGGCGGTCTATGACACCAGCGTCAACAACTGCCTCGACTGCGGCTCGAAGGTCACGCCCGAAGTCTCGGGCGTGCTGAGCTGGGCCGATCCGGACAAGCGCTTCGGCGCGATGATCTTCGGCAGCTACCAGAAGCGCAACTTCACGTCGATCAGCGCCACGTCGAACGACTGGAACATCATCCCCTACAGCACCTTCCTGACCGGCGGGTTCGTGCGCAACACCCCCGCGGTGATCGTGGGCAATCCGCCGACGCCGCAGATCTGCGCCGGCACCACGCCGTCGCCGACCTGCACCGTGGTCAACAATGCGCCGAGCAACCCGAACCAGCTCGTCGCGATCCCGAACGACAGCCGCTATCACTATGCCGAGGGCACGCGCGAGCGCATCAACGGCCAGGCAGTGGTGCAATTCCGCCCCACCGACGCGCTGACGATCACCGCCGACGCGCTCTATGCGCAGAACAAGCAGAGCGAGACGCGTTCGGATCTCTCCAACTGGTTCAGCCGCCCGTTCGACGTGGTGACCTTCGACGGCAACCCGACCGTCGCCACCGCGACCTATCTGCACGAGACGATCAACGGCCAGAAGGACGAAGGCTTCGAAGCCCAGTCGCGCGCGCAGAAGGGCAAGCTCGAGGATTACGGCCTCAACCTCGAATGGGAGATGGCGAGCAACTTCTCGCTGAAGCTCGACGGCCACATCTCGACCTCGTCGAGCACGCCGGACAACGCCAATGGCTACTCGTCGACGCTGGTCGGCATGGGCGCCAATGTCGTCGCGGCCCACTCGGTGAGCTATGCCAACGGCATCCCGCAGCAGGACATCACCCTGGGCGCGAGCGGCCCGCTCGACGTCAACGATGTCGGCTCGCAGGTCGGCCGCACCGATACCTCGTCGCAGCGCCAGAAGGTCAAGGAACTGCGCGCCGACTTCGGCTGGGATTTCGGTGAAGGCAGCCGCTTCGAGTTCGGCGGCAACTATCGCAACACCGACATGCACCAGACCTTCGTCGCCACGCAGCAGACGCTGGGCGACTGGGGCATCACCGCGCCGGGCGACGTGAATGCGCGAGCGCCGGGGGCGCTCACCGCCTTCTGCCTCGAGTGCAAGTTCGACAAGTTCAATCCGGGCGGCGATCCGGAATCGCAGCTTGCCTTCCGCGGCGTCGCCTCGGATCTCTATTCGATCCTGTCGCCCTATTATGCCGCCCAGGGCAAGGCCGTCGGCGTCACGTCCAGCCAGGACAACCGGGTCAAGGAAGAGATCTGGGCTGCCTATGGCCAGCTGACCTGGAAGGGTGAACTGGGCGGCGCGCCGGCACGCCTCGTCGCGGGCATCCGCTACGAGCACACCAAGTCGTCGACCAGCTCGCTCGAAGCGATCCCGGCCGGCATCGCCTGGGTGTCGGACAACGACTTCACCGTCTCGATCTCGAACCAGACGCAGTTCGTCAACGACGGCACCAGCTACAGCAACCTGCTGCCGCAGATCGACTTCCAAGTGGAGTTCGCCAAGAACCTGATCGGTCGCCTATCGTACAGCAAGACGATCGCACGCGCGAACTACGGCAACCTGTTCACCGCGACCACGGTGGGCGGACCGCCGCGCCCGACCAACAATGGCGGCATCGCCAGCGCGTCGGTCGGCAACGCACGGCTGAAGCCGCTCGAATCGGACAATTTCGACGCGTCGCTCGAATGGTATTTCAAGCCGGACAGCTATGTGTCGGTCGCGTTCTTCGACAAGCGGGTGCATAATTTCATCGGCACCGGCCAGACCACCTCGTCGCTGTTCGGATTGCGCGATCCGAGCTCGGGCGCGGCGGGCAGCCGTTCCGGCAATGCCAAGGCCGCCCTGGCGGGCCTCGGCGCCGACAGCAGCGACGTGAACCTGTTCGTCATGTCGGCACTGATCCAGGCGACCGGATCGGTGGCGGCGGCGACGGCGCAGTTTGCCGCCAACTACAATCCGGCAACGCACTCGCTCAGCGACGCCTATGTCCAGACGATCAACAACACCTATGATCTGCAGGGCATCGCCAGCGATCCGCTCTACCAGTTCCAGGTCTCGCAGCCGATCAACAACAAGGATGCCGAGATCTATGGCGTCGAGCTGGCCGGCCAGTATTTCCTCGGGAATACCGGCCTGGGCATCGCGGCGGCCTATACGCTGGTGCGCGGCGACGTCGGCTTCAACATCGGCGCCGATCCGTCGCAGGACCAGTTCGCGCTGCTCGGCCTCTCGGACACGTTCAGCGGCACGCTGATCTACGAGAAGCACGGCATCTCGGCGCGCGTGGCCTATAACTGGCGCGACAAGTTCCTTTCGGGGATCAACCGCCAGGGCTCGCGCAACCCCGAGTTCACCGCGCCGTTCGGCCAGCTCGATGCTTCGTTCAGCTACGAGATCACCCATAACATCGCGGTCACGCTCGAAGGCATCAACCTCACCGAAACCGCGGTGCGGACCTATGCCCGCGACGAGAAGGAACTCTGGTACGCGCAGGAGCTCGATCGCCGCTTCCTGCTCGGCGCGCGCTTCAAGTTCTGAGCCGAGACCGGGAGAGGGGCTGTTCCATGCCCCTCTCCCCGCCCTCTCCCCCACAGGTGAGGAGAGGGAGACAATAAAGGGGGAATGGGGGTCGTCGCCTGGTGCGGCGGCCCCTTTCTCTCCCGCGATTGAGGCGGCCCGCGCTTTGCGCCATGCTGGCCCTTCCTCGAGCTGGATCCGCTGCATGTCCCGATTGGTCGCCCTCGATAATGTCGCCCATGCCGATCTGCGCGTCGCGGCGCGCCACGGCGCCGCGCATGGCGACGCGGTCAACCAGGCGCTGCTGTTCCCGACCGAGTTCGCCGAGGCGCAGCGCGACTTCCCGATCCTGTTCCTCCGCGATCCCGACGAAGGGCTCCAGGCAGTCGCCCTGCTCGGGCTCGACCGCGACGAGAACCTGTTCCTCGACGGCGACCGCTGGACGAGCCATCACATCCCGCTGCTGTTCCAGCGCGGCCCGTTCCTGATCGGGCTGCTGCCGGACAGCGATACGCCGGTGATCCAGATCGACCTCGACGATCCCCGCGTCGGCGCGGCGGACGGCGAGGCGCTGTTCCTGCCCCAGGGCGGCCAGTCGCGCTATCTCGAGCATATGAGCCGCGTGCTCGGCGCGATCCATGTCGGCATGGCCGATACCGCGGCGATCTATGCCGCGTTCGACGCGCTCGGGCTGATCCAGCCGGTCGCGCTCGAGCTGATGCTCGACGACGAGCGCCGCTATGTGGTGCGCGACCGCGAGGTGCTGTCCGCCGAGAGGCTCGCCGCGCTCGGCCCGGCCGAGCTCGACGGGCTGCACCGCGCCGGCTATCTCGGCAGCGCCTTCCTGCTCGCCAGCTCGCTCGGCAACATGGCGCGGCTGATCGAGCGCAAGAATGCGCGGGCGGCGGCGTGAACGCCGTCGCGGCCCATGCCCCGGCCGTGCGCGAGCTGCGCGGCGTGGCGCTGGACGCGATCCCCTATGCCGCGCTGCTCGCCGGCCAGGCGCCGGTGGTCCTGCGCGGCGTCGCGGCGCACTGGCCGCTGGTCGCCGCGGCACGGGCTTCGGACGGCGCCGCGATCGACTATCTTGAGCGCTTCGACAGCGGCCAGCCGGTGGTCGGCTTCACCGGCGCGCCCGAGATCGGCGGGCGCTTCCACTACAATGCCGAGCTGACCGGCTTCAATTTCGCGGGCGCCCGAACGGGCCTGACCGCGCTCCTAGAGCGGATCCGCGCCGGGCTCGATGCGCCGGCGCCGGAGAGCTTCTATATCGGCTCGACCGATCTCGACCGCTATCTGCTGGGCTTCCGCGCCGAGAACGACCTGCCGCTCGACGACCCGATGTTCGCGCATGGCGTGCTCGCGAGCATCTGGATCGGCAACCGCACCACCGCGCATGCGCATCACGACATGTCGCACAACCTGGCGATCTGCGCGGCGGGCAAGCGGCGCTTCACGCTGTTCCCGCCCGAGCAGATCGCCAATCTCTATCCCGGCCCGCTCGAGCCGACGCCGGGCGGCCAGGTGCTGTCGATGGTCGACTTCGCCGACCCCGATTTCACCCGCCATCCGCGTTTCCGCGACGCGATCGCCAGCGCGCAGGTCGCCGAGCTGGAGCCGGGGGACCTGCTCTTCTATCCCGCGCTCTGGTGGCATCATGTCGAGGCGCTGGAGCGCTTCAACGTGCTGGTGAACTACTGGTGGAACGAGGCGCCCGCCTTTCTCGACACGCCGCAGACCACTCTGCTCCACGCGATGCTCAGTCTCCGCGACCGTTCGGATGCGGAGAAGGCCGGGTGGAAGGCAATGTTCGACTATTATGTCTTCGGCCCCGCCGGCGAGGCCGCGGCGCACCTGCCGGCGCATGCGCAAGGGCCGCTCGCGCCGATCGACGAGACATTGGCGCGGCGGCTGCGCGCGCAGCTGATCAACAAGCTCAATCGCTAGGGGGAGACGCGGCATGGACCAGGCACCGGTAAGGCGCATCGTGATCGCCGGCGGCGGCACCGCGGGCTGGATCGCCGCGGCGGCGCTGGTCAAGCTGATCGGGCCGCTGATCGAGGTCACGCTGGTCGAGAGCGACGAGATCGGCACGGTCGGCGTCGGCGAGAGCACGATCCCCACCGCGCGCACCTTCCACCAGCTGCTCGGGATCGACGAGCGCGCGTTCCTGCGCGAGACCAGCTCGACCTTCAAGCTGGGCATATTGTTCGAGGATTGGGCGAAGCAGGGCGACCGCTACATCCACAGCTTCGGCCAGATCGGCAAATCGACCTGGATGGGCGACTTCCACCATTTCTGGATGCAGGCGCGCGCGGAAGGCTGGGGCGGCGAGCTCGGCGACTATTGCTTCGAATACCAGGCCGCCAAGGCCGGGCGCTTCGCCATCCCCGACCAGGGGCATATCAACTATGCCTATCACCTGGACGCCGGCCGCTATGCCCGCTTCCTGCGCGGCTTTGCCGAGCCGCAGGGAGTGGTACGGGTCGAAGGCAGGATCGAGCGCGTCGAGCAGCATCCCGAGACCGGCTTCGTCACCGCGCTCATGCTCGCCTCGGGCGAGCGGCTGGAGGGCGACCTGTTCCTCGACTGCACCGGCTTTCGCGGGCTGCTGATCGAGCAGACGCTGCAGGCCGGCTATGCGGATTGGGGGCATTGGCTGCCCACCGACAGCGCGTTGGCAGTGCAGACCGCCTCGGTCGGCCCCGCCGTTCCCTACACGCGCGCCACCGCGCACGAGGCCGGCTGGCAATGGCGCATCCCGCTGCAGCACCGGGTGGGCAACGGGCTGGTCTATGCGCAGGCATTCCTCGACGACGACCGCGCCCGCGCGCTGCTCGACAGCCGGATCGAGGGCGAGAAGCTGATCGAGCCGCGGATGATCCGCTTCAAGGCCGGGCGGCGGCGCAAGGTGTGGGACAAGAACGTCGTCGCGCTCGGCCTCGCCAGCGGCTTTGTCGAGCCGCTCGAATCGACCAGCATCCACCTGATCATGATCGCGATCACCCGGCTGGTGCAGCTCTTCCCGTTCGGCGGGGTGCGCGACGGGGTGACGGCGCGGTTCAATGCCATGAGCACCGCCGAGATCGAGAAGATCCGCGACTTCATCATCCTCCACTACCACCTCAACCAGCGGGGCGACGGCGGCTTCTGGGACCAGTGCCGGACGATGGCGATCCCCGACAGCCTGGCCGAGCGTATCGCGGCGTGGCGCGACGGCGCGATCGCCTGGCAGGCATCGGACGACCTGTTCCGCGTCGACAGCTGGGTGCAGGTGATGCTCGGCCAGCGGCTCGAGCCGCGCAGCCACCACCATATGGGCCGGATGATCGTCGAGGGCGAGCTTCAGGGCGCACTCGGCAAGCTCAAGTCGGACATTGCGAACACCGTCGCGCAGATGCCGGCGCACCAGGATTTCATCGACCGCTATATCGCGGGCTGAACCGCCCCTGGACCGTACCGCGCTGCGCGAGCGTTGCTGAGGTTCGCCGATCTGGGTTAATTGCACGACAATTTTATCATTATAGTGCAACTAGAGCTTGCCGATATTCCCCCGGTCCATAGGATCGCCCGCGAGACGGTCGGCAGCCCAGCGCGGCGCACGCACCGTCCGTGAGAGGATTGCCGTTGCGCAGCACGCAGCCATTCGCCCGCCATCCCGGCATCCGCGCCCGCTTTCGCGCGGCTGGCTCCGGCACCGCTTCGCCCTTCGCGCCGGGCCATGGCCCGCGCCCCATCTGGAGAGTGTGCAGAGCGTAAAACAAGCAGGAGAGGTATAATGAAAACAAGGCATTACCTGTACGGCGCCGCGCTGGCGGCGACTCTGATCGGGGCCGGCGCAATGGCGTGGGAAGCGGACAGCCCGGCGGACGGCGGATCGGTCCAAGTGCCGGTCGTCGGCCAGGTTCTATCCACGCTGACCACCCCGCTCGCATCGAGCGGCACGGCGCCCGCGGCCGCGACGATCGCCGGCGACGTGATCCGCCACGACATCGCCGCCACCACGGTCGATTCCACCGCCACCCAGAAGAACAATTCGCAGACCGGGGTACCCAACAAGAACCTCACCCTGGTCCCGACCAGCCCTTCTTCGCGCAAGGGCAAGCTGGCGCTGTTCCTCATGGGCACCAACAGCACCGAGACCAAGGAGCAGGAGATCGTCTATGCGGGCGCCCGGCGCGGCTATCACGCGATCGCGCTCGCCTATCCCAATTACGACGCGGTGGCGGTGCTGTGTGCGGGCTCGACCGACACGGCCTGCACGGGGAACGTGCGCAAGGAGATGCTGACCGGCGCCAACGTCAGCACGAAGGTGACCGTGGCGGTGCAGGATTCGGTGGAGACGCGGCTGCAGAAGCTGCTGACCTATCTCAACGCCACCTACCCTGCCGAAGGCTGGGGCGCCTATCTCTCGGGGACGAGCATCAACTGGTCGATGATCAGCGCGGTCGGCCATTCGCAGGGCGCCGGGCACGTCGCCTATCTCGCCAAGCTGCATTCGCTCTACCGCGCGACGATGATCTCGGGCGTGGCGGACAAGACCGCGGCGGGCGCGGTGGCGCCCTGGCTGTCGAACACCAACGTCACCCCGGTCGCCAACCAGTACGGCTTCTCGCACACCGCCGACAGCACGGTGACGATCGCGACGGCGGAGGCGAGCTGGAACGCGATCGGGCTGGCGAGCCTGGGCGCGCTGACCTCCACCGACGGGGCCGCGGCGCCCTATGGCAATTCGCACAAGCTGAAGACCTCGCTCGCCGCGGTCGGCGGGGCGAACATCCATTTGTCGATGGCCGATGACGACAAGATGCCGCGCACCAGCGCGGGCACGCCCGCCCAGGAGCCGGTGTGGGATTATGCGGCCTTTCCCTGATCGCGGCTGAACCGGCCCCGGCGGCGCTCACGGGCACCGCCGGGGCCAACCGGGTCCCCAACAACAGAGGTGCACATAATGCGCGTGAGACGATTTCTTTGCGGGGCCGCGATGCTCGCGGTCGCGGGCTGCTCGACCGGCGGCGGCGGGCCGGTCAACCTGCCGACGCCGAGCCCGAGCCCCTCGGCCAGCCCGTCGCCAACGCCCTCCCCTTCGCCCTCGCCGACCGGCACCGCCGACATCACCCGGCACGACATCGCCGTCACGACGGTCGATGCCAGCGCGGTGCAGGCGAACAATGCGCAGACCGGGGTGCCCAACCGCAACCTGGTGCTGGTCCCTACCAGCCCGGCGGCGCGCAAGGGCAGGCTCGCGCTGTTCATCACCGGCACCAACAGCACCGAGGTCAAGGAGCAGGAGATCGGCGAGGCCGGCGCCCGGCGCGGCTATCACGCGATCACCATCGCCTATCCGAACTGGAACGCCGTGGCGGTGCTGTGCACCGGCGTGCTTGACGACGAATGCACCGCGAAGGTGCGCGAGGAGATCTTGACCGGCGTCGACTTGAGCGACCGCATCGCCGTCGCGCCACAGGACGCGCTGGAGCCGCGGCTGCAGAAGCTGCTCGCCTATCTCGCCGCCACCTATCCGGCAGAGGGCTGGGGCAGCTTCCTTGCGGGCGGTGCGGTCAACTGGCCGCTGGTCAGCGCGATCGGCCATTCGCAAGGTGCCGGGCATGTCGCCTATCTCGCCAAGCGCCACGCGCTCTACCGCGCGGTGATGCTCTCCGGCGTCGCCGACGTGACCGCGACCGGGCAGACCGCGCCCTGGCTGTCGCGCGCGAACGTGACGCCGGCGGCGAGCCAATATGGCTTCTCGCACACCGCGGACATGACCGTGCCGATCGCGATCGCCGATGCCAGCTGGAGGGCGATCGGGCTGGCGGCGTTCGGCGCGCTGACCACGACCGACGGTGCCGCTGTGCCCTTTGGCGGCTCGCACCGGCTGACGACGTCGCTACCCGCGGTGGGCGGGACGAACATCCACCTCTCGATGGCAGACGACGACAAGATGCCGCGCAACGCGGACGGCACGCCGGCCTATGCGCCGGTGTGGGACTTTACCGCCTTTCCCTGAGACACAGCGGCTCCGGGCCGGAACCCGGAGCCGCTCCCCCATCTTACCAGCGGTAGGACGCGGTCACGCCGAAGGTGCGCGGCTTGTTCCAGCGCACCGAGAGCGGATAGCCCGCCTGGGTGAACTTGAGCACCTGCACCGCCTGGTCGGTCAGGTTGCGAACGAACACCGCGAGCTGCATGTTCTTGTAGGTGAGCCCGACCTGCGATCCGAACAGATCGACGTCGTCCATCGGGATGTACGGCGTGGCGAGCGTCACCGTGTCCTGCCCGCCGCCGCGCTGGCCCGAATAGCTGACATTGACGAAGCCGTTGAGGTCGCGCCCGAGCGCGTGGCGGTAATCGAGCGTCGCCGACATCGTCCAGTCCGGGATCTGCGCGACCGGCGAGTTGAGCACCGGCAGGCCCGAGATGCCGGCGGGCACCGCGACAAAGGTCGCGCGCTGCGTTGCCGCGTTGAGCGCGATCGACAGCGTGCCGCCGGCTGCCTTGAAGCGGCCGTCGAGCGCGGCCTCGACGCCCTTGGCGTGGATCGTGCCGCCATTGACGTTGAAGATCTGCAGCGCCGAAAGGCAGGCATTGGTGACCGCGCAGCCATCGTTGATGCTGGTGATCGCGTCATGCGTGCGCGACAGATAGCCCGAGACGCGGACGAACAGGCTGCGCCCGATGCTCGACTTCACGCCGGCTTCGTAGCCGATCGTGTTCTCGTTGCCATAGGTGAACTGGAAGGGATTGGGCGCCGCGGCGTTGAAGCTGCCGTTGTTGACGCCGCCGGCGCGATAACCCGACCCCGCCTTGGCATAGAGCAACGTGCCGCCCGATCCGGGGATCTTGTAGCTCGCGGTGAAGGTCCAGGCCGGCTGGTCCGATTTGAACGAGAAGGTGCTCGGCAGGCGGACATTGGCGCCGGTGTAGAGCAGCGTCACCTTCTGCGTGGCGGTCTTGTAGTCGTGCGAGAAGCGGCCCTCGCCGACCAGGGTCAGGTCGCCGATCTGATATTGCAGCGAGGCATAGGCCGCGAACGAATAGATGCGCTGGCGGGTGTCGCTGAAATTGCCATAGGCGAGCGGGAACGGCGTGGGGCAGTTCGCGGAGGTCGGCAGCGGCTTGATGCAGACCGGCGCGCTGGGCGTGCCCGTGCAGAAGCTCGCCGCCAGCGTGACCGTGCAGGGCGAGGAGACCACGGTGCGATCATAGGTGTCGCGCTGGTAGAGCCCCTCCCCGCCGACGATCCAGGTGAGATCGCCCGATTTCCCGGTCAGGTGCAGGTCCTGATAGAGCGTATGGTCGCGCACATCGGTCTTGGTCTGGTCATAGGGATAGGTGCCGATCTCGCCGAGCGCGCGCATCTGCGAGACGGTGGCGAGATCGAGCCCGCTGACGAATTGCTGGGTCGAGCGCCAGCGCGTCGCCATCGTCGTCGATTCGAGGCTGACGCCGCCACCGAGATCGAGCGAGCTGGTCAGCATCACGCGCAGCGATTTTTGCTGCATGCTGTCCTTGCCCTCGTGCGACGCGGTGAAGCGCGACTGGACATAGCCGAGCGGGATCTGCGGGTTCACGCCGCCGCCGGGGATGACATAGGTGTTGAGGAAGCTGGGCAGCTTCAGGTCCTGCCCGTCGACCAGCAGCGTCATGTCGAGCGGGCCGGAGCGATAGCGGATCTGGCCGCGCGCGTTCCAGCCATTGGTGCTGTCATAATAGCTGCCGCGCAACGGGTTGTAGTAGAAGCCCTTGGTCTGGCTGTAGACTTCGGCGCCGACACGCACGGCGATGTCGTCGCTCAGCGCCTGATTGACCACCGCGGACATCCGGTCCTGGTTGAGCCCGAAGGTGAACTGGTTGCGGACATAGCCGCTGTTCTGGAACTTGGGCTTGGCGAGGATCAGGTTGATCACGCCGAATTCGGAGTTGCGCCCGTAGAGCGCGCCCTGCGGCCCCTCGAGCACCTCGACGCGTTCGAGATCGAAATAGTCGACGGTCTTGAAGTTGCGGCCGCCCAGCGTCGAGCTGCCGACATAGGCGCCGTTGACGAACAGGCCGACGCCGGAATCGGCGCCGGTGGCGCGCTGCGTGCCCGATCCGCGGATCGAGACTTCGGCGAGGTTCTCGCTCGCCACGTCGTTGAAGCGGACGCCGGGCACGGCGTTGATCAGGTCGCCGCCGCTGGTGACCGGGCCCTTGGCCTGGAGCTGGTCCGCCGTCACTGCCGAGATCGTGCCCGGCACGTCGCGGATATTCTCCTCGCGGCGGCGCGCGGTGACGATGATGTCGTCGTCGCGGCCCTGAGCGCGGGCGCTCGTCGCCTGCGCGGCGGGCGTATCGCTGGTTGAAGACTGGGCCAGCGCCGGCGTCGAGACGACGAGCGCAAGGGTGGCCGTAGTGGCAAGAAAATCTCGCATGCATCCTCCCATGGCGCGCATTTTTGCGGCGCCGGGGCAAAGCATCCGCCGACTCGTACATCAATGTCAAATATATTGTACGACAATCATACCATAATGGTCTTACAAATGGACTATGGATGATCTTGCCTACGCGATGGAATCTATCGCGCTGGATTGGTAAGCACCTGCCGTGCAACCATCCGCGAGAGACAAGCCTTTGACCGACAAGCGAGACTCGACGGACCGTGAGACGCAGGCAGGCATGGGCATGACGCCCCCCGCCAACGCCGAGGAACTCGCCTTCGCGCTGCGCCAGCAGATCCAGAAGAGCGAGCTCGCGCCCGGCGAATGGCTGCGCGAATCGCGGCTGTGCGCCGAGTTCGGCATCGGCCGCTCGATCGCGCGCCGTGCGCTGCGCATCCTGGCCGATGACGGGCTGGTCGAGATCGAGGAAAATCGCGGCGCGCGCGTCTCCGCCACCACGGTGGAGGAAGTGTTTGACCTCTATGAGGTGCGCGCGGCGCTCTACGGCCTTGCCGCGCGCTTCGCCTGCCTGCGCGGATCGGACGCGGCGATCCGGCGCATGCTGGCCGATATCGACCGCCTGCTCGAGGAGGCCGCCAGGGGCGAGCCCGCCGAGCAGATCATCGCGCAGAGCGAGAACATCTTCAGCGCGATGGCCGCCTGCGCCAGCCCCGATGCGCAGAAGATGATCGAGGCAGTGCGCCGCAAGACGCGCTTCCACTTCTCGTTCGCCGCGCTCGCGCTCGCCGCGCATGATTCCGGCCCCTATGCCCATTGGCGCGAGGTGCGCGCCGCGCTGGTCGCGCGCGATGCCGACAAGGCAAGCCAGGGCGCGCGCGACATCCTCTATTTCATGCAGGGCGAAGTCGCGCGGATCATGCTCGCGCGCGGCCCCCGCCTGCGCGACGAGGTGCCCGCGCCCGCCAAGAGGCGCGCCGCCGGCCGCCGCTGAGACGGCACGGCGTTGCGGCCGCTGTCCTTTCGCCCGCACTTCGGGCAGGGGCGTGCCAAGCTTGGGAGAATGGTATGAGCGATCCGGCAAAGGCATGGGACGGCGCGCAGGTCCGCAAATGGCTGGAGCGCCGGCTCGAGGCGGCGAAGCTTGACC
Organism: Sphingomonas sp. KR3-1; assembly: GCF_040049295.1. NCBI lineage: Bacteria > Pseudomonadati > Pseudomonadota > Alphaproteobacteria > Sphingomonadales > Sphingomonadaceae > Sphingomonas > Sphingomonas sp. KR3-1. The sequence goes on from NZ_JBDZDQ010000001.1 coordinate 941,734, forward strand.
AGGCGGCGGCGGACCGGCGCGGCTATGAGGCGCGAGACGAGTATGACCAGGCCGCGGCCGAGGAATGGGTCTGCCGGGCATTGAAGGATGCGGACTGCACCGGCGACCAGGCGCTGTTCGCCAAGCGCCTCAAGGAGCTGATCGCCCAGGAAGACTATGCCGCGACCGGCATTAATGACGATACGCGGTTCGAGCGGCATGTGCGCGGCGTGCTCAGGAAGCTGGCGAAGATGACCAAGGCGAACGAGGGCTTCGAGAAGACGCTGCGCTATCAGTGAGCGCCACGCGCCTCAAGGCGACGGCGGCGGCGCTGACGGTGGCGGCGACGCCCCGGACGGCGGCGAGGGCGCGGTCGGCGGCGCCGCGCCGGCGGGCTTGGACGGAGCGCTGCCGGCGACCAGATTGTCCATGTCGATCCAGCCGATCAACGTGGTCGCGGAGGCGAACCACGGCGTCTTCGAATCGCCGGGCGCCACCCGCAGATCGTCGAGGCAGACCTTGATCGCATTGTTCTTGGATTTGAGACCGCCGCCGTCGATCGTGTGCCACAGCTCCCATTTCTCGTTCGGCTTGTCTGGGGGGCTCGGCGCCTTCTCGAAACTGTCGAACACGGCGATGTGCTTGAACGCGCCCTTGCCGAGCGTGACCGTGGTCGCCGCGCTGACGCCATAGCCCTGGGCTGCGCCGGCGCCGAGCAGGACATATTCGCCGCGCTTCGGGTGCTCGGTCAGCGGCGCCTTGGCATAGTGGATTTCCTGGTCGTGCTTGTGCATCTCGTCGAGCTTGGCCTTGCGCCCGTCGATCATCGCCTTGAGCTTGTCGCGCTCATGGTCGACCCCCCGGATCTGGGTGTTGAGCTGCTTGATCGTCTGGGCCTGGCCGACCATCTGGCCCTTGGTCTGCAGCACCATCTGATGCTTGACCAGCAGCTCCTGCTTCTTCTTCTGGATCTCGCCGGAAAGCGCCTTGGCGCCGTCCTTGTTGCCGCTTTCCGAGGCCGCCTTGCCCGCTTCGACGAGCAGCTTCAGCTCGTCGGCGAGCTGCGCTTCCTCGAGATCGAGGACTTTTTTCTTTTCCTGCAGCTCCTCTCCCGCCTTTACCGCCTTTGCCAAGCGCGTGAGCGGGCCGTCGACCTTCCGGCCGCGGCGATCCGGCTTCTTGGGATCCTCCAGCGACGCCCGGTTGAGCCGCATCGTTTCGGTGTACACGTCGATCTCGGCCTGAAGCTGGTACTCGGCATCAAGCTTGCGCTTGGCGTCGGACAGGAGGCGGCTGGCGGCCCGGGTTTCCTTGGCGTTGCGCCCCAGCTTCTTCGATCGCTTCGAGATCGCGTCGCCGAAGGTCTGTCCGGCGAACTCGACGCAGGTCGTGTAGTTCTTCATCGGCGCGACCTCTCGGGTCCGGGTCTCTTCCTTGCCGTCGACCTTGACCGTGTAGGTCTGCGTGTAGCCCGAGCGGATCTTGTCGATCTCCTCCTGGGACATGATCGTCGCCTCGGACTTCTGGCGCCCGCCGGCGGATTCGATGACGGCCTCCCGCATCAGGTCGCCTTCGGAGACCAGCTTCTCGGGCTCCTCGACCGGGGCGACCCCGCTTGCACCCGGCGCCGCTTGCCGCTGGACGGCGCTACCGCCGCCGGCGCTCGCCGCAATCGGATGGCCGGAGAGCAGACCCCCGGCAGGTCGACCCGCGACGACCGCGTCGGCAACCGAATCCGCCTGGCGCTCATAGGCGTCGCCGACCCGGCCCATGCCGCCCTCGACCGACACGCCCCGGCGCTGCTGGACGACATGGGCGAGCTCATGCGCGAGCAGCCGCGTGCCCTCCGCCGTGCCGGGCCGATATTCGCCGCGGCCGAAGACGATGTCCTGGCCCGTGGTGTAGGCGCGCGCGCCGATCGCCTGCGCGGCACTTGCGGCGTGTCCATCAGCGTGCACCCGCACTGCGCCGAAATCCTGTTGGAAGCGCTGCTCGAGCAGTGCGCGCGGAGCCGGATCGAGCGGCTGGCCCGGCGACCGCGACACCGCGTGCGCAGCCGGCGCGGCGGCGTGGCGGGCGGGAACCCGGCTGAGCCCGGAAAAGGCGGGGGTGGCGGTGCGCGCTTCGCTGCGCTGGATGCGCGGAGAACCGCGGGCAGCGACGGGCTGAAACGTCTTCGGCTTCCTGGCTATGGTCCGCATCACCAGTCTCCCCTTACGGACAAAGCCGACAGAATGGGCGAAGGATCTTCCCGCTAACAAGCACGCATAGCAGCACGGGGCTGACAAGTCCCGATCCCATGCCGGAGACAATAGTGCAAGTCAGCCAGGGACCGCAGAGCGACCTTTTCGATCACAAACCGTCGCGAGTCCGGATACGGCAATTGCCGCGCAAATCGCCGAGGGCATGATCTTCGCTGCGCGACAGCTCGCCCTTCATTCTGCCAACTGAGTCATTCCCTGGCCACGCAACTTGCGGGCCTCGCGCTGCTCGGCAGCAATACCTTCCTTGGCCCAGGCAACGGCCGCGACAATCGCGATATCTCTGACGTTCTCGAGCGTGGCCGTGTCGGCCAGGGCGCGCTGGCGCACCTCTTCCGTGCGGCAGAAGATGGCAGTCGGTTGCATGGGTCGGGCTTTCGAAAGGAGGAGCAATGGCGAGCGACGTCAGGCTTTCTTGAGCGGCTGCACCAGCGGCGTGCCCTTCAGCGCCGAGCTGATCGGGGCCAGCTTGGGTGGTGCTGCCTTTTTCGGCTTGCGGATTTCCTTGCTGGTTCGGCGTTGACCCTTGGCCATGCGGTGTTCCTTCCTGTCGGTTTCAGAGATGCGTGGAGCGCGCCGACGAGCGCGGCCGCGCCTTGGCGCGCTGCGGCGGTGCAGGGACGATCGGCATGGGGAGGCTCCACAACAGAGCGGGAGCATGAACTCTCAGTCGCACCCAGGCTCGCGGCAGGCGGTGCGATACACGCTATGTGGGGCACCGACGGCGGTTGCGCCACCCCGGCACCTCGCAAATCGTCACGCACACCGGCAGGAAAGCGCTCGCATCGGCGCCGCAGCGGGTCATTCAGCCGCTAATGGCTTGACCCGCCCCGGGTAGCGGCCCACCGCACCGGCCCGCGCGATCGATAGAGCCCTCCGCAAACCTGCGAAGCGCACGCGATGCCAACAGATTGAACTTGATGCGATTTCCCCGTCTTTTCTCCAACGGCTCCTTCGATCTCGCGATCGACCTCGGTACAGTAAACACAGTGATCTACCTGCGGGATCGCGGCATCGTGCTCAGCGAACCCTCGGTGGTGGCGATGGAAACCACGGGCGGAATCTCGCGCGTCCGCGCAGTCGGCGCCGAGGCGAAGCTGATGCTCGGCAAGACGCCCGACAATGTCCGCACGATCCGCCCGATGCGCGATGGCGTGATCGCGGACGTCGACGTGGCGGAGCAGATGATCAAATATTTCATCGACAAGGTCCGCGGCCGCGCGATGCGGCTCGGGCGCCGCCCCGAGATCGCGATCAGCATCCCCAGCAGCGCGACCCAGGTGGAACGGCGCGCCATCCAGCAGGCGGCCAGCAATGCGGGCGCGGGCAAGGTTTATCTGATCGAGGAATCGATGGCGGCGGCGATCGGCGCCGGCCTGCCCATCACCGAGCCGCTAGGCGCCATGGTGGTGGACATCGGCGGCGGCACGACCGAGGTCGCGGTGCTGTCCTTGAAGGGCCTGGCGTACAGCGCATCGATCCGCGTCGGCGGGGACCGCATGGACGAAGCGATCGCATCCGCGATCCGCCGCAAGCACAACCTCATGGTCGGCGAAGCGACGGCGGAGCGGATCAAGGTCGATATCGGCACCGCCCAGGTGCCGGAAGACGGAATCGGCTTGATCCGGAAGGTCAAGGGGCGCGACCTGGTGAAGGGCATGCCTTCCGAAGTGGAGGTGAACCAGGGCGAGATCGCCAATGCGCTCGCGGACCTCACGGCCCAGATCGTCGAGGCGGTGCACTCGGCATTGGAGAAGACCGAACCCGAGCTGGCCGCCGACATCTATGACCAGGGCATCGTGATGACCGGCGGCGGCAGCCTGCTCGCACATCTAGACGACGTGCTGTCCAAGGCGACCGGACTGCCCGTCGTGGTCGCGGAGAACGCGCTGATGTGCGTGGCCACCGGCGCCGGGCGCGCGCTTGAGGATCCGGTGTATCGCGGCGCGATGTCGTCCACCTGAGCGGGCAGGCGCGGGCGCCCTTCGTAGGCCCCGCGCCACGCCGGCCGGTCAGTTCCGCAGCGAATCCGGGACCACGCCGCCATTCTCGGCGAGCTTGTCCATCACCGCCTTGTGCAGGGCGATATTCTGCTCCGCGCTGCCATCCTCCCCGGCATGGACGCCGAGTTCCTGGCCGAGCTGCTTGCGCGCATCCAGGCTCGAATCCAGATCGAGCAGCTTGAGCAGGTCGACGATCGAGCTCTGATAGTTGCCGCCGCCATCCTTCATCTTCGCCACTTCGGCGAGCACGGCACCGACATCGACCGGCTCGGCCGTCTGGGCGGGAGCCGGCGCGGCCGGCGCCGATGCAGCGGGAGGCTGTGCGGGTGCGGCAGCAACCGGCGCGGGCGCAGCTGCCTTGTGGCCGAAGATCTTGCCCATGATGTCGCCGAATATGCTCATTTCCGCCTCCTCTTTCGGGACCAGCCCGCCATGTCGATGCATGCCCAACGTCGGGGCGTCGCCAAAGGTTCGCGCACGGAACGGCGACCGGTCCGGGTTCGTTCACGCTTCGGCCTTCGCGCCGTCATCAGAGAGGATTGATATGTATCGAGCACGCTGGATCGTCGTGGGGGCCTCTGCCCTCGCGCTCGCCGCTTGTGGACACAAGGACGAAACCACGACCACCACCAACACCGTGACGACCGAGAACACGGTCATGGCCGACAACATGGTGATGCCGGCCGCTTCGCCGAGCCAGCAGTTCGCCAATGCCGCCGCATCGAGCGACGCCTTCGAGATCGCCAGCTCGCAGCTGGCGGCAACCCAGGCGGAGTCGCCCGCGGTCAAGAAGTTCGCCGCCGAGATGATCAAGGCGCACACCGAATCCACCGCCAAGCTGAAGACCGCGGCGGCCGCGGCGACGCCAGCGGTGGTGCCCGATGCCACGCTGGCGGCGGAGCAGCAGCAATCGCTGGATTCGCTGAAGCTGCTCAAGGGCGCGGACTTCGACAAGGCTTATGCCGGCGCCCAGGTCGATGCGCATCAGAAGACGCTGGCCGCGCTGAAGGTCTATTCCACCACCGGCGACGTGCCGTCGCTCAAGGCCTTCGCCACCAAGCTGCTGCCGACCGTCGCGGCGCACCTGAACATGGCGACTGCCCTCAAGAAGTAGGCCAGCGAGCGGCCGGCGCCTCGCTCGGCGCCGGCCCGCTTCGTTTCAGAACGACTTGGAGAGCCGGAGCTGCAGCGTGCCGGCCTTCTCCCCCTCCCCCGCGCGCAGGCCGGTCTCGGCGTCGAACGACCAGCCGCCGCTCAGGATATCGAACCGGGCACCAAGGCTGAGCTGCATCTGCTCGCGCTTCCAGCCATTGCCCGAGAGCGCATAGATCGCCGCGCCCGGGATATCGGCATAGTCGAGCCACTGCGCGTCGACATCGGCAAATTCGTGGCTCCACTCGGCACGGACGCGCGGCGTGACCGAACCGAAACCCGTCTTCCGGCGAAGCTGGACCGTGCCGCCGATCGCGCCGGTGAGCGATTGCACCGCGCGCGCATCGAAGCGCAGATCGTAGCGGCTGGCTCCCGCCTCGGCATAGGCGTCGAGATCGGCGCCCAGATATTCGCCGCGGCCATAGAGCGACCATTGCAGCGCGCCGCCGGAACGGTCGATCCCGAGCGAGACCGCCGCCACCGTATAGCTGCCGCCGCGCTTGCCCCGGGCGAGGCTGTCCACCGCCGCGGCGATGCGCCGGGTGGTGAAGTCCAGCTGGCCGCGGCCGACCATGCCGTCGAGGAACATGCTCCTGCCCGGCTGCAGGCTGGCATAGGCGGCGTAGATCGTGCTCTTGCCGCGCACCTGCGCCGCCGATCCGATCCGGCTCAGGTCATTGCCATAGCCGCCGCCCAGGCCGACGAGCAGGTTCCCGGCCAGCTTGACGTCGGCACCCGCGCTGAGGCCCGCGGTGGTCGCGGTGACCTTGGTGCGATCGGTGGTCGCATCGCGCGTGCCGATATCGATCGCGCCACCGGCCCAGGTCGCCACCGAGCCGATCCGGCGCGTGCCGTCCGCCTCATCCTCGCCCGCCGCCCGGTACTTGTCCGTCTGGCGAGCAGCGCCCGAAGCACCGACCGCGTGCGGATCGCGCGCGAACATCCGGCCGTTGCCCAGCGTGTCTCCGCGCGAGAAGGGCGAGCCGGGATTGTTGGCGAACTGGCCGAGCGCCGGATCTTCGCCCGACATGCGCATCCGCTCGGTGATCGCCAAGCCCCAATTCTTGTCGTCGGGGCGCTGCATCGCGGTGGTCGCGTCGCGCGCGCCGAGCGTCACCCCCATCGCAAGCCCCGCCTGCCCGCCGCCATTGTGGAGCTGCTCGTTGCGCCGCATGAAGTTGGAGACCTGCGCCCGCGCGAAGCGGCGCGCCGCCTCGGCCTGGGCATCGCTGATCGCCGCAACATTGGGATCGCCGCGCGGATCGGGCCGCGCCTCGACCGTCAACGTCACCGTCGAGGGCAGCGAGGCGCCGAAGACGTTGCTCAGCGTATAGGTCACCACGATCGTGCCGCCGAAGCGATTGTTCGGCGTGACGTCGAGGCGATAGCCGCCACTCCCCGTCGCGGCGATCGCGGTGGTCGCCGCGCCCGCGGGCGTGAGGCTGACCACCGCGGCGCCGGTGAAAGGCCCGCCAACGGCGCCGTCGGTCAGCACCACTGACATCGCCTGGCCATCGCCCGTCTTGGCGATCTTGGGCGCCGCCACCGGCACCTGGCCGACCACGGCGATCGTGACGGTTCCCGGCGCCGAGTTCCCGCCCGGACCGCTGGCGATGAAGGTGAAGCTGTCGGTGCCCGCGAAGTTCACCGCCGGCGTGTAGATGGCGACAAAGGGCGCGGCGGCAAGCCGGGCCCGCGCGCTCGCGGCCGCCGCAGGGGCGCCAAGGGTGACCACGCCATGTGCCGGCTGCGTAGCGATCTGGATCGTGTCGTACACGCCCGTGACCAGCGTCGACAGATCGATGCTGACGCTCGTGCCCGCGGTGGTGGTGCGTCCATCGACCGAGCCCGTGCCGGGTGCCGCGATCGGCGCGGGCGGCGTCGCCACGCTCAGGCCCACCGTTGCCGCCGCGGACGTGCCGCCGGGCCCGATCGCCGTCCAGGTGAAGCTGTCCGCGCCGAAATAGCCGGCAGTCGGGACATAGGTCACGACATCCCCCGCCACGCTCGCCGTGCCGTGCGCCGGTGCGGTGCCGATCGCGATGCTCGAATGCATGCCGCCGACCAGGCTCGACAGGTCGATCGCGGTGCCGGGACTGTCATAGGCCACGGCCACGCCCGCCTTGTCGGCGGCGGTCGGAGCGGGCGGGACGGCAATGTTCAGCGTCACCGTGGCGGGTGCCGAACTGCCGCCCGGGCCAGTCGCGACATAGGTGAAGCTGTCGACGCCGTAATAGGCGGCCGCCGGCGTGTAGGTCACGACATCGCCTGCGATGGTCACGGTGCCGTGCACGGGCGCGGTGCCGACCGCGATCGAGCCATGCGGCCCGCCGGTAATGGCGCCCGACAGGTCGATCGCCGCGCCGGTACCGCCAAAGGGCACCGCCACGTCGCTCCTGTCGGCGGCGGCCGGCTTGTCGATGAAGGTGTAGGTGGTGCCGCCCGTGCTGACCTGGCCGTTTACCGTCACGCTGACCGACGCGGCACCCGAGCCAGTGGCCGGCGCGGTGACGGTGAGCGCGGTCGGGCTCGCGGCAGTGACGACGCCCGCCGCCGCGCCGAAGCGGACGAGGTTGTCGCCAGGCACGGCGCTGAAGCCAGTCCCCGAGATCGTCACGACCTGGCTGACCGGGCCCGAGCCGGGCGATATGCCGGTCACGCTCGGCACTACCGCAAAGCCGCCGCTGCCCGTCGCCGAGCTTTGCGTGTAGCCGCTGGGCGTGGACAGGCTGAGCGTGAAGCCCGAGGCCGCGCCCGGGGTGACGCCGATATAGTCGAGCGTGATGGTGCAGCCGCCCGTGGGCACGATCACGTCGTTGAACTGGACGACCGACGCGATGGGAGCGGCCGTCGATCCGATCGCGCAGCTGCCGCCCGGGGCGCCATTGGCACGGGTGACGAGCGCGGGCACGTTGAGCACCGCGGTGACCGGCGGGCTGTCCGCCGCATTGGGGTTGCTGAAGCGGATCGTCATCGTACCGGTTGCGCCGGCGGCCAGCGAGGAAGGCGTGAAGCCCGCCGCGGCGGTAATGGCGTGCCCCGTGCCGATGGTGATGCTCTGCTGGATCTGCGCCGCGGCGTTCCAATTGGCATCGCCGGGCTGGCTGGCATCGATCCGGCAAGTACCGGTGCCGGTGAAGCTGACCGTCGTGCCGGAAAGTGCGCAGCCGGTGCTGGTGCCGTCGAGCGCATAGACCACCGCCAGCCCCGAACTCGCGGTGGCACCCACGACATAGGGCGCGCCGCCCACCGCTGCGCTCGGAGCGATCGAGGTGAAGCCGATCGTCTGGTCGCCCTTGGCAATCGTGACGTTGACCGTGCCGAGTGCGGAGACGGCCGGGGTCTGGCTGTCGGACGCTGAGACGGCATAACTGAAATTGCCTGCCATGGTCGGCGTGCCCGAGACCTTGCCGGATGCAGGGTCGAACGCCGTTCCAGGCGGAAGCGAGCCGGGGACGGCGAGCGCATAGGAATAGGGCGCGACACCGCCTGTAGCGGTATTGGCCTGGCTGTAGCTCGCACCCACGCTCGCGCCGGAGGCGGCAGCGGTAGTGATCGCCAGGTTCGCGGGGGTGACGGTGAAGCTGCGCGACACGGTCGCCGCCGCCGTCCAGATGCCGCCGCCGGCCTGATCGGCGTCGATCGTGCAGGTGCCGGTCTGGAGCAGGGTCAGCGTGTCGCCGGCCACGGTGCAGATGGCGGTGGTGGCCGACGTGAAGCGCACCGGCTGGCCCGAACTCGCGGTCGCCGTCAGCGTCAGCGGCGAGGCGGAGAGCGATGCGTCGGCCAGTGCGGCGAAGCTGATCGCCTGGCCGACCGGCTGGACGGTCAGGCTCACGGTCGCCGGGGACGAAGTGCCGCCGATGCCGATGGCCTTGTAGGCAAAACTGTCGCCGCCGGTGAACCCCGCGTCGGGCGTGTAGGCCGCCAGGTCGCCGGCGATGCTGACGGTGCCGTGGGTCGGCTGGGTGGTGACCTCGATGCTGGTATGGCTGCCGCCGGTAATCGCGTCGGACAGGCCGATCGGCGTCGGCACGCCCGCCGGGACCTGGAGGGTGAAGGCGCCTGCCACCGGCGCCGCGGCATAGCTGTACACGTCGGCCGCCGAAGGCGTGCTGGTGCCGCCATAGGGCGTCCTGACAGTGACATCGACCGTACCTGTGGCGCGCCCCGGCACCTCCGCCCTGATCTGGGTGTCGCTGTCGACATAATAGGGGAATGCGTTCGTGCCGCCGAACTTGACTGCGAAGGTCGGCGTGGCGCCGGCGAAGCCGGAACCGCTGATCGTCACCATGCCGCCGCCGGCGATCGGGCCCGCATTCGGCGAGACCGCGGTCACCACCGGCACCGCGGCATAGGTATAGCCATTGGGTATCGCGCCGCTCGTGCCGCCTGGGGTGGTGATCGTCACCGCGAGATTGCTGCCTGCGGCATGGGCGGGCGTGGTGAAGGTCAGCGCGGTGGCGCTGGCAACGGTCACGCTGCTGGCAGGGACGACGGTGCCGCCGATCGTCACGCTGGTACTGCCGGCGACGAAATTGGTGCCGGTCACCGTCACCGCGGTATTGCCCGCCGCGGGACCGCCATATGCCGACATCGCGCTCGCCGTCGGCACTCCGGCATAGACGTACCCACCGGGCACCGCGCTGCTCGTCCCCGCGGGGTTTGCGACCGTCACCGCGACCGTGCCCGCCGCGTGCGCCGGCGTGTTGAAGGTCAGCGTGGTGTCGCTGGCGACGGTCACGCTGGCGGCCGGGACGGCGGTGCCGCCGATCGTCACGCTCGTCTTGCCGGCGACGAAATTGGTGCCGGTCACCGTCACCGGCGTATTGCCCGCGACGGGCCCGGCACCCGGCGTCAGCGACGCCGCCGTCGGCACCCCGGCATAGGTGAAGCCGCTGGACGGCGCCCCGCTCGTCCCGCCCGGGGTGGTGACCGTCACGGGGACATTGCCCACAGCGTGGGCGGGCGTGACGAAGCTCAGGAAGGTGCCACTGGTGACAGCCACGCTGCTCGCCGGAATCGCGTTTCCGCCGATCGTCACGCCGGTGTTGCCGGCCAGGAAGCCGCTCCCGACCACGAATACCGTCGTGCCGCCCGCGGGCGGCCCGAAGGTCGGCGTCAGGTTCGTCGCGGTCGGAACGGCGAGATAGGTGAAACCGCCCGCCACCGGATCGGTCATGCCGTCCGGCAGCACGGCCATCACCGTGACATTGCCCGCCGCGTGGGCGGGCGTGACAAAGCTCAGCGAGGTGGAGCTGTTGACGGTCACATTGGCCGCGGGAATGATCGTGCCGCCGATGTTGATGCCGGTATTGCCGACGACGAAACCGCTTCCCGCTGCCGTCACGCTGGTTCCCCCGGCAGCCGGTCCCGCAGTCGCCGACAGCGCGCTGATCGTGGAGGTAGACGACACATAATAGGTGAAGGCGTTGGACATCGTGGCGGTGGTTCCGCCGGCATTGGTGATCTGCAGATTGACCGCCGCCGCGGCATGGGGCGGCGTGACGAAGCTCAGCGACGTCTTGCTGAGGATGGTGACGTTGCTCGCGGGCACACCATCGACCAGCACCGTGGCGCCGCTGACGAAATCGGCGCCCGTGACCGTGACGGTCGTGCCGCCAGAGGCCGGGCCGGTGGCAGCGTTCAGCGAGGTGATCGTCGGGATCGGGATGCAGGTGAAGGTAAAGCTTGCCGTGCCGGCATTGGAGCCGGTGCCGCTGTTGCCATAGCCCAGCGTAAGCTCGGCATCGGTGACCTTGTAGCTCCCGGATCCGCTTTGAACGGTGCCGTTGACCAGAGATACCCCCTGCATCCCCAAAACTGGGACGGCGCTCTTCGTGGAGGTCCAGCTGTATTTGACGATATCGCCCGCGGTTTGATCATAGACCGTGGTGTTGCTCCAGGACTCCCGCGAGAAGCTCCTGTTGTACGTGCCCGAGTTGATCGCGGTGCAAGCTGCGGATGCCCAGGCGTTCGTCGATGGAAGCGCGGCAAGCAGCACCAAGGCGGCCGAAACGACGCCGCGGCGCGATTGTCCCATGACGATGCCGGCGACGCGCGCCGCGATTCCCCTGCTCTTCCCCATGGCCGGCTAGGAGCCGGAATGGTTTCGACCGCGCAACGCTACAGGTTGACCGTCGGCCGGTCAGAACGGTCAATACTGACTGCTGACGGCGCGATTTTGGTCGATTATGAAACAGGCATCGCCGCTCGGCCCGCTTCCGGCGCCCGCGCTTTCCTTCCTGGCCCTGGCCAACGCGAAGTCCGGTAGACCGTCATGCCCTTCACGATCCTTTCCATCGACGATCATGGCCTGTTCCGAACCGGCATCGAGCTGATCGTCAAGGGGGCGTTCGGCGGCGTGAACTTCGCTTCGTTCGCCTCGCTCGGCCAGGCGCTGGAAACGCTGACCGCCGCGCCCGAAATCATCCTGCTCGACCTGCATCTGGCCGGGATCGGCGGGCATGACGCGATCCCGCTGCTGAAGCTGCGCTGGCCGGGCAGCCGGATCATCGTCGTCACCTCGGTCCAGGACGAAGCGGAGATCGCGCGTGCGCTGGCGGCCGGCGGCGATCTCGCCATCCTCAAGTCGGAGGCGCCCGAACGCCTGATCGGAGCGATCCGCGCGCTTGCGCCGCATTCGCGGGGTATCGCACGCTCGCACCCGGAGGCGCAGCCAGCCACGGACGCGCCCCTCACCGGCCGCCAGCTCGAGGTGCTGCGCCATCTGCGCGAGGGCCATTCGAACAAGGCGATCGCCAACCGGCTGGGCATTTCCGAATTCACCGTGCGCGGGCACGTCCAGCTGATCCTCAAGCTGCTGCACGTGTCCAGCCGGGCCCAGGCGGTGTTCGAGGCCCAGAAGGCCGGCATCCTGTGAGCCGTGCCGAGCCGGCGATTCCCGATGAGCTGATCTCCGAACGTGCAGTGCGCATCGAGCAGGTGCGCCTCGTCTACCGTGCCGTCGGCCGCGCCGGCTGGACGATGCTGTTCCTGTCGATCCTCGTCGCCGCGGTGCTGCACGATCAGGGCTGGCCGATCCTGGTCTGGCTGGCGGTGCAGGTCGCGCTCAAGCTCGCGACCTTTGCCGAGATGCGCTGGTTCTTCTCGGAAGCCAGCATCGAACGCAATCCCGAGGCCATGGCGCGCCGGCTGATCCTGAGCCAGATGCCCCACGCCGCGGGCTGGGCGAGCCTGCTCTGGCTGGTCGCTGCGCACGCGACGCCGGGAGAAGTGCCGTTCGTGATGGTCATCCTGGCCGGCGCGGTGAGCGGCGGCGTCACCACCTATGGCGCGCTGCCGCGCGTCCACGCCGCCTATATCGCCACCTTCGCCCTGGTCGAGCTGATGGCGTTCGTCTATCTCCGCACGGCCGGGGTCGACGATCCCTATGTCCTCTACGCGCCGCTGCTCAGCATCGTCTTCGGCGCCGGCATCTTCATGAACACGCGGATCGCCGGCGAATCCTATCGCCAATCGATCCTGCTGCGCTTCACCAATGCCCGGCTGGTACGCCGGCTGGAACAGGAAGTGCGGAGTGCCGAGGCGGCCGATGCCGCCAAATCGACCTTCCTTGCCGCCGCCAGCCACGATCTGCGCCAGCCGATCCACGCGCTCGGCATGTTCCTGGCGCTGCTCGAGGGATCGCGGCTGAGCGCGGCACAGCGCGAGACGCTCGGGCTCGCCAAGTCGGCACTCCGCGCGTCGAGCGAGATGCTCGATGCGCTGCTCGATTTCTCGCGCGCCGAGGCGGGCGTGATCGTGCCGCGGCCCCAGGTCTTTCCGATCAACGCGGCGCTGCGCCAGATCGAAGAGGAAATCGGCATCACCGCCGACGAGAAGAAGCTCTTCTACCGCACGCGCGACTGCGAGGCGCTGGTCGAAGCCGATCCGGGCCTGGTCAAGATGATCCTGCTCAACCTAGTCAGCAACGCGATACGCTACACGACCAAGGGCGGCGTGCTGATCGGATGTCGCCGGCGCGGCGCGCGGATCGTGGTGGAAGTGTGGGACAGCGGCAGGGGCATCCCCGCCGACCAGCACGAGGCGATCTTCAGCGACTTCGTCCAGCTCGGCAATCCAGAGCGTGACCGCCGGAAGGGCCTGGGGCTGGGCCTGGCCATCGCGCGACGCCTGGCGCGGCGGATCGGCACCGAGGTTACGCTGACCTCCACCGAGGGGCGCGGCAGCGTGTTCCGCTTCGACCTGCCCCTGGCATCCGCGCGACCTGCCGACACGCATACCGGACCGGCGCGAGAGGCGAGCGACGGAGATGCGACCACGCCCTCCGCGCATATCCTCGTCATCGAGGACGACGAGATCATCCGTGCCGGGCTCGGCACCCTGCTGCGCCGCACCGGCTATTCGGTGGATACTGTCGAGACCATCGCGCAGGGGCTCGCCAGCGCGAGGAAACAGGCGCCTGACCTGGCGATCTGCGACCTGCGCCTTCGTGCCGGAGAGAATGGCGCCGACGCCGTCCGGCAGCTGCGCGCCCAGATCGGCCGCCGGGTCGGGGCGCTCCTGATCACCGGCGAAACCCATCCGGAACGGATCGCGGAGGCCGCGCGGGAGGATATGGAAGTCCTGTACAAGCCAACCCCGCCCGACCGGCTGCTCGCGGCCATCGCCCGCGAGCTGGCGCGATGAAATGCTTAGCGCCCTGGGCCCCGGGCGCGCAGTCCCGATCGGCGTGCCGGCAGAGAAGGCGATGCCGGGCTTGATGCCGACGCGCCCCAGCGTGGCCAGCAGCTCCAACGTGACGCCATTGGCCCAGCCAAAGCCCGCCTGAATGAGATACGCCCCCCCCCCGATCCGGCCGCGCCCATCTCGACATCGTATTCTTGACGATGTGGTGGGTGGAAGCGGCAGCTACGCTCCCAGCTTCTGCCATTCAGCTGGCTCGGCCGGATCCTGAAGGCAGCCATCGCCCCCGCCGGGACGGCGCGGCGATAGTAGAGTTTCTACCCGCGCCAAAGCACGCCACGGGCAAATCCCGGAGCAGATTAGCGTAGCAAACGCAGCCTTCAGCAAGGACGGTTTTCCGGGATTTTCCACTCGAAGATGGGCGATTTTCCCATAGCCGTTTGTCGTAGCAAAAGCTCTCCGGGGATCGCCTTTCCGACGAGCCCCGAGCATTTTCAATGCCGTAGCTGGTGCCAGAAGAGAATCAAATCATTTTCGGCAAGCAATTCTCATGAAAAACAATACTGCAAAATCGTTTCGGATATACCAAATCGTTGCGGATATACCACCAAAGATAGAAACTCGAATTACTGATATAATGGATTCAAGCCCCGCTTTCTTCTAACTTACTAAGGTCCGACGGCAAAAATTATAGTCACGGTGAGGCGATTTGTCCATACCCATCCTCAGCTTTCCGTTAGTTACTACTTTTCGAAGCCGACGCAATCTCGTACCTACGCGTCTCGGGCGCACCGGGCTCAATGGCAGACCAGCGGAAACGCGGGTCGCATTGAATTGCACAAGCACGGTGATGGCCCCGTCACCCGGAATACTGCCAATGTTCACGGGTATCTGCGGACGATCAGCTGGAGAGGAAGTCGCCGCACAGTTGGTGCTGCCGGATATCGCCTCGGCAGCCGACGCGCTTTGGCTGCGGGATCGTGTCGGCCGCGCTTATGGCCCATCGACGGGACCGAATATCATCGGCGCCTTGTTGCTCGGTCCGGCGATGCGGCCTCGTGGCGGTGAGGGTAGAATCTTTACGCTCGCTTGGAATGGCAGTGAGCGTTACGCGAAGGGCATCTATTCGCCGAGTTGGCTCGCGGCTCGGGCTCGATATTGGAAAGTGGAGCGATCTTTTGAGGAAGCTCGGCTCGTTCGCCTTTCCCTGTAATTTCGCGGCGCTGTACATAAAGCAAGCACTGGGAAACTATGATTTACACAGGGCTCCTGTCCGGGACACGCATGTGGAGATAGTTGTGCCTGATTTGCCGAATACCCTGCAGTTGCGATCAGCGTCTGATTTGATCGCGGAGATTCGCGCGACAATCACGAGCCGCCATGCCAAGGCAATCGCATCAATTCACGGCGAGCAGTTTTTCATCGACGTCAGGAAAGGAGCGACGGGAAAGGATTTCGACCTGGGCGTGCAATGGATCCTCCATGCCCAAGCCGGGACGCTCGACAAGCTGGAGCATTTGCTGACGCGCGATGGAGTGTACGAGATCTTCGAACTCCTAGCGATCGCGCGGAATCTCTTCGAGAACCTAATCTGGCTGCGCCTGTTCAACATCGACTCTCGTTATGGCGTGGTATTCTATCGGGAATTTCTCGATCAGCACAAAAATGATCTTGAGCAGCTCATCGCCAAAATGGCGGCGGAAGCCGAGCTATTCGATGAATTTGCGGCTTTGGATAGTGCCAACACGCACGCCGCCTTTGAGGACGCCATAAAAGAAAAGCCCCGCTCCGACGCCAGCATGAAGGCGGCCAGCGAGCGACATCGCCAATTGGCAGACGCTCTAGATGCCAAGGCACGTCGTGGCTTCGCTCTTTTCGCCGCGGCTGCCAAAGTGAACTCGTATGGCTGGCAGGCCCACCTGATCCGCACGAAGGCGATCCCGGATCGTCAGGAAATGCTGGATCTTGTGCTCGGCCATATTGCGGACCTCGAAAATAGGGAGTTGCGCGACGCCGCTGCCGGCATCGCGGCTCTGCCGCGCAAGAGATGGAACTGGCGCGAGCAGGCCGAGCGGGTCGGCATGGTCGATCAGTATGATTACCTCTACCGCTTCACGAGCCGCCTGCTGCATGCCACGCCGATGAATATCATCACCGAAAAGACGCTGGTCGAAGGGGAGGATATCATGCTGCTCGAATACATATTTGTCTCGGTCAGCGACCTCCTTGATGAGATCGAGCGATTTGACTTTCCAGACAGCTCCAACGCCATTGCAGTCACATTGTAACGGCTGCCTGGGGCCTGCGCCTGTGGCGCGCCAAGGGGATCATCATCACGTTTCCCTGCAGTGAGATCTCCAATCGCCGCATTTCGCCCTAATGGAGAAGCTTAGCGAGCGCGGTTCGTCACATTGATTTCAGCTTATCAGCCGCCATAGTGCCATTTAAATGTAGCGAGTTTGCCGCGCGAGGCGTATGGATAAATGCGCCGCACCCGAACAGCGTCGGACAAAGTAGCAGGAAAAGCGCTTATTTCTCAGTCCGTTGCTGGACGCCTGGGGACGCCAGCTGACTGGAAAATGGTGCCAGAAGAGAACTCGATAATTTTAAGTAAATATCTGATTTAATATTAGAAAACTAAACTAGAAATTCCGACTATGCCAAAATCATGACCCGGACCTGTTTTCGTATTGCTGGATCGAGTCTCAGGTAAATTATATTTCTTCTTAGATTGTGTCAAATTGTTCCACGCAATACCATTACGCTCGCTTTGGAATTGCCATTTTTGCCGTTTGTGTACTGAGATATTGGACCACATGGAGACCAGTGCCTTTCCTCGCGAAACATCATACCTGTCAGGGCCGGCGTTGAATACGCTGGAGGAATCTCAGATTCCGTCGCGACGAGTCGTATCTCCCGACGCTTGCGCACTTTGGCGGCACGCTTTCTTGGCCGCGAGCCCTTTAGCCGCAAGGCGCTGACCGACGAAGCCGCTGTCGTCGCCGCGCAAGATGATCTAATGTTAATAGGAAAGCGCCGCTAGCGAGCAGACGTCAGCCGGGTGGGCAACTAAGCGCGCACGCAGGATGGAACATCGACCGCGCATTCTTGAGAAATTTTGAGATTCTCAAACCTTACCTCACTTCATGGCCAGTCATCCATTCTGGACTGATGCAATTTGACGACCGCAAGCGCTCCATCTCAGCGACTTGATTTCGTTCGATCTATCAGTCAATTGCGGCGCTGCAGCCGTGGCGTGGGGATATTCCAAGGGGGCTGCTTAAATCCCAAAATTGTCCCCGACGCTGGTCTGACTGTGGGTGTACGGCTCATCAAGAGGCCCCGCACGATACGGAGGCGAGCCATATGACGCTCACCCTCGCCATCGAGACCAGCCAGCCAAGCGGGAAGAAGTTCCGCCTGGCCTTGGGGCTTTCGCTGCCCCTCTGGCTGGTCGGGTGGCTTTTCTCTCACTTCGGTTGACTTGATGGGAGGGCGCCCTGGCAACAGGGCGCCCTTTTTCATTAATCTCGGCCAGGACTGTTTGCTCAAGACCAATCAATCGGCGGCCAGCACAACCCCCAGATCCATTTTCGCCATGCCCCGGGACCGCCGCGAACCGTCATTGAGAGCAAGGCTGGACACGGCGTCACGAACCACCTCCGCGATTGCGGCAGGCAGCGGCCCCTGCCACTCTTCCTCGAAATAATAGCGCTCCAATGCCGCTACCGTGTCCGAGCTTGCCGAAAGGATCTTGTGCTCGGCTGTGACGACCGAGCCATACCAGCGCATCGTCCCGTAATAGGTAAAGCAAGGCTCAATCCAGATCTCGCCCTGGGCCGGATGCGCCTCCAGCAGCCAGCTCCGTGCGTCGGCGAGGCTTTGTCCCTTCGAAGGCCGGAGCGAACCATCATCCGTGAAAAACTGTGCCTGCCGCGTCGAGGGCGGCGTGCCGGCGAAACCGAACTGGATTTTCGGGCGCTCGACGGTGAAATTTTTCTGGGGTTCCTGGTGGCCATATTCGAGCCACTTGTCGATCAAGGGGAAGCGCGCCACGATACGCAAGGGATCGACCAGGCGGGTGTGCGACGCTTTTTGTCCGGGCGCCGAATGGAGCTCTGCTGCGACGGCGCCCTCGTCAACCAAATCGAGCATCGTCGCGGCGGCATCAAACGCGCCCTGAAGCGACGCTGCATTGGCAAGGCGGCCGTATAGGGTAGCGGTCATCGTACGAGCGCCAACATTAGATATCGCGGCATTAGTCCCGATGACGAAGTCAGCGCTGCCGGCAAGCTTGCGGGCCATAGCGTTGGAGTTGCACGCATTGATGACAACAAGCTTAGGCCGCACGCTCAAAGCGGCCAGCAACCTCGAAAGCATGTCTCCGTCTAGGGCGACATGGCCCCGTTCCGCGTGCGCGAGGACGATCGTATCGTCCTGTCCGTGCGCCGCGAAGTGCAGGATATCCGGCGAGATACGCGCGATCACATCCGGCAAGCTATCAATGGAGAGATAGCTATAGGTGCGAAGATCAATGGCTTCGGAGGTTGCCGCTAGGTCGAGCTTTTCTTGAAGGAGGTTGATCTCCTTCTCCACCTGGAGGGTATCGGCTCCCTCGGGATTGCTCGCGACGTACAATATTCTCATGGGGACTAGGCCTCGCCGCTTGGAGCTTGGACAAGCCCCTCACCCACATCGGCCGGATCAGCGGGGGCAACCAGTCCCTCCATCCTGCAGGACGCGCGAAGGCGCGCCGCGACCGCTGAACTTTTAGAATTTGGCCCCAGCTTTTGCCACCACAAGGCCGCGATGCCCGCGACGTGCGGGCACGCCATCGACGTGCCGCTCAGCGCGGTCAATCCGCCTCCCGACCGGGCAGATAGAATTGCCTGGCCGGGGGCTGAGAGTACCGCCAGGGTGTTGGAAAAATCGGCGACCGCCAGTCTCTCCCCACTCTGCCTGAGTGCTGCGACGGAAATCACATCGTCGGCTGCAGCGGGGAGCGCCGCGGCGATCCTGTAATTGGGGTCGTCCTGCCGCTTGCTTTCGTTCCCGGCAGCCGCGACGACGATTGGCGAAGTGCCAAAGGCGCCTCGGGCACGGACCTCGCCCATGATCGCGTCGAACATCCGCAAATTGCCGCGATAGGCCTCCAGCGCGACCGAGGTCGCCAATGCCGGCGGCCAGCCGTCGGCGACGTATTCCTCAACCATGCCGGGGAAATCGAACCCGAGCGACATGCTGATCACATGCACTCGCTGCTCGATCGACCAATGCAGGGCATTGAACACCATTTCGGAACTGCCACGACCGTCATCGCCAAGAACCTTGCCGATCAATGCTTTGGAGATCCCAGGCGCTACGCCGATCCTGTGGCCCTCAATGTGCCCGAAGATGGTGCCGGCGCAGTGCGTGCCGTGACCCTGGCGATCACCGTCACCGCTGCCGCTAAAATCGCGCTGCTCCAACTGCACATGGGCGAAGGCTGGGTGGCCAGCATCGATGCCGGTATCCAGAACCGCGACGCGCACGCCGCTTCCGTCGAATGGCGAGCGGTCCGCTCCCACTGCGGCGATACCCCAATTGTCTCCATCCGCCCCCTCGGCTGCCATTGGCTTGATAAGCCTGGTCGGCATTACCGGGGTGATCGAAGTTCCCGGCGTTCGTGAGATTTCGGCCACCGCCGCGTCGGCAAGGCGTTCTACCGCCAGAGTCGGTCGCGCGCCGCCGTCTCCGAGTGCTTCGACTCCGCGGGTCATAATATCCCCGCTGCGGGGCCGTGCAGCCCTTTGAAGGATCAAATAAGTTCGCATTATTCCCCTCCCCGCATCGCCGTCATGTTCCGCTCAATCTTCCCTCTGAAGGCGCGAGCGGACCTTCTTCTCGATGATGTAATTTCGCAACTGGCGGACTACGGGTCCATAAAGCGACTTGCCCGTGACATCCGCCCTCGTCGCCGGATAGGTTAACGGCTTGAGACCCTTGAACTCCTCAGGAAGGTCGGCGCGCTCGCCCTCGCAGATGAGCAGCACGGTCCGGTGACGCCCCAGAGCGGACATAAGAAAGCCCAGCTCGAAAAGTATCGAAACACCGGGTCCGCCGTCTTGCGCACTGGATCGCCAAAGATCCGCGGGATGGGCGAGGACGATTGCAAAATCGGCCATCGCGGCTTTTTGCCGCAAGCGGTCGAGTTCGTAGCTCCCCGGCGGAGCCAGATCCTCGTCGCTCCAAAGCTGCGTATCGGGGAAGTCCACGCTCAGGGCGAGCCGGATTTCCTCGGCTACCGGAATTCGGTCCTCGGCCGCGATCATGAAAATGCTGGGTTTGTCGTTCGCCGCGTTGATGAAGCGATTGCGCTGCTCGATCTTAGTGGTGAGTTCGATCGCCAGCAGCTCCCATATCTCAGGTTCGCCTTTGGCCGCGTCGCGAAGCGCGGAAGAACTGCATTTCAGCGCGACGACCTCGGTCGCCGCGATCACGGTCGAGGTGCGCGGAAGCGCTGAATTGATCGCAGCAAATTCGCCGACGACTTCCCCGGCACCGCGGCCATAGGAAATGTCCATCCCGTTAATCCAGAGATCGATTTTTCCAGACAGCAGGAAATAGGCATCGCTGTCGTTGGCGCCTTGGACGATGATCTCGGCGCCAGCCGGAAACGATACAAGTTCGCCCGCATCGACCAACGCAGTAGCAACAGCCTTGCTGTTGCCCAGGATTCGCTGCTTGCGCACCGCGTCGATCCGGGCAGCGCGGTCCCGGAAGCGCTCGATCGCTTCCATCACGCAGCCTCCTTCGCCGCCAGGGGACAACCCGCCATACGCCCGCAGCACGCCGCACCCTGCGATCGCAGTGCATTGAAGAAGCGCGCCTCCCCGCCGCGACGAAGCGCTTCCGCCTCGATCAATCGCACCATCGTCGCGCGATGCTGACAAGCGCGTAGCGGCATCGGGAGCCCATTCGCATCCTCGCAGCCACGTGGGCAGCTGATGCCCCGCAGGTGCAGGCGGCCGGTGGTCGGATCTACCGGCGGCATCCGACCGAGCCATCCCTCGCCGGTCTCAAGCCAAGCGGAATATTCCTCGCCAATCCCCGCTTCCTCCGCCGCCTTTTCCGCCTCGAGCTGCGCGTCGGCTGCCACTGCCCCGTGAGACAGCCATCGGCCACCAGGCCAAAACCCGCGGCGGCCGGCATGGTGCTGGTTCACCAGATACTCACCCAGGCTTTGCCAGAACGCCGCGACTTGCCGAGCCTCGCGGACCCGAAACGACCATCGGCCGATACAGAAGCTTCCGCCAGGATTGATGTGAAGTTCGGGACATGCAGCGGGCAGACGGTCGCCCGGTGTACGCTCGCCGACGATCAGGAAACCGTCCTCCTCCCGGATCGTCAGCACGAATGCGGCCACGCGCTCTCCGCTCGGAAGCGGCGGCGCCGCTATCCAGTCCGACCAACTATCGCCAGAGGCAAGAAGGGTGGCCCAATCAGGTGCGAGCCTGAAGAGAGGATCCTTATTACTCGACATAGGCCCGCGCGGGGGTAGTGGCGATCGCCGGTGCAGAAATTGCTGCGCCGGCTCCCGCGACCGAAGCTGCGACCTTCCGGGCGTTCACCTGGGTTTCGACATCATCAAAGACGAGGTCATCCGCCACCTGTCCGGACTGGAAAAGGCGCCGCACAGCCGGGGTGGCCTGCGCATAGGCGGTCGGGCCGATCTTGGTTTCAGTCGCCCCGCAGTCACGCTGGCACTGCTCCGACGCGCGGACCGCGAGGCTGGATGCCGTGCGGACTGCGCGATCGCCGCGAATGCCGATCCGTGAAATAGGCGTCCAGCCCAACTCGAACCCGATCGCCAGCCCCAGCTTGCTCGCGCCCGGAACCAGCAGCTGACAGAGCTTAAACGACGAACGAAGCGCTCCCGCGCAGCGCGCCGCAAGGGTGACGGACTGTGCCTCGTCGGTGTGGCGCGCCGTGCCATCGGCAATCAGCCCATGGATGGAATCTCCGATGAAACGAACCTTTCGACCCGAGAAATCCTCCTGAAGCACTGCGTTGAACTCGGAGCGCAGGATATGGAGAAGGCGCACCGCCTCTGCCAGGCGCCCGGAGGCCATGCAGGCATCGATATAGGCGGTGTAGCGGTCCAGATCGGCAAAGATTGAGACCAGCGGCATGCGGATCGAATTTGCAGGCGCGAGTACCGCATAGTCGATCGAGCGAAGAGGTGGCGTGTGATGATGGAAGCCGAAGGCGCCGGGTGACAGCACCGCTGAACCGCTGCCGCGCAGATCTTCCCGCCACTTTTCCAGCCGACCACGCGTGAGTTCGGTAATGTCGCGCACAGCGCTGCTTCCTGCACGCAAGCGAGCCAGCTCAAAGCCGTTGGCTGCGATCGAGCGCTCTTCCATCAGCGTCGTCGCGCGGCGCATCCCGAAGGCTGCCCGCACACGATCCGAAAGGAAAATTCCCTCTTCTTTGCCTTGGGCGAGCTTCGCTGCATGATTGGCCGCCGAACCGATGAACATCGGCTCACGCTCGTCGCTCCGCCCGCTATTGATCGCGACGCAAGGTCCAATATCGATGCCGATACGGAAACGAGGCCGCAGATTAAGATCGCGCAGGAATTCCTGACCCGCTGCGCCCGCCAGCCCTATAATCTCCTCGGCGAGCCCGATCGCCGCGGCAACCCGCTCGCCGAGGCTCGCGTCGCCGCGCGGTTCGATCACGACGGCGTGCATACGAGCACCGTGATGATCGACGCGCTGCCCGCCGGCATGTTCGACAACGCGGTCGCCGGCGCCATAGAGCATATGGAGAAAGGCGAGGCCCTTGGCATGGCTGCCGGGAGTTTCGCGGCCGTCCTCCAGACGGACCTCGTCATAATTGAGTGCCCGCACATAGAGCTGAACCGTATCGACAAGGACGGCCGCCCCGTTGGGCAGATCGAACAGAGGTGGAGCTTCCGCACCTGCATGGTCGCCTCGAGCTCGAGCCGACAGGCGCTTTGCTTCCAGGAGCGGCAGATATTCGTCCGCATAGCGCTGGACGCTGATCTGCGGTGCATTTTCCTGAAATTTCCGGATGCGGGCCTCAGCTCGCTGACGTGACCAACTCATCGACTTCCTTTCCCAAAACCTTGCAAAATCCCCCTCTCTGCTTAACATATATATTCAACTTTCCTCAGTTTCGCAACCTTGCGATTTGGGTAACCATCGCGGGAAAAATGCGATGGACCGTCCGGAACTTAAGGACTATCTTAAGTCGAGGAAGGGCCAGGCAATGGGGCGTCGCGAACAGCGTGTCGCAACTGAAATGTCCCTGGCGCGAATCAATGGGCAGCGCTGGGGCGTTGCCATGTGCGATACGGAGTGGGCGAAATTTTCGGACCAGATATGTCCCGACGCAAGGGTCCGCCTGCTCGCGATTCTCGATCATTTCTGCGACTATGGTGAAGCCAATCTCCCGCGTGGCGCATTTCGCTGGCTGTCACCGGATCCAGGCTTGGAGGGCGCTGCTCGCCAAGGCGCGTTCGAGGCACGCGGCGTGGTCGTCCGGGGTCGCGCAGCGCCGCAATCCGAGCAGCAGATGTTCTTCGTGACGGCGATCGAGCAGGACCCGCCGGGCGCTCCCCCTTCTCCAAAACCTTCACGCCGACGGGAGCCGGATGGCCGTCAGGCGCATCTACCCCTTAGTTTTACCGCAACCGAGAGGAATTGAACCGTGGCAAAGATCCAGGATCTAGATCGGCTCGACTGCGAAGGGCGCTTGGCCGAAGAGCGCTTTCTCCTTCTGGCTCAAGTGGAAATCCAGAAGCTCCTCAACGAGAAGAAGCTGCGATACCGCGATCTTTCGAAAAGGCTGGGAGTGAGCGAGGCTCGGGTCAGCCAAATGTTCGGAGACGAAGCGTCCAACCTGACCATCAGAACGATAGCACGTGTTTTTCATCAGCTGGATGAAACTCCCGTACTCATTTCCCGGCGGGAATTCGAGCGTCTGACAGGCAATCGTCCCTCACAAGAACCAGAGGAAGAGGCGGACGGGAACTGGGAGGTTCTCGCTGAGGATGTTGCGAATTTCACGGTCGTTCAGGGGCATCTCGTCAGCGACCTCGATGGCAGCTCCCCGTTCAAGACGCCGCGCAATCGTGAGTGGATAGATGCAGCCCCCGCCTTGCTCCGTAAGGCTTGAGGAACCTGGAAGATGTCGAGCAAAATTCCGACAACAGATGCCAAGACCTACAATGCGATGATCGGCCGCACCACGTTGCGCGGTATTCTGATGACCGAATCGCGCTTCGACATGAAGCCGCAAGCACTTGCGATCACGCATACCAACCTCAAACGCGAGGTACGATCGCATGTCGACGAGGTGGTGGTGACGCCCGAAGGCGTGCTTCATGGATTCATTCGTTTCGAAATGTCATCACGACAGAAGCGACAACGCATGATTCATGTGAGCGCCAAATATTTTGTAAGTTATCTCGTCGAAGGCGGATGTGCACAGGATACCGCCGAGCTCTTCATCGACCGAGTCGGAAGGTTGGCGGCATATCCATATTTCCGAGCGTTGACCGCATCTCTCGTAGCACAAGCGGGTGCGCAGATCCCGCCCCTGCCGATTGTCAGTTTCCAGCCGAGGAACGTAGACTTTGCGAAAGATTCGGGGCCGGCACTTAGCCCGCCCCCCGCAGATTGAAGGAGCTGCAACCGTTCTAGTCGGCGGCCGGCCCCTCGTAAAAAGCTGGCCGCGGCGAACATTTTTGTGACAGCAGCGGCCTCTCGTTTTGCAATGCACTGGCTAGAATCCGCCAGTCCGCAATCGGCCAAGGCGGCCATGCTCGGGCGATGGATCGAACGGCAGGAAGTGGGCCGACAGTTGCCTGTCTGCTTTAGTCGGCAAGATGCCCTATTACTGCCATTGCTCTGTGTTCAGGAAGTTTGCGCATCGGGGTCCAGCTAGAGAAGAGCGGCAGTTCGTCGCCTGAGATGCCCTGAACCTATAAAATCTAAGCGCGCTCGCGTATCGTCATACCCGTCACGAAGAGGGGGACGTAAAACATGGTTGAGTTCGACCCCTATGCAACGCTGGGGGTCACGCGCGATGCGCCCGATTTCGTGATCCAGGCGGCATATCGCGCCTGCCTCAAGAAATACCATCCCGACCAGTACCACGGCGCCGATGCACGACAGCGGACCGCCGATATTCTCGAAGCGTACCGCCTAATCGGTGATGCAGAGGCCCGGGCTGAGTTTGATTCCGCACCGAGCGGCGGGGCGTACCGGCCGCCGCCACCTCAGCCAGTGCGATCCTCGGCCGGGATTGTCGAGCCGCAGCGCTTCCCGCCGAAATGGCTGGTGCCTGCCGGCATCTTTGTCGGAGTTGTCGTGCTTGTGTTCTGGGCGGTGCAACGCCAGCAGCCAAGTCCTGTGGCGCCCCCCGCAAGCGCAGTCGCTACGCCCGATGAATTGGCGGCACCTGAGCCAGCGCCGGCTCCTAGCGCGACGCCGACCCTAACAGCCTTGCCGACCCTCGATACGATCCTGGCGTTCAAGTCTCCCGTCGGCTGCGACATGACTCCGGCCACCAAGAAGCTGTTCACCCACATGGTTCGGCTCGACCAGACCACCTATGCCGCATCGCAGGGGCCGGCAGTCACCGTGCCAGGCTTCGCGGCACAGCTGACTCCGACGTTCTCGCGCAACCGCAATGCCGAGCCCGGCATGGATGTTCGAGATGTCGAAGCCACCCTGCCGACCAACGGCCTCTGGCACGGCTTTCACGTCAGCAAAATCCGCTACCGCTTTATGGAGGAGTCGAGCTTTTGGGAAATGCAGATCCGCTTCTTAGAGCCGCCCGCCAAGCTCCGCACAGCGCTCAATGGACTTGGGTTTCAGCTCCCAGCGATTGGCGAATTCCGCAAATTCTCAAGCGAGGATGAAGTGAGCGCCGGGATCGGGGTCGAAGAAATTCCCGGCGGATCTGCGCTGACCTGCGGATCATCGATGTATTACTGAGCCGCCTTGTGCGGATAGGGCTAGATGTCAGGAAGTTTCCAGCCGGGGTGTGACCGATTGTGGGCCGCAAACGGACCGGCAGGTTTCAGTAACTGAACTTCAATAAGTTGTCATTCGCCTCGCCTGCGCTTCGCGCAGAAATCACTCCATTTCGAATGGCACCCGGCGCTAAGCATAGCCGATGGCATTGCTGACATTTGGATGGCGCACGGCGCTATTGCTGTTCGCCAGTATCGAGATGCTGGTCTTGGCTGCGGCGCTGTGGCAGCCGCTCGCGAACCGAACTGCGAACCGCATCCTCTCGTGCCTGCTGATCGTCCTGGTTGGCGTTATCCTGCCTTTCGCGATCGGCTTTGCCGGCTTCTACGATCGCTTTCCCTGGCTGTCATTTGCACCTTTCGCGGTTCCGCTCGCGATCGGGCCGCTGCTCTATAGCTATGCCTATAGCCTCGCGTTCGCGGCGACGCCGCCGCGGCTCGCGTTGCACCTCGTGCCCGCGCTGGCGCAATTCGGCTATCAGGCAGTGATTTTCCCGCTGCCCCTGTCCGTCAAGAACCATTGGGACGCCATTGCCACGCCCGTGCTGGCGCCCATACTGATGCTTGCGCTGATCGCAAGCCTGGCGGGCTATAGCATCGCCAGCCTGCGGATTCTGCGCCTTTATCGCATCGCACTGGCACAGCAGCGCAGCGATGACGACCGGCTGAGTGCACGCTGGTTGAGCCGTGCGGTTGTGGCATTGCTGCTCCTGCTGGCGATCTCTTTGGCGTACGCCGCGTGGAATGCTTTCATCGCACCGCTCGACTATTTCGGCGTCATTGGGCGCTATCTCGCGATCGCCGCGATCGGTTGCTATCTCGCGATCGAAGGGTGGCGGCACGCCGATTTGCGGCTCGCCCCAATTCCGGTCCCCTCGAATGACGAGCCCCCAGCCCCCTCCCGTGACTGGAGAGCGCAAGGAGCGGCATGGGCGTCGCAGGTTCGCGATGCCAACTGGCAGCGCGATCCGGAACTCTCACTCGCTGCGCTGGCACGGATGCTCGGCACCAATACCGCATACCTGTCGCGCGCGCTCAACGAAGGCCTTGGGGTGAGTTTCTCGACATTCATCGCGGGGCTTCGCTGCGACGATGTCGCGGCAACGCTACGCTCGGGAAGCGAAATCGATCTGCTTCGCCTCGCCCTCGACGCGGGGTTCGGGTCCAAAGCAAGCTTCAACCGCAGTTTTCGCGCGCGCTTTGGATTGTCGCCGTCGGCATATCGACGGGCACACGCCTCAAATCCGAAATAGCTTCTTGCGCTTCGGAATCTGAGGCGAGCGCGTCGTCCAATAGGTGGACTTGGGCTTGGATATCACCAGGGACGCAAAGACATGCACTCCAACACCTCGCGCCGGTCGTTTCTCCAAGCAGCCGGCGCCGCCGTCGGTGCCGCTGCAATAGCCAGCCCTTCCGCGCTTGCATCCACGCAAGTCGCCAATCTCGGCGAAGATGCCGCGCTTCTCGCACGTGCTTATGGCGCGCTGCATCCAGGGCTGTATCGATACAACAGCCCGGCGCAAATGGACGCGCGCTTCGCTGCGCTACACAATAGCCTGTCGGCTCCGCGCAGCCTGAGCGATACCTATCTCGCCTTCGCGCGGATCACCGCCGCTGTGCGCTGCGGCCATAGTTATCCTAATTTCTACAATCAGACAGACGCAATCACTGCGGCGCTGTTCGACGGACGCAGCCGTCTGCCGTTCCTTTTCCGCTGGATCGGCGAGCGGATGATCGTGACCCGTGACTTATCCGGCGCGGGACTGGAGCCAGGCACGGAAATCCATTCGATCGAACGGATAGAAGCAAAGCGGCTATTGTCGAGCCTGATGCCGTTCGCGCGGGCCGACGGTCATAACGACGCCAAGCGTAGACGGATTTTGGCCGTCGAAGGCATCGATCGCTTCCAGGCCTTCGACATCTACATGCCGATGCTGTGGCCGCAGTTGGTGTCACGCGGCAAGATCGCGGTTTTCGCCACGAGGCCGGGTCGGCCTCCGCGTCGTATCGACCTGGCTCTCATGACGCCTGCGGAGCGGCTTGCGGCAGTACCGCCCATCGACACGAAACCCAAGGATGCTGCGCTCTGGTCGCTCGATCGCAAGCCGGACGGCATCGCATGCCTGACCATGCCATCCTGGAGTGTCTACAACGGAAGCTGGGATTGGCGCGCCTGGCTCGAAGCGCGGCTCGACGAAATTGCGACCGATGGCACCCGCGGCTTGATCATCGACTTGCGCGGCAACGAAGGCGGGCTCGATTGCGGCAATCCGATTCTTGCGCGGCTCATCGAACGCGAGATCGCGCCCGTGGTGAATGCGCGACGGGTGCGGGCCCGCCGCGTACCCGATGATATCAGGCCGCATGTCGATACCTGGAACAAGCAATTCTACGACTGGGGCGGACGCGCCACGGGGCCGCGGGGCGACGGATTCTACGATCTGGCGACAAGCGACGATGATGCAAACGGAGGAATGACCATTCGTCCGGCGGGAAAGCGATTTGGTGGTAAGGTGGTCGTGCTGACGGATGCGAGCAACAGCTCGGCGACCTTTGGCTTCGCCCAGGTCGTCAAATCGGGACGGCTCGCGAGGCTTATAGGGCAGACGACCGGTGGAAATCGTCGCGGTATCAATGGCGGTGCCTTCCTGTTCCTGCGGCTGCCGGCATCGGGCATCGAGGTCGATATTCCGTTGATCGGCTATTTTCCGCCCGGCGCGCAGCCCGATGCCGGGATCGTTCCCGACATAGTAGTTGAGGAGACGCCCTTCGACATCGCCGCCGGACTTGATCGGACGATGTCGGTTGCCATGCGCGCTGCCGTTGGTCGCGATGGTTCGTAGCGCCTTCGGGATGGAAATTCGGCCGCTTTTGAGAACGATGCGGTGACCACCAAATGGCTGCAACCTGAGCGCGTAGCTGTCGCTAGCCGCTTCATCGGCCGTCTACAGAAAATTGCAGGTCACCGGGTTGGTGCCAACAAAACCCGCAGTTTTCCGCCGATTCCGGGAGGAGCGGCACTGTCGACGAAGAGGCAGTGCCAATTTTCTTGCCGAAAAACGATGTGCAGACAAACACTTGCGGCGCCACCGGTGCCGTAGCTTTATCTTGCCTTACGCCGCACCCCCTCAAATACTGCCTTCCCGACCGCGATCAGTCCGAAATGGTGCAATCATCAACGGGTTCGCAAGCAGACGATGCGACCCTGCCACGATGCAGCGCAGCCCATCGGTCAGACGCACGCCTGGGCGGCGGCGCCACGCTCCGCGGCGTCGGGAAAGCGGTGGCAGTTTCCTACGAACGCTGGTCTCGCTCTCGCTGATTACGGGCGCCGCGACATGGATTCTCGAACCCGATCTTGAGTCACTTTGGACCCAATTGACACTATCTCCGGAGGCACTGAAAGCGAGGGAGGCAACGGTCTTCTATGCGGGATGCGACGAAGCGCGGGCGGCAGGCGTGGCACCAATACGCCGTGGCGAACCTGGCTATCGTGAAGGTATGGATGGCGATGGTGACGGCCTAGCGTGCGAGCCATATCGGTAGCCGTGCCGCTTAATTGGCGGACCATGCCTGCGCGTCTGGACGCCGCGCAGAGCATGATCGACCACCAATAGCGTTGCGTTCTGAAAAGACGCGACGGCCTATTGCCGGCTGGAATTTACTCGCCGGCGGCAGCTCGCAATTCCGCCAATCGTTCCTCGCAAAGCGCCGCGACAATGTCGCGAAGGCGGACGATCGACGCGGCAAGGGCCTGCAAGTCCTCAGCGGTGATCGCGTAGCTCGCCGAGTAACGCGCCTCGACATAGGCGCGCTTCAGACGTTCAAATCGGGCTCGATCTGCCTTGGTATCGCGAGGCCACGCCTCGACCAACCGGGGTTCCTTGTCCTCTGCCAACGAGCGTAGGAATTTGATGTTATGCGAGCGCGGGAAGTACAAAGTCCGCACGAGCAGGAGGCAGTATATGCTCGCTCGGCGGACTGATGAAGGTCAAACGCTGCCGCTTTTCTCCACTCGGCATCTTCTGCTTTGGTCGCGGAAATGCGCGCTCGCTCGATCCACACGTCTAGCGAGTGCAACCATTGATCGAAGTATTCCTGCGCCATCCGATACGCATCTGACGCGCTGAGGGGCATCGGCGTCGCGAGTGGATGGCAGGGCAGCTCGTAGATCGCGACGCCATCGCGGGCGATGTCGGTCCAGAAATACTCTCCGCGTCGGAGTGCCTGATTCACCTCGTCGAGCGAATGGACGATGATGTTGACCGGCCGCGCGATGGTGGCGTCGCGGGCGATCCGGTCCTCGGCGACGTACCAATAATCGGCGATGTCGGTGAGGTCTTCATGGCTGACGACGATTAGCAAATCGAAATCGGACTGATAGCCATTCTCCGGCTCATCGACCCAATCGCTGCGCGCATAGCTGCCGAACAGGATGATCTTATAGACCTTGCCGTCGCGCTTGTGCGGCTTGGTCGCGGTCGCGATGGCCTTGTCGAACTCCTCGAGCAGAATGTCGCGGACGCGCGCCATCTCGCGCTGTTGCCGTTCGGGGAGATGATCCAACTCGGTCTTCATGAAACCACTCCTAACCGGCGTTGCGCGAAGCGCAAAACTCGCCGGGCGGGAGCCCGGCGAGAGAAGTTCAACGACCCCGCCACCAGCGCCTCGGCGGTCTGCTCAAGCGGCGGTCGATGCTCGCTAGAGCCTTTGCCAGATGCTGCTCGACGTCGCGCACCGCCAGCCCGGTACGCTCTGCGATCTCAGCATAGGTCATGTCATCGAGCCGGGCGGCGAGGAAGATTTCGCGCCGCAACCGGGGTAGTTTACGCACTGCCCGTTCGATCCGGCGCATGGTCACGGGGTCAGGATCATCGGTCATGATGTCCTCCGGATTTGAGGAAGTCCGGCGGCGCGGTGGCCGCCGGACATGCGCTCACGCGGCCTGTTGGAAGGGCTGTGGCTCGACTTGCGGGGCGATGGACGCATCGAGATCAGCGACCTTAGCGGCCCGGCTTACGGTGCCGACACCACCGCGCGCGGTGTAGGCGGCAGGCGGAAAGGCCATCCATTTCGGAACCCAGTCCTCGACCTTGCCCCGGCCATTCTCGCCGGTCAGACAGTCGCGGATGATGCCCCGCTTCACCTTGCCGGTCGCGGCTTCGTTGGCGGCGGCAACGTTGGCGCCCGCCACATCGGCCAGCACATGGCCGAGCACTTCCCGGTCGCGGATCAGGTCGAGCAGCGCGTCGTCGGTCTGCCAGATCTTGGCCATATCGGTGCCGAGCAGCGGCCTCAGCACCTCGACCAGCACGCTCCCAGCCTCCAGCGTCTCGGCCATGACGATGGCGAGAATATCGAACAGCGCGGGGTCGGGAAGGTCGAGCAACCGGGTCAGCAGGCCCGCCAGCCCCTGCTCGCCGTCATAGCCGCGCGTCACGGTCAGGGTCTCGGGATCGAAGCCGAGCAGCGCGAGAACCGCCCGCCGCTTCTCGTCGAAACGCGCCTCGGACGCGCAGCTTTCAACGCTCTCCGCGATGGCATCGCTCGCCGCTTTCTGCACCTCGATACGGACATTCCACAGCGGCGAACCGACAATGACATGCGCGACCATCACCCGCAGCGCGAGCGAGGGATGATCGGCCAGATCGGCACGCACGGCGGCATGCCGGTGCAGATCGACATAGTTCTGGATAGGCGCGCTGACCTCAGGCCGTACCGGCTTGTCGTCCTGGCTGACCTCGCCTTTGGCGCGCTTCTGCGCTTCCTTGATCGAGATATAGCCCTCATGGACGGTGACTTCGCCGCGCGCGCTGACCGCGAGGAACACCTTGCCACCCTTACGCTTGGGGCACCGCTCATGCTCCCAGCTATGAAACGTCTCGCCGGTCGGAAGCACGACCACGTCGCGCCATCCGGCCTCGCGATAGCTCTCGGCCTTGGCCTCGATGGCAGGCGTCTGCGCCGCCCAGAAGCAGGCAGTGTCCGCGAAATAGCGCTCCTCGCCGAACAGGTCCGACACCACTTCGCCAGCATAGTTGGCAACGTCGAATGGTGCCGAACTGACCGGCACGGATGCACCGCCGAACAGCCATGCCTTGAGCTGGTGCCCGGTCGGGCAATGCGCGCCGGGTTCGTCAAGCAGCGCCAGCCAGTCGCGCTGCCGGGCCTTGGAGACAAGGGTCAGATGCCGCACCGTGACCGCGTCGATATCGCCTTTGCGGTGCAGCCCCCGGATGCGCGGGAGCAGGTTGCCCAAGGCCAAAGTGCGCTTCACCTGCAACTCGGTCAGTCCGAAGGTGAGTGCGATATCCTCCGGCGAGCGCCCCTCGCGAACCAGCCGCGTGAAACTTTCCCACAGGGTCACTTCGTCGGGGTCCAGCCGCGCGACGTTCTCGATCAGCGAGGCTTCCAGCGCCGCCGCATCGTCGCCCGGCGCCATGATCGCGCAGGGCAGCGGCTCGGCTTCTCCGCTCTCCGCCGCCACGGTCAGCGCCGCATGAAAGCGCCGCTTCCCCGCCACGATCTCGAACTGATCTGCGCTCTCGGAAGGCCGCACGATCAGCGGCACCAGTACGCCCCGCGCCCGGATCGACGGCAGGATGTGCGACAGGTCCGGCTTGCCCTTGGCCCGCATATTGGCGGTGGAAATGCAGAGCTTGGCGGTGTCGATATGCTTGAGTTCCATCTGTCCTACTCCTCTTCAAACACCGCACCGGCCCCGGAAAAGGGGGGTGGGCGGCAAGGAGCGGACCGGCAGTCCCGCTTGAGCGGCGGGCTGCACCCGCAGGGGCCAACGCAGTGCCGCACCCGAGGCTTGCCTCGGGTTGCAGCCCGGCGCGGCGGGACTAGAGGGTAGCGACGCCCACCCCCCTTGGCCGCGGCCGGCAGGCAACGCCGGCGCGCAGCGCCGTCCGCAGATCTCAGCGCAAAGCGCCCGAGCCGAAGGCGCCAGCAAAGACGCACTCTCGAATCCGGACGGCCGGCGCGGTGGCGTGCGCGCGGACCTGGGGGCCAGCCGTCGCCGTGCCCTCCGACCGGATTGAGTGTGGTACGCGGCTATATAATAATGCCGCGGACCCTGGCGGCTTCGCAGAAGTCCGCCAGCGCACGCTCCTCCGAAGCCGCGTTCTATTTCGCCGGTCTGGCCGGCACTCGCGTCAGCGATCGCAACCCGAATGGGCCGAGACGCGAAGTGGCTCGGCGGCGCGCAGCGACGTAGAGCGCAATCACGCACAGCGTGAGACGCCCCGAGGTTTCCATGCGAACCGCCAAAGTTCCACAAAGCGCCCCAACGCTACGATGCGCGCGCTTCTCTCCAACACGCACAAGGCCCAACCTTGCCTTGAGGCGCCTCACCGACACGCACTTCAAGCAAGGTGATACCAATGGAGACCAACACCCCCGATCGCATCCTCCGGCTCAACGCCGTACTTGATCGAACCGGCCTTAGCCGGTCGACCCTGTACCGGAAGATGGACAGCGGCACCTTCCCCAAGAACCTCAAGATCAGCACGCGCTGCGCGGGCTGGCGCGAATCCGCCGTCAACGCGTGGATGCGCAATCCGATCTTCTACGACGTCCAGTCCGGGCAATAAGCGCAATCTCCTCCGGTAGAATGCCTTCACGTCCGGATGGGTATTCTACCGGGGGAGGACTCCGCCTCCTGTCGTCATGACCAACGCCAATCAAAGGAGGCTTGGAAATAACCATGACATCACCCCGCCCGCACCAACCCTATGGCGGTGCAGACACCTACCCTGACCATCCGGAATCCCACAGGCGCCCGACAATTGCGCCGATCACGGTGCGCATCGCCGATGCCGTGACCATGCTCGGGATCGGCCGCTCGCGAATCTATGAGCTGATGCAGTCCGGCGACATCGAGACGATCAAGCTCGGCCGCTCCACCCTCATTCCCGTAGACAGCCTGCACGCGATGATCGAGCGGCTACGACGCGAACAATCGGGCGGCTGACGGCAGGCCCGATCCCGGCTGACTCCAAATATCATGCCGCAGACGCAGTGACTGGTGTCGCTCGGCGGAGCGTCTATCCTGTGCGGATGGCCTTCGGCGTATTCATCCATCGATCGGACTCGATTTACGACGACAGCCCCGCCGAGCGATATCAGTTTCCCGCGCAATATCTTGGCAGAGCGCAGCCAACCGAGGGCGATTGGATCATCTATTATGAGCCGCGCAAGGTGCAGGCCACGCGCGGCTATTTTGCGGTGGCCAAGGTGGAGCGGATCATCCCCGACCCCTCGGCGCCCGGCATGTATCTCGCGCTGATTGAACCGGGCTCCTATCTCGATTTCGCCAATCCGGTGCCGTTCGCCGGCCCGGAAGGGCCGATCGAAACCGGCGTGTTGAACGAGCAGGGCCGTATTTCCGGCCGCGCCCAGTCGGCGGTCCGGCCCTTGTCGGCTGCCGACTTCAATCGCATTGTTGCGATCGGCCTCAACGACGACGCACCATTGCTGCCTCGAATCGGACTTGCCCCGGAAAGCGTAAGCCTGCGCGAAGAACCCACCCCCTTCGTCTTTGAGCAAGAGCGCATACGCGTTCCCGCGCTCACATCACGCCTAGTGCGGGATCGGGTATTCCGCCGAATTGTGCTGCGCGCCTATGATCAGCGCTGCGCCATCACTGGCCTCAAGCTGATCAATGGCGGTGGTCGAGCCGAGGTCGAGGCCGCGCATATCCGGCCAGTCGAGGCGAACGGCCCCGATATTGTCAGCAATGGATTGGCGCTCTCGGGAACGGCGCATTGGATGTTCGACCGCGGGCTGCTGAGCCTTGCGGACGATCTTGAGATCCTGGTCTCACGCCAAGCCAATGATCCTGACAGCATCCGCGGTGTGATCAATAAGAGCGGCTATGCCCTCGCGCCCGTTCGCGCGGCGGAGCGACCCCATCCCCATTTTCTCGCATGGCATCGAGAGCATTGTTTCAAGCAGTGAAGGCGGCTTGATCGACTGCGGTTCAGTTAAGGAACACGAGAGGCGGCAAGGCCGCGATTCTCCGGAAAAAGAAAAAGGGCGCTGGTTGCCCGACGCCCCTTTCATATCATGTCGGTCGGTACCCGATCTCCAGTATTTTCGTCCTTACGACGTGGCCACTGTTGGCGCTGCCCGATCCTACGCCCCTGTGACAGGGCGCTCCATATTTAGAGACCGCAAGGTGTAAGTGCGGTCTTTCTGTCCAAGCTGTATGGCCGCCGGCCTTAGGACAACTCCACCCGCAGCTGCCGGCCAACGGCCTTAGCAGCACGATTAAGGGTATCGAGCGAGACGTTAAACTCTCTTGGATCAAGAATGCGCGCCAACTGCGCGCGGCTCGTGTCCATGAGCTCCGCCATCGCGGTCTGAGACAAATTGCATTCCTTCATGGCAGCGCGCAGCTGCATGGCAATGATGCGCTTCACAGCGCGATCAGTTACCTCTTCACGGATGCCCTCTTCGTCGAGGAACGTATCAAGGGACGTCAAGCCCGCAAGCGAGCGAGTCCCTTCCTGGTGTGGCATGTCTTAGCCTCCTTTCATGATGAACTCGGCCTTGCGGCTGCGAGCTACATCCAATTCAATTTTGGGTGTCTTCTGAGTCTTCTTGATGAAGGCGTGAAGCACCACCAAGCTCTGCTGCTCGCTGTCGAACATGAAGATCAATCGAATCTCGCGCTTGGAGGGCAGTGAGCTTCGTACTTCCGCCAGTCCCGACCCAAGTGAGCGGCACAGTGGCATCCCGAGTGGATAGCCGATCTGCACGACTTTCAGATCTTCGCCTACCTTCTTCTTGTCAGCATCCGGAAGGTCGCGGATGACATCTAGAACGACCTCTTTACCAGCGGCCGTCTGATAGAACAGAACCTGAAACATCTCTCATATTTCCCTTATTAATCCGTGCTTTATCCATATCTGCTTCCTTTACATGCCCCATCCAGGGCGAGCTTTTGCCTCATCCGAGGCAGTTACATTGGTTCCATCCGGAACCGTGCACGCAACCATCCGGTCACGCGATCTCTTTGTACCAAATATGGTACATGTGTCAAGGGCTATCTCGCTTCGTGAAGCTGATGGCGCGCCCAGTCAGATGAATGTGGAGGGAAGCGGCAACAGGAGGACCTCACGGCACTTCGTCGCGAAGCTTCTCCAGATAGTCGCTCCACCACTGGTGCATGGCGACGCGCTCCTCCCAATAGGCGCCGCGATTATAGGTGCCGCGAACGGCATCCTTGTCCGCATGGGCTAGCGAACGCTCAATCGCGTCGGGGCTCCACTTCCCGCTTTCGTTCAATAGCGTTGATGCGGTGGTCCGAAGACCATGCGCGGTGACTTCGCCAACCGCATAACCGAGGCGGCGGAAAACCTGATTGACCGTGTTCTCGCTGAGCGGCCGACGTGAAGTGTGAAACGCCGGAAAGACATAGCCATCCGGACCAGTCAGGGGATAAAGCTCGGCCAGATACGCCAGAACCTCCAGGGAAAGCGGAACGGCGTGCGGCCTTCGCATTTTCATGCGCTCGGCTGGTATCCGCCAGACCGCATTGTCGAGGTCGAATTCTGACCAGACAGCGTTTCGAAGCTCGCCTGGTCGAGCCATCACATGCGGAGATATTTGCGCTGCCAGCCGGGAAATGGCCTGGCCCGAGTAGGTATCGATCGAACGCAGCAATTCGCCCACCGCCTTCGGATCGATGATTGCGGCGTGATGCGTGGTCTTCGGTGTGATCAGCGCTCCCCGAAGGAATGCGGTCGGATCGGTCTCCGCGCGCGCGGTGGCCACACCGTACCGGAATACGCGCCCGGCAAACGATCGGCATCGCCGCGCGGTCTCGTACTTGCCCTTGGCTTCAATGCGTTTGAGGGCTGCCAGCACATCGATCGGTTTGAGGTCGGCGATCGGATGCCCGGTGAGTGGCGCAAGCTGTTCCAGCAACCAATGCGCCTTAGCCGTCGTCGTGTCGGCCCGCCCTTCGGCTACAGTCTTTGCGATATACTCCAGCGCGACCTCGCCGAAGGTATTGGCGGCGTTATACACCGCCAGAAGCTTCGCGCGTTTGCGTTCGAGCAAGGGGTCGATCCCGTCTCGGAGTTTCTGCTTCACTTCGTCCCGCTTCTGGCGGGCCTCTGCCAGGCCGACCTCGGGGTAGCGCCCGAGCGCTAGCCGCTTGTCCTTGCCGAGATGGATGTACTTCACGCGCCACAGCTTCGAGCCGCTGGGATGCACCTCGATGTAGAGGCCACCTTCGTCAGCTTTTTTGTAGATGCGGTCGATCGCCTTGAGGGCGCGGATCTGCAGGTCTTTCAAAGCCATCAGCCTAACTCCCGATACAATCGGTTCCGTTCGGATGGCGACCATGATTCCCAGTCGAAATGGCCCAGTGGGCCATCATTTTATCGGGGCCATTTTTTGCCCCGATCATGGCCCATATGGCCCTAGTATTGACTGGAACCTGCTCGGATCGTTTTAGACAGAACCATCGAAAAAGTGGCAGATTTCTGCCGTTTTTCGATGGTCTGGGATACCCCGAGACAGGTATCTGGTGCCCAGAAGAGGACTCGAACCTCCACGCCCTTGCGAGCGCCAGCACCTGAAGCTGGTGCGTCTACCAATTCCGCCATCTGGGCACGGGGTAGGCGAGCGCCTCTACGGGGGTCGCTATGTGCTGTCAACAGCACCAAGGACAATTTGCCGATCAATTCGTCGCGCTTGGCAAAATGGCGAGCTACGCGCTTGATCCATCGGCGATCGCGGCGAGAATGAGCTGTCGTGGCGATCGCTCGACGCCATCACCGGCAGGAGGTCGGATGGGTTCGACGATGATCGCGCTCGGTGGCGAAGCAGCTCCCTTCGAGCACATGAAGCGCCCCTCCCGTCCCGCGTCAAAAGGCCCGTACGTTTTGATCAAGCCGGGGCAGCAGCCTGCGAGACGATCTCCGTCGAATGGAAGACTTCAGGCTCACTCCCAGCGACGCCGAGCAGCGCTTGCTGTCCGGCGCCGATTGCGAATGGACGCCCCGGGGCGGGGGCACCAAAGATGTCTGCTGCCGGTTAGGTGCGCGGCCATTTCGGTTGTCACCCAGGGATGACAGGTTCCTAGACCTGCTCCGCGTGGACGAGATCGATTCCGGCGAAGGGCATCTTCCCGGCCGGCACATGAAGCGGGCGACGCCACGAAGGCGTGGAGCGGATTGCCTATCAAGCGGAAATCCACCTAGTGCTAGCCCTCAGTTCTGGCCGTCGATTATAGTCGAGAGCAGGGGGGATGGCTGATGCGGCGCTTGTTCGGTGTAATTTTCGGCGCTGGGCCACTGGCCGGATTCGGCGATGCTCGGCTGGAGAAGCATTTTTCGGCGCTTGATCGAGCAAGTCCAGGTCTGATGCGCAAGACCGTGACGTTCGTTGGGACTGGCGATGGCGGTTCGGTCCTGTCCACGCTCGGGACTTCGGCGGTCATGTCGGCATGGAAAAGCAGGGCGGGCAGATATGTCGGCGGCCCATCCCCCGTGTTGCATATGCTTGCCGACGGAGGTGCGGATCTCGAAGTCTTGATGCGCTTCGGTCAGGCGATGGCAGCGCTCGACCCACTGCCGCAGGGCGGGCATTGGGGAACGTTCGGCACCAAGAACGCGCCGGACTGGTTTCGTCACGCGATCTCGAGGGATGCTGGCAACAATCGCACCAAGACGCTCTGCTCCGTGAGCCGCCTCGCTTCTCTGGC
The DNA here is from genome assembly GCF_040049295.1 of Sphingomonas sp. KR3-1. NCBI lineage: Bacteria > Pseudomonadati > Pseudomonadota > Alphaproteobacteria > Sphingomonadales > Sphingomonadaceae > Sphingomonas > Sphingomonas sp. KR3-1. Next base: position 980,551 of record NZ_JBDZDQ010000001.1, read on the forward strand.
AACGGTCGGAGGTGCCGATCCCTCCGCCGTTTTGGACATACTTTTCCATCCCGGCCCTGGCGTATCTTACGGCACGGCGCACAGCACCGAGATGTTTGGTGGTGTCGCTGATTGGCTTGGCTCGCAGGTCGCGCTGGTGACCGAGCATCAGTCGAACCTCGATGCCGCAGGCCGCGTCGAACTGGCACATGCGATCGGTCGTTTCGATTTGGCTGCCCGCTATCTCGATCTGCTGGTCGAATACGGAACCTCCGTTGCCAAAACGGTGAGAGCGGCGGCGATGAAGGCGCTGACGGCGGCACCGCGGGACACGCTGATTGCTGCGCTCGACGACAGATATTCGAAGTCGAATCCCGGCGTCCGGGTCGAACTCATAGCCTTCGCCCTTGGTGCCTTGGGCAGTGATTCCGCCGCATTGCTCAAAGGCTGGAATGAAGCGGAAGCGGAGAAGCGCCCGAAAGATGCTCTCAGCCGTGCATTGGGCAACGTCGCACTTGGCAAAGGTCCGAAGCCGGCGGTCGGGCCGTGGGAGCGCGGATATGTCGCGCTTGACGGGTCCACCATTGCCTTGCCAGCGCGGCACCCCCTGCCGGAACCGAAGCGCCTGCCCACCGAGGTGTATGATCTGCTTCGCCCGTCCGTCGAAAGCTATAATGCAAACCTGCGCGCGTTACAGGAAGCGAACAAGGGCGAAAAGCATCATTGGAGCCGGACGCACCAACTGATTTCGGACGCGGATCTCGCGGCGTTTCGCGATGTTGCGGAAGGCCGCGCCAAGCCCACGAGCCGGCAGAACTGGAACCAGGGAATGCGTGGCCTCCAGTGGGCGAACCAATATGTGAAATGGGACGTAAGCGGCGTCGCCGCATTTTACGCGAGCCCCGAACTGAGCTTGCGGCATTTGATTGCGATCATTCGCCACGATGCGCATTGGAATTTTCTCGCGATCCTCGGGGGCGGCTTCGGACACGCCGGCGCGCAGGAACTGCAACGGCGAATCAAGACCAGCGCGGATTTCCAGGTCGCGGCGGATTTGTGGGTGGAGATGGGCGGCAACCCGCCCGCGGTCGAATATCTGCAACTCGCGTGGCAGGCCTCCCTCGCGAACGTCGACCGGGAATTGTTGTGGCCTCAGGTTGCGGAAGCGTTTGACGGGATCGACGAGGCGCTGGGCCTTGCGCCGCAGAAGCATCAGCCGGGATTGCACGCCGCGAATGCGCTCGATCTGCTGGAGACGCTGCCCAAGGTGCCGCACCGCTATATGATCCCTCTGATGACGATCGCCACGGGATCGCAGAAGACGTTGCGATTGCAGGCGCGCAACCTGCTTAGCGGCGCGCCGGACATTGATGTCGCGATCATCGATCTGCTCGACGACGGCAAGCAGGAAGCTCGTGCGAGCGCCGCCGATTGGCTTGCTGCGCGAGGCACGACCTCCGGCATCCCGGCGCTGCGCAAAGCGCTGAAAAAGGAAAGGAGCGAGATCGCGCGCGCGGCAATCATCACTGCGCTGCAACGGCTGGGTGACGACGTTTCCGACTGCTTCGATCCCAAGGGGCTGCTAAAGGATGCCGAAGCCGGGCTCGCCAAGGCTTCGACCAAAGGCCTCGAGTGGTTTCCCTTCGATTTGTTGCCGCGCTTGCATTGGCAGGATGGGAAAGCCGTCGATCCAAAGATTGTACGGTGGTGGGTGGTCCTGGCGCACAAGCTGAAACAGCCCGGGAGCAATGCGCTGCTCGATCTCTGGCTGGACCGGCTGGTGAAGGAGGATGCGCGCCGCCTGGGCCTTTTCGTGCTGCGAAGCTGGATCGAGCACGACACTCGCCGGCCCACTGAGGATGAGGGCAATGCCTATGCCGCCGCCAACGTGGCATCGGTCCTGAGCCAGAACCAGCGGGCGGTGCGGCAAAATCCGCGCTATGCGGAATATTATGTGACGGACCGCGACAAGCTGTTCGCGATGCTGAAGCGCACCAAGATGGGTGAGTATTTCGGCAGCGCGAATGACAGCAAGGGCGTGCTCGCGCTGGCCACCCAGGCCGAGGGCGCGGATGCGGCCGCGGCGGTGCGGGCCTTCCTGAAGGATCATGGCGCCCGCATCTCGCAGGACAAGGCGCTGCTCGAAGTTCTGGCCGCAAGTTCGGCGCCAGCGGCAATCCAGGTCGTGCTTTCCACCGCGAACCGTTTCAAGGCTCGGACGGTGCAGGAGCATGCCGCGGCGCTGATCGAACGCATCGCCGAGCGGAGGGGGTGGACGCCGGAGGAACTGGCAGACCGCACCATCCCGACGGCCGGGCTCGACGAGCGAGGCGCGTGCGAGCTGGATTGCGGCGAGGGTCGAACGTTTCAGCTGGTGCTCGACGCACAGGATGCGCTCGTGCTGCTCAACCCGTCCGGGCAACCCGCCAAGACGCTGCCCAGCCCACGCAACGAAGAAGAAAAACCGCTGATCGCAGACGCGAAGAAGCAGGTAGCGACTGCGCGCAAGGAGCTCAAACAGGCCGTTGGCGCGCAAACGGAGCGGCTATACGAGGCGATGTGCCTTGAACGATGCTGGTCGGTCGACGATTGGGAGCGGTATTTGCTGCGTCACCCGATCGTTGGGCGGTTGGTGCGTCGGCTGGTCTGGATCGGGACCGATAGTGACGGAGAGCCATGCGCGCTGTTTCGCCCCCTCGATGACGGCACGCTGAGCGATGTGAACGATAGCGAAATCGCAACCGACTCCATGAAGCAGGTGCAGCTCGCGCATTCGAGCCTGGTCACCGCGAGCGAGGCGGCGGCATGGCGCACGCATCTCTCCGACTACGAAGTCACCTCTCCGTTCGCCCAGTTCGACGAGGACCTGCCCAAGCTTGTCGAGGGGGATGGCGACAAGACCTCGATCGACGATCGCCTCGGCTGGATGATCGAGACCTTCAAATTGCGCGGCATAGCGAACAAGGCGGGCTTTGTGCGCGGCGCGGCTGAGGATGGCGGGGTCTTCATGACCTATGAGCGCCGCTATGAATCCGCAAAGATCGTCGCGCAAATCGAATTCACTGGCAGTCCGTTGCCGGAGGAGAATATCCCCGCCGCGCTCCAGCAATTGCGTTTCGCGAAGCTGCGGCGCGGGGGATGGCACGGGAATGGCGTGCCACTGAAGGAAGTTCCACCCGTGCTTCTCGCCGAAAGCTGGAAGGCATGGCATCGTATCGCCGCCGCCGGAACCGGCTTTGATCCGGCTTGGGAGAAGAAGGCGGGATGGTAACCGAAACCGCACTGCGCGCGCCGGCGGAGGAACGCTATGCCGACGAACTGGCGAAGCTGGCGGAAGCCGATGATTCGCCGCGCCCCCGCGGCTGGACCTTGTCGGCCCGGGCGGTGCGGCGGTTCATTCTCGGCGAACCGAGGCTTGGCGTCGTTCGCAAATTCTATGGCGACGATCCATTGGTCGATCGCGCGATCGTCAGCTTGATGAGCAATCAAGGGCTGATGCTGGTCGGAGAACCCGGCACGGCAAAATCGATGCTCTCGGAATTGCTGGCGGCCGCGATCAGCAACGATTCCGCGCTGGTCGTGCAGGGGTCTGCCGGCACGACCGAGGATCATCTGCGCTACGGCTGGAATTACGCGCTGCTGCTGGCCGAGGGGCCGAGCGAGAAGGCGCTCGTCCCCTCGCCCGTGCTGACGGCGATGCGCACGGGCAAGATCGTGCGGTTCGAGGAGATTACGCGATGCCCGCCCGAGGTTCAGGACGCGCTGATCTCGATCCTGTCGGAAAAGGCGCTCGCCGTTCCCGAGCTGGGTGCCGAGCAGGCCGTGCGCGCCACTCCCGGATTCAACGTCATCGGCACCGCCAATTTGCGGGATCGCGGCGTGCACGAGATGTCGAGCGCGCTCAAACGGCGGCTCAATTTCGAGACGGTTCATCCGATTGCTGACCCGGCGCATGAACTCGAACTGGTGCTCAAGCAATTGGGCGAGCGGCTCGGCCCGGCCGGTGTGAAAGCCGATGTGGGCGCCGATGTCGCCGATATCCTGGTCCAGACCTTCCAGGACCTGCGCACCGGCCGCACGAAGGAAGGCGCTAGCCTGACCCGGCCCGAAGCGGTGATGTCGACCGCGGAGGCAGTGAATGTGCTTCATGCAGCGGCGCTGGAGGCGGCGTTCCTCGACAATGGCAAGCTCACCGGCGCACATCTGGCGCGGCAGATTCAGGGCGTGGTCATCAAGGACGAGCCCGAGGACGGCAAGCGCTTCAAGGCCTATCTCGATCACGTCGTGAAGGAGCGTTCGGCGCGAAGCGGACCGTGGCGGGACTTCTATCAGGCGGCGCGCGCGCTGCGCCTGACCTGAGCTTCGCCCCGAACTCCATATGCCCGAGGATGCGGCAATCCTGCTGTCAGACCCGGAGCGCGACATCCACATCGCGCCGATCCGGCACCATAGCCCGGCCTGCGCCTGGCATCTGAACGCCATGATCGCGCAGATCGGCCCGGCCGCCATCTTGATCGAGGGGCCGGACGATTATAACCCGCTGATCCCGTTGCTGACGCATGCGGAGACGCGCCCCCCGGTCGCGATCGTATCGATCCTCGAAGGGCCTGTTCGCAGCGCGAGCTATTTCCCCTTCTGTGCGCATAGTCCTGAATATGTCGCACTCCAGGAAGGCGCGGCACGCGGCGTGCCCGTCCGCTTCATCGACCTGCCGGCGACCGACAAGGCAATGCGCGACGATGATTGGGATCCGTTCGATCCCGCCAAGCCGCTCGCGCTCGACGAGCAGGCTTTCGACAGCAGCGATTATGTGCGGGCATTGGCGGACCGCCTGGGGTGCCGCGATGGCAACGAGGTCTGGGACCAGCTGTTCGAAGCGAGGATCGGAGAGGCGGACTGGCGCCGGTTCTTCGGCAATGTCGGGCGCTATTGCAGCCATATGCGCGAAAGCACTGCCAGGGCGACGATGGAGGCGGACGGCTCGCTCGCCCGCGAGGCGCATATGGTTGCGCATCTCGCCCAGATGCGACGCGAAATAAGGGGGCCGATACTGGCGGTGGTCGGCGGCTTTCACGCGCCGGCACTGGCCGACGCACTACCCACACTGGAGCATGTCGCGGCTCCTCCACGCGGCAAGGCGGAGCGGCCGCCCTATTTGATCCGCTATGGCTATCGGCAGCTCAACGCGCTGACCGGCTATGGGGCCGGCCTTCCGCTTCCGGCCTATTACGAAGGCTTGTGGCGGACCGTGACGGCAGGAGAAGCTGCTCCTTTCGAAAAGCTCGCGCACCGGTTGATCACCGATTTCGCCGCGCATCTGCGCACCGCGCTGCCCGGCGCCTCGACGGCGGTGCCGATCCTGGTCGCGACGCTGGAGAATGCGCATCGGCTTGCGGAGCTTCGCGAACGGCCAGGGCCCTTGCGCGATGACCTGATAGACGCCTGCCGCTCGACCTTCCTGAAGGGCGAGGAAGGCGGCGACGCCAGTCCGGTCATCGCCGAACTGGTGGCTTTCCTCACCGGATCGGCGATCGGCGACGTCCCAGCGTCCGCGGGCTCGCCGCCGCTGGTCGAGGCGGTCAGGCAACGGGCACGCGCGCTCGGTTTCCGCATCGACGATGGCGAGCGGCGCAATCGCGAACTCGATATCTACCGTAAGCCTCGCCACCGCGACGCAAGCCGCTTTCTACACGCAACTGTGTTCCTCGACACGAATTTCGCGAAGCGCACCGGCGGGCCCGATTTCCGTTCGGGCGTCGATCTCGATCGGTTGATCGAGCATTGGTCGGTCATGTGGTCACCGCTGTTCGAAGCGCGGCTGATCGAACGCGCGGCGGATGGCGATACGATCGAGGAAGCGCTTGCCGCCGAGCTCAACCGCCGCCTCGCCGCGCTCGAAGCGCGGGGAATGGGCGGCAACGCCAGCGCCGCCATCGATCTGTTCGCGGCGGCCTGCAAGGCCGGAATAGCCGGATATGCGGAGCGCGTGCTGCCCGTGATCGAAGCCGATATCGTGCGAGACGCCGACCTCGCTTCGGTCGCCGGGGCGCTGCGCGATCTGATCGGATTGTGGCGGGGGCGCGCTGCGCTGGGCCTCGAGAATGGCGCGGAGATCGAGAGCCTGATCGGCACGACGTGGCGGCGTGCGCTCTACCTTCTGCCCGACCTCGCCAACGCTGGAGAGGACCGTGTCGCGGCGACGCTCGATGCGCTGGTGTTGTTGTACGAGGCGACCGGGCTTGCCGACGAGTCCCTGCGCGCGCTCGATCCGGTCCTGTTCGACGAGGCGATTGCCGCGTTGCTCGACACCGAACTCGATCCGGCGCTTGCGGGCGCGGTCGCGGCGCTGGCGTTGCTTGCGGGCAGGATAGACGATGCGGAATTCGCTGCACGGCTCTCGGGCGAGTTGCGGGGCGCTTATCCTGAGACGGCGCGCCGGATTGCCTGGTTACGCGGCGTGATCGCAATCTCGCGCGAATTGCTGTGGCGTGTGCCCGAACTCATCGAAACAGCGGATGAGGTCCTGTCGGCACTCGACGATGGCGGCTTTGTCGAATTGCTCCCGCACCTGCGCATGGCGTTCGCCGCGCTCGATCCGCGCGAGATTGATCGGCTGGCGTATGCGGTGGCGGAGCGGCATGGCATCGATGCGGCTGCGATGATCGTGTACCACGATCTGCCTGAAACGGAGGTAGCAGCCAATCTGCGCGCCGATGCGCATGTCCGCGAAATGCTCGAAGCGGACGGCTTGCTGTGAGCGGCGATGCGCCGCAGCTCAAGCGCTGGCGGATGGTGCTGGGGCGCTATGCCGATCCGGCGCTCGACGGTCCGGCACTGGACGGGGCCGAACGGCGCATGGATCGTGCGCTCGACTATCTCTATGCGCGCGAGCTTGCGCAGCGCGGCCTGAGACAAGACAAACCTGCGTTCGGCAGCCTTGACCCTAGCCGCCTTTCCGCCCTCGACTGGATCGGCGAGGTGCGCGAGCTGTTCCCACGCTCGGTGCTCGAAATGCTCCAGAGCCACGCGGTCGACCGGCTCGGCCTGACCGAACTTCTCAGCGATCCCAGGACGCTGGATTCGCTCGAACCCAATCGCGATCTGCTGAAGGCATTGGTCGCCTTCAAGGGACGGGCAAGCCCGGCGGTGCAGGACAAGATCCGCGAAGTCGCGCGCAAGGTGGTCGAGGACACGATCCGGCGGCTCAAGCCATCGATCGACCGCGCCTTTTCCGGCCGCCGCAATCGCTTCCGCCGCAGCCAGACCAAGCGGCTCCAGGATTTCGACTGGCGCGCCACGATCCGCGACAATCTCAAAAGCTATGATCCCGAACGCAAGCGGATCATCGCCGACCGTCTCCGCTTCACCGGGCGTTCGCGACGCCAGCTCCCCTGGACGATCATCCTGTGCGTCGATCAATCGGGGTCGATGCTGGGATCGGTGATCTACGCCGCCGTGATGGCCGCGATCCTTTCCGCCTTGCCGTCAGTCGACGTGCGGCTCGTCGTGTTCGACACATCGGTGGTGGATTTGACCAGCGAAGTCGCCGATCCGGTTTCGGTGCTGATGTCGGTCCAACTCGGCGGGGGCACCGATATCGGCCGCGCCGTCCAATATTGCGAACAGCAGATCAAGCAACCGAGTCGGACCATCTTCGTGCTGCTGAGCGATTTCTGCGAGGGCGGCCCGGTCGCGCCGATGGTCGCGGCGGTGCGGCGGATGGCGTCGGCGCGCGTGACTCTCATCGGTCTGGCTGCGCTGGATGACCAGGCGGCACCCGACTACGACCGCGCGACGGCCCAGCTTCTCGCCAATGCAGGGATGCAGATCGCCGCGCTGACGCCGGACCGTTTCGCCGAATGGATCGCGGGCATCATAGAATGACCCTCGCGGCGACCCTGATGGCATTCGACGAAGCCGCGCTCGCTGCGCTGGCCAACAAGGGCATTGTTCGCAGGGCCGCGCGCGATGTCGAAGAAGGAAAGGCATCGGTCAGCGGCTGGGAAGGTGAGACCGCCATCGTCTCCGCGGACGGAGAAACGGTCCGCATCGACGCGCGCGGTCCTGCAAAAGCGAGTTGCACCTGCCCAGCTCCCGGTATTTGCCGCCACCGGATCGCCGCGGTGCTTCTGCTCCAACAGCAGGAAGAAGCACCGGCAGAGGACGCCGCGCCGAGCCTGACTGCCGAAATCGCGGCGCTTGCCGAAGAAGCGATGATCCGCTTCGCCGGTCGCGCGGCGTGGCGAGCCGCGCAGGAGATCGCAGCGAATGGCGGCGAAGTCTCCGATGCGGGAGCCACCTTGGTCATCACGCTTCGCGGGGAAGACACCGAGGTCCGGTACCTTCGCGGACTCGGCATCGAGGGCATGGTGTCCAAAGCGCCGCCTGCGCGGCGCAAGGCATTGCATGCCGCCGCGCTGATCCTGGTGCGCCAGGCTGTCGGCGTGGCGGTAAACGAACCCACGGCCGAAGCAGAAAAGGCACCGGCAGGCATCGACGAGTTCTTCCTAGGCGAAGTCCGTGATGCACTGGCCGATGCTGGCCGCAATGGCCTCGCCCTGGCCCCGCTAGCGCTGGAAGAGCGCCTGTTCACCCTGTCTGTCTCCTCGCGGGCTGACTCGTTGCCTCGCCTGGGCGCCATGTTGCGTGGCATTGCGCGCATGCTGCGCGCGCGCCGGATGCGAGATTTCCGCTTCGATCCCGATGCCTGCCTCGGCGCCATCGCCACGGCGGACGCGCTCGTTCGCGCGCTTCTGGCTGCCAGCGATCCCGAGCGGCGTGCCGGGCTGATCGGATTGGTTCGTCAGGCCTATGCGGAAGTCGGACCGCTCCAGCTCTACGGCGCTGGAGGAGAGACCTGGCGGGCGGAGGGCGGCGCACGGGGCGCAACTGCCTATTTCTACGATCCTGTATGTGACCGCTGGTTCACCGCATCGCTGGCGCGTGGTGCGGGCCAGGATCCGTTCTTCGATTCCAGAAATGCCTTTGCCTCGGAAGCGATCTGGGGCGGGCAGACGCTCGCCGGGCTGTCGCGAGCGGAATTCCGGTTCGATAGCGTCGCGGCATCGCCCGGAGGCCGTCTTTCGACAGGCACGGCAAGCCGGCCGGAAATAGCGGGCGCCACCACGCTATCCCCCGGCTGGGCCTGCGCATTCGATAGCTGGGATATGCTCGCCGAACGCTTGCGAACCCGGCTCGTCGGGAGCCTGGTGGCACCTGCTGCCGCGCGGGAGCCGGTCGTCCTCTGGCCAAGGCGCACCGGGAGGCCCTGGTTCGACGATCTTACCCAGCAACTGCACTGGCCTCTAGAGGATCGCGGCGGACAATGGATCGCCGTGTCGCTGGCCAACGACCCGGATCGCCCCGCGCATTTCGATCACCTGGCATCTGCAATGTTCCGCCCCGGCTTCGGCGGCGCCGTTGTTGCCGCAGCGTCCATCGCCGGGACCGCGTTCGAACTTCGACCGGTGGCGCTTTTCGACGAGAATGGCATGCGGTCGCTCGATTTCGAGGAATCGCGTGCACCGAAGCGCAGCTTCACGGATTTCCTCCAAACCTATTCGAGGCGCACCCGTAGCGTTCCGGTTCCCTACGCCAAGTCTGCCGGCATCTCGCTTCTGGCAAAAGCAGCGGCCGAGCTGACGGGAATCTCCGAAACAGGCTGCCGCGCTATCAGCCGTTCCTGCAGCGAGCGCCTTGCAGAAATCTGCGCCCAGGCGGAGCGCATCGGGCTGCGGACCGTCGCAAAAAGCCTGGCGCAACTCGCCGAGGACGACCGCCGACTGGCCAGCCAGGTTCTGATCAGTCGCTACATCATCGACCGGATGCGAGCACAGCTAACAACGCTGCCCAGGCTGCGGCTCTGAACCTGAACGGCGAGACTTGGCGCGATATTGCCCGAAAGGTGATGGTGCCGCCTACAGGACTCGAACCTGTGACCCCCGCATTACGAATGCGATGCTCTACCAGCTGAGCTAAGGCGGCCAAATCGGAGCGTGGAGCCCCGAAGGAGCGGCGCGCTTACCAGCATCATTCCTAGCTGACAAGCGTTGCGAAAGCCTTGCGGTGAAAACCTCCGTAAAACCCCGCCTTTACGCGACGTTTACCACATGGCGGGCACAAGACGTTCTACAAATATGGGGGCGCACCCTGCCCCGAGTGGAGCATTTGGCATGGACATGGCGCGCGGCATCAACCACCCGCTCGACTCGCAGCCCGAGGGCGCGGCGGACGAAGCCGTCAACGATCGCGCACTCGTCATCGGCAATGACGAGCGCCGCATGCACGTGCGTGCGTACAATCATTGGGTGTCGCTGCTCCACGGCCGCGCCTATCCGGCGATCGAGGATCTCGATCCGGACAACATCATCGATTTCGGCGCGCACAGCGTGCTGCTCGACTTCTCCAAGGGCGTCGACGATCCCGCGATTCGCTTCCTCGGCAAGGCGCTGCGCGAGGAAACCGGGCTCGACAACTCGATCACCCATGTCGCGCAGGTGCCCAGCCGCTCGCTGCTCTCGCGCCTGACCGACCATTATCTCCAGATCATCGCCAATCGCGCGCCGATCGGCTTCGAGGCCGAGTTCGTCAGCACGCGCGGGCACAACACCCTCTATCGCGGCATCCTGATGCCCTTCTCGTCCGATGCCGATGCCGAAGGCGACACGATCGACTTCATCTACGGCGTGATCAACTGGAAGGAACTGGTCGACGCCGAGACCCAGGCCAAGCTCGAGGCCGAGGTCGAGGAAGCCCGCCGCACCGCGCCGCGCAGCCTGGTCGCCGCCCCGGTCTGGGCCGATGGCCCGAGCGCCGGCTTCGATGCGCCGGCCCCGGTCGCCGAGCCCGAAGTGGCTGCCGCCGAATCGCGCATCCCCGCCGATGCCAGCCTGTCCGACAAGCTGATGCTCGCCCGCGAATCGGCCGCCGCTGCGCGCGCCTCGGATACGCGCAGCCGCTCGGCGCTCTATCGTGCGCTTGCCCGCGCCTATGATTTCGCGCTCGCCGCCGATGGCAATGCCGCGGACTATGCCGAGCTGCTCGAGGATGCCGGGCTCACTGCCCAGGCCCGCGCGCCGATGACGCCCGCGGTGAAGCTCGTCTTCGGCGCCGACTACGACAAGACCCGCGTCACCGAGTTCGCCGCGGTGCTCAGCTATGCCAAGCGTGCCCAGGTGCCGCAGGGCGGGCTCGACGCGTTTCTCGACGGCGCCGAGGGCGGCATCAAGGGCGTGGTCAAGGCCGAGCGCGCTTTCCGCCGCCCCGCCCCCAAGCCCGACCTGTTCGCCCAGATCGCCGCGGAGCTACGCAGCCGCCCGCCGCTCGGTCATGTCGATCTCTCGGTCGAGATTCCGGCGAACAGCGAGTTCGTTGTGCTGCTCGCCCGCGCCGGCAAGCAGGGCCTCGACATCGTCGCCCAGGTCGAGGACAGCCCGCTCACCGAGCGCGCCGTTCGCAAGGCCGCCGCATAAAAATCGCTTCTCGTCCGTTTGGTGTCGAAAGCCTCTCGTCACTTTTGTAATTTTCTTACACGACGAGTCTTGAGGCTTTAACCACACAGGCGTAGTCGGTTCTGCCATGAAAAACATGATGACGTCGCTGACGCAGGCGTTCGAGGCGCGGTTGCTCGAAGGAGCGCTGCCAGGAGAGTTGCAGGACTTCGGGGAGGCCGAGCGGGCCGAGGCGGCGAATTTCGTCGCCGAGGCCGCCGCAGTCCGTCCGCCGGACACGGCGAAGGTCGCGCTGGAGACCTTCCAGGGCGAGGAGAGCCGCCGGATGCGGCTCGCGGTCGTCAACGACGACATGCCCTTCCTCGTCGATTCGATCTCGGGCGCGATCGCTGCCTATGACATCGCCGTCCACCGCATCATCCACCCCGTGATCGCCGTCGAGCGCGACAAGGCGGGCAAGCTCGAATCGATCGGCGCCGGCAAGCGCGAATCGATGATCTATATCGAGATGGAGCGCGCCGACGCGCGCACGCGCCGCAGCCTGTGCATCGAGCTGGAGCGCACGCTCGCCCAGGTGCGTGACGGCGTGCACGACTGGCGCGCGCTGCAGAGCGCGATGGGATCGGATGCCGCCACGATCGGCGCGCGCGAAGGCGCCAAGCTGCTGCGCTGGTTCCAGGAAGGCGCGATGACGCTGCTCGGCCACGAGACCTGGCGCACCGACGGCAGCGTGTCCGACCAGCTCGGCCTCGCCAAGCACGAGCTCGACACGCCGATCCTCGCCGAGGCGTCGCGCAAGGCCGCGGTCGCCTATTTCAAGCAGGGTGGCGAGGCGCCGCTGCTGCTCAAGTCCAACTCGATCTCGCCGGTGCACCGCCGCGTGCCGCTCGACATCGTCGTGGTGCCGATCCTCACCGGCAGCGAAGTCACCGGCCTGTCGATCCATGCGGGCCTGTGGACCAGCGCCTCGCTGTTCGCCAATCCGGAGGACGTGCCCGTGCTGCGCGCGCGGCTGGAAGGGCTCGAGCGCAAGTTCGGCTTCGATCCCAAGGGGCATACCGGCAAGGCGATGGCGCATGCACTGACCGCGCTGCCGCACGACCTGACCACCGCCTTCGATGCCGATTCGCTCGAGCATCTCGTGCTCACCTCGATGTCGGTCGCCGATCGGCCGCGCTCGAAGCTCGTGCTGGTCAAGAGCCTGCTCGGCCGGCACTTGTTCGCGTTCGTCTGGCTGCCGCGCGACGAAGTCGCCACCACCCGGCGCGAGGCGATCGGCCAGATGCTCGCCGATGCCGCCAACGCCAAGATCATCAACTGGACGATCGCGCTCGAGGACGGCGAAGTCGCGATGCTGCGCTACACGCTCGACCTGCGTGCCGGCGGGACGATGCCCGATGCCGATGCGCTCGATCACCAGCTCGAGCGGATGATGCGCGGCTGGGTGCCCGCGGTCGAAGCCGCGCTGCTCGAGGATGCCGGCCCCACCGGCGCCACGCGCCTGGCGCTGCGCTATGCCCAGGCCTTTCCGCCCGCCTATCGCACCACCTTCACCCCCGAAGAGGCGGCGCGCGACATCCTGCACCTCGCCCGGCTCGAGGGCCCCGGCGATCGCTCGGTGCGGATCACGCCGGTGGAGGGCAAGGCCGGCGAATATCGGGTGAAGCTCTACGCCCAGGGCGCCGCGCTGGCGCTGTCGGACGCGGTGCCGGCATTCGAGAATTTCGGCTTCCGCGTGATCGAGGAAGTGCCGACCGAGCTGACCGGCGGCGCCTTCGTCCACGATTTCGCCGTCTCGGCCGCGGGGCTGAAGGGCGATGCCGTGGTGATCGAGGAAGCGCTCGCCGCCGTCCTCGAGGGCAATGCCGAGAATGACAGCTTCAACCGGCTGATCGTCGAGAGCGGCATGAAGCCCGCCTCCGTCGTCCTGTTCCGCGCCTGGTTCCGCTACCTGCGCCAGACCGGCATGAACTTCGGCATGGCGACGGTGGTCGACGCGCTGCGCCGCGCGCCCGGCGTCGCCAATGCGCTGATCGAGCGCTTCGACGCCGCGCACAATCCGGAGCGCGCCGGCGACGACAAGGCGATCGAGGCGGCCGCCGCCGCGATCGAGACCGGTCTCGCCCAGGTCCAGGCGATCGACGACGACCGCATCCTGCGCACGATCCGCGGCGTCGTCCTCGCGACGCTGCGCACGAATGCCTATGCCCCCGCCGCCCGGGAAGCGCTGGCGTTCAAGATGGATTCGGCCAAGGTGCCGGGCCTCCCCGCCCCGCTCCCCTGGCGCGAGATCTGGGTCTACAGCCCGCGCGTCGAGGGCATCCACCTGCGCGCCGGCCCGGTCGCCCGCGGCGGCCTGCGCTGGTCCGACCGCCGCGACGACTTCCGCACCGAGATCCTCGGCCTGATGAAGGCGCAGCGCGTCAAGAACGCGGTGATCGTGCCGACCGGCGCCAAGGGCGGCTTCTATCCCAAGCAGCTCCCCTCGCCCGCCACGGACCGCGACGCCTGGTTCGCCGAGGGCACCGAGAGCTACCGGATCTTCATCCGCACCTTGCTGTCGATCACCGACAACATCGTCGCCGGCGAGGTGGTGCATCCCGACGGCGTGCGCATCCTCGACGGCGAGGACCCCTATTTCGTCGTCGCCGCCGACAAGGGCACCGCGACCTTCTCCGACGTCGCCAATGCGATCGCGATCGAGCGCAACTTCTGGCTGGGCGACGCCTTCGCTTCCGGTGGCAGCCACGGCTACGACCACAAGGCGATGGGCATCACCGCCAAGGGCGCCTGGGTCTCGGTCCGCCGCCACTTCCTCGAGATGGGCACGGACATCCAGTCCGAGCCCGTCACCGTGGCGGGCTGCGGCGACATGTCGGGCGACGTGTTCGGCAACGGCATGCTGCTGTCGAAGTCGATCAAGCTGGTCGCCGCGTTCGACCACCGCCACATCTTCCTCGATCCCGATCCCGATCCCGCGGCGAGCTGGAAGGAGCGCGACCGCATGTTCGCGCTGCCGCGCTCGAGCTGGGCGGACTATGATCCCGCGCTGATCTCGAAGGGCGGCGGCGTCTTCCCGCGCACCGAGAAATCGATCCCGCTTTCGCCCGAAGTGCAGAAGCTGCTCGGCCTCGATGCGAAGGAGATCGACCCGGTCTCGCTGATCTCGGCGATCCTCAAGGCGCAGGTCGGGCTGCTCTGGTTCGGCGGCATCGGCACCTATATCAAGGCCGCGAGCGAGAGCCACGGCGATGTCGGCGATCCCGCCAACGACCGGCTGCGCGTCAACGCCGAGCAGCTGCGCTGCAAGGCCGTCGGCGAAGGCGCGAACCTGGGCGTGACGCAAGCCGCGCGCATCGCCTTCGCGGCGCAGGGCGGCCGGATCAACACCGACTTCATCGACAATTCGGCCGGCGTCGATTGCTCGGACAATGAGGTCAACATCAAGATCGCGCTCAACCGCGAGATGATCGAGGGCCGGCTGGCGTTCGAGGACCGCAACGAGCTGCTCGTCTCGATGACCGACGACGTCGCGCACCTGGTGCTCGAGGACAACCGCCTGCAGACGCTTGCGCTCTCCTTCATGGAGAATGACGGCTATGTCGCGCTGCCCAGCTATGTCCGCGTGATCGAGATCCTCGAAGGCTCGGGCCGCCTGGACCGCGCCGTGGAGGGCCTCGGCTCGAACGAGGACCTGCTCCGCCGTGCGCAGGACAAGGACGGGCTCACCCGCCCGGAGCTCGCCGTGCTGCTCGCCTCGACCAAGCTCGCGCTGCAGGATGCGATCGAGCATGCCAGCCTGGGCCATGATCCGGCGCTGGAGGCCGATCTCAAGCAGGCCTTCCCGCCGGCGATGCAGAAGAAGTTCGCCAAGGCGATCGAGGAGCATCGCCTGCGCGGCGAGATCGTCGCGACCAAGCTCGCCAACCGCGTGATCAACCGGCTGGGCGTGCTCCACCCCTTCGAGCTGGCCGAGGAGGAAGGCGCGGCGATGGCCGACATCGCGGCGATGTTCGTCGTCGCCGAGCGCCTGTTCTGCCTGCCGGCGCTGTGGGAAGCGGTCGAGACCGCCGAGATCTCCGAGGGCGCGCGCATCGCGCTGCTGGATGAGATGGCGGTCGCGGTGCGCGGCCAGGTCGCCGATCTGCTGCGTGTCTGCGCCCCCGGCGCCAGCCCGGCCGAAGTCATCGCCCGGCTCAAGCCCGGCATCGACGCGCTCGACAAGGCCGCCAAGGGCTTGCTGCTCGACGAGGTCAAGGCCCAGTCGAACCGCATCACCGCGCAGCTCGAAGCGGCCGGCGCGCCGGGCGAGCTGGTCGCCAAGGTGGTCAAGCTGTTCGAGCTCGACGGCGCGGTCGGCCTCGCCGACCTCAGCGTCCGCATGGGCCTGGAAGTGACGCCGCTCACCCGCGCCTTCACCTCGCTCGGCCAGGCGCTCGGGCTCGACTGGGCACAGTCGACCGCCGCGCGCATCACTACCGGCGATGTGTGGGAACGCCTGCTGATCGCCGGGCTCGCCCGCGACTTCCAGCAGATCCGCCTCGAGTTCCTCAGCCGTGGGCAGAAGGAAGAGCCGCAGGCCGCGGTTGATGCCTGGCTCAAGGCCAATGCCGGCCGGGTCGACCAGTTTGCCGGGCTGGTGCGTCGCGCCCGCCAGTCGGCGGTGCCCAATGCCGCGATGCTGGCGCAGATTGCCGGCCAGGCGCGCGTACTGCTCGGCCGCTAGAGGATCATTCCGGCCGGTCTGCGGACCGGCCGGAGGTCAATGGTTCAGGCTTCCGGATCGGGACGGCGCACCGGCTGGGCACGCAGAATCAGATACATGCCGCCCAGGCAGGCGATCACGCCCAGTCCACACACCACCGCCAGATCGATATAAAGTCCCGACATCCAAATCCTCCCCAAGCTTCTTATGGGAAGGAAGCTGCGTAATTTCTTGAAGCTCGGCAAGAAACATTCGTCGCTGCATTGCAATGCAACTTTGCTGCACTTGCGAGGAAGCGTGCCGCTTCGGGGCAGTATTTGCAGAGCAAAACCCCACGCAAAATCAATCGCCCGGCGCATCCCAAGAGGTTTGCAATTGCGAATCGTTCGCGTTATCCGCGCCGTAACGAATCACGGAATCGCTCACCCAAAATGCACGCCCCCACCGCCCAGGCAGAGCTGGCCAAGGCAGAAGCCGCCAAGGCAAAGACCAAGCGCGCCCGCAAGAGCTTCTGGCTGAAGCAGCTCCACACCTGGCACTGGATGAGCTCGGCGATCAGCCTGGTCGGGATCCTGATCTTCGCGGTCACCGGCTTCACGCTCAACCATGCCAGCGACATCGAGGGCGCCCCCAAGTCGGTCGACCGCGCCGCGCAGCTGCCCGCACCGCTCTTCGCCAAGGTGAAGAGCGACGATGCGCCCGACAGCAAGAAGCCGATCCCGGCCGATGTCGCCAAATGGATCGAGGGCCAGGTCAGGATCGATGCGAGCGGCACCGCCGAATGGTCCGCCGAGGAAATCTACCTCGCCAAGCCGCGCCCGGGCGGCGACGCCTGGATCGCGATCGACCGCGCCACCGGAGCCGTCACCAGCGAGACCACCAATCGCGGCTGGATCGCCTATCTCAACGACCTCCACAAGGGCCGCAACTCGGGCGGCTGGTGGAAGCTGTTCATCGACATCTTCGCCTTTGCCTGCCTGGTCTTCACGCTCACCGGCCTGGTGCTGCTCTGGATGCATTCCAAGCATCGCAAGAGCACTTGGCCGATCGTGATCGCCGGCCTCGTCATCCCGGCGCTGATCGCGCTGTTCCTGATCCACTAAGGGGATATCCCATGCACTATCGTATCGTTGGAATGACCGTGGCGGCGATCGGCGGGGCCGGCGCCTTCCCGGTGGCGGCCGGCGCGCAGACGCTCGACGTCACGCTCACCCTGCCGCGCATTACGGTGGCCGAATATCACAAGCCCTATGTCGCGGTGTGGCTCGAAAAGGCCGGATCGCCCGCGACCACGCTGACCGTGTGGTACGATGTGGGCAAGCGCAACGACGGCGGCAGGAAGTGGCTGTCGGACGTGCGCATGTGGTGGCGCGCCTCGGGCCGCACGCTGGCGCTGCCGGCCGACGGCGTCTCGGGCGCCACTCGCGCGCCGGGCACGCACAAGCTCAGCTTCGTCGGTGGCCGCGGCAAGGTGCCCGCCCTTGCAGCAGGCGCCTATACGCTGGTGGTCGAGGCCGCGCGCGAAGGCGGCGGCCGTGAAGTCGTCCGCGTGCCCTTCACGCTCGGTGCGAACGGCGCTGGCGCGGGCAAGGCTGCCGGCACCGGCGAGCTCGGCGCGGTCGCCGTCGCCGCGCACCGCTGAGGGAGGACGCAGATGCACTTCTTCCGCCACCCCGTCGCGGCGATCGCCGCGATCGCCGCGATCACCGTGCCGCAGGTCGCCATGGCCGCGCCGCGCAGCTGGATGCTGCCCTCGGGCACCAATTTCGGTGGCGAGGCCTGGGTCACCGTCGATGCGGCGCTGTCCACCGATCTCTTCTATCCCGATCATCCCGGCCAGCCCTGGGCGCCGGTCGCCACCGCGCCGGACGGCACCACCGTCGAGGTCGAGAACCTCAACAAGGGCAAGCTGCGCCTCACCTTCGATCTGCACCTCACCCAGCAAGGCACCTACAAGCTCGCCATCGTCTCGAACGGCGTGATGGGCAGCTACCTGCTGGACGGCGAGCGCAAGATGCTGCCGCGCGGCACCACCACCGATACGCTGGCCCAGGCTATCCCCGCCGGCGCCACCGAGGTGTGGACCGCCGAGAACAACAGCCGCATCGAGACTTTCGTCACCTCGGGCGTGCCCAGCGACACGGTGTTCAAACCGACCGGCAAGGGCATCGAGATGGTCCCCGTCTCGCACCCGACCGATCTTTCGGTGCAGGATAGCGCCACCTTCCAGTTCCTGCTCGACGGCAAGCCCGCGGCGGGCATCGCGGTCAGCGCGATCAACGGCGGCGTGCGCTACGCATCGAGCCTGCAGCAGCTCGAACTCAAGGCCGATGCCCAGGGCAAGGTCACGATCAAATGGCCGTCCGCGGGCATGTGGTGGGTCAGCGCCAGCATCGGCGCCCCGCGCGGCGAAGGTGGCCCCGGTGGTCCCGGCGGCCCTGGCGGGCCCGGTGGCCCGGGCGGTGAAGGCCGCCCTGCCGGCGCTCCTGGCGCTGGCGGTCCGGGCGGTCCCGGCGCCGGCGGCGAAGGCGGATTTCGCGGCCCGATGACCCCGCCCCAGCGTCGCGCCAGCTATGCGATGACCGTCGAGGTGCTGGGCTGATCTTCCGCCTTCCCTTTCTTAGTCATCCCCGCGAAGGCGGGGACCCGGAGCCAAGCAGGACAGCGCTCTGTTACTCTGGATCCCCGCCTTCGCGGGGATGACGGATTAGGGAAATGACGGTCGATCCCAGAATAGCCATCCCATCGGGGCTCTCGCCGGCCGCGTTCCATCGCCGCCAGGCGGGGGCCCCTGTCCTTTCCTGCGCCGGCGAGACGATGGGCACCAGCTGGTCCGCACGCATCGTCGCCGCGCCCGACGGTATCGCCGCGCGCATCCAGGCCGAGCTCGACCGCGTCGTCGGCGAGATGAGCCACTGGGCGCCGAAATCGGACCTGTCCCGCTTCAACCGCAGCGAGCCTGGCCGCTGGCAGCCGCTGCCGGTCGGCTTCGCCAACGTACTCGCCGCCGCGCTCGAGGTGGCCGAGAAGAGCGCCGGCGCCTTCGATCCGGCGATGGGCGCGCTCGTCGATCTCTGGGGCTTCGGGCCGCCGGGGCCGCGCGCCGGCATCCCCGACGCCGCCGAGATCGCCGCCGCACGCGCCGTGTCGGGCCGCGCCCATATCGAGCAGGACGGCCGCCGCGCCCGCCGCACCGCGCCCGCTACGCTCGATTTCTCCGGCATCGCCAAGGGCCACGGCGTCGATCGCGTCGCCGAAATGCTGCGCAGCATGGAACTGCCCGATTTCCTCGTCGAAGTCGGCGGCGAGCTGCGCGGCGAGGGTATCAAGCCCGACGGCCAGCCCTGGTGGGTCGATCTCGAGCCCGTACCCGGCAGCCGCCTCGCGCCGATCCGCGCGGCGCTGCATGGCCTGTCGGTCGCGACCTCGGGCGACTATCGCCGCAGCTTCGCGCATGCCGGCCGCGGCTATGCCCACACGCTCGATCCGCGGACCGGCCGGCCGCTGGAGAACCAGGTCGCCTCGGTCAGCGTGCTGCACCCATGCTGCATGCTGGCGGATGCCTGGGCGACTGCACTGAGCGTGCTGGGGCCGGAAGCCATGGCGCTGGCCGAACGCGAAGGGCTGGCGGCGCATATGGTCGTGCGCGCGGGCAGCGGATTCGCCGAGCATCTGTCTCCGGCGCTGCGCACGATGCTGGGCTAACTCCCCAATACCGTCATCCCGGCGAAAGCTGGGATCTCAGCCAATGCGCGGAAGGGGCCGAACGAAATTCCGGTTCGCCGGGAAGGCGGCGTTGCAATGTTGGATTTCCTGTGTTTGGCTGGCCCAGCCGGACTCGCATCCGACCGCTATTTGAAACCGTCAGCCTGTAGGAAATTCATCACAACAAAGCTGCGAAATTCCCCTGATCCGCGTAACAAAGCATCAAGGCGTCCCGCGGAATTCTCTCC
The DNA here is from genome assembly GCF_040049295.1 of Sphingomonas sp. KR3-1. Lineage (NCBI taxonomy): Bacteria > Pseudomonadati > Pseudomonadota > Alphaproteobacteria > Sphingomonadales > Sphingomonadaceae > Sphingomonas > Sphingomonas sp. KR3-1. The sequence goes on from NZ_JBDZDQ010000001.1 coordinate 1,000,638, forward strand.
CGTGTCACGACCTTCGTGACCTTCCGGCTCAGGCGTCGGCCCAGCGGCGTAGGAGATTATGGTACACGCCGGTCAGCTCGATCACCGAGCGATCGTCATTGCCGAGCGCCTGCACCAGCCGCTGCACGGCCTGGTCCATCTCGAACAGGATGCGCCGCGCGCCGTCGTCGCGAACCATCGACTGGATCCAGAAGAAGCTCGCCACGCGCCGCCCGCGCGTCACCGGCTCGACGCGGTGCAGGCTCGACGAGGGGTAGAGGATCGCGTGCCCGGCCGGCAGCTTGACCGACTGCGTGCCGAACTGTCCCTCGATCAGCAATTCGCCGCCGTCATATGCCGCCGGATCCTCGAGGAAGACGGTCATCGACAGGTCCGAGCGGATGCGGAACTCGGTGCCGCGCTGGATGCGCACCGCATTGTCGACATGCGTGTCGAAGCGCTGCCCGCCGCCATAGCGGTTGAACAGCGGCGGAAAGACCTTGAGCGGCAGCGCGGCGGCGAAGAACAGCCCCGATCGGCCCAGCGCATCGAGGATCATCGCCCCCGCCTGGCGGTGCGCCTCGCTGCCTTCGGGCAGCTGCTCGTTATCCTTGGCGAGCGCCGATTGCGCGCCCGAAGTGGCGTTGCCGTCGATCCATTCACCCGCGTCGACGATGCCGCGCAGCGCCGCCACTTCCTCCGGCGAGAGCAGCTCGGGAATGGCGATCAGCAAAACAATTCCTCCAGTTCGGGCCAGGTCGAGCCCTTGAGCCAGCCGCGCGCCTTTTCGGCAAAGGCCGGGGTCGCGGTCTCGCGGCACTTGGCGAGCCAGCCGCGCGCCGCATCCAGTTGCCCGGCATCCAGCAGCATCCGGGCATGGTTGAACGCCCCCCGGAAATCGCCGCCTTCCGCCGCCCGGGCATAGCATTCCGCCGCCCTTGCCAGATCGCGCTCCACTACCCAGCCGTCCTCATGGAAGCTGCCGACATAGTTGATCGCCTTGGCATTGCCCATCGCCGCGGCTTTCTGGAACCAGGCGAGCGCGGCGGCCTTGTCCTCGGTCAATCCCGCGCCGAGCGCCAGCGCCGTCGCGTAATTGTACATGCCCCAGTCGAGCCCGCGCTCGGCGGCGATGCGGAAGCATTCGGCGGCACGCGCCTTGTCGATCCTGGTGCCCCAGCCCAGGTCGTAGCAGCGCCCGACCATGTTGAGCGCCATCAGATGGCCCTGCGCCGCGGCCTTGTTGAACCAGGCGAAGCCCTGCCGCGCATCGCCCGCATCGAGCAGCATCTGCCCGAGCACCGCCTGCGCCTCGGCCACGCCCTGCTCCGCGCCCGCACGAACGAGCGCCGCCCGCTCCTCCGGCGAACCGGAGAGGCGGGCGGCGATTTCCGCCGCAGAGAGGGAATTCAGCGCTTGGTTCAGAACTTGACCCCCAGCGTGGCGAACGCCGAACGGCCCGGCGCGATCGACGCATAATGCGCCGAATAGGCCTGCGGGAAATAGACCTTGTCGGTCAGGTTCTGCACGTTGACGCTCACATCGAAATGCTCGTTGATCTTGTAGCCGAGCCGGGCATCGAAGCGCCAATATTCGGGCACGCTGCGCAGCAGTACCTTGGTGGCGGGGTTCACCGTCACCACGCCGGCCGCATTCTGCGTCGCCGTGCGGTTGTCGCTGTACCCGCCGAACACGCGGCTGGTGTAGAAGGCGCCGCCGCCGAAGCTCAGCCCCTTCACCGGCGTCAGGTTCGCCCACAACGTGAAGCTGTCCGCCGCGGTCTGCGTCGCCTGGCGGCCGGTGTTGACCGAGGGAACGAGCACCGACTTGGCCGGCTGCACCGTCACGTTGCCGACCACGACAGCCGCCGCGGTGAGCGCGGTATAGCCGCCGTCGACGATCTTCGGGTCCATATGGGTGTAGCCGCCGAACACGTTCAGCCACTTGGTGACGTTGCCGTTGAAGCTGAACTCGATGCCGCGGATGCGGCGCTTGCCGACGAACTGCACGGTGCCATCCTCGCCGGTGGCGCGGGCATTGTCGGTATCGGTCTGGAAGGCGGCAAGCGTCAGCGAGAGCTGCTCGTTGAACAGCCCGGCCTTGGCGCCGACTTCATAGCTCTTGGTCTTCTCGACCTTGAGGCTGTCGAGCAGCGTCAGGTTCGCAGCGGTATTGGTGGTCGGCAGCGCGTTCGGCTCCGAGCCTTCGCCGAGCAGGCTGTTCGGCGGCGTCGCCGCGGTGGCATAGCTCGCATAGAGGCTGGTGTTCTTGGTCGGCTTGAACACCAGGCCGGCCTGCCAGTTGAACAGGTCGTCGGTGCGCTCGAGCGTCACGGTCTGCGTCGTGCCGGCGGCGAGCGCCGGGGTCAGCTTCGACGTGAAGTGGTCGTAGCGCACGCCCAGGTTGAGCAGCAGCGACGGCACCAGCGTGATCGAATCGAAGGCATAGGCCGAGACGCTGTTCGCCTCGTTCTGCGTCTCCGCGCTGTGCGCGCCCTCGACGATCGGCGTCTGCACGGTGGTGGTGTCGCCGGTATAGTTGACCCAGGCGTCGTTCGGGTTCGCGTTGAACAGGCTGGTGCAATAGAAGCGCGCCAACGTGTCGTTGTTGCAGCGCGGGCTCACGGTCGAGCCGGTCGCCAGCACATAGGCGCCGCGGCGGGCCTTCTCCCAGCTGACTTCGGTGCCGAGCGCGATGCTGTGCTTCACCGAGCCGGTGTCGAAGGTGCCGAACAGGTCGGTCTGGTTGCCCAGCGTCTCGGTATAGCCGTAGCGGGTGTTGGCGCGCCGCCACAGATAGCCGCCATTGACCCGGTCGCCGCGCGTCGCCGCCGCGCCGGTCGGCACCACCGCGGTCGTGCCGAAGACGTTGCCCTGCTGGTCGTCGGGCTGGGTGTAGATATAGTTCTGCTCGTTATAGCCGTAGTGCGACGAGTTGCGCAGCGTCAGCGTGCCGAAGTCGTGCTCGAAGCGCAGCGCCGCCTGGTGGGTATAGGCGTCGCGGAAGTCGCGGTCCTTGAGGCCGTAGAAGGTGTCGCGGCTGACATTGCCGGTCACCCCGCCGATCGTCGTCACCTTGCCGATCGCCGGCTCCGAATAGATCTCGCCCGCGCCCGGCGCGTTGCCGATCGTGTAGAGATAGGGGATGCCGCTGTCCGGCAGCTCATGGCTCTCGAGATAATAGTAGCTGGCGGTCAGCCGCGTATCGGTGCCGAGACCGATCGTGACCGACGGCGCGACGCCCCAGCGGCGCTGCCAGATCGCGTCGCGGCCGGCGACGCCCTGGTCGTGCCACATCGCCGCGATGCGCACGCCGACATTGCCGCCCAGATACTGGTTCACGTCGAGCGACGCATGCTTGTAGTCGTCGGTGCCGTAGCTGGCGGTCGCGCGGACGAAGTCGGTCGCCTGCGGCGTCTTGGTGATGATGTTGATCGAGCCGCCGGCGCTGCCGCGGCCGCCCAGCGTCGAATCCGAGCCGCGGACGACCTGGACCTGCTCGATCGCGAACGTGTCGCGGGTCTGCGCCGCCGTGTCGCGCACGCCGTCGACGAAGGTCGAGCCCTGGCTGTCGAAGCCGCGGATGAAGGGGCGGTCGCCGATCGGGTTGCCGCCTTCCGCGGCGCCGAAGGTGATGCCCGGAACCGTGCGCAGCGCGTCGGCCAGCGTGGTCGATCCGGTCTGCTCGATCACGTCCTTGGGCAGCACGATCACCGAGCGCGGGGTGTTCTCCACCGTGGCGACCGCCTTGGGGCCCTGCAGCTCGCCCGAGCGCGCGCCGTTGACGACGATCTGGTCGCGATCCTGCGCGCTGCGGTCCTGGGCTTCCTTGTCCGCATCGGCAGGCGTCGGATTGTTGTTGTCGGCAGCGTGGGCGGGCGCGGTGGCGATGAAGCCGACGCAGGCGAGCGCGAGATAGGAAGCGCCCGAACGCGCGGTGGAAGAACGACTCACGGATGAACCCCCTGATTTGATTATTTCGGGCTCAGCTATTGCGAGGCGTTCTCAGAGTCAATGCTAATGCGAGCGGTTCGCATCTTTATGTCTGGATCATGTTCTCCGGAGACCGCGGCGGCGCGCGCTCGGCGAGCAGCCAGCTGCGGATCGCACTGGCGAGATTGGGCGGGTCCTCGTCCGAGATCCGGGCATGATCGATCGCCGCGACCAGCGCGTTGAGCGGCAGCGCGCGTTCTGCCGCGGCCGCTTCCAGCGCCTCCCAGAACAGGGGCTCGAGACTAATCGAGGTCTGGTGCCCGGCGATCGTCACCGAGCGCTTGATCGGCCCCTGAAAGCCACCGGGCGGCGGCTCGACCTTCACTCGCTGTCGAACAAGGCCGCCAGCTGCTCGACCATCGTGCCGGCGAGCTGCTCGGCATCCATGATCGTCACTGCGCGGCTGTAATAGCGCGTCACGTCATGCCCGATGCCGATCGCGACCAGCTCGACCGGCGAGCGCGCCTCGATCCAGCCGATCACCTGGCGCAGGTGCCGCTCCAGGTACGAGCCCGAATTCACCGACAGGGTGGAATCATCGACCGGCGCGCCGTCCGAGATCACCATCAGGATCTTGCGGTCCTCGCTGCGCCCGATCAGCCGCTGGTGCGCCCAGAGCAGCGCCTCGCCGTCGATATTCTCCTTGAGCAGCCCCTCGCGCATCATCAGTCCGAGCGACTTCTTGGCGCGGCGCCACGGCTCGTCGGCCTGCTTGTAGATGATGTGGCGCACGTCGTTGAGGCGACCCGGCTGGGCGGGGCGGCCATCGGCCAGCCACTTCTCTCTGGACTGCCCGCCCTTCCAGGCGCGCGTGGTGAAGCCGAGGATCTCGGTCTTAACCCCTACCCGCTCCAGCGTGCGCGCCATGATGTCGGCGCTGATCGCCGCGATCGAGATCGGCCGCCCGCGCATCGAGCCCGAATTGTCGATCAGCAGCGTCACCACCGTGTCCTTGAACTCGGTGTCCTTCTCCGCCTTGTAGGAGAGCGACAGCATCGGGTTGACGACGATGCGGGCCAGCCGCGCCGCATCGAGGATGCCTTCCTCCTGGTCGAAGTCCCAGCTGCGGTTCTGCTGCGCCATCAGCCGGCGCTGGAGCCGGTTGGCGAGCTTGGTCACCGCACCCTGCAGATGGAGCAGCTGCTGGTCGAGATAGGCGCGCAGCCGATCGAGCTCCTCGGTGTCGCACAGCTCGGTGGCGGCGATCACTTCGTCGAACTGGGTGGTGTAGGGGCGATACTCGAACTGCGGCGGCAGGTCGCTCCACGGGCGATTGGGGCGAACGGGCATCATGCCCTCCTCGCCGTCGTCGCCCGGCTCTCCGTCGCCGTCCTCCATCGCGTCGGACTGCTGCTGCTCGCCCTCCTCGCCCTGGTCCGAGTCGCGCTGCTCGCCGCGCGCCTCGGCCTGGCCTTCGCTCTGGCTCGATTCGTTCTCGCCTTCCTGGTCGCCGTCCTGATCCTGCTCGTCGGTGCCCTCGTCCTCGCCGCCGCCTTCATCGGCTTCGTCGGGTATCAGCTCGCCTTCGGTGAGCTCGAGGTCCTGGAGCAGCTTGGCGGTGAGCGAGGCGAAGGCGCGCTGATCGTCGATCGCCAGCGCCAGTGCATCGAGATCGGAAGCGGCGCGTTCCTCGATCCAGTCGCGGATCAACGCCATGCCCAGCGCCGCGGGGGCAGGCGATTCGCGCCCGGTCAGCCGCTCGCGGACCATCAGCCCCAGCGCTGTGGAGAGCGGCACTTCCTCGCGGTTGCGCGCCCGCGTGATCGGATCGGCGCGCAGCTTCACTTCGAGCGCATGATCGAGGTTCGCCGCGATGCCGGCATAGCCGCGCGAGCCCAGCGCCTCGACCCGGGCGGTCTCCACGGCGTCGAACACCGCGCGGGCGACCGGCTCCTTGGGGGCGTTCCGCAGGTGGAAGCCATTGTCGTGGTGGCGCATGCGCAGCGCGAAGCTGTCGGCAAAGCCGCGCGCCTCGGCGACTTCCTCGGCAGGCAGCGTGCGCGACGGCGTCGGCACCTTGATCGCGCGGCCGTCCTGGCGCGGCACCTCGCCGGTAAAGCTCAGCTCGGCCTCGCGCTCGCCCGATAGCGCGCGCGCGGCGCCGCCAAGGACGTTGCGAAACCTGTCGAGCGGAGAGTCGGCGGCCATGCGGGCTCGATAGAACGCTCGCCCGCACAAGGAAAGCCGCCCCGAACCACCGTCCGGGGCGGATTTGCCTCACTTCACGTCGAGGAACGGCATCGGTGCGGCGCCGCCGGTATAGGTCGGCAGCACCCCGTTCCACTTCTCCACCGCGCGCAGCTTGACGATCTCCGGGTTGGTGCGGATCGCTTCCGCCTCGACCTGGATCGCCTTGGCGTCGCCCTGCGCCTTGGCGACGCGTGCCTCGGCATCGGCCGTGGCGGTGGCGACATTCGCCTGGGCCGCCAGCGCCGCCTGCTCGTTGGCGATCTTGGCGTTGATCTGCGACAGCACCGCCGGCGGCACGACGATGTTGCCCGCCCAGTAGATCTGCTCGACCTGCAGCCCCACCGGCTCGAAGAACTTCTCCACCCGCGCCTGCGCCGTCGCGATCAGTTCGGCCTTGTGGCTGCCATAGATCTCCTCGACGCCCAGCTGCGCCGCCCGCTCGACGATCGCGTTGCGGATCGCATTGCGCAGCGGCCCGGCGATGATCGCGTCCATGTCGGTGCGGTAGCGCTGGAACAGGATCGAGGCGCGCGCCGGATCGACATGGTAGGAGACCGCGACGTCTGCCTTGAGGGAAAGGCCGTTCTTGTCCTGGAAGTTGAAGCTCTCGTCGGTCGTGTTCTGCTCGGTGGTCGAGCCCGTCCAGGTATAGGTGCGGGTGAACACCGGATATTCGTAGATGTGCGTCCCCGGCGGGGCGAAATACCAGCCGACCGGCAGCGAGTTGGGCGAGACGCCGCCGGCGATGTTGTTGACGCGGATGCCGACCTGGCCGGGCTGGACGCGGGCGAAGCTGCTCATCGCCGTCCAGGCCAGAACAACCGCCACCACCCCCAGGCCAATGCGACGGCCGATATGGCCGCCACGCACCACGCGGCCCATGGTGCGTCCGATCGCCTCGGCGGGATTTTCCGTTTCATATGCCACCTGTTCATCTCCCTTCGGGGGAAGTCCGCCCCCTCGGTCGTTCGGCGCGGACGGCCAGATGCCGCCCCGCGCAGGGCCGAACGCGGCCGAGCTCGCTCGACGCGGGAATTCGATCGGGATGGGTGGGTCGGGCGGATGCGGGCTTCCCGAGGGAAGGGCGCAGGCGGGGCGACACAGCGGCAGCCAAATCGCGTGCGGTCCTCGAAAATGGACCGACACAATCCGAAAGCTCATGCCAACGTCGCTAACCCTGCTCCTTCAAATCATCCGAACGCCAGCGAATCTACGCTTCCCATTGCGGCTCGCAAGCGGGCTCGTTCTGCAATCGCAGCGAGTCCAGTTGCAATTTATGCAACAGACCCGGCCCCTGCCCTAGGTTTTGCGCAATCGCCGGAGCAGCGCGCGCCAGCCACGCGGATGCGCTGGCTCGGGCTCGGTCTTTCCGACGCCCATCCGCGCATGCACCAGGTCCTTCAGATAGGCATATTCATCGCCGGTGATCGGCCCGCCCTCGCCCCCGCGCGCCGTCCAGCGGCGGGGTTCGAGCGGATCATCATCGGCGGGGTCGCTCAAGCCTTGGCGACCACGCTTTCGGGCAGGTCCTTGCCGAACACGCGCTGATAATATTCGGCCACCTGCGCGCGCTCCGCTTCGTCGCACTTGTTGAGGAAGCTCAGCCGGAACGCGAAGCCGACATCCTTGAAGATCTCGGTGTTCTGCGCCCAGGTGATCACCGTGCGGGGCGACATCACGGTGGAAATGTCGCCGGCGACGAAGCCCTTGCGGGTGAGATCCGCCACGCGGACCATGTTCTCGACCAGCTCCTTGCCGCCCGGCTTGTCGAAATCGCCCGACTTGGCGAGAACGATCTGCGCCTCGACCGCGGCGGGGAGATAGTTGAGCGTCACCACGATGTTCCAGCGGTCCATCTGGCCCTGGTTGATCTGCTGGGTGCCGTGATAGAGCCCGCTGGTGTCGCCCAGGCCCACGGTGTTCGCGGTGGCGAACAGGCGGAAATAGGGGTTGGGGCGGATCACGCGGTTCTGGTCGAGCAGGGTCAGCTTGCCCTCGGTCTCGAGCACGCGCTGGATCACGAACATCACGTCCGGGCGGCCCGCATCATATTCGTCGAAGACGAGCGCGGTCGGGGTCTGCAGCGCCCAGGGCAGCAGGCCCTCGCGGAACTCGGTGACCTGCTGGCCGTCCTTGAGCACGATCGCATCGCGGCCGATCAGGTCGATGCGGCTGATATGCGCGTCGAGATTGATGCGGATGCACGGCCAGTTGAGGCGCGCCGCGACCTGCTCGATATGCGTCGACTTGCCGGTGCCGTGATAGCCCTGGACCATCACACGGCGATTATACGCAAAGCCCGCCAGGATCGCGAGCGTGGTATCGGCATCGAAGACATATGCCGGATCCAGGTCGGGCACGCGCTCGTCCGCCTCGCTGAACGCCGGCACTTCAAGGTCGCTGTCGATCCCGAACAGGTCGCGCACCTTCACCATCTTGTCGGGCGCTTCGAGGATCGTGGTTTCCCGGCTGTCGGGCTGGGTGTTGGGAATATCGGCCATCGTCTTCGGATCCTTCCGTCGCGAGAGCGACTAGAAGCTCCCGTGCCGCACTGCAACGGGGATCGCATCAAAACTGCCGATGCGACGAACCGTTGCAGGCTCTTCCCTCGAATCGGCTTTCATGGGATCATGACGTCAAAGCAACGGTCGCGCGTACACCACCGATTCTCCTGGGGAAGACGATGAACGGGAAGCTGTTGTTCCTGGCGCTGCTCGCGCCGCTCACGGCATGCGACTGGGGCCAGCAGCCTCCCCCGCCGCCGCGCCGTCCCCCGCCCGTGGTGGTGCGCCCGATCGATCGCGAGCCCGACTGGCTCGTCGCCGTCCCCGATTGCCAGGGCAGCCTGCGCCGCGGCCAATGGCTGGTCTGCGACAACAAGGGATTGAACTGGCTGCATCGCACGCTCGCCACGCAATGGGCCGAGGACCGCCAGGGCGCGACCCGGCAGCAGCTCTGGATACAGCGCCAGCAGCTCCAGGCGCTGGCCAGCGAGCGCGACGCCTGCGAGACCGCCGAATGCGTCGCCACTGCCTATCGCCGCTATCTGCGCGGGCCGCAGCGCTGGACGCCCGAGCCCGAATGGCGCCCCGCCCCGCCGCGGCCGCGGCCGGTCTATCACCGGGTGCGCGAGAAGCGCTGGAACTGGCGCGACGACGGCCCGAGCTGCGCCTCGAAGATCGGCTTCCAGCGCGCCTCGCTGCTCGCGCGGCAATGTTCGGTGGTCAATCCCGACGGCCAGTGCGGCCCGCAGCGCAAGTGCGAGACGTTGAAGACGATGATCCTCGACGGCTGCTGGGACATGGGCGATCGCAAGCCGGGCTTCTGCGGCCGGACCTAGGGGCGGCTCCCCGCTCCCCGCGGCGCTCCAACAGCGCGCACGGAAGCGAATCATCAAAGGTCACAAAGGCCGCACCAATGGCGATTTTTCGGCGCGCCTATTTTCCCTGTTTTGCCGGAAATTGCGTTCATCTCGCAACATTCTTACGCAGTCGCGATCCTATCTTTCCTACAGAGTCAAAGAGCGGCCGGGTTGCTGGCCCGGCGGGTGAGCCAAGCAGGCGAAATCCTACATTGCAAGATGCGTCTCCCCTCCCTTGCAGGGAGGGGAATGTCAGTCATTCTCGAACCGCGGCAGGCCGAACAGGTCGACGAAGCGCTGGCCGGCGGCGAGGTCGCCGGTCACCGCCACGCGCCCCTCGCGGATCGACTCGGTGAGCGGCAGCGGGCCGTAGAAGGTCGCAGCGAGCAGCGTCGGCACGCCTTCGAAGATCACGTCCGCGCCCGCCGGGTCGCGCCGCTCGATGACCAGCCCGCCATCGACGATCGCCGCGCGGAACGGCTCGCCGCCGACGCGGAACCCCAGGTCGACCGACAGGCCGCGCGCCGGCTCGCGCGCGATCATCGTCTTCAAGGAGAGCATGAAGGCGCCGTTGCTAAGCGGCAGCGTGACGTCATGCGCGGGGGAGCCCGCCGCCCAGCGGCTGAGCGCGAAGATCGGCTCCTCGAGCTGGGCGCCCCAGCGGGTGAGTTCATAGACCTGCGCATTGGCCGGCGAGGGCAGCTGGCGGCGGCGCAGGATGCCGCCCTTCTCCAGCCCCTCGAGCCGCTGGGTGAGGATATTGGCGCTGAGCCCCTCGAGCGCGCCGCGGATTTCGCCAAAACGGCGCGGGCCGAGCAGCAGCTCGCGCACGATCAGCAGCGACCAGCGCTCCCCGATCAGGTCCATCGCCAGCGCGGTGCCGCAGGCGTCCTGATACCAGCGGCGAGCCTTTACGAAATCCGAGTTAGTTATTTTTTGTGACTCCATGGTTGCTTTTAATAACTCAGTCAGGCATCAGGATCAAGAAAGCGATTCGTGAAGGCACCAAACCGGAGGTTTAACCGATGGCACTGGCTCCCGCAGAGGAACTGGCCGCACGCGAGACGGTGCGCTGGCCGGGTGAGTCCGAGGAATATCGCGCGGCGCGCACCGCGCTGCTCGCCGAGGAGATCGCGCTGCGCCGCCACCTCGAGTCGGTCGCCGAGCAGCGCCGCGCACTGCCGCCCGGCCCCGAAGTGACGCGCGACTATAGCTTCGAGGGCGAGAACGGCGCGGTTCATTTCGCCGACTTGTTCGGCGCGCATGATACGCTGGTGGTCTACACCTACATGTTCGGCCCGCAGCGCGAGCGCCCCTGCCCGATGTGCACCGCACTGCTCTCGGCCTGGGACGGCGAGGCGCTCGACATCCAGCAGCGCGTCGCCCTGGCGGTGATCGCGCGCTCCTCGATCGCCAAGCTGATTGCCTTCAAGGCCGAGCGCGGCTGGCAGCATCTGCCGCTCTATTCGGACGCCAGCCAGGATTTCAGCCGCGACTATGGCGCGATCGCGCCCGATGGCGGCGACATCCCGCAGTTCATGGTCTTCACGCGGCGGGACGGGACGATCCGCCTGTTCTGGGCCGGCGAGATGGGCCCCGACAGCGCCGATCCCGGCCAGGACCCGCGCGGCGCGCCCGACCTGATGCCGCTGTGGACCATCCTCGATTCAACCCCGGAGGGCCGTGGTACAAACTGGTACCCGTCGCTCAACTATTGATCCCCAGGAGAGAAACGATGCCCCAGATGATCTTCGTCAACCTGCCCGTCAGCGACGTGGCCAAGTCGACCGCCTTCTACGAAGCGATCGGCTGCACCCAGGACCTGCGCTTCAGCAACGAGCAGGCATCGTCGATGCAGCTCAGCGACACGATCGTGTTCATGCTGCTGTCGAAGGACTTCTTCCAGACCTTCACCCCCAAGCCCATCGCCGATGCGCACAGCGTCACCGAGGCGCTGATCTGCATCTCGCGCGACAGCCGCGAAGCGGTGGATGCGATCGTCGAGGCCGCGGGCAAGGCCGGCGGCAAGGCCGATATCCGCGAGAAGCAGGACATGGGCTTCATGTACGGCCGCAGCTTCGAGGATCCGGACGGCCATATCTTCGAGCCGATGTTCATGGACCTGGACGCCGCGATGGCTTCCTTCCCCGAGGGTCCGGCGCATGAGCCGGCCTGAGCCCGTGCGGCGCGACCGCATCATCGGCTGGGTGCTGAGCGGGCTGGTCCTGCTGTTCCTGGCGATGGATGCGGGCGGCAAGCTGTTCGCCCCGGCGATGATGATCGCCAACAGCCCGCCGCTGGGCCTGGCGCCCGATGCGAGCGTGTACCGCGAGCTGGGCGCGATCCTGGCGGTGTGCGGCCTGCTCTATGCCTATCCGCGCACCGCGGTACTCGGCGCGATCCTGCTCACCGGATATCTGGGTGGCGCCATCGCAATGCACTTTCGCGTAGGCAACCCGTTGTTCAGCCATACGCTGTTCGGCGTTTATCTGGGCGTGATCGCTTGGGGCGGGCTGTGGTTCCGCGATCCCCGCGTCCGCGTGCTGATCCCGATCGCCGGCTGAAAGCCGAAAGGGTCAAGAGACCCGAAGAGTCCAAAGGAGAGGACCGATGGCAGACAAGATCACCACCGTATTGTGGTTCGACCATGTGGCCGAGGAGGCCGCCAATTTCTACGTCTCGCTGCTGCCCGACAGCCATGTCGGCAAGGTGTTCCGCGCGCCGGGCGACAACCCCAGCAGCAAGGAAGGCGCGGCGCTGGTCGTTGAGTTCACGCTCGCCGGGAGGAGCTATGCCGGCCTCAACGGCGGGCCCAATTTCAAGCCGAACGAGAGCGTCTCCTTCCAGATACTGACCGAGGACCAGGAAGAGACCGACCGGCTGTGGAACGCGATCGTCGGCAATGGCGGCCAGGAATCTATGTGCGGCTGGTGCAAGGACAAATGGGGCTTCAACTGGCAGATCACCCCGCGCCGGCTGATCGAGATAAACTTCGGCGACGATCCCGATGCCGCACGCCGCGGCTTCGAAGCGATGATGACGATGAAGAAGATCGACATCGCCAGGATCGAAGCCGCGGCGAAGGGCTGAGGAGAAGGACGATGGCTGTCGAGATCACGGCGCTCAACTGGGTGCCCGACTTCGCCCGCGGCTATGTCCGCGACTTGCGGCCGCGCTGGGCCTGCGAGGAGATCGGGCTGCCCTATACCACCCGGCTGATCAGCCCGGTCCCGCCCAAGCCGGACTGGTATTTCGACGAGCAGCCCTGGGGCCAGGTGCCGGTGCTGCACGACGGCGACGTCCAGCTGTTCGAGAGCGGCGCGATCCTGCTCCATATCGCCGAGAAGGACATCCGGCTGCTGTCGCGCGACCCGCAGCAGCGCGCGACCAGCATCGCCTGGGTGTTCGCGGCGCTGAACAGCGTCGAGCCGGGGCTGTTCGAGCTGGGAAACGTCACGCTCTTCTCGAAGGACGCCGAATGGGCGAAGCTGCGCCGGCCGAGCCTGATGGAGGATATCGGCAGGAAGCTCGACCGCCTCGTCGATGCGCTGGGCGACCGCGCGTGGCTGGGCGATGCCTTCAGCGTCGCCGACATCGCGATGGTGACGGTGCTGCGCAACGCCGACAAGAGCGAGCTGCTCCGCGCCCGCCCCACCCTGGCCGCCTATGTCGAGCGCGGCATGGCGCGACCGGCGTTCGAGCGCGCGATGGCGGCGCAACTCGCCGATTTTCAACCGGAGCCAGCAGCGGCCTGAACCGAGGGAGAGTGCAATGACCTATATGGACGGGTTCGTCGCGCCGGCGCGCGACCGGGATGCCTATCTCAAGATGGCCGCCAAGGCCGCGCCGATCTTCCTCGAGCATGGCGCGCTACGCGTGGTCGAGGGCTGGGGCAATGACGTGCCGCATGGCAAGGTCACCGATTTCTACAAGGCGCTCCAGGCGGAAGAGGGCGAGACGCCCGTCTTCTCCTTCGTGATCTGGCCCGACAAGGCGACCCGCGATGCCGGCTGGCAAAAGGTGATGGCCGACGAGCGGATGAAGCCCGACGGCGAGATGCCGTTCGACGGCAAGCGCATGTTCTGGGGCGGCTTCGAGACGATTGTCGATACGGGAGAGAGCAAGTGAGCAACGCGCATGGAAGCTTCATCTGGTACGAGCTGCTGACTGCCGATGCCGGCAAGGCCAAGGCATTCTACGACTCGGTGGTCGGCTGGAACATCGATGCCGAGCCCGCGCCGGGCGGCATGGACTATCGCATGATCAACGCGCCCGATGGGGCAGCGGGCGGCGTGATGCAGCTCAATGCCGACATGATCGCGGGCGGCGCCAGGCCGGTGTGGCTGGGCTATATCGGCGTCGACGACGTCGATGTCTCGGTCGCCGCGGTGGTAGAAGCCGGCGGGCAGGTCCACCTCCCCGCCTTCGACATTCCGGGCGTCGGCCGCCTCGCGATGGTCGCCGATCCGCAGGGCGTGCCCTTCTACGTGATGCGCGGCGCGACCGGGGGGGCGAGCAGCACCGCCTATCAGCGCATGGGCTTCGGCCACGTCAGCTGGAACGAGCTGCGCACCTCCGACGATGCGGCGGCGCTCGATTTCTACGGCAAGCTGTTCAACATCACCGCGGCGGGATCGATGCCGATGGGCGAGCTGGGCGACTATACCTTCATCGCCAATGGCGACAGCAAGGGCGAGGCGGTCGGCGCGGTGATGAAGGCGCCGCCGGGCGCGCCTGCCGGCTGGGGATTCTATTTCCGCGTGCCCGACATCACCGAAGCGCAGGCGAAGGTCCAGGCAGCCGGCGGCAAGGTGACGATGGGCCCGCACCAGGTGCCCGGCGGCGAATGGGTGATCCACATCACCGATCCCGAGGGCGTGATCTGCGGGCTCGTCTCGCCGAGCAAGAACTGAGGAGCGGCACGATGCGCAAGCTTACCGGCGCCGCCTTCGTATCGCTCGACGGCGTGATGCAGGCCCCGGGCGGGCCGAGCGAGGACTGGACCCAGGGCTTCCCGTTCGGCGGCTGGATGTTCCCGCTCGGCGACGAGTCGGTCGACCAGGCGATCGGGGGGCTGTTCGACCAGCCCTTCGACCTGCTGCTCGGACGCAAGACCTACGAGATCTTCGCCGCCTACTGGCCCTATGCCGATCCCGATTTCCCGATCACCAAGGCGTTCAACCAGACGACCAAGCATGTGCTCACGCATAGCGACGCGCCGCTCGACTGGGAGCACAGCCACCGCGTCGCGACGATCGAGGGCGTCGCCGAGGTGAAGGCGAGCGCGGGGCCGGACCTGGTCATCCAGGGCAGCTCGACGCTCTATCCCCAGCTGCTCGCCGCGGGGCTGATCGACCGGCTGATCGTGATGACCTTCCCGGTGATCCTCGGCCAGGGCAAGCGGCTGTTCGGTGCGGGCACGCCGCCGCGCACCCTCACGCTGACCGATCACAAGCTCGGCTCGAAGGGCGTGATGGTCGCAAGCTACGAGCCGGCCGGCGAGGTCGTCACCGGCAGCTTCGGCAGCCAGGAGCCGAGCGAACGCGAAAAGGCACGGCAGGCGCGGATGCAGCGCGAGGGCTAGGTCCGTGCTAGGCGAAGGCGGGTGACGATTTGAGGTGCTGATACGCCTCGATCACCCGCTGCAGCCGCCCTTCATGGCTGCGGTCGCCGCCGTTGCGGTCGGGATGGTATTTGCGCACCAGCTCCGAATAGCGCTTGCGCAGCATCGTCCGGTCGGCGTCGATCGCCAGGTCGAGTATCTTCAGCGCCTCGCGGTCCTGCCCCGACAGCGGCTTGCCGTCCTTGCGCTCGGCGCGGTCCTTCATCCGGTCGCGGAAGCGCGCGTTGATCGCATCGAGCGGGTCGGCGAAATCGGCCCAGCGCGGCGGACGGTCGGCGCCGCCGGTTGCGTTGAACGCGCGCGTCTCGCGCTCCCAGCCGGCATAGGGCCGCTGGGCGTCGTGGATCTCGTCCGGGCTCATTCCCTGGAAGAAGTTGTACCCCGAATTGAACGCGCGGACGTGATCGAGGCACAGCCAGCGATATTCGCCCGGCCCGTCATAGCCGGCGCGCGCGTGCCCGGCCGGCGCGCGGAACTCGCCCGGCTCGTTGCAGCCCGGCTCCGCGCACAGCCGTCCCGGCGCCTCCACCCGGCCGTGGAACCGCGCATTCGGCCTGTCCTTCTTGGGCTGGCTCTCAGCCACGTGACCTCCCTTGAGCAAACGGGCTATATAGGCGCGATGACCGACACTGCCAGCGGCGGACTCGCCGACATTATCGCCGCCCGTCTCACCGCCGCGCTCGCTCCGGCGCATCTCGAGGTGATCAACGACAGCCACCACCATTCGGGGCACCTCGGCGACGACGGCACCGGCGAATCGCACTGGACCGTCGTGGTCGAGAGCGGGGCCTTTCAGGGCCTGTCGCGCGTTCAACGCCAGCGGATGATCAACACAGCACTTGCCGACCTGCTCGTCTCGCGCATCCACGCGCTGGCGATCCGGGCCCGGGCACCGGGAGAGTAGCATGCCGTACAAGCTCTGGTACTGGGCCGAAATCCAGGGCCGGGGCGAATTCGTCCGGCTGCCGATGGAAGCTGCCGGCATCGCCTATGTCGATATCGCCCGCGAGCAGGGCAGCAAGGCGCTGATCGCCGACATGAAGGCGCGGGCAGACCGCCCGCCCTTCGCCCCGCCCTATCTCGACACCGGCAAGTGCGTGCTCTCGCAGGTCGCCAACATCCTGCTCTGGCTCGGCGACCGCCACGGCCTGGCGCCCGACGATGCTGCGACGCGCTACTGGCTCCACGAAGTCCAGCTCACCGTCAGCGACTTCGTGGCGGAGGTGCACCAGGTCCACCACCCCGTCGGCGTCGCGCTCTACTACGAGGACCAGAAGGCCGAGGCGAAGCGCTTCGCCGAGGAGTTCCGCGAGGAGCGCATGCCCAAGTTCCTCGGCTGGTTCGAGCGCTCGGTCGAGGGCGAGTGGCTGGCGGGCAATCGCTGGTCGTACGGCGACACCTCGATCTTCCAGCTGGTCGAGGGGCTGCGCTACATGTTCCCCCGGCGGATGGCCGCGATCGAGGGCGAATATCCCAGGCTGGTCGCGATCCGCGACCGGGTGGCGGCGCTGCCCGGGATCAAGGCCTATCTTGAGAGCCCGCGCCGCATCGCCTTCAACACCCAGGGCATCTTCCGCCACTATCCCGAGCTCGACGCCGACTGAATCGCCGCGCCAACCCGAAAGGGTAGGTTTCCAAACTGTGGCTGTCCGTCCCAGATGCCGCCGGCTATGCATCCGGTGCGACGAGAGGGCCCCATGACCGACGAGCTTTTCACCCAGATCATCACGCCGACCACGCACGATTTGGGCGGCTTCAGGGTCCACCGCACGCTGCCGTCCAAGCCGCGCACCATGGTGGGGCCGTTCATCTTCTTCGACCAGATGGGCCCGGCGCAGCTGAGCGTCGGCACCGGCATCGACGTGCGCCCGCATCCGCACATCAACCTCGCCACGGTCACCTATCTCTATGCCGGCGCGATCGACCACCGCGATTCGCTCGGCACCTTCGCCACGATCGAGCCGGGCGCAGTGAACCTGATGACCGCCGGCCACGGCATCGTCCATTCCGAGCGCTCGCCGAGCGCCGAGCGCGCCAAGGGCCCCGAGCTCTCCGGCATCCAGACCTGGCTCGCGCTGCCCGAGTCTATGGAAGAGATGAACCCCGCCTTCGAGCATGTCGGCGCCGCCGACCTGCCGATCGTCGAGACGCCGGGCGCGCGCGCCCGGGTGATCATGGGCGAGCTGTGGGGCGCGAAGGCGCCGACCACCACCTATGCCCAAACCATCTATGCCGACATCGCGCTCGACGAAGGCGGTGCGGTGCCGATCGACCCCTCGGCCGACGAGCGGGCGATCTACCTCGCCTATGGCGACGCCAGCATCGACGGCGTCGAGATGGAAGTCGCCACGCTCTACATCCTGCGCCCCGGCATCACCGCGATCCTGCGCTCCTCCGGCGGCGGCCGCGTCGCCTTGTGCGGCGGCGAGGATTTCGCCACGCCACGCCATGTCTGGTGGAACTTCGTCTCGTCGAGCCGCGACCGGATCAACCAGGCCAAGGAAGACTGGAAGGCGGGCAACTTCCCCAAGGTGCCGGGCGACGACAAGGAATTCATCCCGATCCCCGAAGTGCCCAAGACGGTGAGCTATCCCTAGCACCAAGCTCAGCGTCTGCCGGAGGAAGCAGCGCTTCGCCTCGATGCCCGAGGCGCTGGCGGCGATCCGCGCGGCGGGGATCACGCTGCGTCCCTATCGCTGCGACCGCTGCTTTCACTATCATTTGACCAGCCGGACCAAGGGCAAGCGGATGGTGCCGGAATGACGGCTATTGGGCAGGACACGCATTCCCATCCGCGCCGCGACCCTCTAGCCTCCCGCAAAACAGGAGAGGCGAGATGGCGGACTTCGAACTCCAGAGCATTGCCCTGCCCACCGGCGTGACGCTCAACGTCGCGCTGGCCGGCGATCCCGCCAATCCGCCGATCATGCTGCTCCACGGCTTTCCCGAATCGCACCGCACCTGGCGCGAGGTGATCCCGGCGCTCGCCCGCGACCATTATGTCATCGCGCCCGACCAGCGCGGCTTTGCCGGCTCGTCCAAGCCCGAAGGCGTGGAGAGCTACACGCCCGACAAGCCCGTTGCCGACCTGCTCGCGCTCGCCGACCATATCGGCATCGGGCCGTTCACCCTGGTCGGGCATGACTGGGGCGGCGCGATCGCCTGGATGGCGGCGCTGCAGAACCCGCAGCGCATCGCCCGGCTGATCATCGTCAACGCGCCGCACCCGCTCGTCTTCCAGCGCAGCCTGTTCGACGATTCCGCCCAGCGCGCCGCGAGCCAGTACATCACGGCCTTCCGCAACCCTGATTTCGAGAAGTTCATCGAGCGGATCGGGCTGGAGACCTTCTTCGACGAGAGCTTCGCCAAGCATGCCGATGCCGCGCTGCTCGCGCCGGAAAAGCCCGCCTATCTCGCCGAATGGGGCCAGCCCGGCACGATGACGACGATGCTCAACTGGTACCGCGCCAGCGCCGTCCAGGTGCCGGCGATGGACGCGACGCCCGAACGCCCCGCCTATCTCGACGCGCCCTTCCCGCCGATCACCCAGCCGACTTTGGTGATCTGGGGCATGCAGGACAGCGCGCTGCTGCCGATCCAGCTCGACGGGCTCGCCGCGCTGGTGCCCGACCTGACCGTCGTGAAGATCGCCAGCGCCGGGCATTTCGTGCCGTGGGAGAAGCCCGCGCTGGTGGCCGAGGCGATGCTGGAGTGGCTGGCCTAAAGTGAAGGGAGTCGGGGCAAATCGTTTCACTTTGCCCGTGCCGCCGACGCCGCGATCCGAAGCGGGGTCGAGTCGGGCTGGCCGTTCCATCGGGTGACGACAGCAGACGAAATCCTACATTGCAAGGCGGCCTTCATCCCGGCGAAAGCCGGGATCTCGTACGGCTCCTTTCCCGCGCCTTCGCCTGGGATCCCGGCTTTCGCCGGGATGACGCATAGGGCTACCGCGCGCGCCGCATCCCCGGAGCCTTCTTCACCGCGGGATCGTCGAGCAGCCGGCGATAGGCATCGCTCTCCATTCCCAGCAGCGCGATCCGGCCCTCGCCATCGTGGTGCACGCCCCAGCCGAACTGCTTGACCAGCGGCGAGGCGCGCAGGCAGGCCTGCGGCTTGGCGAAGAACGCGTCGCGGGCCTGGTCGCCGCCGCGCGCACGGTACGCCGCGAAGAGCAGGTCGTCGCTGGTCATCGCATAGGGCTCGCGCAGCAGCGCGTGCTGCACCGCCGCCACCGTGCCCGGCTTCTCCGGCACCGTGCCCGCCGACACCGGGCTGTCCGACGAGGCGGTGATCAGCGTGTCGCGATAGTTAGTCGATTTCACAGCACCACCTCGGCCGCGGCATCGAGGAGGATGCCCTGCTCGCTGGTCCGCTCGGCGCCCGGGCGCACCCAGGCGGCATGGGCGTGCGCGGTGGCGACCACCACGCGCGGGCCGCCACCGGGCCAGGTCCGCACGCTCACCACCTGCTCGCCGAGCGCGCGATCGGGCTCCATCGCCACCCAGG
Source organism: Sphingomonas sp. KR3-1 (assembly GCF_040049295.1). Classification (NCBI taxonomy): domain Bacteria; kingdom Pseudomonadati; phylum Pseudomonadota; class Alphaproteobacteria; order Sphingomonadales; family Sphingomonadaceae; genus Sphingomonas; species Sphingomonas sp. KR3-1. The sequence continues at coordinate 1,020,289 of NZ_JBDZDQ010000001.1, forward strand.
CGAGCGGGCGCTCGGCCGTCGCCCTCGCCCCCGCCGCTTCCATCGCGGCGCGGATGCGCGCGGTGCTGGCATCGGGCACATATTGCCAGACGACCGAGTGCATCAGCACCCGCGTCACGCCTGCGGCCTGGGGCTCGGCAAGCCGCGCCTCCATCCAGTCGGCGGCATCGGCGCGATCGAGCCGGACGCCGCGTTCGCGGATCATGCCGATCGCCCTTTGCAGCCGCCCGAGCCGCATCGGCGTCTCGGCCCAGACATAGGCGGAGAGCCGCGCCTCGACCGCCGGATCGGTGACGTCGAGCGGCTGGACGTCGCAACCGCGGGTCGAGACGATCTCGATCCCGGGCAGCACCGGCGGATCGCCGAGCCAGGCGGGCGCGATCGTCACCGGCGACGCGGCCGGACCGAATTCCACGCCGCCCAGATCGAAGCGATAGCGGTCGATCAGCAGGTTGAGGCCGCCGCTCGAGCCGATCTCGAGGATCTCCAGCTTCGGCCCGCAGCGCCGCGCGACCTCGAGCAGCCCGACGATCAGCGCACCCGAGCGGCCGGGCTCGTTGGTCTGGGGCGGGCCGTCGAGCCAGGGCAGCAGCGCCGCGTCGTGGCGCGCCAGCACCCGGTTGATCGCCGCGGCCGAGACCTGCCCCGCGAAGACTTCGGCCAGCTCGGCGTCCGCGTTCGCCAGCACCAGCGCATGCAGCCCGCCGATCAGCCGGAGCGGCAGCGCGTCGCGCGTCGGCTCGCCCGGCCAGTCGAGCACGCGCCGCCCGGTCTCGCTGCCGCGATCCAGCCCCTCGGCGATCGCCACGCAGAGTTCGGCATAGATCGGCGCGTCCATCTTGCGGCAATAGAATTCCTGGATCCGGAACGCGCCGCGATTGGTCTCTTCACTGGCCACAAGAATAGCTCCTTGGCGGCTCTGTTGCGCCTGCGGGGTGCCCCGAGTAAAGCCCCGGGCTCGATGACCGAACCGCTGATCCTTGCCGTCCCCAAGGGGCGCATCCTCGACGAGGCGCTGCCGCTGCTCGCCCGCGTCGGCATCATTCCCGAGCCCGACTTCGCGAACGAGGGTTCGCGGGCGCTGCGCTTCAAGACCAACACGCCGGCGATCGACCTGATCCGGGTGCGCGCGTTCGACGTGGCGACCTTCGTCGCGCACGGCGCCGCGCAGCTCGGCATCGTCGGCTCCGACGTGCTCGCCGAGTTCGACTATTCGGAGCTCTACGCCCCGGTCGACCTCGGCATCGGCCATTGCCGCATCTCGGTCGCCGAACCGGCCGACCTCGCCGAGCGCGACGATCCGCGCGGCTGGAGCCATGTCCGCGTCGCGACCAAATATCCGCACATCACCCGCGCCCATTTCGAGGCGCGTGGCGTGCAGGCCGAATGCGTCAAGCTCAACGGCGCGATGGAGCTCGCGCCGGTGCTGGGGCTGGCGCCGCGCATCGTCGACCTCGTCTCCTCGGGGCGCACGCTCAAGGAGAACGGCCTGGTCGAAGTCGAGGTGATCGCCGAGGTCAGCTCGCGGCTGGTGGTCAACCGCGCCGCGTTCAAGACGCGCGCGACCGAGGTGGTGCCGCTGGTCGACCTGTTCCGCAAGGCGGTGGCGGCGTGAGGGAAGGGCTTTCTCTATGATCCGCCTCAACGCCTCTGATTCCAACTTCACCGCGGCGTTCACCGAGCTGGTCAACGCCCGCCGCGAGGCCGACGAAGATGTCGCGCGCGACGTCACCGCGATGATCGCGCGCGTCCGCACCGAGGGCGACGCCGCGGTCAAGGACCTCACCCGGCGCTTCGACAAGTTCGACCTCGATGCCCAGGGCTGGAAGATCGACCGTGCCGATTGCCTCGCCGCCTGGGAAGGCCTGACGCCCGAGCTGCGCGACGCGCTCGAGCTCGCGGCCGAGCGGATCGCCACCTATCACGCCAAGCAGAAGCCCGAGGATCGCGACGAGATCGACGCGCAGGGCATAAGGCTGGGCGCGCGCTGGCGGGCGGTGGATGCGGCGGGCGTCTATGTCCCCGGCGGCCGCGCGGCCTATCCGAGCTCGGTGCTGATGAACGCGCTGCCCGCCCGCGCCGCGGGCGTCGGCCGGCTAGTGATGGTGACGCCGACGCCGAACGGGGAGATCAATCCGCTGGTGCTGGCCGCCGCGCACCTCGCCGGGGTCGACGAGATCTGGCGCGTCGGCGGGGCGCAGGCGATCGCCGCGCTCGCCTATGGCACCGAGAAGATCGCGCCGGTCGACGTGATCACCGGCCCCGGCAATGCCTGGGTGGCCGAGGCCAAGCGCCAGCTCTACGGCGTGGTCGGGATCGACATGGTCGCGGGTCCGAGCGAGATCGTGGTTGTTTGCGACAACAAGAACGAACCCGATTGGATCGCCGCCGACCTGCTCAGCCAGGCCGAGCACGACCCGACCAGCCAGTCGATCCTGTTCACCGACGATGCCGCGTTCGCCGACAAGGTCGCCGAGGCAGTCGAGCGCGCGCTGGCGAAGCTCGCCACCGAGCAGACCGCGCGGGCCAGCTGGGACGCGAACGGCGCGATCATCGTCGTGCCCGACCTCGTCGCCGCGATGCCCTTGGTCGATCGGCTCGCCCCCGAGCATCTCGAGCTGGCCTGCGACCGGGCCGAGGGGCTGTTCGACATGGTCCGCCACGCCGGATCGGTGTTCATCGGCCGCTACACGCCCGAAGCGGTGGGCGATTATGTCGCCGGGCCGAACCACGTTCTCCCCACCGGCCGCCGGGCGCGCTTCGCCTCGGGCCTGTCGGTGCTCGATTTCATGAAGCGCACCAGCTTCCTGGCGCTCGACCGGGAGGGGCTGGAGGCGATCGGCCCCGCCGCGGTGGCGCTGGCGCATGCCGAGGGCCTGCCGGCGCATGCGGAGTCGGTCGCGATCCGGCTGAGGAGCAAGTGATGCGGATTCCCGATCTCGACGAAGACGGCTGGTGCCTCGAAAGCGGGGTCGAGCGCCACGAGCTGCATCCCGAGAGCTTCCCGATCCCCGATGAAGCGGAACGCGCCGGCCTGGCCCCGGGCGACTTCGCCAAGCTGATCTTCGTGATCGCAGTCGAGGAAGACGACGAGCCGATCGTCGATCACATGTGGGTGGTCGTGCGCGAGGCGGCGGACGGCGGCTATTTCGGCCTTCTCGATAACGAGCCGGACATCGACGAGAATGACGAGTTCTGGCTCGGCACGGAGCTGCCGTTCGGGCCCGAGCATGTGATCGAAGTCCAGGCCGGCAATGCCGAGAGCCGCGACTATGCCGCGCGCACGCCGCTCCGGAGCTGGCCGCGGGGATAGATCCGTGATGCCGGCCTTGAGTCGGGATCCGCTTCTTCTTCGGTGGGCAAGACAGCGGGACCCTGGCTCAAGGCCGGGGTGACGACGGAAATGGATGTGTTCCGAACCTGGCGCGCCTAGCCCTTTGCCTTTGGCGCCGCACGCGACTATCTGCGCGCCATGCCTAGCCCTACCGCAAAGTCCCGTTCCAAGGCGCGTGCCGCCGCGCGCCTCGCCGCCGTGCAGGCGCTGTACCAGCTCGAGATGGAAACCGTGTCGATCCCGGCGCTGCTCCACGAGTTCCACAATCACCGCCTCGGCGCAGTGATCGAGGACGTCGAATATGCCGAGGCGGACATCGCCTTCTTCGACGACATCGTCGTCGGCGTCGATGCGCGCCGCGACGAGATCGACCGGATGATCGCCTCCAAGCTCGCTTCCGACTGGAGCATCGAGCGGCTCGACAAGCCGATGCGCCAGATCCTGCGCGCCGGCATCTACGAGCTGATGGCGCGCAAGGACGTGCCGGTCGGCGCCGCGATCAGCGAGTATCTCGACGTCACCGACGCCTTTTACGACCGCCGTGAAAAGGGCTTCGTCAACGGCATCCTCGACGCCGTGGCGAAGGAAGTGCGCGGTTGATTCCATTCCTCCCCGAGCTCCGCTCGGGGAGGGGGACCGCGACGCGCAGCGTCGTGGTGGAGGGGCCGTCGCGCCAGCGACGGTTGCCTTTGCCGCAGGCGATCCCCGCGCCCTTGGCGCGGCCCCTCCCATCCTGCGGATGGGCCCCCTCCCCGAGACAAGCTCGGGGAGGATTTCTGAGTTGAACGAAGCCGAGTTCATCGCCGCGCTGCGCACCCTGCCGCTCCATCCCGGGGCGGACGGGCTGCGCGACGACACCGCGACGCTGGCGATCGGCGGCGAGACGCTGGTCCTCACCCATGACGCGATCGCCGAGGGCGTGCACTATCGCCCCGGCACCGATCCGTTCGACATCGCCTGGAAGCTGGTCGCGGTGAACCTCTCGGACCTCGCCGCCAAGGGCGCCGAGCCGCTGGGCGTGCTGATCGGCGCGGTGCTGGTCGAAGGGGCCGAGCGCTTCGTCGAGGGGCTGCGCGCGATCCTCACCGAATATGACGTACCCCTGCTCGGCGGCGACACCATCTCGGTCCGCCCCGCCACCTTCGGCTGCACCGCGATCGGCCGCGCCGGCGCGCGGGTGCCGACGCGCGGCGGCGGCCAGCCCGGCGACGCGCTATGGGTCACCGGCCCGATCGGCGCCGCGATGCTCGGCTTCGAGAGCGGCAGCGGCACGGCCTATCTGCGCCCGCGCCCGCGCCTGGCCGACGGGCGGTCGCTTGCGCCGCACGTCCATGCGATGATGGACATCTCCGACGGGCTGCTGCTCGACGCCGCCCGCATGGCCGAGGCGAGCGGCTGCACCGCCGAGATCGCGCTGCAGAGCGTGCCGCTGGCCGCCGGCGCCGATCCGCTGCGCGCCGTCACCTGGGGCGACGATTACGAACTGCTGTTCGCCGCCCCTGCGGACTTCGCGCCGCCCGTGGCTGCCGCCCGGATCGGCCAGCTGGCCGCCAGGGGCCCCGCCCCGCTGCTCCTCGACGGCGCACCGCCGCAAATCCCGCTGGGCTACCAGCATCGCTGAGCGGCTTGCGCTAACGCGAACCCATCGATAGCCTCCCCATACCGGGCCCTCTAACATCCGGCACACAGACCGGCGCGGCTCGATATCCAATAGGGGAAGGGCTTGAACGCATGACGATTGTGTACATCGCCATAGCCTGCGGCGTGCTCGCAGTGCTCTATGGCTTGTTGACGAGCCAGCAGGTGCTGAGTGCGCCGGCAGGCAACGAGAAGATGCAGAGCATCGCCGCTGCCATCCAGGAAGGCGCCAAGGCCTATCTCGGCCGGCAATATATGACGATCGCCATTGTCGGCGTGATCGTCGCCGTGGTCCTGTTCTTCACGCTGGGCACGCTCTCGACGATCGGCTTCGTCGCCGGCGCGGTGCTGTCGGGCGTGGCCGGCTTTGTCGGCATGAACATCTCGGTGCGCGCCAATGTCCGCACCGCGGAGGCCGCGCGCGGCTCGCTGCAGGGTGGCCTGACGCTGGCGTTCCGCTCGGGCGCGATCACCGGCATGCTGGTGGCGGGCCTCGGCCTGCTCGCGATCTCCGTGCTGTTCTGGTACCTGGTCGGCGTCACCGGTGAGGCGCCCAACAGCCGCAAGGTGATCGAGGCGCTGACCGCCCTCGCCTTCGGCGCCTCGCTGATCTCGATCTTCGCCCGCCTCGGCGGCGGCATCTTCACCAAGGCCGCCGATGTCGGCGCCGACCTGGTCGGCAAGGTCGAGGCCGGCATCCCCGAGGACGATCCCCGCAACCCCGCCGTGATCGCGGACAATGTCGGCGACAATGTCGGCGACTGCGCCGGCATGGCCGCCGACCTGTTCGAAACCTATGTGGTGACGCTCGGCCTCACCATGGTCTCGATCGCGCTGCTGATGAAGAACCTCGACAGCGAGCTGCTGCTCAAGATGATGGCGCTGCCGCTGATCGTCGGCGGCGTGTGCATCGTCACTTCGATCATCGGCACCTACATGGTCCGGCTCGGCAAGAGCCAGTCGATCATGGGCGCGCTCTACAAGGGCTTCTGGACCACCGTGATCCTCTCGGCGATCGCGATCTATTTCGCCACCCAATATGTGCTGGGCGACCTCAACGCGGTGATCGGCGACTCGTCGGTCAACGCCAGCGCGCTGGTCCAGAGCGGTGCGGTCTCGCCCGAAGCGGTGGCGGGGCTGGTCGCCGCGCCGCAATTCACCGGCATGAGCCTGTTCATCTGCATGATGATCGGCCTGGCGGTGACCGGCCTGCTGGTGTGGATCACCGAATATTACACCGGCACCAACTATCGCCCGGTGAAGAGCATCGCCAAGGCATCGGTCACCGGCCACGGCACCAACGTCATCCAGGGCCTGGCGATCAGCCTGGAATCGACCGCGCTGCCGACGCTGGTGATCGTCGTCGCCGTGATCGCGACCTTCCAGATCGCCGGCATCATCGGGGTGGCCTTCGCCGCGACCTCGCTGCTGGCGCTCGCCGGCATGGTCGTCGCATTGGACGCCTATGGCCCGGTCACCGACAATGCCGGCGGCATCGCCGAGATGGCCGGCCTGCCCGACGAGGTGCGCCACAAGACCGACGCGCTCGACGCGGTGGGCAACACCACCAAGGCAGTGACCAAGGGCTATGCGATCGGCTCGGCCGCGCTCGCCGCACTCGTGCTGTTCGGCGCCTACACGACCGACCTCAAGGAGTTCTTCCCCGAGGTGCCGGTCGATTTCTCGCTGAGCAATCCATACGTCATCGTCGGGCTGCTGCTCGGCGCGCTGCTGCCCTATCTGTTCGGCGCCTTCGGCATGACCGCCGTCGGCCGCGCGGCGGGTTCGGTGGTCGAGGACGTCCGCGCGCAGTTCCGCGACGATCCGGGCATCATGGCCGGCACCAGCCGTCCCAACTATGCCCGCACGGTCGATATCGTCACCAAGGCGGCGATCAAGGAAATGATCATCCCGTCGCTGCTGCCGGTGCTCAGCCCGATCGCGATCTACTTCATCATCACCGCGGTGGCGGGCCAGGGCCAGGGCTTTGCCTGTGTCGGCGCGATGCTGCTCGGCGTGATCGTCTCCGGCCTGTTCGTGGCGATCTCGATGACCTCGGGCGGCGGCGCCTGGGACAATGCCAAGAAGTATATCGAGGACGGCAATTACGGCGGCAAGGGATCGGAAGCCCATAAGGCAGCCGTGACCGGCGACACCGTGGGCGATCCCTACAAGGATACCGCAGGCCCGGCCGTGAACCCGATGATCAAGATCACCAACATCGTCGCGCTGCTGCTGCTCGCGGCACTGGCAGCCCACGCCGCGGGCTGATCCTCTTTCCAAGTACAGAAAGTTCTGGCCTGCTCCGGCGCTTGTCGGGGCAGGCCTTTTTCTTTCCGTATCGCACCCGATACAAGACCTCGCGCCTTGGATTCTGGCTGCCATCCGTGATAGGGGCAATGTCGCCGGGCTTCCGCCCGGCAATCAGGGACGCCGGAGATGCATATCCGGCACCAAGAAGGAGTGTAGTTTATGTGTAACAGCATCTACTAGCTCTGAAAGCGATGTCGTGATCGAGCTGCGCGCTCGACCATTGACAGCAGCGCACTAAAAACCCGCTGCATTGATCATCCAACTTGAGCATCGCCCATCGTCCAAACTTGGGGATGCTTGTCGATCGGTCCGCCGGCCTCGAGCCGGCGGACAATTCACCCTTCCAGAGCCTTTGAACTTGTGCCTTATTGCAGGCATGATCGTCCGGGGGTGCTTTCCATTATTCGACACGCGCTTCATTTTGGAAGACTCGTCCGAAGACGCGCGTCCCGCACCGCGCTGGCTCTATGCCGAGCCGCCACCGCCGGTGGACTATGTTGGCCGATTGGGCCGCGTAGCCAAATGGATTCCGCCCCACCCCTATGCGCGTTGCACCGCGGCCGACCTCATCCAATTGTCGTTGCGTCCGGACGAAGAGGATCACGCGAAGCATTTCGCGATGCAGGTGGAGAAAATAGAAGTCGTTGCGGATCAGCATGGCCACGCCCGGCTGAGCGTCGAATTGAATCTTGAGGTACTGGGATCGGACCGCAGCCTTGCAGCGCTGGCCGATTCGGTCGCCACGGCCGATATCTCGGTTCGCCATCCCGAACGCAGGGGACAATATGATACGCTGGCTGGCGCCGCGAATATTCTCGCCGACCTCTACGCACGAGAGTCTGCCCGCACCGCACCGCCCCCGCGCGGCAGCTACCGTCCGGACTGGGTCATCGCCGGCCGGCCATTCCTGATCGTCGTCAACGATCGACGCGATTCGATCGAGTTTCCCGCCACCCTGCCGGAGGTAGCGACGCAGGGCGACAATAGTCGAATCCGTTTCTTTCCCTGGCGCCCCGACGACGACAACGGCTCCGCATTGCCAATCTGGTATCTCGAGGCGAGCCGCGGCGGCGCCGCCTGGCGTCTGCAAATCGAAGCCCTGGAAGACCTGACCGCCCATTACGAAGAATTATTTCTGTGCACCGAACTCCAGATACGCGGCGAGACGCAGCCAATGCCATTCGACGCGGCACTAGCAATGCACCGCAAACGGCTTTCCGGCACGCTGCGCCGGGAACGGCGCCATGGAGTCGATCTGCGCGCCGCTTCACGCATCCTGGCCGACTATGACAGCTCCATTCTCAAGCCCAGGGAAACCGAAAGCCTGGAACAGGCGCTCATTGCACGGGTAAACGCGCAAATTGCGGCGTATATCGGTCCACGCGGATTCGGAAATTCTCGAACAGGGGATATTCACATGACGGTCAACAACACTTTCACGGGCGGCAACAACGTCGTGAATTTCGGAATGATGGCGAACAACACCATCACCATGACCAATGAGATGCTTGCGACATCTCAGGCGGCGGGCGACCTGAAAGCCAAATTGACCGAACTTCGCGATCCCGTGATCAAAGCCGCCGAGGCATTGCCCGAGGCGGAAGCCAAGAACTTGCTCAAGGACTATGAGAACTTTGCGGACGCTGCGCTGCGCGAGAGCCCGCCCAAGCCTCTGGTGCAAGCGCAAGGCAACCAGCTGGTCGAAACCGCGAAGAAGGTTGCGGCCTTCGCCACTCCGGTCGCAACGATAGTCGCGGCAATCCTCAAGCTGGTTGCAGGCTGAATCTTCTGTCGTCGCAGCCATCGACCTAGAAGAATGGCACTCGGCTTCCCATGTTCGGGGAGGGGGCGGACTGCCGGGGGCGATTTCCCCTTCTCCTTCCCTTTTTCCATTTCGCACTGTAAAGGCACCGCCACTTTAGGCGCGCGCTGATCCACGAGGTATTTTTTGGCCAAAGAAGAACTGCTTGAAATGCGCGGACAGGTCGTTGAGCTTTTGCCCAACGCCATGTTCCGCGTTCGGCTCGAAAACGATCATGAGATCCTCGGCCATACCGCCGGCAAGATGCGCAAGAACCGCATCCGCGTGCTGGTCGGCGACGAAGTGCTCGTCGAGCTCACGCCCTACGACCTGACCAAGGGCCGTATCACCTACCGCTTCAAGTGATCCGGCGCGCAGCACCGGGTCATCCCGGCGCAGGCCGGGATCCAGAAGCCTGAGGCTCCCGCCCTTGCGGCTCGTGCTTGCCTCCACATCGCCGCGCCGGCTCGATCTGCTGAAGCGGATCGGGGCCGCGCCCGCGCGCGTCGCCGCCCCCGATGTCGACGAGGATGTCCGTGCCGGCGAGACCCCGCGCGCCTATGTCCTGCGCGTCGCAGTCGACAAGGCGCATGCGGTGGACCGCGCCGCGGACGAGATCGTCCTCGCCGGCGACACCACCATCGCCGTCGGCCGCCGCATCCTCGCCAAGCCCGAGGACGAGGCGGACCTGCGCCGCATGCTCGCCCTGCTCTCCGGCCGGCGCCACCACTGCCTTTCCGCCGTCTGCCTGATCGGGCTCGACGGCAAGCCCCGCACCCGCCTCTCCGACACGGTCGTCACCTTCAAGCGGCTGACCGACACCGAGATCGATTGGTACGTCGCCTCGGGCGAAGGCATGGGCAAGGCCGGCGGCTATGCCATCCAGGGCAAGGCCGAGGCGTTCGTCCGCGCGCTTTCGGGCAGCCATTCAGGCGTGGTCGGCCTGCCCGTGTTCGAAACCCGCGCCTTGCTCGAATCGGCAGGCTTCCGGCTTGGCTGAGTGGCTCTACGAGGCCGGGATCGGCGAGAACCGCGCCGCGCTCGTCTCGCGCGGCAGCATCTGGAAGGCGCGGATCGAGCTCGAGGGTAGCGCGCCGCGCGTCGATGCGGTGCTCGAGGCCCGGCTGGTCGACAAGGCCGCCAAGCTGATCGCGCTCGACGGCGGCGGCGAGGCGCTGTGCGATCACATCCCCAAGAGCGTCACCCAGGGCGCGAAGCTGCGCGTCCGCATCGTCCGTGAGGCGATTCCCGAGCCGGGCCGCGCCAAGCTGCCCAAGGCGGTGCCCAGCGACGACGACCTGTCCGCCGGCCCGACGCTGCTCGATCGGATCACCGCCACCGGCCTGCCCGTCTGCACACTGCGCGCGCACGAGCCCGACGCGCTCGAAGAAGCCGGCTGGTCCGAAGTGCTGGAGGAAGCGATCACCGGCGAGATCGCCTTCGCCGGCGGCACGCTGCGCCTCTCGCCCACCCCGGCGATGGCGCTGTTCGACGTCGACGGCTCGGGCAATCTCGAAACCCTCTCGGTCGCCGCCGCGCATGCCGTCGCCCGCGCGATCGAGCGGCTCGGCATCGCAGGCTCGATCGGCATCGACTTCCCCACTTTGGTCGGCAAGGAGGCGCGAAACGCCGTCGCCGAGGCGATCGACGCGGCGCTGCCCCAGCCGTTCGAGCGGACCGCGGTCAACGGCTTCGGCTTCCTCCAGATCGTCCGCCGCCGCAGCCGGCCCTCGCTCCCCGAGCTGCTGCGCGCCGACCCTGCCGGCGCCGCCGCGCGCGCCGAGCTCCGCCGGATCGAGCGCCTTCCCCCGCCGCCCCCGACTACCCATATGGTGACCAGGAACATCGCCCGCCGCCTCGCCCAGCAGCCCGGCTGGACCGCGGAGCTGGCGCGGCGAATCGGCGGCGCGACGGCGTTCACGTCCGCCGGGGATGGAATGGGCGAAGGACTGAAATGACGAAGAGCAATAGCTGCCCGGTCTGCGGGCAGCCGGCCACGACCGAGAACAAGCCCTTCTGCAGCCGCGGCTGCAAGGACCGCGACCTGCTGCAATGGCTGGGCGAGGGCTATCGCATCGCCGGCGAGCCCGTCGACCCGCATGCACATTCAGGGGTGGACAGCCCCGAAACGCACGACTAAGAGGCGCGCTCCCCGGCACTCGCCGGGCATGCCCGGGTAGCTCAGTTGGTAGAGCATGCGACTGAAAATCGCAGTGTCGGCGGTTCGACTCCGTCCCCGGGCACCATTTTCAAAATACCATGAATTGCGTCAATCCCGCGCTGATCACGCGTATTTCGATCAAACCGCTTCGTCTTGCGGCGGGCTGCCCCTAGAATCGCCCGATGAGCAAATCGGATGGCAAAAGAAGCAGCGCTCGGTTGAAGACGCCCTGGGTATTCATCGACACCCAGGCCTTCCGGTCCGCCAACATCAACTGGAACGCGCGTAGCTGGGGCAGGTTCGCCGAACTCTCTCGCACTGGCATGATCCGTCCTATCACGACCAGCATCACCAAGCGCGAAGTCGATAGGCGGATCGTCGAAGCGCTTCGTGACGCGGAAACCGCGGTGACCAAGAACCGCGTGATTTTCGATCAGCTTCACCCGGGCCTTATGCTCGATAGCGATCATGACAGGCGCGAGGCGGCGCTGCTGGATGCATTCCACACCTATTTGCAGAAGGCCCGCTTCCTCGAGATTGCGCTGACGGCGGAACCTGGTGCGATCTTCGACTCCTATTTCGCAAGGACGCCGCCCTTCAGCGATGGAAAGAAGGACGAGTTCCCGGACGCCTTCGTCCTCCATTCGCTTCGAAACTGGCTCGATGAGACGCGAAATTCACTTTACGTCGTCAGCGACGACAAGGACATGAGAACGTTCTGCGAAAGCGATGATCGCCTGATCAGCGTGGAGAGCCTCAACGCATTCCTGTCCGCTGCGCAGGCGCACGGCGCCCTGCTTTCCAACATCCAATCCCATGTACAAAATGACGCCGGCTTCCTGGCGTGGGTCGACGGCAATCTCGCCCGGTTCAGCGCGTCGATGTCTAGCGTGGCGGTGCACGACATCGAGTTCCACGATGTGGAGGTCGCATCCGTCCTGCTCATCGATGAGGACGAGACGGCCAACGAACTTCACATCGCCGTGGAGATGGAGGCCGGCGTTTCGCTGGAGGTGACCGAGACGTCCTTCAAGATGATCGTCGATAGGCACGGCGACCCGGACATGGACATGGAATCGACGGAGCGCTCGATCACGGCAACCACCATGTTCGAGGTTGAGCTCGCGCTAGTCGCGCGCGGAGATCAGGAACATCCCGTTTTCGAGACGAGGGACAGATATTTCTCGGCGTCGGAGATATCGGTCGAACTTCCAAGAGGCTTCGACGCGAGAAGGCTAACCCTCCGGCGGTGAGCCTCAACGCGTATCGCAGCGGAGTGCTCCTGCGGCACGATGCGTTAGCGCGCGCCACACGAAACGGACCGGGCACATCGCTGCGCCCGGCCCGCCGCCCTCAGTCCATCAGCTTCTCGGCCATGTAGGTCATGTTGAGCGCGGTGGTGCGCGCGCTCTGCTTCAGGTCGGCGCCCGATCCGTGGCCACCCTCGGTATTCTCATAGTAGAAGAAGGGCAGGCCCATCTCCTCCATCCGCGCCGCGAACTTGCGCGCATGCTGCGGGCCGACGCGGTCGTCCTTGGTGGTGGTGAAGATGAACGGCTCGGGATAGCGCACGCCCGGCTTGAGGTTCTGATAGGGCGAGGTCTTGCGCCAGAAGGCCATCACCGCAGGATCGGCGTTCACATCGCCATATTCGCCCTGCCACGAGGCGCCGGCCGCGATCTTCGAGATGCGGATCATGTCGAGCAGCGGCACCTGGATCAGCACCGCGTTGTAGAGCTCGGGATGCTGGGTGAACGAAACGCCCATCAGCAGCCCGCCATTCGAGCCGCCCTGGATGCCCAGCCGGCGCGGCGAGGTGATCTTCCGCGCGATCAGGTCCTTCGCCACCGCAGTGAAATCGTCATAGATGATCTGTCGCTTGGTGCCCAGGCCGGCCTCGTGCCAGGCCGGGCCGAACTCGCCGCCGCCGCGGATATTGGCGAGGACGAAGGCGCCGCCGCGCTCGAGCCACAGCTTGCCGATCGAACCCGAATAATAGGGCGTCTCGCTCGACTGGAAGCCGCCATAGGCGTTGAGGATCGTCGGCGTGGTCCCGTCATATTTGATGTCCTTGCGGTGGACGACGAAGTACGGGATCTTCGTGCCGTCGCTCGACACCGCCTCGAGCTGCTCGACCACGTCCTTCGACGCGTCGAACTTGGCCGGAAGCGACTTGAGCGCCTCGAGCTTCGCCGATGCCGTGTCCGCCAGATAGAGTGTCGACGGCGTCAGGAACCCGCTGGCGTTGACGAAGGTGCGGTTCGACTTGCTGTCGGCCGAGCCGAAGCCGACCGCGAGATTGTCGGGCATCGGGATCTGCACCGTTGCCCAGCCGCCGCCGGCCTTGGGCGTCAGCGCCCAGGCGCGGCCCTGGACGTTGCTGAGCGTGCTGATCAGCAGCTTGTCGCGAGTCGAGCCGACGCCGTTGAGCGCGTCGCGCGGACCCGGCGCCCAGACCAGCCGGGCCTTGAGCTTGTCCGGCGACACCTTCACCGAATTCAGGTCGAGCTCGACCAGCGAACCGGGCTTGAACCCCTGCCACGCCTCGTCGAGCTGGACGATCACGCGCCCGTCGACCAGCTCGGCCACGCTCGCCTTGTCGGGAATCGCGAGCCGCTGGGCGCCGCGCGGGGTGAGGACGAAGCTCTGGTGGTGGAAGGTGTCGAGCGGGCGCTCGATCACCGCCAGCTGGCGCCCCTGCCCGTCGCGCAGCACGCCGGGGGACACGCCGTAGCCGCCGTCATTCTTTTCGCCGCGATAGACTTCCACCGCCGCCGACATCGGCTGGCCGCGCGTCAGCCGCTTGACGACATAGGGATAGCCCGACGGGGTCAGCTCGCCCGGCGTCCAGTCGGTCGCGACGAGCAGATGGTCTTTGTCCTCCCAGGCGACGCGGTGCTTGCCGCGCGGCAGGTGGAAGCCGCCCTCGACGAACTTACCGGTGTCGAGATCGAACTCGCGGACCTCCACGGCGTCCTCGCCGCCGTCGGACAGCGAGACCAGGCAGCGCGCCTGGTCGGGCTCGAGGCACTGGACGCCCTTCTGCACCCAGCTCTTGCCCTCGGCCTTGCCCAGCGCGTCGATGTCGAGCACCGTCGTCCAGTTGGGCGTGGCATTGCGGTAGTCGGCAAGGCTGGTCTTGCGCAGATAGCCGCGCAGATGCTCGGGATCCTGCCAGAAATTGTAGATCTCGCCGTGGAGGAAGCGCGGCGCCGGGATGCGGTCGCGCGCGCCGGCGATCGCCAGCGCCGCGTCGTAGAAGCCCTGGTAGCGCGGATCGGCCTCGAGCCGCTTCGTGCTGGCGGCGTTGTGCGATTCGACCCAGCCCATCGCGCGCGGCGACGAGACTTCCTCGAGCCAGAGATAGGGATCGTCGGCATCCGTGGCTGCGGCGGGCGCCGGGTTCGGCGCCTGGGCGAACACGGGGACGGGAGCCGCGGTGAGCAGGAGCGCGGCCAGGAGCTTGCGGTGCATGTGGTAAAATACCCCTTGTTGGATGGCGATCACGATAGCGCGATCGCCACCGAACGCCATCCCCCGGCCCGCGCACCGCTGCGGGCCGGGGGCGGGGAAATCAGTGGCCCGGCACGTAGATGATCTGCGTCTGGGCCTGGTATTCGTCGACCAGCGCGCGCTCGCCAGCGGGGAGTCCCCTAGTCAGCCGCACGGCGTAACGGCCCTTGCCGAGCTTGCGCGCCTCGACCGCGCTGCCCGCGATCTCGACGGTGCTGGCCGTGCTCGACAGCCGCACCGCCCGGTGCGTCGCGGTCATCGGGATCGCCACATCGTCGCCGCCCAGCGCCTGGTAGAAATGATGCTGGCCGAGCAGCGGGTTGGAGCCCGAGATGTAGAAGCCGATCCGCAGCCCCTCGCCCGCATCCGGCGCGCCCACCTGATAGCCGACCGTATCGAAGCTCAGCTCCGCGCGCGTCGCGTCGGGATAGGGCAGGCCGGGCGCGAGCCGGTCGACGCGGCCCACCACGCCGCGGCCCAGCCATAATGCCTCGAACCGCCCGTCCGCGTCCTGGTCGGCCAGGCAGAGCAGCACGACCATCTTGCTGGGCCGCGCCATCCGGCAATAAAGCTTGCCGGTATAGGCCTTGCCCTCCGCGCGGTGCTCGAACAGGCGCGTGCCGCCGGGCAGCAGCAGCGTGCCGTCGCCGAGCTTGAGGTCGCCCTGTATCGTCGCCACCGAGAGATAGTGTGCGCCCTGCGCCGCGAAGAGCGTGCCGATGCCGACTTCCTCCTCGGCGGCGGCGGCCGGCGCCGCGTCGACGATCACCGGCAGGCTCAGGCTGATGCTGTCCCGCGCCTGGGCCTGCGGGATGGCGGCCACGGCAACCAGCGCAGCGCCCATCGAGATCGCATGTCGAATCATGATAGTCCCCCCTTTTTGCAGCCGGTTGCGGCCGGCTGCTGCCACACAGGGCTATTGCATGCGCCGGTGCCCGCCAAGCCGTGTCCCGTGCCGTATCGGTGCAGTGCGCGCCGGGACTGGCGCTGCGGCTGCACCAGCCGCTATGCCTGCCCGGCCCCAGACGGAGACGAAGATGAGCGGATGCCAGCACAGTGCGACGATCAACCAGGTCACGCCCAGCGCACGCGGCTGCGAGGAATGCCTCAAGATCGGCAGCGAATGGCTGCACCTGCGCCTGTGCCGCGCCTGCGGCCATGTCGGCTGCTGCGACCAGTCGCCGCACCGCCACGCCACCGCGCATTTCCACGCCACCCACCACCCGATCATCGAAGGCTATGACCCGCCCGAAGGCTGGGGCTGGTGCTATGTCGATGAAGTCATGGTCGATCTTCCAGACCAGACGCCGCAATGGGGCCCTATCCCGCGCTATTACTAGGATCGCGCAACAAGATTAACGCCGGCTACACGCTATTTTGTCAGTATCGCCCCCTATTTTACGCAATCAAGCCCCAGTATCTCCCGCCCGAGTATCAGTAGGCGGAGGGATTGAATGCGTAAGTTAGGGGCCGGGACAGCGACTTTGTGTTCGACGCTGCTGCTGGCAAGCCTGGCCGGGTGCAGCGGCGGTGGCGGCAGTGCCAGTGGCACGAGCGGCGGGGCAAGCGACCCCGTGCCCGCCCCGACTCCCACGGCCACCGCTTCGCCGACGCCCAGCGCGACCCCGACGCCGCCGCCCGCCGACGCGGTGATCACCCCGCTCGGCACGCCGCGCATCCTCGTCTCGAACGCCGCGACGATCGCCAACCTCAAGGCGCAGCTCGGCTCGAACGCGCCCGCCGCGACGCGCTTCAAGCAATCGGTCGACCTGCAGGTCGCGAACAGCAACGTCTATGGCATGGAGCCGTGGCATGTCGCGCTGATGAGCCAGGTCACCGGCCAGGCGAACTATTGCACCTATGCCGTCGCCAAGACCGACGCCTATGTCGCCAGCGAGGAAGCGCTGATCGCCGCCAACAAGACGCCGGCAGTGGCGGGCGATTCCTATCTCGAGGTCGGCGGCGACATCGGCAACCTCTCGATGGTCTATGACTGGTGCCGTTCGAGCATGACCGCGGCGCAGCGCACCCGGTGGAGCAATTTCGGCAACCAGGCGGTGTGGAACGTCTGGCATCCCAGCCAGGCGAAATGGGGCACGCGCACCGTCGCCTGGTCGGGCTGGTCGGTCGATAACCCGAGCAACAATTATTATTACTCGTTCCTCCGCGCGACGATGATGCTCGGCCTCGCCACCTATGGCGAGAACGACATGGCCGGCGGCTGGCTCACCCAGTTCCGCACCGCCAAGATCGAGAACCAGCTGATCCCGACCTTCAACGCCGATCTCGTCGGCGGCGGCTCGCGCGAGGGCACCGGCTACGGCATCGCGATGAAGGACCTGTGGGAGCTCTATGACTGGTGGGAGCGCTCGACCGGCGAGAACCTGGCCAGCCGCACGCCGCACACGCTCGCCTCGATGCCCTGGATGGTCCACGCCGTCGTGCCGACGCTCGACCGGGTCACCCCCACCGGCGACCATGCCCGCGATTCGCAGGCGCTGTTCTTCGATTATCACCGCGACTATCTGCAGAAGCTCGCCTCGCTCTATCCGGGCGAGCGCATCTCGGGCGTCGTGAAGACGCTGATCGCGCAGTCCTCGGTCCCGGCGATGACGCAGCATTTCATGCGCTATTCGGACTATATCTACGACCTGGTCGCGATCACCCCGCGCCCGCTGACCGAGCTGTCCACCGCCTATTGGGGCTCGGGCACTGGCAGCTTCTCGATGCGCGGCGACTGGACGACGACCGCGGCCTACGCCAACTTCATCTGCGGCCCGCTGACCGAGAGCCACGCGCACCAGGATCGCGGCAGCTTCGTCCTCTTCAAGGGCAACTGGCTGGCCTATGACGCCAATCTCGACAGCCATTCCGGCCTGTCGCAGGACCAGAAATACCACAACACCGTACGCTTCGAGACCAGCGCCGGCACCGCGATCGGCCAGGGGTTCAACAAGGCGTGCAACATGGTGGCGCTGGCGAACAACCCCGGCTGGACCTATGCGCTGGCCGACGTCACGCCGATGTACGGCGCCGGCGTGACCAAGTCGGAGCGCGAGTTCGTCTTCATCAAGCCGGCGACCTTCGTGATCTATGACCGCGCCCAGACCAGCGACGCCAATGCGCGGCGGATCTTCACGATGAACTTCCCCAAGGCGCCGACGATCGCTGGCAACCTGATGAGCCTCGTCATCGGCGCCAACCGCTTCGACATGTGGCGCATCCTGCCGACGGCCGGCACGCCCGCCACCACCTTGTGGCGCACCGTCAACAGCACCGATTTCACTGCGACCAACACGGCGGTGCGCGTTGACCTGGTCGAGACCGGCGCCGGCGGCAGCTCGCAGTTCCTCCACGTCGCCGGGCTCGACGGCGCGGTGTCGCAGGCGGTCGCCTCGAACGCCGCCGGTCAGACCGGCACCGCGATCACGCTGTCCGACGGCCGCGTCGTGACGCTGCGCTTCAACCAGGCCGGGCGCGGCGGCACGATCGAGATCAAGTCCGCCGGCGGCGCGGTGCTCGAATCGGGTGCCTTGCCGAGCAGCGTCCAGGCTCCGCCGATCTACGCCAATTGAGAGGTTCCCCCCGGGCCGGCCGCATCGCGGTCGGCCCAACCCCTTCCGCGCGGCCTGCGGGCGGCTCGCCTAGATCCGGTTCGCCTTGGCGAGCCCGCCCAGGTGCAGCGCGCTTGGCCGCGGGGTGCGCTTGAACGTCTCGCGGTCGACCGCGACCAGCCCGAACGGCACGCCATAGCCCGAGGTCCACTCGAAATTGTCGAGCAGCGACCAGTAGAGATAGGAGTGCACCGGGATGCCCTCGTCCAGGCATTGCCGCACGCCGTCCAGCGCCTGGTCGATGAAGGCGATCCGCCGCGCATCGTCCTTCGCCGCGATGCCGCTCTCGGTGACGTAGATCGGCTTGCCGATCGCCTGGTGCGCCCAGCGGATCGTGTTGGCGAGCGCCTGCGGGTAGAATTCATACCCCGCCATCGTCATCTCGGCGCCCTTGGGCGGGGCGACCATCCCGTTCGCGTCGAACACGAAGCGGGTATAGGTCTGCACGCCGAAGAAATCCGCCGCCTCGCGCGCCACCTGCACCCAGTCGCCATAGAGCTTGTCGCGCCAGTGCGCCGCGCGCTCGGGCGTGTCGGCCTGTACGTCCTGCGTGGTCAGCGTGATCCCAACCGGCAGGTTGGGGCGCACTTGCTTGATCGCGGCATAGGCCTGGCGGTGCGCCGCCTGCATGATCGGCGTGACGACCGCGGCATCGGCATAGGCCAGCCGCGAGAATTTGGGCGAGTTGGTCGCCTTGGCCGCCGCGGCGATCGCGGCCTTGACCACCGGCACGAACGCGCTGATCCCCGGCATCATGTCGACCAGCAGGCGGATGTTCGCCTCGTTGAAGGTCGTCGCCATGTGCATCAGCCCGCCCAGCCGTTCGGCGACCTTGCGGCAATAGCGCGCGAACAGCTGCGGCGCGTCCGCCACCTCGAACCCGCCGCGCTGGGCGAACCACAGCGGCGTGGTGAAATGGTTGAGCGTCACGATCGGCCGCAGGCCGTGCGCGCGGCAGCTCTCGAGCATGCGGGCATAGTGATCGAGCTCGGCATTCGAGAAATGCCCCTCGCTCGGCTCGATCCGCGCCCATTCCACGCCCAGCCGATAGCTGTTGAAGCCGAGCTTCGCGGCGAGCGTGAAATCCTCCTCGTAGCGATGATAGCTGTCGCAGGCGTCGCCCGAACGCTCCTTGAACATGCTCGGCTGGAGGTTCTCCATCAGCCAGGCATCGGCGTTCGTGTTGTTGCCCTCGCTCTGATAGGCGGAGATCGCCGTGCCCCAAAGGAAGCCCGGCGGCGCCGGCTTGCGCCCGGCGGCAGCCCTGGCGGCCACGGGCGAAACGCCCGCGGCGCCGAGCGCGGCTGCCGCGATCAGTTCGCGGCGGCCAATGGGGAGGTCGCTCACCGCACCCCTGCGGCGACCGGCGCAGCGCCGGTGGCGGCCGCCACTTCGCGCTCGGCCTGGGTGAAGCCATAGGTCGGCACGATCTCGCCGCTGCGATCGGCGACCGAGGCCCAGCGCGCCGCGACCTGCTCGCCTGCATCGTCGGCGCGGCCGACCTGGATGCCGTCGGTCAGCGTGATG
Source organism: Sphingomonas sp. KR3-1 (assembly GCF_040049295.1). Classification (NCBI taxonomy): domain Bacteria; kingdom Pseudomonadati; phylum Pseudomonadota; class Alphaproteobacteria; order Sphingomonadales; family Sphingomonadaceae; genus Sphingomonas; species Sphingomonas sp. KR3-1. The sequence goes on from NZ_JBDZDQ010000001.1 coordinate 1,040,190, forward strand.
TGGGCGGCGGCGAAATGGCCGGCGCCGGCGCACAGGATCGCGCGAGTCGGCGCATCCTCGCCCACCAGCGCGAGCAGGCCGGGGCTGACCAGGTCGGGCGCGAGCAGGGCAAGGCTCTCCTCGCCCAGCACGCCTTCGGTCATGCCGGTCGCCGCGGTTGGCGCCAGGCTGTTCACCCGGATATTGTACTTCTCACCTTCGATCGCGAGCGTCTGCATCAGGCCCACCAGCGCCAGTTTCGCGGCGCCATAATTAGCCTGGCCGAAGTTTCCGTACAGCCCCGACGAAGAGGTGGTCATCACGATGCGGCCATAGCCCTGGCTGCGCATCTGCTCCCACACCGCCTTGCTGGCGATCGCCGCGCCCATCAGGTGCACGTCCACCACCAGGCGGAAATCGTCGATGCTCATCTTGGCGAAGCTCTTGTCGCGCAGGATGCCGGCATTGTTGATCAGGATGTCGATCCGGCCCCAGCGGTGCACCGTCTCGGCGACCAAGGCGGCAATGCGCGACTCGTCGGTCACCGATGCGGCGATCGCCATCGCCTCGCCCCCGGCCGCGACGATCTCGGCAACCACGGCGTCCGCCGCGGGCTGCGACAGGTCGTTGACGACGACCTTGGCGCCCTTGCTCGCCAGGTACAGCGCATGCGCGCGCCCCAGTCCCCCGCCCGAACCCGTTACGATTGCTACGCGACCCGCCAGCGACATCCCGCTCTCCTTGCTTATGACCGCGCCTGATTAGACCCGCAGTCATTCACTCGCAAGATAGCGAAATTGCCTCTATTTGGCGCAGATCTGCAGGAAGCCGGCGGCGAGGAAGCTGGCCATCCGGTCCTTCACCGCCTCGAAATCGTCCGAGTGGCAGATCCCGCCGGATAGCTTGTCGATGCGCCCGGTGCGCGCCAGCGTGAGCGTCAGCGCGCCGGTGACGAAGTGGTAGCCCCAGAAGATGTCCGCATCGGCGCAGCCGGGCAGCGCCTGCTTGAGCAGGCCGATCAGCTTGAGCACGACCGGATCGAAATGCTCGTCCATCAGGTCCGCGCCCCAGGCCGGCGTATTGGCGACCTGCGCTGCGAGCTTGGCGTAGTTCTTCCAGCGCTCGCCGCCCTGGATATAGGTGTCGAGATCGGTGTCGAGGAATGCCCGCAGCGCGCCCTCCACCGTCGGCTTGCCGTCGACCGACTTCTCATAGGCATCGAGCGCGTCCATCCGGCGCCCCGCAGTCACCACCGCGCGCCGGGCGAACACGGCGTCGAACAGCGCCTTCTTGTCGTCGAAATAGTAGTTGAGCAGCGTGTGGTGCACGCCCACCTGCTTGGCGACGTCCTTCAGCGTGACGCCGTAGAGCCCGTGCTGCGAGAACAGTTCCTCGGCAGCGTCGTAGATCAGCTCCATCGTCTCGGCGCGCTGCTCGGCCTTGCGGGAGCGGCGTACGGGCTTGGCGGTCTCGGTCACCCGCATGTTCCTTCCCGTCTATCGGCCTAGCGTCAACCCTCCGCGCAGATATTCACACGCGTGATAGTGTGTGTTGACAGTGCCGCGGGTCTGCCCGCATGATATGCGGCAAGGCGGAAAAAGCCGTCAGGGAGAGGACGCGCGTGGAAACTCAGGCAGGCGGCAGCCGTCGCTGGATCGTGCTGGTCACGCTCACCTTCGTCTATGTCCTCAACTTCCTCGACCGGCAGCTCCTCGGGATCCTCGCCAAGCCGATCCAGGATTCGCTCCACGTCACCGACGGCCAGCTCGGGCTGATCGGCGGGCTCTATTTCGCGATGTTCTACTGCTTCATCGCGATCCCCGTCGGCTGGCTCGCCGACCGCACCAACCGCGTCAGCATCCTCGCGCTCGCCTGCGCGGTCTGGAGCGGCGCGACGATCGCCTGCGGCCTGGCGACCAGCTACACCCAGCTCGTCATCGCCCGCATGACCGTCGGCTTCGGCGAGGCGGGCGGCGTGCCCCCGTCCTACGCGATCATCACCGACACGTTCCGGCCAGGCGAGCGCGGCACCGCCTTCGGCATCTACAATCTCGGGCCGCCGATCGGCGCGGCGCTCGGCATCGCGTTCGGCGCCTCGATCGCCGCGCTGTTCGACTGGCGCGACGCCTTCATCGCGATCGGCGTGGTCGGCATCATCACCGCGGTGCTGGTCCGCATCATCGTCCGCGAGCCAAGGCGCGGCGCGACCGACCTCGCGCCCGTCGCCGAGGCGCGCGCCAAGGCGCCCTTCTGGGGCACCTGCTGGATGTTCTTCAGCCACCCGGTGCTGATGCTCGCCGCGCTCGGCAGCGGCGCCACCCAGTTCGTCACCTACGGGCTGGGCAATTTCGCCGTGCTGTTCCTGATCCGCGAAAAGGGCATGACGCTGCCGCAGATCGCGGTCTGGTACGCGCTGGTCGTCGGCCTGGGCATGGGCGCCGCGATGCTGATCTCGGGCCGCGTGATCGACCGGCTCGGCCGCCGCAGCCGCACCGTCTATGCGCTCGGCCCGGCGATCTCGCTCGCGGTCGCCATGCCCTTCTACGTCGCGTTCGTCTGGGCGCCGGGCTGGCCGCTGGCGCTGGCGCTGATGACGATCGTCAACGTCTTCAACTATTTCTACCTCTCCGCCTCGGTCGCGCTCGTCCAGGAAGAGGTCCGACCCGAGCAGCGCGTGCTGTCGGGCGCCTTGCTGCTGCTGGTGATGAACTTCATCGGCCTCGGCCTCGGCCCGACCTATGTCGGCGCCGCCAGCGACTGGTTCAAGGCGCATGGCGACCCGCACGCGCTGCAGACCGCGCTCTACACGCTCTCGCCCTTCTACCTGATCGCCATCGCGCTCTTCCTCGTCCTCGCCCGCATCCTGCGCCGCGAGACCCTTGCAAAGGTGCCCGCATGAAGCTGCTCCGCTCCGCCGCCCTCGCCACCGGCCTGCTCCTCGCGAGCACCGCGTTGGCGCAGACCCCGGTCGTCAACGCGCCCTCCGGCTCGGTGAGCGGCACGCAGGACGGCAGCATCCGCGAATTCAAGGGCATTCCCTATGCCGTGCCCCCGGTCGGGGCGATGCGCTGGCGCCCGCCCGCACCGATGAAGCCCTGGCAGGGCGTGCGCGAGGCCAAGGATTTCGGCCCCGCCTGCGTCCAGCCCCAGGCCAAGACGCCGACCTCGGTCTATTCCCCGCCCGCGCCGATGCCGGTCAGCGAGGATTGCCTGACGCTCAACATCTGGGCGCCCGCCAACGCCAAGAAGGCCCCGGTGTTCTTCTGGATCCACGGCGGCGCGCTCTCGGGCGGATCGAGCCGCGAGCCGATGTATGACGGCAAGAAGATGGCCGAGCAGGGCGTGATCGTCGTCTCGATCAACTATAGGCTGGGCGTGCTCGGCTGGCTCGCCCATCCGGCGCTCAGCGCGGAATCGCCGCAAAAGGTCTCGGGCAATTACGGCCTGCTCGACCAGGAGGGCGCGCTCGCCTGGGTGAAGCACAATATCGCGGCGTTCGGCGGCGACCCCGCCAATGTGACGATCGCGGGCGAGTCCGCTGGCGGGCTCAGCGTGATGTTCCTGATGCAGTCGCCGCTGGCGCGCGGCACCTTCTCGAAGGCGATCGCCCAGAGCGCGTACATGGTCGCGATGCCCAACCTGAAGAAGTCGCCCTTCGGCCAGCCATCGGCCGAGGCGATGGGCACGATGCTCTCCGCAGGGCTGCAGGCGCCGGACCTCGCCGCGCTGCGCGGCATGGACGCGCAGGCGATCACCGACGCTTCGGCCAAGATGGGCTTCTTCCCCTTCGGCGTGGTCGACGGGCTCGTCCTGCCCGAGCAGATGGTCGAGACCTTCGACCAAGGCAAGCAGGCGCCCGTCCCGATCCTCACCGGCTTCAACCAGGGCGAGATCCGCTCGCTGATGATGCTCGCAGCCAAGCCGCCGGCCACGGCGGAAGACTATGAGAAGGGCATCCGCGAGAAGTACGGCGAGTTCGCCGATGCCTTCCTCAAGCTCTATCCGGCCGCGGACTATAAGGAGAGCATCCTTCAGACGACGCGCGACGCGCTCTACGGCTGGACCAGCGAGCGCCTCGCCCGCAAGCAGGCCGCGATCGGCCAGCCGGCCTATGTCTATCTGTGGGACCACGGCTATCCGGCGATGAACGATGCGAAGCTGCACAGCTTCCACGCCAGCGAGCTGCCCTATGTCTTCGGCAACCTCCAGCCGCTGCCGCCGCTCTGGCCGAAGATGCCCGAGAGCGACCGCCCGCTGTCGGACGCGATGCTCGGCTATTGGACCAGCTTCGCGAAGACCGGCGTGCCCAGCGCCGCCGGCGCCCCTGCCTGGACCGCCTGGGGCAAGGCGCGCAACTATATGCACTTCACCGACATGCCCATGCCCGAGGCGGGGCTGATGCCGGGCATGTACGACCAGTATGAAGCCGTGGTCTGCCGCCGCCGCGCCGCGGGGATCGCGTGGAACTGGAATGTCGGGCTGAACTCGCCGAAGCTGCCGGCCAAGGCCAAGGGCTGCGATTGAGGCTCTAGAAGCCCCTCCCTTGAAGGGGAGGGGCTAGCGCTAGCCTAGCGCCCCACCTTGCTCGCCGCGATCCGCCCCTCGGCATAGTCATCGCGCAGCCGCTTCTTGTCGATCTTGCCCGAGGCGGCGAGCGGCATCGCGTCCACTTCGGCCACTTCGCCCGGGATCCACCAGTCGGCGACCTTGCCGCGCAGCAGCGCGAGCAGCGCGCGCGGGTCCTTGTCCTCGCCTTCGGTCTCGACGATCAGCACCGGCCGCTCGCCCCATTTGGCGTCGGCCCGGCCGATCACCGCGACGTGGCGCACCGTCGGGTGCGCGCCGACGATCGTCTCGATCTCGTTGGGATTGATCCACTCGCCGCCCGACTTGATCAGGTCCTTGGCGCGCCCGCAGATCGTCAGATTGCCCGCCGCGTCGATCATCGCCAGGTCGCCGGTGTCGAAATAGCCCTCGGCGTCGAGCACGTCCTCGTCGCGGCGGTAATAGCGCTCGATCACGCTATGCCCCTTGACCTTGAGGTGCCCCAAAATGTCGCGCTGCGGCACCAGCGTGTTGCCCTCGGCATCGGTGAGCTTGAGGTCGAGCCCCATGATCGGCCGGCCCGAGGCGGGGCTGGCATCGGCGGGCAGGTCCCTCGGCGCGATCGTGCCCACCGGCGACAGCTCGGTCATCCCCCAGCTCGTCTGCACCGCGGCGCCGAGCTTCTCCTCGAGCCGGCGGATCAGCGCGTCGGGGCAGCTCGATCCGCCGATCAGCACGCGCTGCAGCGTCGGGAAGGTCTCGCCGCTCGCCTCGGCCTGGTCGGCCAGCCCCAGCCAGACGGTCTGGACACCGACCGCGACGGTCACGCCCTCGTCGCGGATCAGCCGGCCCAGGCTCGGCCCGTCGACCACCCGACCGGGCAGCACCAGCTTGGTCCCCGCCGCCGGCGCCGCGAACGGCATGCCCCAGCCATTGGCGTGGAACATCGGCACGCCGAGCAGCAGCGTGTCCTGCGCGGTGATCGCCGCGGCATCGGCCTGCAGCGCGCGCAGCGTGTGGAGATAGTTGGAGCGGTGGGTATAGACCACGCCCTTGGGGCTGCCGGTGGTGCCCGAAGTGTAGCAGAGCCCGGCGGGGATGTTCTCGTCGAACGCCCCCCATGCCACCGGGGCGCCGTGCGCCGCCAGCAGCGCGTCCTGATCCCAGATGCGCGCCCGGTGCGACCCGAGGGGCTGAACATCCGCAACCAGTGCGTCCAGAATAATGACCTGCTCGATGCTCGGGCAGTGCGCGAGCACCTCGCGCGCCAGCGGCAGCAGGTCGGCCGCGACCGCGAGCACGCGGTTCTCGGCCTCGTTGATCATCGCGGCGAGGTGCGCCGCGGTCAGCCGCGGGTTGAGCGTGTGGCACACCAGCCCCATGCCCATCGCCGCATAATAGATCTCGACATGGTGGATCGTGTTCCAGGCGAGCGTGCCCACCCGGTCGCCCTGCACCATGCCCAGCGCCGCCAGCGCGCCCGACAGGCGGTTGGCGCGGTCGCGCAGCACCGCATAGCTGGTGCGCTTGACCGCCCTGCCCGCCTCGGCCTCGACCACCTCGCAGTCCTGGAACCACTTGGCGGCGTGATCGAGGAATTTGTCTACTGTCAGTCCGTAGGGCTGCATGAAACTCTTCGGGCGCGAAAGGAAAAGGAAAGGCCGCCGGAGAGGGAGTCTCCGACGGCCAGGTGGGAAATCAGAAGACCTTGAGCAGCTTTACGCCGTACTGGCGCGGCGCTCCGGCGAAATAGAGCCCCGAGTTGAGCGCCGCCGGATAATGCTGGTCGGTCAGGTTGGTGCCATAGGCGGTGAGCGTCCAGCTCTTGTGCTGGAAGGCGATCTGGGCGTTGAGGATGCGGCGCGCCTCGATCAGGTCGCCCTTCGCTTCATTCTCGAACAGCGTCGCCCATTGCGAGCCGACATAGCCGAAGTTCACGCGCGGCGTGATGCTGTCGCCATTGCCGAACTTCGCTTCATACTGCGCGCCGACATTGAAGGTGACGTTGGGCGCATAGGTCTGGCGCTGCCCCTTCAGATTGATGCAGGCGCCGCCGGCCGGGCCGGTGGTCGGCTGGCAGGCAGTCGTGGTCGTCCCGCGCGGATCGACCGCGTAGAACTGGCCCAGCTCGCTGTGCAGCACGTTGATGCCGCCATCGAGCGAGAAGCCGCCCGAATGGAACTCGGCCTCGGCCTCGAAGCCATAGATCTTGGTGGTATCCGGGACGTTCAGCTCGATGCCGAAGGTCGGGAAGTCGGGATAGCCGATGATGACCTGGAAGTTCTTGTAGTTGTTATAGAAGCCGGTCAGCGTCGTGCGCAGCTTGCCGTCGGCGAAATTGCCCTTCCAGCCCGCTTCGAACGAGGTCACTTCCTCCGGCTTGAACGGCGCGATCGCGGCCGCGCCGACCGGCACGTTGAGGCCGCCGGGGCGGAAGCCGGTGGCGACGAACGCATAGAGATACTGGCTGTCGCTAGCCTTCCAGCCCAGGGTCGCCTTGTAGGAGAAATTGTCCGAGGTGACCGTCTGCACCTGGTTGATCGGCGTGCCATATTGCTGGACCTGGACATAGTTGGTCGAGCGGCTGGCGGTATAGCGGCCGCCCAGGTCCAGCTTCAGGGTCGGGGTGATCTCGAAGCCGATCTGGCCGAAGCCGGCGAGCGAACGCTCGGGGTTGCGGCCCTTCAGCTGATATTGGCAGCCGTTGAAGTTCAAGCCTGGGCAGACGTCGATCGTGAAGTTGCTGAACGGCGACGGGAAGAAATAGGTGTTCCACATGCCGAACGCGCCGACGAGCCAGGTGAAGCGCCGGTTGTCCGGCGAGATGATGTTGAATTCCTGGGTGAACTGCGTCTCGGTAACGGTGTCGTAGAAGGTGCTGGTGTTCGCTGCAGTGCCGTCCAGATCGGCGCGGTACATCGTGTTGCCGGTCTGGAAGCCGCTGACCGAGCGCAGCTTGATGCCGCCGGCGACTTCATAGTCGATCTTCAGGATCGAGCGCAGGAACTTGTCGCGCGCTGCCTGGGGCGAGTTGAACGAGACGTCGTACAGGTCGCCGGGCGCGTTGTACGGCTTGGCCGGATAGCCGCCCATGTCGAGATAGTCGAAATCGGTCTTGGACAGGATCGAGAGCCGGTCGCTCGGCTTCCAGAGCAGGCTGAACCGGCCCGCCGCCATCCGCAGGTTGCCCGGGTTGTACGGATATTTGGCGCCGCCCGGGCCGGTGACGTTGAAGAAGCTGTCGCGCCGCTCGCCGAACAGCGCGACGCGCGCCGCCAGCGTGTCGCTGATCGGGATGTTGAGCGAGCCCTGCGCCCCGGCATCATTGTAGTTGCCGTAGTTGAGGTTGATGTACCCGTGATAGCCGCCGCCGATGATCGGGTCGTTGGTGTTGACGAACACCGCGCCGCCGGTCGCGTTCTGGCCGACGATCGTGCCCTGCGGACCGCGCAGCACCTGGATGTTGGCGATGTCGTAATAGGGCTCTTGCTGGAAATAGCCCGGGAAGCTCGGCACGCCGTCGCGGTAGGTGATCACGCCGGTGGTGGTCTGGGTGTTGTGCTCGGCCTTGCCGATGCCGCGGACGTTGAAATTATTGCCCTGGCCGAAATTGTTGACCGTCACGCTCGGCATCGCGAACTGCAGCCCGTCGACATTGGCGACGCCCTTGTTCTCGAGCTGGGTGCCCGACAGCACCGAGGCCGACACCGCGGTGGTCATCAGGTTCTCGTTGCGGCGCTGCGCGGTGACGACGATCTCGCCTTCGCTCTTGTCCTGATCGGAACTTGCGGCAGGCGCGTCCTGCGCCGGCGCGGAATCGGTCTGCGCCGCGGCCGCGCCGCTCCAGACAAGGGCCAGCGCCGAGGCGCCGAGCAGCAACGGACGATACTTCATTGGGTCCCTCCCACATCCATCTCCAGGTCGCGCTCTGCGGCACGATCAAACGAGAATGGCGCAAAGCCGGAGGGCTTGCAACACTAATTCTCTACCGAGTGAATGTCCGAGGGGGTGCGTGCCATTCCTGCATCACCTCGGCGAACTTCACGGTCCGGAAACGTCCGTTCGGCGGAGCCGCTCAGCGGTTGTCGGGGCCCGCCACATTGGCGCTGGCGCCCACCGGCTCGCCCTCCTTGGCCTGCTTGTAGTGACTCAGGTTCATGCCGATGAAGATCACCACCACCAGCACGAGGAAGGCGAGCACGACGACGACGAGCCCGCGGCGCTTGCGCGGCGTCAGCTCGGGCGATTCCTGGGTATCGGGTTCCATGCAGGGGATACCCGCGGCCCCCGCCCCTGGTTCCCGCTCAACGCGCGAACAGGCTCAGCCACTCGGCCGGCTGGCGCCCGGTGCGCGCGGCCAGCGTCGCGGCGAAGTCGCGATAGGCCGGGTCAATCCGCGCGGCGAGCGCATAGGTGTTCACCGCAGCGCCGGGGTCCCAGGCATGCGCGGCATATTCCTTCTGCCCCGCCGCGGCGCGCTCGCGGTCGAAGGCGATCTGCGAGTGGACGAACTCGACATGCGTCTTCTCGCCGGTGGCATAGGGCTCGAGCCACTTGAGCGCGCTCGCCAGGCTCGATCCGCTCGGGCTCTTCCAGCCAAACCAGTCCTCGCCGTGCGTCCTGGCCGCCAGCGCCGCCATTTCGAGCGGATCGAGGTCGTAGGTGACATAGTGGAGCGCGTCGCGCTCATGGAAGTCGAACACCGATCCGTCGGGCTGGATGTTCGAGCCCACATGCTTGCGGAACGCCGCGCGGGCGCGGTCGATCAGCTTGGCGTCCCCCACCGCGAAGGCCGCCAGCGTCGCCAGCTTGATGCGGTGGCTCTGCCAGTTGGTGTGCGCATTCTTGGGCTTGCCGTCCATCGCGTCGAGGTAGCCGGCGGCCATCTTGCGCCAGAAGCCGTCCATCTTGGCCCGGAGCGCCGGCGCCAGGTCCGCCCGGGTCAGGTCGGTGGCGAGGATCAGCGTGTCGAACCCGGTCTCGTCGATCGGGTTGAACGACATGCGGTAGATATCCGCCCAATTCTCCAGGTAGCGCGCGGTCTGGTCGAGATAGCGCCGGTCGCCGGTCAGCCGCCAGGCGAGCGCCAGCGCGATGACGATCCCCTGGTCTTCCTTGGCCTTGAGGCTGATCTCGCGGATGCCCTTGCCCGGCAGCGTGCCTTCGGTGTGGAGCTCGGGAATCGCGCCCGGCGCGCGGGCCAGCGCCGCGTTCGCCCGCGCGATCACGCGCCGTGCCACCGCATCCTCGCGCGGCACCTCGCGCGCGAAGCCCGGCCCCAGGATCGCCTGCGCCGAGGCGGGAACCGCGCCGAACGCGAACAGGGCGGCGGCACTGGCGAGGAGGAGCTTCATCGGCGGGGACTCGTCGAAAAGGGGGCGGAGCGGCCGATGCTTAGCCGCTCCGCATCGGGGAGGGCTAGAAGCTGCTGCGGATCGTCAGCGTATAGGTCCGCCCGTCATAGTCGATGCGCCGCGGCAGCATCGGGTCATTCTCATATTCCGAGCGCGTCGCGTTGGTCAGGTTGAACGCGTCGAGCGAGATCGAGAAGTTCTTCAGGATGTTGAGCGAGGCCGAGGCGTCGAGCTGGCTGCGCGCCTTCACCGTCCGCGCGTCGCCGACGAAGCTGTTGCCCGCCGCCAGGTCGTATTTGCCACGATGGTTGAACACCACGCGGATGCCGAACAGCTTGGTCTCGTAATAGCCGATCAGGTTGAGATTGTGCTTGGCGACGCTGGGCAGCGTGATCGGGTTACCCTGCGCGTCCTTCCCGTCGATGTCGGTATAGGTGTAGTTCGCCGCGCCGCCGAGATACTTCAGGAAGCCCGGCAGGAAATCGAGGTTCTGCTGCACCGAGACCTCGACGCCGCGCACCCGCATCGGCTTCTGGTTGGTGACGCCGCTCGCCTGCACCCGCGCGCCCACCGGGCTGCCGACGATGTTGCAGTTGGTGCCGTCGTCGGAGAGCGTGCCGAGCCCGAAATCGATGCCGTTGTACAGGCCGTTGGCGGGGCACAGCACGCGGCGATCGGTGATCGGGCCGACATAGCCCTGGATGTCCTTCTGGTAGACCGCCACGGCAAAGGCGCCGCCGGGGCGGTTGTACCATTCGAGCGACAGGTCGTAGCTGTCCGAGGTGTAGGGCTGCAGGTTGGTGGCGCCGATGATGACATTGTAGGTCGGCGTGCCGGCCACCGCCGGATCGGGGATCTGCACCGAGGTCGCCGGCACATTGTCGCGCGGCTGCGGCCGGACATAGGTCTGGTAATAGGCCCCGCGGAAGACGAGGTTCTTGGCCAGGTCCGCCGCGAACATCGCCGAGGGCAGCCAATAGTCGTAATTCTGCTTGTAGGTCCGGTTGGTCATGCTGTGGTTGACCGGGGGTGCTGCGATCACCGAGAGGCCGGCCAGGCAGTTGCGGCAATCGAGCGCGTCGATCTTCTGGTTGGTCGCCTCATAGCGCACGCCTGCATTGCCGCGCACCCGGATGCCGAACAGATTGCCGTCGAACTTGGCCATGGCATAGGCCGACATCACCTTCTTCGTGTTGGTGAAGTTGTTGTTCCAATAGTTCGGGTCCCAATAGTTGTTCGTCAGGCCATAGGGGGTGAGGAACACGCCGCCGCTGCCGAAGACGAACTGGCCGGGCAGCCCGTTGGGGTTGGCGGTGGTGCGCGGGGCGGTGTTCACCGGGGTGATCGCGCCCAGCACCTGGTTGACGTCGAGCCCGCGCCAGTTGGTCGTGTAGCCGCCCGCCGTGCCCCCGAAGAAGTCGTTCACATAGGGGTTCACCTGCGACATCGCCGGGGTGATGTTTGCGGTGTTGGCGCCGAGCGAGGTGTTGCGCGAGCCGGTCGAGGTATATTTGTTGCGCTCGTAGCGCATCCCGACCTGGAAGCCCGACAGGAAGCTGCCCTGGAAGCTGCGCTCGAGATCGAGCTGCACCGCGTCGAGCGCGTTCCACGACTGGCCGTTGGTGCCGGTGACGCCGAAGCGGTCGCCCTGCGTGCCGGCCGTGGCACCCGGCATCTGCGCGCCCGCCTGGGTCGCCTGGCTCGCCGCCGAGGGCAGCGGATAGCCGCCGGTCGGGATGTGCGAGGCATTGGGCGTGTTGAGCACGAACACCGCATCCTGCAGGCTGGTGCCGCCGGTGAACACCGAGGTGGTGATGCCGTTCAGCCCCGCCGTCCCCAGGTTGCGATAGGGGTTCTCGATGATGTCGAGCTCGATCTGGTTGGCGAGCACCTGCGCGCGCGAGATCGTCCCCTGCGCAGTCACCCGCCAGTCGTCGTCCTTGAACTCGATCGTCGGGTTAATCGCCCAGGTCTTCTGCTTGGCCGGCTCGGAGCGGATCGAGTCGTAGGTCTGCACATTCTCCGCGCTGAACTGGTTGATGTATGCGCGCGCACCGGTCGGCGTCTGCACGACATAGGGCGTGCCCAGGCTGGTGAAATGCGCCACCGCCGAGGTCGCGGCCAGCGCGCCGGTGCCGTTGTTGCCCGCCGACGTGTCGATATAGAGCAGGTGGTTGGTGCCCTGGTCGAGGTTGCGCTCGGTGTAGAAGCCGGTCGCGCCGAACTTGATCGTGTCGGTCGCCTGCCACTCGTATCCGCCCGCGCCGGTGAGCAGGTGCCCCTTGTTCAGCTTGACGAACTGGCGGACCTGGCTCGGATAATAGACCCCGCCCGGATATTGCGCGATCAGCGCCTGGTAGGTCGGGTTGGAGGCGGGCACCGCCTGGTTGCCGACCTGGATCGAGCCGAGCTTGTTCGCCCAGGTGTTGACCGAGATCGAGTCGCGGCGGAACTTCTCGTCCTTCCACGAAACCACGCCGAATACCGCGAAATTGTCGGTAATATGCGCGTTGTAGCCGGCCGCGAGTGCCGGGCTGCCCAAGTCGCCAAGGTCGTTATACTCGTAGGACGCCTTGGCCCAGCCGCCCGCCTTGCGGCTCAGCGCCGGGGCGATCTTCAGATCGACATTGCCGGAAAGCCCGCCGGACAGGTTCGCGGCATTGGGCGACTTGATCACCGTGATCGCCGAGAAGATGTCCGAGTTGAACGCGCCGAGCGGCGTTGACGAGGTGTTGGTCGCGCTGCCCAGGATCGGGTCCGCGAAGCCGCCGCCGTTCAGCGTCGTGCGCGCGAACGAGCCCGGCAGGCCGCGCAAGCTGATCGTCGCGTTGCGCGAATCCGCCTCGCGGTTGATCTGCACGCCCGGAATGCGCTGGATCGCCTCGCCGACGTTCAGGTCCGGAAAGCGGCCCAGGCCATCGGACGAGATCGAATCGGTGATCTGATCGGACTCGCGCTTGATGTTGAGCGCATCGGCATAGGCGCGGCGGAAACCGGTGACCACGATCTGGTCGCCGGGCGCCGGCTCTTCCGCCTGCGGCGCGGCCGGCTCGCTGTCGGCAGTGTTGCTCTGGGCGAACGCAGGCGTCGCCATCAGGACGGCGATCGCCGTACCCGCAAATAGAGCAGTCCTTCGCATGACTCTCTCTCCCCGTCTGTCCCCGGCTTTTGTTTCGCCAATCCGTGCTGGCCACCGGTGTCAGGCCAATAAGGCCGATGCGGAAGCAACTGTCAATAGAATGGTCAGGCCACATTGTAACATTGGTCGGGCACGGCACGCCTATAGGCGCAGCCAGCGTCCGTGCAGGCCCATTTTCGCGCGCGCAATTTTGGCCATGCCAATGCAGGGCATGTCCAGTTACACTTTCGGGTAGGCCGCGCCGCTCCGCTGGGGCAGGCAGGTCTCAGCCGCGCCCCGCGCGCCGAACGGCACGCGGGGTCGCGGGGGCGGGGGTTGGCAGGTTCAGCCCTGGGGAGACTGCTGCCATCCCCCGCCAAGCGCGAGGAACAGGGAGACTGTCGCGTCGGAAAAGTTCGATTCGGCCTGAGCCAGGAGCAGCTCGTTCGACGCTTCGGAGCGCTCGGCGTCGAGCACGGTCTGGAAGCCCTCGGCGCCGGCGCGATAGCGCAGCCGCGCGATCCGGGCCGCCTCGCCGCTCGCATCGCGCGCGCGGCGCAGCGCCTCGACGCGCTGGCCCTGCGCGACATAGGCCGAAAGCGCCGTCTCGGTGTCCTGCAGCGCGGTCAGCCAGGTGCCGTCGAACGTCGCGAGCGCGGCGTCCGCCCCGGCCTTTGCCTGGGCGATGCGGGCACGGGCGACGCTCATGTTCGGGAAGCTGAACGAGAGCAGCGGCCCGATGCTGAAGTTGAGTCCCGAACTCTTGAACAGCCCTTCCGGCGAATTGGCGGTCGAGCCGATCGAGCCGCCGATCGAGACGTTCGGATAGAGGTCCGCGGTGGCGACGCCGATCTGCGCGGTCGCCGAGGCAAGCCGCCGCTCGGCGGCACGGACATCGGCACGGCGGGCGAGCAAGGTCGCGCCATTGCCGACCGGGATCGCCTGCTTGACGGTGGGCACCGTCTCGCAGCTGGCGACATCGGTGGGGAACTCTGCCGGCGGCTTGCCGGTGAGCACCGCGAGGCGGAAAAGCGCGGCCTTGCGCTGCGCCTCGAACACCGGAACCGTCGCGCGGGTCTGCTCGAGCAGCGCCTGGCCCTGGCTGGTCTCCAGCCCCGTGCCGCGCCCGCCCGCTTCAAGCCGGCGCGTCAGGTCGTAGGTGTCTTCCTGCAGCTTGAGCGTCCGCGCGGAAACGGCGAGCTGCTGGCCGGCGGCGCAGGCATCCGAATAGGCGCGGATCGTCTCGGCGACGACGGTGACGCGGGCCAGGTCATAGGCAGCCTGGCTCGCCTCTACATCGGCGCGGCCCGCCTGGATGGCGCGGGTGATCTTGCCGAACAGGTCGACCTGGTAGCCGACGTCGAAGCCGACATCGTAGCTGTCGCCGCGCGGCCCCGCGCCGTTCAGCCCGAGCGTCGATCCCGAGGTCTGGCCATAGCCGCCCTGCGCGGTGATCGTCGTGCTGGGCAGTCGGGCCGAGCGCGTCTCGCGCAGCACCGCGCGCGCCTGGCGCAGGTTCGCCGCCGCCACGCGCAGGTCGGTGTTCGCCGCCAGCGCCTCGCCGACCAGCCGGTCGATCACCGGCGTGTCGAACATCCGCCACCAGTCGGCCGGCGGCTCGTTGGCGACGAATGCAGGCGCATTGGCTTCGCTGAGACTGCCCTGTGCCGGCGCCTTGGGTGCGGGCGAGACATAGTTGGGGCCGACCACGCAGCCCGACAGGCTCAGGCCCGCGGCGATGAGGGTGAGGGTCCGCTTCATTGCGCTTCTCCCGTCGCGGTCGCAGGCGTGTCCGTGGGTTCCGCCGGCGCTTCCTTGCTCACGCGGCCACCGCCCCAACGGCGCATCAGCACATAGAAGATCGGCGTGAAGATCAGGCCGAACACGGTGACGCCGAGCATGCCGAAGACCACTGCGGTGCCGAGCGACTGGCGCATTTCCTGGCCCGGGCCGCTGGCGATCGCGAGCGGGATCACGCCGAAGATGAACGCGAACGAGGTCATCAGGATCGGGCGGAGGCGCGAGCGGGCCGCGTGGATCGCCGCATCGAACCGGTTCATGCCCTCTTCCTCGCCCTGCTTGGCGAACTCGACGATCAGGATCGCGTTCTTGGCAGCGAGCGCGATCAGCACGACCAGGCCGACCTGGGTGAGGATGTTGTTGTCCATGCCCCGCAGGTTGACGCCGAGCAGCGCCGCCAGGATGCACATCGGCACGATCAGGATCACCGCCAGCGGCAGCGTCAGCGCTTCATACTGGGCTGCCAGCACGAGGAACACGAACACCACGGCGAGCACGAAGATCAGCGCCGAGGAACTGCCCGCAGCCTTTTGCTGATAGGCAAGCCCGGTCCATTCGAAGCCATAGCCCGGCGGCAGCGTCTTGGCCGCCATCGCTTCCATCGCCCCGAGCGCATCGCCAGACGAGACGCCCGGCGCCGCAGCACCCTGCAGCTCGACCGCCGGCAGCAGATTGTAGCGCACCACGCGCGACGAGCCGGAGTCGCGGTTGAACGTCGCCACGGCCGAGAGCGGCACCATCGCCCCGCTCTTCGAGCGCACTTGGAGCCGGCCGATATCGCTGATGTCGTCGCGCGCGGTCGGCTCGGCCTGCGCGGTCACACGGAAGGTGCGGCCGAGCAGGTTGAAGTCGTTGACATAGGTCGAGCCGATATAGGTGCTGATCGCATCGAACACTTGGCCGGGCTCGACGCCCATGATCTGCGCCTTGTCGCGGTCGACATCGGCGCGGATCTTCGGGTTGGCGGTGTTGAACAGCGAGAAGACCTGGGTGACCTTCTTCTCCTGCATCGCCGCGCCCATCATCGCGCCGGTTGCGCTCTCCAGGCCGCGCCAGCCGCCGTTGGCCGACTTGTCCTCGACCATCATCACGAAGCCCGAGCCGTTGCCCAGGCCCTGCACCGCGGGCGGCGAGATCATGAAGATGTTGGCGCCGCTGATCTGCCCGGCGATCGCGCCGGTCAGCTGGCCGGCGAGCGCCGTCGCGCTCTGGTCCTTGCCGCGCTCGGACCAGTCCTTCAGCTTGATGAAGAACACGCCCGCATTCGATGCCTGGCTGAAGCTCGCGCCGTCCAGGCCCGCAAAGGCCGCGCCCTCGAGGATGCCGGGCGTCTTGGCGGCGATGTCATACGCCTTGTCGACCACGGCGCTGGTGCGCTCGAGCGACGAGCCCGGCGGCAGCTGGACGATGCCGATCAGGAAGCCCTGGTCCTGCTCGGGGATGAAGCCGGTCGGCGTGGCGGTCAGGCGCCAGCCGGTCAGCGCGAGCAGGCCGGCATAGATCAGCATCATGATCAGGCCCATGCGGATCACCCGGCCGGTGACGCGGCCATAGCGGTCCGACAGCCAGTCGAAGCCCTGGTTGAACTTCTCGGCGCCGACCTTGATCGGGCGCATCCAGCGCGGGCCCGAGTCCGCATCGATATCGTGGTGCGGCTTGAGCAGCAGCGCCGCGAGCGCCGGCGACAGCGTCAACGAGACGAGCAGCGAGATCGCCGAGGCAGCCGCGATCGTCACGGCGAACTGGCGGTAGAAGATGCCCGGGATGCCGCCGACCATCGCGGTCGGGATGAACACCGAGACCAGCACCAGGCCGATCGCGATCAGCGCGCCGGACACTTCCTTCATCGTCAGGTGCGCGGCCTCGCGCGGCGCCAGCCCGGCGCGGATATGCTTCTCCACCGCCTCGACCACGACGATCGCGTCGTCGACGACGATGCCGACCGCGAGCACCAGCGCGAAGAGCGACAGCGAGTTGATCGAGAAGCCGAGCGCCAGCTGCACCGCGAAGGTGCCGACCAGCGCGATCGGGATGGCGACGATCGGGATCACTGCCGCGCGCCAGGTCTGGAGGAAGATCACGACGACGACGACGACGAGGAACACCGCCTCGAGCAGCGTGTGCTGCACGGCGTCGACCGATGCCGAGACATATTCGGTCGGGTTGTAGGGGATGGAATATTGAAGGCCCTGGGGGAAGTCCTTCTTGAGCGTCTCCATCTCGCTCAGCACGAGCTTGGCGGCCGAAAGCGAGTTGGCCCCCGGCTGCTGGACGATGGCGAGCGCGATGCCGCGCTTGCCGCCGAACGAGCCGCGGATCGAATAATCCTGGCTGCCCAGCTCGATCCGCGCGACGTCGCTCAGCTTGGTGAGCGAGGCGCCGCTGGGATCGGACTTGATCGTGATGTTGCCGAACTGCTCGACGCTGGCGAGGCGGCCCTGCACATCCACCGGCACTTCGAACGAGGGATTGTCCTTGCCCGTCGGCGCCGAGCCGAGCGAGCCGCCCGCGGTCTGGACGTTCTGCGCCTGGAGCGCGGCGATGATCTCGGCCGCGGTCAGGTTGCGCGCCGCCGCCTTGTCCGGATCGATCCAGACGCGCATCGCGTAGTTGCCGCCGCCGAAGATCTGCACCGTGCCGACGCCTTCGAGGCGCAGCAGCCGGTCGCGGATCACGGTGTTGGCGTAATTGCCCATGTAATCGACATCGAGGCTGTTGTCGGGCGAGGTCAGCGCCACGATCATCAGGAAGCCCGATTCCTGCTTGTTCACCGTCACGCCGATCTGGCGGACCTGCGCGGGCAGGCGCGGCAACGCCAGGTTGACGCGGTTCTGCACCAGCACCTGTGCGGCATCGAGGTCGGTGCCCGGCTTGAAGGTGACCGTCACCTGGCCAGCGCCCTGGGTGGAGGACGAGCTCATGTAGAGCATGCCCTCGACGCCGTTGATCTCCTGCTCGAGCGGCGCGGACACCGTCTCGGCGATGATCTCGGGCGAGGCGCCGGCATAGCTGGCCTGGACCGAGATCGTCGGCGGGGCGATCTCCGGATATTGCGAGAGCGGCAGCAGCGGATAGCAGAAGGCGCCGATCAGGGTGATGAACACCGCAATCACGCCCGCGAAGATCGGCCGCTCGATGAAGAAGCTCGAGATGCCGCTGCGCACGGGCTTCTCGCCCGTGGTTTCCTGGGGTTCACTCATGTCCGCGCTCCTCAGCGGCTGCCGGCGGGCAGCGCGGTGGAAGCTGGCGCGTCGGAGGGCGGCGCGGAGGCGGCGGCCGGGTCTTGCGCGATCTTGCCCGGCTGCGGCGTGACCTTCACGCCCGGCCGGGCGCGCTGGGTGCCGTCGATGATCACCCGGTCCTCCTTGGTGAGCCCCGAGCGGATCACGCGCAAATTGCCCCGCAACGGCCCGGTCTGCACCGGGCGCGCGGTCACCGTATTGGTCTTGTCGACGACGAAGACGATCTGGCGTGCCGCGTCGGCCATCACTGCAGTGTCCGGCACCAGCAGCGCCGGATAGGGCCGCGAGGCCTCGAGCCGGGCCGAGCCGAACATGCCGGGCTTCAGGAAGCCGCCCGGATTGGCGACGATCGCGCGGGCGCGGATCGTGCCGGCGCCGGCGTCGAGCGCATTGTCGACGAAATCGAGCGAGCCGGTGTGGCTATAGTCGCTCTCGTCCGAGAGCTTGATCTTCACCGGGGTGCCGTTCTGCGCGCCGGTGCCCTGGCGCTGATACTTGAGCAGCAGCGCTTCCGAGCCCTGGAAGACGAAATGCAGCGGATCGACCGAGACGATCGTGGTGAGCACCGTCGTGTCCGCGGCGACCGTGTTGCCGACATCGACATTGCGCTGCGAGATGCGGCCGCTCAAAGGCGCGACGACGCGGGTGAAGCCGAGATCTAGCTGGCGCGCGCGGAGGTTCGCCTGCGCGGCGGCGACCTGCGCGGCCGTCGAGCGGACCGTGGCACGGCGCTGCTCGAGCTCTTCCTGACTGGCCGCGCGCTGGGCAACCAGCGCCTCGGAACGGGCATATTCGGTCTGCGCATTGGCCATCGCGGCCTTGGCCTGCGCCACCTGCGCGGCGGCCTGGGCGACGGCGGCCTGGGCCGGGCGCGGATCGATGGTGAAGAGCAGCTGGCCCTTGCGGACGAACTGGCCGTCCTTGAACCACACGCCCTGCAGATAGCCGGTCGCGCGCGGGCGCACCTCGACATTCTGGATCGCCTCGAAGCGGCCGACAAACTCGTCCCAGTCGACCACGTCCTGCACCAGCGGCGCAGACACGGTGACGGGCGGCGCGCCCTGCTGGGGCGGCTGCGCCCCGCCACCGCCGCAGCCGGCGAGAGCAAGCGCGGCTGCGAGAGCCGGGATAAGCAGCTGGCGGTTCTTCGAGTGCATGTTCGATCCCTAAATCCGTGCCCCTGGCCGGACATCCTCCGCGGCGTCGTTGCTTGAAACGAACGACTTCCGATTTGGCCCCGCTAGGCCGCTTCCGGGAACTTGTCAACGACGGGTGACATATGTCCACATCGGTTGACTATGTTCACCGCCGTGTTAGGGAAATTGCCCATGATCCCACCGGTTCCGTCGCGGCACCGCAACGCCGTTGCGACGCGCCAGGCCATCTTGGCCTCGGCCCGCCGGCATTTCGCGCGCGAGAATTACGAGAATGTCGGCCTGCGCGAGATCGCGGGCGATGCCGGCGTCGACCCGGCGCTGGTCAGCCGCTATTTCGGCAGCAAGGAAGCCTTGTTCCGGGAGACGCTGCGCGACGACGACAAGGACATCATGGACGGTGCGACGCGCGACAATCTCGCCGCGCATTTCGCCCAGCTCTTCCTCGACAAGGGCGACGTGCCGCAGGACGAGCGCGACATCCATATCGAGCGCATCCTGACGCTGCTCCACTCGATCGGCTCGCCCAAGGCCGGGCAGATCATCCGCGAGACGATCGACGCCGACATCCTCGGCCCCGTCGCGCGCGAGATCGGCGGCGCGGATGCCGACATGCGCGCCGCCATGGCCTTTGCCGTGCTGATGGGCATGGGCATCATGCACAACACGCTCGCCGTCGATCCCAGCACGTGCAGCGACGCGGAAAGCGCGCGTTTCGAGAAGCGCCTCACCCGCATCTTCGCCGCCGCGCTGGACCCGCACGAAGACGGATGACCGCGCCGCCGGTCCGCAAGATCATCCATGTCGACATGGATGCCTTCTACGCGTCGGTGGAGCAGCGCGACGATCCCGCGCTGAAGGGCAGGCCAGTCGCGGTCGGCTATGCCGCGGCGCGCGGCGTGGTCGCGGCGGCGAGCTATGAGGCGCGCAAGTTCGGGGTGCGCTCCGCCTTGCCTTCGGTCACCGCGATGCGGCGCTGCCCTGAGCTCGTCTTCGTCAAGCCGCGGTTCGAGGTCTATCGCGCGGTCTCGAAGCAGATTCACGCGATCTTCGCCGACTACACCCCGATCATCCAGCCGCTCTCGCTCGACGAGGCCTATCTCGACGTCACCGCGAACCTGCGCGGGATCGAGACCGCCTGGGCCACCGCCAAGGAGATCCGGGCGCGCATCCTCGCGGAGACCGGGCTCACCGCCTCGGCCGGCATCTCGTACAACAAGTTCCTCGCCAAGCTCGCCTCGGACCAGCGCAAGCCCAACGGCCAGTTCGCGGTGACGCCCGACATGGGTGCCGCCTGGGTCGAGACGCTGCCGGTCAAGCGCTTCCACGGCGTCGGCCCGGTGACGGCGAAGAAGATGGAGGGCCTCGGCATCGAGACCGGCGCCGATCTGCGTGCCAAGCCGATCGAATTCCTCCGCGCCCATTTCGGCAGCTCGGCCGACTGGTATTACGCGATCGCCCGTGGCGAGGACGACCGCCCGGTCGATGCCGAGCGCATCCGCAAGTCCTCGGGCTCGGAGACCACCTTCGACCGCGACCTGACCGAGCCGGCCGAGATCGAGGCCGGCGTGCTCGAGATGGCCGAGGAAGTCTGGACCTGGTGCGAAAAGGCGCAGGAATTCGGCCGCACCGTCACGGTGAAGATCAAATATGGCGACTTCCAGATCATCACCCGAAGCCGCAGCCTCACCGCCGGGCTGGTGGACCGCCGCGAGGCGCTGCACGAGATGAGCCTGTCGCTGATCCGCTCGGTGCTGCCGACGCCCAAGGGGATAAGGCTGGTCGGAGTGACGGTGTCGAACTTCGAGGAGCGGCTGGGGGAGGAATTGCCGTTCTAGAAAAGACGGGAGCGTCCCGCCACGGCGGAACGCTCCCGAACGGGATTTACCGCACCGAGAGCTCGGTGAGGATCACGTCGCTGCCATTGGAGACATCGACCACCAGCTTGAAAGCTTCCGCTTCTGCCGGCGCCACGAACGGCAGCATGAGCGGCTGCCAGCTGGACCCGAACTCGCTTTCCGGCCCCGCGAAGACGTCGATCGAATCGAACGAACTGCTCTCGCCGAAGCGGAAGAATTCGACGCGAATGACGATCACCGCGGCGCTGTTTCCGGCCTTGATGAAGCCCCGGAGCAGGTTGAGGCTGTCGCGCTTGATCGATGCTGCCGCCGATCGCGCCAGCACTTCGCCGAAGCCGCTGCCGCCGGTGAGGCGAAGCGCGGAGCCGATGGCAAGACCGTCCACGCTCGGCAGGTCGCTCGCCTCCCGGCCGAACTGGCTGCCCGACCCGCTCACCGTGAAGCTCCAGCCGCCGCCGCTGCCGGAACTGGTCTGCGGATAGCTCGCCACGGTCCGTCCGCAACGGTCGATCCTGCCGGCCAACAGGTCGGCGCCGTCGTCAAGCAGCCAGGTGTCGACCGTCTCGCCTTCCGAATCCACGGTCCGCATCCGGCAGTTGCGGAAATGCGCCTGCACGCCGCGCACCAGCGGCACATAGCTCGCGCCCGAAAAGGCCACCGGCACTTCGACAAGGTCGCAATTGTCGAAGTCGCAGACGAACGACGGGTTCGGCTGATGGTCGCCCGCCGGCCCGTCCACCGCCGTCACCATCGAATCCGCCCCGCTTTGCGCATGATGGGTATAGGGGAACAGGATCGGACTGTTCGCGATCGAGAAGCCGCCGCGGGCATCCGGCCCGACCTCGAGATAGGCGCGGCTGGCGGTGTTGATGCCGTTGTTCGAAATCGCATCGAGGTGCAGATGCCCGTTGGTATCGACATAGCTCGGCACCGTCGTTTCGATCACCGCGCCGAGGATCGCGAGACGGCCGGCATGGACAGCGGCGAGGAACCCACCGCCCCCGCCCTGGACATGTTCGATCGTGCCGCCAATCAGCGTCAGTTCCGAACCCGGATCGGTCACTGCCACGGCATAGGTCTGGCTGGTATCATAGCCGGACCAGTCGTCGCTTTCGCTGTGGATGCGGCCGCCCAGCACCGTCACCTTGCCGTTCGGCTGGCGCATGTTGAGGCCCTTGGGGCAATAGACGATGCGCGGATTGGTATAGACCAGCTCGGAAAGCGGGGCGTTGATCGCCTCGTCGTCCGGCCGCGTCGCCGTCTGGCCGTAAATCTCTCCCTGGCTTGGCAGCGCGCCGATGCACAGGCCGAGATCGAAGCCGTGGATCATCAGGTCGTTGACGTCGAGATAGCCGGGATAGTGCTGGTCCTCGCCGCGCGGGTCGCCCGGCAACGCATTGGTGTAGTGATGGACGCCGGCCTCGTAATTGCCACGCGACTCGTTGGCACAGACCACCTTCATGCCATTGTACCAGCCGAGGCCGCCACGTAGATCGACACAGCTCGCCAGCGTCGTCGTGGACAGGCCGTAAAGGATCGAATGGGCGAACTCGTGATTGGCGCCCTCGACGTCGAACCGGATCTGGGTGACGCCATATCCGCCATAGGGCCAGCGCGTCTGGTACCTTCCGGTCAGGCCGCCACCGCCCAGGGCGCCCAGCACCGAATTCAGTGCAGCGGTGTCGTCCGAGCCGGTACCCGTCGCGCCGAACCATTTGACGCTGAGGCAGGAATTCTCATCCCGCGACCAGCGCCCCGCGCCGCCTTCGTCGGCCTCGAAGACGGTGCCGCCATCTTCGGTCGTCGTCGCGGCCGAATCCCAGCCGAACAAACCGCCACGCTCCGGCGCCAGCACCAGCGCGGCATCGCCGTCCGCTAGCGAGGCCTTGGTCAGGGCCTGCATGGCCCCGATCGTTTCCACCGTGAATACGCTCATACATGTTCTCCCAAATCCTCATTCCGCCGACTCGGCGACAATGAGAACATTTGGAGAACATTCGAAATCCTACATTGCAAGCGCGATCAGTTTCCCGGCCGATACACCCGCTCGACATGCCCCTTGAGATCCTCGGGGTAGAAATACACCGGCCGCAGATCGCCCGCCGCATAGCGCCCGGCCTGGTCGGCGAAGTGCTTCGCGTCCGGATGCCCGCTCTCGCCGCCGGCGGTGACCGCCCAGGCCTTCACCTTCGGCCCGAACTCCACCATCGCGACGAAGCTGTTGCCGCTGGTGCCGTAGTATCGCCGGGTCCCCGGCCAGCGCTTGGCGCCGAACGAGGCGAGCGAGCCCCATTGCGCCGAAGTGAAGGGCACCGCGATGCTCGGCTTGGCGTCGTCGAACTTCTGGACGATCCCGCCGTCGTTGCGCTGGAAGCGGTTGATCTCGCCCCAGGGCACCTGCCAGCTGCCGAAGTCCTGGGTGAGCCGGTCGATCGCTGAGGCAAGCGCGTCGATCCGCTGCGCGTCGCTGGCCCGCTCGGCCATATAGTCCCATACCGACAGCCCGGCATCCTTGGCCGGCTGGGCCGAAGGCGCCCAGAGCGCCTCGCCCCAGAACACCGCCAGCGACGTCGCGGTCGACTCCGCGCCCCAGCGGCGGTCCCAGCCCCTGAGCAGCGCCACCGGTTCGGCAAGCTTCGCCTTGCGCGCATCGCCTTCGGGCAGCTCCTCCCAAGTGCGCACCAAACCGGGCAGCAGCCGGTCGAAGGCGGGCAGGAAGCTGTCATAGGCCGCCTGCCGCAACGTCTCGGGCGTGAAGTCGGCGCGCGCGTTAAGCACCTTGAGCGCATGGATCCCGCGCGGGCTCTCGCCGGCTTGGTCGAAATAGCGGGGGAAGTCCGCCGCCTTGGGGCTGTCGGCGCCCGCCGCGGTCCAGGGCCAGTTGTTCGAATTGAACGCCCAGCCATTTTTCGGGTTCACCGCCTGGGGCAGGCTGGCGAGGCTGTGCAGCCCCTTCCAGTCAGTCGCCGGATCGCTGCCGTCCACGGGCTTGCGATAATCGAAGCGATCGTCGCGCACCGGCATGAACTGCGGCATCAGGAACGCGATCTCGCCCCTCGAGTCCGCGAACAGCGTGTTGTTAGAGCTGTTGGCCTTGAGCTCCGCCACCTTGAGGAAGCTCGCATAGTCGTGCGTCTTGGTGCGGAGAAAACTCTGCTGCAGTGCCTCGACCGGCTTGTTCATCAGCGCGACCGCGATCCACTTCCCGTCCGCTACGCGCACGATCGGGCCGTGATGCGTCGCATAGGTGCGGAAGCTGCGCTGTGCCTGGCTGCCATCCGCCGCGCGATAGGAGAGCGTGATCGGCCTGACCGTCACCGGCCGCGTCTCGCTGCCATAATGATAGCCGAAGACCGTGCCCTGCACGTTGCTGACGATGTCTTCCGCGAACTCGTCGACATTGTCGACGCCGCTCGAGGTGTGCATCCAGCCCGCCTGGGCGTTGAAGCCCTGGTAGATGAAGAACTGCCCCCAGGTCGCCGCGCCATAGGCGTCGAGCCCCTCGCCGCTCGTCACTTGCTGCTCGGCGCGGAAGAAGAAGCTGGTGTGCGGGTTGATCAGCAGCAGCGCATGGCCGTCACGGGTGTGGCTGGGGGCGATCGCGATGCCGTTCGAGCCCTTGGGCTCCTTGAAGACCAGACCCTTCTCGGCCTCGGTCATCGCCAGCTTCTGCTTGCCGTAGAACGCCTCGAGCTGGCTGAGCGGCACCCGCTCGATGTCGCCGCCGATGCTGCCTTCGGAGAAGCTCAGCGCCATCCACGGCTCGAACCGGGTGAGCACCCGCGGCTTTACCTCCGGATGCGTGGCGAGATAATAGTTCAGCCCGTCCGCCCAGGCGTCCATCAGCGTGCGCAGCCAGGCCGGGCTCTTCGCATAGTCGGCCTTCAGCACCTCGGGATCGACGAACAGCCGCTGGCGAAGATCCTGCCAGATCGCGCCCTCGCCCTCCGCCTCGGCAAGCCGGCCCAGACTCACCAGATAGTTGGTCTCGACGCGGTTGAAGTCGTCCTCTGCCTGGGCATAGATCATCCCGAACACCGCATCGGCATCGGTCGCGCCCCGGATATGCGCCACGCCCCAGTCGTCGCGCGTGATCGTCACCCGCGCCGCTTCCGCCTTCCACCGGGCAGCGTCGGGTTGCGCATGGGCGCCGGCAACGAGCGAGGGGGAGGCGAGCAGCGCGGCGGCGAGGAGCAGGCGAGTCATGCCCGCATCCTATCCGCAGTTTGGCTCAGTCCGGAATCGTTTCGATACCGAGTATCTCGATCGCCTGCGGCCTTCCGCCGAAATCGACCTTCTCGCCTTCCTCCGCGCCGATCAGCGCCTGGGCGAGCGGCGCCTGGAAGGCGAGCCGGTCCGCCGAAGGATCCGCCTCGTCATGGCCGACCAGGTCGATCACCCGCTCCCTGCCGTTCATGCGGATGCGCACGCGCGATCCGATGCCGACGACGCCGTCCTCGGGCACCGGCGCGATCTGCGCAGTGGTACGGCGGGTGTTCCAGTAGCGCAGCTCGCGCTTGAGGACTTCGCGCGGCTCGTCCTCGCCCTCGGCGGCGACCGCGGCCTCGAGTTCGACGACCTTCGCCTCGATCAGCGCCAGCCCGCGCCGCGTGACCAGATTGGCCCCGGCCGGCAACGGCAGCTCGAACTTGGGTTCCTTGTGTTCCTCGTCACTCTCGCGACGGAAGGCGACGCTCATTGTCCGGGCAGTTCCTGGATGCTCGACGAGACCTTCCAAAGATCGAGCGCGCCATCGGTTGCATGCCGATCGATCTCGGCCAGCTCCGCGGCGCTGAAATCGAGATTGTTCACCGCGTCCAGCGAGTTGTCGAGCTGCTCGACGGTGCGCGCGCCGATAAGCGCCGAGGTGACGCGCGGATCGCGCAGCACCCAGGCGATCGCCATCTGCGCCAGCGTCTGCCCGCGCGTCTGCGCGATCGCGTGGAGCGCGCGGATGCGTGCGATATTCTCGTCCGACAGCAGCCCTTGGTTCAGCGAGCCGCCCTTGGCGGCGCGCGCATCCCCGGGCACGCCGCCCAGATATTTGTTGGTCAGCATGCCCTGCGCCAGTGGCGAGAAGGCGATGCAGCCGGTGCCGAGCTCGCCCAGCGTGTCGAGCAGCTCGCCCTCCACCCAGCGGTTGAGCATCGAATAGCTCGGCTGGTGGATCAGTAGCGGCACCTTGTGCTCGGCCAGGATCGCGGCGGCCTGCCGCGTCAGCTCAGGCGAATAGCTGGAGATGCCGACATAGAGCGCCTTGCCTTGGCGGTGGAGCTGCGCGAGCGCGCCCATCGTCTCTTCGAGCGGAGTCCTGGGGTCGACGCGGTGCGAATAGAAGATGTCGACATAGTCGAGCCCCATACGCCTGAGGCTCTGGTCGCACGAGGCGACCAGATACTTTTTCGATCCGCCGACATCGCCATACGGGCCCGGCCACATGTCCCAGCCGGCCTTGGTCGAGATCACCAGCTCGTCGCGGTGCTGCGCGAAGTCGCTCGCCAGCACGCGGCCGAAATTCTCCTCGGCCGAGCCATAGGGCGGGCCGTAATTGTTCGCGAGGTCGAAGTGCGTCACGCCGCGGTCGAATGCCCGGCGCAGCATCGCGCGACCGGTCTCGAACACGTCCTCGCCGCCGAAATTCTGCCACAGCCCCAGCGAGATCGCCGGCAGGTCGAGTCCCGAGCGGGCGCAGCGGCGATAGGGCATGCGCCCGTCATAGCGGGCGGGGTCGGCGTGCCAGGGTCTGGGGATCGGCATTTGTCTCTCCTTGGGGGAGCCCTGCGCTCTATCGCGCGCCGGCGCCCGCGTCACCCTGGGAAGCGCACGGGCGATCGCCACCAGAACGGTTCCACTTGATTGACAGTCGTTACGGCCGATGAGACTTTCGAGGCAATGACTTTGGTAAGCATCGCCTTGCTGGCTAAATGGTCCATTCTCGGCTGGTTCGCCGCGCTGTTGTTACTTGTAGCTTACAGGATCATGACAGATAAAATCGTGATCGACTGCATTACCTGCAACCCCGGTAGCCGCAGCTTCAGCTTCCACCGGGGGCAATTGTTACTCATCACGATCTGCTTTGCAGCCATCTATGTGCTGATCGCGCTGAGCCAGCCCGTGGGCAAGGGGTTGCCGGACATTCCGACACCACTCCTCGCCGCACTGCTGGGCAGCCATATCGCATTCATCGGAGGGAAGCTGCTGAGCCGATAGAAACCGGGGGGAAGAGCCATGATAACTGGGTTCTGGGGATATATTTCGGCGGGCGTGGCCATCACCATCATGGTGTTGATCGCCGGCTTCGCGATCAAGATTCTGTGGGATCTCTTTAAAGGCAAAATCGATCTTGCCTATCTTCTGTCAGAGCCTGCCGATCCCCATGCGCAAATGACCGCGCAGGCGCTGGGCCAGAAGCCCGAGCCGCCTGAAAAACCCAAGGCGAGCATGGCGCGCCTTCAGCTGCTGATCTTCACCTTCGTGATCGCCGGCATCTATCTCGTGCTCTGCCTCGAATCGGGCAGCTTCGTGGAAATTCCCGAGCATGCCCTGTGGTTGCTCGGCATCAGCGGTGGCACCTACGCGGCCTCGAAGACGATCAAGGCGGCCGGCGACAGCAAGAGCGCGGATGCCGCGATCGAGGTGTCGAAGAATATCGGCACGACCGGCACGACCACGACCGTCACCTCCAATCCGAACACCACCACAAATCCAAGCACCACCACCGATCCGAATACCACCACCGGAACGCAGGACTGATCGATGGGCAAGGGACGCAGTGCCACGCTCTTTCTGGGCGCGGCCGCTCCGCTGGTGATCACAGCCGCAAGCGGAATCTCCACGTCGAAACCCTCGGCACCGCCGCCATCGAAGCGGATTGTCGTCGCGCAACCGACAGTGCCACCAACGGGCGCGAGCGTTCCGATGGTTAGCGACATGGACCTGAAGACCTGCCTTCAGCGCTATGCCATCGACCTGCCCTTCGTCCGCGGCGACGATGCCGCGACGACCCAGCGGATCGTCTGCCGGCGTGGCTATATCCTCTCCTACAACAGCGCCACCCACAGCCCGGACTGGGTGATGGAGCGCCTCTCCGCCGCCGAGCTGCGCGGCCCGGCCAAGCGCAAGGACAATTTCAAGGAAGACCCGCTGCTCGGCACGGTCGATGCGGACGACACCGACTATGTCCCCCGCCTCTACGACCGCGGCCACCAAGCCCCTGCGGCGGACGCCGCGTTCGACCAGAACGTCAACGACCAGAGCTTCTTCTTCTCCAACATGTCGCCCCAGGTCGGCATCGGCTTCAACCGCGGCATCTGGCGCGTGCTCGAGGACACGGTCCGCGGCTGGGTGCTGTGCGGTGGGCATGACGAGCTCTACGTCATCACCGGCCCGATCTACGAGAACCCCAAGGGCGTGATCGGCCATGACAAGGTCGTCGTGCCCGGCAGCTTCTACAAGATCGTCTACGATCCCAAGGCAGTGCGCGTCGTCGGCTTCGTGCTGCCCAACGTCAAGATCGGCTCGCGCTTCGACAATCCGCAGCAATATGTGAAGTCGATCGCCGACATCGAGACCGACACGGGCATCGACTTCTTCAAGAGCTGGCCGCTGCGCCAGCAACAACTCCTCGAGACCGGGCCGGGCACCGCCTGGGGCCGGGCGGAGAAATGCGACGGCGCAGCGGGGGCGGACTGAGCCAGGCCGTCACCCCGGCGAAAGCCGGGACCTCAGGCGATGGCGGCTCGCGGCATGCGATCCCGGCTTTCGCCGGCATGACGACTATATCGTCAGACCGTGAAGCTCTCGCCGCAGCCGCAGCTGCCCTTGGCATTGGGGTTCTGGAAGGTGAAGCCGGCGGTGAAGTCGTCCTCGACCCAGTCCATCGTCGAGCCGATCAGGTACAGAATCGAGCTGCCGTCGACATAGAAAGTGCCACCCGGCGTCTCGATCTTCTCGTCGAACGGCTTGGCCTCGGTGACGTAGTCGACCGAATAGGCCAGCCCCGAACAGCCGCGCCGCGGCGTCGACAGCTTGACTCCCACCGCGTCCGCGGGCGCCTTGGCCATCAGATCGGCGATGCGCTGCTCGGCGGCCGGCGTCAGGATCAGCGCGGCGGGGCGAATGCGGGTCGTGGCGTTCATCACAGCATCCCCAGTTCGAGCTTGGCCTCGTCGCTCATCTTCTGCGGGTCCCAGGGCGGATCCCAGACGAGATTGACTTCGGCATGGCCGATCCCCGGCACCGAGCCGACGCGCAGCTCGACTTCGCCGGGCATCGATTCCGCCACCGGACAATGCGGCGTGGTCAGCGTCATCTGCACCGCGGCATGGCCGTCGGCGGTGATGTCGACGCCGTAGATCAGGCCGAGATCGTAGATGTTCACCGGGATCTCGGGATCGTAGATCTCCTTGAGCGCGGTGATCACTGCCTCATAGAGCTCGCCGCCCGGCTCGGTGCCCGACAGCGCCTGCGGCTTTTGCGAGAGGAAACCCGAGAGATAGTCGCGCTTGCGCTCGAACGTCTCCGCCACCCCTTCAACCGCATCATCGACGCGCGCCTTGGGCGGGGCCGCCACGGCCTCCACTTCCTCGACTTCAATCTTACGCTCTTCGTTCATCCGAAGATCCTTGTGACCCGTTCTATTCCAGCGACCAGCGCAGCGATGTCGTCCGCGCCATTGTACACCCCGAAGCTCGCCCGCGCCGTCGCCGGCACGCCGAGCGCGTCCATCAGCGGCTGGGCGCAGTGGTGCCCGGCGCGGATCGCGACATTGCCTTCATCCAATATGGTGGCGACGTCGTGCGGGTGCACCCCCTCCACCGCGAAACTGACGATGCCGGCGCTGTCGGCGGGGCCGAACAGCCGGACCGAATTGAGCTGCGTCAGCGCCTCGCGTGCCTGGGTGACCAAGGCCGCCTCATGCGCGTGGATGCGCTCGAGCCCGATGCCGTCGACATAATCGATCGCCGCATGCAGTGCGACCACGCCGACGATGTGCGGCGTCCCCGCCTCGAACCGGCCCGGAGGCGGCGCAAAGGTGGTCTTCGCAAAGGTCACCCGGTCGATCATCGAGCCGCCGCCCTGATAGGGCGGCATCGCGTCGAGCAATTCGTAGCGGCCCCAGAGCACGCCGATCCCGGTCGGCCCGTAGAGCTTGTGCCCCGACATCACATAGAAGTCGCAGCCGATCTCGGCGACGTCGACGGGCATGCGCGGCACCGCCTGGCAGCCGTCGAGCAGGATCTTGGCGCCGACATTGTGCGCCAGCTCGGTCGCGCGCTTGGCGTCGAGCACCGAGCCGAGCACGTTCGAGACATGCGCAAGCGCGACCAGCTTGTGCCGCTCGGTGAGCATTGCCGCCATCGCGTCGAGGTCGATGCGCTGGTCGGCGGTGAGCGGCACCACGTCGATCTCGGCGCCGACCTTCTCCGCGATCATCTGCCAGGGCACGATGTTCGAATGATGCTCGAGCGTCGAGAGCAGGATGCGGTCGCCGGCCTTGAGCTGGGTCCCGGCCCAGCACTGCGCAACCAGGTTGATCCCCTCGGTCGCGCCGCGGACGAACACGACTTCCGCTTCCTTGCCGCCGAGGAACCGCGCCACCCGCTTGCGCGCCGCCTCATAGGCGAGCGTCATGTCGGCCGAGCGCTGGTACACGCCGCGATGCACGGTGGCATAGGTCTCGCCATAGGCGCGGTTGATCGCGTCGAGCACCGGCTGCGGCTTCTGCGAGGTCGCCGCGGTGTCGAGATAATGCCAGCCGGCCGGGATCGCCGGGAAATCGGCGAGCAGGTCGAGCGGACGGGTGTCGATTGCCACGCTCATCGCGCCACCTCCGCACGGCCAAAGTGAAGGGAGTCGTGGCAAATCATTTCACTTTGCCCGAGCCGCGCCCTGTTTGCGGAAGCGGGTGCGTGCAAGGGCGCTAAAAAGAACATATGCGGAACATTTGGGGTGCCGCCGTGCTTTTGCAAGAGGCTCATAGCGCAGTGTCCAGCCAGGCTTCGGCATCCGCCGCGAACGCTTCGCGCACCGCGTCCTCGCCGATCCGGGCGAGCGCATCGCCGACAAAGGCGCGGGTGAGCAGTGCCTGGGCGCGGGCGCGGTCGATGCCGCGGCTCTCCAGGTAGAAGAGCGCCATCTTGTCGAGCTCGCCCACCGTCGCGCCGTGCGCGCACTTCACGTCGTCGGCGAAGATCTCGAGCTCGGGCTTCAGGTTCACCGTCGCGCTGCGCTGGAGCAGCAGCCCGCGCAGTGACTGCTCGCCATCGGTCTGCTGCGCGCCGCGCGCCACTTCGACGCGGGCGGCGAGGCTGGCCACCGACTTGTCCGCCGCCACCGCCCGCCAGATCTGCCGCGAGGTGCCTTCGAGCGCGTCGTGGCGCACCGCGACCGCGGCTTCCTGGCGCTGCGTTCCGCTGGTGAGCAGCGCGCCGCCCATCTCGGCGAACCCGCCCTTGCCGTTGACCAGCAGCGAACCGTCGATCCGGCTGCCCATGCCGCCGGCGCCGAGGAAGATCGAGACCAGGCTCGCCGCCTCGCCCACTTCGGCCTCGTCGCGCAGCGAGACGAACCCCTCCGACTGGAGCAGCCGCACCGAGCGCATCAGCCGCGCGCCACGCTCGAGGCACAGGATCGTCAGCCGGTTCGCCCAGCCGCTGCCCGCATAGGTCTCGACCACGCTCGCCACCGCATCCTCGGCCAGCATCAACCGGGCGGGCACATGGCTCTCGCCGCCGGTGCCGAGATGGACGACCTGCACGGTCAGCGCGGCATGTTCCTTGCCCAGGTGCAGCGACCAGCCCTCGCCATCGGTGAGGCTGCCGAGCGGGTGATCGGTGGTCGCGACCTGCTGGGTGATCTGCACCGGGCCGGGGCGCGAATGCGCGGGCTCGAAGCGACCATCGACGAACAGCAGCCGCGGCCCCTCGATATCGAGGAACAGCGACGCGGCATCGATGCCGGTCTCGTGCTGCGGCGCCTCGGCCGCGGCCTTGAGCGCGCCCATATCGGCCCAGCGCCATTCCTCCTGGCGCGCGGTGGGGAGTGCGAGCAGCGTCACTGGCCGGCCCTTCGTGCGGCGACGCGCTTGTCGGCGAGCTCGCCGATCATCGCCTCGCGCTTCGCCATTACGCAGGCGCCGAGCGCCTTGTTGAGTTCCGCGGTCTTCGCCGCGCGGTCCGCGTCGCTAACGCCCTTGGCGCGGGTCGCTTCGAAGCCGGGCAGGAATTCCGGCCAGCATTGCTCCATCGCGGTGCAGCCGATCCGATCGATCTCGGCATCGCCGGTCGATTGCTTGATCTTGCAGCTGGCGCCGTTCCTGCCGAAATCGACCTTGGCACGCCACGTCTTGAGCTTCTGGCCGATCACGGTGATTTCCTCGCCCGTCTCGGGATTGGGCACCGTCTGCGCGGAGAGCGCGAGGCTGAGCAACAGCATCACTGTCCCGCCCTCCAGTTGCGCTTGAAGTCGGCGAGCAGCGCGGGCTTGCGCTTGTCGATGCAGGCTTTCACCGCGGCGGAATCGCGCGCGCCCTGGCGGACGCAGGCAGTGGCCGTGCGGCAGAGCTGTCCGTCGAGCTTGGCATAGCCGCTCGACTCGCTGAGCGCGCAGCCGAGCTTGCCGTCGGCGCCCTTGCTGACCGTCGCCGAGATCGCCGCGAGCTTGCGCCCGACAACCTCGATGTTGATCTCGTCCTGCGGCGCTTCCTGGAGCATGAGGAGCAGGGAAAGGATCACGCCGCCACGGCTCCATAGCCTTCGCGCTCGAGCTGCAGCGCCAGCTCCGGGCCGCCGGTGCGCGTGATCCGGCCCGCCTCGAGCACATGGACGAAATCGGGCTGCACATAGTCGAGCAGCCGCTGGTAGTGGGTGATCAGCAGCACGGCCTTGTCGGGCGCGCGCATGATCCGGTTGATCCCCTCGCCCACCGCCTTGAGCGCATCGATGTCGAGCCCGGAATCGGTCTCGTCGAGGATCGCGAGCTTGGGGCCGATGATCCCCATCTGGACCATCTCGTTGCGCTTCTTCTCGCCGCCCGAAAAGCCGACATTGACCGGGCGCTTGAGCATCTCGACGTCCATGCCCAGCGCATCGGCCTGGGCACGCGCGAGCTTGAGGAACTCGCCGCCCGAGAGCGGCGTCTCGCCCCGCGCACGGCGCTGGCTGTTGAGCGCCTCGCGCAGGAAATGCAGGTTGGAGATGCCGGGAATCTCGACCGGGTACTGGAAGCCGAGGAACAGCCCCGCCGCGGCGCGCTCGTGCGGCGCCAGCGCGAGCAGGTCCTCGCCGTCGAACTCGACGGTGCCGCCGGTCGGCTCATAGCCGGGGCGGCCGCCCAGCGTGTAGCCGAGCGTCGACTTGCCGGCGCCGTTCGGCCCCATGATCGCGTGGATCTCGCCCGCGTTCACGCCGAGGCTGAGCCCCTTGAGGATTTCCTTGCCGTCGATTTCGGCGCGGAGGTCGGTGATCTTCAACATCTTGGTCGTCATTCCTTGGGCGCGAAAATGGGGCCCTTGTCCGTATCGTCGCGGTGCTGGTCGTTGCCGGTGGTGAAGCGCACCACCGGACCGTCCGAAGCCGGGTTGCTGGGCGGCGCGATCTTCTTGACGCGCTGGCGCTCGGTCTCGCGGCTTTCCTCGCTATTCTCGTTCGGCCCGACGATGCTGGCGGACAGCACCGGCTTGGGCTGGACCAGCTTGGGCAGATCGAAGAGCGCCGGCTTGCCCGCTGCAGGCGCCACCGGCGCGGGCGCGCCGATCGTCGCAGCGGCGTCGAGCACGGTCATCTCGGTGCAGTCGGTCACTTCGTCGGCGGTCTTGGCATAGCAGACCGGCGTCGACTGGCAGGCATTGGTGTCGCGCCGCTGGCTGCCGCTCGAGATCATCACCCGGCAATTGCGCAGCTTGCCGTCCGCACCCTTGTCGAACAGCATCGTGGTGCGCCCGAAGGTGGCGCGCACGACGATGTTCGCCTCGTCGTCCGCCGGCGTGCCGACTGCCTGGGTGGCGGGCACGGTCTGGGCGAGCAGGAGAAGGGCGGTCAGCATCACCACCACAAGGCCTTATATGCGATGAAGAGCGACAGGATCATCGGCAGCGCGACGCCGAGCAGGAACTGGAAATAGGCGCCCGGATCCTGGTCTCGCGTGATCACGGCGCCCCAGTGCCAGGCTTTTCGCGTGGCAAGCGACCAGGCGATCAGCCCGGCCTCAAACAACGAGAAAAGCAGCCAGGGAACCGCGTTGATCACCCGACCGAACCTTCCAGCGAGATCCCCAGCAGCTTCTGCGCTTCCACCGCGAACTCCATCGGCAGCTGCTGCAGCACTTCCTTGGCGAAGCCGTTGACGATCAGCGCCACCGCGGCTTCCTGGTCGAGTCCGCGCTGCATCGCGTAGAACATCTGGTCCTCGCTGATCTTGGAGGTCGTCGCCTCATGCTCGATCTGCGCGCTGGGGTTCTTCACTTCGATGTAGGGCACGGTGTGCGCGCCGCACTGGTCGCCGAGCAGAAGCGAATCGCATTGGGTGAAGTTGCGGACATTCTCCGCCGCCGCGTTCACGAGGACACGCCCGCGGTACGTGTTGTTCGAGCGCCCGGCCGAAATGCCCTTGGAGACGATCGTCGAGCGGGTGTTCTTGCCGATGTGCAGCATCTTGGTGCCGGTATCGGCCTGCTGCATGCCGTTGGTGACCGCGACCGAATAGAATTCGCCGACCGAGCCGTCGCCCTGCAGGATGCAGCTCGGATATTTCCAGGTGATCGCGCTGCCGGTCTCGACCTGGGTCCAGCTCACCTTCGAATTCTTGCCGGCGCACAGCGCGCGCTTGGTGACGAAGTTGAAGATGCCCCCGACGCCATTCTCGTCGCCGGGATACCAGTTCTGCACGGTCGAATATTTGATCTCGGCATCGTCGAGCGCGACCAGCTCGACCACCGCGGCGTGGAGCTGGTTCTCGTCGCGCATCGGCGCGGTGCAGCCCTCGAGATACGAGACATAGGCACCCTTGTCGGCGACGATCAGCGTGCGCTCGAACTGGCCGGTATTCTCGGCATTGATGCGGAAATAGGTGCTCAGCTCCATCGGGCAGCGCACGCCCTCGGGAATGTAGACGAAGGTGCCGTCGCTGAAGACCGCCGCGTTCAGCGCCGAATAGAAATTGTCGCGCACCGGCACGACCTTGCCGAGCCACTTCTTCACCAGCTCGGGATATTCGCGGATCGCCTCGCTGATCGAGCGGAAGATGACGCCCGCCTCTTCCAGCTCCTTGCGGAAGGTGGTGGCGACCGAGACGCTGTCGAACACCGCATCGACCGCGATCTTGCGCGCGCCCTCGACGCCGGCGAGCACCTTCTGCTCCTCGATCGGGATGCCGAGCTTCTCGTACGTCCGCCGGATCTCGGGATCGAGATCGTCGAGGCTGTTGATCGTCTTCCTCTGCTTGGGCTCGGCGTAGTAATACGCGTCCTGATAGTCGATGTGCGGGATGCTCAGCTTCGCCCACTCCGGCAAAGTCATCTCCTGCCACATGCGGAACGCCTTCAGCCGCCAGTCGAGCATCCACTCGGGCTCGCCCTTCTTGGCCGAGATGTAGCGGACCGTGTCCTCGCTCAATCCCTTGGGCGCGAACTCCTGCTCGACGTTCGAGGCGAAGCCCCATTCATATTTCTTGTTGGCGGCTGCGAGCGCCTCGGCATTCTTGGTGGCCATCAGGCAATCTCACTCACATTTGCGCTCAGACTGGCGAGCGAAACGCCCGCAAGCGCGCCCTTTACCGCGCCGTTCACGACATTCCAGTGCGGCTTCACCCGGCAGGTCTCCTCGACGCAGCAATCATGCTTGCCGCCGTCGACACAGGCGGTGAGCGCGATCGGCCCCTCGACTGCCTCGACGATGTCGGCGAGCGTGATCGCCGCCGCCGGACGCGCCAGGCGGAAGCCGCCACCGGTGCCGCGCGCGCTTTCGAGCAGCCCGGCCGACGAGAGCTTGCTCACCAGCTTCTGCACCGTGGGGAGCGGCAGCCCGGTCTCCTCGGCAAGCGTGGTCGCGTTGAGCCGGCACGTCGCGCCGCAATGGCGCGCCGCGGCGGACATCATCACGACCGCATAGTCGGCAAGGCTCGAAAGGCGCATCAATTCCTTCGCTGGCCCTCCGCGCAAAAGCGCCGCGGACCCAATCGGACAAATCTGTTCCGATTGGGCAGATGGGCTCAACGGCGGCGAAGGTCAACCGATTCGGGAATCACGTCGGGCAGGAAATGGAAGGTCTCGTTGTCGAGCGTCACCGCCAGCACCGGATCGATCCCCGCGCGCAGCGAGGTCGGGGTGTGGCCGGTGAACTGCTTGATCTCGTTGATCATGTGCGACTGGTCGGAGAAGGGCTCGACCACCTCGTCGACACTCGCGCCCTGATAGATGCGCATCGCCGCGCCGATCGCACGGAACTTGCGCTTCAGATGCGCCGGGCTGCCGGCGAAATAGTCCTTGCACAGCCGCTGGACCTGGCGCTCGCCGATATTCGAGCTCTTGCGGATGCGCACATAGAGATCGTCGATCGTCGGATCGTTGGTCGCCGCCCATTCGCGCACCGCGCGCAGGAAGACGAGATGCGCGGTCGGCACCGGCTTCACCTCGAGCTGGCGCATCTTGAGCAGCGGCTCGATCGCCGCGACCATCTCGTCGAGCGTCTCCATCTTGTGGAGCTGCTGCCAGAGCAGCCCGGCCTGCTCGCAGAACAGCTTCTCGCCATCGACGATATGGTCGGCGACCTTATAGGCCGGCAGCCCGATCAGCGCCTTCCAGCCGATCGCGCGCAGCGACACGCCGAAGCAGTGGAACGGGCCGCGGATGCGATACTGGGCCGCGGCGGTGCCCGGGCCGTTGATCATCACGCGCCGCGTCTTCTCGGCGTGGCCGTCGGGGAAGATCACCTCGCCCTCGCCCTTGATGACGAAGCGCAGCTGGCCGAGATCGACGCGCTCGATCCCTTCGATCGCGTCGGCATCGTGGCGATAGAGATAATAGGATTCCACGTGCGGAATCAGCGCGCCCTCCGCCTTGCGGAAGTCGATCTGCGGCCCCGGATCGCGGTCGATCTCTTCGGCCGGCTGCGCCGGTTTCATATTGGTTGCGCCCCGCATGTTCTGCCCCGTTGATCCGAGTTGTTCCTCTCCTCGGATTCCTGTTCTGAGCGCAAATATACCGGATGGTCGCCAAATAGAAAAGTGGCCCGGTCAGCCGAAGCCAACCGGGCCAAAAGGAAAGGGTTCCCCCATAGAGCGGAAACCCCTCGGGTCGCAGTTCCCGTCTAGCCGGGGGCCGGGGGACGGTATTGGAAGGAATCGACATACGCAGCTTTACGGAGGCAAAATCCGATGCGAAGGCCATGCCCATGGCCTATACCTTCCGCTCCGCGCTGTTCTCGCTCGACGCCGAACGGGCGCACCGCGCCGCGATCCGCGCGCTCGCGATCTGGGGATCGCTCGGCAGCGTTTTTAGCTCCGATATGGTTGAATCGCCCATCCAATTGGGAGGATTGACCTTTCCCAACCGAATCGGGCTCGCCGCCGGGCTCGACAAGGATGCCGAGGCGATTCCCGGCCTGTTCGCGCTGGGCTTCGGCGCGGTCGAGGTCGGCACGCTCACCCCGCGCCCGCAACCGGGCAACCCGAGCCCGCGGCTGTTCCGCCTGGTCGAGGACGAGGCGGTGATCAACCGCATGGGCTTCAACAATGGCGGGATCGACGCCGCGCTTGCCCGCATCGCAAAGCTCGGGCCGCGCAAGGGCCTGCTCGGCATCAATGTCGGCGCCAACAAGGACAGCACCGACCGCGTCGCGGACTATGCGCTCGGCGTCGGCAAGGCGGCGGGCCATGCCGATTACATCACGATCAACGTCAGCTCGCCCAACACGCCGGGCCTGCGCGACCTGCAGAGCCGCCCGGCACTCGACGAGCTGCTCGCCGCCGCCGACGCCGCGCGCGCCGGCACACCGATTTTCCTCAAGGTCGCGCCCGATCTCGATCGCGCGGGGCTGGAAGGCGCGATCCGGGCGGCGCTCGACAACCGCATCGACGCGCTGATCGTCTCCAACACCACGATCTCGCGCCCGCCGCTCCGCTCGCCGCATGCCGGCGAGGCTGGCGGCCTGTCGGGCAAGCCGCTCACCGAACTGGCCCGCGAGAAGCTGATCGAGGCGGCGGAGATCGCCGCGGGCGCGCTGCCGCTGATCTCGGCGGGCGGGATCGACGGCCCGGACGAAGCCAGGCGCCGCATCGATGCCGGCGCCACGCTGGTCCAGGTCTATTCGGCGCTGGTCTACAAGGGCCCGGGCCTCCCCCGCGCGATCGCAAAGGCACTGGCAAGGTAAGGCCCTCTCCCATCTCCCCACTCGTCATCCCCCGCGCAGGCGGGGATGACGAAGAATGGGGTCGGGTGCCGGAGGAACCCCATACCAGCGCGGCATAGCCCCCATGCCCCTCCCCGCTTGTTGACCGGCGCGCCTGCCGCTACGGCTGGGGCCATGAAGAAGCTGTTCCTGCTGCTCGCGTTCCTGTTCACTCCGATCTTCGCCCAGGCCCAGGGCGTGGTGAGCGCCGCCGATCCGCGCGCCGCGGCCGCCGGAACCGAGATGCTGCGTGCCGGCGGCAGCGCCACCGATGCGGCGATCGCGACGATGCTCGCATTGAACGTCGTCGAGCCGCAGAG
Organism: Sphingomonas sp. KR3-1; assembly: GCF_040049295.1. Lineage (NCBI taxonomy): Bacteria > Pseudomonadati > Pseudomonadota > Alphaproteobacteria > Sphingomonadales > Sphingomonadaceae > Sphingomonas > Sphingomonas sp. KR3-1. Next base: position 1,078,944 of record NZ_JBDZDQ010000001.1, read on the forward strand.
CTCGGGCATCGGCGGCGGCAGCTTCATCCTCCAGTACAATGCCAGGACCAACCGGATCACCACGGTCGACGGGCGCGAGGCGGCGCCGATGGCGGCAACCGACCGCTGGTTCTTCGATCTCGAGGGCAAGCCGCTCAGCCACGCGGCCGCGGTGCCCGGTGGGCGCAGCGTCGGCGTGCCGGGCGCGCTGCGGGCGATGGCGCTGGCGCACAAGCGCGGCGGCAAGCTGCCCTGGGCGCGGCTGTTCGCCCCGGCGATCCGGCTCGCCAGCCAGGGCTTCGACGTGTCTCCCCGGCTCAACAACGCGCTCATCCAGTTCAGCGGCCATGTCGATCCCGCCTATCGCGCGCTCTATTCCACGCCCGACGGCAAGCCGCTCGCGGTCGGCACCCACGTGACCAATCCCGAGCAGGCCGCGCTGCTCCGCCGCGTGGCAAAGCTCGGCCCCGACAGCTTCTATGTCGGCCCGCAGGCGCAGAAGCTGGTCGCCGCGGTCAACGGCGCCGCGCGCAACCCGTCGAAGATGACCACCGGCGATCTCGCCGCCTATGCCGCCAAGGACCGCCCGGTGCTGTGCGGCAGCTATCGCGGCTACAAGATCTGCTCGATGGGCCCGCCCTCCTCGGGCGGCGTCACCGTGCTGATGATCCTGGCACAGCTCGAGCGCTTCGACATGGCGAAGCTCGGCAAGGACAACCCCGTCGCGTGGCACCTTTTCGCCGAGAGCTCGCGCCTCGCCTATGCCGATCGCGACCTCTATGTCGGCGATCCGGACTATGTGAAGGTGCCGCTGGCCGGCCTGCTCGACCGCACCTATCTCGCCAGCCGCTCGGCGCTGATCAGCCCCGACAGCACGATGCCCAAGGTCGCCGCCGGCACTCCCGTAGGCGCCCCGGCCCGCGTCCGCGCGCAGAGCCAGGAAGTCCACGGCACCACCTCGCTCTCGGTGGTCGATACCGCGGGCAACATCGCCCAGGTCACCACCACGGTGGAGAGCCCGTTCGGCTCGGGCCTCGCCGTCGACGGCACGATCCTCAACAACGAGCTCACCGATTTCGACATCATGCCCGAGAAGGACGGCTGGCTCGCCGCCAACCGCGTGGAAGGCGGCAAGCGCCCGCGCAGCTCGATGGCACCGACGATCGTCTATGGCCCGGACGGCAAGGTCCGCATCGCGATCGGCGCGGCGGGCGGCTCGACGATCATCGCCCAGGTGGCGAAGGCGCTGGTCGGCGTGATCGACTGGAAGCTCTCGGCGCAGGACGCGATCGGCCTGGGGCTGCTCTACGCGCCCGGCCAGGTGGCGGTGGCCGAGAAGGGAACGCAGCTCGATGCGATGATCCCGGCGCTGCTGGGGCTGGGTGAAAAGGTCCAGTCCGCCCCGCTCGGCCTCAAGGCGAATGCCGTCGAGCGCGTGAAGGGCCGCTGGACCGGCGGCGCCGATCCGCGCAGCGAAGGCGTGGTAATGGACCAACAGGGCCGGACGACCGTTATCAAGCGCGTGGGCGCGCAGCCGAACCGGCCGTCGGAATAAGCGGGACGCTCCAAAAGGGGCGCCCGGACTAGGAGTGGGAATGCGCAAGCTCGAACGGTTCGACAATCTCGTGCAGATGTTCTTTGCACGCGCCAGGGAGAAGGGCGATGCGCCCTTCCTGTGGCACAAGGCGGACGGCAAGTGGCAGCCGACCAGCTGGGCGGAAACCGCGCGCCAGGTGGCGAGCCTGTCCGCCGCGCTCACCGCGCTCGGGCTGAAGCGCGGCGACCGGGTGATGCTCGTCTCCGAGAACCGCCCCGAATTCTGCATCAGCGACCTGGCGATCATGGCCGCCGGCTGCGTGACCGTGCCGACCTACACCACCAATACCGAGCGCGATCACCAGCATATCATCGAGAATTCGGGCGCCTGCGCGATCATCGTCTCGAACACCAAGCTGGCCAAGACCCTGCTCCCCGCCGCGATCCGCGCCTCCACCGCGCGGATGATCATCGGGCTCGAGGAGCTGCGCGTCGCCCAGCAGGGCAGCCTGGAATTCCATGACTGGAAGGCGCTGATCGAGAAGCACGACACCGATCCGCGCGGCGTCTCGTGCAACTATCGGCGCGAGGACCTGGCCTGCATCATCTACACCAGCGGCACCGGCGGAAGCCCGCGCGGCGTGATGCAGCATCACGGCGCGATCCTGAGCAACGTCGAGGGCTGCTGCACCGTCATCTCGGAAGATTTCGGCTGGGAGGACGAAGTGTTCCTCAGCTTCCTGCCGCTCAGCCACGCCTATGAGCATACCGGCGGCCAGTTCTTCCCGATCGCGCTCGGCGCCGAGATCTATTATTCCGAAGGCCTCGAAAAGCTCGCCTCGAACATCGAGGAAGTCCGCCCGACGCTGATGGTCGTCGTCCCCCGCCTGTTCGAGGTGCTGCGCACGCGCATCGTCAAGCAGGTCGAGAAGCAGGGCAATTTCGCCAATTTCCTGCTCGACAAGGCCGTGGCGATCGGCGGGCGCAAGGCTGCGGGCAAGTCGGGGCTGGGCGACCTGCCGATGAACCTGTTCCTCGGCGCCACGCTGCGCCCCAAGCTCGCCAAGCGTTTCGGCGGGCGGATCAAGGCGATGGTCTCGGGCGGCGCGCCGCTCAATCCGGAAGTCGGCATCTTCTTCCAGAGCCTCGGCCTCACTTTCTTGCAGGGATACGGCCAGACCGAGGCCGCCCCGGTGATCTCGTGCAACCGGCCCAAGGCCGGGCTCAAGATGGACACGGTCGGCCCGCCTCTGGACGGCGTCGAGGTCCGCATCGCCGAGGACGGCGAGATCCTGGTGCGCGGCGAGCTCGTCATGCACGGCTATTGGCGCAACGAGGAAGAGACCAAGCGCGTCCTCAAGAATGGCTGGCTGCACACCGGCGACATCGGCCTGATCGACGCCAAGGGCCGCATCCAGATCACCGATCGCAAGAAGGATATCATCGTCAACGACAAGGGCGACAATGTCGCGCCGCAAAAGGTCGAGGGCATGCTGACGCTGCAGCCCGAGATCGTCCAGGCGATGATCGCCGGCGACAAGAAGCCGTACATGTCCGCGGTGATCGTCCCCGATCCCGAATGGACCGCCGAATGGTGCGCGCACACCGCCACCAAATGCGACTTCCGCGAGCTGGCGCACGACCCCGACTACAAGGCGGCGTTGGCGCATGCGGTGGAGCGGGTGAACAAGGACCTCTCGGTGATCGAGCGCGTCCGCAAGTTCATCGTCGCCGACGAGCCCTTCACGATCGAGAACGAGCAGCTCACCCCCAGCCTCAAGATCCGCCGCCACGTGCTGAAGGGCGTGTACGGCGAGCGGCTGGACGGGCTGTATCGCGCATAAAAAACGCCCCTCCCGCGAGGGGGAGGGGCTGAAAAAAGCCTACTTCTTCTCCGGCACCACCTTCAGCGCCCAGTCCTTGTCCGGGCGGAGATACTTCATCGCCAGCCCCTGCACGTCGGCCGGGCTGACGCGCGAATAGTCCGCCGCCAGCGTCTCGACCGCGGCGATCCGCGCCGGATCGTAGGTGCCGCCCTCGACCAGGCGCATCCAGAACATGTTGCCCGAGGACATGCGCAGGATCTGCTGCTTGAGCGGCGTCAGCGCGCGGTTGAGCTCGTCGGCGTCAACCGGCTTGGCGACCAGGTCGGCGGCGATCTTGCGGGCAAGGTCGAAGAAGAAGTCGACCTTGTCGGGCGGCACCAGGCCGAGCGCGATGATCTTGCCGCCCGCCGGCAGGCCGAGCGGCCACTGGCTCGCCACCTGCGGCGAATAGCTCACGCCCGCCTGGCTGCGCAGCTGGTCGAGCAGCCGGTCGCGGAAGATCGCGGCGAGCACCTCGAGCTTGCGGCTCTCGCTGATCCCGCCATTGGCGGTGCCGCCGCCGGTCGGCCAGGCGATCACCGCCGCGGCCTGGTTGGGCTGGCCCTTATGGGTGAGCGTCACCGGCGTGGCGACATGCGCGGGGAACTCGACCGGGGCGAGCGGCGCCGTGCTCGCCAGGCGCGGCTTGAGCGCGCCGAAAGTCGCGGCGACCGCCTTGATCGTCGCCTCGGTATCCATGTCGCCGAACACTTCGACTTCGATCGGGCCGCCCGCAAGCAGCGGCTCCCAGAACTTGCGGAAGCTCGCCGGGGTGGTCGCGCGGATCGTGTCCTCGCTCGGCAGGCCCCAGCGCGGATCGCCATTGTGCGCGAGCCGCTCGAGATCGCGGTTGAGCACCTGGTCGGGCGAGGAGGACAGGCCGGCATAGCCCGACAGCGTCGCCACCTTGGCGCGGGTCACCGGATTGGGATCCCAGCCCGGCGCCGCGAGCTTGACCGCGAACAGCTTGAGCTGGTCGAGCAGGTCTTCCTTGGTGGTCTGCGCCTTGAGCGTGAAGGCATCGTCGCCGATGTCGAAATCGGCGCCGATCTGGCGGCGGCCGGTGAGCGCGTCGAGCTCCTCCTGGCCATATTTGCCGACGCCGCTGGCCACCAGCGCGCCTTCGCCCGCCCAGGCCGGGGTCTGGGCCTTGTTGGACAGCCCCGAAAGCCCGCGGCCGAAGCGCACATTGACATAGACCTTGCCGGTCTCGGACGGATCCTGGCGCAGCAGCAGCGTCACGCCATTGGCGAAGGCGAGCTTCTCGATGCCGGTGCCGGGCAGGATCTGCTCGCGGCTCGCCACCTTGCCGGCAAGGCCGAGCTTGGGCAGCGCATCGAAGCTGACATTGCCGACCAGCTTGCGCTTGGCATTGGCGGCGACATTCGCCTCCAGCGCCGAGGCGACCTTGGTCATGATCGCCGGATCGGGCGCGTGCAAATTGACGAGCGCGCGGGTCGCCGTGCCTTCGAACACCTTCTTCGACGAGGCGAGCACCGTGGCGGGGGTGAACATCTTGCCGTCCACCGCGCCCTTGAAGATCGCGTAGGAGAATTCGGGCGTCGTCACCGTCTCGTGGATGTCGACCGCCTCGGCCAGGTCATCGGCGAGCTTGGCGCCCGCGTCGACCGGCGCGGTGTTGATCCGCTGCTTCATCGAGGATTCGATCTCGGCGACCTCGCGGTCGATCTCGGCCTGGGTCGGCGGCGTCGCCTGCGCGTCGGCGATCACCGCGCGCACGTCGCGCAGTGCCGCTTCCCAGTCGTCGCCCACGGGCAGCACCTGCACCGTGGTGATATTGGCCGAACGGCCGATGTCGGAAAGGTCCGCGCCCGCCGCGATGAACGTCCCGCCGGTGCGCGCGCGCGTCTCCAGCCGGCGATTGATGATGCGGATCGCGACGAGGTCGATCATCCGCTTCTGGTTGAAGATCACCGTGTCGCCATCGACCGTCCAGGGGCGGACGATCGCCATCGTCGTCATCACCGGCAGCGCCGATTCGACGATGCTGGCGGCGACCGGCTTGCCTTCCACCGGCTTGCCGAAATCGGGCGTCGGCACGGCCGGGCCGGTGCCCTTCCAGTCGGAGAAATACTTGACGACCATCTGTTCGAGCAGCGCCGGATCGACGTCGCCGCTGACGATGACGGTCGCGCGCTCGGGGCGATACCAGCGGTCGTGGAAGGCCTGGACCGTCGCGGGCGTCGCGCCGGTCAGCGTCTCGACCGTGCCGATCGGCTCGCGCTGGGCGAGCGGCTGGCCGGCGAACATCAGGTCGAGCATCGCGTCCTGCAGCCGCACGCGGGGCCCGGGCTGCTCGCGCTGCTCGGCCATCACCACCGGCCGCTCGGAATCGAGGATCTTCTGGGTGATCTCGGGACCGGACATCATGCCCGCCAGGATCTTGAAGCTCTCGTCGAGCCCGGCCGGCGTCGCCATCGGCAGGTCGAGCTGATAGGTCGTCGCAGTGAAGGTGGTGCTGGCGTTCGAGTCCGAGCCGAAGGTCACGCCGAGGCGCTGCCAGATCCGCTTCGATTCGCCGTCCGGCACATAGACCGAGCCGCGGAACGAAAGATGCTCGAGCATGTGCGCGAAGCCGCGCTCGCTGTCGGTCTCCATCAGCGAGCCGACGTCCATCCGCACGCGCACCGAGACCTGGCCCGGCGGCACGCCGTTCTTGCGCACCGCATAGCGCAGGCCATTGGGAAGCCGCCCGAATTTCCACGCATCGTCATGGACGAGGTCGCTCTTCTCGTAGAGCCACGGGTCCTTGGCGGTCTGCACCGGCCGGCCGACCGTCTGCGTGTCGGGGACGTTCGGGGGATTGGTGTTGACCGTCTGGGCCTGCGCCACCGGCGCGAGGGTTGCGAAAGCGACGAGGGCAAGCGGAGCGCGCAGGAAGAAATGCATAGGTCGTCCATCTAGGGGCGAAGCGGCGGGCATGCCAGCGCGAACCTTTCCGCCACATGTACGGCTCGGCACACTTTCTCCTTCTCCCTTGTGGGAGAAGGAAGGGGTCCGCTCGCGAAGCGAGGGGGAAGGATGGGGGGACGTGAGTCTCACTCCCCCTCGCCCTTCCGCCGACTGCGTCGGCTCCCTCCCTCTCCCACAAGGGGAGAGGGAGAAATCGCCGCGACATTACCCACCCGTCACGAACCCGCCCTTTTGCGCCGCGGCAGGGCCATGATCTCGACCAATCCCGCAGCTAGTCAAAGGGCGCGCGGGCGCAGACTCGCCGAAACAGGGGCAAACTAACCAAGAAGGTCTGGTGTAGTGAAGGTCGAGCCGAGCGCTGGGGGCAGCGCAATGTGGCGGGACTCGGGCGAAGTCGATGCCGCGCAAGCACGGGAAATGATTCCCGATCTGACGGTCATGTCCGGTGCAGTGATGCCCGACATGCCGCTGCGCGCCGACCGGCATCGCCCCTTCCTGATCAAATATGGCAAGCATCTGCGCGGCGCGCTCGACCGGTTCATCGCGCGCTTCTCGCTCGTCTCCACCGATCCCGTGCTCGACGTGCGCGACTTTGCCTGGACCGAGGCGCTGCGCGCCAACTGGCAGGCGATCCGCGCCGAGGCGATCGCCGCCGCGTTCGAGCCGCACCTGGCGCCTTCGCTCGCGCTGATCTCGCCCGATCACCGCGCCATCGCGCCGGCGAACAAGTGGCGCAGCTTCTTCCTCTATGGCTATGGCTATCTGGTGCAGGAGAATCTCGATCGCTGCCCGGTAACCACCCGACTGGTCGAGGCAATCCCGGGGCTCAACAGCGCCTTCTTCTCGATCCTCGCGCCCGGCACGCACATCCCGGCGCACCGCGGCGTCACCAAGGGGCTGATCACCTGCCACCTTGGCCTGATCGTGCCGCGCGATGGCGATGCGCGCATGCGGATCGACGATCGCGTGCTGCGCTGGGCCGAGGGCGAGACGCTGGTGTTCGACGACACCTATGACCACGAGGTGTGGAACGACACCAGCGGCACGCGGGTCGTCCTGCTCATCCAGTTCCGCCGGCCGCTGCGCCAGCCGGGCCGCTGGTTCGTCGACAGGTTCCTTGCCTGGATCCGCGGCTCGGCATTCGTGCAGGATGCGCGGACGAACCTGATTCGGTGGAACGGGGTGGTCAATACGACCAATTGATTTGCGGGCGCGGCGGGCCCACATGCCGGCCCGAAGGAGCTGCCGAACATGGCTAGTGATCGCGCCAAGGCCTGGACCGAGTTTCGCCGGATGATCGTCTGGATCGCGCTTGCCGGCGTGGTGATGGTCGCGGGCTCGCTCTGGTATCTCTCGCTCTACGACGCGCTCTACCCCTCCGCGATCCTCGCGACGATCGGCGGCGTGTTCCTGTCCACCCTGCTCGGCTGCGGCCTGTTCGCCGCCGCCTTCTTCAGCGACAAGAGCGGCCACGACCAGAATGTGACCAACGCGACCACGCACGAGGCGGAGGACTGAGTTCAGTCCGTCACCCTGGCGGCGGAACCGCCCCTACCCCATCGGAAACCTTTCGTTTCCCCCTTCCAGCTTGATCCGCACCGCCCGAGCGCCCAAATGGCGGTCATGTTGATCGAGACCGAAGCCACGCCCAATCCGGCCACCCTCAAGTTTCTGCCGGGCCGCACCGTGATGGACGCGGGCACGCGCGACTTCGCGAGCCCCGAAGAGGCCGAGGCCTCGCCGCTCGCCACCGCGCTGTTCACCCTGGGCGACGTGACCGGCGTGTTCTTCGGTCGCGACTTCATTTCCGTGACGATCGCGCCCGGTGCCGAGTGGCGCGACGCCAAGCCCGATGTGCTCGGCATCCTGCTCGATCATTTCGCCGCGAACATGCCGCTGTTCTTCGCGCCCTCGGCCGGCTTCAGCGTTCCCGCCGAGAGCCAGGACTTCGGCGACAATCCCGAAGACGCCGAGATCATCGAGCAGATCAAGGAACTGATCGAGACGCGCGTGCGCCCCGCGGTCGCCAATGACGGCGGCGACATCGTCTATCGCGGCTTCGATGCCGGCAAGGTCTATCTCCAGATGCAGGGCGCCTGCGCGGGCTGCCCGAGCTCGACCGCGACGCTCAAGAACGGCATCGAGCAGCTGCTCAAGCATTACGTACCCGAAGTCACCGAAGTCCGGGCCGTCTGAGCCCAATCGCCTACGAAAGGACTGAATAATGGCCACTCCGCTCGATGACGCGGCGCTGGATACGATCTTCCGTACCGCGCGCTCGTATAACGGCTACACCGATGCCCCGGTGACCGAAGCCGACATCCGCAACATCTACGAGCTGCTGAAGTGGGGCCCGACCTCGGCGAACAACCAGGCCGCGCGCTTCGTCTGGCTGACCAGCGACGAGTCCAAGGAAAAGCTCGCCGCGCTCGCCAGCAGCACCAATGCCGACAAGATCCGCAAGGCGCCCGCCACCGTGATCATCGGCATGGACCTGGCCTTCAACGAACAGCTCCCCTGGCTCTTTCCGCACGCGCCGACCGCCAAGGACTGGTTCCCGAGCGAGGAGATCCGCTACACCCACGCCTTCCGCAACTCGTCGCTCCAGGGCGCGTACTTGCTGATCGCCGCCCGTGCGCTCGGCTTCGATACCGGCCCGATGTCGGGTTTCGACAACGCCAAGGTTGACGAAGCGTTCTTTGCGGACCAGCCCAATGTGAAGTCCAACTTCATCGCAACGCTGGGACATGGCGACCCCTCCACCATCTTCGATCGGCTCCCGCGTCCTGAATTCGAGCAGTTCAATCGCGTCCTCTGATCTTACCCTAGTCATCGAGACCGCGACCGCCGCCTGCTCGGTCGCGCTGCTCGCCGGGACCGAGGTGATCGGCGCCGCCCATGAAGTCGTGGGCCGCGGCCATGCCGAGCGCCTCGTGCCGATGATCGCGTCGCTGCCCGGCGAAGGCCGGGCGGCGCGCATCCTCGTCGATGTCGGCCCGGGCAGCTTCACCGGGGTGCGCGTCGGCCTTGCCGCTGCGCTCGGCCTGTCGATCGGCTGGGGCGTGCCCGTCCAGGGCTATTCCTCGCTCGCGCTGATCGCCGCGGCCGGCTTCGCCGCCGATCCGGGTAGCCCCCGGCTTGCCGTCGTCCTCGAAGGCGGGCACGGTGAGGTGTTCATGCAGGCGTTTCATTCCCAGCCGCTCGGCGAAGACGGGCCGTTCCGCTCGCTCGCCCCCGCCGCCGCGCTCGCCGCGCTCGAGGGCCGGCCGGCGATTGGCAGCGGCGTCCGCCACCTCGCCGCGCTCTCGACGACGCTCGACCTGCGCGAGACGCTGCCCAATGCCGCCGATGCGCGGCTGCTCGCCGCCGGCTTCACCGCGCTCCCCGCCCGCCCGGTCTACGGCCGCGCGCCCGATGCCAAGACGCTCGCCGAGCGGGGCCTGGCATGAGCGGCACGCTCCACCTGGTCGAGCTGCGCGAAGGCGGCGCGCAGGACCTCGCCAGCGTCAACACGATCATGCTCGACGCGTTCGACGCCAAGTACGGCGAGGCGTGGACCAGCGCCCAGTGCCTGGGGATGCTCTCGCTCCCGGGAGTCTGGCTGGTGATCGCCAGCGTCGACGGACAGGATGCGGGCTTCGCGCTCGCCCGCGTCGTCGCCGACGAGACCGAGCTGCTCCTCCTCGCCACTCGTCCGGCCGCGCGCCGCCGCGGCGTCGCCGGCGCGCTGCTCCGCGCGGTCATCGACGAAGCACGCGGCCGCGGCGTCGTCCGCGTGCACCTGGAGGTACGCTCAGGAAACGATGCGGTACGGCTCTACCGTCGTGAAGGCTTCGAAAAGGTCGGCGAGCGGCGGGAATATTATCGTGGACGTAGCGGACAGTTGTTTGACGCGCATACCTATGCGCGCAACATCGACTGACACTTACGAATAATTGCAAGGATTGGTCTTGCGTTCGATCCGAAATGGTCCGATAGGGTCTTGCGAGGGCACATTCTATAGTAGCCATTAAAGGGTCGAAAGGAAAAAGATGGAAACGCGAACCGAGATCGATGAAACGCTGGTAACGCTGACGGCGGATATTGTTGCAGCACATGTCAGCAATAATAGCGTGTCGGTTTCCGACCTTGCGACTCTCATCCAGAACGTCCACGGCGCCCTTTCGGGTCTTGGCCGTGCGGTCGCGGAGCCCGAAGTCAAGCAGGAGCCGGCGGTTTCGGTGCGTGCTTCGGTGAAGCCCGACTACATCGTTTGCCTGGAAGACGGCAAGAAGCTCAAGATGCTCAAGCGCCACCTGATGACGCACTATCAGATGACCCCCGAGCAGTACCGCGCCAAGTGGAACCTGCCGGCCGACTATCCGATGGTCGCCCCGAACTATGCCGAGCAGCGCCGCACCCTGGCGAAGAAGATCGGCCTGGGCACCAAGCGCCGCAAGCGCTGAGCCGCGCAACAAGACGAAACATGAAAGGTCGGCCCGGACAGCTCCGGGCCGGCCTTTTGCGTTTCGGCATCTTTTATCTTGCGCGCGTTGACGTTACATCGCGGCCATGGGCCGTAAGATCGATCTCGAAGCGCTGTGCCACGAAAAGGGCCTGCGCATCACTGAACAGCGCAAGGTGATTGCGCGCGTCCTCTCCGACGCCGAGGACCATCCCGACGTGGAAAAGGTCTATGAGCGCGCCTCGGCGATCGATCCGGGCATCTCGATCGCCACGGTCTACCGCACCGTGCGCCTGTTCGAGGAGGCCGGCATCCTCGATCGCCACGATTTCGGCGACGGCCGCGCCCGCTACGAGCCCGCGCCCGAGGCGCATCACGATCACCTGATCAACGTCGAGACCGGCGAAGTCATCGAGTTCGTCGATCCCGAGCTCGAGCTGCTCCAGAAGCAGATCGCCGAGCGGCTGGGCTTCCGCCTGGTCGACCACCGGATGGAGCTCTACGGCGTCACGCTCGACCGCAAGAGCTGAGGTGGCGCCCGCGGGCGAGACCCGGGCCGAGCGCGCGGCCCGTCGCCGCGAGGAGGCGACCCGGGGCATCGAGGCGCCGCTGAGCCTGCGCGGCAAATGCCGGCTCACCGCCCGCGTCGCGCTGCTCGTCCTCGCGCTGCTACTCTTCGTGCCGCTTCACTATCTCTTCCGCCTGTTCCGCCTGCCCTCGCCCTGGCCGCGCCATTTCCTCGCCAGCGCCGCGCGGATCTGCGGCGCCCGCGTCCGCCGCGTCGGCACGCACCTGAAGCGCGACGTCTTCTACATCTCCAACCATCTCAGCTGGATCGACATTCTCGCGCTCGGCGGGGCGAGCGGCACCGCCTTCATCGCCAAGGCCGAGATCGAGAGCGCGCCGGTGGTCGGCTGGCTCGCCGGGCTCAACCGCACCGTCTATGTGAAGCGCGAGAACCGCCTCGGCGTCGCCGAGCAGATCAACGAGCTGCGCGATGCGCTGGCCGAGACCTGGGCGGTCACCATCTTCCCCGAAGGCACCACCACCGACGGCAAGTCGCTGCTCCCGTTCAAGACGCCGATGCTGCGCGTGCTCGAGCCGCCGCCGCCCGGGGTGATGGTCCAGCCGGTGATGCTCGATTACGGCGCCGCCGCCGATGACATCGCCTGGATCGGCCAGGAGCGCGGGCTGAGCAACGCCAAGCGCATCCTCAGCCGCAAGGGCAGCTTCCGCCTCGACGTGCATTTCCTCGAGCCCTTCCACCCGCGCGACTTCCCCGGCCGCAAGGTGATCGCCGCGGAGAGCCGCCGGCGGATCGAGGAAGCGCTGCTCCAGGTCCTCGGCGCGCCGCTGCGCCCATTCCGCTTCGCGGAAGAGGCGATCGGCTACAAGCCTAAGCCTGCAGAGTAATTCCTCTCCCGGAGGGAGAGGGGGACCGCCGCCGAAGGCGGTGGTGGAGAGGGCTCGCCGCAGGCGATATCGTCCGTGGCAGGGGCCCCTCCACCAGCTTCGCTGGTCCCCCTCCCCCTCCGGGGGAGGAATGTGTATAGCCCCGCCCAATGAACGCCCCGAAAAACCCCAGGACCTTCCACGTCAAGTCGTTCGGCTGCCAGATGAACGTCTATGACGGCGAGCGCATGGCCGAGCTGATGGCCGCGCAGGGCATGACCGCCGCCGCCGAAGGCGAGGCCGCCGATCTCGTCGTGCTCAACACCTGCCACATCCGCGAAAAGGCGACCGAGAAGGTCTATTCGGACATTGGCCGCCTTCGGAAGGATGCCCGCCTGGCCGATCGCACCGAGCCGATGATCGCCGTCGCCGGCTGCGTCGCCCAGGCCGAGGGTGCCGAGATCGTCCGCCGCGCCAAGGTGGACGTGGTCGTCGGCCCGCAGGCCTATCACAACCTGCCCGAGCTGGTCGCCAAGGCCGCCAGCGGCCAGTCGACGCTCGACACCGACATGCCGGCGCTGAGCAAGTTCGGTGCGCTGCCCAGCCGCCGCCGGGTCGGGCCCAGCGCCTTCCTCACCGTGCAGGAGGGTTGCGACAAGTTCTGCACCTATTGCGTGGTGCCCTATACCCGCGGCGCGGAGATCAGCCGGCCCTTCGCCGATCTGGTCGACGAGGCCAAGGCACTGGTCGACGCCGGCGCGCGCGAGATCACCTTGCTCGGCCAGAACGTCAACGCCTGGGACGACGATGCCGGCACCGGGCTGCACGGCCTGATCCACGCGCTCGACCGGATCGAGGGGCTCACCCGCATCCGCTACACCACCAGCCACCCCAACGACATGCGCGAGGGCCTGATCCGCGCGCATGCCGAGGTCGAGAAGCTGATGCCCTTCCTGCACCTGCCCGTGCAGGCCGGCAGCGACCGCATCCTCAAGGCGATGAACCGCAGCCACACGCGCGACAGCTATCTGAAGATCCTCGACCGCGTTCGCGCCGCGCGGCCGGACATCGCGCTGTCGGGCGACTTCATCGTCGGCTTCCCCGGCGAGAGCGAGGCGGAGTTCGCGGAGACGCTCAGCCTGGTCGACGCGGTCGGCTATGCGCAGTGCTTCAGCTTCAAATACTCGCCCCGCCCCGGCACGCCCGCCGCGGAGATGCGCGACCAGTTCATCGCGCCCGAGATACTGGACGAGCGCCTCCAGCGCCTCCAGGCCGCGCTCAACCGCGACCAGCTCGCCTTCAACCAGGCAAGCATCGGCAAGACCTGCGCGGTGCTGATCGAGCGCCAGGGCAAGCTCCCCGGCCAGATGCTCGGCAAGTCGCCCTGGCTCCAGTCGGTGTACCTGAACACCGATGCGAAGATCGGCGACATGGTCGAGGTCGAGATCACCAGCGGCTACGGCAATTCGCTGACCGGCGTGGAGAAGGTACGCGCGGCGGCTTGAGCAACCGCGCGAGCTTGGGGCGTACTGACATTCAGCAATTTCCGTTCCCCGGCGAAAGCCGGGGCCCAGGGTTTCTCTGCCGTATCGCTCCGTTACCTTGGGCCCCGGCCTTCGCAGGGGATCAGCTTAGGAAACAGCGTCGCGCAAGGTCGATACAGGCTAGCGCGCCAGGTAGCCGCCATCGACCGGATAATAGGTCCCGGTCATGAAGCTCGCCTTGTCGGAGAGCAGGAAGCTGGTCAGCGCCGCGACTTCCTCTGGCGTGCCCAGCCGGTTGAGCAGATGCTTCCCGGCAAGGCTGGCGATCGCCTCGGGCGTCATGCTCGCCGCGATCGCCGGCGTGTGGATGAAGCCCGGGCCGACCGCATTCACGCGCACGCCCTGCTCGGCATAGTCGATCGCTGCGGCCTTGGTGAGGCCGAGCAGCGCGTGCTTGGCGGTGACGTAGATGCCCGAACCGCCCCAGCCGACCGCGCCGAGGATCGAGGCCATGTTGACGATCGATCCGCCCCCCGCCGCGACGATCGCGGGAATCTGGTATTTGAGGCAGAAGAAGACGCTGTTGAGGTCGACGTCGATCACCCGGCGCCAGTCCTCGAGCGTGATGTCCGCCACCGGCGCCGAGGGTCCGCCGATCCCGGCATTGTTCACCGCCAGATGCAGCGCGCCGAACTCTGACACCGCGAAGTCGACCATCGCCTTCACTGCCTCGGGATCGGCGACGTCGAGCTGGAACGCGCGCGCGCCTTCGCCCAGCGCCTCGGCGGTCGCGACGGCATGCGCACCGTCGAAATCGGCGACCACCACCCGCGCCCCGCGCTCCGCAAGGTCCCGCGCCACCGCCGCGCCGATACCCGACGCCGCGCCTGTCACGATCGCGACCTTGCCTTCAAAATCCTGCATCATCTTCTTCCTTGCTTGTCGATCCCCAGGTGCTTCCGGAAACGCCCGAGGCGGCGGCAGGGACGCCGTTCCGCCCGGGAAACACAGGGTTTCCAACCGCATGCGACGTCAGACGGCGAACGGCAAAGGCATGCTTGGCTCCTCATTCGAGGGAATGACGAGAATAGTGGATTGTCCGCCGATCCAAGGAAACGATATGGTTTCCTTGAGACAGGGGAGAGTCGTCATGACGAAGTCGCGCAGCGTGATCATGGGGGCCGCGCTCCTGCTTGCGGGATGCGGCGGCGCCCCCGCGGGCGGCAATGGCAGCACGGCAACCGCGCCGGGCGCAACCGGTGCGATCGCCTCCGCCTTCGACGCCGCCAATGCCTGCGCGATCCTCCCGAAGGAAAAGGTCGCGCAAGTCACCGGCCTCGCCGTCACCGATGCGGCGCTGAGCCGGGTCAATCCCGCCACCGCGGGCACCGCCAGCTTCTCGCAATGCACCTACAGCCTCGCCGGCGGGGGCAGCATCGACTTCTTCGCCCGTCAGTCCCCGATCGACGACAACACGCCCGACGCGATCCAGCGGACGCGCCAGAGCGTCGGTGCCAACCCCGTCGACGTCCCCGGCCTCGGCACCGCGGCCTTCTCGGTCGAGGCGATGCACCAGCTCCACGTCTTCATCGGCGGCGACAAATACATCTACTTCATGTCGATGCACCCGCCCGCGGGCAAGCCGATCGGCGCGGTCGAGCAGGCGCTGGCGAGGGCCGTGATCGGCTGACCAGCGACTCGAATCGCCGCCCCCGCGACTCATTCCGCCGTGTTAACGATTCCCCGCAACACCCGGGTAAGCTTCGCAAATCTAGCACCTCTTGTTCCAGCCCCGTCCGTCCGGCCGGGTGACAATGAGAACAAGGGGACCGCATCCGCATGCGCTTTTACCTGGCGACCCGCTTCCTGTTTCCCCGTCACTTCCACCTGCGCATCTTCGCCGTCTGCTTCGCCGCGGTCCATCTGCCCCTCCTCGCCTTCCTCGCCAGCCAGGCCGTGCTCGGCGAGTGGGAATGGGCGGTGTTCGCCCCGCTGCTGCTCGCCACGCTCGCCGGCACGCTCTTCGCGATCTATGCGCTCGGCGCGCTCCTCGCCCCGATCCGCCAGGCCTCGTCGATGCTGCGCCAGGTCCAGGATGGCAAAGCGGTGAGCGACATCCCCGCCGGCGGCCGCGACCTGGCCGGCGAGCTGCTTGACAGTGTCGGGCTCGCCGCGATCGCCACCAACACCCGGATCGGCCAGCTGCGCGACGCGGCCGAGCGCGATCCGCTCACCGGCCTGCGCAACCGGCGCGGCTTCCTCGACGCCGCCGCGCACCTGCGCGACAGCACGCGGGCGACGCTCGCGCTGGTCGACATCGACCACTTCAAGCGCGTCAACGACATCTTCGGCCATGACGAGGGCGATCTCGTCCTCCAGGAATTCGCGCACCGGGTGAGCGAGACGATGCGCCGCTCGGACCTGGTCGCGCGCTGGGGCGGCGAGGAGTTCGTCATCCTGATCCCCGGCATGGGCCCGCGCGAGGCGCACGCGCTGGTCAGCCGACTGCGCACCGCGCTGCACGCCGAGCCGATCGGCCCCGACCCCGAGGAGCCGGTCACCTTCTCCTGCGGCCTCGCCTTCCTGCGCGGGCCCGATCAGATCGCGGCCGCGATGCAGCGCGCCGACAAGGCGCTCTACACCGCCAAGCGCGGTGGCCGCGACCGGATCGAGCTCGCCGAATCGGGGATGCTCGACGCTTGAGGCCGGCCCGGCGTTGCGCGCGGGACACGGCGGCGCGCCGACATGCATCGCTGCATCTTTCCCCCTGTCAAAGTTGGAAATCCTCTGCCACTCTTCCCACATCGCATGCGACAGGGAACCGCCCGCATCGTCTTCGCTTTGACACGCAGCGCCGCTAGGCGCCCTGGCAGGTCAGCGCCCGCGCGCACGCGTGGGACATTCAAGAGATTCAACATTTTCCAGCGTGAAGGAGCAGCATGAGCCGCAAGCCTGTCCCCGCCCAGTCCGGTGATCGCTCCCGCGCCGAGGTGACCTTCGACAAGCCCCAGCTCCTGCCCCAGCTCTTCGGCGAGTTCGACAGCAACCTGTTGGCGCTGGAGGAACGGCTGGGCGTCTATATCCATGCCCGCGGCCAGCGCGTGCAGATCGAGGGCGCGGCGGAAGCCGTCGCCCATGCCCGCGAAGTGCTGCAGGAGCTCCACGCCCGCGTCATCCGCGGCGAGGAAGTCGATACCGGGCTGATCGACGCGGTGATCGCGATGTCGAGCGAGCCGATGCTCACCGGCATCGTCAAGGCGGACAATGGCAATGCCCCCGCCTCGATCATGATCCGCACGCGCAAGAAGACGATCGTGCCGCGCTCGGTGGCGCAGACGCATTACATGCGCGAGCTCGTCTCGAACGACATGATCTTCGCATTGGGGCCGGCGGGCACCGGCAAGACCTATCTCGCCGTCGCCCAGGCCGTGGCGCAGCTGATCACCGGCAGCGTCCAGCGCCTCGTCCTCTCCCGTCCCGCGGTCGAGGCCGGCGAGCGGCTGGGCTTCCTGCCCGGCGACATGAAGGAGAAGGTCGATCCCTATCTCCGCCCGATCTACGACGCCTTGTACGACTGCCTGCCCGCCGAGCAGGTCGAGCGGCGGATCGCCAGCGGCGAGATCGAGATCGCCCCGATCGCCTTCATGCGCGGCCGCACCCTGGCCGAGGCGTTCGTCATCCTCGACGAGGCGCAGAACACCACGCCGGCGCAGATGAAGATGTTCCTCACCCGCTTCGGCCAGGGCAGCCGGATGGTGATCTGCGGCGATCCCAACCAGGTCGACCTGCCCGGCGGCCCGCCCGCCTCGGGCTTGAACGACGCGGTCCGCCGGCTCGAGGGCGTCGAAGGCATCGCCTTCTCGCGCTTCACCGCCGCCGATGTCGTCCGCCACCCGATCGTCGGCCGGATCGTCGACGCCTATGAGGGGCCGAATGCTTGACGTCGCCGCCCTCGTCGAATCTCCCTGGCCCGACGCCGACTGGGAAGCCCTCGCCAATCGCGCCGCCGAGACCGCGCTCCAGCAGACGCCGTACCTGGAGTGGCTCACCCACCCCGCGGCCATCGAAGTCGCGGTGCGCTTCACTTCGGATGCCGAGGTCCATGTCCTCAACCGTCAGTATCGCGACAAGGACAAGCCGACCAACGTGCTCTCCTTCCCGATGATCCAGCCCGATCTGATGGAGGCGGTGACCGAGAATAGCGACGATGGCGAGGTGCTGTTGGGCGATATCGTCCTGGCGCACGGCATCTGCGCGGCCGAGGCGCTCGAGCGCCAGGTCAGCGTCGAAGATCACGCCACGCACCTGATTGTCCACGGCGTGCTGCATTTGCTAGGCTATGACCATATGGACGATGCCGAAGCCGAGGCGATGGAGGAAATGGAGCGCGCCGCGCTCGCCAGCCTCGGCCTGCACGACCCCTATCTGATACGCGAGGATTGAACACCGAACATGCCCGAGGGCCCTAGTAGCAACGGCAACGGAGACAGCCACGAAGGTGGCGGAATATGGCGCGGCATCCGCACCCTGTTGTTCGGTGACGACCAGGAAGAAACGCTGCGCGACCGGCTCGAAGACGCGATCGACGAGCATGAGGAAGATGGCGGCAAGTCGCCGGTGGGCGATCTCGCCCCGATCGAGCGGCAGATGCTGCGCAACCTGCTCCATTTCGGCGAGCGCGATGCCGGCGATGTCGGCGTGCCGCGCGCGGACATCATCGCGGTCGAGGAGAAGACCAGCTTCGCCGACCTGGTGAAGCTGTTCGAGGAAGCCGGCCACAGCCGCCTCCCCGTCTTCCGCGAGGAGCTCGATACGATCATCGGCATGGTCCACATCAAGGACGTGTTCAACATCCTGGCGAGCGGCGCGCCGCACCCCGCCGACCTGTCCGCGCTGATCCGCCAGCCGCTCTACGTGCCCCAGTCGATGGGCGCGCTCGACCTGCTCGCCCAGATGCGCCTGCGCCGCACCCATCTCGCCATGGTGCTCGACGAATATTCGGGCACCGAGGGGCTGATCACGATCGAGGACCTGATCGAGGAGATCGTCGGCGAGATCGAGGACGAGCATGACGAGGCGCCGACCGCGCTGCTCGTGCCGATCGACGGCGGCGGCTGGGATGCCGATGCCCGCGCCGAGCTCGAGGACGTCGCCGAGACGGTCGACCCGCGCCTCGGCGAAGTCGATGGCGATGTCGACACGCTGGGCGGCCTCGCCTTCGTGCTCGCGGGCCATGTCCCCGAAGCGGGCGAGTGCCTCGAGCATGACAGCGGCTGGAAGCTCGAGATCGTCGAGGCCGATCCCAAGCGCGTCACCCGGCTGCGGCTCCATCCCCCGGTGGAGAAGGCGCTGGCGGAGGAATAACCCCTTCAATTCCTTCCCGAGCTAGCTCGGGAAGGGGGACCATTCGCGCAGCGATAGGGTGGAGGGGCCGCCGCAACGCGGCGGTAGCCCGCGGCGCCCCTCCACCACCGCCTTCGGCGGCTGTCCCCCCAACAAGCCGGGGAAGGAATTCGGCGCTTGACAATAATAACCAAATAGGTTACAAGCCTCGCCATCCTTCGTACCAGGCCAGCACGAAGGATCGGAAGGCCGATGCCGCACGTAGCGACATCGGAGGATCGGCGCGGAGCCGTTCGGCAGGTAAGTCGAAGCTTCGCCGCATAATATTCGCCGTAGAGCCCCTGCTTTATGCACCCCTCACTTCTCGTAGCTGAAACAGAGGGGAGGCACGCCGCGGCATCAGAGTCTCGACGCGACATATTTATCTCGAATGCCAGTACCGATCGTCGTCGAGCCCGAGCGCCAGAGAAGAGAACGCGCCGGTCCTTTCCTTCTGTCCCGGGGTGCAAAAGCATGCCGGGCTGTCGGCGCATCCGCCGCCTGACAACCATATGTCGCAAATATCACTCAGTCGATCAGTGACCGTCAACTAATCCATTTCCTCGATTGCATCGGGAGTGGCATCCCCTGGCCACACATCCAGCAAGGAGATCGGGAGATGGACGCGAAGACAGGATCGATCGACGGCGGCGGTTGTCCAATGCATGGCGCCGGCGGCGTGCGCGCGTTGCTCGGCCGCACCAACAAGGACTGGTGGCCCGAGATGCTCGCCACCGAGATCCTCAATCCCAACGGCCCTTCCAACCCGATGGGCAGTGATTTCGACTATGCCGAAGCCTTCAAGCAGCTCGATTACCAGGCGCTCAAGGCGGATCTCACTGCGCTGATGACCGACAGCCAGCCCTGGTGGCCGGCCGATTACGGGCATTACGGCCCCTTCTTCATCCGCATGGCCTGGCACGCCGCCGGCACCTATCGCACCGCCGATGGCCGCGGCGGCGCCAATAGCGGGCAGCAGCGCTTCGCCCCGCTCGACAGCTGGCCCGACAACGGCAATCTCGACAAGGCGCGCCGCCTGTTGTGGCCGATCAAGCAGAAATACGGCAAGCACATCAGCTGGGCCGACCTGTTCATCCTCACCGGCAATGTCGCGATCGAGAGCATGGGCGGGCCGGTGTTCGGCTTCGGTGGCGGCCGCCCCGACGTCTATGAGCCCGAGCGCGACATCTATTGGGGCTCGGAAGACAAATGGGTCAACCAGGGCGTCCAGACCCGCATCGCCCCCGAGCATGGCATGCACGAGCTCGAGGGCCCGCTCGCCGCAATCCAGATGGGCCTGATCTACGTCAATCCCGAGGGGCCGGGCGGCAACCCGCATGACGATGCCGGCATGGCGCGCGACATGAAGGAGACCTTCAAGCGCATGGCGATGAACGCCGAGGAGATCGTCGCGCTCACCGCTGGCGGCCACACCTTCGGCAAGGCGCATGGCAATGGCGACGCCTCGCTGCTCGGCGCCGCGCCGGCCGGCGGCGACCTCGTCGCGCAGGGCTTTGGCTGGGTCAGCGGCCATGAGAGCGGCGGCATCGGCGAGCATACCGTCACCAGCGGCATCGAGGGCGCCTGGACCAACACGCCGCGCGAGTGGAGCGAGAACTTCTTCCGCCTGCTGCTCGACTATGACTATGAGCTGGTGAAGTCGCCCGCGGGCGCCAACCAGTGGCAGCCGATCAACCAGAAGGAAGAGGACAAGGCGCCGGCGGCCTGGGACCCCAACCTCCGTGTCCCGACGATGATGACCACCGCCGACATGGCGCTCAAGCGCGATCCCGAATTCCGCGCGATCAGCGAGAAGTTCCGGACCGACCATGAAGCGTTCAAGGACGCCTTTGCCCGCGCCTGGTTCAAGCTGACCCACCGCGACATGGGCCCCAAGGTCCGCTATCTCGGACCGGAAGTCCCCACCGAAGACCTGATCTGGCAGGACCCGATCCCTGCCGGCACCACGCCCTCGGACGCCGATGTCGCGGCGGTGAAGGCCAAGATCGCCGACAGCGGCCTTAGCGTCAGCCAGCTGGTCAAGGCCGCCTGGGCCTCGGCCAGCACCTTCCGCAAGTCGGACTTCCGCGGCGGTGCCAACGGCGCGCGCGTCGCGCTGGCCCCGCAGAAGGACTGGGAGGTCAACGAACCCGCGACCCTCGCCAAGGTGATCGACACGCTGAACGGGTTGCGCGGCAGCATGTCGCTCGCCGATGCCATCGTGCTCGGTGGCGTGGTCGGCCTCGAAAAGGCGATCAAGGACGCGGGGGCCAGCGTCGCGGTACCCTTCACCGGCGGCCGCGGCGACGCGACGGCGGAGCAGACCGACGCCGAAAGCTTCGCGGTGATGGAGCCCGAGGCAGATGCCTTCCGCAACTATGTCGGCAAGAAGAAGCTGGCGGTGAAGGTCGAGGAGATGATGCTCGACCGCGCCTCGCTGCTCGGCCTCTCGGTGCCCGAGATGACCGTGCTGATCGGCGGGCTGCGCGTGCTCGGCGCCAATCACGGCGAGCGCGGTCACGGCCATTTCACCAAGCGCCCCGGCCAGCTGACCAACGACTTCTTCGTCAACCTCTACGACATGACCAATGTCTGGGCGGCGGCCGGCGAAGGCGACGACGAGTATATTGCGACCGACCGCAAGGAAGGTCACGAGAAGTGGCACGCGACCCGCGCCGACCTGATCTTCGGCTCGAATTCGGAGCTCCGCGCGGTCGGCGAAGTCTATGCCGAGAACGGCAATGAGGAGAAGTTCGTCAAGGACTTCGTCGTCGCCTGGACCAAGGTGATGAACGCCGACCGCTTCGACCTGAAGTGACCGTCTAAATTCCTCCCCAAGCTCGTCTCGGGGAGGGGGACCGCCGCCGAAGGTGGTGGGGGAGGGGCCGGCGCAACGCGCCGGTGCCCGGCGCACACCCCTCCAGCGGAGGCCCCCTCCCCCAGACAAGCTGGGGAGGAATTAGTTGGCTTCCCCCTTCCCGCCCCCTATCCTCCGCCCATGCTCAAGCGGATCCTAATCATCCTCGCCCTCATCGCCGTGGCGCTCATCGCGCTGTTCTTCTGGGCGACCCAGCCCGACAAGGCGAAGCTCTCCGAACAGGCCGTCACCGGCGTGGTCCCCCAACTGGGCGAGGCGCGCTACCAGGATATCCCGACGATCCGCATCGCCACGCCGAAGGGCTGGGCGAACGGCGCCAAGCCGACCGCGGCGGCGGGGCTGGTCGTCGCGCCCTTCGCCGACAAGCTCGATCACCCGCGCTGGCTCTATCGCCTGCCCAATGGCGACGTGCTCGTCGCCGAGAGCAACTCGCCCCCGCGCGAGGGCGGCGGCATCACCGGCTGGATCATGGGCATCATGATGAAGCGCGCCGGCGCCGACGTGCCCTCGGCCAACCGCATCACGCTGCTGCGCGACAGCAATGGCGACGGCGTGGTCGACCAGCGCGCGCCCTTCCTCACCGGGCTGAACTCGCCGAGCGGCATGGCGCTGGTCGGCGACTGGCTCTACGTCGCCAATACCGACGCGCTCGTCCGCTTCCCCTACAAGGCCGGCGACACCAGCATCACCGCCAAGCCGGAGAAGATCATCGACCTGGCTGGCGGCGGCAATCACTGGGCGCGCAACATCCTCGCCTCGCCCGACCGCAAGCGCCTCTATGTCGCGGTCGGCTCCTCGTCGAACATCGCCGAGAACGGGCTCGACAAGGAAGGCGACATCTACAACGCCACCTCGCCGTTCGAGGTCGCCAAGCAGCTCGACGCCGCCAAGCGCACCCGCGCCGCGATCCTCGAGGTGATCCCGGAGACCAAGGCGTCGCGCGTCTATGCCTGGGGCATCCGCAATCCCAACGGCATGGGCTTCGAGCCGCATACCGGCAATCTCTGGGCGGTGGTCAACGAGCGCGACATGCTCGGCTCGGACATGCCGCCCGACTATCTCACCCAAGTCGATTTCGGCGCCTTCTATGGCTGGCCGTGGAATTACTGGGGCGGCTATATCGACAAGCGCGTGACGCCCGAGCGGCCGGACCTGCGCGAATATACCAAGCGCCCCGATTATGCGCTCGGGCCGCACACCGCGCCGCTCGGCCTCGCCTTCGCCGCCGATGCCAAGCTCGGCGCGCAGTTCGCCAATGGCGCCTTTGTCGCGCTGCACGGATCGTGGAACCGCGAGCCGCCCTCGGGCTACAAGCTCGTCTTCGTGCCGTTCGGCGACAATGGCTATCCGCTCAAGGGCGCCAAGCCGATCGACCTGCTCACCGGCTTCCTCGCCAAGGACGGCAAGACGGTGAACGGCCGCCCGGTCGGCGTGATCACCGACGCCAAGGGCGCGCTGCTGGTCGCGGACGATGTCGGCAACATGATCTGGCGCGTCAGCGCGCCGGGCGCGGGGCCGATTGCCGGGGCGCCGGCTAAATAACCCTCTTCCGCTTTTGCGGGAGAGGGTGGCCGCGCGAAGCGCAGGCCGGGTGAGGGCCTGTACGAGAGGCAGATGCCCGCCTCACCTTACTGCCCCTCACCCTTCCGCCGACTATGTCGGCTCCCTCCCTCTCCCGCAAAGCGGGAGAGGGAATTCAAGCCGTCGGGATCTGCTGGCTGATGCAGTGGAAGCTACCGCCACCGGTCAGGATATGGTCGGCGCGCTGGCCGACGATCTCGCGGCCCGGGAAGAGCCGGGCCAGCGCGTCGATCGCCGCCTGGTCGTTCTCCTGCCCATAGAGCGGCAGCACCACCGCGGCATTGCCGATATAGAAGTTCATGTAGCTCGCCGGGATGATCTCCTCGTCGTCGTTGAGCACGCGGCCCGGCGACGGGAAGCGCACCACGTCGACGCCGAACGCCTCGGCGCGGCGGGCGGCATCCTGGTAGATGCGCCAATTGGGGTCGTTCTCGGCCGCCTCGGGGATCAGCAGCCGGTTCTCGCCGATGAAGCGGGCAAGGTTGTCGACATGACCGTCAGTATGGTCGTTGAGCAGCCCGTCGCCGAGCCACAGCACCTGGGTGTAGCCCAGGTCGCGGCGCAGCAGCTCCTCGACATCGTCCTTGCTGAGCTGCGGGTTGCGGTTGCGGTTGAGCAGGCATTGCTCGGTGGTGACGACCAGGCCGGTGCCGTCGCCGTCGATCGCGCCGCCCTCGAGGATCCAGCCATGCTCCTCGACCTTGAAGCGCGCGCGCTCGGCGAGGCGCAGGCCGACATCGTCGTCGCCGGGCAGGTCGTATTTGCCGCCCCAGCCGTTGAAGCGGAAGTCGTGCGCCAGCTTGTCGCCACCGATGATCGCGGCGGTGTCGCGCAGCCAGATGTCGCCGAAGCGCTCGACGACGATCCTGGCGGTGTTGCCGACGAGCAGCTTGGCGGCGGCGGCCGCCTCGTCATCGGCGGCGACCAGGATCACCTTCTCGCCGCGGCCATCGGCATGCACTGCCTTGGCGAAGGCGGCGACTTCGATGCGGGCGGAGGGAAGATCGTCCTGCCAGAGCTCCGGATGGCTGGGGAAGCCGATCCAGACGGCGTCGTGCGGCGCCCATTCGGGCTTGGGGGGCGGAATCATCGTCATTCCGCCCCTTTATAACCGTTCACTGGCCGGCGCGAGACTTGTCGCGGACCGCGCGGAATTCGGCCGTGGGATACCAGTTCGGCCAGATGCCGCTGTCGGCGAGCTGGCGGCCAAGGCGGTAGTAGATGGTGAGATCGGAGACCGCGCCGCTCCAGTCCCAGTTGGCGTCATATTCGTCCTGGGGCTTGTGATAGCGGTTCTGGACATAGTCCTCGGCCGCCTTCTTGCCCGCCTCCGTGCCGCCGTTGACCAGGTCGTCGCCGCTGTCGCCATAGAGCATCGGCACGCCAAGCTTGGCGAAGCTGAAATGGTCCGAGCGGTAATAGCTGCCCGCCTCGGGACGCTGCTCGGGGACGATCACCCGCCCCTCGGCCGCGACATAGGGCTTCACCAGATCCTCCAGCTCGGACTTGCCAGCGCCGGTGATCACGAAATCCTTCGTCTTTCCAATGACGTTGAGCGAATCCATGTTCACCCCGCCCACCGTCTTGGCGAGCGGATAGACCGGGTTCTCGGCATAATATTTGGAGCCCAGCAGCCCCGATTCCTCGGCGGTGACCGCCAGGAAGACGACGCTGCGCCTGGCCGGGCCCGCCTTGGCGTGCGCTTCCGCCAGCGCGACCAGCCCGCCGATGCCCGAGGCATTGTCGACCGCGCCGTTGCAGATGTCGTCGCCCTTGACCGCGTCGCAGCGGCCGAGATGGTCCCAGTGCGCCGAATAGAGCACGACCTCGTCGGGCTTCTGCGTGCCCGGCAGGATGCCGACGACATTCTTCGAGGCCTGGTGCCTGATCGAAACATCCCAGCTGATAGAGGCCTTTACGCCGAGCGGGACGGCCTTGAAGCCCTTCTGCCGGGCAGCGGCGGAGAGCGCGTCGAAGTCCTGGCCGGCGGCGGCGAAGAGCGCCTTCGCCTTGTCGAGCTGCATCCAGCCGATCGCCTGGCTCTGGTCCAGATGGTCGCCCGGCGTGTCCTGCTCGAGCTGCGGCCCGGTCCAGCTCGACTGGACCACGCCCCAGCCATAGGCGGCCGGGAAGGTGTCGTGGACGATGATCGCGGTCGCGGCGCCCTGGCGCGCCGCCTCCTCGAACTTGTAGGTCCAGCGGCCATAGTAGGTCATCGCCCGGCCCTCGAATAAGCCTTTTGCTTCAGGGGTTTGATAGTCGGGGTCGTTGACCAGGATGACCACCGTCTTGCCCTTGACGTCGAGCCCGGCATAGTCGTTCCAGCCGCGCTCGGGGGCGTTGATGCCATAGCCGACAAAGACCACGTCGCTGTCCTTGATCGCGACCTTGGGGACCACCCGGTAGGTGGCGATGACCATGTCCTTGCGATAGTCGAGCGAGACCGGGGCCTTGCCGCCCGAGAAGACCAGCGGCGCGACATTGTTCGCGGTGAGCTCGACCAGCGGCACGTCCTGAGTCCACTTGCCCTTGTTGCCCGGCTTTAGCCCGGCCTTTTCAAAGCGCTGGACGATATAGGCGATCGTCTTGTCCTCGGCCGGGGTGGTCGGGGCGCGGCCCTCATAGGCGTCGGAGGAGATCTCCTGGGTGACCGCCTTCATCGTCTCGGCGGAGATGGTCTGGGCATGGGCCGCGGTACTGGCGAGCAGCAGGGCGGCGGTGAGCAGGTGGCGCATGGGATCCCCTTCCGGAACGATTATGCCGCGATGTTGGCCGGAGTTGCACCCGATCGCAATGCGCGGCACTATGGTAGCGATAACAAATGGGAGGAATCCGTGCGCTTGTGGACGCTTTGGGCGCCGATATTGGCGCTTGCCCTGCCCGCCGCCGCGCAGCAGCAGGATTACACCGCCGCCAATGCCGACCGCCAGGCGATGCTCGACACGCTGGGAATCACGCAAATCCGCCCCGGCGCCGACGGCTTCGACCCCAAGGCGCCCAATGCGGTGAACTATGACGAGGCCAAAGCGGGCACGCCCGAACTTCCGCGTCTGATGCGCTTCAAGGACGGCCGCGCCGTCCGGAACAGCAAGGGCTGGGACCGGCGGCACCGCGAGATCGCCGAAATGTTCGACCGCGAGATCTATGGCCGCGTGCCGCTAACTGCCCCGAAAATAAGCTGGAATCTGGTGAAGACCGAAAAGGCGGTCGAGGGCGGGATTCCGGTGACCAAGGCCTGGCTCGAGGGCAAGGCGAACAATTCGGCCTGGCCGCAAGCTTCGGCGACCATATTACTCAGATACACGCTGCCAGAGAGCGACCGGCGCGTGCCGGTGATGCTCAGCTTCGGCTTCCCCGAGGGATTCAAATTCCCCGGACCGCCCCGCCCCGCCGATCCCGGCCCGCCCTATACCGAACAGCTGCTCAAGCGCGGCTGGGGCTATGCGACCGTGGTGGCGAACTCGATCCAGGCGGACAATGGCGGCGAACTCAAGACCGGGGTGATCGGCATCGCGCTCAGGGGTAAGCGGCGCGGCCCCGAGGACTGGGGCGTGCTGCGCGCCTGGGCCTGGGGCGCGAGCCGGGCGCGCGAAGCACTCGCTTCGAACGCCGATGTTGATGCGCGCCGGATCGGCATCGAGGGCCTGTCGCGCTACGGCAAGGCGGCACTGGTGACGATGGCCTATGATCCAAAGTTCGCGATCGGCTTCATCGGCTCGTCGGGCGCGGGCGGGGCGGCGCTCTATCGCCGCAATTTCGGCGAGCGGATGGGCAACCTGGCCGCCGGCGGCGAATATCACTGGTTCGCCGGCAATTTCCTGAAGTACGCCGGGCCGAAGACCGAGTTCGACCTGCCGATCGACGCGCACATGCTGATCGCGCTCTCGGCCCCGCGCCCGCTGTTCATCGGCGCCGGCACGGTCGACACCGGCGATGGCTGGGTCGATCCCAAGGGCAGCTTCCTGGCGGCGGTGGCAGCATCGCCGGCCTGGACGATCACCGGCCGCAAGGGACTGAGCGCAACCGACTTCCCGCCCGCGCTGACCCCGGTGACCGGCGGCGACTTGGCCTTCCGCCAGCATCGCGGCGGGCACAACAACCGCGACAACTGGCCGAGCTTCATCGACTTCGCTGTGCGCGAGCTCGGAAACTGAAGTCATCCCCGCGCGGGCGTAGGACGGAGCCGAGAGCGGGGCTGCCGAAGCTCCGGATCGCCCGCACGGGGATGACGGTGCGCAGTGGCGGGGGGATCTACCCGCTCACCGCGCGCAAAATCTCCGCCGCCTGGGCCGCCACCGCCAGGCTGTGGTTCGAGGCATCCTCGAGCCGATCGAGCGCCGCTTGCTGGAGCTCGACCAGCGCCGGGATCAACGCGTCGCGGCGGGCCTCGGCCGCGCGGATTTGCGGCAGGAAGCGGCGCTCGACCTTCTTGAGCTGGGCGAGATCGCCGACGCTTTCGACATGCACGATCAGATCGGCATCGCCGTCAAAGCAGGTGGCTGAATCGATCGCGCGCTGGGCATCGCGGTAGCGCTGGCGCAGCGCATGCACTTCCGCCTCCGCGGCGACGAAGCGATCGAGCGGCGCCGCGACGAGCAGCGGCTCGAAGACCTGGGGCATGTTCGGCGGCCAATCGAGCGGATAATCCTGCACCGGGTCGGGCGCGAAGCTCGTGCTGCCGACGCCCCAGCCGGTGACCGGATGCGGCGAGATATCGGTGAGCAGCCCCGAAGGCGCCTGCCACACCGCATGATGCCAGCCGAACAGCATCACGCCCGGAATCTCGACGAGCATCCAGCCGAAGCGGCAAGTGCCGCCCTGCGCGCGCACCTGATCGCGGACGTTCCAGTAGCAGCGGCCGTTGCGGCTCGCCGGCAAGGGATAGCGCGGGACACCAATGGCACCTGCGGCATCGAGACGGCCAAGCAACGATTTTACTGCTGGATGATCGAGACGCACGTCTCGATGGACAAGAGGCAATGCTTAGTCCCCCCGGACCTTCACACGGCAACACGACTCGGCCCCAGCCCCAATCCTGTTCCGTTCAGTTCAAATGCACGCCGCGTTCGTTCCGGAGCACATCCCGGCGAACGACTTTATTACCCACGCTGCGACCCGAGGGTTTTCTTGCGGAAATGTTACGGAAACATCGGCACTTTTGCCAGACGTCTTGACCCGAATTCGGGGACTTTCCGCCAATTCGGGTAGATTATTCGGATTCGGTGCGATCGGCCAGCGCCGCGGACGCCGCTATGGGTCAGCGACCGGCGCGCCTTGCCACGGGCTTGCTTCATCGTGGCGCGCGCCTGCCCCCGAAGCGGTGATTTCAGCGGATTGCCAAAACAGGTCAGCCGTTTAGGCTCGGCTTCGTAACAAGTGGGGGATTCATGAAAACCATCGTTCGCGGCGCCTTGCTCGCCGCCGTTGCCATGCCGGCGCTCGCGTATGCCCAGAGCGACGACGCCAAGCGCTTCGGTGCGCGCGAATATGTCCAGCAGATCAGCCTGTCGCCGGACGGCAAGCGCGTGGCGATGGTGGAGCCGATCAACGGGCGCGGCGCGGCGCTGGTGATCGCCGACCTCGCCAGCGGCGATACCAAGACCGTGCTGCGCGGCACCGGCAGCCCCGACCAGCTGCAGAGTTGCCACTGGGCGAGCAACACGCGGATCATCTGCAGCGTCTACATGATCCAGCAGCTCGACCAGAAAGTGGCGTTCACGCGGATGGTGACGCTCAACAGCGACGGCTCCGACCTGAAGGTGCTGAGCGAGCCGCCGAGCGACAAGGCACTCGGCATGGACCAGTCGGGCGGCGACGTGATCGACTGGGGCCCCGACGGATCGGACGGCTCGGTGCTGATGACCAAGCTCTACATCCCCGAATATTCGACCGGCACACACGCCGCGAGCAACAAGGAAGGCGTGGGCATCGACCTGGTCGACACGACCACGCTGAAGCACAAGCAGGTTGAGCCCAATCGCCGCGGCGCCTCCGACTTCATCAGCGACGGGCACGGCAATGTGCGGGTGATGGGCGTCCAGAATCTCGACAATAACGGCAACCAGTCGAACCGCATCTCGTACAGCTACCGCACGCCCGACAGCCGCGAATGGAAGAAGCTGGGCGACCTGATCTACAATGCCGATGGCAGCGAGACCGGGTTCAACCCCTATGCCGTCGATCGTGACGCCAACGTCGTCTATGGCTTCGACGGGCAGGACGGCCACCGCGCGCTCTACAGCATCTCGCTGGACGGCAACCTGACCCGCAAGCTGGTGATGGGCAATCCGAAGATCGATGTCGACGGGCTGGCGCGGATCGGGCGGCAACGGCGCGTGGTGGGCGTGAGCTATGCCACCGAGAAGCGCGTGACCGACTTCTTCGATCCCGAGCTGGCCAAGCTGCGCAACGCGCTGGGCAAGGCGCTGCCCGGCAAGCCGCTGGTGACCTTCATCGATGCCAGCGTTGACGAGAGCAAGCTGCTCATGTTCGCCGGCGGCGACAATGATGCCGGCACCTATTATCTCTACGACAAGGGCACCAAGCAGCTCGCCGAAGTGATGCCTTCGCGCCCGCAGCTCGACAAGGTGAAGCTCGCCACCGTGCAGCCGGTCACCTTCCCGGCGGTCGACGGCACCCCGATCCCCGGCTATCTGACGCTGCCGGCGGGGAGCGACGGCAAGAACCTGCCCGCGATCGTGATGCCGCATGGCGGACCGGCGTCGCGCGACGAATGGGGCTTCGACTGGCTGGCGCAATTCTATGCGGCCCGCGGCTTCGCGGTGCTCCAGCCCAATTATCGCGGCTCGACCGGCTATGGCGACGCCTGGTACCAGCGCAACGGCTTCCAGTCGTGGCGCGTCGCAATCAGCGACGTCAACGATGGCGGGCGCTGGCTGGAGAAGCAGGGCATCGCCGCGCCGGGCAAGCTGGCGATCGTCGGCTGGTCCTATGGCGGCTATGCAGCGCTGCAGAGCTCGGTGCTCGATTCCGACCTGTTCAAGGCGATCGTGGCGATCGCGCCGGTGACCGACCTGGACATGCTGCGCGGCGAAGCGCGCGGCTTCACCAATTACGACAATGTCGACGCGTTCATCGGCCATGGCCCGCATGTCAGCGAAGGCTCGCCGCTGCAGAACATCGGGAAGATCAAGGCGCCGGTGCTGCTGTTCCACGGCGACCAGGATCTGAATGTGGGCGTGAGCGAATCGCGCGCCATGTCGAACAAGCTGAAGGGCGCGGGCAAGCAGGTGGAATATGTCGAGTTCAAGGGGCTCGACCACCAGCTCGAGGACGATCAGGTGCGCGCGCAGATGCTCGACAAGAGCGACGGCTTCCTGCGCAAGGCGCTGGGGCTGGCGGCGAAGCCATAGGCGGCAGCTGCTCCCCTCCCTGAAAGGGAGGGGTCGGGGGGTGGGTTGCGACCCCGGCGAAAGCCGGGGGCGCCCATCCAGCCGGCTCGTGAAACAGAAAAGCCCGGGCATCGAGCCCGGCCTTTTCCAACCCACCCCTAGCCCCTCCCTTGCAGGGAGGGGAATGCGAGAAAGAAAAAGGGCGGCCCCGAAGGACCGCCCTCTTTCTGTCTGGATCGGCGTCGCGGCAAAGCCGCGCCGTCGGTCGGCGCTTGAGCGCCGCCGGCCGAGCCGCTGATATGTAGCCGGATTTAGCTTGCGCTAAATCCTGGCATCAGCGGCTGTAGAACTCGACGACCAGGTTCGGCTCCATCTTCACCGGGTACGGCACCTCGTCGAGGGTCGGCACGCGGGTGAAGGTGATCTTCGAGGCGCCTTCCGGCGACACGTAATCGGGGATGTCGCGCTCGGCGAGGCTCTGGGCTTCCATGACCAGCGCCATTTCCTGCGCCTTCTGGCGGAGCGACACGGTCTGGCCCGGCTTGATGCGGCGCGAACCGATGTTGCACTTCTCGCCATCGACCAGAACGTGGCCGTGGTTGACCAGCTGGCGGGCCGCGAAGATCGTCGGCGCGAACTTGGCGCGGTAGACGATCATGTCGAGGCGCTGCTCGAGCAGGCCGATCAGGTTCTGCGAGGTGTCACCCTTCATCTTCGAAGCGTCCTCATAGGCGCGCTTGAACTGCTTCTCGGTGACGTCGCCGTAATAGCCCTTGAGCTTCTGCTTGGCGCGCAGCTGGATGCCGAAGTCCGACATCTTGCCCTTGCGGCGCTGGCCGTGCTGGCCGGGGCCGTATTCGCGCTTGTTCACCGGGGACTTGGGACGGCCCCAGATGTTCTCGCCCATGCGGCGGTCAAGCTTGTACTTTGCGCTGGAACGCTTCGACATTGTAATTCCTTGCAATCGCTAACAACGTTTTTCCCGGTATCCGCCTGCTGGTCTCGCTAGGGAGGACAGGGCCACCGCTTCACCGGGGTGCGGGGCCATTGCGAAGGCGCGCGGTTAGCGGCGGGCGCTGCAGGAGTCAAGCTGGACAGCGCCCGGTTGCCCCGCCAAGGAGCGGGCATGCAAGAGATACTCGATCCCGAAGCCTGCACGACCATGGTGGAAGTCCGCGCCGGCGTCGACGCGGTGGACGCGGCGCTGGTCGCGCTGCTCAAGCGCCGCTTCGGCTATATGGACGCCGCCGCCCGCATCAAGCCCGAGCGCGGCCAGGTGCGCGACGAGGCGCGCAAGGCGGCGGTGATCGCCAATGCCCGCGCCCATGCCCGCACCGCCGGCATCCCCGAGGATGCGGTGGGCGAGCTATGGGAGGGGCTGGTCGAGGCGTCGATCGCGTACGAACTGGTCAAGTTCGACGCGCGCTGAGCCTTACTGGCTGCGGCCGCCGTCGTTGTTGCGGCTGACCGCGGCGGTGTTGCTGTCGATCGTCTTCCACTCGGCCAGGGTATGGCACACCTTGGGCGTGTTCAGCCGGCTGCCGGTCGAGCCTTCGCGGCGGCAGACCTGGCGGTTGGGGTCGTTCTTGTCCTTCTTGCCGTCCTTGGCCGGGGCGGCCTGGTCGGGTGCCGGGGCGGCTTGCTGGGCGAGGACGGGAGTCGAGAGCGCGAGCAGCGCGAACAGGGGTACGAAACGCATCTTGTGATCTCCGAAAAAACGGGGTGCGCCCGGCGGACGGCCGGGCAGTCAGGACGAAGCGGAGCGGTCCGCCTCAGCGTTGCCCGGGCGAGTGGCCCGAATTGCCGGCGGCCTGCCGGAACTCGCGCTGATCCTTCTCCGCGGCATTGTCCCATTCGGCCTTGGTATGGCATTCCTTGCGGCCGCCCAGGATGCTGCCGGTGGTGGCAACGCTGCGGCAGACCATGCGGTTGGGATCGTTCTTGCCCGGCTTGGCGGTCTGCGGCGCCGGCGCAGGGGTTTCCTGGGCGAAGGCGGGCACGGACAGCGCGAACAGGGCAAGCACGGGAACGAAACGCATCGAGGAACCCCCACGGAACGACGGATGCCGCATGGATAGCCGCGCGCCGCGAGCGCGGAAAGAAGAAAGTGTGTTGCTGATATATGTCAGCTGATGCGGTGGCGCTTGCGGCCCTCGAGCGCGGAGAGCACGCCGCGCAGGGTGCGCAGCTCTTGGCTCGACCAGCCCGCCTTGGTGAGCACGGTGCGTAGCGTCCGCCGGGTGGAGGGCACGCGATCGGGCGGGAAATAATAGCCCGAATCCTCGAGCATCGCGTCCAATTGGCCGATCAGCCCGTCGAGCTCGTCCTGCGGCGCCGGCGGGGCGAGCTCCTCCTGGGTCGGCTGGGACAGCGCCATGCCTCCCTCGGCCACGCTCGGGACATGCTTCGACCATTCATAGGCGACGAGGATCA
This sequence comes from Sphingomonas sp. KR3-1, assembly GCF_040049295.1. NCBI lineage: Bacteria > Pseudomonadati > Pseudomonadota > Alphaproteobacteria > Sphingomonadales > Sphingomonadaceae > Sphingomonas > Sphingomonas sp. KR3-1. The sequence goes on from NZ_JBDZDQ010000001.1 coordinate 1,112,204, forward strand.
CCGCCTGGGCGAGGTTCAGCGAGCCGAACTCGGGGTTGATCGGCACGGTTACGATCGTGCGGGCGAGCGCGACGTCGTCGGTCTCGAGCCCCGAGCGCTCGGGGCCGAACAGGATCGCCGAACGGCCCTCCTCGGCATGGATGTCGCGCGAGGCCTGCTCGGGCGTGACGACGGGCTTGGTGATGCCGCGCTTGCGCACCGTGGTGGCATAGACATGCGCGCAGTCCGCCACCGCATCGGCGACGCTCTCAAAGACCTGGGCCTTCTCCAGCACGATGTCGGCGCCCGAGGCGGCGGGGCCGGCGCTGGGATTGGGCCAGCCGTCGCGCGGGGCGACGAGGCGCAGCTCGACCAGCCCGAAATTGAGCATCGCGCGCGCGGCCTTGCCGATATTCTCGCCGAGCTGCGGACGGACGAGGACGATGACGGGGGGCTTACTCACCCTTGCCGACCTCGCTGACATTGCCGGCGAATTCCTCAAAGTCCTTGGCCTCGCGGAAATCCTTATAGACCGAGGCGAAGCGGATATAGGCGACCGAATCGAGGCCCTTGAGGCCCTGCATCACCAGCTCGCCGATCTTCTGCGAGGGGATTTCGGTGTCGCCCAGCGTCTCCAATTGACGCTGGATGCCCGAGACCAGCTTCTCGATCTGGACGCCATTGACCGGGCGCTTGCGCGTCGCGACCGAGATCGAGCGGACCAGCTTGTCGCGATCGAACGGCTCGCGCTTGTCCTCGCTCTTGAGCACGGTGAGCTCGCGCAGCTGGATGCGCTCGAACGTGGTGAAGCGCGCGGCGCAGGCCTCGCACTGCCGTCGCCGGCGGATCGCCGCCCCGTCTTCGGTGGGGCGGCTGTCCTTTACCTGGCTGTCTTCATGTCCGCAGAAGGGGCAGCGCATTTAGCCTTCTCCCCTCTGGGGAGAGGGTTGGGAGAGGGGCAGAGAGGACGGAGCCCAGTTCAGGCCCCTCTCCCCGACCCTCTCCCCGGAGGGGAGAGGGAGATTAAGCATCAGAGCTCCGGGTAAATCGGGAAGCGCTCGCACAGCGCGCGGACGCGCTCGCGGACATTGGCCTCGACCTGGGCGTCGCCCTGCTCGCCATTCTTCTTGAGGCCGTCGAGCACGTCGGCGACCATGTTGCCGATCTCGCGGAACTCGGCAGGGCCGAAGCCGCGGGTGGTGCCCGCCGGCGAGCCGACGCGGATGCCGCTGGTCTTGACCGGGGGCAGCGGATCGTTGGGAATGCCGTTCTTGTTGCAGGTGATCGCCGCGCGCTCGAGCGCCTCGTCGGCGTCCTTGCCGGTGACGCCCAGCGGGGTGAGGTCGATCAGCGCGAGATGCGTGTCGGTGCCGCCCGAGACCACCGCCGCGCCGCGCTCCTTGAGCGTCGCCGCCAGGATCTTGGCGTTCTCGACGATCGCCGCCGCATAGCCCTTGAATTCGGGCTGGAGCGCCTCGCCGAACGCGACGGCCTTGGCGGCGATGACGTGCATCAGCGGGCCACCCTGGAGGCCCGGGAACACCGCCGAGTTGATCTTCTTGGCGATCGCCTCGTCATTGGTGAACACCGCGCCGCCACGGGGGCCGCGCAGCGTCTTGTGCGTGGTGGTGGTGACGACATGCGCGTGGCCGAACGGCGTCGGGTGGGCACCGCCGGCGACCAGGCCGGCGAAATGCGCCATGTCGACCATGAAGATCGCGCCGACTTCATCGGCGATCGCGCGGAACTTGGCGAAGTCGATCTGGCGCGGATAGGCCGAGCCGCCGGCGATGATCAGCTTGGGGCTATGCGCCTTGGCCTTGGCGAGGACATCGTCGAAGTCGATCAGGTGCGTTTCGGGGTCGACGCCGTACTGGACCGCGTTGAACCACTTGCCCGACATCGCGGCCTTGGCGCCGTGCGTCAGATGGCCGCCCGAATCGAGGCTGAGGCCCATGATCGTGTCACCCGGCTTCACGAGCGCGAGCATCACCGCGCCGTTGGCCTGCGCGCCCGAATGCGGCTGGACGTTGGCGAACTCGCAGCCGAACAGCTGCTTGGCGCGATCGATCGCCAGCTGCTCGACTTCGTCGGACGGATGGCAGCCCTGATAATAGCGCTTGCCGGGATAGCCCTCGGCGTACTTGTTGGTGAAGACCGAGCCCTGCGCCTGGAGCACCGCCTTGGATACGATGTTCTCGCTGGCGATCAGCTCGATCTGGTACTGCTCGCGCGTCAACTCGTGCTGGACGCCGGCGAAGACCGCGGGATCCGCCTCGGCAAGCGAGCGGGTGAAATAGCCATCGGGCTGGGCGCCAAGATTCACGGGGTTGGTGCTCATTCGGGGGCCCTTTCTGGATGGCTGAGCTTGTCGACCCGGCGCTGGTGGCGGTCGCCGAGAAACTCGGTTGCGAGAAACGTGGTGATGCAGGCCTTGGCCATCTCGATCCCGACGAGGCGGGCGCCGAGCGCGACGACATTCGCGTCGTTGTGCTGGCGCGCCAGGCTGGCCGAGAGCGGCTCGGAGACGAGCGCGCAGCGCACCGCGGGGTTGCGGTTGACCGCGATCGAGATGCCGATGCCCGAGCCGCACAGCGCGACGCCGCGCTCCGCCCTGCCCTCTTCGATCGCCTTGGCGAGGCGATAGCCGAAATCGGGATAGTCGACGCTCTCGGGCCCATTGGTGCCGAGATCGAGCACTTCGTGCCCTTCGTTACGCAACCATTCGGCGAGTTCTGCCTTCATGGCATAGGCCGCATGGTCCGAGGCGATTGCGATGGTGTGTGGCATATGCGCGCTCCCCTACGCCGCGAGGACGGTGCTGGCTAGACCGACTATTCGGAGAGAAACATGCGCAAGACGATTTTCGCCCTGCTTCCCGCCCTGGCCCTTGGCGTGGCCGCCTGCTCGCCGAGCGCCGAGAGCAATCTGAGCAATTCGATGGACCGGACCAGCGACTCGCTGGAGAATTCTATGAACGACATGGGCAACACGCTGGGCAACGCCGCGGACGATGCCGGCGACGCGCTCGACAACACCGCCAAGGATGTCGGCAACCGCGCCGAGCATGTCGGCAACGCGATCGACGAGGCGACCCGCTGATGCGCGCGCTCCTCCTGCTCGCCCCGGCGCTGATCCTCGCCGGCTGCAACGCCGCCGACAAGACTGCCGACGCCACCGCCAATGCGACCGAGATCGCGGGCAATGCCGCCGCGGCGGTGGGCGATTCGATCGCCAACGCGGTGAGCGAAGGCGCCAAGGACCTGAAGAAGGAAGTCGCCGGCAAGGCCGTGGACCGCGGCGACTGGGTCGGGCGCTGGAAGGGCGTGGAAGGCACCTATCTGAAGGTGTCGAAGGGCAAGGATGCCGGCACCTACAAGCTCGAGATGCAGTACACGCTCGACGACAAGGGCACTTTCGACGGCAAGGGCACGAACACCGGCATCGCCTTCACCCGCCCCGATGGCGACCACGTGCTGACGCCGAGCGACGGCGACGCGACGGGGCTGAAATGGCTCGCCGGCAAGAAGGACTGCCTGACGGTGAAGTCGGGCGAGGGCTATTGCCGGGACTAGGCTCTTCTCCCCTCCCTGCAAGCGAGGGTCGGGGCTGGGTTGCGACGCCGGCGAAGGCCGGGCGCCCAGCCAGCCGGTAGCCGAAAACAGAAAAGGCCGGGCATCGATGCCCGACCTTTTCTAACCCACCCCTAGCCCTTCCTTTGCAGGGAGGGGAATTTAGCGGGCCCGCAACCACCCCCGCGCCCTCGCCTCCGCGGCATAGGTGGCGCTGACCGGCACGCTGCCACCGCCGGCGAGCAGCAGGCGCCATTTGCGCCCTTCGCGCGCCGCCCCTTCCACCGCCGTGGCCGATACCCAGGCGCCGCGATGGACCTGCGCGCCGTCGATCCCGGCGACTTCCGCCAGCGCGTCGCCGAAGCGGTAATGGATCAGTTCGCTGCGGCCGTCGCGGCGGTGGACGCGGCAATAATGGTCCTCCGCCTCGATGGCGCTCAGGTCGCAGGCGGCGATGCGGGCGCGGGCGAGCAGGCCGGTCTCGGCGCGGACCGGGCGGAGACGGCGCAGCAGGGTCCAGGCGACCAGCGTGCAGACCGCGAAGATCGTCGCGCTGATCGCCACGGCGCGCGCCCAGACGTCGAGCGGCATCGCCGCCATCGCGACGCCGACGAGCCGGCCGCACAGCCAGATCTCGAGCGGCAGCGGCAGGTTGAGCGGGACCGTGCCGAGCAGCGCGACGCGCGGCCAGTCGCTCGGCTTGCGCACGCCCCAGGCAAAGAGCAGCTGCCATTTGAGCGCGTTCCAGCCCATCAGCAGCAGCCAGAAGGCGATGCGCTGGCCCAGCGGCAGCGCGCCGGTGTTGAACCCGCCGGTGACGGTCATCAGGGCGGCGGCGGCGAAGCAGGCGATCCACAGCAGCGGGAAGCCGGGGACCGGCCGATCGGGCAGTGCGCGTTTCGCGAAGGCCAAGGCGCGCTTCGCGAAACCGCGCTTGCCCGGGCGGCGGGCGGCAGGGCCTGTGCGGAGCGACCGGGCGGGCATGGCGGGGAGGCTGCCATGTAGAGCCCGGGATCACAACGGGAGTTCTGGATGCTGCGCATGACCAAAATGTACGTCACCCCCGCGAAAGCGGGGGCCCATCTCGTGCAGATGCCACGGGAAACACGGCGGTTGTGCGCGCGGATAGTCCAGGAGATGGGTCCCCGCTTTCGCGGGGATGACGTTCTGAGGCGGGCATGGCGTGCACTCGCCAGCGTCATCCTGCTGGCGTTTGCTGCTCCTTTAGTCGCCCACGCCCAAGCCGCCGACACCACCGCGCTCGCCGCGCAGGGCGAGGCGATGCACAAGCTCGACTGGATGCACGGCATCTGGCGCGGCGAGGCGCGTGTCCGCGCGGCGCAGGGCGAGCTGGTGGTCACGCATACCGAGCGCGCCGGCACGATGCTGGGCGGCACGGTGACCGTGGTCGAAGGCAAGTCCTATGGCGCGGACGGCACGGTGCCGTTCAATGCCTTTGCCGTGATCGCCTTCGATGCGCGGGCCGGGACGTACAGCATGCAGAGCTATGCCGGCGGCCGCGCGGGCAATTTCCCGATGACGGTCACCGACAGGGGCTATGCCTGGGAAATGCCGGCCGGGCCGGGCGCCAAGGTGCAATACAGCGCGACCTTCGACGGCACGACCTGGACGGAGACTGGCATTTTCGTTGCCGGCGGCCAGCCGCCCCGCCCCTTCTTCAAGATGGCCCTGAAGCGCATCGGCGACACCGACTGGCCGGCCGGCGGGGGCGTCACACGGGATTGATTTTGCAGCACTCCTGACCCAAGGGTGACGCCGGTTCGTCACAAAGGGGTAATAGGGCGTGGGCCATCGCCGCCGCCCGCCGGGCGTCCAGGAGTCACTGATGGGTACGATTACCAAGACGCCGAAGAATGTCGCAGTCCGCGGCGCGGTGCATCGCCACGAGCATCTCAGCAAGGAAGGGCTGCTCGAACGCGCCTTCACCTTCGCGTTCCGTGGCCTGGTCTATCCGCAGATCTGGGAAGACCCGGTGATCGACATGGAAGCGCTGCAACTGCAGAGCGACCACCATCTCGTCACGATCGCGTCGGGCGGCTGCAACGTCTTCTCGTACCTGACCGCGAACCCGGCACGGATCACCGCGGTCGACCTCAACCCGGCGCATATCGCGCTCAACAACCTCAAGAAGCAGGCGGCGCTGCGCCTCCCCGACTATGCGGCGTTCCACCGCTTCTTCGGCCAGGCCAACAAGGCGGAGAATGTCGAGGCCTACCGCGAATTCATCGCGCCGCATCTCGACACGCCGTATCGCGACTATTGGGAGCGCCGCGGGCTGAACGGCACGCGCCGCATCGATGCGTTCAAACACGGCTTCTACAAATATGGCCTGCTCGGCCGGCTGATCGGCTTCGTCCACTGGCTGGGCAACCGCTACGGCATCGACCCGCGCGAGATCCTCAAGGCGAAGAGCATCGAGGAGCAACGCGAGATCTTCGAGACGCGCTATGCGCCGTTCTTCGAGAAGAAGTTCCTGCGCTGGCTGGTCGACCAGCCCGCGGCCTTGTTCGGCTTCGGCATCCCGCCGGCGCAGTACGACCTGCTCAAGGTCGACGACCAGGCCGGGATCACCGGGGCGCTGCGCAGCCGCCTGCGCAAGCTGGCCTGCGACTTCGACCTCAAGGACAATTACTATGCCTGGCAGGCGTTCGGCCGCAGCTATGGCGAGGGTCCGGACGCGCCGCTGCCGCCCTATCTCGAGGCGAAGAACTGGGAGACGGTCCGCGCGCGCGCCGACCGCGTCGAGATCCGCCACACCAACTATGCCGATTATCTCGAATCGATGCCGGCCCAGTCGCTCGACCGCTACATCCTGCTCGACGCGCAGGACTGGATGACCGACGAGCAGCTCACCCGGATCTGGGGCGAGATCACCCGCACCGCCAAGCCGGGCGCGCGCGTGCTCTATCGCACCGCCGCGATCCCCGACGTGGTGAAGGGCCATATCCCCGAGGAGCTGATGTCCCAGTGGGAATATGAGGACCAGGCCAAGCTCGACGACTGGACGCGCCGCGACCGCTCCTCGGTCTATGGCGCGACGCACGTCTGGACGCTGAAGCCGCACGCATGAGCGCTGTAAATGGGGGCGCCGACCAGAAGGGGCTGATGGACGCGACCTATGCGCTCCATCGCCACTTCTACGACTTCACGCGGAAGTTCTACCTGCTCGGCCGCGATGCGCTGATCCGCGGGCTCAACCCGCCCAAGGGCGGCACGGTGCTCGAGGTGGGCTGCGGCACCGCGCGCAACCTGATCGTCGCGGCGAAGCGCTTCCCGGAGGCGCGCTTCTTCGGCTTCGACATCAGCGAGGCGATGCTGGAGACGGCGCGCGCCTCGGTGGAGAAGAACGGGCTTTCGGACAAGATCACGCTGGCGCAGGGCGATGCCGGGGCGTTCGACGTGACCACGTTGTTCGGGCTGGAAAAGCTCGACCGGGTGTTCATGAGCTACACGCTGTCGATGATCCCGCCCTGGGTGGAGGCGATCGAGCTGGGCGCGCAGGCGCTTGCCTCCGGCGGCAGCCTGCACATCGTCGATTTCGGGCAATATGAGCGGCTGCCGAAGTTCGCCAAGAAGCTCCACTTCAAGTCGCTCAACGACTTCCACGTCTATCCGCGCGCCGAACTGCCCGCGGTGCTCAAGCGCGTCGCCGGGGAGCAGGGGCTGCGGCTCGACTTCCGCTCCTCCCTGCGCGGTTACGTGTGGAGCGCGACGCTGACGCGGGACTGAGCGCATGTGGAAGCGCGTCCTGCTCTATGGCGCGCTGCTGGCGGCGGGGACGCTGCTGCTCGAATGGCTCGACTATCAGCGGCTGGTGCGATCGCGCACCGGCGACATCTATGGCTTCGTGATCGGCGCGGGGTTCCTGGCGCTGGGCATCTGGCTGGGCGCGCGCGTGTTCGCGCGGCCTCCGGTGCAAGCATTCGACGGCAACCCCGAGGCGGTGGCGACGCTGGGCATCTCCGCGCGCGAGCTGGAAGTGCTCGGCGAGATCCTGGCCGGGCGATCCAACCAGGAGATCGCGGACCGGCTGGGCGTATCGCTCAACACGGTGAAGACGCATGTCGCGCGGCTGCTCGACAAGCTGGGCGCGAAGCGGCGCGGCGATGCCGTGGCCCGGGCGCGGGAATTGGGGATCGTGCGCTAGCCATTTCACGCAAATCATCCTTTCGGGCGATTGCCGCATCGGCTTGCCGGCGGCTTCCTTCAGGCGCAACCTGAACCGAGGGGGACCTGAAATGCTTCGAACCATCCTGATCTACGGCGCGATCGGCGGGCTGATCGCCGGAGGCGCGATCTCGGTCGCCGTGCTGCTGCTCAACCAGCACTCGATGGCGTTCGGCTATCTGAGCATGCTGGTGGGGCTGACCACCATCTTCGTCGCGATCAAACGCCAGCGCGACGTGGCGCAGGGCGGCGTGATCCGCTTCTTCCCCGCGCTCGGCATGGGGCTGGCGATGAGCGTGGTGGCGGGCATCTTCTACGCGCTGGCCTGGGAAGCGGTGCTGCAGATGATCGGCGGGCCCGGCGCCTTTATCGACGGCTTCGCCAACGCGATGCTCAAGGGGCTGCACGGCGATGCGCTTGCCAGGATGAGCGCCGAGCTGGAGGGGATGCGGGCAAGCTATCGCGATCCGCTCCAGCGGCTGCCGATGACCTTCATGGAGATCTTCCCGGTGGCGGCGGCCGTGGCGCTGTTCTCCGCGGCGACGCTGTGCAACAGCCGCTTCCTGCCGGCGCGGACGGCAGAGGCCTGAGACTCGCTGCGCGCGCGGGCCTGTGATAGCTTCCCCGCCATGAACCAGCAGGTCCGCGTCTCGCCCGCCCGCGACTGGAAGGCGCCGTTCACCGCCGCCGAGTTCCTGCACATGCTCGAACTTGGCGCCTTCGAGGACATGCGCGCCGAGCTGGTCCGGGGGGAAATCGAAAAGATGATGCCGGCGGAATGGACGCATGGCGAGCTGACCATGCGAGTGGGCGCCCTGATCTTTCCGCTCGCCAAGACGACGGGCGCGCGCGTCGGCACCGACGTCGTCATCAAGATCGACGAGCTTACCGTGCGCGCGGTCGACGTCGTCGTGGTGCGGCCGGAGGCCTCGCCGCACAAAGTGCTGCACGGTGCCGAAGTGCTGTTCGCTGCGGAGATCGCCGAGACGACGCACAAGCGCGACCTGGGCGAGAAGCGCGAGGAATATGGCGCGGCCGGCATTCCAACCTATTGGGTGCTCGATAGCCTGAAGCAGGTCACGCATTGCTTCCAGCTCGATGCAAGCGGACGCGCCTATGGCGACGCCGAGATCGTGCCGTTCGGGCAGGCGATGGAAATCCCCGGCCTGCCGGGCACGATCACGATCGAGTGAAGGGCGTTACGCCGCCCGGCGCAGCTCCAGCCGGCCCCAGATCTCGACCAGCGCCGCGACCAGGTCGCGCATCATGCCCTCGTCGTGCGCAGGGCCCGGAGTGAAGCGCAGCCGCTCGGTGCCGCGGGGCACCGTCGGGTAGTTGATCGGCTGGACGTAGACACCGTACTCGGCGAGCAGGATGTCGCTGATCTTCTTGGCCTTGACCGGATCGCCGACCATCAGCGGCACGATGTGCGTGGTCGAGTTCATCACCGGCAGCCCGGCATCGGCCATCAGCGCCTTGAGCTTGGCGGCGGAGGCCTGCTGGCCTTCGCGCTCGACGGTCGAGCCCTTCAAGTGCTTCACGCTGGCGAGCGCACCGGCGACGAGCACGGGCGAGAGCGAAGTGGTGAAGATGAAGCCCGGCGCATAGCTGCGAATCACGTCGATGATCATCTGGTCGGCGGCGATATAGCCGCCCATCACGCCGAACGCCTTGCCGAGCGTGCCCTCGATGATCGTCAGCCGCTCCGCGACGCCGTCGCGCTCCGAGATGCCGCCGCCGCGCGGGCCATACATGCCGACGGCGTGGACCTCGTCGAGATAGGTCAGCGCATTGTACTTGTCGGCCAGGTCGCAGATCTCGGCGATCGGCGCGACATCGGCGTCCATCGAATAGACGCTCTCGAACGCGATCAGCTTGGGCGCCGCGGGATCGTCGGCCGCGAGCAGTTCCTCGAGGTGTGCGAGGTCATTGTGGCGGAAGACGCGCTTGTCGCAGCCCGAATTGCGGATGCCCGCGATCATCGAGGCGTGGTTCAGCTCGTCCGAATAGATGATGCAGCCGGGCAGGATCTTGCCGAGCGTGGCGAGCGTCGCCTCGTTCGAGACATAGCCCGAGGTGAAGAGCAGCGCACCGTCCTTGCCGTGCAGGTCGGCAAGCTCGTGTTCCAGCTCGATATGATAATGGGTGTTGCCGCCGATGTTGCGCGTGCCGCCCGAGCCGGCGCCGACATCGTGCAGCGCCTCTTCCATCGCCGCGATCACCTTGGGATGCTGGCCCATGGCGAGATAGTCGTTCGAGCACCACACGGTGATCGGCTTCGGGCCATTATGGCCGGCGAAGCAGCGCGCATTGGGGAACATGCCCTTGTTGCGCAGGATATCGATGAACACGCGGTAGCGGCCCTCGGCATGCAGCCGGTCGATCGCGGACGAGAAGACCCGGCTGTAGTCGACGGGCACAGGGCTGTCTGCACTGCTCATGCGGGGTTCCTATCGCCAAAGTTTGGCGATTTCCAGTTGGACATAATGCCTAATCGAATCGTGCGCGTACCCCTTTGCGCGAAAACAAAACTCAGTCGGCGCAAAATTGATGTGGATTGTCCCGAAGCGCGCCGGATGTGGTATCAAGGATGCATCGCGGGCGAGTCGGCTACCCAAGCAAGCCCGCGGCTGAGAGACCAGCGCTCCCGCTTGCAGATGGAGCACATCTTATGAGCGCCAGAGACCAGGAATATTTCGCCAAACGCGCCCAGCAGGAGCGCGAGAATGCCGAGCGCGCCGAGGACATGACTGCCCGCCGCGTCCATCAGGAAATGGCCGAGCGCTACTCCGCGCGACTGCGCGACATGACCATGAGCGTCCCCGCCGCCGCGCACGCCTGACCGGCTAGAGCGACTCGATTTCGACCAGCCCGTAGCGCGCCAAGGCAGGCGCCAGGGCATCGGTCCGCGCACTGCGCGCCGTGAACACCACTTTTCCCGACAACGCTGACGCCGAAGCAGGCCAGGACTGGCCTTCGGTGAGATACGCGACTCGCCGGGCGATGCCGGGGCCGCCATCGACGAAGCGGACCGGATGCGGCGCGGCGGCGGCAAGCTCCGCCTCGACCAGCGGGAAATGGGTGCAGGCATTGACGATCACGTCGATCCGCGCGCCGCCCGGCTGGTCGAACAGCCCGGCGAGCACTGCGCGCATCCGTTCCGGCAGCGGCGGCACCCCCTCGAGCGACGCTTCCGCGATCTCGACCAGTTCGGCCGAGCCGTGGCGCAGCACCGTGCAATCGCCGGCGAAGCGCGCCGCGAGATCGTCGACATAGGGCTGGCGCACCGTCGCCTCGGTGCCGAGCACGCCGATCACCCGCGTCTGGCTGCGCAGCGCGGCGGGCTTGATCGCCGGCACGGTGCCGACGATCGGCACGTCGAGCGCGGCGCGGACATGCTGGAGCGCGATCGTCGAGGCGGTGTTGCAGGCGATGACGATCAGCCGCGGATCATAGCGCTCCGCCAAGCGGCCGAGCAGCGCCGGCACGCGCGCGGCGATCTCGCCCTCGCTGCGCGTGCCATAGGGAAAGCCGGCCGAATCGGCGACATAGACGAGCGGCGCGTGCGGGAGCAGCGCCGCGGTGGGCGCGAGCACCGAGAGCCCCCCCATGCCGGAATCGAAGAACAATATGGGGCGGGAGTCGGTCATCCTGCGCGGGGCATGGCTCCGCCTCCGATGCGCGTCAACCGCCCCTGAGGTTGGGAAACGCCCCAAGGTTGGAGACTCGAATATTACCTTCGTCGCCCCGGCCTTGCGCCGGGGTCCCGCTGGCCCCGGTGGACGGAAGAAGCGGGATCCACGCGCAAGGCCGGGGTGACGCAAAATATATCAAAGGCTTGCAAGCGCGGTATCAGCTGCGCGGCTTCCAGTTGGCCGGGATGCCGGTGATCGCCACCCTGGCGCGGCCGGCGGCGATATATTCGTCGCGACTGACCTTGCCGTCGCCATTCCTGTCATTGTGCTCGAGATACATCGACTTCGCCAGCGCCACCGACACCTTCCGGAACGGCTGGTCGCCGATCTTGACGCGTGCCGAGGTGACCGGCAGCTCCCCTGCTTCGAGATAGCCCGACTTGTCGCGGTCCATGATGTCGAAGCTCTGGCCGAGAAAGGCCTCTGCCTGCTCGGGCGTTGCCGGCACCCAGGGCCCCTCGTAGCGCTTGCCCTTGTGCGCGGGCTCGGGCGTGTCCTGGGGTGCCGGGGCACCCCGCAGCGTCAGCGCCAGCACGGCCGCGATGATGATGCTCATTGCAATTCCTCCCATCCACCACCGGCGCCTGTCGCCGGGGGCGGGATCGGCTTGCGGCGGGGCAGCCGGCGCGGCGAGGTCCGCTGGCTGGGGTACCAGCGGCTGGGACTCGGCCAGCGCGAGCAGCCGCGCCGCCTGGAGCGAGGACGAGAGGCCTAGCTTGGTGCGCGCCATCTTGATGCGCTTCTCAACCGCGTGCGGCGAGACGCCGAGCTCCAGCGCCATTTCCTTGGCGGTCTGGGGCAGCAGGCGGCGGCGCAGGCATTCCTTTTCGTTGTCGGTCAGCCGGGCGATCGCCGCCCGCATCCGTTCATCCAGCACGCACGCACTCCCACCCGCTTTTGGCCCCCGCACAGGCGCGCAACGCTAGGGGAAAGCCCGATTTCCTCCAAGGTGGTGCGATTGGTACCCCATGCGTGTCATTGCGCCGTCCCCGGCATTGGCTATGGTGCCGGGGCGCAGGGGGAAGAATTGACGAACGACATTCCATGGCTGGCACCCGCAGGGGTCTTGCTGCTCGGCTATCTGCTGGGCTCGATCCCGTTCGGGCTGTTGCTGACGCGGATCACCGGCGCGGGCAATCTGCGCGAGATCGGATCGGGCAGCATCGGCGCGACCAATGTGCTGCGCACCGGCCGCAAGGGGCTGGCGGCGGCGACGCTGCTGCTCGACCTCGCCAAGGGCGCGGCGGCGGTGTGGATCGCCGGCGCGATCGTGCCGGGCGGCGGCGTGCTGGGCGCGATCGGCGCGTTCGTCGGCCATTGCTATCCGGTTTGGCTCCGGTTCAACGGCGGCAAGGGCGTGGCGACGCTGATGGGCGTGGTGCTGGCGCTCTACTGGCCGTCGGCGATCGTGTTCGCGGTCGTCTGGCTCGGGCTGCTGGCGGCGCTGCGCATCTCCTCGATGGCCGGCATGAGCGCGGCGATCAGCGCGCCGGTGAGCGCGGCGTTCTTCGGGCGGATCGAGCTGGTGCTGCCCCTGCTCGCGCTGACGATGATCGTGCTGTGGAAGCACCGCGCCAATATCGACCGGCTGCTGAACGGCACCGAGCCGCGCGTCGGGCAAAAAAGTGTCTGACACACGCGCGGCACGGCTTAGGCTGCTGCGCTCTGCCAATATCGGGCCCGTTAGCTATGCCCAGCTGATCGCCCGCTTCGGCAGCGCCGAGGCGGCGCTCGACGCGCTGCCGATGCTGGCGGCGCGCGGCGGCGGCCGGGCGCCGGCGATCGCCGACCCTGCGCGCGTGCAGCGCGAGATCGCCGCGGTGGAAAAGCTGGGCGCGCGCTACCTGTTCCTGGGCGATGCCGACTATCCGCCGCTGCTCGCCGAGCTGGAGAGCGCCCCACCGGCGCTGATCCTGCGCGGGCGGAGCGAGCTGCTCGGTCGCGCGACGGTGGCGATCGTCGGCGCGCGCAATGCCTCGGCGGCGGCGTGCCGCTTCGCCCGGCAGATCGCGCTGGGGCTGGGCGAGGCGGGCGTGACGGTGGTCTCCGGGCTGGCGCGCGGGATCGACACGGCGGCGCATGTCGGCTCGATCGGGAGCGGCACCGTCGGCGTGATCGCCAGCGGGATCGACATCGCCTTCCCGCCGGAGAATCGCGACCTGCAGGAGCGGGTGGCGAACGAGGGCCTGTTGCTCGCCGAGCAGCCGCCGGGCACCGAGCCGCTGGCGCGTTTCTTTCCCTCGCGCAACCGGATCATCGCCGGGCTGGCGCTGGGCACGGTGGTGGTCGAGGCGGCGCCGCGATCGGGCAGCCTGATCACCGCGCGGATCGCCAACGAGGCGGGACGCGACGTGATGGCCGTCCCCGGATCGCCGATGGATCCGCGCGCGCAGGGCTGCAACCTGCTGATCCGCGAGGGCGCGACTTTGGTCCAGGGCGTGGACGACATCCTCGAGATGATCCGCCCGATCGACCCGCGCGCGGTGCGCACGCCGGCGAGCGGCTGGCGGGGCCCGCCGCCCGAGGATGCGAGCGATGGCGACCGCGCGGCGGTGACCGGGTTGCTCGGGCCGGTGCCGGTGAGCGTCGACGAGCTGATTCGCCAATCGGGGCTGGCCCCCGCCGTGGTGCAGACCGTGCTGCTCGAGCTCGAGCTTGCCGGCCGGCTGGAGCGGCATGCAGGGGGACGGGCTAGCCTGTCGGGATAAGGGGAACGATGGAGCGGAATGCGGAAGAGCGGGCCAGCTGGAGCGCTAGCCCGCCATCCCAACGCCGTGTTCGAATCCTTGCCTAGCGCGCCGCGACACCCAGGGCGTCGCCGAGCGCGGCACGGCGCAGCGCTTCATTGTCCTTTCGCGCGACGGGAGAACTGGCGAAGCAGGTGTCAAAGGTGGGCGCGAGGCGCTTGGCCGCGGCGTCCGCCTCGGGCGTGCCGCGTCGGGCGGTGACATAGGAGAGGCTCGTGTCGCGATCCTTCGCGGCGACGCACTTGCCAACATCGCCCCAGCGGGCGATCTCTCCGGCGACACGCACACTGAACGTGCGCGGCGGCGGCGTGCCGATGTCACTCCCGGGAGGAGCGCTGTAAAAGGAGCGCAGGTTGGGCGCAGTTCCGCCGGGGCCGTAGTTCGCCACGGGGCTGGACTGCGCAAATGCCGGAGCAGCCCCCGCAACAAGCATTACCAGCCCGCCGAAAATCAATCCCTTGCGATACATCGCCGATCCTTTCCGATACTTGCACGCCAAAATATCCGCCAAAGGCTGTTCTGTGGCAAGCCCTCGGACCAACATCGAACCGAAGCGGATCGTTCCGCCACCCGCGACCAGCGCCGTCTCCCCGAAGCACAGCCGGGGCTGGCAAGTTTCGCTCCCGTTCCTACATCGCGGCGACAACCCCTCCCCAGGAGCTCCGACATGGCCGATGCCCAAGATCCAGCCAACAACCAGCCCGCCGGCTATGTGCCCCCCAAGGTGTGGGTATGGGAGCAGGGCAATGGCGGGCAATTCGCCAATATCAACCGGCCGGTCTCGGGCGCGACGCACGACAAGGCGCTGCCGGTGGGCGAGCATCCGCTGCAGCTCTATTCGCTCGGCACGCCCAACGGCCAGAAGGTGACGATCCTGCTCGAGGAGCTGCTCGCCGCCGGCCATGCGGGCGCCGAATATGACGCCTGGAAGATCAATATCGGCGAAGGCGAGCAATTCGGCAGCGGCTTTGTCGAGATCAACCCCAACTCGAAGATCCCGGCGCTGGTCGACCGCTCGGCCGATCCCGCGATCAGCGTGTTCGAGAGCGGCGCGATCCTGGTCTATCTCGCCGAGAAGTTCGGCGCGTTCCTGCCGACCGAGCCGGCGGCGCGGGCGCGGACGATGAGCTGGCTGATGTGGCAGATGGGATCGGCGCCGTTCCTGGGCGGCGGCTTCGGCCATTTCTTCGCCTATGCGCCGTTCAAGATCGAGTACGCGATCAACCGCTATGCGATGGAAGTGAAGCGCCAGCTGCACGTGCTCGACAAGCACCTGGCGAAGAACCGCTACATGGCCGGCGAGGAATACACGATCGCCGACATGGCGATCTGGCCCTGGTATGGCGGCGTGGCGCGCGGGGATGCCTATGCCGGCGCCGCCGAGTTCCTGAACGTGACCGAGTATACCCACTTCACCCGCTGGGCCGAGGAAGTGGGCAGCCGCGAACCCGTCCAGCGCGGGCGGCTGGTCAATCGCGGCTCGGGGCCGGAGGAATTCCGCCTCGCCGAGCGGCACTCGGCCGCCGATATCGACGCGGTCCGCGCGAAGATGCAGGGCTGACGACTCTTATCCTGTTCCCCGGCGAAAGCCGGGGAACAGGTTGCGTGTGCTAGCTAACGGCCCGGCAGATATTCGACGCGGGCGGTGCCCGAGGCCCAGACGGGCAGGTATAGCCCCTGCCCGGCTGCCTTGAGCGAACCCGTACGCACCTGGCCGATCTCGGCGTGGATGACGAAGTCTCCGGCGCGCTTCTGGACGATGGCGCGCTGGACCTTGCCGAGCAGCTTGTCGAAATCATGCGTGAAGTTCTGGGTGAGCGAGTCGGCGAGCACCTCGCCGACCGCCGGCGCCTGGACGAGGCGGACGAGCAGGTCGCCGGCCAGCCGGTCGGTCTCGCCCGAGACGGTCAGCCCCTCGAAATGGACGCGCTGCGAGCCAGGGGCGTTGACCGGAACCGCGGTGAGCCAGACCAGCCCATGCGTCTCCGCCCCGCCGCTTTGCGGGCGCGCCGTGATCGTCAGGCCGACGGCGATCCGGCCGCCGGTAGTCCCATAGCCGGTGATCTTGTCGAACTGCGCGACAACGGGGCCGATGCCGGGCACCTCGAACGGCCGCTTCGAGCGCTTGGCGAGCGCCTTTTGCAGCACCGGCTCGAGCTGGGCATAATCGGCGATGACGGGCAGGAAGAATTCGAGGCGGGAGCCATGCGCGTCATGCCCGAGCGGCGGCAGCTGCGTCGGCGCGGGATCGGCCGGGCGCGGGCCGACAAAAGTCTCGGTCAGCGCGGTGAGGCCGAGGCGCAGGCGCAGGCGGTTCCCGGCCAGCGCATAGCCGCCATAGTTGAGCTTCTGTGGCGTGATCCGCATCCAGACCGGCGGATTCTCCTGGTTGAGCTGGAGCGAGGTGAAGCTCTGACGCCATGCATCGGCCACCCGGGCGCGGATGTTGAGCTTGGCGATCTCCTGCGGCAGGCGGCGCTCGAGATCGCGGACGACGGGCGCGAGCTTCTCGTCGGCCTTGTCGGTGAAGGTGATGCGCTTGCCCAGGAAGTCGATGCCGGGCGCGGTCGTCCAGCTATAGGCAAGGCGCACGGTCGCGCGGGGCTGCCAGTTGTCGGTCATCGACAGGCGGATGCGAGCGTGGACCATCGCCGAGCCGGTCGCCGTTTCGCCCTTGAGGAAGCCGCCGACGTTGCGCGCGGCGATGTTGGCGCGGATCGGCACGTCGGCGACGATCTCCTCGCCCTGCCCGCGCAGGCGGATGGCGGAGCGCGTGACGGTGCCGACGACGGTGCAGCCGAGATCGGGCGACACCTTGATCCTGGCCTTGAACAGCTTGACCCGCTGGGCCGGCACGCATTTGTCGACCTGCTGGTCGATCGACCAGAGCGCGCGCGGCACGGCCTGTTCGAGCGCGTGGCTGAGAACCGAGACATTGACGTCGAGCGGCACGTCGATCGCGGAGAGCTGGTGCGGCACTTCGACCGCGTCGGTCGCGCGCGGCGGCGGCTCGGCCTTGGTGCCGCCGACGAGGAACAGCATCGCCGCGACGCCGCCGGCGAGCACCGCCAGCAGCCCGCCGATGATCCAGAGCCGCAGCCGGCGAAAGGCGCTGCGCGGCATGGGCTTGTCCTCGGGCAATATCCTGCTCCCCTAAGCCGTTGACCCGTGATACCCGCGAAACGACCCCCAGGTTCCGAACAGGGTTCAAGATCAACCGGCTTGACGCCCGCCGCAGTCCCTCCCCACCTTACACGCGTACACGTGAGGATCGCTTACCCCCCATGCAGCTCGTCATCGTAGAATCGCCGGCAAAGGCGAAGACCATCGAGAAATATCTCGGCAAGGACTATCGGGTCCTCGCCTCCTACGGCCATGTCCGCGACTTGCCGGCGCGCGACGGCTCCGTCGATCCCGACGAGGGGTTCGCAATGGAGTGGGAGACCTATGCGGATAAGTCGAAGCAGCTGAAGGCCATCGCCGACGAGGCGAAAAAGGCCGACCGACTGATCCTCGCGACCGACCCTGATCGCGAAGGCGAGGCGATCAGCTGGCACGTGCAGGAGGTCCTGCGCAACAAGAAGGCGCTGCCCAAGGAAGTGGAGCGCGTCACCTTCAACGCGATCACCAAGCCTGCGGTGCTGACCGCGATGGCGCATCCGCGCGAGCTCGATACCGACCTGATCGACGCCTATCGCGCCCGTCGCGCGCTCGATTACCTGGTGGGCTTCACGCTGTCGCCGGTGCTGTGGCGCAAGCTGCCGGGCGCCAAGTCGGCCGGCCGCGTCCAGTCGGTGGCGCTGCGCATCCTCGTCGACCGCGAGCGCGAGATCGAAAGCTTCAAGGCGCAGGAATATTGGTCGGTCACCGCCGACATGGAGCAGGACGGCACGCCGTTCCAGGCGCGGCTGGTCAAGTACAAGGGCGACAAGCTCGACCGGCTGTCGATCGGCGACGGCAAGACCGCCGAGGCGGCCAAGAACGCGGTCGAGGAAGGCCGCTTCACCGTGGTCTCGGTCGAGACCAAGCCGGCGATGCGCAACCCCGCCGCGCCCTTCACCACCTCGACGCTACAGCAGGAGGCCGCGCGCAAGCTGGGCTTCTCGGCCAGCCACACCATGCGGATCGCGCAAGGTTTGTACGAAGATGGCGCGATCACCTATATGCGTACCGACGGCGTCCAGATGGACCCGGGCGCGATCCAGGAGGCCCGCAAGGCCGTCGCGACGCGCTATGACGGCAGCTATGTGCCCGACAAGCCGCGCGTCTACACCGCCAAGGCCAAGAACGCCCAGGAAGCGCACGAGGCGATCCGCCCGACCGATTTCAGCAAGGACAAGGCGGGCAGCGGCGACCATGGCCGGCTCTACGAGCTGATTTGGAAGCGCGCGCTGGCCAGCCAGATGGCGAGCGCCCGGATGGAGCGCACGACGATCGACCTGGAGGACGCGACCAGCCAGTACGGGCTGCGCGCCACCGGCCAGGTGGTGATCTTCCCCGGCTATCTCGCGCTCTACGAGGAAGGCCGCGACGACGAGGGCGACGAGGATTCGCGCCGCCTGCCGCGGATGAGCGAGGGCGCGACCCCGGCCAAGAAGGCGGTCAACGCCGAGCAGCACTTCACCCAGCCGCCGCCGCGCTTCAGCGAAGCCTCGCTGGTCAAGCGGATGGAGGAGCTCGGCATCGGCCGACCGTCGACCTATGCTTCGGTCATCCAGGTGCTCAAGGATCGCGCCTATGTCCGCCTCGAGAAGAACCGCTTCTTCGCCGAGGAGAGCGGGCGGTTGCTGACGGCGTTCCTCGAGCGTTTCTTCCAGAAATACGTCAACTACGACTTCACCGCCGAACTGGAGGAGGAGCTGGACGACGTGTCGGGCGGCCGCGCCCAGTGGCAGGCGGTGCTCGAGGCGTTCTGGAAGGACTTCAAGCCGCGCACCGCCGACGTGATGGAGCAGAAGCCTTCGGACATCACCGCGGCGCTCGACGAGTTCCTTGCACCCTATCTCTTCCCCGAAAAGGCGGACGGCAGCGATCCGCGCCTATGCCCCAATTGCGGCAACGGGCGGCTGGCGTTGCGCGGCGGCAAGTTCGGCGCGTTCATCGCCTGCTCCAACTATCCCGAATGCAAATACACCCGCCGCTTCGCCCAGCCGGGCGGCGAGGACGGGGCGGACAGCGGGCCGGAAGTGCTTGGCAACGATCCCGACACCGGGCTGCCGGTCGAGCGCAAGTCGGGCCGGTTCGGGCCGTACATCCAGCTTGGCGAAGGCAAGGAAGCGGCACGCGCCTCGATCCCCAAGGACGTCGAGCTCGATCTGGAGCTCGCGCTCAAGCTGCTCAAGCTGCCGCGCGTGATCGGCGACCACCCGGAGACCGGCAATCCGATCACCGCCTCGATCGGCCGCTATGGCCCGTATCTGGCGCATGACGGCAAATATGCGCGGCTGCAGGGGACGATGGAAGTCTTCGAGACCGGCATGAACGCCGCGGTGGTCAAGCTGGCCGAGGCGGCGGCGAACAGCGGGCGCCCTGCCCGCGGGGCGTCGCGCGAGCCGCTCAAGGTCCTCGGCAAGCATCCGCGCACCGAAGCCGAGATCAAGCTGATGGACGGGCGCTACGGCGCGTACGTGACCGACGGCGAGACCAATGCGACGCTGCCCAAGTCGATCGACAAGGACCAGCTGACGCTCGAGGAAGCCGCCCAGCTGATCGACGCGCGCGCGGCGGCGGGTCCGGCCAAGGGCAAGGGCAAGAAGAAGGCGCCGGCCAAGAAGGCTGCCGCGAAGAAGCCGGCGGCGAAAAAGGCGCCGGCGAAGAAGGCTGCGGCATCCAAGTGAACCGTTCCCCGGCGAAAGCCGGGGCCCAGGGCGACGAGCGATACGGCAGAGAGACCCTGCCCCCCGGCTTCCGCCAGGGATCAGGTCAGCCAGTCGCGAGTCAGGCCGCGCGCACTTCGAAGCCGCGGAGCCACGCGCGGGCGGCCTTCTGGGCTTCGATGATCTCGCGCGCGGTCATGTCCTCGGCGATTTCCGCGCGGCATTCCTGCGCACGGCTGTCACCCGTCACCGCGGCGATGTTGAACCATTTATGGGCCTCGATCAGATCGACGCCGACGCCGTCCGCGCCGCTCGAATAGACCATACCCAGATCATAACACGCGTTGGCATCGCCGCGGGCCGCATCGCGCAGCCGGCTTTCGATCAGGAAACGCGCACTCTTCAGGCTGCTGCCCATGTCGGTCACCCCTATCCCACACCCATTCGTGGTGGCTTGGGGTTTGGCACCCGAATTCGAAACAAATGGTTAACAGCGTTAACCGTATTTGTTCAGGTCCGGAGTTACGCGGGTAGCGCGATGTTATCGATGAGCCGGGTGCCGCCGATCCGGGCGGCGGCGAGCAGGCGCATCGGCCGGCCGGGCTGCGGATCGCCCAGGCTCTCGGCATCGGCGAGCGCGACATAATCGACGTCGAAGCCGGCGGCGGTGAGCGTCTCGCGTGCCTGGGCGAGTGCCTCCTGCGCGTCGCCCCCCTCCCCGATCGCCTTCGCCACCGCACCGAGCGCGCGCGGCAGGGCGACGGCCCTGGCGCGGTCCTCGGGCATCAGGAAGGCGTTGCGCGAGGAGAGCGCGAGGCCGTCGTCATCGCGCTGGGTGAGCACGGACTGGACGTCCACCGCGAGGTTGAGATCCACGGTCATGCGGCGGATCACCGCGAGCTGCTGCCAGTCCTTCTCGCCGAAAAAGGCAAGGTCGGGCTGGACCTGGTTGAACAGCTTGGCGACGACGGTGGCGACGCCGTCGAAATGGCCGGGGCGGTGCGCGCCCTCGAGCACTTCGCTGACGCCCGAGACCGAGACGTTGGTCGCGAAGCCCTCGGGATACATCACCTCGACCGGGGGCAGCCACAGCAGGTCCACGCCGGCGCCGGCGAGCAGGCGCGAATCCGCGGCCTCCTTGCGGGGATATTTGGCGAGGTCCTCGTTCGGGCCGAACTGCTTCGGGTTGACGAAGATCGAGACGACCACGCGGTCCGCGGCGCGCCTGGCCGCGTCTACCAGCGCCATATGCCCGTCATGCAGCGCCCCCATGGTGGGGACGAGGGCGACGCGCTCGCCGGCCTGGCGCCAGGCGGCAATCGCCTCGCGAAGGGCTTCGAGCTGACGGACTGTTTGCACGCGTTAACACTTTCGATAAGACGGAAGCGCGGCCTTCTATGGGGGGGAGGCGGTTCGATCAATAAAGGATGTTGGTACGTTGAGCGAAGGATCGAAGCGGTTGCACGTCCTCGTGTTCGCGAACGAGAAGGGTGGCACGGGGAAGTCCACCACTGCCGTTCATACCGCGATTGCGCTGGCATCGAAGGGAGCGCGCGTCGCGTGCTTCGACCTGGACCACCGCCAGCGGACGATGGGGCGGTATCTCGACAACCGCGCCGCGACGTCGAAGCGGATGGGCCGCGAGCTGCCGATGCCGGTCTATGACACGCATGACGGCGAGAGCATGGCCTATTTCTCCGAGGCGCTCGACAAGCTGGGCGAAGGCGCCGACTTCCTGGTGATCGACACGCCGGGCCGCGACGACAAGTTCGCGCGGATCGCGGTGACCAATGCCGACACGCTGGTCACGCCGATGAACGACAGCTTCGTCGACTTCGACCTGATCGGCCAGGTCGATCCCGACACGTTCAAGGTGGTGCGCCCCAGCTTCTATTCCGAGCTGATCTGGGAATCGCGCAAGCGCCGCGCCAAGGCGGACGGCGAGACGATCGACTGGGTCGTCCTGCGCAACCGCATGCAGCACATCGAGGCGCGCAACATGAAGCGCGTGTCGGAGGCGATCGACCAGCTTTCCAAGCGCGTCGGCTTCCGCGTGATCTCGGGGCTCTCCGAGCGCGTGATCTACCGCGAGCTGTTCCCCCAGGGGCTGACCATGCTCGACAGCCGCGAGTTCGGCGAGATGGGGCTGGCGCATGTCGCGGCGCGCCAGGAGCTGCGCGAGATGATGGCCGGGCTGGCGCTGCCCGAAGTCACCATGCCGCTGTTCGCCTGATGGCGAAGCTGATCATCGCCTGCCTGGTGCTCTACGCGCTCTATTCGCTCGTGCTGAAGCCCAAGCCCAAGGGACCGCGCATGCCCGAGGAGGAAGCGCGCGCGATCCTCGGCGTCGACGCCGGCGCCGGCGAGGAGGCGATCCGATCGGCGCATCGCCGGCTGATCTCTGCGGTCCACCCGGACAAGGGCGGATCGGCCGAGCTCGCGCGCCGGATCAACGCGGCGCGCGATACGCTGCTGCGCTGATCAGAAGGGCCCGCCGACCGTCGAGAGCATCTGCTGCTGGCGATTGAGCTTGTCGGCCTTGGCACGCAGATAGGCGAGGTGTTCGCCGCTGAGCGTGCCGCCATCGGCCTTGCGCAGGCGCAGCGCTTCGCGGGTGAGCGCCGCGCGATCGTCCTGCAGCTTGCGCAGCGCGAAATGCGGATAGGTCGACGACATGGGCGTATCGACGAAGCTGGGATTGGGCGGCAGGTCCGACGCGGACTGGGCCTGGGCGGCGCCGGCGAGCAGGAGACCGGCCGAGAGCAAGGCGGCGGCAAGCGGCTTCATCATCATGCTTCTCCTCACGGGCGGGCAGCTTCCCACCGCGATGTGACTGCCGGATTTCCTCGTTTTCAGCGCGGTTTTGCGCCCGCATTGCAACTTCCGCGCGCGTGGTGGATTAGGCGGGCAGCATTTCCCCGGGAGGCATCATGACGCACATCTTCAACCCCACTTCGCTGCGCGAGTACGACATTCGCGGGATCGTGGGGGAGACCCTCGGCCCCGATGACGCACGCGCGATCGGCCGCGGCTTCGCAACGCTGCTGCGCCGCGTCGGCGGCACTCGCGTCGCCGTGGGCCGCGACGGTCGCCTCTCCTCGCCGATGCTCGAGGAAGCGCTGATCGACGGGCTTACCCGCTCGGGCGTCGATGTCGTGCGCACCGGCATGGGCCCCACCCCGATGCTATATTATGCCGAGGCCACGCTGGAGGTGGATGGCGGCATCCAGATAACCGGCAGCCACAATCCCGGCCATTACAACGGCTTCAAGATGGTGTTTCAGCACAGCAGCTTCTTCGGCGAGCGGATCCAGGAGCTCGGCAAGATGGCGGCCGAAGGCGACTGGGAGGAAGCCGAGACGCCGGGCAGCGTGACCGAAGCCGATGTCGAGGACCTCTATGTCAGCCGACTGATCGCGGGCTATGCCGGCGGCGCCTATCGCATCGGATGGGATACGGGCAATGGCGCCGCCGGCCCGGTGGTCGAGAAGCTGGTGAAGCTGCTCCCTGGAGAGCATCATACGCTGTTCACCGAAGTGGACGGCAATTTCCCCAACCATCATCCCGATCCTACCGAGGAAAAGAACCTCGCCGATCTCAAGGCGCTCGTCGCGGAGAAGCAGCTCGATTTCGGACTTGCCTTCGACGGCGACGGCGACCGGCTGGGCGCGATCGACGGGCAGGGCCGCGTGGTTTGGGGCGATCAGCTTCTGTCCATTCTGGCTGAACCTGTGCTGCGCGTGGAGCCCGGCGCGACGATCATCGCCGACGTGAAGGCCAGCCAGATGCTGTTCGACCGAGTCGCGGAGCTCGGCGGCAAGCCGCTGATGTGGAAGACCGGGCACAGCCTGGTGAAGACCAAGATGAAGGAAACCCATGCGCCGCTCGCCGGCGAGATGAGCGGCCACATCTTCTTCGCCCAGGACTATTATGGCTTCGACGACGCGCAATATGCCGCAATCCGGCTGATCCAGGCGATCCATGTGATCGGCAAGTCGCTGACCCAGCTCAAGGACGAGATGCCCAAGCTGGTCAACACGCCCGAGATGCGCTTCCAGGTCGACGAGAGCCGCAAGTTCGCGGTGGTCGACGAAGTGCTCGACCGGCTCGAGGCCGAGGGCGCCGACGTCAACCGCACCGACGGCGCGCGGGTGAACACCCCCGACGGCTGGTGGCTGCTGCGCG
Organism: Sphingomonas sp. KR3-1; assembly: GCF_040049295.1. Taxonomy (NCBI): domain Bacteria; kingdom Pseudomonadati; phylum Pseudomonadota; class Alphaproteobacteria; order Sphingomonadales; family Sphingomonadaceae; genus Sphingomonas; species Sphingomonas sp. KR3-1. Next base: position 1,136,386 of record NZ_JBDZDQ010000001.1, read on the forward strand.
CCTCGAACACGCAGGACGTGCTGGTGGCGCGCGCCGAGGCCAAGGACCAGGCCGGGCTCGACCGGCTGCTCGCGATGATCGACGACCAGCTCGCCAAGAGCGGGCTGAAGCGCGGCGAGCAGGCGGCGCACTAGGTCTTCCTTCTCCCCTTGTGGGAGAAGGAAGGGGCCCGCGCCGGAGGCGTGGGAAGGATGAGGGGGAATGTATCGGCCTACGACTCCCCCTCACCCTTCCGCCGACTTCGTCGGCTCCCTCCCTCTCCCACAAGGGAGAGGGAGAAATTGACTCGCAATTCTGCGCTTCTGCCCCCACATGCGCGGTCATGGCGTCATCCCACCCGCCCATCATCCGCGTCATCGACCTCGAGACCACCGGCGACAAGCCGCCCGCGCATGCCGTGGTCGAGATCGGCTGGCAGGACGTCGCGCTCGGCAAGGACGGGCGCTGGGAGCTCCATGGCGAGGGCGGCAACCGGATGGTCAATCCCGGCCGGCCGATCCCGCCACTGACCATGGCGATCCACCATATCCGCGACGAGGACGTCGCCGACGCGCCCTGGTGGCACGACGTCGCGCGGCCGATCCTCGACCCCTGGCCGCGCCGCGTCGCGCTGGCCGCGCACCGGGCGACCTTCGAGGAGCAATATTGCACGCCCTCGCTGACCCGCGGCGCCGACTGGATCTGCACCTGGAAGTGCGCGCTACGGCTGTGGCCCGACAGCGGCGGCTTCTCGAACCAGTTCCTGCGCTACTGGCGCAAGCCCGAAGGGCTGGTGCATGAGCGCGGCCTGCCCGCGCACCGCGCCTTCCCCGATGCCTATGTGACCGCGCATCATCTGCGCGATATGCTCAACGAAGCGAGCGTGGCGCAGCTGGTCGAATGGTCGAAGGCGCCCGGGCTGCTGCCGCGCGTTCGCTACGGCCCCGATCGCGGCAAGGAATGGAGCGAGATCGACGACGATTCGCTGGCGGTGTTCCTGAACGACCGCGACGAGGACGTGCGCTTCACCGCGCAGACCGAGCTGGCGCGGCGCCGCGGCGGCGGCCCGGTGGGGCGCGACGCACCGACGCAGAATTTGCTGTTTTAAACCCTTCTCCCTTTGGGAGAAGGGAGAGGCCCGCCGCCGAAGGCGGTGGGAAGGATGAAGGTGAGCGCCCTCGAAGCAATTCAGCCCTTGGCGAGGCCACCCTCACCCAACCCTCTCCCAGAGGAAGAGGGCTTTAAGGCCTACCGCTTCCCCGCGATCAGCCAGCGCACGCCTTCGAGCACGATGCCGTAGACCAGGTGCGACGCCGCGCCATAGGCGTGCTGGGCGAGCGGAGTGTCTTCCGGACCCGGCGCGAGCCCGGCGGCGGGCACCGCGGCCTCGTCGAGCAGCGCGCTGGTGGCGATGCCATAGGCACTGCCGAAGCCGGCGCTGGCCTCCGGCTTGTACTCGGTGATCACCCCGTAGATGCCGCCGAGCACCGCGCCGGTGATGTAATGGACCGCCTGGCCCGCCTGCTCGCGATACGGCTCGGGCACCGGCGCGTCGATCAGCGCCTTGCTCGCCACATCGGCGGCCTTCACCGTGGCGGGATCCCCGTCCTTGCCCTCCTCGGGCAGCAGCTTTTCGGCCTGGTGCTGGAAGGCAGCCATCGCCGCCGAGGCGATGAGCCCCGCGGCGACGCCGGCGAGCAGACCGAGAAGGGGACGAGGCTTTGCCATCAATATCTCCGGAAGCAGGGACGGGCTTCGACGCGCCCTCCCTGCCCGGCTCAACCGGTCACATCAATATTGGATGCGCTCTGCCTTGAGATTGTGCTTGGCGAGCTGCGCCTGGACGCTGTCGCTGCCGGCCAGGTGCCCGGCGCCGACCGCGATGAACACCGTGCCCGGCTTGGCCATGCGCGCGGTGATCCAGTCGGCCCAGCGGGCATTGCGATCGGTGAGCAGCAGCTTGCCGACCTCGGGCGTCTTGCGCATCTCCTCGTTCAGCGTCTTGCCGAGCGTATCGGGATCGCCGGCGCTCCACTGCTCGACCATCTTGTCGAGCAGCGGGCCGATATTGTCGAATTCCTTGACCGTGCTGGCGAGAAACTTGACCTGCACGTCCGCCGGCATCGTGTCGAAAAAGCCGATCTGCTGGTCGAAGGTCTCGAGGCCCTCGATCTTCTTGTTCGCAGCCTTGGCGGCGGCGGTGATCGTCATCTCGGCGCCGCTGTCGGGCGCGTAGCCGAGCTTGGCGAGCGGCGCCGTGCTCAGCGTCATCGCGGCGAACCAGGGCTCGAAGCGGTCGAGCGCGGTGGCGGGCATGCCGAGGCTGGTGAGCGCGGCGGCATAGGACTGGCGGGCATCCGCGGGCAGCTTGGCGGTAAGCGCCGGATCGGTCGCCGGCGCGACCGCGGCCTTCATCACCACGCCCTGCATCGTGGCTGGATCGGGCATGACCATCTCGAGCACCACGGTGTCGCTCTTGTCGAACGCGGCCTTCACCGCCTCGTCGAACCAGCTGAGGCCGGGCTTGAGCACATGGACGGTGCCGAACAGATAGATGGTGGTGTCGCTGTCCTTGACCACCCAGATCGCCGGATCGGCATCCTTGGTGACCGCTGCGGCGGGCGCGGGCGCCGCCTGGGCATAGGCGAGCGCAGGCAGCGAGACGAGCGCGGTGAACCCCGCAAGGGCAGTGATCAGCTTCTTCTTCAACATGGCGAAAGCCCTCCAGTTTCGCGGCCGATCAGGGCCGGAGCTTCTTCCAGAAATAGGCGACGGACATCACGACCATTGTCGCGATGAAGAGAATCTCATGGTCGGGCTCGCGGACGACCGCGCCCTTCCAGAGGAAATACCAATTGGCATAGGCGATGATGTAGAAATTGAGCGCGATCGTGCCGGCGACATAATTGTCGCGCCGCTCGACCTCGTCGACGCTGCGCAGGAAATACCAGGTGCCGCCACCGACACCGAAGGTGAGAAGGACCGCAATCGCGATCGCCACCGCCGCGGGCAGCATCCCGCTGTTATGCTGCATCACGACGAGCGCCGCGCCGGTCAGGCCGCCGAGCAACATGAAGCCGGCCATCAGCGCCCAGAAGCGGTTGTTGCGCGCCTTCTCGGCGCGTTCGCCCGGCCCCTCAGTCATCCCCACCTCCCGAACCGTCATCGGAAAATATCTCCTCGATGGGCATGCCGAACAGGCGCGCGATCTTGAAGGCGAGCGGCAGCGACGGATCGTACTTGCCCGTCTCGATCGCGTTGACCGCCTGGCGCGACACGCCGAGCCGGCCGCCAAGCTCCGCCTGGCTCCAGTCGCGTTCGGCGCGCAGCACTTTCAGCCGGTTTCGCATCGCGTGCTTGGCATGTCCCCAGGACCTTACACTCTGTCAGGTACACCTTACATAGCGAGTCGCGGCAGATTGTCAACAAGACCTGACAGTTTGTCAGGTGTGGTTAACTGGCGGCAAGCGCCTTGAGCGGCGTGGCGGTATCGGCCAGCGCGGCGGGATCGAGGGCCAGGTCCTCGACCACCAACTTGCGGCCCTGGACATAGTCCTTGACCGCATTGACGCAGTCGAGCGCGATCACCCGGCCTTCGCGCAGATAGAGCAGCGAGAAGCTGCGCGTGGCGGGATCGCCGCGCACCACCAGCTGGTCATGACCGGTGGAGAGGCCAACGGTCTGGAGCTTGAGGTCATACTGGTTCGACCAGAACCAGGGGACGGCGTCATAGCCTGCCTCGACCCCGCAGATCGTCTTCGCCGCGACGGTGGCCTGGTCGTTGGCGTTCTGGACCGATTCGAGGCGGATCGCCGCATCGGCAGCGTAGCGGTTCGCGTGGAGCGCGCAGTCGCCGATCGCGAAGACGTCGGCGAGGCTGGTGCGGCACTGGTCGTCGACCAGCACGCCGTTGCCGCCGGCAGCCCCCGCGTCGAGCAACGGCGCCACCGCGGGGAGGATGCCGATGCCGACGATCGCCATCTGCGCAGGGATCACCTCGCCATCCGCCAGGCGGACGCCGGTGACCTTGTCGGAGCCTTCGATCGCCTCGACCTGGACGCCGAGGCGGATTTCGACACCGTGGGCGCGGTGCTCGGCCTCGAAGAAGCGCGACAGCGGCTCGCCGGCGACGCGAGCGAGGACGCGGTCCTGCGCCTCGAGCACGGTGACCTGCTTGCCGAGCTTGGCGAGCACGGCCGCCGCCTCGAGCCCGATATAGCCGCCGCCGATCACCGCGACGCGCGCCACGCCGTCCAGCTCGCGCATCATCTGGTCGACATCGGCGCGGGTGCGCACGGTATGAATGCCCGCGAGGTGGTGACCGTCGCACGACAGGCGGCGCGGCTTGCCGCCGGCGGCCCAGATCAGCTGGCCGTAGCCGATCGCCTCGCCATTGGCGGTGACATGGTGCGCAACCGGATCGACCGCGGTAACGGTGCGGCCCGGCAGCATCGTCACCTGGCGCTCCTCCCAGAAGGCGGCATTGCGGATCAGCAGCCGCTCGAACGGCTTCTCGCCCGAGAGATATTCCTTGGAGAGCGGCGGGCGCTCATAGGGCAGCTCGGGCTCGTCGCCGAGCAGCACGATCGTCCCTTCGAACTTGTTCTGGCGCAGCGCGATCGCCGCCTGGGCGCCGCCATGGCCGGCACCGACGATCAGGACGTCGTAGCGGCTCATGCCTTCAGCCTCTCCGCATGCCAGGCGACGTGATCGCCGAGAAAGGTCGAGACGAAATAATAGCTGTGGTCATAGCCCGGCTGGAGCCGCTGGGTGAGCGCTATCCCCGCCTTGGCGCAGGCGGTAGCTAGGAGGTCGGGGCGGAGTTCCTTGTCGAGGAACGGATCATTGGTTCCGGTGTCGACGAGCAACTCGGGGATGCGCGCGCCGTCCTCGATCAGCGCGACGGCGTCGTATTGGCGCCAGGCCGGGCCCTGCTTGCCGAGATAGCCGGCGAGCGCCTTCTGGCCCCAAGGCACCTGGCTCGGCGCGACGATCGGCGAGAAGGCCGAGACCGAGCGGAAGCGCTCCGGGTTGCGCAGGCCGATGGTGAGCGCGCCGTGGCCACCCATCGAATGGCCGGTGATGCTCTGGCGGGCCAGGTCGGCGGGGAACTCGGCGGCGACCAAAGCGGGCAGCTCGGTCTCGAGGTACGACCGCATCCGGAAATGCGTCGACCAGGGCTCCTGGGTGGCGTCGAGATAGAAGCCGGCGCCCTGGCCGAAATCATAGGCCTCGTCATCGGGCACGCTGGGGCCGCGCGGCGAGGTGTCGGGCGCGACCAGGATCACGCCGTGCTCGGCGCATGCCTGGCGATACTCGCCCTTCTCGGTGACATTGGCGTGGGTGCAGGTGAGGCCGGAGAGATACCAGAGCACCGGCAGCGTCGCGCCGGGTTCATGCTCGGGGACGAAGACCGAGAAGGTCATCTCGGTGCCGGTGACGGCGGAGGCGTGGCGATAGACGCCCTGCACGCCGCCATGCGCCTTGTTCGAGGAGAGGAGTTCCATGGCGGGTCCTTCAGCGGAAGACGATGGTGCGGTTGCCGTTGAGGAAGACGCGGCGCGCCCCCACCCATTGCACGGCGCGGGCCAGCACCTGCGCCTCGATGTCGCGACCGATGCGGATCATGTCGTCGACCGAGGCCCGATGATCGACGCGCTCGACCGCCTGCTCGATGATCGGCCCTTCATCGAGATCGCTGGTAACGAAATGCGCGGTGGCGCCGATCAGCTTGACGCCGCGCTCGTGCGCGCGGTGATAAGGCCGTGCGCCCTTGAAGCCGGGCAGGAAGCTGTGATGGATGTTGATGCACCTGCCCGCCAGCCGATCGGCGAGCGCAGGCGACAGGATCTGCATGTAGCGCGCGAGGATCAGATAATCGGCGCCGGCGCGATCGAATGCGGCGAGGAGCGCGTCCTCCTGTGCCTGCTTCCCCTCGGGCAGCAGCGTGAAGGGCAGGCCGTGCCATTCGGTGAGGTCGCGCAGCGTCTCGTGATTCGAGACGACGCCGGCAATCTCGACACCGAGATGATCGGTCTTCCAGCGATGCAGCAAATCGTTGAGGCAATGCGAGCCCGTGGACACCGCGATCAGGATGCGCGGACGAACTGCCGCCTCGGCCATCGCCCAGGTTAGCCCGAAGCGCTCCGCCACCGGGGCGAAGTCGGCGCGGAGCTGCGCGGTCTCGAAGGAAGCGCCTGCCGCCTTGAACTCGACCCGCATGAAAAATCGGCCCGCCTCGAGATCGGCATATTGCTGGCTGTCGAGGATGAATCCGTCGCGCGCGGCGAGGAAGCCGCTGACCGCCGCAACGATGCCCGGCCTGTCCTCGCAATCGAGCGTCAGGATCCAGGCCGGCGCGGTCACGCGTCCACCACCGGCTTCTGCGGCGAGCCTTCGCCGAGATTGTTGGTGCCGCCCGGTTCGATATTGAGCATCCGGACCTCGCCGTGGCGGGCAACCGGGCGATGCTCGACGCCGCGCGGGACGACATAGAGCTCGCCCGGACCGAGCGTGACGGTGCGGTCGCGCAGCTCGATGTCGAGTATGCCGTCGAGCACCAGGAAGAAGTCGTCAGTGTCTTCATGCACGTGCCAGACGAACTCGCCCTCCACCTTCACGATGCGCACGTCGTTGCCGTTGTAGCTGGCGACTAGGCGGGGCGCCCAATGCTCGCTGAAGGTGGCGAACTTCTCCGCCAGGTTGACGGCGTCGCTCATGCCGGCACGCGCCACATCGCGCAGAGCTTGTTGCCGTCGGAATCGCGCAGATAGGCGAGATAGACCGAGCCGAGCGAACCGCCGTCGCGCACCCCGGGCCGGGCCTCGATCGCGGTGCCGCCATGCGCCAGGCCGGCCGCGTGGAATGCCGCCGCCTGCTCGGCCGAGCCGCACTTGAAGCCGATCGTCGCGCCATTGGCGCAGGTGGCGGGCTCACCGTCGATCGGCTCGCTGATGCCGAAAGAGCTGCCGTCGTGTCGGTAGAACAGCCGGACCTGGCCGGTGGCGTTGACGTGGCGGAAGGGCTCGCCGGCGCCGAGCACGCCGAGCACCGCATCGTAGAACGCCTTGGAGCGCTCGATATCGTTGCTGCCGACCATCACATGGCTGAACATCTCAGTAGACCACCACGCTGCGGATGCTCTCGCCGGCATGCATCAGGTCGAAGCCCTTGTTGATCTCGTCGAGCGTCAGCACGTGCGTGATCATCGGGTCGATCTCGATCTTGCCGTTCATGTACCAGTCGACGATCTTGGGCACGTCGGTACGGCCCTTGGCGCCGCCGAATGCAGTGCCGCGCCAGTTGCGCCCGGTGACGAGCTGGAACGGGCGCGTGCTGATCTCCTTGCCCGCCTCGGCCACGCCGATGATGATGCTGGTGCCCCAGCCGCGGTGGCAGGCCTCGAGCGCGGTGCGCATAACCTCGGTGTTGCCGGTGCAATCGAAGGTATAGTCGGCGCCGCCATCGGTGAGTGCGAGGATCTCGGCGATGGTCTGCTCGCGCGACTTGCCGCGGCCGTCGATGAAGTCGGTCATGCCGAAGCGGCGGCCCCATTCCTCGCGGTCCGGGTTGATGTCGACGCCGATGATCTTGTTGGCGCCGGCCATCTTGGCGCCCTGGAGCACGTTGAGACCGATGCCGCCCAGCCCGAACACGACGATGTTGTCGCCGACCTGGACCTTGGCGGTGTTGACCACCGCGCCGACGCCGGTGGTGACGCCGCAGCCGATATAGCAGCTGGTCTGGAACGGCGCGTCCTCGCGGATCTTCGCCACGGCGATTTCGGGCAGCACGGTGAAGTTCGAGAAGGTCGAGCAGCCCATGTAATGGAAGATCGTCTGCCCCTTGTAGCTGAACCGCGACGTGCCGTCCGGCATCAGCCCCTTGCCCTGGGTGGCGCGGATCGCGGTGCACAAATTGGTCTTGCCGCTGAGGCACGACTTACACTGGCGGCATTCGGGGGTGTAGAGCGGGATGACATGGTCGCCCGGCTTCACGCTGGTGACGCCCGGGCCGACCTCGCGGACCACGCCAGCGCCTTCATGACCGAGCACGCTCGGGAAGATGCCTTCCGAATCGAAGCCGTCGAGCGTGTAGGCATCGGTGTGGCAGATACCGGTCGCCATGATCTCGACCAGCACTTCGCCGGCCTTGGGGCCTTCGAGGTCGAGCTCGACGATCTCGAGCGGCTGCTTCGCTTCGAAGGCGACGGCGGCGCGGGTCTTCATGGTGCTTGCTCCTTGTTCGCCGGCGTGATCGTGGAAACGCCGCCGAGTTGCAAGGCATCAAGCCATCAGCGCAGGCGCCGATCCGCGGGGCGATGGAGCGTGAGGAAGACGCCTCCCCACCAGGCGATGCCGGCAAGGGCAGCGAATTCGAGGAACAGGCGCGAGAAGCCCGAGGCGAAGGCGAGCCCCGCAAAGACGAGCCCCGCGAGCTGCACCCAGGCGGGCAGGCTCCCCGCCGCCCGCGCCTCGCGCACGGTCAAGCTCGCCCAGAGCGCGACGCCGGCATGGCCGAGCAGCGTCAACATGGCGACAAGATCGCCGCGCGGCGAGACTCGGCCCTGGCCGAGCAAGGCAGCCGCCTCGATGGAGAAATGCGACGCGACGGCCAGGCACAGGACCCCGGCGACGCCGGCGACGAGCGCCAGCTTCCGCCCCGGGCGGGACGGTCCGATCGGAGCAGCAAGCGTGAGCATCGCGAGCAGCAGCGCGCCAGCGAACACGCTGCGAACGATCTCGCCGGCGAGCAGCAGGCCCCAATAGGCCTGGGCGCTGACGAACGTGCCCCTTGCGATCGCCGCGAACGGATCGGCGGCGCCGGCCAGATCGTGCGCGAGGTCGCCGAGTATGATCAGCGCGACGGTGAGCAGCAGGCTGAGCAGCGCCGCCACCGTGCCGAAAGGTCTTCCGCTCTCGCCGATGAAGGATCGCTGCACGGGGGTGAATCCTTTGTGTATTGCTCAAATAATACACTAGATATCCCGGCCCGACAAGCATGGTTGCGCGTCCCATCCTGCAGTTCCCCGGCGAAAGCCGCGGCTCATGGTCAAAAGGGATACGGCATAGAAACCCTGGCCTCCGGCTTTCGCCGGGGAGCAAGACTGGCCTATGGGCGCAGCGTGATGGATTGTTTCGAAGCCCAGCGCCGCGACCTCGCCGATCTTGCTGCCCGCTCGCGCGCCCGCCGGCTGGCGGTGCGAACCGGCCGCGATTTCGCCTCCAACGACTATCTCGCGCTGGCCGGCGATCCCGCGCTGGCGGCGGCGGTACGCGCCGCGATCGACGCGGGGGTGCCGATCGGGTCGGGCGGGTCGCGGCTGCTGCGCGGCAACCACGCGGCGCACGAGCGACTGGAGGCAGCGGCGGCGCGCTTCTTCGGCGCCGAGAGCGCGCTCTATTTCTCGACCGGCTATGCGGCCAATGCCGCGCTGCTTTCCACCCTGCCCCAGCGCGGCGACCTGATCGTCCATGACGCGCTCGTCCATGCCAGCGCACACGAGGGCATTCGGCTGGGCCGCGCCGAGGCGCGGGCGGCAGCGCACAACGACCCCGATGCGTTCGAGGACGTCATCGCCGCGTGGCGCGCAGCGAGCGGCACGGGCCGCGTGTGGATCGCCGTGGAGAGCCTCTATTCGATGGACGGCGACCGCGCGCCGCTGGACGCGCTGGCGGCGATCGCCGATCGGCACGACGCAGTGCTGATCGTCGACGAGGCGCATGCCACCGGCGTGTTCGGCCCGGAAGGGCGCGGACTGGCCGCGGGGCTGGCGGGACGCGAGAACCTGATCACGCTGCACACCTGCGGCAAGGCACTGGGCTGCGAAGGTGCGCTGCTCTGCGGCCCTGCGGTGGTGCGCGATTTCCTGGTCAATCGCGGTCGCGCCTTCATCTTCTCGACCGCGCCCTCGCCGCTGATGGCGGCGGCGGTGGAGGCTGCACTCGGGCTGATCACCGCGCCGGGCCGGCGCGAGCGGCTGCACGCACTGATCGCCCAGGCCGAGGCGCTGCTCGCGCCGGCGGGCGTGCAGGCGACGGGCTCGCAGATCGTGCCGCTGGTGCTCGGCGAGGACGCGCGGACAATGGCGGTGGCCGCGGCATTGCAGGATCGCGGCTTCGACGTGCGCGGCATCCGCCCGCCAACCGTGCCCGTGGGTACCTCCCGTCTGCGCATCTCGCTGACGCTCAACGTGACCGAGGGCGATGTCGCCGCGCTCGCCGATGCGCTGGGGAGCCTCGCATGAGGATCGTCGTCACCGGGACCGACACCGATATTGGCAAGACCGTGTTCGCCGCCGGCCTCGCCGGGGCGCTGGGCGCGAGCTACTGGAAGCCGATCCAGAGCGGGCTGGATGGCGGCAGCGATGCCGAACGGGTGGCGGCGCTGTCGGGCGCGGCGGTGCTGTCCGAGGCCTATCGGCTGACCACCCCCTGCTCGCCGCACCGCGCCGCCGAGATCGATGGCGTGACGATCGACCCCGACCGGTTGATGCCGCCGCCGATCGACCCCTTCGTGGTCGATCCGCTGGTGATCGAGGGTGCCGGCGGCGCGCTGGTGCCGGTGACGCGCGAACTGCTCTACGCCGACCTGTTCGCGCGCTGGCGCTTCCCGACCGTGCTGGTCGCGCGGACCAGCCTGGGCACGATCAACCACAGCCTGCTCTCGATCGAGGCGCTGCGCGCGCGCAGCGTCCCGATCCTCGGCATCGCGTTTGTCGGCGAGGCCAACGAGGACAGCGAGGCGACCATCGCCGCCATCGGCAAGGTCCGCCGATTGGGGCGGCTGCCGATCCTCGACCCGCTCGACCGCGCCACGCTTTCCGCTGCCTTCGCCAAGGCCTTCGACATCACGGACTTCGCTGCATGACCTCGCCCGTCTGGCACCCCTTCACCCAGCATGGCCTGGGCGAGCCGATCCCCGAGGTCGTGCGCACCGAGGGCGCGGCGCTGCACGCGCGCGACGGGCGGCGCTTCGTCGATGCGATCTCGTCCTGGTGGGTGACGACGCACGGCCATTGCCACCCGCGGATCATGTCGGCGATCGCCGAGCAGGCCGCGCAGATGGACCAGATCATCTTCGCCGGCTGGACGCATGAGCCGGCCGAGACGCTGGCGCGCGAACTGGTGCGGATCATGCCGGACGAACTCCGCCACGTCTTCTATTCGGACAGCGGCTCGACCAGCGTCGAAGTGGCGCTCAAGATGGCGCTCGGCTTCTGGGACAATCGCGGCGAGCCCCGCCACCGCATCGTGGTGATGGAGCATGGCTATCATGGCGACACGATCGGCGGCATGTCGGTCGGCGCGCGCGGGGTGTTCAACCGGCCCTACCAGCCGCTGCTGTTCGACGTGGCGACGATCCCCTTCCCCGAGCCCGGCCGGAGCCAGGCGACGCTCGACGCGCTCGAGGCGCAGTGCCGCGCGAAGCCCGCCGCATTGCTGGTCGAGCCGCTGGCGCTGGGCGCGGGCGGCATGAAATTCTATTCGGCCAGCCTGCTCGCCGAGATGCGCAAGATCTGCGCGGCGCACGGCGTGCTGTTCATTGCCGACGAAGTGATGACCGGCTGGGGGCGCACCGGCACGCTGCTCGCCTGCGAGCGGGCGGGCGTGGTGCCCGATATTCTCTGCCTGTCCAAGGGCCTGACCGGCGGCGCGGTGCCACTCGCGGTGACGATGGCGACGGCGCCGATCTTCGACGCGCACCGCTCCGACGACCGCGCGCGGATGTTCTTCCACTCGTCGAGCTACACCGCCAACCCGATCGCCTGCGCTGCCGCCAACGCCAATCTGGCGATCTGGCGCGAGGAACCGGTGCTCGACCGCATCGCCGATCTCGGCGACCGCCAGCAAGACCGGCTCGACCGGCTCGCCGCCCACCCGCTGATCCGCAACCCGCGCCGGCTCGGCACGGTCGTCGCCGCGGAAATGGGGGCGAGCGAATCGGTCTATCTCAATGCAATGGGCCCGCGGCTGAAGGCCTTCGCGCACGAACGCGGCGTGCTGCTGCGGCCGCTGGGCAACACGCTGTACGTGATGCCGCCCTATTGCATCGAGGATGCGGATCTAGATGCAGTCTACGCTGCGATCACCGACTTCCTGGAGCGGGAGCCCCGCATGGGGGATTTGTTCGCGATCTAGAAGCGAATGGTGCTGCCGGTGAGGATTGAACTCACGACCTCAGCCTTACCAAGGATGCGCTCTACCACTGAGCTACGGCAGCACTCGCTCGAACGGTCCGGCAGCGCCGGGTCCCAAGCGGGAGGCGCCTATGTGCTTGGGTAGGACCGATTGTCAACCCGCGGGGAAGCGGTTTATCGCAGGAATATGAGCGATGCGGAAAAACAGGCCCGGCTGGCCGAGGCGCTGCGGGCCAATCTGAGGAAGCGCAAGGCGCAGGCCCGCGAGCAGGCCGCGCCCCCCGAATCAGCCCCGGTTCAGAGCGATCCGAACCAGAGCGAGACGCCCTGAGCCGTATCATAGGCGTTGCGCACGATGGCGTGCGGCCCCTGAAGGTACATCGCCATGGCGACCGCGCCGGCCATGAACCACATCACCCGAGAGCTGCGCACTTCGCTTCTAACCATTTCAACTCGTCCCCGCCCATCTGCGGTCCCAAAATCCGCAGAACTTCAGCATGATAGCCATTAAGCCAGGCGCGTTCCTGCTCGGTTAGCAGAGATGGTAAAATTAGCGTTCGCTCAATCGGCGCGAAGGTCAGCGTCTCGAAGCCGAGCATTTGTTGTTCCGCACCCGAAATCAAATGCTTGGTGACCAGCACCAGGTTCTCGATCCGGATGCCGAATTCCTGCGCTTTATAGTAACCGGGCTCGTTCGACAGGAACATGCCCTCGCGCAGCGGCTCGAGGCTCTGGCCGCCGGGATAATAAGGCTGAGCGATGCGCTGCGGCCCCTCGTGCACCGACAGATACGAACCGACGCCGTGGCCGGTGCCATGGCCATAGTCGAGGCCGACTTCCCAGAGCGGGCGGCGCGCGAAGCTGTCGAGCTGGGCGCCGGTGGTGCCGTCGGGGAAGATCGCGGTGGCGATGGCGATATGGCCCTTGAGGACGCGGGTGAAGCGGTCCTTCATCTCCTCCGAGGCCTCGCCCACCGGCATCACGCGGGTCACGTCGGTGGTGCCGTCCGCGTACTGGCCGCCCGAATCGACCAGATAGAGCTGGCCGACCTCGATCGGCAGGCTCGATTCGTCGGTGACCTTGTAGTGCGGGATCGCGCCGTTGGGGCCGGTGGCGGAGATGGTGTCGAAGCTCAGATCCTTGAGCACGCCGGTCTGGTCGCGGAACTCGCGCAGCTTGTCGGCGGCGGACATCTCGGTGAGGCCGCCCTGGGGTGCGGTCTCCTCGAACCACTTCAGGAAGCGGCTGAGCGCGGCGCCGTCGCGGGCCTGCGCGGCCTTCTGCCCGGCGATCTCGGCGGGGTTCTTGATCGCCTTGGCGAGGATCACCGGATCGCGCAGCGCGAGCACCTTGGCGCCGCCAGCATCGAGCGCGTCGAAGATCGCCGAGACCGCGCTGCCCGGATCGGCAGCGACGCGCTTGCCGGCAAAGCCCTGGAGCGCCGGGGCGAAGGCAGTGCGGTCATGGATGCGGATGGCGTTGCCGAGATGCTGGCGGACTTCGTCGGTCACCTTTTCGGGCGCGACGAAGAAATCGGCAGTGCCATCGGCGTTGACCACCGCATAGGCGAGCGCGACCGGCGTGTGCGACACGTCGGTGCCGCGGATATTGAACGCCCAGGCGATCGAATCGAGCGCGGAGAGCACGACCGCGTCGGCCTTGCGCTCGGCCAGCCAGTCGGCGATCTCGGCGCGCTTGGCGGGGGAGGATTTGCCGGCGAGATCGTCGGCCTGCACCGCAAGCGTCGCGGCGCTCGGTGCGGGCTTGTCGGGCCAGACCGCATCGATCGGGTTGGTGTTCACCGCGACCAGCTCGGCGCCCTTCTCGGCCAGCGCCTTGCGCGCTTCCTCGACCCAGGCGCGGGTGTGCAGCCAGGGATCATAGCCGATGCGGCCGCCGTCGGGCGCGTGCGTGCCGAGCCAAGAGGCGACGCTGGTCGCCGGCACGCCGACATATTCCCAGTCGTCGCCCGAGACCTGCTGGCGGACCTGGATGGTGTAGCGCCCATCGGTGAAGATCGCCGCTTCCTGCGGCAGCACCACCGCGGTACCGGCCGAGCCCTGGAAGCCGGTGAGCCAGGCAAGGCGCTGGGCATAGGCGCCGACATATTCGGACATATGCTCATCGGTGAGCGGCACGACGAACCCGTCGAGTCGGTCGCGCTTCAGCTGCTCGCGAAGGGCGCGGAGACGGTCGGCATAGCTGGACATGGTCGATCCTCAAGACTGCTTGGGAGGCGGCGGCAGGCGCGCGCCTCATCCGATCCCAGCCCTATAGACCCGGTGATGGGGCGAGGGACAGGGGGTGCCTTTCGCCGCGCCACGAACTAGGCTCGACCACGATCGACAGGGGGAAATATCATGCGCATCGCCATTCCGATTGCCGCACTCACGCTGGTCGCCGCCGCGCCCGCCGCCGACGCGCCGGTGCTGAACATCGCCCGCGGCCAGACCGTCACCGTGCAGATCGCAGGCAGCGGCTTTACTGCGGCCGCCCCGATCCAGGCCGAGGTCGCGCCGTTCGAAGCTGCCGCGGTCAACACGCTGTGGCAGACCGGAAAGTACAAGGTCGGCTCGGTCGGTACCGGTGCAGGCCATGACGGCGTGCCCGAGACTCCGCCGATCGCCCCCGACCGGATCAAGCTCAAGATGGTCGAATATCCCGCCGGGCAGACGATGCTCGCGGTGGAGAACGGCTATGCGCAGAGCTTCGTCTACCGCGCGGTCATGCACCGCGGCGGCGGCGCGCAGCCGACGACGGTGTGCCTGGTCATGCCCGGCAAGCGCACGATGGAACATTGGCCATTCAAGATCGACCGGCTCGAATTGCGCGATCTCCATCTGGTCGACTGGAAACGCGGCGACGCGATGCCGTGCCAATGAGCTTTCCGTTCCCCCGCGCCGACCTGCCGACGCCCGCGCTGCTGCTCGACGTGGCGGCGATGGACCGCAATATCGCGGCGATGGCGGCGTTCGCGAAGGCGCGCGGCCTGGCGCTCCGCCCGCATGCCAAGACGCACAAGAGCGCCGAAATCGCGCTGCGGCAGGTCGCTGCGGGCGCGGCGGGGATATGCTGCGCCAAGCTGGGCGAGGCCGAGGCGCTGGCGGCGTGCGGAGTGGGCGACATCCACCTGACCTCGCCGGTGGTGACGCCCGGCGGGATCGCGCGGTTGAAGGCTCTGGCGGGCATGATCCGGCTGTCGGTGGTGGCGGACCATCCCGCGCCTGTGGCGGCGCTGGCGGGCAGCGGCGTGCGCGTGTTCGTCGATGTCGATCCGGGCGTGCACCGCACCGGGGTGACCTCGCCCGAGGCCGCTGTGGCACTGGCACGGGCGATTGCCGCGGCGGGGCTGACGCTGGGCGGCGTGCAATTCTATTGCGGCTCCGAACAGCACATCGCGACGCTTGCGGACCGCCGCGCGGCGATTACGGGCAAGACCGCGTATCTGCGCACCGTGCTGGCAGCGCTGGCGGCGGCCGGGATCGATGTTCCGGTGGTGACGGGCGCGGGCACCGGCACCTTTGCGATCGATGCCGAACTGGGCGTGCTGAGCGAGCTGCAGGTGGGCAGCTACATCTTCCTCGACCGCGAATATCGCGATTGCGAACTGGCCGGGCCAAGCTTCGAACAGGCGCTGTGGGTGGATTCCACCGTGATCAGCGCGAACACGCCCGGCATGGTGACGATCGATGCGGGATTGAAGTCTTTCGCCACCGATGCCGGGGTGCCCATTACCGCGTCAGGCACCGCGCGCTTCGCCTTCATGGGCGACGAGCAGGGTGCGCTGATCGGCGAGCAGCTGCCGGGCCTGGCGGACCGCGTGACGCTGGTTCCGCCGCACTGCGACCCGACCGTGAATCTCTATGATTGCTATTGGCTGGTGGAGGGCGACGCGATCACCGGCAGCTGGCCGGTGACCGCGCGCGGACGCTCTACCTAGCGGCGGACGTAGTAGCAGCGGTGCTTCGCGCTCACGCTGCGATCGATCGCCCGGCCGCCGAGTGCGCCGCCGACACCACCGACCGCGGCGCCAAGCAGGCCGTGGCCGATGATCGCGGGGCCGGCGAGCACGCCGACCGCCGCACCGCCGATCAGGCCGGCATTACCGGGCGAGTGGCGGCACTTCTTGTAATAGGCCCGCGACTTGTAGCTCTTGCCCTTGTAGTGGCTCTGCGCCTGCGCCGCCGGAATCTCGAACGCGACGGGCATGGCCAGCGAGAGAGCGGCAACCGCCGCAATCATCTTACGCATGACTGTTTCCCTTCCTTGAATGCAACACGGGTTAAACCTGCATCCCCCGACAGGGTTGCATGAACCTAAAACAACATCGCGTTCATGGGATCGTTCGGCGGGCACCGGGCATTTGATCGACATGCAGCGAGCCGGCATCTCGACTCCGCGTGAGCGGCTGGGCGGCGCGATCGGCGCGCTAGCCATGGTGGCGCTGGTCCTCTGGATACTGATCAGCGGGCTGGTACCGTCGCTGCGCATCGGCGAGGTGCCGGCACTCCGGCTGCTCGACTTCTCCGTGCCGCTACCCCCGCCGCCCGAACCCGAGACGCCGCCCGCCCCCAAGCCCAAGGCGCCGAAACAGGAGGGCAAGGCGTCGCCCCCCAACAAGGTATCGCGCGCCAGCGAAGTGGTAGCGCCGCTGCCCGCCCCCGTCCCGCCGCCGCTGCCCGCCGCGCCCAAGCCGGCGCAGGGCAGCGACAACAGCTCGGGCAATGCGCCGGTCGCCGGGCCGGGTACGGGCTCGGGCGGGATTGGCGACGGCACCGGCAGTGGCGGGCGCGGCAATGGCGCGGGCGGCGGCGGCGGCACCGCGCTGCGGCTGCTCAAGGGCGACATCACCGGGCGCGACTATCCCAAGGCGGCGGCGGAGGCCGGCGCGCAGGGCACGGTGGCGATGCGCTTCACCGTGGGCGTCGATGGGCGGGTGAGCGATTGCCGGGTGACGCGCTCGAGCGGCAATGCCGAGCTCGACGAGACCACCTGCCGGCTGATCCTCAAGCGCTTCCGCTATGCGCCAAGCCGCGACGCCAATGGCAAACCCTATCCGGACACGGTGACCGGCGAGCAGGAATGGCAGCTCTACGATCGGCCGGATCGCTAGCGCGCGAGCTTCTCGACCAGGAAATCGACGAACGCGCGCACCCGCGCCGGGCGCGTGCTGCCGCCGACGAACACCGCGTGGATATCCTCGCGGTCGCCGGGATTGAACGGCTCGAGCAGCGCGACGAGGCGCCCGGCGGCGAGATGATCGACCACGTTGAAGCTGCCGACCCGGGCGATCCCGGCGCCGGCGACTGCGAGCTGCACCAGCGTCTCGCCATTGTTCGCCTCGATATTGCCGCCGACCGGCAGCGCATAGTCGCGCCCGTCGCGACGGAAGGGCCAGACCGGCTCGGCACGGCGGAAGTTGAAGTTGAGGCAATTGTGCGCGTGGAGGTCCTCGGGGACCTGGGGCGCGCCCATCCGGGTGAGATAGAAGGGCGCCGCAACGATAGTGCGCCCGGTCTCGCCGATCTTGCGCGCGGTGAGCGGGCTGTCCGCCAGCGGGCCGAAGCGGATCGCGACATCGGCGCGGCCGCCGGCGACGTCCTCGAGCATGTCGCTCAGGCTGATGTCGACGAGGATGCCGGGATAGCGCGCGACGAACTCGCCAAGCAGCGGCACCACCGCGAGCCGGCCATGGGCGAGCGCGGCGCTCACCCTGAGCCGCCCGCGCGGCGCAGCCTGGTCCGCCAACTCGCCCTCGACCTCGGCGATGTCGGCCAGGATGCGCTGCGCGGCGTGGAGATAGGCGTCGCCCTCCGGCGTGAGCACGAGCCGGCGTGTGGTGCGGGTGATCAGCCGGACGCCGAGCCGCGCCTCGATCCGGGCAAGCGCGCGGCTGACGGCGGAGGGCGTGAGGTCGAGCCGGCGCGCGGCAGCGGAGAGGCTGCCTTCGCGCACCGCCGTCACGAAGATCTCCATCTCGCCGGATCGATCCGCCAGGGTACGACTCATTCGTGATTCCAGTGCACAGATGCTTCCCCGATCGGGTATCTACTCGAACGCGGCCGGACAGTACATTTACGCTGTCGCACAAATCGGAGCCTGCCGCATGAGTCCCCGCCCTGCCCTGTTCGCGCTTGCCATCGGTGCCTTTGGCATCGGCGTCACCGAATTCACCCCGATGGGCCTGCTGCCCGTGATCGCCGGCGACCTGGGCGTGACGATCCCCATCGCCGGGCTGCTGGTCAGCGCCTATGCGATCGGCGTGCTGATCGGCGCGCCGCTGATGACGCTCACCACCGGCCGCGTCCCGCGCCGCACACTGCTGATCGCGCTCGCCGCGATCTTCACGCTCGGCAACCTGCTGGCCGCGGTATCGGGCAGCTATGCGATGCTGATGGCGGCGCGGATCGTGACCTCGTTCAACCACGGCGCCTTTTTCGGCGTCGGATCGGTGGTCGCCGCGAGCCTGGTCGCGCCCGAGCGGCGGGCCGGGGCGATCGCCACCATGTTCATGGGGCTGACCATCGCGACGATCGGCGGCGTGCCGCTCGCCACCTGGGCGGGCGAGGCATTCGGCTGGCGCGCGGTGTTCGCGGGCATCGCCGGGATCGGCGTGGTGACGATGATTGCGCTGCGGTTGTTCGTACCCGCGCTGCCGGGCCAGGCCGATGCGGACATGGGCGCCGAGCTGCGCGTGCTCGCCCGCCCGCCGGTGCTGTTCGCGCTGGCGCTGACCATGATCGGGTTCAGCGCGATGTTCACCGTCTTCACCTATATCGCGCCGATCCTGCGCGAGGC
The DNA here is from genome assembly GCF_040049295.1 of Sphingomonas sp. KR3-1. Lineage (NCBI taxonomy): Bacteria > Pseudomonadati > Pseudomonadota > Alphaproteobacteria > Sphingomonadales > Sphingomonadaceae > Sphingomonas > Sphingomonas sp. KR3-1. The sequence continues at coordinate 1,155,302 of NZ_JBDZDQ010000001.1, forward strand.
ATCGCACGCCTCGACCTTCTGGGTGACGACGGCGCTGGTGCTGTTCGGCGTCGGGCTGACGGCAGGCAACTGGCTGGGCGGCCGCTATGCCGACAAGTCGGTGGAGGCCGCGCTGATCACGATGATGGCGGCGCTGGCGGTGCTGCTGGTGGCGTTCGCCTTCGGCATGGCCTCGCTGCCGCTCGCAATGATCCTGCTGCCGCTCTGGGGCGCGGCGAGCTTCGCGCTGGTGCCGCCGCTGCAGATGCGGGTGATGGATGCGGCGCATGATGCACCCAACCTGGCCTCGGCGATGAACATCGGCGCGTTCAACCTGGGCAACGCGATCGGCGCGGCGCTGGGCGGCGAAGTGATCCGCGAGGGGCTGGGCTATCCGGCGGTGTCGCTCGCCGGCGCGGCGATGGCGCTCGCCGGGCTGGCGATGGTGCTGGTGCCGCGGCTGGCCCGCAGGCGCGCCGCGCTCGCCTAATCCGCTTGCGCCGGCGCGCACGATTCGGAAAGGTGGGTCTTTCGCAAAGGGGGCTTTGCCATGATCCGAACCGTAATTTCCGCCACTACCCTCGCCGCAGCGCCATTCGCCGCCCAGGCACAGACCAGCGGCAGCTGGGAAGTGCAGGTCGAGCCGACCGAATGCTCGCTCGTTCGAAACCAGCAGGGCGCGGCACCCGGCCTGCTCGCGGTGCGCACCGTGCCGGGCACCGACGAGATCGTTGTGCTGGTGAGCGGCAAGGACGTCCCAAGCCGCGCCCGCGATGCGCGCTTCCCGGCCAGGCTGACCTTCGACGACAGCAAGCCGATCGAGATCAAGGCCGCCGCGATGGGCAAGCTGGCGAGCGGGCCGGCGTTCCTGCTCACCGGATTCAAGCCGGACATGCTCGATGGCTTCGCCGCCGCGCACCGGGTGAACGTCGGCACCGAATCGAGCAGCTTCATCGCCTTCGACGTTCCCCAGGCCCGCGCCGCGATCGGCGCGCTGCGCAAATGCGTCAACGACCTCCTGGTCGACTGGGGCGCCGATCCGGCCCAGTTCGCGCCCGGCGGCACGCCGCCCGTCGCACTCAAGCCGCGCGAAGCCTGGCTCAGCCGGGCGCAGCTGATGGACGTGGTTGGCACCACCGCGGACGAGCAGATCGACGATCTCTTCCGCGTCACCGTCGCCGCCGACGGCACGATCGCGAGCTGCAAGCGCGAAGAGGCCAAGGCCAATGCGAAGACCGAGAAGCTCGGCTGCGCGCCGGTGGCCGGACAGAAGCTGTTCACCCCGGCGAAGAACGCGGCGGGCGCACCGGTGACAGGCGCCGCGGCGTTCCGGATCCGGCTGGTCCAGCAGGCCAAGACCGAGCGCGGGACGACGCGCTAGGCATTGGGGTTCGACAGGCGGGCGGGCTGGGCTAAGGAACGGGGATGACCGATCTTTCCAAGCCCCCCGTCGCCGCCACCCGTCCCCACAGCTTCACCGCGCATGGCGTGACGATCGAGGACCCCTGGGCCTGGCTCAAGGATCCCGCCTATCCCACCGTCACCGACAAGGACGTGCTGTCCTATCTCGAGGAGGAGAACCGCTTCTTCGAAGCCGTGATGGAGCCGCTCAAGCCGCTCTCGAGCGCGCTGTTCAAGGAGATGCGCGGGCGGATCAAGGAAGACGAATCGTCGGTGCCGCAAAAGGACGGCGAGTGGCTCTACTGGACCGATTACGAGACCGGCGGCGAATATCCGCGCTGGTGGCGCAAGCCGGTGGCGGGCGGCGAGGATGTGCTGATCCTCGACGAGCCGACGCTGGCCGAGGGCAAGGAATATTTCCGGCTCGGCGCCTTTTCCGTGAGCCCCGACGGCAGACTGCTCGCCTATGCGGTGGACGACAACGGCTCGGAGCGGTTCGAGGTTCGGGTGAAGGACCTGGCGAGCGGCGAACTGCTGCCCGACACGATCCCCGGCATGCTCTCCGAGATCGTCTGGACGTCCGACTCGAAGGGCTTCCTCTACGGCCTGGCGAACGAGAATTGGCGGACCGACAATGCCCGCTGGCACAAGCTCGGCGAGCCGATCGAACAGGACATCGAGCTCTTCAAGGAAGCCGATGAGGGCTACCGCGTCGGCGTCGGCGAGACCCAGTCGCGCAACTATCTGCTGCTATCGACCGGCGACCATGTGACGAGCGAAGTCTATCTGCTCGATCCTGCCGATCCCTCGAAGCCGATGGTCTGCGTGAGCCCGCGCAAGCCGGGCCGCGAATATGATGTCGACGAGCATGACGGCACGCTGTTCATCCACACCAACGACATCGACCCGCAATTCCGGCTGGTGACCGCCCCGGTCGACAATCCCGGCGACTGGATCGAGCGGATCGCGCCGTCGAAGCATTTCTACATGACCGGGGTGACCTGCTTCGCCGATTTCTTCATCGTCGAGGGCCGCGAGGACGGGCTCGACCAGATCGAGCTCCACCGCTACGCTCCAGGCACTCCGCCGACCCGGCTGGCCTTTCCCGAGGCGAGCTATGTCGCCGGGCTGGGCGACAATCCCGAATATGCAGTCGACACGCTGCGGCTCGGCTATGAGTCGATGGTCACGCCGGGCACGGTCTACGATTACGACGTCGCCAGCGGCGCGCTGACCACGCTCAAGGTGCAGGAGATCCCGTCGGGCTATGACGGGAGCAAGTACCGCACCGAGCGGCTCAAGATCGCGGCCCGCGACGGCACCGAGGTGCCGGTATCGGTGGTCTATCCCAAGGACTTCCCCAAGGACGGCACCGGCAAGCTCTATCTCTACGCCTATGGCGCCTATGGCTACGCCATCCCACCGGGCTTCTCGACCAGCCGCATGTCGTTCCTCGACCGCGGCATGGCCTTCGCCATCGCCCATATCCGCGGCGGCGACGATCTGGGCCAGCAATGGTATCTCGACGGCAAGCTCACCAAGCGGACCAACACGTTCAACGACTTTGTCGACGTCGCCAAGGGGCTGATCGACAAGGGCTTCACCCACAAGGGCGGCATCGCGATCGCTGGGCGCTCGGCGGGCGGCGAGCTGATGGGCGCGGTGGTCAACTCCGATCCCGAGCTGTGGGGCGCGGTGGTCGCCGACGTGCCCTTTGTCGACGTGCTCAACACCATGCTCGACGAGAGCCTGCCGCTCACCCCGGGCGAATGGCCCGAATGGGGCAATCCGGTGGAGGACGCCGCGGCCTTCGAGCTGATCCGCTCCTATTCGCCGTACGACAACGTCACCGCGCAAGCCTATCCGCCGCTGTTCATCTCGGGCGGGCTCAACGATCCGCGCGTCACCTATTGGGAGCCGGCGAAGTGGGCGGCCAAGCTCCGCGCGACCAAGACCGATGCCAACATCCTCGTCCTCAAGACCAATATGGGCGCCGGGCACGGCGGCAAGTCGGGCCGCTGGGAGAGCCTGAAGGAAGCCGCCGACGAGATGGCGTTCGTCCTCTGGCAATTGGGAGTGACCGCATGAGCCTGATCCTTGCCCTCGCCCTGCTCGCCGCGCCCGACCCGACGCCGGAGGCGCTGGCGCTCGGCCGGCGGCTCGCCGAGACGGGCACCTTCTCCACGCTGATCCCGGGCGTCATCGCCGACGAGCGGGAGAAGCTGGTCGCCAAGTTCCCCGAGCTCAGCGACGCCGACAAGGCGCTGCTGCGCGCCACCGCCGACGAGACCGGCAAGGCGCAGACCGACAGGCTGATGGACGCGATCGGCCGCGGCTATGCCGCGACGCTCTCGATCGAGGACCTCCGCGCGCTGGTCGCGTTCAACGAGAGCCCTGCCGCGCAGCGCTGGCGCGCCGCGACGCCCGCGGCGATGATGGGCGCGATGGAATCGGTGGGCGACCCCGACTTCCAGGAGAATGCCCGCAAGGCCTTCTGCAAGAAGACCGGCAAGGCCTGCGCGCCGCGCTAGCGCTATCTCCCGCCCTTCGCCCCTGCCGCCCGTATCACCAACCGCGTCTCGCGGTGGCATTGGTGGCAGAAGGCGAAATCGAACGTCTCGCTGAGTATCCAGGCCTGGGAACTGACGTCCCATTCGGCCCAGGCATCGCGGGTGACGGCAATGCCGCCACAACGTTCGCATGCATGTTCGACCCGAGGAGCTTCGCCTTCTGCCACGCCGGCAGGATAGTCGATCGACGCTCCGTTTTGGCGGCGACTATGTCCGTTATGGACAAGGTTCGCCGGCCATTGCCGCCGCCCGCCGCGAGGCCTAGCCTGTGCGCCTCCGACCAAGGGAGAAGACCCATGCGCACTTCCACGCTCGCACTCGGCGCCGCCACGGCGCTGTTCCTCACTCTCGCCGCCACCGCCCCGGGCAGCCGCGCCGTCGCCGCCGACCCAACTGCGGACGTGATCGCCGGGCGCCAGGCGGCGTTCCGCCTGTCCGGCGCGCTGTCCGGCCAGATCAAGGCTGGCGTCGACCGCGGCGACGATCCCAAGACGCTCGCCTTCGCCGCCCGCGCGCTCGCCGGCTGGGCCAAGGCGATCCCCGGCATGTTCCCCGCCGGCAGCAGCGCCGCCAATTCGGGCGCGCTGCCCAGCGTCTGGTCCGACCGCGCCGGCTTCGAGGCCAAGGCGGCCGCCTATGCCGCCGCCGCCACCAAGCTGGCCGACCTCGCCAAGGCCGGCGACAAGCCGGGCTTCGCCGCGCAGTTCGCCGTGGTCGGCGGCACCTGCAAGGCGTGCCACGACGCCTATCGCAAGCCCGACCAGCACTGAGGCGGGGCACATCGCAGGGCCGTCCCAGAACGGTTCAGCCCTGCGAAAGCCCGGCTTCGCGATTCTACTAACCGGTGTTAACCCTAATTGCCTGTGCGCCGCCTCCCGGAGCAAGGGGGGACGGTCCGGGGAGTATTGCCGATGCACGACTGCATGAAACGCCGCCTGCTCTACGCTGCCAGCCAGGCCTATCAGCCCAGCATGCTCGTTCAGGGCCGCAATGTCGGCTGGATCGAGGCGCCGTTCGTTGTGCGCCGCGAGACCGCGCTCGGCCATCGCCAGATCGACCAGGCGCTGGTCGGCCGCACGCCCGAAGGCGTGGTCGTAGCGTTCCGCGGCTCGCTCCCTCCCTTCTTCGGCGCCGCGCAGGACGGCTGGGACGTCGTGCTCGACTGGCTGAACGACAGCTTCTCGCTGTGCATCGAGGACTCGCATTATGGCGGCGGCGTCCATTTCGGCTTTGCCGAATCGACGCGGCGGCTGTGGAGCGACGCGGGCTCCGGCCCCGGCGTGCGCACCGCCATCCAGGCGATGCTCGACCAGAGCCTCTTGGACCGCAAGGCGCGGCGCCACATCTTCGTGACCGGCCACTCCAAGGGCGGCGCGCTCGCCAACCTGGCCGCGATGCGCGCGGCGCGCGTCGGCGAATGGAGCGACGTGCCGCTGAGCGTGGCGACGATCGCCGCGGCCCGCGCCGGCAATGCCGACTTCGCCGCCACCTATGACCGCAGCCGCATCGCCTGCCTGCGCTACGAGATGCCAGGCGACGTGGTGCCGCACCTGCCGCTGAGCCCGAGCACGCCGGGCTGGGCACGCAAGATCGCCAAGCAGGTCTTCCCCAAGCTCGCGCTCGCCGACTATCGCCCGGTGGGGCTGCTGGTGACCCCGCCGCCGGCGCTCAAAAGCGGGCACCAGGCCTGGGCCGGCTCGCGCCGCCCGGTGAAGCGCCTGCTCGACCGGCGCGGCACCGGCCTCGAGGCGCTGGCCCCGGCGATCCTGACCGCGCATGCGATCTGCCCGGGCAGCGGCTATGACCGGCTGATCTGCGACGGCGAGCGCCTGTGCGATCACGGCGAGGACCGGGCGCGCAAGCGGGCCTGAGGGGTCGCTGGGCAGTTCGAAGAAGAAGAACGGTTCACGCGGAGACGCGGAGGCGCGAAGAGGCAGTGCCCGCCGCGCCAGCGACCCTCTCTCTTCGACCTTCTCGAACAAGCATGGCCGCTAAAGCGGCGGACTAGATTGCCGCGCGTCCAATCCCTCCGCGTCTCCGCGCCTCCGCGTGAACCAATTTCCTTCTTGTCCGCCTTCGCGGGTTGGCGCGGAAAGTCACGAAAGTCGCGACACCCAACGCGCGAGGCGCCTCAGACCTCGTCCATGTCGTCGAGCGGATCGATCGGATCCTCGGGCGGCGTGGCTTCGTAATGGCGCATCCGCAGCGGATCGACCGGCTCTTCATTGTCCGCCAGCTTGGCCAGCGCATTGGCATAGCGGCGCTCGGCGCCGCTCGCGGGCGAGCGCGAATCCTTCGTCTTGGGTTTGAACCATTCCGCGCGCAGGTGCTGGAGCAGGAACATCAGCAGCTTGTCCGAAGGCTGGCGGCTCTCGGCGACCAGCACGCCATCCTTCCACAGCTCGCGGATTGTGCCGCGCGTCGCCCGCTCGAAGGCAAGCGAGGCCAGCCGCGTCACCGAGACGAGCAGCGCCTCGTCCCAGGCATCGGCGAAGGAATAGGCGTCCGCCCGCGCGCGCAACCGATAGGCCGAGCGCGGCGATACCTCGGCGACCTTGCAGGCATCGGAGATGCTGCCGGTCTCGGACAATGCGGTGAGGAAGAGGCGCTGGCGATCGGCGGTCCAGCCATCGTGGCGGTGGCGGAGGGCAACTGGGGTGTAATCGGCAAGCGAATCGGCCGCTTCGTACTGGATCGGTTGGTGTTCCATGACAGTGACTCCTTTCCGGTTGGAAGAGAGTCGAATTAGATAACCATATTGGTTCGTGTAGGACAGCAGGAATTTTGATTCGCGCGACGGCGTGACGAAGACGAAAGAAGTGGGTTCGCGCGGAGGCGCGGAGATTGTGCTTGTAGCCAGGGCGAGCGCCGCATCGGCGGCAGCGATGTGGAAGGGTCGAGGAAGGGAGGGCCGCTGACGCGGCGAACCTCTCTGCGCCTCTGCGCCTCTGCGCGAACAAAAGCTTCTTCGCCATGTCTCCGCGTGAACAACAGGCGAAGCATGGCGCGGGCGACGCCTGGACACCGCCCGCGCGGGCGGGATTATTCCAGCGGCATATCAACGCAGATCAGCTTGCCGAGCACATAGAAGCAGCCCGGCGGCAGCGGATCGTCGAACGCCAGGGCAACCGAGGGCGCGAGCGCCGACAGCGCGAACAGGGCGGCGACTGCGATCTTCTTCTTCATGGGTGCACTCCTCCTAGTGGTGGAGGGGGCAGGCTATCCGAAGCGTCGGGATATTGCCGGGACTATTGGCACCGAATTGGCGGCGGCGCGGCCGGAGCCGCGCCGCCTTCCGACGGCTTAGAAGTGCGCGATCACGCCGGCCATCGGGCGGATGCTCTTGGCGCTGTTGAAGGTGTTGATCTCCATGCGCAGGCGCACGCCGCTATTGCCGGTGATGCCGCCCAGGCCGATGTCCTTGGGCCCGACCTCGACGCCGGCGCCATAGGTCATCGCGTGATAGTCGCGGCTGTTGTTGCCGAGCGCGTCGAAATTGACCCACTGATAACCGACCTTGCCATAGATCATGCCGCTCTCGCCCGCGCGCAGGCCGAAGCGGCCGGCGGCGCCGTACTCCCAGTCGATATCGCCCTTGAAGCCCTTCACGACATTGCCCTCGGCGCCGACGAAAACGGGACCGAGCGGCACGTTGAAGCCGGCGACGGCCGAGACCAGCCCGCCATCGAAGGCGCGGCCGTTGTTCGAGGGCGGGATGCCGGCGTTGGACTGCTCGTCGAAGCGCTCATAGCCGCCCATGATGCCGACATAGGGCTCGAAGCCGAATGCCTTGGTGCCGTCGGGCGCGGTTTCGGTGACCGTGGTGGTCGTGGCGGTGTCGGTATCCTGGGCCTGGGCAGCGGGGACGGCAAAGGGCAGCGCGGCGAACGCCGCGGCGGCGAGAAGGGTACGCATGTTGGGGGAATTCCTCGTGACTTACTTCAAAACACTCGCCCCGCCGAAGGCACTCCAGATACGCGGAGGCTGGCGGCGGGGCTTGGGTGAAATGCACGGGGAGTCAGGTGGTTGCACTGCAACATGGATTGGGGTGCGGGTGTGGCCGTGGGGACACGGTTAGGTTGAGCAATTGACAAACACGAAGGAGAGGCGACCTCTGACACCGCCTCCCCCGTGTAAGACATCACGCGTAACGGATCAGCTTCCAGTTCACGGCATGCCCGTGATAAGGAGGCATCACATTATGCACCGCGATTGGAGCGGTGCCGTAAGGCGACAATTGCGCCTGCCAAACCCCGCTCTCGGGGCAATGCTGTCCGGTATGCGCGATGGTGCCAATAGGCCAACGGGTCTTAGTAACCATGGTTCTTACTCCTAGCGGCATTGCAAAAAGTGCGCTTCGGAGCGTATGACCCTTGTGTCGGTCGCAGGGCACACGTCCTCGACCCAGATGGAGGATGCCGCAAACGTCCCCCATCCAGGAGGGCGGGCTGCTTGCAAGGCAGACCCGCCCTTCGCGATTCTGCACATACGCCCCACCTGCCTCCCCGGTCAACCCCTTCCCGACATTAGCCCTTAAAATAGCCCCGTTGCGCGAGGCTAAGACGCGGAGAGCCAGGGCACCAACAGCCTTGCGAGAGCACGTTGAGCGGCAGGCGTTTTGACGAGCGTTTTGACGAGCGTTTTGACGAGCGTTTTGACGAGCGTTTTGACGAGCGTTTTGACGAGCGTTTTGACGAGCGTTTTGACGAGCGTTTTGACGAGCGTTTTGGATCAGCTTCCGTGAGGATTTTCTACGCAGCATTCAAAGCAAGTTTCTTGATGCGTTTCGCATTAAACTTCGGTAGAAAGTTTACAGCAAACTTGCGGAGTTAGTTTAATGGCTGGATTAAGTGCCAAAGAGAGAAGCCGCAGCCCACGATTTCCGAGCTATCCGTTGAGTGAGGCGGTTTCATATGCTGAGCGCATTTACGAGGGAGTCCATCGCAGCGCCGTTGATGCCTCCACCGCATTCCAACTCATGGGATTTCGTGGACGTAGTGGCGCGAGCGCGACCGCACTCGGCGCAATTCGCCAGTTCGGCCTTATTGAGGGAATTGGCGAAAATACACGCATCAGCGATTTGGCGCTGCGGATACTTGAGCCCTCGTCGAGCTTAGAACGTGCTGAAGCTTTGAAAATTGCAGCTCAAGAACCCGACGTTTTCAGACTCATTCTCGAGCGCTTTGACGGGAGAGTGCCTCCTGCCGATGAGCCAGTGCGCGCGTTTTTGATACGCGACCTAGGATTTTCAAAAGGTGGCGCCGAGGATTGCCTAACATCGCTGCGAAAAACGGTGGACTATGTGAATTCGTTAGCAGGTGCGAATTTGCCCGCTACAATTCCTATTGAGGCGGGAACTGATAATCCCGTAGAAAATCAAGACAATTTGAATTCGAACCGGCCGAAAAAAAGCGCTGCGCCTGAGAATAATCGCACTTATCGAATTCCGCTGACGCGAGAATGCGAAGTGGAGCTAGAATTTCAAGGCGAAGTGACCGAGCGCGCGGTTAGCCGCCTCATTTTGCATATCGAACTGATGAAAGAAATCTGGACGGAAGAGCAATAGAACTCTCCGCCCAGATTCATAAGAAAGCTCCCAGGCCGGGGGTCGCGTTACTCCGCCGCAATCCCCGCCTTCGAGAACATGTCCGGCCCGCCTTCGCCGGCATCCTCGTTCGCGACCGGCGTGGCCTTGGCCTTCTGGCGCTTGTCGAACGAATCCCACACTTCGTTCCAGGCGCCGCGGGTGGCGGCCTTGGAATATTCCGTCGCGCGGGTCTCGAAGAAGTTGGCGTGCTCGACGCCGTTGAGCAGCGGGGCGAGCCAGGGGAGCGGGTGCTCCTCGATCATGTAGATCGGCTTGAAGCCGAGCTGACCCAGGCGCCAGTCCGCGATGTAGCGGACATATTTCTTGATCTCCTTGGGCGTCATGCCGTTGACCGGGCCCATCTCGAACACCAGGTCGATGAACGCGTCCTCGATGCGCACCGTCTTCTGGCACATGTCGAGAATGTCGTCGCGGACCTGCGGGGTGAGGCAGTTGCGCTCCTTGCAGAAGGCGTGGAACATCTTGATGATGCCCTCGCAGTGCAGGCTCTCGTCGCGCACCGACCAGCTGACGATCTGGCCCATGCCCTTCATCTTGTTGAAGCGTGGGAAGTTCATCAGCATCGCGAAGCTGGCGAAGAGCTGCAGCCCCTCGGTGAAGCCGCCGAACATGGCGAGCGTCTTGGCGATGTCCTCGTCGGTGTCGACGCCGAAGGTGCTCAGATAGTCATGCTTGTCCTTCATCTCCTTGTACTGGAGGAAGGCGGCATATTCGGTCTCGGGCATGCCGATCGTGTCGAGCAGGTGCGAATAGGCGGCGATGTGGACCGTCTCCATGTTGGAGAAGGCGGTCAGCATCATCTTGATCTCGGTCGGCTTGAATACGCGGCCATATTTCTCGTGGTAGCAATCCTGCACCTCGACGTCGGCCTGGGTGAAGAAGCGGAAGATCTGGGTGAGCAGGTTGCGCTCGTGATCGGTGAGCTTCTGCGCCCAGTCGCGGCAATCCTCGCCGAGCGGCACTTCCTCCGGCAGCCAGTGGATCTGCTGCTGGCGCTTCCAGAACTCGAACGCCCAGGGATATTCGAACGGCTTGTAGGTCTTGCGGGCTTCGAGAAGCGGCATTGGGGTTACTCCGGGCTGAACTTAGAACGTGATGGGGGTGATGCCGTTGACCGGGCCGAACAGGCCGAAGGTCAGGGCAGCGAAGAAGAGCCACATCGCCGGCGCGGCGATGAACATGGTGCGGGCGAAACGGCGGACGGCGGCGGGGTCGGCGCCGCCGGGAAGCGGCGGGGCGCCGACGTCGCTCTCGGCAGCCCGGGCCCTGCGCAGGAACCAGGCCGCGATGGCGAGGTCGCCCGCGAGGACGAGCGTGATGATGCCGAGGAGCACCGCGCCGCTCATGCCGCGCCTCCCGCGGGCGGAAGCAGGCCGGCAAGATCGGCGATCGCCAGGATCGCGACGAACACCATGCCCATTATGCCGACGATCCGGTACATCGCGATGGTGAAGCCGTCGGGCTCGGCGGGATTGACGCCGATGCGGCGCCACATCCGCATGTGCGAGCCCGCGATGCGCTCCGGCACGATCGCGCAGGCCGCCGTCAGGGCGAACGCCACGACGAGAGCCAGGCCCATGACGCCGCTCATGCCGCCCCTCCCGCCAGCGTGAATGCCGTAGCGAAGCCGCCGAGGAACAGGCCGAGCGCGGCGAGCATCATGCCGGCGATGCGCAGGGCATAGCTCGTCGCCTCCGCCTCGGGCAGGCCGAGCGCACGGCGGGCCAGCGCGGGCTGCACCAAAGTGGTGAGCCCGGCGGCGCCCGCGACACCGGCGATGCCGGCCATCAAGGCGAGGCTGCGCGTCATTCGTGGTCGATCACCCGGGCGTCGCGGCGGACGACGCGGTCGCGGTAGACGATCTTGGTCACCTTGGTGCCGCGGTTGGCGCCGACGCCGAACACGCAGATGCCGAGGAAATAGCCGAAATCATACCAGCCGCCATTGTTGGGCACGGCATAGACCGAAACCTCGGGCACGATCAGCCGGAGGAACCAGGCGACCGGGAAGATGAAGCCGTGCCACAGCCCGAGCAGGAAGCCGGGCGCCCCGGGCTGGATCGTCCCGGGCACGCGCGTCGCGCAGGCGGCGAGGAGCAGGAACGCGCCGAGCGCGAGGAGGCGGGCGGGTGTACGAATGGACATCATGCAATCCCCCGAACGGGTGAGTGACAGGCAGTGCGAGCCGCTGCATCGTTTCGCCGCCGCGCGCGTTGAGCGTGCGAACCAACCCCCGAAGGAGAACCGCGATGACGGATCTGAGCGCAATCAAGGAACATATGGAAGTGATCGGCGCGGACGGCGTGCATGTCGGCACCGTTGACCATGTCGAGGGCGACCGCATCAAGCTGACCAAGAAGGACTCGGGCGCCGAGGTCGAGGAAGGCACCGGCAGCCATGCCGGGCATCACCACTATATCTCGACCGGCCTCGTCGCCGGCGTGGAAGGCGACCAGGTCCGCCTGAGCGCCAATGCCGATGTGGCGGTGCAGATCTTCGAAGAAGAAGCCTGAACTCAAATCCCCCTCTCCCTCTGGGAGAGGGGGAAGCCGCGAAGCGGCGCGGGGTGAGGGTGACCGCGACGAGCCCTGCGGCCGGCGCCCCTCACCCTTCCTTTGCCGACGCAATGGGCCCCTTCCCTCTCCCCAAGGGAGAGGGAGATTTGGCTCAGAACACCGTCGATATTCTCCAGCACGTCGTTGTTCCAGAACCGCAGCACCCGATAGCCTTCACGCTCGATGAAGCGCGTGCGACGCGCGTCATATTCGGCTGCCTCCGCATGCTGGCCGCCATCCACTTCGATCACCAGGCGCTCGGCGAAGCAGAGCAAATCCACGCGATACCCGCCTATCGGCGCCTGAAACCGCCACTTGCACTCGGGGAAGGCCTCGCGGAGCGCGCGAAGCAGCCTCTTCTCGGCATCCGTGACGTTCCGGCGCAGCTCGCGGAGCTGCGGCACGGTACCCGACGGTTGATCCTGATAGAGGCGCACTCGCCCTCACCCTTCCGCCGCCTTTGGCGGCTCCCTCCCTCTCCCAGAGGGAGAGGGAACTAGCTCACTGGCACGCCAGGCATTCGTCATAGTCGGTCGACTCGCCCAGGTTGAACTGCGGCTTGTCGATCGTGTTGTCGGCCTCGACGCCGCCCGCGAAGCCGGCGCGCTGCACGCTCTTCGAGCGCAGATAGTAGAGCGACTTGATGCCGAGCTCCCAGGCGCGGAAGTGGAGCATCAGCAGGTCCCACTTCTCGACATCGGCCGGGATGAACAGGTTCAGCGACTGGGCCTGGTCGATATAGGGGGTGCGGTCGCCGGCGAGCTCGAGCAGCCAGCGCTGGTCGATCTCGAAGCTCGTCTTGTAGACGTCCTTTTCCTCGGGCGAGAGGAAGTCGAGATGCTGGACCGAGCCGCCCTGCTCGAGGATCGAGTTCCACACCGCGTCCGAGTTCTTGCTCTTCTCGCTGAGCAGCTTCTCGAGATACGGATTCTTGACCGAGAACGAGCCCGACAGCGTCTTGTGGGTGTAGATGTTCGCCGGGATCGGCTCGATGCACGCGCTGGTGCCGCCGCAGATGATCGAGATCGACGCGGTCGGCGCGATCGCCATCTTGCAGCTGAACCGCTCCATCACGCCCATGTCGGCCGCGTCCGGGCACGGACCGCGCTCGATCGCGAGCTGCATCGAGGCTTCGTCGACCTGCGTCTTGATGTGCTTGAACATCCGCATGTTCCAGCTCTTCGCCATCGCGCCCTCGAACGGGATGCCCCGCGCCTGGAGGAAGCTGTGGAAGCCCATCACGCCGAGGCCGACGCTGCGCTCGCGCGCCGCCGAATAGGCCGCCCGCTCCATGCCGGGCTCGGCACGGTCGATATAGTCCTGCAGCACGTTGTCGAGGAAGCGCATCACGTCCTCGATCAGCGTCTTCTCGCCCTTCCACTCGTCCCAGGTCTCGAGGTTGAGCGAGCTGAGGCAGCAGACCGCGGTGCGCTCGTTGCCGAGATGGTCCTTGCCCGTCGGCAGGGTGATTTCCGAGCAGAGGTTCGAGGTCGAGACCTTGAGGCCCAGATCGCGGTGATGCTTGGGCATGTTCGAATTCACGTGATCGGCGAACACGATGTACGGCTCGCCGGTGGCGAGGCGGGTCTCGACCAGCTTCTGGAACAGCGCACGGGCATCGACGCGGGCGCGCTCGGACTGGTCCTTGGGCGAGCGCAGCACCCATTCCTCGCCGTTGCGCACCGCTTCCATGAACGCATCGGGGATCAGCACGCCGTGGTGCAGGTTGAGCGCCTTGCGGTTGAAGTCGCCCGAGGGCTTGCGGATCTCGAGGAACTCCTCGATCTCCGGGTGCGAGATGTCGAGATAGCAGGCAGCCGAACCGCGGCGCAGCGAGCCCTGCGAGATCGCCAGCGTCAGGCTGTCCATCACGCGGACGAACGGGATGATGCCCGAGGTCTTGCCGTTGAGGCCGACCGGCTCGCCGATGCCGCGGACATTGCCCCAATAGGTGCCGATGCCGCCGCCGCGCGAAGCGAGCCAGACATTCTCGTTCCAGGTGTCGACGATGCCGTTCAGGCTGTCCGGCACCGAATTGAGGAAGCAGCTGATCGGCAGGCCGCGGCCGGTGCCGCCGTTCGACAGAACGGGGGTGGCGGGCATGAACCACAGCTTCGAAATATAGTCGTAGATGCGCTGGGCGTGCGCCTGGTCGTCGGCATAGGCCGAGGCGACGCGGACGAACAGGTCCTGGAAGGATTCGCCCGGCAGCAGATAGCGGTCGCGCAGCGTCTCCTTGCCGAACTCCGTCAGCAGCGCGTCGCGCGAATGATCGACCTCGACCACATAGGCCTGCGGCGTCACGGCCTTGCTGTCATTCTTCTTGCGCACCTTGGGCGCGGCCTTCTCGGCGACATCGGTAGCCACCTTGGCGGCGGCGGGAGCTTCGGCGACGGTATCGTTCACGCTGTTTTCCGTGTCCCTGAATTCCATGACTCTCACCCCTGGCAAAGCATACTGGCCGGCCTACAGGCACGGCGCGGATTTTCGACTCAAGGGGCTGCCGATCCATAGCATCGGCAGAGCCGAGCGCGAAGAACAAAACATGTCCATCGCACTCAGTCTCAGGCGCGAGTCGACCTGTTCCGCATATGGGTATGCGGCAGCGAGTCCACCAGTGCTTGAGCTTGCCCCTCAGTGCAACCACAACAGATTGTGCCAAACCGAGTCCGGGGGCAAGAGTGGAAATGGTTAATATCCACAACGCTTCGTCGCGCAAATGACTCGCTTCACAGCAGTTGCGCAGGTGCTGCAATGCCGCGACGCACGGACTTCCCTAGGGTTCTGGAAAGGCAAGGGAACGAACGCGGAACGTTAAATTTTTTCGTGTGAAGGAATCATGACAACCACAAGGGCTTGTGGTCGAAGCCTGAAACCCGTCGCACATGGCGGATTTGACCGGGCGCCGTTACGAGGACACATGACTTCAGGCGAATCCCGGCTTCACGTTGTCTTCAGCCGCTCCGCGCGGGGCAGTCTCGAGCAGGCATTCGCAATGGCGGGGCGCCCCGACATCGCGGTGGCACCCCATGACGATTTCAGCTTCGGCCCGATCGCTTCGGCTGACGCAGAGACACGCGATCAATGGGTTGAGGAGGCGCTGGGCTATCCCGGCTGGGGCGAGGTGTTCCAGGACAGCCTGCCGGTGCTTGCAGCATCGGCCGAAGCGAGCGCACCGCCGATCGTGTGGATTTCGCCCGATAGCACGCAGAGCGTGGCGGGCTTTCTGTGGTGGCTGTCGCATCAGGGCGACCGGGACTGCCTGGT
This sequence comes from Sphingomonas sp. KR3-1, assembly GCF_040049295.1. Classification (NCBI taxonomy): domain Bacteria; kingdom Pseudomonadati; phylum Pseudomonadota; class Alphaproteobacteria; order Sphingomonadales; family Sphingomonadaceae; genus Sphingomonas; species Sphingomonas sp. KR3-1. The sequence continues at coordinate 1,170,681 of NZ_JBDZDQ010000001.1, forward strand.
GGTCGACGTGCGGCACCTGCACGGGCTGCACGCCGGGGAACTGCGCGGCTATCTGGACAAGGCACAGCCCCTTCCCGCGGCACGGCGCGCGCAATGCCTGGCCGCCTGGGCGCGGCTCCGGGCGGAAGACGCGCCGCTGCGGGTGCTGGGCGCGCAGGGACTGGTATCGGCGCCGCTCGACCATTTCGACGCGACTCTGCTGAACCATGCGACGCCGGAATGGCGGACGATGGCATCCATCGTCGGCACCGTACTTCGCGAGTTCCACGATGCCGGCGTGCACCAGGTGGGCGATCTCGTGCTCGGCGCACGTCTCGCCGACCTGGCCGAGGCGGGCGTGCTGGAATGGCGGGGCGAACTTGACCACATGACCGGATGCGAGGTGCGGCAGCCCGTGGCTGGACGGTGAAATTTCACTTCGGCCACTCCCCGGTTTTCGTCGGGAACTGATTTGCGTTGCCGACGACTTCCCGCACCTTCCCTGCTGCACCCACTCCAAAGAGCAGTTGCACTTAACGCAACCGAGCGTTGCCGATTGCGCGATATTCAACCAAGGTTGTGCGGGTCTACAGGCCAGCCCTTCGGCGGATCGTTCTGCCGCAAGCGGAATTATGTCGATATGGCAACGAACGGGGCAGTGACGGACGAGCGGGCGGCGTGGCAGCCGGCCCCGCACGAACGCTCGCCGATGCCCGGCTCGCCGCCCACCCCCTGGCATCCGCCGGCGCGGCGCATCGCCTATTTCAGCGTGGCGGTGCTGGTGATCCTGTCGGGCTCGCTCGGCAACGCGATCGTCACCGCCAACCTGACCAGCCTGCAGGGATCGCTGGGGCTCTATTCGGCCGAGATCCAGTGGCTGCCGACCGTCTATGTGATGACCAATGTCTGCGCCAACCTGGTGCTGATCAAGTTCCGCCAGCAGTTCGGCATCCGCCTGTTCACCCAGATCTTCCTGGCGACCTTCGCGATCACCACCGGCGCGCATCTGTTCGTCCACAGCTTCGCCACCGCGGTGGCGGTGCGCGCGATCAGCGGGATCGCCGCGGCGGCGTGCAGTACGGTGGGGCTGCTCTACATGATCCAGGCCTGGACGCCCGAGCATCGGCTGAAGGGGCTGGTGGTGGCGATCTCGCTCTCACAGATCGCCGTCCCCCTCGCCCGCCTCTTCCCGAGCGAGGCGTTCGAGCCCGATCGCTGGCAGACCATGTACCTGTTCGAGCTGGGCCTGGCGCTGTTCTGCCTGGCCGGCGTGCGCCTGCTGGTGCTGCCCCCGGTCGAGCGGCTCAAGGCGTTCGAGCCGCTCGACTTCGTGACCTTTCCGATCTTCGCCACCGGCATGGCGCTGCTCTGCGCAGTGCTCGGGCTGGGGCGGACCCTGTGGTGGTTCGAGGCGCCGTGGATCGCGCCGGCGCTGATCGGCGCGATCGTGCTGCTGCCGATCGCCTGGCTGATCGAGCACCACCGGGCGCGCCCGCTGCTCAACACGCGCTGGCTGGGCAGCCGCGACATCATCCGCTTCGCGCTGGTCTCGATCCTGGTCCGCGTGGTGCTGTCGGAGCAGACGATCGGCGCATCGGGGCTGCTCAGCGTGGTCGGCATGGGCAACGACCAGATGCGCATGCTCTATCTGGTGGTGCTGCTGGCGACGCTGGCGGGGATCGCGATCGGCGCGCTGACCATCGATCCCAATTTCCTCGGCGGGCCGATCCTGGTCGCGCTTGCGCTGATCGCGCTGGGGGCGTGGCTCGATTCGGATTCGACCAACCTGATCCGCCCGCACGACATGTATTTCAGCCAGGCGCTGCTCGGCTTCGCCAGCGCGCTGTTCATCGGCCCGGCGATGCTGATCGGGCTGACCCGCGCGCTGCGCGAGGGGCCGACGCATTTCGTCAGCTTCTCGGCGCTGTTCGGCATCACCCAGAATCTGGGCGGGCTGTTCGGGTCGGCGATGCTCGGCACCTTCCAGGTGATCCGCGAGCGGGCGCACAGCAACGCTATCGTCGCGGGGCTGACCAATGACGACCCGCTGGTGACGCAGCGCATCCAGCAATATGCCGGCGCCTATGGCAAGGTGCTGGTCGATCCGGGCCTGCGCCAGGCCGAGGGCGCCTCGCTGCTCTCGCAGACGGTGACGCGCGAGGCGAACATCCTGGCCTATAACGATACGTTCCTGCTGATCGCGGCGATCGCGGCAGGCACGATCCTGTGGGTCTTCATCCCCATCCTGCGGATCCGGCGCCAGAACCTGGCGCGCGCGGCCGCCGAGCAACAAGCAGCAGGAGCACAGAATGGCTGAGCCGGAAGCCCCGGTGATCGAAGCGGCACCCGGGACCCAGGCGGTCGCGGCGCGCAGCGAAGGCGGCGACCCGCCGCCGATGCCGGAGGTCACCGCGCGGCGCTGGGTGCCGCCCAAGCTCTCCTGGGTCGCGATCCTGATCGCGGCGCTGCTGATCGTTGCGGGCGTGACCGCGGTGCTGATGGCGTGGCGCGCCGGGCCTTTTGCCGGCCATGTCGAATCGACCGAGAACGCCTATGTCCGCGGCCAGGTGACGGTGATCAGCCCGCAGGTGAGCGGATATCTGACGCAGGTGCCGGTGCAGGACTTCGCCAGCGTCAAGGCCGGCGACGTGCTCGCCCGGATCGACGACCGCATCTATCGCCAGCGGGTCGACCAGGCCCGGGCGAACGTCGCCAGCGCGCAGGCGGCGCTCGCCAACAACCCGCAACAGGCGGCGTCGAAGACCGCGACCTATGGCTCGCAGACCGCGGCGGTGGGCTCGGCACAGGCGCAGCTAACCAAGGCGCAGGCCGATTTCGCGCGGATCGATGCGCTCGCCAAGCAGGGCTTCGTGACCAGGCGCGACCGGGATGCCGCGCTGGCGACGCTGCAGACCGCGCAGGCGGCGGTGGCGCAGGCCCAGGCGGCGCGGACGGTGGCGAGCGAGGACATCCAGAGCGTGCGCGTCAACAAAGGCGGGCTGGTCGCCTCGGTCGATGCGGCGCAGGCGGCGCTCCACCTCGCCGAGATCGACCTGGCCAACACAGTGATCCGCGCGCCGGTCAACGGGCAATTGGGCGAGATCGGCGGGCGCCAGGGGCAATATGTCACCGCCGGCACTCAGCTGATGGCGCTGGTGCCGCAGACTTTGTGGGTCACCGCCGCCTTCAAGGAAGCGCAGACCGCGCGGATCCGGCCGGGGCAGCGCGCGAGCTTCAAGGTCGACGCGCTGGGCGGGGCGAAGCTCACCGGCATCGTCGAACAGCTGGCGCCGGCGGCGGGATCGGAGTTCGCGGTGATCCGCAGCGACAACGCCACGGGCAATTTCGTCAAGATCCCGCAGCGGATCGCGGTGCGGATCCGCATCGATCCGAACCAGGAAGCGGCGGCGCGGCTGCGGCCGGGCATGTCGGTCGAGGCGAGCGTGGAGGTCGGGGACTGATGCTGTACCTGGCGGTCAAGGCCGCGCTTTCGGGCGTGATCATCGCCATCGCCTCGGAGCTTGCGAAGCGCTATCCGGGCCTCGGCGCGCTGGTGGCGTCGCTGCCGCTGGTCTCGGTGCTCGGCATGCTCTGGCTTTGGCACGACAAGCCCGATGCCGCGAACATGGCGGCGCATGCCGAGGCGACCTTCTGGTACGTCCTGCCCTCGCTGCCGATGTTCCTCGTCATCCCCGCCCTGATGCGCAGCGGGATGCATTTCTGGCTGGCGCTGGCGCTCGGCTGCGCACTGACCGTCGCGCTTTACCTGCTCATGACCTGGTCGGCCCCGCGGTTCGGCTTGCGGCTCTAGGCGCGCACGCTAGGCTGGCGCCGCAACGGGATTCGGGGACGGCACATGCGGACGGGACTGACGGCGCTGGCAGTGGCATTGGCGGCGGCATCGCCCGCCTGGGCGCAGGATGCGGCAGCGCCCGCAGGCGTGGCGCCCGGGGCGAACAAGCCCGACGACATCGTGATCCAGGAGGCGCCGGTCGCCTCGATCGCGATCGGGGAGAAGTCGATCGACGATCTGCGCGCGATGCTCGCCGCCGGTACCCAGACCAGCAGCGGACTGGTCGATGCCTATGTCGCCCGGATCGACATGCTCGATCGCAGCGGCCCGACGCTGCGCGCGGTGATCGTCACCGCGCCGGCCAAGGACCTGCGCGCCGACGCGCGCGACAGCGATGCGCGGCGCAAGGCCGGCAAGAGCCTCGGCCCGCTCGACGGCATCCCGGTGCTGATCAAGGACAATATCGAGACGCAGAACATGCCGACCACCGCGGGCAGCCTGGCGCTCGCCAACAACGATACCGGCCGCGACGCGCCGCTGGTGGCGAAGCTGCGCGCGCAGGGCGCGATCATCCTCGGCAAGACCAACCTCAGCGAATGGGCGAACATCCGCTCGAACAACTCGATGAGCGGGTGGAGCGCGGTCGGCGGGCTGGTGAAGAACCCCTATGCGCTCGATCGCTCGGCCTGCGGATCGTCGAGCGGCTCCGGCGCGGCGGTGGCGGCGAGCCTGGCGGCGGTCGCGGTCGGCACCGAGACCGACGGCTCGGTGGTGTGCCCGGCCTCGATGAACGGGCTGGTCGGGTTGAAGCCCACCGTGGGGCTGGTCAGCCGCTCGGGCGTGGTGCCGATCAGTCACAGCCAGGACACGCCGGGGCCGATGGCGCGCTCGGTCAAGGATGCGGCGATCCTGTTCGGCGCGATGATCGGCAGCGACCCCGCCGATCCGGCCACCAAGGACGCCGACAAGCACCGCAAGGACTATGCCGCGGGGCTCAGCGCCGATGCGCTCAAGGGCATGAAGATCGGCTATTGGAAGCCCGAAATGGCCGACGACCTGGCCGCGCGCTTCGACAAGGCGCTCGACGAGCTGCGCGCGGCGGGTGCCGAACTGGTCGAGGTCAAGGTGCCGGAGATGAAGGGTCTGGGCGAGGCGGAGAGCCTGGTGCTCCACACCGAGCTCAAGGCCGACATGGCGACCTATCTCGCCACCACGCCGGCCAGCGTGACGACCCGGACGCTCGCCGACCTGATCGCCTTCAACGCGGCGCACAAGGACAGCGAAATGCCGTTCTTCGGGCAGGAGACCTTCGTCAAGTCGGACACGACCAAGGGGCTCGACGATCCGGAGTACAGGGCGGCGCGCGAGAAGTCGCAGCGCATGGCCGGCCCGGAGGGGATCGACGCGATGCTGAAGGCGGGCGGCGTGCAGATCCTGGTCACCCCCACCTATGGCACGCCCTGGCTGAGCGATCCGGCGCATGGCGACCAGTTCCAGGGCCCTTCGGCGAGCGAGCTGCCCGCGGTCTCGGGCTATCCGCACCTCACCGTGCCGATGGGGCTGGTGAACGGGCTGCCGGCGGGGCTGTCGTTCATCGGCACGGCCTATTCGGAAGGCCTGCTGCTGAACGCGGGCTATGCCTATGAACAGGCGACTCACGCGCGGGTGGCGCCCAAATACCTGGCGACGATCCCCGCCGACCTGGGCCCGCGCAAGCCCTAGAATCGGCGGGCGAGGCGCGCCTGCCAGAGCAGGATCAACGGCACCACGCCAAGCTCGATGCCGAGCGCAGCCTGGTGCTGCCAACTCGGCACGCCCGCCACGACGAGCGCGAGCAGCCGTGCCAGCCCGCCAGTGATCGGCAGCACCGATATCAGCCGCAGCCGCGCGCCGTTGCGCTCGATCCCGGCCACGCAGCTGGCGAACAGCGCGACCATCGCCAGCAACAGGCCGGAGAGGTAGCGGAAATGGCTGTCGAGCGTGATGCCGGTGGCGGTTCGGTCGAAGCCTTCGGGCCCGCGGACGATGCCGATCAGCGCGCCCGAGAGCGGCACCAGCAGCACCAGCAGCATGACGATCTGGAGCAGCCGCTTCTCCGCGGCGGGACTCACGGCTTCTCGCCGAGCTCGAGCAGCTCCTGGCGGACATGGATCGCCTCGAGCGACATGCGCACCTCGACCAGGAAATAGATCAGCCCGGCCATCAGCAGCAGCATCGAGACGATGAACGCCCCCGCCACCCACAGCCCGACATGGAGGTTGAGCAGCCGCGCGACGAACATCAGCGCGACGACGCAGCAGATCGACAGGCCGCTGGCGGTGCACAGGAAGATCGCGTTGTTGATCACCGAGATCCGGCGATCGATGATGCGCAGCTCCCAGACGTGGCGATCATGCTCAGGCCCGGTCGAGCGCGGGTGGAGCTGCTCGATGCTCCGCGCCCGATCGACGATGCGCGCCAGCCGCCCGACGATGACGTTCAGGAACGCGCCGATGCCGGCCAGCAGGAACACCGGGGCGATCGCCGCCTGGATGGTTTCCGAGACTGTGGAGAGATAGGGACCTTCCATGCGCGGTACGTTATGACTGCGTAACCGATCGGAGTGAAGCCCATGATGACGTTCGAGACCGACATGGATGCCGGGGTGATCGAATTCACCGTCGACGGCGAAGTGTCGCGCGCCGAATATGATGCCGCCGCCGCGGAAATGGACGCGCTGATCGCGCGGCACGGCAAGCTCAATGCCGTGGCGGTCGTGCGCAATTTCGCTGGGATGGAGCTCGCCGCCTGGTGGAAGGACATCAGCTGGGGCGCGAGCCACATCACCAGGATCGGCCGCATCGCGCTGGTCACCGATATCGGCTGGATCCTCATGGCGGCGAAGACCACAAGCTGGATGATGCCCGGCGCGCAGAAGAGCTTCACGCCCGAGGAACTGGAACAGGCGCGGGCCTGGGCCCGCGGCGCCTGATTGCTTTACCGTCCCTCCCGACTTCGCGGGGATGACGGGCCAGAGGCCTCATCACGGCTTGGTAACGGGTAGCGCGCTAAGACCCTCGCCATGTCGAAGCCGATGCTGCTCGAGGAATTCACGCGCCTGCCGCCGGCGCTCACCGTCGATTGCGTCGACGGGCTGGCGGGGGCGATCGACGCGGTGGCGGCGCACGCGGCGCCGTCGCACCGCTTCCTGCGCTATGGCTGGTTCGCCGCCGCGCTGCGCGCCTATGGCGGCCATGCCCGCACGATCACGGTGGCGCGCGAGGGCGAGCCCGTCGCCGCGCTGCCGATCATCGCCTCGGGCCCGGCCTGGGCGAGGCTGGTCTCGGTGCCTGGCTGCTACTGGCCGTTCCGCAGCTTCCCCATCCGCGAGGATGCCGGCGTCGAGGCCGTCGAGGCGCTGCTGCCCCGGCTCGCCCGCGAGGCGCGCGCGCTGCGCGTCGGTCCGGTCTATGACGGCGATCCGGGGCTCGAGCTTCTCAAGGAAGCCGCCCGCGCCAAGGGCTGGGCAGTGCTCGACCGCTTCGTGGCGGACAGCTTCGCGCTCGATATCGCCGCCGCCCGCAGCGAAGGCCCCTGGCCGCGCAACTCGACGCTCAAGAAGAATCGCTTCCACGAGAAGCATCTCGGCAGCCATGGCGAACTCGACTGGCGCTTCGTCCACGGCGCCGATTGGACCGACGCGGCGTTCGACGCGCTCGCGGGAATCGAAGAGAAAAGCTGGATTGCGGCCAGGACCGACGGCTCCGACGCCAAGTTCACCGCGCGCGGCCATGGCGGCTTCTGGCGCGCGGCGGCCGAAGATCCGGTGATCGCCGGGATGATGTGGGCCGCGCTGCTCCGCATCGACGGCGCGCCCGCGGCCTTCTCGTTCGACCTGAACGCCGGCGCGCTCAAATACGCAGTCGCCAACAGCTACGATCCGCGCTTCGCCAAGCATTCGCCGGGCAAGCTGCTCTATTACCGCAACCTCGTCCGCGGACTTGAGGACGGCATCGCCAGCGTCGACTGGGGCGCCGGCGACAGCGGCTACAAGCAGGTGATCGGCGCTGCGAAGGGCCCGGCGATTCGCGACTGGCTGTTCATCCGGCCGGGAATCGACGCGCTGGCCGGCAAGCTGCTGCGCACGGCATGGAAGAGCAGCGGCCGCGCCGAGACGGGCTCAGCGGCAGCGGAAGCGCACCGCGTCGTCGATGCTCAGGGCAGTGACGGTGACGGCGAACAGCGTGAAGGCAGCGGCGACTAGATAGAGGAACATCGGGACCCTCCGGGGTTGGAACCGAGCCTGCGCTGCGCCTCCGGACATTCCCATGCTTTGACGAACGTCAAAACCGCGTAATAGGGGGGTATGCTGGCTGCCCAGACCTGCTCCGACTGCGCCGTGCGCGACAGCGCGCTTTGCGCCAGCCTCAACGACAAGGAACTCGGCGCGCTCAACGCGCTCGGCCAGCATCGCCACCTCCAGCGCGGCCAGGCGCTGATATGGGCGGGCGAGGAAAGCCTGGTGTGCGCCAACCTGATCTCCGGCGTGCTCAAGCTGAGCGCGACCACGCCCGATGGCCGCGAGCAGGTCGTCGGCCTGCTCTACCCCGCCGATTTCGTCGGCCGCCCCTGGGCGGAGCTGGCCGACTTCACCGTGACCGCGCTGGGCGATGCCGAGCTCTGCGTCTTCCCGCGCCAGCCCTTCGAGCGCGTGCTCGAGGATCATGCGAAGATGGAGCGGCTGCTCCTCCAGCGCACGATGGCGGCGCTCGACGAGGCGCGCGCGCGGATGCTCACCCTCGCCCGGCTGTCGGCGCGCGAGAAGGTCGCCGGGCTGCTGCTCGACCTTGCCGACCGCGCCCAGGGCTGCCGCGCCACCGCACTCGGCCCGGTGACCTTCGACCTGCCGCTCACCCGCGGCGAGATGGCCGAAGTACTGGGACTGACGATCGAGACGGTCAGCCGCCAGCTCACCAAGCTCAAGACCGAGGGCGCGATCAACCTGATGGGCGCACGCGGGATCACGCTACGGGACCGCGCGAAGCTCGAGGCGGCGTAATTCTTCATTCCCCCCTCCCTGTGTCGGGGAGGAATTGTTCGGAACCCTTCCCGCCCCACCGCGTCCAACCGGACGTGAAGATCGCCACCTACAACGTCAACGGCATCAACGGCCGCCTGCCCGTCCTGCTGCGCTGGCTCGAAGCAGCGCGGCCCGATGCGGTGTGCCTGCAGGAGCTGAAGGCGCCGCAGGAGAAATTCCCCGAAGGCGCGATCCGCGACGCCGGCTATGGCGCGGTGTGGCATGGGCAGAAGAGCTGGAACGGCGTCGCGATCCTGGCGCGGGGCTGCGATCCGGTGGAGACGCATCGCGGGCTGCCCGGCGATCCCGAGGATGTGCAGAGCCGCTATATCGAGGCGGCGGTGAACGGCGTGCTGATCGGCGGGCTGTACCTGCCCAACGGCAATCCGAAGCCCGGGCCGAAGTTCGACTACAAGCTCAAATGGATGGCGCGGTTCGCGCTGCGCGCCGCCGCGCTGGTCGGGCTCGACGAGGCGGTGGTGCTGGCGGGCGACTATAATGTGATGCCGACCGATCTCGACGTCTACAAACCCGAGCGCTGGGTCGACGACGCGCTGTTCGCCCCCGAGGCGCGTGCGGCGTATTTCAAGCTGCTCGACCAGGGCTGGACCGATGCGCTGCGCCACCTCCACCCCGGCGAGACGATCTACACCTTCTGGGACTATTTCCGGAACGCCTATGCGCGGAACGCCGGCCTCAGGATCGACCATCTGCTGCTCAACGCGCCGGCGGCGAAGCGGCTGAAGGCGGCGGAGGTCGACCGCGAGGTGCGCGGCTGGGAGAAGACCAGCGACCATGCGCCGGTATGGGTGGAGCTTTCCGAGTAATTCCTTTCCGGCGAAGGCCGGGGCCCAGACTAAACAGTGCGCGGCGAAGACGCGCCAGGGCGCGTGACTTTCAAGGCTGGGCCCCGGCCTTCGCCGGGGAAAGAAGAGGGATGGCTAACCGGCGATCGTCCGCAGCGCCGCAACCAGCCGATCGACCTCCTCCATCGTCGTCGCCAGTGCCGGCGTCACCCGCACGCAGCTGCCCGAAGCCAGCCCGTCACGGTGGACGGTGAAGATGCCGTGCGCTTCCAGCAGCCGCTTCGCCAGCGCGACATTGGCTTCGTGGCTGGTCTGCCCCTTCAGCCGGAACGAGGTGATCGCGCCGTAGCTGCCGGGCTCGTCGGGCACGAGGATCTCGACGCCGGGCATCGCGCGCGCCGGGCCGACCCAGCGGTCGCGCAATGCCCGCAGCCGGGCCTGCTTGGCGGCGAGGCCGATGCTCTCCTGGAAGTCGAGCGCCGCCGGCACCGCGAGCTGCGCGGCATAGTCGGGAGTGCCGGTATGCACGCGCGAGCGAATATCCTGCGGATCGGCGCCGGGCTCGGCGGGGTCGACGTCGATATCCGCGAGCTGCCCGTCGCGGATCACGACCGCGCCGACACCGAGCGGCGCGCCGATCCATTTGTGCAAGTTGATGCCGATGAACGCCGCCTCGAGATCGGGCAGGCGATAGTCGATCTGGCCGACGCCGTGCGCGGCATCGACGATGACGTCGATATCGTAGAGCTTCGCCATCGCCGCGATCTCGGCGACCGGCAGCACCAGGCCGGTGCGGTGGCTGACCTGGGTGAGCAGCGCCATGCGCAGGTTCGGATGCGCCTGGAGGGCGCGGGCATAGGCGTCGATCACTGCCTGATGCGTCGCAGGGAGCGGCATCGCGATCCGGATCACCTCCACCCCGCGCCGGGCCTTGAGCGACTCCATGCAGGCCTGCATTGAATCATAGTCAGATCGGCGTAAAGCACCGCGTCGCCGGGGCGCAGCTTGTTGTAGCCGAGGATCAGCGCGCGCATCGCCTCGGTGGCGTTGCGGGTGAAGGCGAGTTCGCCGGTGGCGACGCCCAGTGTCGCGGCGACGCGGGCGCGGATCGCTTCGATCTCGCCGGGCATCTCGCGCCTTGCATAGAAGCTGGTGTCGCGGTTCACCCGCTCGACATGGGCGCGATAGGCGGCGAGCACCGGCTTCGCCATCATCCCCCAATTGCCATGCTCGAGCTGCACGGTCTTGCGGGTGACGTCATACTGGGCGGCGATCTTCGCCCAATCGTCTTCGGAGGCGGTGGCAAGGGCGGGGGCGACGGGGATCGCGGCGGCGGCGCCGAGCAACGTCCTGCGGTCCATCATGCCCCTCCCTTCAGACTCTCAGATAACGGAAATACCAGACCTCATGGCCCAGCCGCCGCGCCTTGCGCTCGTAGCGCGTCTCCGGCCAGTCGTCGGGGCGGGTGAGGAAATCCTGCGCGGTCTTCGCCTGCCATTCGAAGTCGCGGCGCTGGTTCATGATCATCATCGCCCAGCGGACATAGACCGGATGATCGGTGCCGAGACGGAACTCGCAGCCCGGCTTCAGCTTGGCGGCGATGATGTCCATCGGGCCGTGATTGACCATGCGCCGCTTGGCGTGGCGCGCCTTGCGCCAGGGATCGGGGTGAAGGAGGTAGAGTCGGTCGAGACTGGCATCGGGCAGCCGCTCGAGCACCTCCAGCGCGTCGCCCATGTGCAGGCGGACATTGGTCAGCTCGCCGTCGCGGATATGGCCGAGCGCGCCGACCACGCCGTTGAGGAAGGGCTCGCAGCCGATGAAGCCGGTATCGGGGCGCGCCGCGGCCTGGCCGGCGAGATGCTCGCCCGCGCCGAAGCCGATCTCGAATTCTAGGGGGCGCTCGTCACCGAAGAGGATCTGCGAATCGAGCGGGCCCGATTCGGGGACGCTCACCTCGGGCAGCAATGCTTCGACGAGCTCGGACTGGCCCTGGCGGAGCTTGTGGCCCTGGCGGCGGCCATAGAGGCGGCGGATGGAAACGGGATCGGACACGGGGGCCTGTTAGCGCCCTCGGCGATCAGAACAAGGCTTAGAGTGCCTGGGCGAGCGCCGCAGAGGCTGCGGGGCGGCTGGTGGCGGCGCGCTGGTGCGCGGCGAGGCGGCGGTGCTGGGGGACATTGATGCGCGGCTCGCGGCGGGCGATGTGCGCGGGCGGCAGCGGGTGCGCCAGTGCCGGCGCGATCCAGTCGCCCTGCATGTGACGAATGCCCATCGTGCCGAGCATCGCGAGATCCTCGCGGCGGACGATGCCGTTGGCGATCAGCGTCACGTCCATGTTGCGGGCCAGGCGCAGCACGCCCTCGACGATCACCCGGCGCGAGCTGCTGTCGGAGATGTTGCGGACCAGCCCCGAGTCGAGCTTGACGAAGCGCGGGGTGAAGCGGCCGAGCAGGCGGACGGCGAGCGGGCCGACGGCGAAGCTGTCGAACGCGATGGCGATGCCGCGCTCGACACAGGCCTGGGCAAGCCCGGCGACGCGGGCGAGATCGCCGCGCTCGTCGGCATTGATCTCGACGACGATGCGGTCGAGCGCGACGCGGTGCTCGATCGCGGTGCGAAAGAGGTGCGCAAGCAGCGGCTCGGGCGCGCCGCCGGCGGCGCCGACGGGGATGGCGAGCAGCGCCTCGCCGTCGAGCAGCCCGGCATTGACCGCCCCGGCGATCGCGCCGCTGATCCGCGCCATTTCGAGCGCGGGACGCTCTGCCGGCGCCAGCGCCGCGGCGATCTGCGAGAAGCTGCGGCCCTGCGCGGTGGCGACTGCCTGCCAGGCGAACGGCATGCCGGTGGCGGTGGCGATCATCGGCTGGAAGGCGAGGGTCAGGCCAGGAGCGTTCGAAGCGGCGTCGGGGTGCATGGGGCTTCCTTTCTGTGCCCCTTTAAAGATGGTTAACGATACCAACTCCATTCCGTGCGACGCCGAAGGGGGTTTGCCCCATCGGGGAATCTACCAGTCCGCGCCGGCATGATTCCGCTTGCCCCGCGGATTCCCGCGAGTCGCGCGGGGTGGTCTCGGAACGCTATCGAAACGAGCTGGAAATATCGCGCCGGTGCCGGCTTGCCAGGGCGGCGCTTTTCGGCCGAGCGCGCCGCGAATCGCTGGCCGGGCATTGCCCCGGGCCAGCGAATCAAGCGGCGTTGCGCATGGCCGCCTGGGGCAGCACCCCGGTGGCGGGCACGCCGACATAGCTGCCCTGGACCAGCGGCACGCCGAACGCGCGGATGCGTTCATACACCGGCTCGTTGTCGACGCCCGCGGCGACGATGCGCAGGCCCAGCGCCTGCATCCGGCGCACCAGATCCTCGATCGCGATGCGGCGCGACCAGCTCGAGGCGATGCTGGTGACCAGCTCGGGCTCGATCGTCACGGCGTGCGGCGCAAACTTGCCGCAGGCGGCGAGGCCGGATTCATTGGGACCGATGCCGTGGAAGGCGACGACCGGGCCGAGCTTGCCGAAGACATGCATGATGTCGGCAAGCTGCGAATTGGTGATCGCCTGGTAATGGTGGAGCGTGAACACCAGCCGCTCGGCGACGATGCCATATTGGCGCGCAGTGAGCAGCGCGGGCGCGATATGCTCGGCCGGGTCACCGATCGCGGGCGCGCTCAGCGGGATCGCGAGGCGGCCGCCCGAATTGGCGAAGCCGGCGGTCGCGGCCCAGCGGATCGCGGCGACGGCGCAGCGGCGATCGACGTCGCAGCGCTGCTCGGCGGAAAGCTGGTCGAACTCGTGCGCTGCCGGCTGGTTGTCGCGCAACACCATCGCCTCATAGGCGTGGATCCGCCCACCGGCGATCTGCGCGATCGGCTGGAACGCAATCCCGAGCCCCGCACCCGAAGCCGGCGTCGCCGCCGTTTCCGGAACTGTCATCCTATTCTGAGACTCCACCGACTCGCCTCCTTTCCGTGTCATCCTAAGTGAAGAATTGCAGTTGATCAGTGCTTTATAGGATGCCCCGTGCGAATACGTAGGAGGACTCCACGTAAGGAGAGCGAATTCACCGCCGGCGCGCGCGCCCGGCCTGTGGAAAAGCCGTTACGATCGCGCGCCCGCGATCGGCGCTGCCGATACGAAAAGCCCCGCGCCGGAAGGTCCGGCGCGGGGCGCTTTCATCGTCTCGCCGAAGCGAAGGATCAGGCCAGAGCGGCCTTCAGATCCTCGACCAGGTCGGTCTTCTCCCAGGGGAAGAAGTCGCCCTCGGGCTTGCGGCCGAAATGGCCATACGCCGCGGTCTTGCTGTAGATCGGCTTGTTGAGCTGCAGATGCGTGCGGATGCCGCGCGGGGTCAGGCCGCCCAGCTTCTCGATCTTGGCGATCGCTTCCTCGATCTTGTCGTCGCCCACCGTGCCGGTGCCGTGCGTGTCGACATAGAGCGACAGCGGCTTCGACACGCCGATCGCATAGGCCAGCTGGATCGTCACGCGCTGGGCGAGGCCGGCGGCGACGATGTTCTTGGCGAGGTAGCGGGTGATGTACGCTGCCGAGCGATCGACCTTGGTCGGGTCCTTGCCCGAGAAGGCGCCGCCGCCGTGCGGAGCCGCACCGCCGTACGTGTCGACGATGATCTTGCGGCCGGTGACGCCTGCGTCGCCGTCGGGGCCACCGATCTCGAACGAGCCGGTGGGGTTGATGTGGTAGACGGTCTCGTCCGAAAGCAGCGCCGCCGGAAGAATGTCGGCAACGACCTTCTTCACATAGGCATGGAGCTCGGCTTCTTTCTCGCCCGCGTCATAGCCCTTGCCATGCTGGGTCGAGACGACGATCGCGGTCGCGGCGACGGGCTTGCTGCCCTCGTAGCGCAGCGTGACCTGGCTCTTGGCGTCCGGCTCGAGGAACGGCGCGGCGCCCGAATGGCGATCGGCGGCCATGCGCTCGAGGATCTTGTGGCTGTAGTAGAGCGTCGCCGGCATCAGGTCGGGCGTGTCGTCGGCGGCATAGCCGAACATGATGCCCTGGTCGCCCGCGCCCTCGTCCTTGTTGCCCGAGGCGTCGACGCCCTGGGCGATGTGGGCGGACTGCGGGTGCAGGTTGTTCTCGAAGCGGAAGGTCTTCCAGTGGAAGCCGTCCTGCTCATAGCCGATGCGCTTGACGGTATCGCGGACGGTCTGCTCGACTTCGTCCTGCACGCCCGGGGCCCAGTTGCCTTCGGTGTCCATGATGCCCTTGCCGCGGATCTCGCCGGCGAGGACGACCAGCTGCGTGGTGGTCAGCGTCTCGCAGGCGATGCGGGCTTCGGGATCCTTCGAGAGGAACAGATCGACGATGGCGTCGGAAATCTGGTCGGCGACCTTGTCGGGATGGCCTTCCGAGACCGATTCGGACGTGAAGAGATAGTTGGAACGCATGGTTTTCCTCAAACAATGGGAGGAAAGCGCGGCCGTTGCCATGCCATATAAAGCTTTCCTTATATGCCGCCCTAGCGGGCCCAGCGGCGGAAGGCAATTGCCAAGACTACGGAGGCAAGTGCCGCGAGCAGCGCCAGCCAGTTGCCAGCCCGCGCGAACAGCGTCGGCGGCAACGGCGCGGGCAGCGGCGCCTCGACCGCGCCCTCCTGCCCCGCCGGCACGATGCCGATCAGCGCGCCATGCGCGTCGATGATCGCCGAGATGCCGGTGGGCGTGGCACGCAGGATCGGCAGCCCCTCCTCGATCGCGCGGAGCCGCGCCTGCGCCAGATGCTGCACCGGGCCCCAGCTGCCGAACCAGGCATCGTTCGAAGGATTGAACAGGAAGTCCGGCCGATGCGCCTTGTCGACGATCTGGCCGGAGAAGATGATCTCGTAGCAGATCGCCACGCCCGCCTTGCCGAAGCCTTGCACTTCCAGCGTGCGCGGGCCGGGGCCGGGCAGGAAGTCGATCTCGCCCATCACCAGCCGCGCCAGCCCGAGCGGTGCCAGGATCGTCCGCATCGGCAGATATTCGCCGTACGGCACCAGATGCCCCTTGTCGTAGCGCTCGCCGAGCATGCCCGCAGGATCGACCGTCCACACCGAATTGCCGGCGCCCTTCAGCGTCTCGCCCTCGAAGAACAGCGCATTGCCGCCGATCATCGCGCGGTCACCCGGGCCGAGCAGCCCGCCGATCCGCCCGCGCACCCAGCGCGGATCGCCGTCGCGGTAATATTGGCGCGGATAGCCGTCCTCGACGAAATAGTTGACCATGCCCTCGGGCCACACCACCAGCCGCTTCACCGCGCCTGGCTGGCCGCTCCATTCGGCGAGCTTGGCGAGGACGCGGGCGGGATAGTCGGGCGCATCGACCCCGTCCTGGCCGATATTGGGCTGGACGACGCGGACATGCGGGCGCGCCGGGTCCTCGACCGGACGGCCCGGGTTGAGCGCGACGCCGGCGACGAGCAGCAGCGCCGCAGTGGCGAGCGGCACGCGATATTGGTGCTGGCTGGCGAGATAGAGCGCGCCGGCCACGAACAGCGTGAGCCCCGACAGCGCATAGGTGCCGAGGAAGGCGGCGAGCTGGGCGATCGGCGTCGGCACCCAGATCACTCCCATCGGGTTCCACGGATAGCCGGTGAACAGCGTCGCGCGCAGATATTCGCTGCCGATCCAGGCGGCCGAGGCGGCGAGGACGAAGGCGATGTCCGGCTCGTTCCACCGCGCCTTGACGATGCGGGCGAAGCGCCAGGCCAGGCCCATCGCGATCGCCGGGTAGATCGCCAGGTAGATCGCGACCAGCACCACGGCGAAATAGCCGAGCACCGGCGGCATCTTGTCCTGATAGTCGAAGGCGTGCTGGATCCAGTTGTTGCCCAGCGTGAAATGGCCCAGGCCGAACAGCCAGCCGCGCAACAGCACCGATTTGAGGCGGGGCGCGTGCCAGGCCAGGTGCAGCAGCACCGCCAGGCAGGCCAGGGTCACCGGCCACCAGTCGAGCGGGGCGAATCCGGTGGCGGAGAGGAAGCCGGCGGCGAGCGCGACGAGCAAGGGGCGGGACAGCATCGCGTGCGTGCTTAACCGATCCGTGCGCGCTTCCAAACTCCCCTCGTCACCCCGGCCTTGTGCCGGGGCCCACGGTGCCGACTATCATGCCCTCGAGCCCCTTGTCCGGTACGCGCCTCCCGGTGGGGCCCGGCACAAGGCCGGGGTAACGGATAAGCGAGAGCGGGCGGGTAGCGAATCCCGCCCGCCCGCATTACATGGCCGCGCATGACCGAGATCACCGTCGCCGCCCTGCAGCTCGCCTTTTCCGACAATATCGACGCGAACATCGCGAACGTGTCGCGGCTCGTCCGCGAGGCGGCGTCGCGCGGTGCGCAGGTCGTGCTGCCGCCCGAATTGTTCGAAGGCGAATATTTCTGCCGGGTCGAGGACGAGGGCCTGTTCGCCAACGCCGCGCCCACCGCCGAGCACAAGTCGGTGCGCGCGATGCAGGAGCTGGCGCGCGAGCTGAAGATCCATATCCCGACCAGCTTCTTCGAGCTCGACGGCCATCATTATTACAACAGCCTCGCGATGATCGATCCGGACGGCAAGATCGCCGGCGTCTATCGCAAGAGCCACATCCCCGATGGCCCGGGCTATGAGGAGAAATTCTATTTCCGCCCCGGCAACACCGGCTTCAAGGTGTGGAACGGGCCGGACAAGGCGACGCTCGGCGTCGGCGTGTGCTGGGATCAATGGTATCCCGAGACCGCCCGCGCGATGATGCTGATGGGCGCCGACATCCTGTTCTACCCCACTGCGATCGGCAGCGAGCCGCATGACGACAGCCTCGATACCGCGCGCCTCTGGCGCCGGGCGATGGTGGGGCATGCGGTGTCGAACGTCGTGCCGGTGGTCGCCGCCAACCGCGTCGGCACCGAGCATGGCCAGACCTTCTACGGCACCAGCTTCATCACCGACGAGCGCGGCGACATCCGCGCCGAGCTCGGCCGCGAGGAAGAGGGCGTGATCACCGCCACGCTCGACCTCACCCTCGCCAAGCGCCACCGCGCCGCCTTCGGCTTCTTCCGCGACCGCCGGCCCGAGCTGTACGGGCGGCTGGTGCAGGATATCTGAGGCTACACCTTCGAGTAGCTTGCAGGCGCGGGCTGGCGGGGCGCATCCTCGCTGCCTGATGCAGGAGCGACTCGATGGACGATCCCGACCTTCCCGAGGACAGCAAGCTCACCCGCTCGAAGCAGCAATGGGCGGCGCAGGGCAAGTTCCTGACCGGCGTGCACACGCGGCCCGAGGAAGAGCGGCTGCCGCCCGGCCAGCATCTCACTGCGAAATGGCCCGTCCTCGATCTCGGCCGCCAGCCCGACATCGCCCGCGAGCGCTGGCAGCTGGAAGTGACCGGCATGGTCGCGCGGCCGCTGACGCTCGACTGGGCCAGGCTTATGGCACTGCCGCAGACGCGCCTGCGGAGCGACATCCACTGCGTCACCAGCTGGTCGCGCTACGACAATGACTGGCAGGGCGTGCTCACGCGCGACCTGCTTGCCGCGGTCGAGCCGCGCGACGAGGCGCAGGCAGTGATGCTGCACGGCTATGACGGCTATACCACCAACGTGCTGCTCTCCGACTTCGCGGTGGCCGATGCGATCGTCGCGCATGGCTGGGCGGGCAAGCCGCTGGCGCGCGATCATGGCGGCCCGGCGCGGCTGGTGATCCCGCACCTCTATTTCTGGAAGAGCGCCAAGTGGATCCGCAAGATCGAGCTGATTGGCGCGGACAAGCCCGGCTTCTGGGAAGTCAACGGCTATCACATGCGCGGCGACCCCTGGGCCGAGCAGCGCTACCGCGATTCCTGACGGCTCAGCGCTGGATCGTGCCGATGTCGCTGGCCGACTTGATCGGCTTGTCGCAGCCATCCTCTGTGCGGACCACGCCGAGATACTGGCCGGCGAGCGGCTCCTGGCCGAGATTGCGGATGCGCACCGGCTGGTCGCGCTGCACGGCGAGGTCGGCGCGGGCGTTCTGGCAGGCGGTGGCCGGCCTGGCCGGCAGCGCCAGGTGCGAGCGTATCTTGGCGAGGTCGTTCTCGCCGGCATGGGCGGCGGCGGGAAGCAGGGCAAGGGCGAGCACGACGAACCGCATGGAACACTCCTTCACTGGTCCGCCGCGCATAGCATGGCGCGTTCGACTTCTCTATGTCTGCGCCCCATGCACATCACCGGAAGCTGCCACTGCGGTGCGATCCGCTACGAGGCCGAGGCGGATCCCGCCCGCACCGCGCTCTGCCATTGCAACGATTGCCAGCAGTTGAGCGGCGCGCCGTGGCGGGCATCGGTGCGCGTCGATGCGGCGGACTTCCGCGTGTCCGGCGAACCCAGGGTCTATGTGAAGGCCGCCGAGAGCGGCACAAGGCGCGGCCAGGCCTTTTGCGGCGAATGCGGCTCGGGCCTCTACGCCTTCACCGTCGATGATCCGCAGGTTTATGCGGTCCGCCTCGGCGGCGTCGACCAGCGCGCCGCGCTGCCGCCGCGCAGCCAGATCTGGTGCGACGCCGCGCTCCCCTGGGCGAGCGACATCAGCGCGCTTCCGGCGTCGCCAAGGCAATAGCCCGCGCCACTACCGCCTCGAGCATCTCGGGCGTCAGCCGGCCGGTATTCTGGTTGTAGCGCGAGCAGTGATAGCTATCGACCAGCCATTGGCCGCAGTGCATGCGATGCTCGGCGCCGTGCGCGAAGCGGTGCTTGGGGAGCTTGCCGCCCATCGCCTTGACCGCCGACTGGTGCGCGATCTGGCCGAGCGCGAGCACTACCGGCGCCTTGAGCTCGGCGGCGAGGAACGGGCGGCAGGCGTGGATCTCGGCCGGCTCGGGCTTGTTCTCGGGCGGCAGGCAGCGCACCGCGTTGAGGATCACCACGCCCCTGGGCTCGCCGCCCTCGGCCAGCCCGAACTTCTCGAGCGTCGCGAACAGCAGCTCGCCCGAGGCATCGCCGGTAAAGGCGCGGCCGGTGCGATTGGCGCCGTGCTTGCCGGGCGCGAGCCCGACGATCGCGATTGGCGCACCAAGGTCGCCGAGCGCCGGCACCGGCGCGTTCCACCAGTCGGGCTGCTCGACGCGCAACTGGGTGCGCAGCGCGACGAGGCGCGGGCAGAGGGGGCAATCGCGGCTTGGCTCGGGCATCCGTGCGCGATAGGCGCGGGAGCGTGCCGAGGACAAGCTATGCCATCGCGATCGGATCGAACCGCCGGGGCCGCCACGGCAGCCCCACGCGCGAAGTGCGGGCGGCGATTCGCGCGCTGGGCGGCGTTACTGTCGCCTCGCCGATCCTCCACACGCCGCCGCTGGGCCCCTCCCGGCGCCGCTTCGCCAACGCCGTCGCGCTGATCCACAGCGACGAGGCGCCCCCCGCGCTGTTGCGGCGGCTCAAGGCGATCGAGCGCCGCTTCGGGCGGCGGCGCGGCCAGCATTGGGGGGCGCGGGTGATCGACCTTGATATCGTGCTGTGGTCGGGCGGCAGCTGGGGCGAGGCGAGTCTCACCGTGCCCCACCGCCTGTTCCGCGCCCGCGACTTCGTGCTGGCGCCGCTGGTGCAGGTGGCACCGGATTGGCGCGATCCGGTGTCCGGCCACAGCGTCCGACAGCTCTACGCCCGGTTGACCCGCCGATTGCCCACATCTAGGGGCAGGGCCGGTGTGGGTCCGTAGCTCAGTTGGTAGAGCAAGCGACTTTTAATCGAGAGGTCCCGGGTTCGAATCCCGGCGGACCCACCACCGCTTCCGCCCTCTCGCGCGCTACCAGGCGGGCTGCGTCGCATAGAAGCGCTTCCAGAAGGCGATCTTCGCCGGATCCGCGACCGGGATCGGGCCGAAATGCGCGCCCAGCTCCATCACGCGCGGCAGCTTGGGATCGTAGCGCGGCCATTCCGGCAGCCCGGGGCCGTTGGGATCGCCATTCTTGATGATGTTCGCCCAATAGGACGATATCGTCGCGGCGATCGCGCGATCCTGCGCTGTCCAGGGCCGGTCGACCGCGTCGACGCTGTCGAACGCATAGACGATCTCCGAGCCGTGATAGGCGCCGCGCATGTCGTGGTCGGGGCCCGGCGGGGCGTGGGTCCAGAAATAGGTGTAGACCGGCTTGTCGCTGCCCTGCGTCCACAGCGTGCCCCACAGCCAGGTCGAGATGCGCGAATTGTCGCGCGCTGCGGCGTTGTTCTGGAGCGCGGCCTGCTGGTCGTCCTTCGCCGGATAGAGCTTGAGGAAATCGTCCGCCAGCGGCCCGAACTTGCGCCTGGCCAGCGCGACATAGGCCGATAGCGTCACGGCGACGTCGGGCATGCCGGCGCGTGGCGGATCGGTGCGCACGCGCAGCGCGGCAAAGGCGGTCTCGGGCACCGCGCCGGTCTCGTCGTGATTGTTGCCGGCGACCACCGTCACCTGGTTCTGCGTGCGCTTCGCATAGGTGTCGTTATACCCATAAGGCAGCACCCAGCCGTCGACGACGGGGCGGAAGATCGGCGGCTTGCCGGCGCTGCCGGTCTCGACCGCCTCGTCGACCGCGCGGCTGCCCTCGATCAGCTTTTCCCAGGGCATGGCGCGCAGCTCGGCCAGGCTGGTGCCGCCATGCTCGGCGCCGTAGCGCATGCCGGCCTGCTCGGCGGCGGCGAGCGGGCGCCAGGAGACCGAGAGGTAGCGCAGCTCGGTATCGCGCGGATAACGGGCGTGGCTCTCCTCGATGCCGGCGCGGAACAGGCCCTTGGCGAGCGGCGACATCGCAAGGAAGCCGACCGAGCCGGCACCGGCGGATTGCCCGCCGATCGTCACCTGCGCAGGGTCGCCGCCAAACGCCGCGATGTTGCGCTGGACCCATTGCAGCGCGGCGATGTCGTCGAGCAGGCCGTAATTGCCCGAGGCGTTATGGCCCGATTCCCTGCTGAGCTCGGGGGTGGCGAGAAAGCCGAGCACGCCGACGCGGTAGTTGAAGGTCACCACCACCACGCCCTTCTTCGCCAGCGCCTCGCCGTCGAATTCGGGGCTGGCGCCGGTGCCGCCGATGAAGCCGCCGCCATAGATCCAGACATAGACCGGGCGCTTCTCGGCACTGCCCGGCCGGGCGCCGGTCCAGAGGTTGAGCGTCAGGCAATCCTCGCTCTGCGGCAGGCCGCGCGCCATCTCGCCGCCGGGCTGCGGACAGGCCGGGCCGAACCTGCTCGCATCGCGGGTGCCGGTCCAGGCGACCGGCGCCCGCGGGGCGCGCCAGCGTAGCGCGCCGACGGGCGGCGCGGCATAGGGAATGCCCTTGAACACGCGGATCGCGGGATCGCGGCCGGTGGTGCCGGCGAGCAGCCCGGTCTCGACGCGGACCGGATCGGCATCGGCGGGCTTTGCGGCATAGCCGACCAGCTCGCCCGCCGCGAGGACATGGCCGCGCAGCGATGCCTGGAGCGTCGTGATGTCGGCCGCCTCTTCCGGGGCCAGTACCCGGTCGAGCGCGAAGACCTGGGCGTGATAGGCGTGCCGGCTGGCGTCATGCGTGTGCGGGCCGGCATAGGAGGAGGCCGGGCCGTGGACATTGGCGCCGTACGCCGCGCCAGCGGGCAGCGCGGCGAGGCCGGCGGGGAGGCTCAGCGTCGTGGCGGGCAAGTTGTAGGCGAGGAGATGCACGCTGGTGCCCGCCTCCGCCCCGCCCAGCTCGCCCTGCAGCACCACGACATAGGAGCGGGTGCCCCTGGGCCCCGCGGTCCAGCTCAGGCCCGGAAAGGCGTTGTCGCCATATTGGGTGTTGGCGCGCGGGATGTCAGCGCCCGCCGCAAAGGACGGGCTGGTCACCGCCAGCGACGCCGGCGCCGGGCCGAGCGCGGCGAGCAGCAGCTGGCGGGCATGGCCGATGCTGGTCAGCATCGTCTGCGCGTGGACCGTGGGCGCGAGGACAGCGAGGTTCGCGATGCAGGCGAGCAGGCGTGCGGACTTCATTCTATTCTCCCGCTCAGCGCGTGAAGCGGCCCGGCTTGGCGAGCCAGGCGTCGATCGTGTCGTAGGTGGTCTTCTGCGTGTCGCCATATGCGCCCGGCTTGGGCTCGCACTTGGTGCAGGTGGTGTAGCCGTGCGTCGCGCCCTCGATGAAGGCGATCGACTTGTCCTTGCTCGCGGCGCGGCCATAGATTTCCTCGGCGGCGAGATATTCCCAATGGCCGGTCATGCCGAGCACGAGCAAAGGCGCGGAGACGCCCTGCACATTGCCCGGCGGGCTGGCATAGGTGGAGGTCCAGTCCACGCCGTGCACACCCTGTTCGTCATAGCCGAAATCGGGGCCGGTCCGGATCGCGTAGTTGTTGAGATAGTTGCGCACCGTCGTCTTGAGCGCGCCCTTGATCAGCGAGGGCGACGGGCTGCGGACATTCTCGGGCACGCGCACCGTCGGAACGATGCCGGTGGTCACGCTGCCGTCCGCATGGATCAGCGGCCAGGGCTTGGCGGTATGCGCGAGCAGGCCGACATCCTGCGAGAACAGCTTGTTGTTGCTGCCGAACAGCACCGCGCCGGGCACGACGAAGGGCGCGTCATCGGCGTAAGGCCCCTGCCCCACCTCGATCTTGGCGAGCAGCGCCTGCGCCTTGGCGAGCAGCCGGTTGTTGCGCGCGCCTTCGGCCTTGAGGAACCTGGTCACGAACGCCGCCGGATAGCGCGAGCCGGTCGGCGCAAAGCCGTTCGCCGCATTGTACATGTCGAGCGCGGGATCGAGCGCGATGCCGCTGGCTTCATCCGTGATCGCCGGATCGATGCTGAACAGCGTCATCGCCGCCAGCCCCCAGTTGGAATCGACCAGCATCAGCCCGTCGGCGGCGGGCAGCCCGGCCAGGCTGTCCGGGCATTTCCAGATCTTCTCGGGCGCCTGGCACGCCTTCACCCCGCGCTCGGCGATATATTGATAGGCGCTCATGATCGTGCCGCCGCCGCTATGGCCGAGCAGCACGACCCGTGTGATCCCCGGCTGGCTGCGCAGCCAGGAAACGCCCGCCTTGATCTCGAGCAGCACCTGGTCGAGCACGCCGTCGTTCGACACGCCCGACTTGCTGGTGCTGTTGTTGGCGCACAGCACCCGGTAGCCGCGCTTCGCCAGCTCGGTGCAGCCCGGGAAGCCCAGATAGTCCGCCGAGGAGTGCATGATGAACACCGCGGTGCCGGCCCTGGGCCCGATCACCGCCGGCTCGTACAGCACGCCGGGCACGCCGTTCGCCAGATGGACGAAGCGGGTGCGCGGCGCCGACGCGTCCTGCTGCGCCTGGGCCGGTATCGGCGCCAGCCCGGCCAGGGCTAGCGCCAGGAGCGCCGCGAACATCTTCCTCATGCGCACGCTCCTACGCGACACCCCTCAGCCCTTGATACGGAAGCCGACCATGAAGGCGCGGCCCGTGGGGTCGTCCGAGAATTCGTAGGACGCGCCCGCCGAGGTGGTGCCGCTGTAATAGCCACTGAGCGGCGGCTTGGCGTTGAACAGGTTGGTCACGCTCACATAGAAGGCGCTGTCGCTGACCTTCCAGGCGCCGCCGGTGTTGAAGGTCAGCGTGAGGTTGGTCGTCGCGAAGCCCGGCACATATTCATAGCCGTCCTTGAACACCTGACTCGCCACGCCGCTGCGGCGGTACGCGTTGCGATAATGCTCGAACAGGTCGATCGTGAAATTGTCGGTCGGCTTGAAGTTGAGGAAGCCGGCGACCTGCACGCTCGGGCTCGGCATCAGGCCGTTGAGGCCCCAGCCGGCGCCGCCCTGGTCGATCGTCGCGATGCCGGGCTGGCGATAGTAGATATGCGGCTGATAGTTGATCATCGCGCGCAGCCCGAGCGGCCGGCCGCCGATCTGCGTGGCGTAGTCGAGCTCGCCGTCCCAGCCATAGGTCTTCACCTCGGCAATGTTGTAGGGCTGGATCAGATAGGCGGTGGCGTTGCCCGCGCCGTCGCGCCGGATCAGCGAGCAATAGACCGAGGTGCCGCCGCTCGCGACGCAGCCCTGCTGGATCGCGGCGTTGAAGCCCTGGATCACCGAGATCGCGTTGCTCACCGTGGTGTTGTAGTAATCGACGGTGAGCGTCAGCCCGCGGATGAAGCTCGGCTTGAGCACGATACCGGCGGTGTAGGTCTTGCCGACTTCGGCGGTCAGGCTCGCATTGCCGAGGTTGATCGACGGCAGATAGGCAGTGACGTTCGGCGTCTTGGTCGTGTCGGTATAATTGCCATAGACCGTCGTGGTCGGCTGGAAGAGATCGTACAGCGTTGGTGCGCGGATATCACGCGACACCGTGGCGCGCAGCTTGATCCCGTCATCGACCGCCCAGACGCCGCCGACCTTCCAGGTCACATAGTCGCCGCTGGTGCTGTAGTCGGTATAGCGCGCCGCGCCGTTGAGGCTCAGCGACTTGGCGAAGGGCACGTTGGCGAGCAGCGGCACTTCGACTTCGATCGCGGCCTCGCGGACGCTCTGCGAGACATTGCCGCTCGACGGGAAGGTCGTCGGGTAGAGGATCGTCGTGCCCTGGGTGCAATTGTAGCGGATGCCGGTGCAGTCGGCGAGCGCGGTCGGCAGCACGGTGCTGGCGGCGTTGAAGCGCTGGTTGCGCCATTCGCCCGACAGCGCGACGCTGACCGGGCCCGCCCAGGTGTTGAACAGGCTGCCGCTGATCGAGACGTCGGCCGAGTCCTGGATCGTGTGGGTGGTGAAGGTCGCGCTGCCCAGCACATAGTCCAGCGCCGCCTGGTTGGCCGAGGCCGAGCCGAACAGGTTGAGCGGCACGCAGCTGCCATAGGTGGTCGGGTTGGCGATCGAGGCCTGGCAGACGGTGTTGCTGCCGACCGTCACTGCGTCGAGCGCGGCGGCCAGGCGCTGGCTGTTCGGCAGGTTGTCGACCTTGGTCTCGAGCTCGGAGAAGCCGTGGGTGTAGGTGGCGTTCCACTTGAAGCTGCCGAGGTCGCCCTCGATGCCGAAATTGCCGTAATATTGCTTGGTGTCCGACGATGCCTCGATGCGCGGCGCGGCCGAGAGGATCTCGTTCATCGTGAAGGTCGTCGAACCGGCCAGCGCAGTCTTCGCCGCGGTGCTCAGGAACGCGTTGGTGTTGCTGAAGACCAGGCCGGTGAGCTGGTTCCAGCCGGTGTACGACGTGTTGCGCTTCAGGTTCGCCGCGCCCTGGACGTAGAAGTGGATCGAGTCGGTCAGGTCATAGTCGAAGCGGCCGAACACCTGGGTGCCGTGCGAGGGCGAGGACATCGAGCCGTTCTGATAGGCGCCGTCGCCGCCGACCTGGCAGCAGCTCGAACCCGTCGCGCTGCCGGCGACGAAGGGCACGATCGCGCCGCTGTCGCTGAACCGGTTGCCGCGCTGGGCGCCGTTGGTGATGTAGCCGCCGAACGTGTAGGTCGCGAGGCGGACATTGGTCGCCAGATAATAGGGGCTGGCGGTGGTGCCGGCGCCCTGCATCGCGGCAAGGTTGTTCCAGCTGCGATCGCCGACGCGGTTGAGGATGCCGTCATATTCGCGGTGCTGGACACTGCCCTCGAAATGGCCGCGCTCGCCGACCTTGAAGCCGAACGCCGCGCCGACGTCGCGCGTCGCAGCATCGCCTTCCTGCGAGATGCCCGCCTCGGCATGCGCGCGGAAGCCGTCGAACTTGCGGTTGAGCACATAGTTGACCACGCCCGACACCGCGTCCGAGCCATAGACCGCCGAGACGCCGCCGGTGACCACGTCGACGCGGTTGATCAGCTCCTGCGGGATCAGGTCGACGTCGACGGTGGAGTTGTAGAGCGTCGGCGGGATGCGGTGGCCGTCGAACAGCACCAGCGTGCGATAGGCGCCGAGGTTGCGCAGGTTGAGCACGTTCGCCGCGCCGTTGCCGCCCTGCACGCCGGTAGCGTTCGAGCCCGGGTTGCTGAACTGGTTGCGCGAGCCGGAGAAGACCGGGAGGTTGTTGAGCGCGTCCGAGATCGTGCCCGCGGGCGCCGCGGCGGAAAGCATCTCGGTCGACACGGTGGTCAGCGGGATCGGGCTGGCCGAGCCGTTGGTGAGGATGCGCGAGCCAGTGACGACGATCTGGCCGTCCTGGGCCTCCGCCTTGTCCGCCGGGGCGGCCGGTGCCGTATCCTGCGCCGGCGCTTCCTGGGCGAACGCCGCAAGAGGAACCGTCAGCAAGCTGCCGCTGGCGAGCAGGCGGAGTAGTGCCGAACGTGCCTTCATTTCCCGATATCCTCCCGAGGTCCGAGAGCGCGCCGGCTGTCTTGCCGGTCTATCTCTCGTTGTCGGGCCGGGATGTAGCAACCGAGGGCCGACGGCGCGTTATTCGTTTGGGCGTCGCTGGAATAAGAATTCCGCTTGGCCGATT
Source organism: Sphingomonas sp. KR3-1 (assembly GCF_040049295.1). Lineage (NCBI taxonomy): Bacteria > Pseudomonadati > Pseudomonadota > Alphaproteobacteria > Sphingomonadales > Sphingomonadaceae > Sphingomonas > Sphingomonas sp. KR3-1. The sequence goes on from NZ_JBDZDQ010000001.1 coordinate 1,197,645, forward strand.
CAGGCGACCAGCGCCGCCGTAGTCTCGTCGAACAGCTCGTCGACCGCGATCCGGCGCGGGATGATCTTCTGCTCGAGCGCCCAGTCGATCGCCAGCTGGATGCCCTTGCGGTTCGCCTCCAGCCCGATCGGCGGATAGACCGCGGGCACGCCGCCCGCGGTCGCCGCCCGGCTCTCGACCAGCATCCGGAATATCTCGCGCACCACGTCGGGCCGCTCGCGCGACAGGCGCTCGTGCACCACGAACATGTGGTTGATGCACACCACGCCCTCGCGGGCATACCAGTCCTTCGCCGCCTCGAACGGGTTCGGCACGAGGTATTCCACCCGCGGATCCTTGGGCAGGTCGACGCCCTGCAGCGTCGCCGCCAGCTCGCCGTCGAGCATCATCTGGCCGATGTCCGAACCCTTGGGCAGCTGCTCGACATTGGCCGGGTCGCTATATTCGAGCAGATGCCCCTCGCCGACCTTGCACCAGGTCACCTTGTCGAGATCGACGCCGTACTCGTGCTGCAGGATGCCGCGGATCCACAGCCCGGTGGTCTGCGCATAGCTGCGCACGCCGACGCGCCTGCCCTCGATGTCCTTGGGATCGAGATGCCCGAAGTCGCGGTTGAACCCCGCGCAATGATGCTGAAAGCGGCCATTGACCGGGATCGGCAGCGCCACCCAGGGCTTGCCGTAGATCTTGGCCTGCAGCAGCGTGACGATCGCCAGCTCGCCGCAATCATAGGCGCCCTCGCGCAGCATCGCCTTGAACCCGTTATGCGCCTGGGGCGGCCCGCAGAAATCGAGCTCGACGAGATCGGAGGAAACGCGCCCCTCGCGCAGCGCCGTGGTGACCGGATAGTCGGCCAGGTTGGTCTTCAGCTTCAGCACGTCGCCCCTCACTTCAGCAGCACTTCGATCAGCATCGGCCCATCCGCGCGAACCGAGTCCGTCAGTGCCTTGTGGAAATCCTCCGCGGTGGTGACGCGCTTGCTCGGCACGCCCATGCTGGTGCCCATCGCGACCCAGTCGATCCGCGGATTGTCGATATCGATCATCGCCATCGCCTGCGGCCCGATCTCGGTGCCGGCGCCCATGTTGGCGTATTCGGCCTTGAGGATCGCGTACTGGTGGTTGGCGTAGATGATCGTGGTGACCGGCAGCTGCTCGCGCGCCTGCGTCCAGAGCGACTGGATCGTGTACATCGCGCTGCCGTCGCCGACCATGCAGAAGGTCCGCCGGTCCGGGCAGGCCATCGCCGCGCCGGTGGCGACGGGCGTGCCATAGCCGATCGAGCCGCCCATATTGTTGATCAGGTCGTGCGGCAGCGCGCCCATCGTCAGCCCCATCGACTCGCGCCCGGTGGTGAGCGATTCATCGACGACGATGCAGTTCTCCGGGATCGCCGCGGCAATCGCATGCGCGATGCTGATCGGGTTCAAGGCGCCCTGCGGCACCGGCGTCTCGATCCGCTGCTGGAGCAGCGGCGCGGTGTCCTTCAGCCCGAGCGCGTCGATCAGCATCTCGAAGGCCAGCTCGCTGTCCTCATCGGCATCGACCAGGCCGTGCACCAAGGTCCCCGGCGCCTTGAGCAGGCTCGGCTTGTCCGGATAGGCGAAGAAGGCGACCGGTTCCCGGGTCTCCGCCGTGATCAGGTGCTTGAAGTCCTTGAGGAAGGCGCTGCCCGGCGCAACCGCATAGGGAATCCGCTCGATCGGCACGCGCCCGACGCCGCGCTCGATCCGCGCGGTGAAGAACTGGCTGCCGAGCCGGCACCCGGTGCCCGCGGCGATCCGCCCCGCCAGCTCGAGCGCGCGCCCGCGCGTGGCCTTGTTGGCAAGGATCAGCAGCGCCGACGCGCCCGAGCGCAGCACCTTGGCGACCTCCTCGATCCGCGCCTGGTCTGGCGCGCGGCGGCCCGGCGGCGGCGCAGCGGGAAGCAGGCGCTGGCCGGCATCCTGCCAGGCGGTGTCGCCGGGCAGGATCAGCGTGGCGATCTGGCCGGGATGCTCGTTCGCCTTGGCAACCGCGGTGGCCGCATCCCAGGCGATGGAACGCGCGGACTCGGCGCGGCGCACCCAGTGGCTGAGCGGGCGGGCCAGCCCCTCGATGTCCGACGTCAGCGGCGGATCGTACTTCAGGTGCGACGCCGAATGCTCGCCGACGATATTGACCATGCCGACGCTGGCGCGCTTGGCATTGTGGATATTGGCGAGGCCGTTCGCCAGGCCCGGCCCCAGGTGCAGCAGCGTAGAGGCCGGCTTGTCCTTCATCCGGTACCAGCCATCCGCCGCGCCGGTGCACACGCCCTCGAACAGGCAGAGCACGCTCTTCATCCGCGGATTCTCGAGCGCGGCGAGGAAGTGCATCTCGGAGGTGCCGGGGTTGGCGAAGCACACTTCGACGCCCTGGTCGGCAAGCGTGTTCACCAGCGCTTCGGCGCCGTTCATTGGGGGTCCCGCTGTCATGAAGCGGGCGTGCCACTTCCGAAGGGAAACGGCGCAATCGGAATGGGAAAGCGGGCGATAAGTTCGGCCCTAACTATAAGCCCCTCCCCCAAGGGGGAGGGGCTAGAAGGCTCAATACCCCGCCAGCTCGCGCCCCTGTCCCACAACCCCATAGCTGCGCGTCGGCGCGGACATCAAAAACCGATACCCCTCGCCGATCAGCCGCTCGACATTCTTGGCATTGGTGTGCGGGTTGCCGACCACCACGTCGTGCTTCTTGCAGATCTCGACGATACGGTTCATCGCGCCCATCACTTCGGGATGCTCATACTGGCGCGGATAGCCGAGCGCCTGGCTGAGATCCCCCTCGCCGATCAGCACCAGCCCGATCCCCGGCACGTTCGCCAGGATATCGTCGAGATTCTCGATCGCCTCGGGGCTCTCGCACATCATGCCGACCAGCAGCTCGCCCTGCGGCGCCAGCGGCCACACGTCCGCCCGGGCATAATATTCGGGCATAGACAGCCCCCAGTAGCGCGAGGCCGTCGCCGGCCCGTCGCCGCGCACGCCCTTGGGCTCGTACAGCGCCGCGCCGGTCGGCTTCGCATAGCGGCACGAAGCGACCATGTTGTACGCTTGCGCCACCGTCGAGACGTGCGGGGTGATCACGCCATAGACGCCGCGATCGAGCACCTGCTTGGCCTGGAACTGGTTCATCTCGGCGCCATTGGCCGGGATGCGCGCGATTGGCGTCACCGACGGCGCGACCGAGCCGGTCTCGGCAATCTTCTTGCGGTTGAGCATGTACTGGAGCGCGTCGCCCAATCCGCCCACATCGTACGGGTTGTGCTCCATCTCGAAGACCACGCCGTCATAGGGCGCGTCGGTCAGCTCCTGCGCGCTGAGCTTGTCGACCTTGGCGAAGCAGGTGAAGGCCGGCTTGCCCGCTTCGAATGCGCGAATGATTCCGTTGAGGCGTTCCGCCGCCATTATGCCGCTTCCTTCTTCTTCGCTGCGGTGACCGCCGGGTCCCAGTACATGAAGCCCATCCCCTCGCCCGTGCCCGCGGGCGTGCGCCAGCAGGGGATGTAATCGACCAGGGTCATCTCGGCGCCGGTATGCTGAAGCGCCATCATCACGATCGAGTAGATCTTCACCTCGCTGGTGCCCGACTGGTAATAGCCGTTCGGGATCGCCGCGAGCCCGTCATAGTCGTAGCTGGCCAGCATCCCCATCACGTTGCGGTCGAACGCCTCGTCATTGACGAAGTGCGACAGCCCTCCGCTTGCGATCACCGCCACGCGCACATCCTCGGGCCAGGCCGCGATCGCGTCGCGCAGCACCCGGCCGAACTGGATGCACCGCGCCATCGAAGGCTGGGTCGGCGGGTAGAACAGGTTGAACAGCACAGGCACATGGCGCGGCACATCGTCGCCCATGATCTGGTGATATACGAAGCTATAGGCGTGCGGGACGACCGGATAGTCGGGCGCATAGCCCTGGCGTTGCTCCATCCACACATTCTGCGGCCAGGCCTGCAGGTCGTTGAGGTCGAAGCCCTCGCGCTGGAAGGCGTTGATCAGATAGGTCGCCAGCTCGGGATAGGCTTGGTGCACGACATGAAGGTCGGGCGCATAGACGCTGCGCTGGGGCGGGCCGTTATGCACGTTCGCGCCGGTGTAGATCGTGATCGACGGCGACTGGTCGGGCCAGATCTCCTTCTGGTCCTTGCCCAGCACGATCACGACGTCGGGCGCAGCGCGCTTGTACGCCTCGGCCATCTCGTCGAGCGCGGCGCGGCAGCGCCCCGCCCGCTCGGTCCGCTCTTCAAGCGTCAGGAACGGCTCGAACGCCGCTTCGCGCTCGGCCTCGAGCTCGGGATAGGTCCAGGTGCGGTTCCGGAACCACAGCTCGGGGTTGTTGCGGTCGCGCTCGCCGTTCTTCAGCCAGTCCTCCGGCGCCTGGCCCAGCATGCCGCTGTGCGGCACGCACATTCCGAATACGATCTCAGCCACCGCTCTACTCCACAGTTTCGTTCACGCGCGGCGCCCATTGCGGCCGCAGCAGGATCCAGCACGCCAGCGCGCCGATCAGCAGGAACACGAAGATCACCAGCATCGGCAGCTCGTAATTGCCGCTCACGTGCAGCAGCCAGCCGGACAGGCTCGCCGCCACGCCGCCGGCCAGGCTCGTCGCTACCTGCTGCACGCCGGTCACCAGCCCGATCGCCGGCTTGGGGATCAGGGTCAGGCGGCACAAAGCCAGATTGTTGGCGGTGGCGAGGCCGAGGAACGACAGCGAGAACACGTTCCAGAACAGCGCCCAGCCCAGCGAGCTCGCCTGCGCGCCGAGCAGCACGGTGCACGCGCCGATGAACCCGGCGATGACGAACGCCTTGCGGACGAACACCGGGTTGCCGCCGCGCGCGATCAGCCGGTCCGCGGTCCAGCCCGCGATCACCGCGACGATCGCGATCCCGGCGAAGCTGAAGAAGGTGTAGAGCCCCGATCGCTCCAGGCTCAGCCCGCGCTGCTCGACCAGATAGGCCGGCATCCAGGTCATGCAGTAGAAGGTGAAATAGCCGTAGCAGAAGTTGACGATCATCGCCCCCCACACGACCGGGCTCTTGAGGATGCTCGCGAAGGTGACCGACGCGGCCGCCTTGCGCGCCGCCGCCTTGGCCTCGCCGCCCCTGGGCAGGTCGTTCTTCACCGTCAGCATCCACGGCACCAGCCAGAGCAGGCCCACCGCGCCGGTGAGGATGAACATCAGCCGCCAGTCGTAATTGACGATCAGCCACGAGGCGACCGGCGCGCCGATCGCGGGACCGAACTTGTTGCCCATCGTGAAGATGCCGACCGCGGTGCCGCTCTGGCCCTCGTGGAAATTGTTGCGGATCCAGCGATAGCTCGCCGGCATCACGATCGCCTCCGCCGCGCCAACGATCACGCGCATCAGGATCAGCGCCATCAGCGTGCTGACCAGCCCGGTCACTGCCGTTGCGATGCACCAGAGCGCGAAGCAGATCGTATAGGGCGTCTTCACCCCGTAGCGGTCGACCAGCCAGCCCATCGGCACCTGCACCAGCCCATAGGACCAGAAGAACATCGCGCCGATCATGCCGCGATCGGTGTCCGACAGCTTGAAATGCGCCTTGAACGGCGGGTCGGCCATCGCCGAGGAGATGCTGGTCCGGTCGAGAAAGGCGATCAGCACGCCGATCGCCAGCAGCACGAGCACCGACCAGCGCATCACCACGCTCAGCGCCACGGGCGATGCCGCCGATGCTGGCGCGGATGCCGAGGGGGGTGTCTCGGCGGGGGTAATCGTCTGGGCCATCATACTCTCCTGTGCCGGCACGCCTGCGGTCTCACGCCGCTGCGGTCTTCGCGCCGATGTCACGCAATTGGGGATACAGTTTCTGCGCGGTCCGCGCGAAGACCCATTCGCGGTCCTCGGCCGAAAGGCTGGCGAGCCGCGCCTCGGCGGTGGCCCTGATCTCGGCCAGCGTGCCCGGCGAGGTCGGATAGTTCGAGCCCCAGGCCAGCCGCTCGGCGCCGAATATCTCGACCAGCCTGGGGAATAGCGTCTCCGGGCTGGCCGCACCCTTTTGGCTGTCCGCCATGATCCGCGGGGTCAGTTTCAGGTGGATATTCGGGATCGGCGCCAGGTCGAACAGGCTCTGCGCGGCCGCATAGGGCGGGCCATCCGTGACATCCGGACGCCCGAGATGGTCCAGGATGACTGGCACGCCGGGGAAGCGCCTTGCCAGCGCCGCCACGGCGGGAAGGCCGACCGGACCGGTCTGGATGCACATGGTCAATCCGAGCGTGCGGAGCAGCTCCCACCCAGCATAGGCGCGCGGATCGTCCAGTTCGGAGGGGTCGAACTCCTTGGTCGAGCCCCCGGTGAACACCCGCAACCCGGCCAGTCCGGCCCCAACCCAGCGACGGATGGTGTCCGCCGCATCGGCCGCCAGCATGTCGACCGAGCCGACCGCGATCAGCCGGTCGGGATAGGCGTTGCAGGCATCGACGACATAGCGGTTGTCGAAGCCATAGGTGGTCGAGCTGTGCACCACCGCCGCCTTGGCCACCCCCGCCGCATCCATCTGCGCGATCAGCGTCTCGACGGTGGAGGGCCGCTCCTGCGACCAGTCCGATCGCTTGCCAAACAGCGGCGCCGGCGGATAGCGGCCCTCGTCGTCCGAAATGACGTGCGGATGGATATCGATAAACTGGGGCATGCCCACTCCCGGAATGCACTTTTCTCTGCCGAGAGTGATCGGCCCAATCGGGATGCCGGAACAGTTGAAGCTGCGTGGCAGGCCATAAGTTTCGGGGTGGATCTCCCCCTTCTTTAGCCCTCTCCCGCTTTCGCGGGAGAGGTGTGATTTTGCGTCAGAGCCCCCGCGACTTCAGCAGCTTATCCAGCCCCGGGTACACACGCCGCGCATTGCCCTCGAATATCTTGGCCTTGTCCTCGGCGCTGAGCGGCAGCGCATCGACATAGCGCTTGGTGTCGTCGAAATACTCGCCGGTGTTCGGATCGCGCCCGCGCACCGCGCCGATCATCTCGGAGCCGAACAGCACATTGTCCGCCGGGATCACCTTGGTCAGCAGCTCGACGCCGGGCAGGTGATAGACGCAGGTATCGAAGAAGATGTTGTCGAGCAGCCCTTCGAGCGGGCGGTCGCGCATCTCGAGGCTCATCCCGCGATAGCGCCCCCAATGGTAGGGCACCGCGCCGCCACCATGCGGAATCACCAGCCGCAGCGTCGGGAAGTCCTTGAACAGGTCCGACTGGAGGATCTGCATGAATACCGACGTGTCGGCATTGATATAGTGCGCGCCGGTGCCGTGGAAATTGGGATTACACGACGCCGCAACGTGCACCATGCCCGGCACGTCGAGCGCGCACATCGCCTCGAACAGCGGATACCATTCCCTGTCGGTGAACGGCTTGCCGGTCCAGTAGCCGCCGGTCGGATCCGGGTTCACGTTGACGCCGACGAACCCCATCTCGACGATGCGCCTGAGCTCGGGGATCGAGTTCGCCGGCGACACGCCCGGCGACTGGGGCAGCATGCCCACCGGCACGAAATTGCCCGGGTACATCTCGGTCACCCGCTTCACCAGGTCGTTCGAGATCGCCGCCCATTCAAGGCTGGTCCGCTCGTTGCCGAGGTGATGGCTCATCAGCCCCGCGATCGGCGAGAACAGCGTCAGGTCGCTGCCGCGCTCCTGCTGGAGCCGGAGCTGCCCGCCTTCGATCCCCTCGCGGATCTCGTCGTCGCTGACATGCGCCTCGGCCAGGCTCGGCGCATTGGCGGGATCGTTGGCGGCGGCCACCTGGCGCTCGCGAAACGCGCGGAAGCTCTTGGGGACGGTGGTGAAATGCCCGTGGCAATCGATGATCATGATCAGGCGTCCTGGCGCGCGGGAGCTTTGGCGGGATCGACGAACAGCTCGTCCATCGACATTCGGCGCGGCGTCAGCCCCTGCTCGAACGCGGTCTTCTCCAGCGCCTCGATCGTCGGCCGGTTCGCCTCGATCCCGTAGGGCAGCGGATCTGCGCCGACGATCTTCTGGAGCTTGCGATACTTGTCCGCCCCCGCACCGGTCGCCTCGCCCGAATTCAGCTTGGCGAGCCATTCGTCCTTGGCCCGGGTGAAGGCATCGTTGAGCGAGCGCGCGATCCAGGGATGCTCGGCCAGGACCTGGTCCTTCACCACGATCGTGCCGTGCATCGGATAGACGCCGGTGCGCGCATAATAGTCGGCCTCGGCGGCTTCTGCATTGGGCAGCAGGTCGGGATAGTTGGCCTCGACTTCCTGCCAGCCGCCCGTCGGCGCGCCGGTGCGGCCGATGCCCGCCGCGGCCTCGACCCCGGCATCGAGCTCGCCGTTGGCGATCATCTCGGCGAGCGAGGTGCCAGCCGGCGCATGGATCACGTTAGAGGGCAGCTGGAGCTGGGTCACATGCTCCTCGTCGTCCACCACCCAGGTGACCTTCGAATTGTCGAGGCCGTACTCGTCGATGAACACTTGGCGGATCCACACGCCGGTGGTCACCGAATAGGCGCGCACGCCGACGCGCTTGCCCTCCAGGTCCTTGGGCGCCTTGATGCCGGCCTCGGGCCGCACGAGCATGCCCGAATGGTGGAAGCGCCGCACCACGAAGATCGGCAGCGCCACGAACGGCGCGCCATAGGCGCGGGCGATGATATAGGTGGTCGGCGCAAGCTCGCAGACGTCGAACTCGACGTCGCGGACCATCCGGCGGAACGCGCCGATCTGCGGCTTCACCGTGACGATCTCGGCCTCGACGCCTTCGATCTCGATGCTGCCGTCGCGGATCGCCGAGGTGTGCGGATGCTCCGCGATCGCCATTTTCAGATGTACCTTGCCCGCCACGCTCACCTCTCCTGGGAAACTGTCGGCACGCATGCCGGTTCGCCGCCAGAAGCCGCACATCGCCGGGCAAGGTCAACGCAGCCGGAGCAATTCTTGGGGTGGCGGGACCATTTCCTATCGCCGCTCGCCGATAGATTCGCGGCGCATGGGTATAAGTTTCGCGCCGAATGTTGCGATAAGTTGCAAGGTGCGGCGGAGATTTTACCGCGCCGCAGCACGCGACTTCCAGCCACCACGGCGTACATCGATCGCAAGAAACTTCTTTATATGATACAGCATCTTATGTGAATCACCCCTCGCAAGTCGACCGACTGTTCGCCAGCGGCGATGCACATAAAATGCCGCAACTGCCCCAAGTCGGCGATAAGAAACGCGCCCGCCCGGGCCATTTCTAAGCGATCGGAAACGCGATAAGAACGGCGTTCGGGAGAGGACCGCAATGACAGACATGGACCCGGGATCGCGCGCCGAATCGCTCAGCTTTCGGCAATTGAAGCTCTTCGAGAGCGTCGGCCGGCTGAACAGCGTCCGCCGCGCGTCGGAGGAGTGCAACCTGTCGCAGCCCGCCGTCACCCAGGCGCTCGCCAAGCTCGAGCATCAGGTCGGCGTCACGCTGCTCGAGCGCCGTGCCAGTGGCTCCTATCTCAACGAGCTGGGCGACATCTTCCACCGCCGCGTCACCCGCGTATTCGCGCAGATCGAGCAGGCGCTGGTCGAGCTCGCCGTGCCCGGCGGGCGGGACGGCGCCGCGGTGATCGCACGCCGCATCTCCAAGAGCCAGGCGCGCAGCCTGATCGCGATCGTCGAAACCGGCTCGTTCGCCCAGGCCGCCGAGGCGCTGGGCCTTAGCCAGGCCTCGCTCCAGCGCGCCGCGCGCGACCTGGAGGGCAACCTGCGCAAGTCGCTCTATTACCGCACCGCGGCGGGGGTGATGGTCACCCCCGCCGGGGTCGAGTTCGGCCGCAAGATCAAGCTCGCCACCCAGGAAATCGAGTGGGGCATCAAGGAGATCGACGCGGCGCTCGGCAATGCCAACAGCCAGATCGCGATCGGCGCGATGCCGTTCGGCGGCTCGGTGCTGCTCGCCTCGGTGCTCGACGAGTTCGTCACTGCGCACCCGCGCGCCGACGTGAAGATCGTCAACGAAAGCGCGCCCGAGATGCTCAAGAGCCTGCGCGCCGGCAATGTCGATTTCGTCATCGGCCTGGTCCAGGAAACCGTCGCCGAGGATCTGACCAACCAGGCGCTCGCCAAGACACCCTACACGATCGTCGCCCGGCGCGGCCACAAGCTTGCCCGCAAGGGCAAGGTGACCGTCGACGACCTGCTCCAGTACGAGTGGGTGGTCGGCACCCCGGGTGCCGCGCGCCGGGCCTGTTTCGAGCGGCTGTTCGCCGGCGGCCCCGGTCCCAAGGCCTCGATCGCCACCTGCTCGCTGCCGGTGATCCGCCATTTGCTCGCGCGCAGCGAGCGGCTGACGCTGGTCACCTCTTACGAGCTCAAGCATGAGGACGATGCGCTCGTTCCGATCGATTTCGGCGAAATCGAGCCGGCGCCGTCGATCGGCATCACCATGCGCGCCGACTGGCTGCCGACCCGGCTCCACCTCGACTTCATCGAGCTGCTTCGCCGCCACATGGCGGAAGTCGGCATCGTCCCGCTCAAAAAGGCCAGCTGAGATCCGATGTCCTTCCCGCTCACGCGCCGCCGCTTCGCCGGAGCGGCGCTCCTGACCGCCGCCCTGCCTGCCGCCGCCAGGCCGGCAAAGCGCGGCGGGCTCGTCCATATCGGCACCCAGGGCCAGGCGATCCTCGCCGCCCGTTTCGACGCGAACAAGCTCAGCCTGATCGGCCCCGTGGCAGAGGTCGCCCGCCCGACCTGGGTGGTCGCCCATCCGAGCAAGCCGCTGCTCTACGCGGTGAGCGAGACCGGCAATGACGGCAAGAGCCAGGGCAAGATCTTCGGCTTCGCGGTCAGCCCGGCCGGTGCGCTGCATCCGCTCGCCAGCCCGGATTCGGGCGGCAGCGGCCCGACCCATCTGACGCTCGATCCCGCCAGCAACACGCTGTTCGCCGCGCATTACGGTTCGGGCCATGTCGCGACGCTCCCCGTTGACGCAGCCGGCGCGCCCGGCGCCGTCGCCTCGGTCCAGCAGGATATCGGCGCCGGCCCGAGTCCGCGCCAGAAGAGCGCGCACGCGCATGGCTCGGCACTCGATCCCTCGGGAACGGTGCTCGCGGTCGCCGATCTCGGTGCCGACCGCGTCTTCCTCTATCGTTTCGATCGCAAGACCCGCGCGTTGGCGCCCAATCCGGCGACACTCGAAATCCCCGCCGGCCACGGTCCGCGCCACCTCGCCTTCGACCTCCAAGGAAAGTTCCTGTTTCTTATCAGTGAATTGGTTCCGGAACTTCGCGTCTATCGCTGGGATGCCGCGCGCAGCACCGCCACGCTGGTCGAGACCCGCTCCACCCTCGCCGCCCCGCTGGAAAAGGCGAGCGGCGCCGAGCTCCGCGTGAGCGATGATGGTCACTTTGTCTATGTCTCGAACCGGGTCGAGGACAGCATCGCCGGCTATGCGATCGATCGCGCCACGGGCAAGCTGCGCGAAGTCACCCGCGTGAAGACCGAGAAGACGCCGTGGAGCTTCAGCCTCGCCCCCGATGGCCGCTGGCTGCTCGCCGCGAACCAGGGCGCCGGCACGATCACCGTCCATGCCCGCGATCCGAAGACCGGCGTGATCGCCCCCGCCAGCCAGTCGGTGACCGTCGAGAAGCCGACCAGCATCGCCTTCTTCTAGCGCTTCACCTCGAAGCTCTTCGCCGTCCGCAGCGCCGGGAACCAGTGCGCCCAGAGCAAGGTGATGCCGATCGCTCCGATCCCGCCCGCCACCACCGCGGCGACGGGCCCGATCAGCGCGGCGAGGAAGCCCGATTCGGCCTCGCCCAGCTCGTTCGAGGCGGAGACGAACAGCGTGGAGACCGCGCCCACGCGCCCGCGCATCGCGTTGGGCGTGTAGAGCTGGATCAGCGTCTGGCGGACATAGACCGAGAGCATGTCGGCGGCGCCCAGCACGCCCAGGCAGGCGAGCGACAGCGGCATCCAGCGCGACAGCCCGAAGCCGATCGTCGCCGCGCCGAAGATCGCCACCGCGCCGAGCATCTTCATGCCGACATGCTGCTTGAGCGGCCGCCACGAGAACCACAGCGCGATCGCCATCGCGCCCACCGCCGGCGCCGCGCGCATGTGCCCAAGGCCCGCCGAGCCGGCGTGCAGGATGTCGCGCGCGAAGATCGGCAGCATCGCGGTCGCGCCGCCAAGCAGCACCGCGAACAGGTCGAGCGAGATCGCGCCGAGCACCAGCTTGTTGTCGCGGACATAGGCTAGCCCTTCGACCATCTGGCGCCACGGATTGCGCGATCCGTCGAGCATCGTCCGCGCGATCGGGCGGATCAGCATCAGGCAGATCAACGCCACCGCGTAGCCGACCGCGCTGGTGAGATAGGGCAGCGGCGCCCAGGCCGCGTAGAGATAGCCGCCCAGCGCCGGCCCGGCGATCCCGCCCACGCGGTTGCCGATTGCGTTGGTCGCGATCGCGCGCGGCAGCACCTCGGGCGGCACCAGGTTGGGCGCGAGCGCATTGAGCGCGGGCATCGAGAAGGCGCGGCTGATCCCGAGCAGCACCGCCACTGCAAACAGGGGGGCGAGCGAGCGCCCGTCGCTCAGCGTCGCCCAGGCGAGCAATCCCGCGCAGACCAGCTGCAGCACCAGGCAGAGCCGCCCGATCAGTCGCCGGTCGATCCGGTCCGCGGTCCAGCCGGTGACCAGCGTCAGCGCGAAGATCGGCAGGAACTGCGCCAGCCCGATCAGCCCGAGCTGCAGCGCCGCCGCCTTGGTCCCCATAGTCAGCCGAGCGATGTCATAGACTTGCCAGCCGATCACCACGACCATCGCGTTCTGCGCCAGGTTGGCGCAGAGCCGCCCGATCCAGAACAGGCGATAGTCGCGATAGGCGAAGGGTTGCTTGGGCTGGTACATCCCATCCGCCTAACGCCCCGGGGCCCAGCGCGACACATTAAAAGCGCCGCACCACCGAACGGAACGCCATTCCGATCGGCCCGCCGGCGGGATCGATATGCGGAGGCCTTCCACTTCGCCCTAGCCTGGCCGCATGCGCGAGAACCAGATCACCGGCGCCGAGGCCGCCGTCCGCATGCTGCAGCTCCACGGCGTGCAGCACATCTTCGGGCTGTGCGGCGATACCAGCCTTCCCTTCTACGACGCGCTCGCGCGGCTCGATCACGGCATCGAGCATGTCCTGACGCGCGACGAACGCCACGCCGCCTATATGGCCGACGCCTATGCCCGCGTTACGGGGCGCGTCGGCATCTGCGAGGGGCCGAGCGGCGGCGGCGCGACCTATATCCTGCCCGGCGTGATCGAGGCGAACGAGAGCTCGGTCGCGCTGATCTCGATCACCTCCGACGTGCCCGTCACGGCGCGCGGCCGCTACCCGCTGACCGCGCTCGATCAGAAGGCGCTGTTCGCCCCGCTGACCAAGTGGAACGGCGTCGCCGATCATGTCACGCATATTCCCAACCTGTTCCGTACCGCCTTTCGGGCCGCCAGCACCGGACGGCCGGGCGCCGCGCATATCGGCCTGCCCTATGACCTGCAGAAGCAGGGCCTCGATGCCAGCCATGTCTGGGCGCAGCGCGAGCATGGCAGCTTCCCCGCCTATCGTACCGCGCCCGATCCCGCGCTGGTCGCCGCCGCAGCCGAGGTGCTGCTACGGGCGAAGCGTCCGGTGCTGGTCTGCGGCGGCGGCACGATCCTGTCGGGCGCCTGTACCGAGCTGGTCCGCCTCGCCGAACTGCTCGACGCCCCCGTCGCCTCGACAGTCAGCGGCCATGGCACGATCCCCGACAATCACCCGCTGGCGATCGGCGTGGTCGGCGCCAATGGCGGCACCGATGAGACGCGCGAGGCGCTCTCCCAGGCTGACACGGTCGCGTTCATCGGCTGCCGCGCCGGCTCGACCACCACCGAGCATGGCAGTGTGCCCGGCCCGGGCGTGCCGATCGTCCATATCGACATCGACCCGATGGTCGTCGGCGCCAATTATCCGGTCGAGGCCGGGCTGGTCGGCGACGCGCTGCATTGCCTGCGCGCGCTGATCGCCGAGATCGAGCGCCGCATCACCAGCCCGCGGACCACCGACGCCGCCCAGCGGATCGCCGGCCTGCGCGCCGCCAAGCGCGAGCGCTTCGAGGTACTTGCCCATTCGAATGCGCGGCCGATCCGCCCCGAGCGCGTGCTCGCCGCGGTCCAGAAGGCGCTGCCGGCGGACGGGATCATCGTCGCCGATCCGGGCACGCCCTGCCCCTATTTCTCCGGCTATTTCGATTTCGACAGCACCGGGCGCCACTTCATCACCAACCGGGCGCACGGCGCGCTCGGCTTCTCGCTCCCTGCCGCGGTCGGGGCTGCCTATGGCCGGCCTGGTGCCAAGGTCGTCGCCGCGATGGGCGACGGCAGCTTCGGCTTCGCGGTCGGCGAGCTCGAGACGATCGTGCGCAAGAATCTGCCGATCACGCTGATCGTGTTCAGCAATTCCTCCTATGGCTGGATCAAGGCCAGCCAGAAGGACGGCTATGGCAGCCGCTTCTTCTCGGTCGACTTCAACCGCTCCGACCATGCCCGCATCGCCGAGGCCTTCGGGCTCAAGGCCTGGCGAGTCGAGGACCCCGCCGAGCTCGACGCCGTGATCGCCGCCGCGATCCGGCATGACCGGCCGAGCCTCGTCGATGTTATCAGCCAGCCGCTGGAGGAGTCCGCGGTGCCGGTGAGCAAGTGGATGGGATAAACTCCTTCTCCCCTTGTAGGAAAAGAAGGGGCCCCCTTGCGCAGCGAGTAGGAAGGGTGAGGGGGACTAAGGGCTCACTTCCCCTCACCCTTCCGCCGACCATGTCGGCTCCCTCCCTCTCCCACAAGGGGAGAGGGAGACGGAACAGGAACGGCGCGCCCGCCGGGCGCGCCGCGCAGTTCAGAGGAACCTCGTCAGAAACTGAATCCCAGCGTCACGCCGTAAGTCCGCGGCGCGTTGCTGGTGCCGTTGTCGCCGCTGTTGGTGGCGCCGAGCTGGCTCCAATAGTGGGTGTCGGTCAGGTTCTTGCCCCACACGCGGATCGACCAGTTGTCGCCCGGCATCTTCCAGGTCAGCGAGGCGTCGAGCAGGCTGTAATTGCCCTGGAACACGCGCTCGTCGGTCGTGCCGACATAGCCGTCGTTGTAATAATAGTTGCCGGCGATCGTGAAGGTGCCCGCGCTCGTCGTCGGGAGGTCGATCGACCCGCCGACGCTGGCGGTGAACTCGGGCGTGTTCTGCAGCTTGTTGCCCGAGGCGTCGCCGCGCAGCAGGCAGTTGCCGCCGAGCTGGGCGAACGGGCTGCCGAACGTGCCGAGGCAGCTCTGCCCGCTCGGGATCACGAAGCCCGCCGGCAGCGGGAACGGCACCGAGATGATCGCATTGGTGAAGTCGGTATAGCGGGCATGCGTGTAGTTCAGGCCGCCGAACAGCTTGACGTTGCGGCTCAGCTGCCAGGTCACGTCCGCGTCGATGCCGTAGATGTGGGCGCCGTCGGCATTGTAGATGCTGTTGGCGCCCGAGATCACCTGCTGCACCTGGATGTTCTTCTCGTCGTAATAGTAACCCGCGACGTTCAGGCGCACGTGCCGGTCGAACAGGTCGGACTTGATGCCGACTTCATAGGCGTCGACCACGTCCGGCTGGAGCAGGATGATCGGCGAGACCTGGGCGATATAGGTGCCGCTGCGGAAGCCCCGATTGTAGCTCGCATAGGCGAGCAGCTCGGGCGAGAAGCGGTGATCGAGCGAGGCGCGCCAGGTCAGCTTGTTGAAGGTGTGCTCGTCGCTCGATGTCGTTACCGTGCGCACATTGGTCGCGCCGACAAACGAGATCGCCTGGGCCGAAAGCGAGCGCTCGTCGCTGGTGTAGCGGACGCCGGCGGTCAGGTTGGTGCTCTGCCCGAAGCTGTAGGTGCCCTCGGCAAAGCCCGAGAAGCTGTCGAGCTTCACATTGTTGATGTTGTCGGTGTAGCCGTTGCCGCCGAAGGTGAGCAGGCCGGTGGTGCGGCCGCGGCTGCTGCCGGCGCTGTCGTGCATGTAGAAGCCGCCCAGCACCCATTTGAAGGGGCCGGTGCCGCTCGACACCAGGTTGACCTCCTGGGTGAACTGCTTGTCGTACTGGACGTTGTCGATCACCAGCCGGCGCGCGGTGGTGCCGTCGGGGTCGAAATAATAGGTGAAGTCCGACTTGCGGTAGCCGGTCATGCTCTTCAGCGTGAAGCCGCCGAAATCATGGCTGATCGTCAGCCCGGTGCCCCATTGCCGCGTCGTCATCTTTGGATCGATGTCCGAATAGATGTCGCGATCGGGATCGCCGCCCGCCGCGAGGATCTGCGCCGGCACGTTCTGGCCCAGTGCGTTCAGCCCGAAATTGCGGAATGCCGGCTCGCTCGCATAGCGGCCATTGAAGTCGCCGGTGAGCAGCACCGAGGTATCGGCATCGGGCTGGAACAGCAGCTTGGCGCGGCCCGCCCAGGTGCGGCCGGCCTGGATGTCCTTGCCGGTGAAGACGTTCTTGCCGAAGCCGTTGCCGCGATCCTCGACCTGGGCCGAGATGCTCGCCGCCAGCGTGTCGGTGATGCCGCCGGTCAGGAACAGGCCGCCGTTCAGCGTGGCATAGTTGCCGAAGCCGATCTGGCCCTTGGCCTGCGTCTCGAAGCTCGGCGCCTTGGTGGTGATCTGGATCAGGCCGCCCGTGGCGTTGCGACCGAACAGCGTGCCCTGCGGCCCCTTGAGCACTGCCACCTGGTCGGTGTCGAACAGCGACTGGAGCACGCCGAACGACGCACCATAGTAGAAGCCGTCGACATAGACGGCGACGGGGTTCTCGATGCCCGGGCCCTGGCCGGTGGCGCCGACGCCGCGGATACGCGGCAGGCCGATGCCGCCGGTCGCGGTGGTCACGTTGAGCGCGGGCACGCTGGCCTTGAGGTCCATCGTGTCGGCGGTGCCCGCGGCGCTCAGCTGGTCGCTGTTCAGTGCCGTGATCGCGATCGGCACGTTCTGCGCGCTTTCCTGGCGCTTCTGGGCAGTGACGACGATGTCGACCAGGCCGCCGTCAGAAGTCTGCGCGGCGGCATCGGGCGGCGGCGGAGTCGTGCTGGCGTCCTGCGCCCAGGCCGGCATGATCCAAGTGGCGGCGCTGGCGAGCAACGCACCCCGCACCAATCCCCGCACCACGCGATTGCGACAGCTCATACTCTTCCTCCCCAATGCACCGGTCTCGCCGGCGTTTTCCGCACTGGTCGCACCGTCCATGCGCATGGACCGCGCCAGTTTATTTGCGTCAGGAGCGATGACTACTTCGGCGGCGCGGCTTTCCTCCGATCAGAATCCCGCAGCCACCGATAGTTTTAGGTATAAATCAGTGCCTGGCAGGCAGATAGAGCGGCATGGAATCTTCCCATTTGCTGTCGGTGACCATGCGCTTGGCCGATCCATCGCGGTTCATGATGTAGATCTGGCCATATTGCTGGAAGGTCTGGTCATAGAGCGCGGCCTCGTCGCGGAAGCCGTGCTGCGATCCGCTCCACATGATCCGGTTGTCCGCCGTCCACACCGCATGGCCGTCGCTCGATCCGTGCGTGGTGGCGCGGAACAGGTTCGAGCCGTCCGGGCTGATCGTGTAGATGTCGAAATTGCCGTCCTCGGTGCGCTTGCGCGTGAAGACGATGCTCTTCCCGTCGGGCGACCAGCCGGGAAGGTTGTCATAGCCCTGGGTCAGCACGCGGGTCTGGCGCGTCTCTAGGTCGAGGATGCGCAGGCCCTTCTCGTCATCGCTCCAGAGGCGATAGACGATCTCCTTGCCGTCGCCCGAATAGCTCGGGAAGCCGCAATGCTGCTTGCCATCGGTCAGCTGCTCGGCGCCGGTGCCATCCGCCCGCACGCGCCACACCGCCGCATTGGCCTTGTCGCGCAGGAAGAACCACGCCCCCAGCCCGAAGCTGATCCACGCGCCATCGGGCGACCAGGCCGGCTGGAACGCGCCCGCAAGCCCCTGCTTGACAAGGGTTGGATCGAGCCCGCGCCCTTCGATGTCGAACACCTTGCGCTTCTCGCTGCCGTCCGGCCGCATCACCATGATCGAAGCGTTGCCAGTCTGCTTGTCGGTATAGACGATCCAGCCCTGCCTGGAGAGCTGCGGGAACACGTCGGTCTCGCGATAGTCCCAGTCCTTTTCCCAGCTGTAGAGCTGCTTCCAAACCGGCCGAGCGGGACGGAACTGGACCTTCTCGTAGATGACCTGCTTGCCGTCGTCGGACCAATGCGGCGAGCGGATGAACGCCTGCTTCACTGCCGGGCGGTCGCTCGTATAGGCCAGCCCCTCGTTGGGGCCGTACTTCACCAGATAGCCGATCTCGGAATTGCTGATGAATTGCGGTTGGAGCTTCAGTTCATTGTCGGCCTGATGCTCGACGCGCTCGCCGCTGGCGACATCGACCGAGACGATCCTGGTCGGGGTCTTGCCGACATAGTTGGGGCGGCGCGCGCCCCAAGTCGCTTCGACCGTCATCTCGTAGAACACGATTCGGCGGCCATCGGGCGACCATTTCGGCGAGCCGAGGCAATAGCCGGGCTTGGCCGCGACCTTGCGGAAGCCCTTGCCGTCCACGCCGATCACATAGATCGACAGCTCCTGCGTATGCTCCCAGCCATGCCCGGCGTCATGGCCCGTCCACGCGGTGTTGCGGTCGCTCGAAAAGGCGATGCACTTGCCGTCGGGCGACCAGGCAGGGCGGTAATAGCAATCGGGCTTGCCGTCCTCGCCGCGCACGTCCTTGGTACCGGTGAGCTGCCGGGTGCGCCCGGTCTTCAGGTCCATCAGCCAGATATTGGCGCGGTAGCCATTGCGCGTGGAGACGAAGGCAAGCGTCCTGCCATCGGGCGAGAGCACGCCGGCATCATCCACTGGCGCACCGGTGACCAGCGGCTGGATCAGCTTGCCGTCAGCAGTGGCGCGGAACAGGTCCGACTGGCCGTCGCCGTTGCGCTCGGACGTGAAGACGAAGCCGCCGCCAGCTGCAAAGCTGCCATTATATTCGAAGCGCGTATCGGCAAGCAGCTTGCGCTCGTTCGAGCCGTCGAGCCCGGCGATATAGAGCTCGGAGACCGACGGCGCGATGCGGTTCATCAGCATCACGCCCTTCTTGCCCGGCGCCGGCGCGGTCCATTCCTCTGCCAGGGCCGAGCGTGCAGCGAGCGCGGTGCCGGGCAGCGCCCACAGGAAATCACGACGATGCATCAAACTCTCCCGCTCGCCCCAGATTCTCGCGCAGGGCATGCTGGCAGTTTCGCGCGCGCCACCACGCGGTCCAATCATAAAACCGCTCGCCCTGATCATTTCTCGCCGCCCCGCAGGGCTGGGACGCGACAACGGGCGGGCGGCAACTGCTAGCGGAGAATCCAGGCTTAGCTGCTCACGTCGCCGAAGCGACGTCGCGTCCGAGCACTTCGCGCGCCTTGGCGGCCAGCGTGGCATAAGTGAACGGCTTGGATATGAGGTCGACGCCCGCCTCCAGCCGATCGTTCCGCATGATCGCGTCGCGCGTATAGCCCGACGCGAACAGGACCTTGAGCGCGGGATGGATCGCGCGCGCGGCGTCCGCGAGCTCCTCGCCGGACATGTTCGGCATCACGACGTCGGTCAGCAGCAGGTCGATCGAGAAATCGTCGCGCTCGAGCAGGCGGATCGCGGAGTGGCCGTCATGCGCCTCCACCACGCGGTAGCCCAGCTCGCGCAGGATCCCGACGGTATAGGCGCGGACCTCGTCGTCGTCCTCCACCACGAGCACGGTCTCCGAGCCGCCTTCGGCTTCCGCAGGTGGTTCGAGCGTCTCGCCCTGGCTCGCAGCCTGCCTGGATTCGCGACCGAGGAACAGGCGGACAATGGTGCCTTCGCCTTCCTTCGAGTCGATTTCGACATAGCCGCCCGATTGCTTGGCGAAGCCATAGACCATCGACAGCCCCAGGCCGGTGCCCTTGCCGACTTCCTTGGTGGTGAAGAACGGATCGAACACCTTCGCCACCGTCTCCGGCGACATGCCGCATCCGCTGTCCCTCACCGCGATCGCGACATATTCGCCCGGAAGCACGCCTTCCGGCGCGGTGACGTCATCCAGGCGGGTATTGGCTGCGCTGATCGTGAGCGTGCCACCGCCCGGCATCGCATCACGCGCATTCACCGCCAGGTTGAGGATCGCGTTCTCCAGCTGGTGCGGATCGGCCTCGACCGGCCAGAGATCATCATCGGTGACGATCTGCACCGCGACCGCCTCCGAGATCGAGCGGGTGAGCAGGTCCGACATGCCGGCCAGTAGCCGCCCGACATCGACCGTCTTGGGATCGAGCGGCTGGCGGCGCGAGAAGGCGAGCAGCCGCTGGGTGAGCGACGCCGCGCGCTCCGCGCCCTTCAGCGCATTCTCGAGCGAACGACGGGCGCGCGGATCGCCGCCGGTGTCGAAGCGGCGAATCACCGTGTCGATATTGCCGATGATGATCGTCAGCAGATTGTTGAAATCATGCGCGATGCCGCCGGTGAGCTGGCCGACCGCTTCCATCTTCTGCGCCTGGCGGAGCGCGTCTTCGGCCTCGCGCCGCTCCGCGACTTCCTGCTCGACGCGCATCTCCAGCGTGTCGTTGAGCTCGCGCAGGCGCGCCTCCTGCTCCTTGGCATCGGTCACGTCGTAGATCACGCCCACCAGCCGGAAGCCCGAGCCTTCGCGCACGATCTCGCCGCGCCGCGCGATCCAGCGCTGGGCGCCATCGTCGCTGCGGGTGATGCAGAACACCCCGTCGAGCGTTTCGGGGATCGTGCCGTGGCTCGGCTGCGGGATCAGCGGCGGATCGTCCGCATCGACGACGCCGTTGATCGTGCGCACCGGGAGCACCGAGGCCGGGTAGAGGCCGAGCAGCTCGCAGAATTCGGACGAGACCGTCGCCGTCGCAAAGCCGTCGATATATTCGAAGGTGCCGATCCCGCCGGCCGACTGGGCGATGCGCAGCCGCTCCTCGGTGCGCTTGCGCTCGGTGACGTCGACGAGAAGCCCAGTGAAGCGCACCGGATTGTCGTCCGCGTCGAAATGATTCTGCCCGCGGCCGTGCATCCACAGCGTTGCGCCGTCGGCCGAGACGACGCGGAATTCCTTGGAGAAGAGCTCGGCACCTCCCAATATGCCGGCAACGGCGATGCGCATCCGCGCCCGGTCGGCCGGATGGATCGCGCGAAAGAAGGTCTCGGTCGGCACGCCCGCAAGCGCCTGTTCGGGATCGAGGCCATAAAGCTCGGCGAAGCGCGCATCGGCGTGGAGCCGATCCTCGACGATATCCCAGTCCCAGGTGCCGCTGGCCCCGGCGGCGGCGAGTATCGAGCGCATCCGCCCAGCGTCGCCCGGGTCGACGCTCTCAGCCATCGGTGCCGACGACGCGGGCGATGAACTCATCGAGCAGTTCCTTGAGCACCTCGAGCGATGGGATGTCCATGATCATCGCGATATAGCCGCGGATGTCGCGCTTGCGCACGGCGAAGTCGATATAGAGGAACAGCACCAGCCCCTCCTCCCCGTCCTCGTCGATCTCGAACAGCGTGTTGCCGTTGCCGCGCAGCACTTCGGGGATGGTCATCGTCAGCGAGCGCTTGAGCATGTTCGCCATCGTCGCGAGGCAGGAATTGAGGATGACGTTGCCGGTCTCGGTCAACGCCTCATGCTCCATGTCGACCACTTCCTGCGCGGTCAGCTCGTCTCCGGTTACGGCGCGGACCAGCTCCAGGCTGTTGCTCTCGGGGAAGATCAACAGCGCGCGGCCCGAGAAAGGCCCGCTGAAATCCTGGCGCACCGCGACCAGTTCGGCCGCCTCGCGCTCGCTGATCAGCCGCGCTGCCCGGCGCTGGCTGACCACGTCGATCGACGGGACGGACAGCGTCACCTGGTCGCCGATCATCTTGCGCAGGCTCGATGCAGCGCGGCTCACGCCGATATTGACGATCTCGGTCAGTGCATCGCGCTCGAGTTCGGCGAGCGCCACGCTCTCGGGGATCATGCCTTGGTCGATCGCAGGCGGAGCGCCGCGCCCGACAGGAACCCTTCGAGACTGTCGGTCGTGACCGGCTTGGCGACGAATGCCGCACCGACTTCGCGTGCGCGGGCGACGATCTCGTCCTGGATATTGGCTGTGATGATGGCGAGCGGCATGTCGGGACGGAGAGCGCGCAGCTCGGTCGCGAGTTCCAGCCCGTCCTTCTCGGTCATGTTGAAATCGATCAGCGCGACGTCGACTTCGTGCGCACCGACGATCTCCAGCGCCTCGGCGGCGCTGCCGGCCTCGACCTTCTTCCATTCGGGCTGGAGCTCGGCCAGCGCCTTGCCCGCGACGATGCGCGCGAGCTTGCTGTCGTCAACGATCAATACGGTAACGGGCATTCGCGTCTCCAAAGTGCCACTGGGGCAGGTGTGCTTTCCCAAGGAGGTCCGCGACGGGGACAAGCATAGCGGCGCGGCACCGCTTTGTCATTGCAGCAGGTTAACGACATGGACGGGCAGGACACTATTGTTCGCGACGCCGCGGATCGGCGGGCGGGCGGCAAGAAGCAGCTGAACGACGGCGAGATGCAGGCGCTGCGCCCCGGCCAGATCGACACTGCGTTCCGGCCCTTCGTGCAGCGCGACGAGCAATGCCTCGGCATCCTCGGCCAGGCAGCGGCCGGTGAGGTGGATCACCTCCGCCTCCACGCGCACGCTCATGCCGCGAGCGCCGGCAGGTCGAGGACGAGCAACACGCTGCCGTCGCCGAGCAAGGTCGATCCGGTGACGCCCGGCACGCCGGCGAGGATGCCGCTCGACGGGCGGACGAGCGTGTCGATCCGCTCGGCAAAGCCGTCGACGCGCAGCGCCACCCGCTCGCCGCCGGTGCGGGTGACGAGCAGCTTGGCGGTCGCGGCGGGCCGGTCGGCACTGCCGAGCAGGCTCGCCAGGCTGAGCACCGGCACGGTGCGGCCCCGCAGCACGCAGGCCGATCCGCCGCCGATCGGCATCAGCGCATTGCTGTCGATGCGGACGGTCTCGACGATCTGGTCGAGCGCGACGCCGTAGCGATCGGCGCCGACTTCGACGACGAGCAGGCGGGTGGTGAGCGCATTGGCCGGCAGGCGCAGGCGGAAGCGCGTACCCTTGCCCGGCTCGCTGGCGATGTCGATCGTGCCGCGCAGCCGCTCGACCGCGGCCTGGACCGCGTCCATGCCGACGCCGCGGCCGGAGACTTCGGTCACTTGCGCAGCCGTCGAGAAGCCGGGCGCGAAGATCAGCCGCAGCGCCGCCGCGTCGGAGAGCTGCGCCGCGGCCTCCTCGCCGAGCAGCCCGCGCGCGACGGCTGCAGCGCGAATGCGATCGGGATCGATACCGGCGCCGTCATCCTCCAGCGTGACGAGGATCGCATCGCCGTCGCGGCTGGCGGACAGCGTGACTCGGCCCTGCGCGGGCTTGCCGGCGGCCTTGCGTGTCGCAGCATCCTCCAAGCCATGATCGATGGCGTTGCGGACCAGATGGAGCAGCGGCTCGAACAGGCCGTCGGCGATCTGCTTGTCGACTTCCAGCCCCTCGCCCGACACGATGAAGTCGAGCGGCTTGCCGAGGCCGGCGGCGATCTCGCGCGCGAGCCGCGGCAGGCGGCGCAGCGTGGGGGCGAGCGGCACCAGCCGCACCGCGCTGACGCTGCGATGGAGATCACCGGCAACCCGCTCGATATCGGCCTGCACCGCGCGGATGCTCGCAGCGAGCGCGCGATCGATGGCGTCGGCCTGCGCAACCAGCGGCGCGAAGGCGTTGACGGCCACAACAAGCTCGCCCAACCCGTCCGCCAGCGCATCGACGCGCGCGGCGTCGACGCGCAACGTCGTGGCGGCGCGGGTGCCGGTCTCGGCGGCTTCGGTTTCCGCCTGCGCGGCCGGATCGATCCGGTGAATCGCGATCTGATCCGGCATCATCCGGAACGCGGCGCGCACCGCCTCGGCCGGCGCGGCGCTCACGCCTTCGAGCACCGAGAAGCAGGCGAAGGGCTCGAGCGCATCGACCGTGGGCCAGGCCCCGTCCGCCGGCAGAACCGCCAGCGCCAGCAGCTCGGGCACGTCGCCCGCCACCGCCAGCGGGTCCTCGCCGCGGAAGAAGCAATCGGCGTCGGGCGTATAGCGGAACGCAATCAGCGCCGCGTCCGCCGCCTCGATCACTGCCCGTTCGCGCGCGCCGAGCAGGGCGAGCCATCCGGGAACCTCTTCCGCTGCGGCAACGGGCGCGGTGTCGGAATGGCCGGGCAGCCGCGCCATCGCCGCGGCGGCGACCTGTTCGGCATCCGGCGACAGCGCGCCTGCCTGTTCGATCTCGTCGATCCAGTGATCGACTGCGTCGAGGCAGGCGATCAACCCGGCGACCGCGCCGGCATCGAGTGCCCCGCCCTTGCGTGCGCGCTCGAGCACTTCCTCGGCGGCGTGGAGCACACGCTCGGCCGGGCCCATCGGGAAGATGCCGACCGAGCCCTTGAGCGTGTGGATCGCACGGAAGGCGCTGTCGATCGCCGCCGCATTGCCGGGATCGCGCGCGAGCACGTCGAAATCGGCCGCGGCCTGCGCGACAAGGTCGCGCCCTTCGATCAGGAATTGCTCGAGCAGCTCGTCCATCAGGGCTTACGATAGACGATTGCGTCCTCAAGGCGAGCCATGACGAACTTGTCGCTGATCCGCGTCATCGACTCGCTATGGCCGAGGCCGAGGAAGCCGCCGGGATTGAGGCTTTCGTAGAGGTTCTGCGCCGCCTGCGCGCGCGAGGCATCGTCGAAATAGATCAGCAGGTTGCGGCACAGGATCACGTCGAACTTGCCCAGCCCGACCAGCGTCGCGCGGTCAACGATGTTGGCGGAGACGAAGCGCACCGATTCGCGCAGATCGTCGATGATCTTGCGGCGATGGCCGCGCTCGGGCTCGAAATAGCGCTCGACCACCGCCGGCGGCAGCCTGGCCAGCGAACGCGCGGCATAGCGCCCGTCGCGTGCCTGATCGAGCGCATGCGTATCGATGTCGGAGCCGACGATCTCGATATTATAGGCATCGACCAGCGGCCAGTTCTCGAGCAGCCAGATCGCGATCGAATAGCCTTCCTCGCCGGTGGAGCAGGGCATCGACCAGATCCGCACCAGGTCGCCGGGTCGCCGGTTGCGGATGAGCTCGGGCAGGATCTCGCGGCTGAGCGCGGCGAGCTGGTGATCCTCGCGGTAGAAATAGGTCTCGTTGATCGTGAAGGCGTTGATCAGCGTCTCGCGCTCGGCAAGGTCGCCCGAGACCAGGGCGAGATAGGCGCGCGCATCCGGCATGCCGGTCTTCGCCATGCGATCGTCGATGCGGCGCTCGATATAATAGCGCTTGCTCGCGCCGAAGGTCATGCCGGTCCAGCGATAGAGCATCTCGCCGACGCGCTCCATCTCATCCTGCGAGAGGCTTGGTTTCGGACCGGTATGATGCAGCGTGGATTCGGTCACCGGGCAAAGAGCGCCGTCAGCTCGGCCGCGATGCGATCGAGCGGGGCGACAATCGATGCGCCGTCGGCCGCGACCAGCGCGCCGGGCATGCCCCAGACGATGGCGGTGTCGGCGGATTCGGCGATGGTGCAGCCGCCCGCGGCCTTCAATTCGGTCATCGCCCTGGCTCCATCCGCCCCCATCCCCGTCATCAACACGCCGACAAGGCTTTCGGGTGCGGCCAATTCCATCGCACTTGCGACGAGGCGATCGACGCTGGGGTGCCAGAACAGCGCCGGATCGCTGGGCGCGGCGGTGGCGCAGAGCGCGCCGCCGCGGCGGGTGATCAGCAGATCGGCATCGCCTCGGCCGATATAGGCATGGCCGGGAAGCAGCGGCGTCGTCTTGACGACCTCGCTCACCTCCAGCGCACAGAGCCGGTCGAGCCGGCGGGCGAGCGGTCCCGTGAAACTCGCCGGCATGTGCTGCGCGACGACGATCGGCCACGGGAAGTCGGACGCGAGCTTGCCGAGCAGCGCATCGAGCGCCGGCGGTCCGCCGGTCGAGCAGCCGACCAGCACCAAGCCGTCGCCCGCCAACGCGCCTTGCGGCGGCGCCAGGCGCTTGGTCGGCCGTGCCCTGGCCGGCGCCTTGCGTATTCCGGCACCACTGGCGCGCGCGCGCATCCGCTCGCGCAGCCGGGCGGCGCGCGAGATGCGAGCCGCGGAAGCCTGGCGCACCTTTTCGACCAGCTCCGGCGCGACTGCGTCGATCTCGAGCGATACTGCGCCGCGCGGCTTGGCAATGAAGTCGACCGCGCCGAGCGCCATCGCCTCGAGCGTCTCGTCGGCGCCCTCCGCCGTCAGCGAGGAGACCATGACTACCGGGCAGGGCCGGATCAGCATGATCTGGTCGAGGCAGGCGAGGCCGTCCATGTCGGGCATGTGGATATCAAGCGTCACTACGTCCGGCGCGAAATCGACCAGTTTCTCGAGCGCTTCGGTGCCGTTTCGCGCGATTTCGACGTCGAAATCGCCGGCGGCGGTGAAGATCTCGACGAGCAGCCGGCGCATCAGCGCGGAGTCATCGACGACGAGCAGCTTGATCACGGCGCCCCGGTCACGCCTTTCCCGGCGATGCCCCGCAGCAGGTCCTGTTCGGCGCGGTCGAGCAATTCGCGCGGCGAGACGATCAGCACGATCCGCTCCTCCCCGGCGAGATTGGCGACCCGGTCGAACACGCGGGTCTCTTCATTGCCGAGGTCGGGCGCCGGGCGCAGCGCATCGGCCGCGACGCGCAGGACATCGGACACCGCGTCGACGACGAATCCCGCGCTCAGATCGCCGATGCGGACGATCACCACCCGGCGCTTGCGGCCCGTCGCGGCACCCGCACCGAAGCGCGCGGCCTGGTCGATCACCGGGATCACCTGCCCGCGCAGGTTCATCACGCCCTGCACGAATGCCGGCGCCTTGGGCAGGCGGGTGAGCTTGGCCGGCAGCAGCGCGACTTCCTCGACCGCGCCGATCGGCAGGCCGAACTCCTCCTCGCCGATGCGGAACAGCAGGAATTGCTCGAAGGCCTGCGCAGCTCCGGTCTCGCCCATGTCGTGCTGCTCCCCACTCCCCTGAACCAAGCGCGCGGTGATATCGTCGCGCAGCAGCTGGTCCGCGGCAAGCACCGACACCAGCCGCTTGCCGCCGTCGAGCCGGCAGATCGCCTGGATCCGCGCCTCGGCCCCGCCGCGCGCGAGCACCTGGGGCACCGGATCGACGTCCTCCTCGGCGACGCGCAGGATCGAGCGCATCGCATCGACCACCAGCCCGACCCGGTTGGCGCCGATCCGCACGACCAGTATCCGCGCCCGGGCACCGTCATCGGCGCCGGGCAGCGCCAGCAGCGCGCGCAGCGACAGAAGCGGCAGCAGCGCGCCGCGCACCGCCGTGCTGCCGACCACCGCGGCATCGGCATGCGGCATGCGCGCGATCTCGTCCGGCAGGCGCAGCACTTCCTCGACCACGGCGAGGGGGAAGGCGAATTCCTGGTTGCCGACCGCGAAGATCACCAGCGGCAGCGTTTCGGCCGTTATCTCGGCCTCGCGCTCCTCGACCAGCCCGGCGCCGCGGCTCGTGCGCGCACCCCCGCCCGGCATGCTGCGCGCGACCAAGCCGGCGATGTCGAGCGTGCGGACCGACGCCTCGGCCGCCCGATCGAGGTCGATCATCTGCGCGACCTCGTCGACCGCGAGGCCGACCACCTCGCCATCCTCGACGATCACCACGCGCCGTTCGCCGCCCGAGGGCTGGTCGACCAGCCTTGCCAGCGACAGCACCGGCACCACCGCGCCGCGGATATTGGCCAGCCCAAGCAGTGCCGGCGGGGCGTGCGGCACCCGCGCCAGCCGCGGCAGCCGCGCCACTTCGCGCACCAGCGCCGCCGACACGCCGAAGCGCTGCCCGTCCACGCCAAGCGTCAGCAACTGACTGCCGGCGGCGGCCCGCGCCATGCTCAGCCGGCCTTGGTGGCGAGCGCGGTCGCGATCGATGCGATTTCCTCGATCGCCGCGGCAAGCGATTCGGCACCCTGCGCCTGCTGGCGCGCCGCCGCGCCGGCTTCACGCACCGCCGCGCTGGCGATCTCGGCCGCCTCGGCGATCTGGTTGGTGCCGCTGCGCACCTCGCGCACCGAGCGCAGGATATCCTGCGAACCCGCGAGGATCAGCGCGTTCGACGCCTGTGCGGCTTCGAGCTCGCCCGTGATCGCGGTGAAGCGCTCGACCACGGCGCGGTTGCGGCCGATCTCGACTTCCGCCGCGCCGATCACCTGCTCGAGGTCGCGGCGGACGATGCCGACCTGGTCCTGCATCGCCCGGACGATGTCCTTCGCCCGTTCGGCGCTGAGCGAGGCATCGCGCGAGAGCTTGCGGATGTCGCCCGCCACCGTCGCGAAGCCGCGGCCAGCCTCGCCGGCCCGCGTCGCCTCCACCGAGCCGCTGACCGCGAGCATGTTGGTCTGCACCGACACGAGCGCGAGCCCGTCGGTGATCTTCTCGATCCGCCGCCCCGTCTCGTTCAGCGTCGAGAGCAGCAGCGTGACTTCGCGGACCTCGGCCAGGCTCGCCTCGACGCCGCGGGCCAGCCGGTCGACCTTGCGCTGGCTGTCCCCGGCCTGGTCGACGATCGCGCCGATCCGCTCGGACGCGGTGGTGGCGCGCGCCTGGGAGAGCTCGGACGAGGCCTCGATCTGCGCCATCGCGGCATTGGCTTCCTGCGTCGCGCCCGCCTGGATCTGCGTGCCGCGTGCGATCTGCTCGAGCGCGACCTGGATCTGGACCGAGGCGCCCGACATTTCCTGCACCGTGGCGGAGAGCTCCTCCGCGGCCGCCGCGACCTGCTCGACCGCGGTCTGGTCGCTCTCGTCCTCGCGCAGGCTCTGGATCATCGCGCCCAGCGCCTCGGCGGTCTGCTGGCTCTCCTCGAGCGACGCGCTCTGCTGCTCGATCGCCTGCTGCGCCTCGGCAGCGGCGGCGGACTGTTCCTCCGCGGCGCTGGCGACCTGCTCGGCGCCCTTCTCGGCCTCGCGCGCAGCGGCTTCGGCCTCGGCGGAGGCACCGACGATCTCCTGGGCGCCGGCGCCCAGCGCCGCCAGTTCGTCGCGCGCGGTCTTGAGCTGGACGACGACGTCGCGGCCCAGCTGGGCCTCGCTGGTCGCCAGCTCCGATGCGGCGCGCACGCGTTCCGCGATCGCCTTCACGTCGGCGGCGACGCGGGTCGCGAGCTGCTGGATGTCGCCGGCGCTCGCCTCGGACGTCTCCGCCAGCGCGCGCACCTCGTCGGCCACCACCGCGAAGCCCGTCCCGGCCTCGCCGGCGCGCGCCGCCTCGATCGTGGCGTTGAGCGCGAGCAGGCTGGTCTGGTCGGAGACATCGGCCACGCTCTGGCCGATCTCGCCGATGCTGGCCGCGACCGCTTCGAGCGAATTGATCACTTCGACCGTGGCGAGCTGGCGCTGCGCATTGAGCTCGATCGCGACGACCGATCCGTCGATCTGCGCGCTGACCTCGGCAAAGGCACCCTGCACGATATCCGCCTGGCGCCGCGCACCCTCGGCCCCCTCGCGCGCTTCGCGGAAATTGCGGTTGAGCGCGGCGATCAGGCCGAGCGATTCCTGCGAGGCGCCCGCCGCTTCTTCCGCACCGCTGGAGATACGGTCCATCGACCGCTGCAGCTCGCTCGCCGCGGCCGAGGCCTGGCCGATGCCGCTGGCGAGCTCCTGGGTTGCCTGGTCGATCCGCTCGAGCGCGTTCACCGGACGCTTCGCAGCGACGCGCGCGCGCCGTGCGGGCGCCGGCGTGTCGGCTTCGGCCGCCGCAGCGGCGCCTGACTTGGCTCGAGACCCCAACGCGGACTTCTTCACAAGGGCCATGCAAGATCTCGTAGAATAGGATCGGGACGCATGGCTTAGGGCAAGCCGCCCCCCTTAGCCAGCTTGTAGCTGGGCCGCTTCGATCCGATCGACCGCGATGCGAGGCCAGCCCGACAAAGAAGATTGATCCGGATTAAGTTTCTGGAAAACCAAGCGATCTCGGCTCTTGCAATCGATTCGCAAGCGGAACTGCCGACGTTCCCCGCGATTGATACGGCAAACCCAAACCCCGGAGACAGGTCATGGCAGAATTCACCGACGCGATCGCGCTGCTCAAGGCCGATCACCGCAAGGTCGAGAAGCTGTTCGAGCAATATGAGGCTGCCAGCGGTGCGGCGGCGAAGAAGAAGCTCTCCCACCAGATCTGCGTGGAGCTCAAGATCCACACGACGCTGGAAGAGGAGATTTTCTACCCGGCCTATCGCGGCAAGATCGAGGACGACATCCTCGACGAAGCCTATGTCGAGCATGACGGCGCCAAGATACTGATCAACGATATCGAGGCGGGCAGCCCCGAGGACGATTTCTACGATGCCAAGGTGCATGTGCTCTCCGAGGAGATCACGCACCACGTGCACGAAGAGGAAATGCCGTCCGAGGGCATGTTCGCCGAGTGCCGCAAGGTGGAAGAGGTCGACCTGGTGGCGATGCGCGATGCGATGCTCGCCCGCAAGGAGGAGCTGCTGGCGCAGGAGGAAAGCGAAGGCCTGCCGCCCGCTGCACCCCGGGCCGTCAAGCTCGTCGCTGCCTGATCCAGGCAGGACCTATGCTCGCACCCACCGATCCCGCGGATCGATTGCAACAACTCGAAGCATGCCGGCTGCGCAAGATGGCGCGGTCGGCACATGCCTTTGTTCGCGGCAGCACCGCGCAATTCTACAAATGGCTGGCACTCGCCGATATCGCGCGCGACATTCCCAAGGGGCCGCCGGTGTGGATTTGCGGGGATTGCCATGTCGGCAATCTCGGCCCGGTTGCCAACGCCGAGGGCGCGGTCGACATCCAGATCCGCGACCTCGACCAGACCGTGATCGGCAATCCCGCGCACGACCTCATCCGGCTGGCGCTGTCGCTCGCCTCGGCCGCGCGCGGTTCCGACCTGCCCGGCGTGGCGACGGCGCGGATCGTCGAGGCGATGATCGACGGCTATGTCCGCGCGCTCGACCAGCGCAGCGAACTCGATGAATCGCTCCAGCCCGAATTGGTGCGCGCGGCCCGCAAGCGCGCGCTCGGCCGGCGCTGGCGCCATCTCGCCCGTGAACGCATCGCGGACACACGCCCGCATATTCCGCTCGGCAAGCGCTTCTGGGCGTTGAGCGCCGACGAGCGCCAGGCGATCGAGTCCGTCTTCGCGCAAGGCGACATCGCCGCGCTGCTGGCGCGCGGGGAGGATGCTGCCAGGGGCGTGCGGCTGCTCGATGCAGCCTATTGGGTCAAGGGCTGCAGCTCGCTCGGTGCCGGGCGTTACGCGGCGCTGGTCGCGATCGAAGGCGCCAAGGGCAGGGAAGCGACCGCACTCGTCGATTTCAAGCAAGCGGTGCCTGCGCTCGCCCCGGTGGCCCGCGGGGCGCGCATGCCGCGCGATCCGGCCGAGCGCGTCGTCGCCGGCGCATCGGCGCTCTCGCCGTTCCTGGGCGAGCGGATGGCCGCGGTGCGCCTGCTCGGCAAACCCTTCGTCCTGCGCGAGCTGCGCCCGCAGGACCTCAAGATCGAGATCGACCAGTTCACCCGGCCCGAAGCGCTCCGCGCCGCGCACTATCTGGCCTTCGTGCTGGGCCGTGCCCATGCCGCGCAGATGGACGATTCCGCCCGGAAGCAATGGGCCGGCGAGCTGCGCGACGCCTCGTTCGGCAGCCTCGACGCGCCGCCCTGGCTGTGGCGCAGCGTCGTCAAGCTGATGGGCCGCCACGAAGCCGCCTATCTCGAACATTGCCGGCTCTATGCCGTCACCGCACGCTGACGATATTCTGACTTTGGAGACTGATATGGCGAAGGATTCGTTCGGCGGTTGGTGGGAAACCAACTGGGCGCTGTGGCAGCTCGGCATGGAAGCGAGCGCAGTGGTGGCGATGCGCAGCGCCAAGCTCGCCGCCGGCGGGAGCCCGGCGCTTGCGGAGGCGAACCGCATGATCGCCGAAAAGGCACAGGCGGCATTCGAAGTGCAAATGGGGCTGATGACCGGCCGCTTCGGATCGCCGGACACGGCAACGCGCCGCATCGTGCGGCACTATACCACCAAGGTCCGCGCCAATCGCCGCCGGCTCGGCGGCAGCTAAGGGGGCAATCAGGTCAGCTCGGCGGCCTCGCGCAACCGCCGCGCATAGGCTTCCGCGAGTTGCAGATGCGCATGCGCGATCGAGGGATCGCCGGCGCGGTCGGCAATCTCGCGCTCCTCGCGTTCGCGCCGGGTAAAATAGGCCCTGTCCTCGTCGGTCATGCAGTGCCTCGCCGGCGCCGGGTCTCCCACCCCTTCTTGGCGGCAGCGGAGCGATCCGCGGCGCTCTGGCTGGAGCCACCCTTCTGCCCGCCCTTGCGAGCGCTCGCATGGCTCTCCGCCTTGCCGCGGCCGGAGCCCGATTTCTTGCCGCCGCCGGACTCCTTGTTCACCGTCGCCCAGGCACGGCGCTCCGCTTCTTTCCTGGGCGTGCCGCGATCCTCATAGCCTTGCTCGATATGCTCGGCCTTGCGCTTCTGCCTGTCGGTATATTTGCCTTTGTCACCCTGGGGCATGGCAAGCTCTCCCGAACCGAAATCGACGGGCGAAAAACCGCTGTGAGCGCCCCTCGGTTCCCGCCCGGTGCGCGGACTAACCTGCGTTAATCCCCGGCTTTTTCCGCGGCTCGCCAGGCTCGGTTTCGGATCGGATTTTCGGCGATGCAGCCGCGGCGTTACGCGGAAACGGACCGAACGTTGATGGACAGGTGCCGGTGTCGGTGTTGATCTCCCTGTCGGGCGCGGCGGGGGGCCGCGACGGGGAACTGGCATGTCGGAGAACGATGCCGCGACGCGCCGCTTTCGCGCGTTCATCAGCTATAGCCATGCCGATGCCGCGGCCGCGCGCCGCCTGCATCGCGCGCTCGAGCAATATCGGGTGCCGAGGCGCCTGGTCGGCCAGGCGACGCCGCAGGGCCCGGTGCCGCGCCGGCTCGCGCCGATCTTCCGCGACCGCGAGGAACTGGCCGCCGCCGCCGATCTGGGCGCGCATATCCGCGACGCGCTGGCCGCTTCGGACGCGCTGGTGGTGCTGTGCTCGCCCACGGCACGCGTCTCGCCCTGGGTGGAGCGCGAGGTCGCATTGTTCCGCGCGCAATCGCCCGATCGCCCCGTGCTCGCGGCGCTGCTCGACGGCGAGCCGGCCCAGGCCTTTCCCGATTCGATGCGAGTCGATCGCGGCGCGGTCTGCGAGCCGATCGCCGCCGATTTCCGGCCCCGCGGCGACGGACCGCGTCTCGCCCGGCTGAAGCTGATCG
Source organism: Sphingomonas sp. KR3-1 (assembly GCF_040049295.1). Classification (NCBI taxonomy): domain Bacteria; kingdom Pseudomonadati; phylum Pseudomonadota; class Alphaproteobacteria; order Sphingomonadales; family Sphingomonadaceae; genus Sphingomonas; species Sphingomonas sp. KR3-1. Next base: position 1,231,033 of record NZ_JBDZDQ010000001.1, read on the forward strand.
CCGGGCTGACCGGGCTCGACCTCGATGCGCTGATCCAGCGCGACGCCCAGCGCCGGCTTCGCCGCGTGATGGCCGTCACGCTCGCCGCGTCGATCGCCGCGCTAGGGATGGCGGCGCTGCTCGTCATCGCCGTCCAGGCGCGAGCGGAAGCGGAACGGCAACACGCCAAGGCGGAAGGACTAGTCGAATTCATGCTGACCGACCTGCGCAGGGAATTGAAGAAGGTCGGCCGGCTCGACGTGATGGAGGCAGCCAATCGCCGCGCCATCGCCTATTATGGCGATGCGACCGCGCTCGCGGCGCTGCCGGACGACAGCCTCGAGCGGCGCGCCCGCCTGATGCACGCGCTAGGGGAGGACGCCCAGACCAGCGGCGACCAGGCCCGCGCGCTGATCTGGTTCCGCGACGCCGACGCCGCGACCCGCACCGCGCTGGCACGGCGCCCGCGCGATCCCAAGGCGATCCTCGCGCAAGCCCAGAGCGACTATTGGATCGGCAGCGTCTACCGGGCGCGCAAGGAATGGCCGCAGGCAGAGATCCAGTATCGCCGCTATGCCGCCGGTGCCGCGCGGCTGATCGCCCTCGATCCAGCCAACCCCGACTACATGATGGAGATGGGGTGGAGCGCCCAGGACCTCGGCGTCGTCGCCCAGGGTCGGCGCGATCCCGCCGCCGAGCCGCTGCTTCGCGCGGGCGTGGCCTGGATCAGCCGAGCCGGACAAAAGCGGCCGGGGGATTTCGAGATACAGAGCGCGTTGGCGAACGCCTATGCCGACCTTGCCGACAGCTATTATGAGCGCCGGCTATGGCGACAGGCGCTCGCCATCCGGTGGCGCCAATATCGCATCGACCAGCAGATCGTCGATGCCGATCCCAGCGACGCCGGGAAGATCTACACGCTCGCCACCGCCGAACGATCGGTCGGCAGGGTCTCGCTACGGGCAGGGGACGCCGCCACCGCCGCGACGATGACGCGCAGCGCCTATGCCCGCTCGCAATGGCTGGTCGCGCATGATCCGAAGAATTCCGAATGGAGCGCATTCGACACAAGGGTTGCGTGCGACCTGCTCGACATCGCGCCCGCCGCCCAAGGCCCGACCCTGACAGAACTGCGGCGGCGCATCGCCGCGGCGGTCGCTCGCTTCAGAAGCCAGGGCAACCCGGTCCTGGCCGATATTCCGTTGTGCGTACAGCGCGTGGCAGCCGCGCCCGCTGCCGAATGAGACGAAGGAAAGTTCGATGGGCTATATCGATACTCTGATCGACGATCTGATCACAGACCCCAAAGCCAAGGCCAACGCCGTGCAGAATGCCGACATGTATCTCGGCAAACCCAACAAGAACCCCCTTTATGATGAGATACCCAAGTGTGTTTACTTTTACTTTGCGAGCCTCGACGAGAACAATGCACTGAAGGCCGATCACTATTTTTATTCCAACGGCCCAATCAAAGACCCAGCCAAATGGGAAGCCATCGAAGACGGCGCGATCGAGCAAATTATCACCGATTTGGCCCGGAACGCTGCCAAGCCGAATGGCATGGACAATGTTGAGCTCCTCAAGGAGCGAAATTTTCAGAATATTATATGGAGGCGCGTTAGCTATATCGCGATCGTGATCGATGAGGTTACCTGGGCATTGCATAGGAGAACCCTCAATCAAGGGGCGGTTGCGGTTAATCCGAAGAAATCCAGCAAGAGCAGCAACGCCTGCTTCTACGACGCAGACGATTTTATCGTCGACACATCCGAAGAGCAGGACCGAAGCGCAGAGCGCACAGCTGTTTATTTTATAAACCATATGGTTCGCCAAGATGAATTTGGGAATTTAAGTATCGAAAACGACAAGACGAAATATGATTTCGACTTCTATTTCGACGTCGCCTTCGATGATGCCGCAACCCCGCGGGCCATCATGATCCTCGATCCCAGCGGCACCAACCAGGGCCCGCCGGAGCAGCCCTGATCCATGACCATTGCCTCGCTCACGAGAATTTCCGCCCTTGCCAGGCTCGGTGCCATCGACCGAGCCTGGCAATTGTTCGAAACCGAAGGTCATGCCGCGCGGCAGGACGACCCAGCTGCGCTCGCGCTCAAAGGGCGGCTGCTCAAGGATCGGGCGTGGCACGCGCAAGGCTCCGAGCGGCTCGCGCTGCTGGCGCAGGCGGAGCAGGCCTATGCCGCGGCGGACGCGCTGGCGCCGGCGCCTTATCTGCTGATCAACGTCGCAGCGTTGGCGACGCTTGCCGGCGCCCCCGATCGCGGTGCCGCGATCGCTGGCGACGTGCTGGCGCGGCTGGCGCATGACGTCGCCGAAACGCCCTATTATATCGCCGCGACCAAGGCCGAGGCGCTGCTGCTGCGCGGCGATCGCGACGGCGCCGAACAGGCGCTGGCGCACGCCGCGCGCCTGCTGCCCGCCGGGTGGGAGGAACGCGCCGGCACCCTGCGCCAGTTCGCGCGGATCCTCGATACCACCGGCCAGGACAGTGGCTGGCTCGGCCGGTTTCGCGCGCCTGCCAGCCTGCATTATGCCGGCCATCTCGGCATCGCCCCGCCCGGCGCCGATAGCCTGCGCGCCGAGATCGCGCGGGTCATCGCCGAGCGCCGAGTCGGATTCGCGTTCGGCGCGCTCGCCGCAGGTGCCGACCTGCTGGCCGCCGAAGCCGCGCTGGCGGCCGGCGCGGCGCTGCATATCGTCCTGCCCTGCCCGCCCGATGCCTTCGCCCGGCAATCGGTGGCGCCCTATGGCGCGGAGTGGATGCCGCGCTACCAGGCCTGCCTGGCCGCCGCGGCGAGCCTGCGGATCGTGGCGAACACCGCACGTTGCTTCGACCCGCTGCCGACGGCGCTGGCCGCCGAAGTTGCGATGGGTGCCGCACTGCTCCACGCCGATCGCCTGGCCGCAGACGCGCTCCAGCTGGTGGTGATCGACGAGGGACCCGCCCCGTTCGGCAGCGGCGCCGGCACCGCGCGCGACGCGGCGGTCTGGCCGCGACGCCCCGACACCGACCAGGTCGTGCTGCGCTGGCCGCGCGACGCCGCGGTGCCGCCCTCCGCCGGCAAGGTCGAGACGCCGGAGCACCGCGCGCTGATGGCGCTGGTGCTGGTCGCGCCGGGCTGCGAGATCACCAGCGACGATGCGCTGGACGACTGGATCGACCAGGTCCGCGCCCGGCTGGACCCTGGCCCCGCGCAGCACGTGCAGGCGCATGGCAACGCCCTGCTGCTCGGCTTCGGCGACATTGCCGAGGCGGCGCGCTTTGCCCTAGCCGTCGCCGAGCGCACGTCCGGCCAGCGGCCGACCCGCGTTGCCGGCACCTATGGCCTGGTCCGCGACGTTGCGGGAGCGCTGGCCGGGTCGGCCGTGGCGACCGCGGAAGCCGTGGCCGCGATCTGCCCGCCCTGGACTGCGACGGTGGACGACGTGTTCGCGGACGCGCTGACGCTGCACGCGGGCCAGATATCGAGCATCCCGCTCGGCGACTATGGCGGCGCGTCCGGCCCTTCGCTGCCGCTTTTCGCACTGGTCACCGGTTCGCGCTAATAGACCAACTCTTCCAGCCGGTGCGGCGCGACGATCTCGAGCGCCTCCGCCGAGCGCGTGATGATGCCCGATCGCTCGAGCGCGTTGATCGCCCGCGACACGGTCTCGCGGGTCGATTGCACCGCCAGCGCCAGTTCGGAGAGCACCGGCGCCGGGCGGATGCAGCGCCCATCGGCCAGCCGCGCCAGGCGCAGCAACTCGCCATGCACGCGGCCCGCTGCAGACAGCGTCGCCCCAGCGATCATCCGCCGCGTCGTCTCGTCGAGCCGCCCGGACAGCGTGCGCACCACGGCCTGCGCCACGCAGTGGTGGCGTTCCATCAGCATCAGGAAATCGATCGCGCGAAAGCGTCCGGCCTCGACCGGGCCGACCGCGACGACCTGCACGCCCTCGGCGGCGGCGGGCAGGCCGATCGGCTCGCCGAACAGATCGCCCGGCAGCAGCCGATGCAGCAGCACGAGATGCCCGGCCGCCGAATAGAGCACGGCATGCGCCTCGCCGATGAGTATCAGCCAGGCGTCGCTGCCGGTCTCGCCGACCGCCAGCACGACCTGGCGCGGGCTGCGACGGACGATCGCCAGCCGTGCGGCAATGTCGCTCGCCGTTCCGGCATCGCAGCGAAACGCCGCCACCACCACCGCCATGTGGCGGCTGTCGGGCGCGGCGGAGGTGCGATCGCTTTCGGGCATGACGGCCAGCCTGCGCCGAAGCGCCGGTTCGCACAATAACCCGGTCGAGCGCCAGCCGGTGGCCGCGCAGCTACCCGTGCAGGTTGAGCAGCGAATCCATCAGCCCGTCCTCGGCGCTGGAGCAGACGCCCAGGATCACCGCCTCGTCGCACCCGTCGCCGGTCACATAGCCGTGCCCCATGTTCGAATCGATGTAGATCGATTCGCCCGCTTCGAGCGGCACGGGATCGTAGAATTCGGTGTGGACGACGATCCGCCCGCTGACGACGAAGATATATTCCTCGCCCGAATGGTGGACGAGGTCGCCGAACTCCTCGGCCGTCTTGGCGCGCACCTTGGTGATCACCGGGATCATCCGCTTCCGGCGCAGCTCGGTGCAGAGATAATAATAGTCGTAGTTCGCGGTGTTCACCCGCACCGCGCGATCGAGATCGCCGATGCTGCGCCGCGCGGTCACCTGCGTCTCCGGCGCCGAATCGGTCTCGGCGAACAGCTCGGACATGCGGATGTTGAGCCGCTGGCTGAGCTGCAGCAGCTTGTCATAGGTCAGCGTCAGCCGGTCATGCTCGACCTTGGACAGAGTCGACACCGGGATGCCGCTCTTCAGGCTCATCTCCTTGAGCGTCCAGCCGTTCCGGGCGCGCAGCGCCTTGAGCAGCGTGCCCAGCGTCGGATGCTCGGGCTTCAGCCGCGTCGCCATGCCGCACCTCGGTTTGACATTTTTCCGAATAGGATCATCATGTCTCAATCAGGCGTATTAGTTTACATTTCGCAGCCTAGCCGCAGATGCACACCGGCGCAATCGACATGCCGGGGTCCTGGGCGGGGGAACAGGAAAGGACGCGCTAATGTGGAAACGTTCGCTCGCGGCGCTCACGGCAGGATTGCTGGGGCTCGCGATAGGGGTGCCGAGCTTCAGCCAGGCGCCCGCACCGCTCACGCCGGTACCGCAGGCCCATCCGGCCGCCGCGCCGGCGAGCGGCCAGGTCGCGGCCGATCTCACCAAGGCGGATGCCGACGCCTGGCTCGACGGCTACATGCCCTATGCGCTCGCCCGCGGCGATGTCGCCGGCGCAGTGGTGGTGATCGTCAAGGACGGCCAGGTCGTCACTGAGCGTGGCTTCGGCTATTCGGACGTGGCAAAGCGCAAGCCGGTCGATCCGGCAACTACGCTGTTCCGCCCCGGCTCGACGTCGAAGCTCTATACCTGGACCGCGGTGATGCAGCTGGTCGAGGCCGGCAAGCTGAACCTCGACGCCGACGTCAACCAGTATCTCGATTTCAAGATCCCGCCCTATCAGGGCAAACCGATCACGCTGCGCAACATCATGACGCACACGGCGGGCTTCGAGGAGATCATCAAGGGCCTGCTGACCTTCGACAAGCCGGTGCCCAGCCTGGGCGACGTGCTCAAGCACCGGATCCCCGCGCGGATCTATGCGCCGGGCAGCACCCCGGCCTATTCGAACTACGCCACCGCGCTGGCCGGCTATATCGTCGAGCGCGTCTCGGGCATGCCGTTCGACGACTATATCGAGAAGAACATCTTTGCCCGGCTCGGCATGCAATATGCCAGCTTCCGCCAGCCGCTGCCCGATCGCCTCAAGCCGTTCATGTCGCAGGGCTATGAGCTGGGTTCCGGCCCGGCCAAGGGCTATGAGCAGATCGGCATGGCCCCCGCCGGCGCCTCCGCGATCAGCGGCGGCGACATGGCGAAGTTCATGATCGCGCATCTCAACGACGGCGGCCCGCTGCTCAAGCCCGAGACAGCGAAGCTGATGCACGCGCCGCAGCCGAGCGCGATCCCGGCGATCAACACGATGGCGCTCGGCTTCTACGAGCAGCGCATCAACGGCCATCGCGCGATCGCGCATGGCGGCGACACGGTCTATTTCCACAGCGACCTGTGGATCTTCCCGGAAGAGAAGATCGGCCTCTACATCTCGATGAACAGCAGCGGCAAGGACGGGGTCACCCGCGTGCTGCGCGGCTCGCTGTTCGACGCGTTCGCCGATCGCTACCTGCCCGATCCGAACCAGGCGCCGCCCAAGGAGCTGCCGACCGCCAAGGAGCATGCCAAGCTGCTCGTCGGCAGCTGGACCAACAGCCGCCGGATCGACTCGACCTTCGCCAAGATCATCAACCTGCTCGGCGATACCAAGGTGAGCCTCGACGCCGATGGCCGCCCGGTGATCCCGGCGCTGACCAGCCCCGGCGGCGCCCCGCGCAAGCTGATCGAAGTCGCGCCCTTCGTCTGGCAGGATGCCTATGGCCATGAGCGGCTCGCCGCGCAGGTGATCGACGGCAAGGTCGCGCGCTGGAGCTTCGGCGAAGTCTCGCCCTTCATGATCTGGTACCGCACGCCCGCGTCGCTCGACTCGGCGTGGCTGGTCCCGGCGCTGCTGTTCGGCGTGGGCATGGTGTTGCTGACGGCGCTGTCCTGGCCGGTCGGCTGGATCGCACGGCGCCGCTACGGCGCGCAGCTTGCCCTGCAGGGCGAGGCGCGGCGGACCTACCGCGTGCTGCGCGGCTTCGCCTGGCTAGTGCTGGCGGTGCTGGCGCTGTGGGGCGTCGTCATCACCGGGCTCGAGGATTTCGAGAGCCATGGCAAGACCGACTGGCTGATCCTGCTCGTCCAGTTCGTCGGCACGCTCGCCTTTTTCGGGATGTTCGGCCTGTCGATCTGGAACGCCTGGCTGACCTGGCGCGACAAGCGCGGCTGGTTCGCCAAGGCGTGGAGCCTGCTGCTCGTCCTCGGGGTGTTCTTCATCCTGTGGGTGGCGCTGGCCTTCAACCTGGTCTCGTTCGGGACCGAGTTCTGAGTAGATGGTGATGCGCCGTTCGCTCGACATCGCCGTGGAACGGCTTCCGTTTGCGAAGCCGTTCCGCATCTCCGGCCATGTCTTCACCGAGTCTCCGGTGGTGGTCGTCACGCTGCGTGACGGCCTCCACACGGGGCGCGGCGAGGCGAGCGGCGTCTATTATCTGGGCGACGACGACGCGGCGATGACCGCGGCGCTGGCGACGGTCGCCGACGGGCTGCGCGGAGGGATGAACCGAGCGGAGCTGCACCAGGCGCTCCCGCCCGGCGGCGCGCGCAACGCGGCGGACTGCGCGCTGTGGGAGCTCGATGCCAAGCGCGAGGGCGTGCCGGTGTGGAAGCTCGCGGGGCTCCCCGAGCCCAGGCCGCTGCTGACAACCTTTACCTTGGGTGCCGACGATCCCGCCGTGATGGCCGAGGGCGCGCGCGGCTACGCCAATGCACGCGCGCTCAAACTGAAGCTCACCGGCGATCTCGACCTCGACATCGCCCGGGTGCGCGCGGTCCGCGCCGAGCGGCCGGAATGCTGGATCGGCGTCGACGCCAATCAGGGGTTCGAGATCGGGGAGCTCGAGCCGCTGATCGCCGCGCTGGTCGATTGCGGCATCGCGCTGCTCGAGCAGCCGCTGGCGCGCGGGCGCGAGGCGGATCTCGATGGGTTCAAGTCGCCGATCCCGATCGCCGCCGACGAGAGCGCGCTGACGCTCGCAGATGTCGACGGACTGGTCGGTCGGTTCGACACCGTCAACATCAAGCTCGACAAATGCGGCGGGCTTACCGAGGCGATCGCCATCGCGCGGCGGGCGCGCACGCTTGGGCTCGACGTGATGGTCGGCAATATGGTCGGATCGAGCTGGGCGATGGCGCCGGCCTGGCTGCTCGGCCAGCTCTGCGACGTGGTCGATCTCGACGGCCCGACCTTCCTCGCCACCGACCGGGTGCCGGGCATCGTCTACCGCGACGGCATGATCGATTGCCCCGAGGCAGTCTGGGGTCAGCGTGCCCTTTCGGCCACGCCTGCAACTTAATTGTCAAATTGGATTGACTCTTCTCTGATCAGGATAATAGCATCCTGATCAGGCAAGTAGCCATCGTCCACGAGGTGGACGCCATCGAAGTCCCGAGGGGGAGACCGACGATGACGCGCATGACCAACCGAGCCAAATTGCTGATTACCGTCGCGGCGGGCACGCTGATGCCCTGCGCAGCCTTCGCGCAGGACGCCGCGCCCGCCGCGCATTCCGACGACGAGATCGTCGTCACCGCGCAGAAGCGCGAGCAGAAGCTTCTCGACGTGCCGGTTTCGATCAGCGTCGTCAGCGGCGAGGAACTGAAGGAACAGGGTGCCGCCTCGCTCACCGACTATGCGGGCTATGTGCCGGGACTGCAGGTGACGACCACCGGCACGCCGGGCCAGACCACGATCACGCTGCGCGGCATCGCGCCGCTCACCGCCAGCCAGACCGTCGGCATCTATCTCGACGATGCGCCGGTGGGATCGAGCGCGATCTACAATCGCGGCGGGCAATTCTCGCTCGACCTGCTGCCCTATGACATCGAGCGCATCGAAGTGCTGCGCGGGCCGCAGGGCACGCTCTACGGCGCAAGCTCGATCGGCGGCCTGCTCAAATATGTGACGGTCTCGCCCAGCACGACCAAGTTCAGCGTGCGCGGCGGGGTCGAGGGCTTCGGGATCAACGGGGCGGGGCAGCTCGGCTGGGCCGGCCAGACGATGTTCAACGCGCCGCTGGTCGAAGGCAAGCTCGGCGTCACCGGCAGCTTCGCCTGGCGCAAGACGCCGGGATTCGTGAACAGCGTCAACAACGCGAGCCTGCGCGACCAGAATGACTATGAGCAGGTCGGCGGCCGCGCCGCCCTGCTGTGGCAGGCGAGCGACCGCTTCACCGCGCGGCTGACCGCGATCTACCAGGACCTCGATTCGAACGGCAACGGGCTCTACGCCGCCGATCTGACCGGCAAGCGGCTCGGCGACGGCATGTCGTACAACAACTATGTCGGCGAGGCCTTCAAGACCGAGCTGCAATATTATGCCGCGACGCTCGACTATGATTTCGGCGGCGTGACCGCGACCTCCACCACCACGCACAGCACCACCCACGCGACCCAGCTCCAGGACGCCACCTATGCGTTCGGCGTGCTGTTCCCGCTGCTCACCGGTGGCGCGATCGCACCGGGGGTCACCCCGTTCGAGATCAAGCTCGGCCTGCGCAAATGGACCGAGGAAGTGCGGCTGGCCTCGGCGAGCGGCGGTCGCTTCGAATGGCTGGTCGGCGGCTTCTACACCGACGAGAAAAGCTCCAACTCGCAGCTCGTCCGCTCGTACGACATGGCGGGCAACGTCATTCCCGCGCTGGATCCGCTCGCCACGGTCGGCCTGCCGGCGACCTACAAGGAATATGCCGTCTTCGGCAACGCGACGCTGCGCTTCGGCAAGCGCTTCGAAGTGACCGGCGGGGTGCGCTGGGCCCGCAACGACCAGACCTTCCGCCAGATCAGCTCGGGCGCGATCGTGCCCCAGGCGAACGATCCCGGCAAATCTTCGGAGGAGGTGGTCACCTGGAGCGTCAGCCCGCAGGTCCATCTGAACAAGGACGCGATGCTCTATGCCCGCGTCGCCACCGGCTATCGCCCGGGCGGCCCCAACGTCATCGTTCCCAACGTGCCGCCGAGCGTCGGCTCGGACACGCTCACCAACTATGAGGCGGGCTTCAAGGCGGACCTCGCCGGGCATGCCGTCTCGATCGACATCGCCGCCTTCTACATGGACTGGAACGACATCCAGGTGACGCGCGCATTCGGCGGCGTCTCCGGCCAGGCCAATGGCGGCCGCGCGCGCAGCCAGGGCGTCGAGGGCACGCTGGAGATGCGCCCGACGCCCGGCCTGACGCTCGGGCTGACCGCCTCCTACACCGATGCCAAGCTCAGTGAGGACGTGCCCGAGATCAGCGGCGCGGACGGCGACCAGCTGCCCGGCGTGCCCAAATTCAGCGGCTCGGCGCGGCTCGACTATCATGCAGGGTTCGGCGACCGGCTGTCGGGCGATTTCGGCATCGGCGTGCGCCATGCGAGCAGCCGGCTGTCGCTGGTCGAGAGCGATCCGCTGACGGCGCGGGCAACGCCCTATACTGCGGTCGATCTCAACGCGGCGCTAAACATCGGCGAGCATTGGAAGCTGCGCGCCTATGCCCGCAATCTCCTCGACGACAAGGGCGAGCTGCAGCGCTCGACGCTGACCGACGGGCTCAACCAGCCGAGCTTCCTCGCGATCACGCCGCTCCAGCCGCGCACGATCGGCGTCGCTTTCGATCTCTCGTTCTGACCTCGGAAGGCGCGCAAATGAATGCCCCCTTCGCCGCGCGCAGCACCGCCCTGGTGCTGCCGCAGCCCTACCTCCTCTTCCTCGGCGACACGACCGAGCCGGGCTATGCCAAGACCGCGTTCGGGCTGCGCGACTGGGCCGGGGACAAGTGCGTCGGCGAGTTCGCGCTGGCCGGCGCCACCGTCGCCACCGGCCTGCCGCGGCTGACGCCTGCGGAAGCGGCGGCGCAGGGTGCACGCGGGCTGGTGATCGGCGTCGCCAATCCGGGAGGCGTTATCCCGCCTTCCTGGCGCCAGTCGCTGGTCGAGGCGCTCGAGGCGGGGCTCGACATCGTCTCGGGCATGCATGTGCGGCTGGGCGATATCCCTGAATTGGCCGAGACCGCCGCGCTGCTCGGGCGCCGGTTGATCGACATCCGCGTGCCCCCGGCCGAGATCCCGGTCGCCACAGGGCGCAAGCGCAGCGGCAAGCGGCTGCTCACCGTTGGCACCGATTGCGCGCTCGGCAAGAAATACACCGCGCTGGCGCTCGCCCGCGGCTTCGAGGCGCGCGGGCTCGACACCAGCTTCCGCGCCACCGGCCAGACCGGGATCATGATCGCCGGCGGCGGCATGCCGATGGACGCGGTGGTCTCCGATTTCGAGGCGGGCGCGGCGGAGATGCTGTCGCCCGATGCCGACCCCGCGCATTGGGACGTGATCGAGGGCCAGGGCTCGCTCGCGCACCCGGCCTATGCCGCGGTGTCGCTCGGCCTGCTCCATGGCAGCCAGCCGGACGTCTTCGTCGTATGCCACGAGCCGGGGCGCACTGCGATGCTCGGCACCGCGGGCTACACGGTGGCGAGCATCGAGGAGATCATCGACCTCACCATTGCGCTCGGCCGGCGGACCAATCCGGACATCCGCTGCGGCGGGGTGAGCTTCAACACCTCGGCACTCAGCGAAACCGAGGCAGCGGAGGTGATCGCGAGCGAGAGCAAACGC